>NZ_JBQFPA010000001.1:0-1629285 GCF_056534105.1 Ruegeria sp. E5 | reverse complement strand
TCGTCAGGCTCATAACCTGAAGGTCGCAGGTTCAAATCCTGCTCCCGCAACCAACTTTAGAAAATCCCAGAGCAGCCCGCGCAGACTACAAACAGTCCACCGGACCGTTCGATTAACGATCAAACCTCGTCAGGCTCATAACCTGAAACTCAGAGGTTCAAATCCTACTCCCGCAAACAAAAAACACCGTGCAACATCAGATGTTTACGCACCGCCCTAGGGCGGTTTTGTTCATTCTGGGACGCCCCCAAAGTAAGCAAATCCGCAAGTTCCCCAACAAGTTTAATCGCATACTTCCGTTCTTCGGGGACCTACTGGGTCTCCGACAGAAGGCAGCGGATGATCGTCATCACCTCGGCTTTTGTGTATAGATCATTCAACGCTTCTTTTCAAAGTTAACTTGATGATTGGCGATGACTGGAGGCAGCTGTTGGGACGAAAGCGGTTAAGTGTCATTCATTAAACGCTATAGGTCAAAACCAGCCAATCCGGTGCGATGTCTGCTGCAGATACTGACGTTTACTGGAACTCCAATCTGAAAATGGCAACCTTTCAAACTGCCTATTCGAAGCGGTCTAAGTACGCTTTCGATTTGTCAAATTTTGTGTTGAAGGAACCCTTATCAAAGGTCTGAGACGGTATTGGCGCAGGTGGTAAGCCGGCAGAGACTACACTTCACACGACCAAGTTACTCGCAGCGAGTCAATGCGTTACGGAAAAATCAAGAAAACGTAGTTGAAGTAACATAATGCTTGCTGCGAATCGATGAGAGGCTTATTAACCGACCTATCGGTCACTTAATGATGTGAATTCAAATTCGGAGTAATCGACCTATGGACGCCTTTATCTGCGACGCCCAGCGCACCCCGATCGGACGATATGGTGGTGGACTAAGCCAGGTGCGCACAGATGATCTTGCCGCCCTGCCAATCGCTTCGCTTGTCGCGCGTAACCCACAGGTGGATTGGTCCAGTCTGGACGACGTGATTTATGGCGATGCGAACCAAGCCGGTGAAAGCAACCGCAATGTGGCGCGGATGGCGGCGTTGCTGGCAGGGCTGCCGGTGGATGTACCGGGAACGACAATCAATCGGCTCTGCGCGTCTGGCATGGATGCGGTGGGCATGGCTGCGCGCGCCATCAAGGCTGGGGATTATGACATGGCGATCGCGGGTGGGGTCGAAAGCATGTCGCGTGCGCCATTTGTGATGCCCAAGGCAACATCCGCCTTTACTCGTGCCAATGCCGTTTACGACACCACGATCGGCTGGCGCTTTGTGAACCCGAAAATGGAAAAGGAATTTGGTATCGACTCGATGCCCGAAACAGCGGATAACGTAGCGGAAGCTTATGGTATCAGTCGCTCCGATCAGGACGCGTTTGCCGAACGCAGCCAGGCCCGCTGGGCCGCGGCGCACCAGACCGGGGTGTTTCAGGAGGAGATCACCCCGGTCACAATCCCACAGCGCAAAGGTGACCCGGTGGTGGTCGATACGGACGAGCATCCACGTCCGGGGACTACAGCAGAGAAACTGTCTGGCCTAAAGGGCATCAACGGGGTGGACAAGACTGTGACCGCTGGAAACGCCTCGGGTGTTAACGACGGCGCGGCGGCGATCCTGATGGCGAATGAATCTGCTGCGGCAAAGAACGATCTGATCCCGATTGCCCGTGTGGTTGGCATGTCCGTTGCTGGGGTGGAGCCGCGCGTGATGGGCATCGGCCCGGTTCCAGCCAGCCGTAAGGTGCTTGCACGGGCTGGGCTCAGCATTGATCAGATGGATGTGATAGAATTGAACGAGGCGTTTGCCTCGCAGGGCCTAGCCACGCTGCGCGAACTCGGGGTGCCCGATGATGCGCCGCATGTGAACCCAAATGGCGGGGCGATCGCCATTGGCCACCCGCTTGGAATGAGCGGTGCGCGGCTAGTGATGACTGCTGCCTATCAACTGCGCCGCACCGGAGGCCGCTACGCGCTCTGCACCATGTGTGTCGGGGTAGGGCAGGGTGCCGCACTTATTCTTGAACGTGTGTAAGGGAGGAGACCTCACATGTACGCTCAGATGATCAAAACAGCCGGAACAGGCGTGAAATCCCGCGAGGAGATGACCGAGCAGGAACGCGCGTTTCAGGACAAGATCGACGCCGATATCAAGATCGAGCCCAAGGATTGGATGCCCGACGACTATCGCGCGACACTGATCCGTCAAATTGGCCAGCACGCACATTCTGAAATCGTAGGCCAGCTGCCCGAAGGAAACTGGATCACCCGAGCGCCAACGCTGGAGCGCAAGGCGATCCTGCTGGCCAAGGTGCAGGATGAGGCCGGGCATGGGCTGTATCTCTATTGCGCAGCAGAAACGCTGGGTGTCAGCCGGGATGAGATCACCGAGATGCTGCTGGACGGGCGCATGAAATACTCGTCGATCTTTAACTATCCGACCCTGAACTGGGCTGATATCGGCGCGGTCGGATGGCTGGTCGATGGCGCTGCGATCATGAACCAGGTTCCGCTGCAGCGGACATCCTTCGGACCATACTCGCGCGCAATGATCCGCATCTGCAAAGAAGAGAGCTTTCACCAGCGCCAGGGCTATGATGCGATCCGCAAGATGGCAGAGGGTACGCCAGAGCAGCGTAAGATGGCGCAGGATGCAATAAATCGACTGTGGTACCCGTCGCTGATGATGTTCGGGCCGTCGGACAAGGAAAGCGTGCATTCGGCGCAATCCATGGCGTGGAAGATCAAGATCAACACCAATGACGAGCTGCGCCAGAAATTCGTGGATCAGACCGTGCCTCAGGCCGAATATCTGGGTCTGAGTATCCCTGACCCGGACCTGAAATGGAACGAAGAACGGGGCCATTATGATTACACCGACCCGGACTGGTCCGAGTTTTTCGATGTGATCAAGGGCAACGGCCCCTGCAATGTCGACCGGCTGGCCGCGCGTAACAAGGCGTGGGACGACGGTAAATGGGTTCGCGACGGGCTGCTGGCTCATGCCCGCAAGAAACGCGCCGCAAATCTGGCTGCAGAATAAGACTGCCCTGAGGAGGATACCAAATGAACAACGAATGGCCCCTGTGGGAAATCTTCATCCGCGGACAACATGGCATGAGCCACCGCCATGTTGGGTCGTTACACGCCCCGGACGCGGAAATGGCGATCAAGAACGCGCGCGATGTCTACACGCGCCGCAACGAAGGCGTTTCGATCTGGGTGGTTGAGGCCAACAACATCTCGGCCTCATCGCCCAGCGACAAAGGTCCGCTGTACGAGCCCAGCGAAAGCAAAGTGTACCGCCATCCAACCTTCTTCGATATTCCCGAAGAAGTGGGGGCGATGTAATGAGTGTTCCGGTTTCCAATGATGCTTTGCTGCAGTTTCTGCTGCGGATGGGGGACAATACCCTGATCCTCGGCCATCGCGTCAGCGAATGGTGCGGCCATGCGCCTGTGCTGGAGGAAGACATCGCGCTGGCCAATACCGCGCTGGACCTGATCGGTCAGACTCAGATGTGGCTGGGTCTTGCGGGTGAGATCGACGGCGGCAAATCCGCCGATGATCTGGCCTTTCTGCGAGATGCCTGGGATTTCCGCAATGTGCTGCTGGTCGAAGTGCCGAACGGCGATTTCGGCCACACGCTGATGCGTCAGTTCCTGTTCGATGCGTGGCATTCGATCATGCTGGGGCGTCTGATGACATCCTCTGACGACCGGGTCGCTGCGATTGCCGCCAAGGCCAGCAAAGAGGTCACCTACCACCTCGAACGCTCGGGCGACACGGTTGTGGGCCTCGGCGACGGGACCGAGGAAAGTCATGCCCGCATGCAAGAGGCGCTGGACTATCTCTGGCCATATGTCGGCGAGATGTTTGCCAGTGACGATGTTGATGCAGAAATGGTTGCGGCGAGGATTGCCCCGAACCCGGCAGATCTGCGCGCAGAATATGACGCTCTGATCGAGCGTGTGCTGTCCGAGGCGACACTAACCATTCCCGAAAGCCGCTTTGCCCATAAGGGCGGGCGCGACGGTCGCATGCATACCGAGCATCTGGGCCATCTTCTGACACAGATGCAGTGGTTGCAGCGCGCATATCCCGGCGCGAAGTGGTAAGGATCAATGCGGGCTTCAACGGATCAGGTGTGGGAATGGCTGGACGCTGTACCAGACCCTGAGATTCCGGTGATCTCGGTCGTCGATCTGGGCATTGTACGCGATGTGCGATGGGATGAAGACACTCTGACGGTTACCGTCACGCCGACCTATTCGGGCTGCCCGGCGACCTCGGTCATCAGCATGGATATCGAAACTGCGCTGCGTGATCATGGAATCGACGATCTGCGGATCGAGACAAGTATCGCACCGGCTTGGACCACCGATTGGCTCAGCGACAAGGGCCGTGCTCGGCTCGAGGATTACGGCATCGCCCCGCCGCAGCCTGCAGGTGGACCTGAACGCTGCCCACATTGCGGTAGCAAGGCGGTTGATAAGGTCAGCCAGTTTGGCTCGACCCCTTGCAAGGCCCATTGGCGCTGCACCGACTGCCTGGAACCTTTTGACTATTTCAAGTGCATCTGAGGGAGGATCACCGGATGGCACGCTTTCATGATCTGGAAGTTACCGATGTTCACAAAACCATCCGCGATGCGGTGGTCGTGACGCTGAAACCTGTAAACGGTTCAGCCGATGAATTCGACTTTACCCAAGGCCAGTACCTGACCTTCCGCCGCGATTTCGACGGGGAAGAACTGCGCCGGTCCTATTCGATCTGCGCGGGCAAGGATGAGGGCATTCTGCAGGTGGGGATCAAGCGCGTGGATGGCGGCGCATTCTCGACCTGGGCCAACTCCGATCTAAAGGTGGGCGATACGGTGCAGGCGATGCCGCCGATGGGCAGCTTTTACACCGCAATCGATCCCTCCGCCGAAAAGCATTATCTGGGCTTTGCGGGTGGGTCGGGCATCACGCCGGTTCTCTCGATCCTGAAGACGACGCTTGCCCGAGAACCGCATTCGCGGTTCACATTGGTATATGCCAACAAGGGCGTGAACACGATCATGTTCCGAGAGGAGCTTGAGGACCTCAAGAACCTCTATATGGGGCGTCTGAACGTGATCCATATTCTGGAAACAGACGCGCAGGAAATCGAGCTTTTTACCGGTCTGGTCACGCAAGACAAATGTGCCGAACTTTTTGAACACTGGATCGATATTCAGAACGTCGACACGGCGTTTATCTGCGGCCCCGAGCCGATGATGCTGGGCATTGCCTCAGCCCTGCGGGCGCATGGGCTGAACGACGGGCAGATCAAGTTTGAACTCTTCGCCAGCGCTCAACCCGGTCGGGTCAAGCGCAAAGTAAGCGGGGCGGACACGGCATCTCAGGACAACCAGACCAAAACATCAATCACCATGGACGGGGCAACGCAAACGATCACCATGCCGAAGGATCAATCGATTCTCGATGCCGCGTTGGAGAATGCGATGGACGCGCCTTACGCCTGTAAGGCCGGGGTCTGTTCAACCTGCCGCTGCCGAGTGCTTGAGGGCGAGGTCGAGATGGTCGCCAATCACGCATTGGAAGACTACGAAGTCGAGAAAGGATACGTCCTGAGCTGTCAGGCCTATCCGATGACCGACACCGTTGTCGTGGACTACGATCAGTAGACGGAGGGAATGATGGCTGAAGACATGACAATCGAGAGCTATTTGGCAGCGGGTGGTGTCCTGAGTAATCCAACCAACGTGCCTCCGCGCTATCGTGCAGAGCTCATGAAACTGATGGCGACCTTCGTGGACAGCGAACTGGCCGGCGCAGCGGGCTTTGCCGACATCATAAATCTGGGCCCGGGCATCAAGGAACGCATCGCGGCGGCCAAGATTGTGCTGGAAAAGACCGACAACGCAGATCGTGTCCTGAAAATCATGGGCGAGTTCGGAGCCAACACTGACCGCTATGCAAATCACCATCCCTGGACCACACGTCTGGATCGTGATGCGGATATCGGGGCTACGCGGTCCGAACACGACATGCGCCTTGCTGTATTCAACTATCCGATCGAAGGATGGGAAGATGCCGTGGTTATGAACCTGCTGATGAGCCTAGCGGTTGACGTCCAACTGGCTCAGTTTTCGCAGATATCCTATCAGCCTCTGGCCGAGGCCTTCCGCGAGATTTCCCCGATCGAGGCGCGCCATGGGGAGCTTGCGCTAGAGGGTGCGGGCAAGCTGATCGAACAGGGGAAGGCTGCAGAAATGCAAGCGTCGGTCGACTATTGGTGGCCCCGGGTCGCGGCAAGTTTTGGGGCGGGCACAGCCGAGAAAACCGAAACGCTCCGCAAGCTGGGGCTGCGGCAATTAACCGGGATTGAGATGAAAGATCAGTGGACAGTAAAAGCGACCGAACAGATCGAAAAGCTGGGACTTAAAGTACCCTAGCTTTCAAAGTTGGCGTTTACGGCTCAGCAACCCATACTTCACGGCCAATCCGCGAAGCGTGCGACGCTTTCGCCGATCTTTCTTCAATGACTGCTGGGCTTTAGCACCACATTTCCGATTGAACTCAAAAACGTCAATCACCCGCTCGGCGCAGCCACAGGCTTCGCCCAGACCTACTTTGGCGAAATAGAATTTATCGAAACGATCAGGGCGTTGCATGGGTGACCTCCGCCCATATTGAACCTCATCCTGACCGCAGAGCCAAATCAACTCTGTGCCAACAAGGGTTCAAAGGCCATCAACACCTGATAATGTCAGATTGCTTACCAACGCGGCGTAATCGCTGCGCGCGTCGGCATCCGCCCCGGCATTCCACATGTAGAACCAGTTCAACATTCCGAAAACGGACATGGTCGTGGCCCGAAGCTTGGCCGCATCATCCTTGAAAGTTGCAGGCGAGATGCTGGCGATGATGTCACTGACGAACACCACCAGATCCCGCTGATAGCTACGCAGCAGATTCTGCTGCTCTTCGGGCAATGCGGACATGCCGCTGGTTTGCACGCGATGCTCATCATCCACGCCTTGATAGGCCAGTAGGATTTCCCGCACCACCCGTTTCAAGCGATCCGCGGGTTCCATCCCATCAAGGTCCAAGCCGCAAACCTGGTCACGCAATTGCAGCAGGTAACTGTCGAGAATATCGAACAGAATGGCGTCCTTGCTGTCGTAGTAGTGATAGATATTGGCCTTGGATATCCCGCACTCCCGCGCCAGCTGAGACATTGACGCCCGATCAAATCCTTCCTGCGCGAAGACGCGGGCGGCGCATTTTAGGATGCGAGTTCGTTTATGGTCGTGGTCTTTTGCTATCGTGCGCGCCAAATCCTGACCCTCCGTCTGTCGCTTAACTGTCCCGATTGTCAATCACACGCCGGGCCTTGCCCTGTGAGCGTTCGACCTCGCCCGGCTCGCCTATATCGATCTCGGTCGAGATGCCAACCACCTCTTTAATCCGGCGAGATAGCATCCGAGCAGCGGCGGTTTTGCTCAGCTCATCGGCTGCATCTGGCGTTGCTTCGACATGCACGCGCATCGCGTCCATCCGGCCAGCTTTATAAAGTTCGATCTGGTAGTAGGGCGCCAGACCGCCGATTGCCAGAACCTGCTCCTCGATCTGACTGGGGAAGACGTTGACACCTCGCAGAATGATCATGTCATCCGAGCGGCCCGTGATCTTTTCCATCCGACGCATCGACCGCGCCGTGCCGGGCAAAAGCCGCGTCAGGTCACGGGTGCGATAGCGGATCATCGGAAGACCTTCTTTGGTCAGCGTGGTAAAGACCAGTTCACCAATCTCACCATCAGGCATGACCTCGCCGGTCTGCGGGTCGATGATTTCGGGGTAGAAGTGGTCTTCCCAGATCACGGGCCCGTCTTTGGTTTCGACGCACTCATTGGCGACGCCCGGTCCCATGATCTCGGACAGGCCGTAGATATCGACGGCATGCATATCGAATGCTTGTTCAACCTCGGAGCGCATCGAATCCGTCCATGGTTCAGCGCCAAAGACGCCGACAGCCAAGGAACTTTCGCGCGGATCGAGTCCAATCTTGTGATACTGCTCAAGAATGTTCAGCATATATGATGGTGTTACCATAATCCCGTCTGGTTTGAAGTCAGTGATCAGGTCGACCTGCTTGCCGGTCTGCCCACCGCTCATCGGGACGACCGTGGCCCCCAGACGTTCGATTCCATAATGCGCGCCCAGACCGCCGGTGAACAGGCCATAGCCATAGGCGTTGTGCACCATGTCGCCCCGGCGCAAACCGCTGGCACGCAATGACCGCGCCACCAGATCCGCCCAGTTGTCTATGTCGCCTTGCGTATACCCCACGACGGTTGGCTTACCCGTGGTTCCCGACGAGGCATGAACACGAATGATCTGCTCACGCGGGACTGCAAACAGACCAAAGGGATAGTTTTCCCTCAGATCGTTTTTGTAGGTAAACGGAAACCGTGCCAGATCACTGAGGGACTGAAGGTCGTCAGGATGCACACCGGCCTCATCAAACCGCTGCCGGTACATAGGCACGTTGTCATAAGCATGGCGCAGCGACCATTTCAGCCGATCCAACTGTAGGTTGCGGATTTCATCAATCGAGGCGATCTCGATCGGATCAAGATCCGCCTTGTTCGGAGTAAGATCCTTCATGCCATCCCCCTCATCTCAGGTCTCGTCAAACACCGGGCCTTTGACCGCGCGGGAAAAGCCCCGAAATTCTGCGATCTTTTGTCCGGCTTGGTTGGTTATGGATACGTCATAGATGCCGCTGCGCCCTGTCAGGCTCAGTTCCGTTGCGCGGGCCGTCAGCAGATCACCGGATCGCGCGGGCGCGACGTAGCTGATCACATTGTGCTGGGCGACTGTGGACTGGTTGCGACTATTGCAGGCAAAGGCAAAGGCGCTGTCGGCCAACATGAATGTCACGCCGCCATGGCAGATCCCGTGCCCGTTGCAGTGATGGTCAGCCACCTGCAACGCCAGCGTCGCAGCGCCTTCATCCATCTCCACCAGTTCCATGCCTGCCCATTTCGAGGCATTGTCCCGCCCCCACATGGCAGCAGCGGCTTTCTGTGCGCGTTCCTTCGGCGTCATCTCATTCTCCCCGAAATACTGGCGCGCGCTTTTCCAGAAACGCAGTAACGCCCTCGGCATAGTCGACGCTTTCGCCGCAGGTTTTTATTGCGTCCGCCTCAATCTCGAGATGATCGGTCAGGGTATTCGTGGCAGCCGCCTGTATCGTCTGTTTCGTCAGGCCAAGTCCCAGCGTCGGACCATTGGCGAACTGTTCCGTTAGTGCGCGCGCCTCGGTCAATAGTTCAGCGTCTGGAATTGCTTTCCAGATCAGCCCCCAATCCGCAGCCTGCTTTGCTGGCAGGGGTTGCCCAGTCAGGGCCAGCCCTTTGGCTCGGGCTTCACCCAGCAAACGTGGCAGATGCCAACTGCCGCCGGTATCAGGTATCAGGCCCACTTTGGAAAATGATTGGATAAACTTGGCGGAGTCAGCGGCAAGTACCACATCACAAGCCAGGGCTAGATTCGCACCAGCCCCGGCGGCAACGCCATTGACGGCGCAGACAACAGGTAATTCCAAGGACCTGATCAGGCGGACCAAAGGCGCGTAGAAGGTGCGAACCGTATAGCCCAAATCCGGCGGACCCTTCATCGTGGCAGGGTTTCGATCGCCCAAATCCTGCCCTGCGCAGAACCCGCGCCCCGCGCCGGTTAACAGCACCGCTCGTGCACCTCCGTCACGCGCGGCCTCAAGTGCAGCGCGCAGGGCATGGTGCATCTCATCCGTGAAACTGTTCAGGCGATCAGGGCGATTGAGTGTAATTTCAACCCATTGACCCATATTCTGCGAAATAATCGTGTCGGACATGCCCGGTTCGCTTTTCATAAGTTACAACAAACTTCTTGCATAAACCGAACGGTTGGTCAATAAATTCTATAGCCGTTTGTGACTCGGCGATCGGAAATGCACTTTGGCCAGCGGGCGGAACAGCATTTCTCGTCGTTGATAGTTACAAAACGTACCATTAACACATTCACGACTTGCGATTTTGAGGAGGAGACCCGGTCATGAAATTCACCAAGCTCACCACATTGTTGGCGTCTGCAACCTTGGCGGTGTCCGGCACCATTGCTTTTGCGGCTGACTACACCCTGACAATTTCCAGCTGGGCCCCACCCACCCACGGCATCAACGCAAAGATGTGGCCCAAATTCGTCGAAATGGTAGAAGAGGCCACTGACGGGCAGGTCACCGCAGAGCTTAAGCTGGGTATCGCTCCACCGCCTGCGCAGATGGACCTGATTATGGATGGCGCGGCCGATGCCTCGATTATCTTTCACGGCTATCAACCGGGACGCTTCGTCACCACCAAGCTGATCGAACTGCCTGGTTACGAAGGCTCGGCCGAGGACGCTTCGGTTGCCTACTGGCGCGCCTACGACAAGTACTTGAAAGCTGCTGACGAGCATCGTGGTGTCAAAGTCATCGCCTTGCACACGCATGGACCCGCGCAGCTGCATTCCAGCGCGCCAGTAACCACTCTGGATGAGGTTTCGGGCCTAAAAGTACGTATCCCGGGTGGCGTTGGCGGAGACGTTGGTGCGGCGCTTGGCGCGACCGGCATTCAGGTGCCCGCTCCGAAAGTCTATGAAACACTGGCATCGAAAGCCGCCGACGGCGTGGTCATGCCACTGGAATCGCGCAAGGGTTTCAAGCTGACCGAGGTTGCGCAGAACGTCTATGAGATGCCCGGTGGCCTCTATCGTGGTTCGTTTGCATTCATCATGAACGAAGACACCTTCGCAGATCTGCCACCCGAGCTGCAGACGGCGCTGGAAGAAAACGTATTCGGTGAACCGCTGAGCCGTGAGATCGGTAAAATCTGGGATGAGATCGACGCCACTGGACGTGAGGCAACCGAGGCGGCAGAAGGCAATGCCATCAACGCTGCCACAGATGCGGATATGGAGAAGTTCTCGGCCATCGCCGAAGACATCCGCGGTAAGGTCATCGCCGAGGTTGACGCAACAGGAGTCGACGCACAGGCCGCATATGACATGATCAAATCGGAAATGTCCTCGAACTGATCCGACTGCAGGGCGGCTCTTGCGCCGCCCTGACTTACCCTGCGCGAGTTTCCCATGACCCCTATTATTCAGCTTGTGCGCCGTGCCAGCGCCCTTCCCGTGATCGTGGCCTGCATTGCACTGTTTATCCTGATGGTAATGACCTTTTGCGACGTGATCCTGCGTTCGGTCTTCAATGCGCCCATTGAGGCCGCCACTGAGCTGACGCGCATTCTGATGGCAATTCTGGTGTTTTCTGTCCTCCCGATCGTCTCCACCACCAATGGCCATATCGCGGTCGATCTGACAGACGGGTTCTTCCACCGTCTGCATCTGTCGCGTGCGCGGGACGTTGTGATCTATGTGGTCAGCGGCATCATGCTGTTCTGGCCGGTCCAGCGCGTTTGGGTCCTGGCCGAGCGAGCGCGGGATTATGGGGATGTAACCGAATATCTTTCAATCCCCACCTACCTGATCGGCTGGTTCATTACCCT
This sequence comes from Ruegeria sp. E5, assembly GCF_056534105.1. Classification (NCBI taxonomy): domain Bacteria; kingdom Pseudomonadati; phylum Pseudomonadota; class Alphaproteobacteria; order Rhodobacterales; family Roseobacteraceae; genus Ruegeria; species Ruegeria sp. E5. Next base: position 1,617,703 of record NZ_JBQFPA010000001.1, on the reverse strand, counting down.
GTCTGTTGCCATCACTGCACTGGTGATGATCGCCACTGGGCTGCTAAAGGCCTTCGCCCCAAATACACTGTCGGAGCCTATGTAATGACCGCAGCGCTAATCGGATTTGCGATTGTATTGATCTTGGTGCTGGTGCGCCTTCCTATCGTCTTTGCCATGGGTCTGGTCGGCACATTGGGATTTGCCTATGAGCGTGGCGGCTCAATCTTTGATGAGCGCGGGATGAAGGCTGCCATGTCCATGGTGGGCCGACAGATCACCGACACTGCGCAGGACTATGGTCTGTCGGTTGTGCCGCTGTTCATCCTGATGGGCCTGTTCGTGAACAAGGGCGGCATGGCGCGCGAGCTTTATGCGGTGTCCAACGCCTTTCTTGGCCACATGCGCGGTGGTATTGCCATGGCAACGGTTGCGGCCTGTGGCGGATTTTCGGCTATCTGCGGATCGTCGCTGGCAACCGCCGCCACGATGTCAAAGGTCGCGATGCCGCAGATGCGGCGTTACGGCTATTCCGATGAACTCTCGACCGCCTCGATTGCCGCCGGTGGTACATTGGGCATTCTGATCCCACCATCGGTCATTCTGGTCATCTACGGGTTGCTGACCGAGACCTCGATCGGGAAACTGTTCATGGCGGGCATCATCCCCGGCATCCTCGGCATTCTGTTCTACCTCTTCGCCGTGCGCTGGACCGTCTGGCGCAACCCCGAGGCCGGCCCAGCCGGAGAGCGTGCCACATGGTCCGAACGCATCCGTGCGCTGGGCTCGGTTTGGGCGGTGCTGCTGCTGTTCTTTCTAGTCATTGGTGGGCTGTATGGAGCCTTCGATTTCGAGCCATTGAACTTGACCTTCTCCCCCACCGAGGCCGCGGGCATGGGCGCCGCCGGGGCCTTCTTGATTGCGCTCTTTCGCGGAGGGTTGACTGTAGGCTCAACTTTCGAGGTCCTGAAAGAGACCTGCTTTACCGCGTCTGCCTTGTTCGCGGTGTTGATTGGTGCGCAAATATTCTCGAATTTCATCAATCTGGCCGGTTTGCCCGAAGCCCTGATCGCGATGGTGACCGCCTATGATGTGGCTCCGTTTGTCGTGATCCTGATGATCCTTGGTATCTACATCATTCTGGGTTGCGTCTTCGAATCCCTCTCGATGCTGTTGCTGACGGTTCCGATCTTCTTCCCGTTGGTCACGTCTCTGGGCTATGACCCAATCTGGTTTGGCATCGTCGTCGTGGTTGTCACCGAAATCTCGCTGATCACTCCACCCGTGGGCCTGAACGTCTTCATTCTGAAAGGCGTGGTGGGCGACGTCTCAACCGGCACCATATTTCGCGGCGTCACTCCGTTCTGGATCGCCGATATCTTCCGCCTCGCGCTGATCGTGCTGGTGCCCATCGTGGTGCTGTATCTGCCGCAGCAAATGGGCGCTTTGGGACACTAGTCCCACCGCATCAAATAGGAGATCACCATGTCCCTGCATCAGATTTCCAGCTTCGCCGCTGGTACTTGGGTCGCGCCTGGAGAAGGCGCACGCACCATCGCATCCGCCATCACCGGCGCACCGTTTGCCAGCGCTGGCAATGCCGCGCTCGACGTACAGGCGATGCTTGACTATGCGCGCAATACCGGTGGCCCCACGCTGCGCAAGTTAACGTTCCATGATCGTGCCCGGATGCTCAAGGCGCTGGCGCAAGAGCTTTCGGCGCATAAACAAGTCCTTTACGACCTGAGTTTCGAAACCGGAGCTACGCAGAAGGACCACCTGATCGATATCGATGGTGGCATCGGCACGATGTTTGTCTTTGCCTCAAAAGGCCGGCGCGAGATGCCGGATGCGCAGGTTTATCTGGACGGCGAAATCGAGCAGTTGTCACGCAATGGCACCTTTTTAGGGCAGCATATCTGCACGCCCCTGCAAGGGGTCGCGGTTCATATCAACGCCTTCAACTTCCCGGTCTGGGGGATGCTGGAAAAGCTGGCCCCGACGCTGCTGGCTGGCGTGCCTGCAATCGTCAAGCCGGCTACCAACAGTTGCTACGTCACCGAACTGGCAGTGCGGATCATGCTGGATAGCGGCATCCTGCCTGCCGGTGCGCTACAGCTGGTCTCAGGCGGGTTGGGCGACATGCTCGATCACTTGGATTGTCAGGATGTGGTCAGCTTCACAGGCTCGGCGAACACCGCGTTGAAGCTGCGGCAGACGCCTGCGATCTTGCAGAACTCGGTCCGGTTTGTGGCCGAGCAGGACAGCTTGAACGCTTCCATCCTCGGGCCCGATGCCACGCCCGGCACGCCCGAATTTGACCTGTTCGTCAAGGAAGTCTCGCGCGAGATGACCACAAAGGCGGGCCAGAAATGCACTGCGATCCGACGCATCATCGCGCCCCAGCTGCAGGTCGACGCCATAATTGCCGCGCTGTCTGACCGATTGGCAAATATCACCATCGGCGACCCCCGTTCCGACACCACTCACATGGGCGCGCTGGTGTCGAACGGGCAGAAAGCCGACGTTCTGGAAAAGGCAGCTCTGATCGGGCAAGAGGCTGAACGGGTTTATGGCAACCCCGACGCGTTCGACCTGCACGGCCCTGAAACCGGCGCATTCGTTCCCCCGATGCTGTTTTACTGTGCTGACCCCGACAAAGCGCAGCGCGTGCACGATACCGAGGCCTTCGGCCCAGTTTCGACCCTCATGGGCTACCGCGATCTGGATCATGCGGTGGCACTTGCCAATCGCGGGCAGGGGTCTCTGGTCACGTCGCTGATCACTCACGACACAAAGGTCGCGCACAACGTAGTGATGGGGGCCGCAGCCTATAACGGGCGGATTTACATCAACGACCGCGACTCGATGGCTGAATCGACCGGCCACGGATCTCCGTTGCCCCATATGGTGCATGGAGGGCCGGGCCGTGCGGGCGGTGGTGAGGAAATGGGCGGCGTGCGCGGTGTGAAACACTATATGCAGCGCACGGCCATTCAGGGCTCCCCGCGCATACTCAGTGGTATCAGCACCAAATGGGTGCCAGGAGCGCCCGAAATCCAAGGTCCGGCCCATCCCTTCACCCGTAAATTTGGTGAGTTGCAGGTCGGCGAGACGCTGCACACAGCCCCGCGCACTGTCACGCTGGAGGATATCGAACACTTCGCCAATTTCACCGGCGATACCTTTTATGCGCATATGGACGAGGACGCGGCGGCGCGAAATCCGTTCTTCCCCGGTCGTGTGGCGCATGGTTATCTGTTGCTCAGTTTTGCGGCGGGCCTATTTGTTGAACCGAACGATGGGCCGGTGCTGGCCAATACCGGGCTGGACGGGCTGCGGTTCATGAAGCCCGTTGTTGCTGGCGACAGCATCAAGGTGCGCCTGACGGTAAAGCAGAAAACCCCACGCAATGACGATTATGGCGAGGTTCGCTGGCACGTGTCCCTGACCAATCAAGATGACGAACCGGTCGCAGAATACGAGCTTCTGACCATGAACGCCCGCTGACCCGCTGTACTACCTGTTTTTCTTATTGGGCCTAATGGGTTAAACTGGGTCCATGACCGAAAAGACCTCGTGGTTCGAAATGGCTGTGGCCGAACTGGCGGACCCGCAAGACCAGCGGGTCTGGTCGATTATCGTCTCGCTGTTTGGTGACATGGCACAAGAGCCCGGCGCGCAAATCTCGGGCGGTGTTCTGACCCGGATAATTGAGCCGATGGGCATCAAACCCGAAGCGATCCGCGTCGCTCTGCACCGGCTGCGCAAGGACGGCTGGATTGAAAGTGACCGGATTGGACGCGTCTCGCGCCATGTCCTCTCGGAATTCGGCCGGACGCAATCCGCCGCCGTCACGCCGCGCATATATGCGCGCGGTCCTTCGCCCATTGAAAATTGGCATCTTCTGATCGCCGAAGACGGGTCGGGCACTCAGGTGCTTGAGGACGTGATGCTCAGCGACGACTATATCCCTATTGGGCGCAACGTAGCGATGGGTGCGGGGCCTGTGTCCGATCAGTCAGACGGTTTGCTGGCCTTGGACATCTCTCCGCACGCAGCTCCCAAATGGGTGCAGGATCGGTTGTGTCCACCCGAATTGCGCGCCTCTTGCAAGGCTCTTCTGGGCGCGGTCGAACGCGCCGCGAAGTCCCGTCCCGAAGGCTGGGCGCCAACCCCCTTGCAGAGCGCAACACTGCGCACCCTGCTGGTGCATCGGTGGCGGCGCGTCGTGCTACGCCAGCCGGACTTACCTTTGGCTTTTTATCCTGTTGATTGGGCTGGCCCTGCTTGTCGCGATAGCGTGTTCGGGCTGCTTGATCTGCTGCCACGCCCCTCGGCTGACGTACTGAGCGGTAGTAGTTGACCGCTGAGCGGTCTGTTCAACCATATTATCAGTGCGGCGCACATACCGGGTGCTGGGAGCTTTTCTGACCAAGTCATACCAATTTACACACCAATAATTAGGTTGCGGTTATCTGCCTGCCAATTCAGCCGTTCAGAAAACGCATGGTGCAATCGGGCTCCGGGCAATACCATCGCCTGTGCAAACCTGCCGGAGAACCGTGATGTCGATTTTGCTAACGATTGTCTTGTTGCTGATGTCCCTTTTGCTGGGGATGCACATCTGGACTCGCCGCCTAACGCGGCAGGGCACCGAAATGGTGCCGCAACTGGGGCGGATCGTGCCCGTTCACGGTGGCAGCATTCACTATGTCGAAAAAGGCGACCCTTCCAACCCGACTATTGTCATGATCCATGGCCTATCAGGCCAATTGCAGCATTTTACGTATGCGTTAGTGGATGATCTTGCTCAGGATTATCACGTTCTCGCGGTTGACCGTCCGGGCTGTGGCTATTCCACGCGCGATGCTGCCCAGTTGGCGGAATTGCCCGAACAAGCCCGCATGATCCACGAGTTTCTGGAAACAAAGAACGTCGATCAAGCCACACTGGTCGGTCATTCTCTAGGTGGCGCCGTGTCTCTTGCGATGGCACTGGATTATCCCGACAACACGGCGGCATTGGCGCTTCTGGCCCCCTTGACGCAACAAATGCCGGAACCGCCCGCCGTTTTCAAACCACTTGAAATCCGTACCGAGTGGCTGCGCAACCTTATTGGCAATACAATCGCCGTCCCGATGGCCCGAAAAACCGCACCCCTCGTCCTGAAAGACGTCTTCGCACCCGAGCCCGCGCCCTCAGACTTCCTGAACCGTGCTGGGGGTGCCCTTGGTCTTCGCCCCTCGGCCTTTATCACCGCCTCACAGGATGTTGTTGGGGTAGAGGCCAGCATGGGTGCCCTGACTTCACGCTATAACGATCTGCGCGTGCCCGGAGGCATTCTGTTCGGGACAGAGGACCCGATCCTGTCCGCCGAGCTACACGGTGCCACAATGACGAAATTCGGCCTGACCTTTGAGGTCATGGAACACCGGGGTCACATGATACTCATCACAGAACCCGAAGTCTGCGCGCGTTTCATCCGCCAGATCGCCGAGAATTCCCGCACCCGGCTGGCAGAGCAGGACGCGCATTGAATAACGCAATAAAGAATCTCGGCAGGCACGCTTTTCCCTCTTGACCCTCCCCGGCCCCTCGCTTAAATCGCCTCTCACTCGTGGCGGAGTAGCTCAGTTGGTTAGAGCAGCGGAATCATAATCCGCGTGTCGGGGGTTCAAGTCCCTCCTCCGCTACCACCAAACCCCCCAGCTTTTTGGAACGATTTGATACCAAGGCGCTAAGGCGGCCCTTCACCTCGACTGGCACGCCGTCTTTCTCGGTTGGAGACACAACGATCTCCGAAATCAAGCCGCGCACCGCGTCACGCGCTTTTGGGTTCGGATTGCCGTCATGTGCCTGCATGGAAGAGATCATTTCATCCAGTGCAGTCACATACCTGGATGCTGTCGCTGGATTGAATTCGAGCGCCTTCTCCTTCTCGTCAAAGCTGGCCAATACGTCCGTGACAACCGAAACGCGTTGTTTGGCCTCAGTCAACTTTGCCTCTCCTTCAACTCCTTCAAGAATTCCCATCTCGAAAAGTTCAATACGGCGCGATAGCAGCTTGTTAGCTTCTGCTACCGCGCGTTCGAGCTTCTTCCTGTCCGGTTTGTCCGCTGCGTTGAGTTTGCGACGTTCTTCATTGTAGGTGCGGATGAACTCATCGATGTAGGTTGGCTCAGACAACTCCTTTCGCAGTTCGGTCAGCAGAGCGCTCTCGATCTTGTCGAGGCGAACCTTCCCGTTATTGTTGCAGGAGCCACTCTCTTTGGCCGTTGAGCAACGGATGCGGATGGTATTGCCGTTTCTGTCATGAATCGACATGCCGCCACCGCAGCACCCGCATTTGATCAGCCCCGAGAACGGGCGCACAGGGTTTCGGGTCGATTTTCCCGATCGCTTGGCCGCAGACTGCGTGGCCAAACGCCGCTGAACTGCGTCCCAAAGTTCCTCTTCGACAATACGAAGGTGCGGAACTTCCGCAATTTTCCAGTCTTTGACCGGCTTTTCACGGCTGACCCTTTTGCCTGTTGTCGGGTTTCGTACCATTTTGACGCGATCCCAAACGAGTATGCCAGCATAAAGGGAATTTCTGAGAATACCGTAGCCGCGCTTGCCGTTTCCACTCAGCGTTGACGCGTTCCACTTCGTCCCACGAGGCGGCAACTCACCGCGAGCGTTGAGATCATGAGCAATATCTCGCGGGGAAGCTCCTTCTGCGTAGGCCTTATAGATTTGGCAAATAACTTCCGCTTCGTGTGCCTTGACCTGGAGCTCCCCGGGTTTTCCCGCAATAGGTGAGTAACCATAAGCCTTACCGCCGGCACTCAAACCTTTGGCTATGTTGCCTGACATTCCGCGATGCACTTTTTCACGCAGATCTTTGAGGAAAACCGTACCGACGAAGCCGCGAAGGCCAATCTGGAGTTCTGACTGTACCCCCTCGCTGGCTGAAATGATTTCGACGCCAGCGTAGCTAAGCAGTTTATGCACCGTATGAAGATCACCTGCGTCCCGGCTGATCCGATCAACACACTCCACGACCAGTGCATCAATTTCCCCCGCACTCGCCGCTTCGAGAAGATTAGCAAAACCAACTCGCCCAATCAGAGTCTCAGAGGTTTTGGCCCTGTCTTCGAATGTCCGGACCTCCCTATAGCCTTCACTTGTCAGGTAGCGTCGGCAGAGCTCCACCTGATCTTCAATGGAGCGCTCCGACTGGAGCGTGGTCGAATAGCGGGCGTAGATCGCAGCGCGGCGTTGCATTCTCTCGAGTTCCTCGCGTCTTGTTGTGCTGCCGCCCGGGCCAATTCCCGGACGAGCTCAAGCAAACCAACATCTGGCGTCGGGTTTTGCTTTGCTGCTGGGGACTTGGTGATCTCTTCACAAATCGAAAAATCGGTTTGGATCGGTTTTTGAACTGTCATGGTGCTCGCTTTATGTTTCAACGAGCGTGAGATCGGTCTCCTCTGGAAAATTTAGAAACGCAGTTTAATCCGAACGGTTCGGAGAGCGAGAAACGCTCTCCGAAGGCTGCAGGCTAAGTCTGCGTTTCAGCGATCACTCGACGTGTTATTCGGTCGGCTCGACGCAGGTTCTGGATGAGTTGAAGACATCTTTGAAGCGCCACCAAAGGTTCAACGGTCCGGTTCAATTCGGCTGCTCGATTTGTCAGCCGCTTGTTGATCCAAGCACCGCCCGGGCAATGCTCGTCTGCAATCACCTCGCTCACCCATCCGGCTTCTATCTCAGCCAAGACAGGTTGGAGCAGGGATTCGAGATCATTGAGATCGCGATCACCGAACATTTCACCCGCACGGAGGCGTGAGCCAAAACGATAAGCAATGCGCGCGCCAGTGGGCTCCAGATTGTCGATTAGCGTGTCGAGTGCCTTCGACGCTGAGGGCACCATGTTGAGCGCATCGAGGATCGCTGCCTCGATGGGCAATAGCTGCTGTGCGATGCTATCATACATAGCGCACCTCCCGCGTATCCGGCCGTCCCTTGCGCCGCGTTTCAACCGTGACGGCGCGTATCTTTCGACCCGAGCCTCTGCTGCCGAACCTACGGGAGCGCCGGATATCGCGTTCTGCATGTATTCGTGCGCGAACGCGATGAAGTCGATCCAGCGCTGCGTCGGCGAGTTCACCCAATACGGGCGTTCCATCGGAGTTTCTGTCGAAGCCGCTGTTGTTGACAGATACGGAAACACGTCGAGCCGCATTGAAGCGTGTTGGCGCCCTCAAAGAAGCCTGTTCCCGCTCCTCTTCCGAACGCACATCGACGCAATAGGCCTGCTTGCGTGGACAGGGGTTCGTTGTGCCGTAAGCCAGAACCGCAAAGCGCTCACCGGCCATTTCCTCGACATCAATAACCAGCGACGGCCGAACTTTGGGATCATCCTCTCCCATCGTTTCATGGGGGAAGCGAAACGCGACGACATCGCCAACTTTCAAACGGGATTTCCAGTTCTCGGAGGGCAGCGCGATTTCAGTTTGAAGTGTCATGAGACATCCTTCATCGAAGTTGAAAAGAGCCGCGTCTTCCACCGTGTTTGGGCTGGTTCCCACTTTCGGCTGCGCGACATCCGGACTGCGCAGTCGAAGGTGGGCGACCTGCCTTTTCCGCTGTTTCGGTTCTCGTCCGTGCGCTGTTTTCTGGTCTGTTGCAGCTTTCCGATCTTCCGCCAGAGTGTTCGAAGTGTTTCCAATGGGTCGGTTGACGGGTGTTTCCGAATGCTGTGCCTCTGTTGGAGGGCCACAGAGTTCTCTGTGTCCAGTATGGTTCCCCTGTAGTGGACATGGACCTGTCCGGTCCGGAGCGACGGGCAGTTCTGGGAGTGTTCCTGCCTTCTTGCGCGCGTAATACTGGGACCTACCAAGACCATAGTTCAGCCAGGGCTTGTTTCTCGATGCGCTGTTTTCGAGCAGGTATTGATCTCGCGAGGTACTCCCCTGAACAGCACGCCGTGCTCGTTCCCGTTCAGCTTTTCTGCGGTGGCGCTCTTCCGCTGGCATCACCTGACGCATGCTCAACTGACGCGCCATATCCGCTGATACGTCGAGACGCTCCGCAACAGTCGAGCCGCGGTAACAATATCTCTCGCTCTCGCGTGCATTGTCGCAAGCTTGCAGCTTTGACTTCGCAAGAGCCTGCTTGATAATGGCGTTCGTTTCGTTCTGGCATAGCCCGGGCGTTGCCATGTCTGCCGCTCGTTGAATGTGACCTTCGATACTCTGGGTGTCCGACTGATGGGTCAGGCAGGTGGCATAAAAATGCAGCCATGTGTTTCGGTACCCCACCGGGATCACCCCACCGTGGTAAATCCGGTAAGCCTCGAGATCTTTCAGGATCTGTTCAAATCGCTCAGCTTGGGTCAATCCCCGCGGCATTGTCTGACTACCCGGCTCCCGATCCTGACGCTGCTTGCGGCGCTCTGCGAGTTCGGAACGGGTGGGCCGCCCGACGGCGGCAAAAATCTGATCGGCAAGGACATCAAAATCCTGGCGTTGGCAATTCCCACCAGACACCTGAACGACCCGGCCCGATTTCTCGTTTCGAGTGCCGGGAATGCGAAAGACGCGAGCTGGGTCATTGCAAGAACGATCCGAACCAAAGTGAGCAAGCAGATCCATCAATGCCCGGATTGCCGCCTGCCAGCGGGATAGTGCAGCAGGTGGCATCGAATGGATCAACCAGATTGCGGCCAGTCCTCGTCCCGTTCGCAAATAGAATGATGGCTCAGAGACACCGCGCATCAGAAGATGGCCCGCGACGGCTGCCTGAATGTCTTCTTCACCCTCAGCGCGCCAGCCGGGATCATTGTGATAGTCCAGATCGACATAAAGCGAATTCAGGCTGACCAATCCTGAATTGCAGCGTGTGCCCTTAAACCGGTTCAGCGAGATAAACGATGTCCGATCCAGCAGCGCATGAAGACACGCTACAATCCCATCCGGACAACGTGTAAATTGTTGGCTTGGCTTCTCGGAATTCTTGATCAGAACGGCAGGATTCCCAATCACTCCTTGCGGATGGAGGAGTTGAACGTATTCCTCTGGCGAAACGGTGTGGATATCATCTGAATGCGGGGCAAAGTCGCGCGGATCGGTGTGCTTCATCCGCGGGAATTGGCTCTGCGGTTGTTGGCACAGAAAAATCCAAGCAAAGAAAGGCAAGGCCCGGGTGACGCCCCATGCCCGTCAACCGATCAACGGCTCGAGTCCAAACATTGTAGATCGCATCAAGTGTTGCGCCCTGCAAAAACTGGCATCGGTGTCATCGCGTACGCTGACGCGGCTTGCGTGTTCTTACACGCGGTATGTTGGAAACCCGATCATTCCGCTGGAGCTGAGGTGGGTGATACGCCTCAAGGTCGACATCAGAGGAGAATTCCTCATCGAGGATATCTGATGGATCGGCGTCTATGCCTTCTGTCGCCCATCGCACCGCTTGCTGGTATGTTGTCTCAGTTCTTAGACATTCTATTTGCGACGAAGCTTCCAGCGCTGCTTTCACTTCGCGCTCGGATCTCGCCTCCAGCATTCGACGTTTCTCATCGCTGGCCGTTTTCTTGCGGGCAGCCTCTCTCACCCGCGCGATACGCTCCGCTTCGAGGTCGTCTCTCTGACGCTCCAGGGCGCGCAGCTGCAACCACGAGTGCCAGAGTGTTGAATTGTGTTCTTGGACAGCCTGGCGCCGCACTCCGGCAACTGTGTCGTCGTTTCCGCTTTCTTGCAGTCTGCGGCGCGACCTGGCGGATCTGCGTGGCCCGACATGATCTTGTCTTGCCAGGCCTTGCGGTGCATCGCCTGTCTCGACCATCTCGGCATACGAACGAAGATCAACCCGCGCGTGGGAGCCAATCTTGCGCAGGGCCGCGTTGGTCCGCTTTTCCCATTCTCCGCGGATACGCTTGATTTCTCCGGGGCCTGAGGTTCTGTCGTCAAGAACACGCGTTTTCTCACCAAAATCGCCAGTGATCCTATCAACCTTCCGCGTCGTCATCAGGATGTGGGCGTGGAAATTCAGGTTGGTCTTCGATGGATTGAAGAGCCTCTGCACGTAGTCTTCTCGCGTCAGTTCGAGTTTGCCCGCGCTGTGCCGTTTCTCTTCCACAGGGCACAAGAAACGCGGCGCGTGAATGTCGGCTTGAACGGCAACGCCGTATTTATCGCGAAGCCAGAGGCAGAGGCTGCGGACAAGCCGGACCTGCTCGGGAAGCGGTAGCTCGCGCGGCAGGGATGGGCGCAGTTCGCGGATGACTCTTGCATTCGTTCGGCGTTCCGAACGCTCGGCAGCGTTCCAGAGCTCCTCGGCGTTTCCTGTCCAGTTGATCAATTCATGAGACAGGAGGCCACCCTTTCTGCCCGGCGAAAACCGTCGTCCAACCCGCGCATCCCGGAAGGTGGTGCGCGCGGTGTAAGCGGCGGATTTGACGGCGGAGCGACCGTCGGCGCGAGAATGCAGGATGACTTCGAGTCTGCTGGCGGGGTGTATCATGTAAAGGACATCGGGCCCCAACCCGATCTCCGCACAAAAAAGCCCGCGGCAGGCGCGCAGGCAAACCCCGAGTTTGCGTAACTGCGCGCATTGCCCAGCGGGCATGCGGACGGCCGCTCACGAGGAGGCCTGGCGAAGCCACATTTTCCCGCCCGGGTAGCGAAGCCGGGATCCAGGCCGCATTTCCTGTTCGACCACCTCAATCAAGGGAGAACGAAATGGCGGACCTGGATCAACAAATCGAGCAGGCGCGCGTGAGGCTCAGAGACCTTCAGGCCCGGGCGAGCAAACAACGGCGTCGCGATGAAACGCGCAAAAAGATTATCTATGGCGCTGCTGTTTTGAAGCTTCTCGAGGAAATTGAGAGAGACAAAGCTGATCGGTTGCTCAAGCTTCTGCACGAACGTATCTCACGCGACTCAGATCGAGAGCTGTTAAGACTGTAAACCCAGTTAGATCTTCTTGAGGCACTGCACGCTCTCAGAAGGTTTGGCTGACTTGGGCCTATTGAAAGAAAAAAACTGGCGCGGCTTACCGCGCTCAGTATCGTCAGGTCGCGACGTGAGAAACATCCTTGTCCGGCGAATAAATGTCCAGGATGTTCCAATGACCGGTCGTTGGTGTCGGGTTGTTGATCATTGGCACATCCAGCACGGTTGGTTTGCCGCTGGCGATTGCCGCTTCCAATGCAGGCAACAACTCGTCAGCAGCGCTGAGTCTGTGCCCTTCCGCGCCGTAGGCTCGCGCTATGTCGGCATAGCCCGGTCCGTTTGCGGGTGCGGCGGCTGATCCGGGGAACGTCGTTCCATAGGTCAGACCGTAGTGCGCTTTTTGAAGGCCGGCGATAGTTCCGAAGGCGTTGTTGTTCATAACCAGCCAGATGATGCCCAGATCGAGTTCGACGGCAGTCGCGAGCATCGACGGGTTTTGACCGAAGCCACCATCGCCCACCAGACTGAGGACAATGCGATCAGGTGCCGCCAGTTTCGCGCCGATCGCGCCCGGAGGACCGAAACCCATCGTCGCGAACCCGCCGGGGGTCAGGATTGAACCCGGCGTCAAAATGTCGAACTGTTGCCCGACACCGTTCTTGTTCCACCCAACGTCCGTTGTGATGATGGCATCCTCGGGCAGTGCCTTGCGGGTATCTGCCAGAATACGCTCGGGCATCATTGGAAAGGCCGATGAAGTCGCCATTTCCTCGTTGCGCGCTTTGAAGTCCGTCCGGAAGCCAGCGATTTTCTGCTCCAGCGTGGGGCGCTTGAAGCCGTCCGGATACATCTCGCGGGCGACCCGGTTGAGGACGCACAAAGCGGCCTTGGCGTCAGCAAAGACTCCGATCTCGGTGGGATAGTTCCGACCGATCTCCTGCGGCTCAATGTCGATATGAATGACCTTCGATCCGGGAATGTTGAACGTGTAGCCAGGGTACCAACTTGAACAATCAGCCTCTTTGAACCGGGTGCCCACGGCAAAGATGTAGTCCGCATTCAAGCAGGACTGGTTGACCAATTCGGTGCCCCAAAACCCGGTCATTCCCAGCACAAGCGGATGGTCGTCTCGCAACGCGCCTTTACCCATCAGGGAATGCGCGACTGGAAGGCCCATATGTTCAACAAATTCTCGCAACTCCTCGCTGGCCTGTGCCAGAAGAATACCACCTCCGACATAAGCTACTGGGTTTTCGGCCTTAGCAAGTGCCTCGACAATCTCACGCGCGGTTTTGTCGTCGATCGATGGTTTCTTGAGCGCGTTCGTGTTACCGAGAATACGATCAAAGCTGTCCGACGGGATGACTTCCGAGAAGATGTCCATCGGCACATTGACCAACACGGGGCCAGGCTGACCGCTTTCCGCGAGGTGAAACGCCTTCTCCAGAATCTCGGCCATCAGGTCGGCGCGATCCACGCGCCACGCGCGCTTCACGAAGGGTCGGTAAATCTCCCATTGGGCTGCGTCTGCATGCAGGTTCACTTCCTGATGCGGATGTTTACCGTAGTAATGCGTGGGAATGTCACCCGCGATCACGACCATCGGGATACAGTCCAGTGCGGCGTTGGCGACCCCGGTGGCGCAATTGGTCAGCCCCGGGGAGAGATGGGACAGCACCACCGAGGCCTTGCCCGTCACGCGGGCATATGCATCCGCCGCGTGGCTGGCGATTTGTTCGTGTCTTACTGTGACGAAATCGATGGGACTTTCCGCCAGCGCAGCCAGAACCGCAATGTTCGTGTGCCCGCACAGGCCGAAAACGTGCTTGACCTCACGGCGTTCGAGAAAGTCAACGATATGTTCGGCAACGGTTTTGCCGTCCAGTTTCGCTCCGTCCATCACGCGACCTCCTGTCCGTAGAACTCACCGAACAGGTCCGGCTCCGAGGGGCGATCCTCAGGGATCGGACGACTGACCCAGGTGTAGTTCATCATGTGTTTCATGGTGACGTTTTCGTTGGTGATGTTGCCGCCCCAGATGCCGCAGCCCAGGCTGCTGGTCATAGGCATGCCATTTGTCCAGGCACCCGCATTGGCCTTGGATTGAGGCTGTCGCACCATCATACGGCTGACCGGAGCCAGACGCGCCAACCGGTCGATGTGATCGTCATTGTGGCTGTAGATGCCGCAGGAATGGCCCTTGCCCCCGGTGTTGTAGATCTGGCTGACCGTTTCCAGCGCATCATCGAACGTTTCGAAGTGATAAAGCGCCATCAGCGTGGTCAGTTTTTCCTTGGAGAACTTGTGCTGCGGCCCGATTTGCCCCTGATTTTCAACCATCAGAAACTTGCGATCTTCGGGGATGCTAAAACCGGCGACCTTGGCCGTTTGCTGCGGCGGACAGGCAATGGTCGGAAACGTACGGTTTCCCTTTTCATCCCACATGGCCGCTTCGAGCATGGCCTTCTCTTCATCCGAACACAGGTAGCCTCCCTCGGCTTGAAGCGCCTTGACCATATCGTCGTAAACTGAGCGCTGGATGATGATGTTGCCGTCGGCCGAGCAGCCCGACCCAAAGTCGGAGGTCTTTGAAATACGGGTATTCTGCGCGGCGATATCCAGATCGGCAGTCTCATCAATGACAATGGATGAATTGCCTGCGCCGACACCATAGGCTGGACGCCCTGAACTGTACGCCGCTTTGACCATGGGTTTGCCGCCCGTCGCCAAAGTCAAGTCGCAGATCTCCATCAGATGTTGCGTCAATGGGATCGAGGGTTTGCGAATGGATTGAAACAAGTCCTCGGGGGCACCGGCAGCACGACAAGCTGCACGCATAACCTCGACCATTTCGAAGGTCGTATGAGCGGTTCGCGGGTGCGGGCTGAAAATGACGGCATTCCGGGCGTTGGCGGCGGAAACGCCGGTCACCGGTGGTGTCATCGCTGGGTTAGTCATTGGGATCAGGGATGCGATGACGCCAGCAGGTTTGGCATATTTCACCAGACCTTTTTCCTCATCAACCTCGACGATGCCGGTCGAGGGTGTGCGCAAGACATCTCGCAGCACCATGTGAATCTTGAAGCGCTTCGCTGGGCGGCCTTCGCGATCTCCGATACCGCTCTCATCCACGCCTTGTTGAGCCAGACGCGTGAAGGTTTTCTCATTACCTGCATACCACGCGATGGCCTGAGACAGGCGGTCCAGCCTGTCCTGATCCCAATCCTCGATCTCGGCCATGGCAGCGCGGGCGCGTGCCAGCATATCTGCCGCCATGTTGCGGTCGTTTTCAGTGAGCTCTTTGCCCATGATGATCCTCTTGGTGTTTTGGAATTGTAGCATCGGGCATACGACGCTGTGACCGCGCCTCGCCAAATGTTCGCTTGGCGTGGCTGAGACAGCGACGCGCGTGTTCTTCATATCCCAACTCGGCAACGCGGCTTTGGTTGGGCAGTTCGATGGAATAGTCGACGGGCGGCATCCGTTCGATGATGCCGGTGAAATCGATCCATCCCTCACCGGGATATAGCCGCGCATCGCGGGCCAGTTGGATCATGCCCTCACGCGTATCGGCGATGCCGGGTAGGCAATCAGAGATATGCAGGAAGTGAAACAGGTCCGAGGGGACGTGTAGCAACTCTCCCAAATCCACGCGGCTGAGATGCAGATAAAGCGTATCAACCAGAATACCGCCATTCGGCTGATCGGAGGCGCGGACAATGTCAAGCGTCTCATCCAGAGTACGAAGGCGGGAAAAGCTTGGGAACTCCAGGTCCACTGTTAGCCCGTAGGGTGCCGCCAGTTCGCAGGTTTCCGAATAGACGTCGATCAGGAAGTCACGATCATCGCGGGTATTGGTCCACGCGCTCATGATCATGCGCTTGGCACCCAATTCCCCACCGATCTCAAGAGAAGGCTCAAAACTGCGCGGATCGACATCTTCTGTGATGCGCGCAAGTTCGACATCGAGGACTTTCAAGCCAGTGGTAGAGAGAGCAGTTTTGGTGGCATGCACCTGTGCCTTGTCGATTGGAGATTGAGTGAATTCACCGGGCACATGCATCGGAATGAAGCGGGGGCTGACGGCATCGTAACCGGCCCGCGCTGCGATATAGACCAACTCGGGCGGCGTACAGCCAATCAGCGTCAGGTGCGCCAAGGAATAGAGAGAGGGGCTTGCGCCAGCCTCTTCGGGTTTCACCATGAACGGCAGCTCCACGTGTCTGCGAATCTCAAATTCATCACACGTAGTAAAAAATATCTGATATTTTTTAAAATATCAACTTTTAATACTGAGCAGGAAATGAAAGCGCCCGGGCAACTGCCCGGGCGTGTTTTTCATTCTTGTTGGCAGCGCCTTAGAGAGTAACCCAGTCGCCTCCGGACTGGTGAGAGCGCACAGTGGCATCTATGAATCGGACGCCGTCTGCGCCTTGATTGACGCTGGGATATGTCAGCCAATCGGTCGGAACGGAAACGCCATCCCGGCGCGCGGCTACGGCCATGGCAAATTCCGTATAGAGGTTGGCCCAAGCTTCGATAATCCCTTCGGGGAAGCCGCGCGCGGTACGGATCAGACGTTCTGCGTCGGGGCCGATACCATGCCCGTGACCTCGGCTGATGATACGATCCGGCTCGCCGAACCGATTGAACTTCAGCTGCTCCGAATTCTCCAAATCCCACTCGAGGCCTCCTTCGCTCCCGAATATGCGCAACCGCAACCCACCCCGATTTCCGGGGGCAAGGCGTGTTGCCATCAAGGTTCCTGGGACTTCATTTTGGTAACGGGTGAACATGAACACCGTGTCTTCCAAAGGCTTTGGCGCGCCGCAGACATGAAACTCGGCCCGTAGGTCGGTTAAGGGCAGGCCCGAGACAAAACTGGCCAGATGCGCGGCATGGGTGCCGATATCGCCGACGCAACTGGTCGGGCCAGAAATCTTTGGGTCCAGCCGCCATTTGACATGGGGCGCATCAGCCACATCATCGGGCGTCATCCAGTCTTGCATGAACTCGACGTGGATTTGGTTGATTTTACCGATGCCGCCTTCCGCTACGATTTGTTTGGCCTGACGGATGACCGGAAAGCACGACATCGCATATCCGACGGCAAAGACCTGTCCCGTGCGCGTGGCGATCCCCTTAAGCCCCTCGGCCTCGGCAACTTCGTTGGTCAGGGGCTTGTCGCACAGCACGTCAATGCCCGCCTCAAGAAAGGCTTTGGCCGCTTCGAAATGAACGTGGTTCGGGGTCGTGATCATGACGGCATCTACGCCATCCGGGTGCGCCGCCTCGGCCTGCGCCATCTCATTGAATGACGCATAGCACCGGTCGGCCGGCAGGAACCACTCGGCCCCGCGCGCCTTGCTTCGCATGGCGTCAGAACTGAGCGCTCCTGCGACGACCTCCCACCGGTCGGTCATCCGCGCGGCCGTTGCCTGCGTGACAGAGATACGTCCGCCGCCAACAACACCCAGCCGCAAACGGCGAGACAATCGGGGGAAAGGTCCGTCAAAGTTCAGGTCTTCGGAAAACAGTCTCTCAGCCATTCTGAATCTCCATTTCCGGGACCCGTACGCCTTCCGGCAGCATTTCCACCGCCATGAAAATGCTGGGGGTAATCGTCTCGTACTGATGCCAGGGATAGTTGCCTTCGGCGTCATACATCGGTTTGTGCGTCGTGCCGGGGGCCATGAATTCTTCGAGGTAAAGGGATTCAACATCCCGCTCACGGCATTGCTGCATTTTCCCAAGGCCTACGATTTGTGTATGCACTTCGCGAAACCCCGGTACCGGGCAGAACGGATGATCCTTGTGCAATCCGACATTCAGCGGCACCGAGCCGGAATGGTACATGGTCAGCCCAACGTTACCCACAAAGACCTTTGGCGACATGTAGTGGCTGACACCGCGTAAACGCTCCTCTTGGCGAACATCAAAAGCAGATGGCCATGTATCTTTCACCCATGCGAACAACTCGTTGTCATCGGCATGGGCGTCGAAATCGTGGACAATGACTGCACGTTCCACGCCGCCAAGCGTGCTGTCTTGCACGATCACAGAGGAAAGCGGTGCAATGGTCTGATCCTCGACAGAGAGATTTCGCCCCCCAAGGTTAAGGACGATGGCGCGACCCTCGATAGAAATTCTGCGCTCGTCAGTTATGTGCTGGACGCGAAAGAATGGCTGAGCAAAGTCGAGTGTCTCAATCGGCATGAACCAATTCCTTCCTCTCATCGTTAAGGAAATCGACCGGCAAAGGCTCCGGAGCCGCGCAACGGCTTTCTATCGTCTGATAGGCGCCAAATTTTGGTGCCCGTTCGATCGCGTCCATGACCTCGAAAACGTGGTAGGCGAGCGCTCCACTTGCACGGGGTTGGCGTCCTTCTTGCGCCGCCAGAGCCAGATCCAAAAGGCCGAGACCACGGCTGTCCTCATTGAACCCGTGTTTGTTGACGACCACCTGCCAGCCTTCGCGACCGGATGGGCGCGGCTGATGAGACCAGCGCGAGGTCTCCCGCGTTTTCAGCCAGACATCCCCCTGAAAGATGTTGGCACCATGTACCGGGTCAGGGTCTGGGATGCTGATGGTGCCTTTTTCACCGTAGATCTCGAACCGCGGCGTTTCGCTATCCCAGACGTCAAAGCTCATGGTCATCGACCCTATAGCCCCGGAAGAGAACTGCAGTAGGCTTAGGGAATGCGTGTCGACCTCGACATCCATCCATTCACCGTTGCGAGGGCCGTTTTCGATCATCCTTTTGTCGAACGTGCGCCGAGCCATTCCGGCGACCCGGTCAACCGGACCAAGGCAGCAAACCATGGCGGTCAGGTAATATGGCCCAAGGTCCAGCAAGGGCCCGCCACCGGCCTGGTAGTAGAAATCCGGGTTGGGATGGTGGCGTTCCGTCCCGTGGGTACCGACATGGGCAAAAACCCCTGTCGGTTTGCCAATGGCACCCTCATCGATCAAGCGCCGAACGGTTTGCCAACGACCGCCCAGAAATGTGTCGGGTGCGCAACCGACCAGTAGCCCCTTTTCAGAGGCCATGTGCAGAATCGTCTTACCATCCGTTCGATCCATAACCAGCGGCTTCTCGGAATAGACGTGCTTGCCCGCCTCCAACGCACGCAGGCTGATTTCGGCATGCGCCGCCGGAATTGTCAGATTCAGAACGCAGTCAATCGTCGGATCGTCAAACACCCCAACTGGCGCACAGGCCTTGGCGATACCGTATTGATCTGCCTTGGTGCGGCTTTCCGAAGGGTCAAGGCTTGCGCAAGCCACGACCTCAACGTTTGAGAATTTGGATAGTGTTTTTAGATAAATATCGCTGATACGACCACAGCCGATAAGGCCGACCCGGAAGGATTTCGATGTCTCACGTTTCATCATTCCTGTCTTCGTAGAGGGGTAAGTAATTAGGGGGAATCGGCCCTTTGTTGCGGCCACCCTGGTTCATCTGTTCCCAAGCGTGGGCGAGTATTCCGACCGAGCGGGACAGGCAGAACAGCCCTCGCGACAAGGGCGCAGGAAAGCCAAGTTCGCAGAAGATCACAGCTGTCGCGCCGTCAATATTCATGGCAATTGGCCGACCGCCTCGTTGACGACCGAGTTCGGCTTGAACCTCTTCTCCGATATCGGCAAACCGGCCAGAAACTGTGCCTTCTGCCGCCGCATCTCGAACAAGTTGCATCAATCGGGGTGCGCGTGGATCGACAGGTTTGTGAAACCTGTGACCAAAGCCCGAGACGATCTTGCCATAGGTCTCGCGCCAGCTGTCCAGACCGTCCTTCACTGCGTCATTCAACGATGCTCCGCAATCCATGCGAGCTGCGATATCATAGTACAGCTCTGCACACTGCTCTCCTGCCCCGCCGTGCACGTCGCCCAGCATGTTCACCGCAGTCGCCATCGCGTTATTGAGACCTACCCCGCAGGTGGCGGCCATACGCGCAGCCGCGATTGAGGGAGCCTGTGGGCCGTGATCCACGCCTGCGACCAAAGCGGCTTCGAACAGGCGCGCTTGCGCGTCGCTGGGTAGATCGCCCCGCACCATAAGCCAGATCATCTGCGGGAAAGATACGTTTCCGATCAGGTCCTCTATGGCGTTGCCACGAAAAGAGATCTGTCCAGGTTTCATGTCGATGATGGAGGTACGCCACCATTGGCGAACGGCGCGCTCATCGTCTGTCGTCTGCGCGGTCATTGCGTCTGCACCTCTTTCACCGGCTGGGTTTTGCTTTGCGCGGCAAGGCGAATGGGTGCATTGCGCGCGCCATAACCGGCATAGCCCATACGGCGTTCAACAATTTCGAAGAAGAAGCCGTTAAAGATGGGGCGGCTGTATATCTGAAAATACTCAGCTCCCGCCGCCCGATCGTAGAGAATACTCCCCCTGCGCAATTGGGCGACCAAATCGTCATCCAATCCGAATGTCGCTTGCAGATCAGCGTAGTAGTTCTCCGGGATGGACAGGCTGGGAAAGCCAGACTTGAGCAACTGGGCTGAAGTTTCAAAAATATCATCCGACTGGAAGGCAATGTGCTGAACACCAGCCCCAAAGCCATCTTCAAGGAATGACGCCGCCAGTGTTCGACGCCCAACTGCCCCATTCAGGTTTAAGCGCACTTCGCCTTCGGGACTTTCGATAGCCTGGCTTTGCACGACACCAGACGGGTCGGCGACGTTCAGGATAGGGGATTTTGCCATCTCGAAAGTCGAAATGTAGTAGAGTAGCCAGCTTTGCATCTCATCGTGACGCATCGTCTGGGCCAGATGGTCGATACGACGCAGACCGGCAGGTTGGGTGGCTTTGGTTTTCGCAACCGGCTCGAACTCAATGTCCCATACCCGATGGAGATCGGATTTCTCATCGATGAAATGAACGACGTTGCCACCAACGCCCCGAATGGCCGGGATATCCAGTTCCCCTGTTCCCACCGGTTGTGAGAAATTCGGCGCGCCCAACGCGGTCGCCCGCTGAACCGTCTGATCCGCATCTTTGACACGCAACCCCATGTCACAAACGGAGGGGCCGTGACCCAGGAACGCCGAATGGGCAAATCCTTCCTTTTCGGTATTCACAACGATGTTTATCGCGCCCTGCCGCCACAGCTCGACGGACTTGGATACGTGTTTTCGCTCCATTCGAAAACACATTGCTGACAACATATCTGCCAGCTGCGCGCCGCTTGTTTCGTCGGCTGTAAATTCGACAAATTCGAAGCCTGACGCATAGACGCGTTCCGGCAGGTCCGGGATGCCGAAATCGGTTCCCGGCTCGGTCCGGGGTACCTCATCCAGGAGGTTCACCAGCGACCTGTAGCTGTCTCGGGCCAGTGTTCGGCCACCGGGTTGAGGAGCTGCTTCGTTGACGCGTGCAACCGACCAAGGCCCTTTGTATCCGGCGCGAGACAACACGCGAACGAAGCCCGCAAGGTTCAGCGACCCAAGCCCCGGCAGAAGCCCAAAGTGCCGCTTGAGCCGACGTATATCCATCTCAAGCCGGGGTGCATCGGACAGTTGCACATGGAACAGCCGCTCTCCGGGAATGTCCCGAAGGCGGGCTGGTTTGGATCCGTCGGCAAGCGAGAAGAAGGAATTCAAAGCCAACCCCAGATTAGGGCTGTCGACAGCATCAACGACGCCTAACGCCTGTTCATCCGAGTGAATAAGATCCGACCATGGCAAGCCCATATAGGCCAGACGCATCCCCATTTCTTTAGCGATTTGGGCCGCCTCGCCAAGATCTGCGATTACCTGTTCTTCGGTCGCAGCGACATCGACCTCGAAGGCAGACCCGATAAGCAGCAATTCCGTTCCCAGCTCGCTCATCAGGTCGAGTTTGCGCTTCAGTCGATCAAAGGCGCGCTCACGTCCGGCTTCGGGCTGGCCTTCAAGATTATGGAAGGGTTGTAACAGGCATATCTTCAGGCCGAGGTCCGATGCAATCTTGCGGACTTGCGATGGCGGTCCGTCAAAAGCGGTCAAATCCGGTTCGTGTAATTCGACACCCCCGAATCCCGCGTCAGCGATAGCACTCAGCTTTTCAGCCAGATCACCGGGGATCGACGTTGTCGAAACCGACAGGCACATTATCCCTGATATCCAAACATACGCGGCAACCACAGGACCAGATCCGGCATCAGCATCATTATCACCAAGGCGAAGATGAGAACCGCGAGGAAGGCCCAGATTTCGGAGATGATTTCGCGCAGCGGAATGTCCGTCACGGCGTTGATCACAAAGAGTAGAATGCCATAGGGCGGCGTGATCAAACCGATCATTGAGTTCACGACGACCAGCACTCCGAAATGCACCAGATCAATCCCGAGCGCTTCGCAGGTTGGAATGAACAGGGGCACGATCACCAGGATGATCGTTGTTGCGTCTAACACGCATCCCAGCGCGAGGATCAGCAGGTTTACGAGGATCAGGAATACAATCGGGCTAACATCCGAACCCTCCAGCAGTGCCGAGATCGACTGTGGAATCTGTTCCTGAATGACGATGAAGTTCAGAATGAACGCGCCACCAATGACCACCCCGACGGCGGCGGAGGAGCGCGCGCTGTCGACGAACACTTGATAAAGGCCACGGAAGGTCAGCGCGCGGTAGAACAACGCTGCCAGTAGCAGAGCGTAGAATGCAGCAACTGCGGCGGCTTCGGTCGGAGTGGTGACGCCGCCATATATACCGTACAGCAGGATTGCGGGCATCAGCAGTGCCGGAAACGCGTTGGCGGTTTTAGCCGGCAATTCGCGCAGAGGAACAGGTTCTTCCAATGCAAAGTTCCGCTTTCCGGCCAGGTAATAGTTCATTGCCATGAGGACGACGCCCATGATCAGGCCCGGCAGAATACCGGCTAAGAACAGAGATCCGATGGAGGCCTTGGAAACGAGCGCGTACAAAACCATTGGGATCGAGGGCGGAATGATCGGGCCAATCGTCGCCGACGCCGCGGTAATAGCAGCAGCATAACCTCGGCTGTAGCGGCCATCCTTGGTCATCATCTCAATGATGATCTTGCCGATCCCCGCGGCATCCGCGACAGCCGAGCCGGACATACCGGAAAAGATCAGGGACGCTACCACGTTGACGTGCCCGAGGCCGCCCTTGAAACGACCGACAGCGGCTACGCAGAAGTTCAGCAAGCGGTCGGTGATCGACCCCGCGTTCATGATATTGGCGGCGACGATGAACAAAGGCACGGCAAGCAGGATCGTGCTTTTGTAGAAGCCTTGCAGGATTTTCTCGCCCGCGAGTGCGACGTCCAATCCGGCCGTGCCCAGATAAACCAATGAGGCCAAAAGGATGGAATAGCCGATAGGTGTCCCGATGCCTGCCAGAAGAAAGAGCGCGAGCAGGCAGGAAAGAAGTTCAAAGCTCATTTGCCTGCTTCCTCGTCGTCTTCACCGTCGACACGGGGATGATCGTCAACCACGTTGTACCCAACGACCAGTTCCAGCTCGGTTTTTGGTGGGCCATTTCGCAGGATGTCAAAGAACAACCACCCATACCGCGCAGCTACGACCAGCATGAACACCGCATAGATTGAGAACACGGTGCGCAGTGGTATCTTCTCACCCGAGAACGGATTGCGCACAGTCGAGGTTTTGCGGATTTTCATCCAGTCGATGTAGTCCCACGTCGGCAGGAAACTGTAGAGCATCCCGACTACAATCGCCGCGGCCGCCAGCATCGCAAAGACCTGACGAACGCGCATCGGCACCGAAAGGTAGATGATGTCGAACTTCACGTGATCTCTCTCGCGCACGATGAACGCGCAGCTAAAAAAGATCACCCAGACCCAGAGGATGCCGATCAGTTCAAGCGTCCAACCGGCGGGGGTAAAGAAATACCGCAAGAGAATTTGCAGAAGGAAGATTAGGAAGATTGCCGCCAGCATCCCGCCGGCAATCGCTTCGGTCAGTCGGGAGAACCCCTTTGTGAAGCCTTTCATTGTGGTTCTCCCTCCCTTGTGTAGATGGGCTTAGTTGCCCAGAGCGTTGATCTGCTCGAGAACACCGTCCGGCCATGATCCGGCGAATTCGCTTTCGAGATACATCGACTGCACCTGATCACGGAACGCCGCGAGGTCGGGCTCGTAGACCTCCATGCCCTGCTCCTTGAGGAAGCTGACAAGGTCCTCTTCTTTCTGAAGCTGCTTCTGGCGACCGGATTCAGCCGCTGCATCCGCAGCTTCCTGAACCTTGGCTTGCTGTTCCGGTGTCAGCCCGTCCCAAACCTCTTTGCCGATGGCGATATAGTTCAGGTCGACCAGATGCGATGTCAGGATGATCTGATTGGTCACTTCGTAGAATTTGGCATCAACCACAGTCGGCAATGGGTTATCCTGACCGTCAACGGCACCGGTCGACAGCGCGGTATAGACTTCGGAGAAGGCCATTGGTGTCGGGGCGGCACCCAGCGCTTTGCCAAGGAACTGCCACGCATCCGTGCCCGGCATCCGCAGGTTCACACCTTCCAAATCTGCTGGCGTCGTGACCGTCAATTCATCCTTGGGCTGGCGCAGGTTCACCTGGCGACGGCCCAGATACATGACCGACAGCAGTTTGACGCCCAGCTCCTCTTCGGCCTTTTGTTTGAACGCGTCCATCAAGGGATCGTTGAAGACGGCAACCTGATGCGCGGCGTCCTGATGGACATAGCCGGCGGTAAAGATCGAAAACTCGGGGAAGAACTGTGCCAGTTCCTGCGCCGAGGTGATCGACATTTCCAGGTTGCCCCGGCTGATGGCGTCCAGCTCGGTGCCTTGGGCGAAGATCGTGCCATTATAGCTGGGCTCATAGCTTGCGAAATCAGCGACCATAGGCGCGAAAACCTCGGCCATAGCGACCGAGCGCTGGTCGGTCTCCGATCCTGATGTTGCGAGGCGAAGTTGCACTTTGTCTTCCGCCAGCACACCACTTGTTGCGCTAAACAGAACACCAGTTGCAACCAGGGCTGATACAGCAGCCCGGCGGGTAAGTTTGGTAATCACTTTGCTCCTCCCTGAGACATCATGATGCTTCTTTTTTGCGATTCAGAGTTTTGACCTATTTTTGTCGTTTTGCAAGATTTTTTATAAAATATATGATATTTTTATGCAGCCGTCATATCTACCTTTGGTGTTTTTTGTAGGTTTTTGATCCTGACCGTCTCACCTGTTCTGCAGGAATTCTGAATAGCTTCAATAACTTGAAGCGTTCTGAAACCTTCCCATCCAGACACAATCGGCTCTGCTTTGTGCAAAGCTACTTCAACAAAATGCCTAAGCTGATTGACCAGAGGATCAGACGCACCCTTCTTCAGCGCGGTTGATGAGATAGGCGTCCACCAGTCCCTTTGCTCACTCTGGTAACTCCACAATCGAAGATCAGGAACGGACAACGAACCATGAGATCCACCTATCATGTAGCTACTCTCAGTGGTTGAAGGATAGATTGGATATTCCTGAGACGTCATCTCCCAGCTCCATGGAGCTACGATGCTGTCGGACACACTTATCGTCCCTATCGCCCCGCTTTCGAACGTCAACAGAGCACCGGCAACATCTTCGTTGTCGTATCCCCGCTGCGATGCAGCCGACTGAGCCTGTACGGTCATGACTTCTCCGGCCAGGTACCGCAGCAGATCCACATCGTGGACAAGATTGACCGAGATGGGCCCTGCACCGGGTTTCTTTCTCCAGGGCGCAGCATCAAAATACTCGTCAGGCTTATAGAACCAGCAATTCGCATGGACAGCGCGCACATCTCCAATCTTCCCATCGACAATGGCTTCCTTAGCCGACCGGATCAGAGGATTGTGCCGACGATGATGTCCGACCATCAGAGGCACATTGGCCTTCTCCGCTGCTTGAACAAGCTCAAGTGCAGCGGTGGCTTCTACGGCGATCGGTTTTTCGACAAGAACGGGACAGCCATGTCGAACACAGGTTAGGCCTTGATCAACATGAAGCGTAGTGGGCGTCGCAAGCACAGCTCCGTCCGGCGTCTGGTTTGCAAACATTTCCTCCAACGTCTCGTAACACGCGACCCCGTGCTCAACGGCGTAGGCACGACCTCCGTCACTGGGGTCGACCACCGCTACAAGATCAACATGGCGCAACGCTCGGATAGCGTCCGCATGGCGGCGCCCAACAAGACCAATGCCGACAATGGCAATGCGAAAGTTCTTAGACACTTTGCTTCCTTCCGGAGGGTCCGGAAAATCCCGAAACCGATGATAGCGATCGAGCTGCTTTGCCCAACTTGGCCACGACCGTATTGGGGTTTTCGCGATTCCGCAATAATGTATGATATTTTTATTTTTACCATATATCAGTTTGGATTGTTGATGTCTCCGAAAAATGCTAAGTGAACGAGGAAACTGATAATATCGGGTGAAACGCATGGCGAAACAGCCGTCTACGATAGGTGCAAGCACCTATCAGCGCATCAAGCGGGATATCATCTTCGGGGAGCTGCAACCCGGCTCCAAACTGAAGCTGGACGCCTTGAAGGAACGCTACTCGGCAAGCCTTTCGACACTTCGTGAAACGCTGAACAGGCTCGCCAGCGACGGATTTGTCGAAGCTCCCGAGCAACGGGGTTTCCTGGTCACACCAGTTTCACGAGAAGACCTGACCGAGATTTCAGAGCTACGGGTCCTGTTGGAATGCCACGCGTTGGAATTGTCCATTGCGAATGGCAACACGGATTGGGAAGGCAACCTCGTTGCCGCACACCACAAACTGCACCTGATGGAACAGCAGCTTCTCAAGGGCGACGAGTCGGAGAAAGAAACCTGGAAACGATATGATTGGGAGTTTCACCAAGCGATGATCGCGGCCTGCAACTCCAAAAACCTTCTGTCTCTGCACTCCATCATCTACGACAAGTACTTGCGGTATCAGATGCTTGTACTGACTTATCGCGGCGAAGAGGCGGTCAAGGAGCACAAGGGCATGTTCGATGCCGCGCTGGCCAGAGACGCCGACACGGCGAAGAGGCTGTTGGAAGATCACATTCGAAATGGCCTCCAGCATACCTTGGAGGCTATGTAAGACGTTCCTCTTGCCGCAATAGCGACAGCCTTCAACGCTGAGCACCCCGGTGAAGGCCAATTTCTTTTGATCGCATTCGCCAGTCAGGGCACCGCTACGACAATTGACCTTTCGGCTTACCCCTTGAAGGTCACGGCACCCATATTTTACAGAGTGTTAATGTGTGGGGTTTGTGTCCAAGACGGACCTCCGCTACCAGAACTTCCCAAACAAGTGCTAAGGCCCTGTTAGCTGCGTTTCCATTTGGATCGCGCCCTCGGGTTCCGTGCGAATTTAGACCTAGCACTGCAGTTTTTTGCGCTTCGTTGGTCTGAGGCCGCGAAGCAATTTCTACCGCAACGTAAAAGGTTAGTTCCGGGCATGAACCGCGTGATTATGGTACTAAATCCGAGAAAATCAAATAAACCGAACGATCGGTCGAAAATATAGTTGAATACGAACGCAGACCGGGCCAGTCTTTGATCGCGCCGTGTTCGGGGATTCCCCGATTTACTACTGGCATCGCATTTCGTCTGAGGAGGCACGATCATATGACCCAAGTCATCGGGTATGAGAAAGTGGGCGATATCGCCGTTTTGTCGGCTGAGAACCCACCCGTTAACGCGCTGGGCGTGGATGTGCGCCGGGGTTTGTTGTCGGCGATCGAACGTGCCGAAACAGAGGGCGCGCGCGCGGTTTTGATCTATGGTGAGGGTCGGACTTATTTTGCAGGCGCAGACATTCGCGAGTTTGGCAAGCCGCCACAGGACCCGTGGCTGCCCGCACTCTGTGATCGGATTGAGGCGTCGCCCTTGCTGGTGGTTTCTGCGTTGCATGGAACCGCGCTTGGTGGTGGGCTTGAGGTTGCCTTATCCTGTCATTATCGCGTTGCCGTGCCGTCTGCGAAGGTGGGGTTGCCCGAGGTTAATCTTGGTATCATTCCTGGCGCTGGCGGCACCCAGCGCTTGCCGCGTGTTGCCGGAGCCGAGGCTGCATTGGACATGATCACGACGGGGCGGCACGTCCGAGCTCCAGAAGCGCTTGAGATGGGTGTGCTGGACAAAGTTCAGGATGGTGATCCGCGCGAGATCGGCCTGGCCTATGTCAGAGAGCTGCTTGCAACTGATGCACCTCGGCGTCCTGTTTGCGATATGGCCCGGCCCGCCCCAATCGATTTTGATGCGGCCTATAACGCGGTGCTGAAGAAGGGCCGGGGCCAACTGTCGCCTGCGATTGCAGTGCGGGCAATACAAGCCAGTTGTGAGGCCGAGGATTTTGCATCCGGTTTGGCACGCGAACGGGAATTATTCATGGACCTGATGGCCTCGGATCAGCGCAAAGGGTTGATCCACGCATTCTTTGCGGAGCGTGCGGTTGCAAAATTGCCTGAGTTGAATGGGGTCGAGCCGCGGGACCTGCAACAGGTTGGCGTCATCGGCGGCGGTACGATGGGCGCAGGGATTGCCACCTCAGTTCTGCTGGCGGGACTTCCTGTCGTGCTGCTTGAGATGTCACACGAGGCAGCGCGGTCCGCTAAAGATCGTATCGCGGCAAATCTGGCTGGCGTCGTGAGGCGCGGAAAGCTGAGCCAGGATAAACATGATGATATTCTGCAGAACCGGCTGACCCTGGCCACCGACTATGACGCGCTGAGTGGCGTTGATCTGGTGATCGAAGCCGTGTTCGAGGACATGGCAGTGAAGAAAAAGGTTTTTGCGCAACTGGATGCGGTCTGCAAAAGCGGTGCGGTATTGGCGACCAATACCTCATACCTTGATATCAACGAAATTGCCGGATCGACCGAAAGGTCACGGGATGTCATCGGTCTGCATTTCTTCTCCCCAGCACATGTGATGAAACTGCTTGAGATCGTGGTGGCGGATCACACCGCGCCCGAAGTTGTGGCAACGGGTTTCGCGTTGGGCAAGAGGTTGGGCAAGGTGGCCGTTCGGGCAGGTGTGTGCGACGGGTTCATAGGTAATCGGATTTTGGGCACATATCGGAACTGTGCTGATCACATGGTGCTGGATGGGGCGAGCCCATTCCAGATCGATGCTGCGCTGACCGGGTTTGGATTTGCGATGGGCCCCTATGCAGTGTCAGACTTGGCCGGATTGGATATTGGCTGGGCGGCGCGCAAGCGGAAACGGGCCGCAGGCCAGGATCCACGCGTTCGCGACAGTTTCTATGCCGACAAGCTGTGCGAGGCCGGACATTTCGGCCAGAAAACCGGCAAGGGCTATTACATATATGAAAATGGCAAGCGGGGTGGAGAGCCGAACCCCGAGCTGACATCATTGATCGAAGCCGAGCGTGCGGCTCAGAACATAACTCCACGCGCGTTTACGGATGAGGAGATCATACGTCGCTATATGGTCGCGATGGTGAATGAGGCGGCGAAGGTGGTAGGCGACGGCATCGCGCGTAGACCGCTGGATGTGGACGTTACGCTGCTCTATGGCTACGGTTTTCCGCGCTACTGGGGTGGGCCGCTGAAATGGGCAGATTTGCAAGGTTTGCCGGGCGTATTGAACGATATCCGCAAGTGGGCTGAAGAAGATGCCTATTTCTGGCAACCTGCACCCCTGCTTGAACAACTGGTGGCCGAGAACCGCTGCTTTGATGATCTCAACAAAGGTGCCTGAAGTCTCGGGGCAAAGGCTCCCGCGCCTGCGCAACATTGGCTGCGCCAATATTGCTAGCCGCCTTGGGCCCGGCATCGCGCAAAGCGCGATGCCGGGCCCAACAGGAGGAGGCGTTTCGTAAGAAACGTCGACGACTGGCGGGAGGGTTTGTTGTTAACCCAGTGCACCTTCGGCAGCAGTCCGCACAGCGCGAATATTGTCGCCATAGACCGACTGGTTTGAAACTGACCCGCCTTTAAAAACTGCTGATCCGGCGACCAACACGTCAGCGCCTGCAGCGGCCACCAGAGGCGCTGTTTTGGGATCAACACCGCCGTCGATTTCGATATGCACCGGTCGGTCGCCGATCATCTCGCGCAAACGTTGCACTTTTGCGGTCATGTCGATGAATTTCTGCCCCCCGAAGCCAGGGTTGACGGTCATGACGCACACCAGATCAGTCAGGTCCAACAGATGTTCGACGGCCTCGGCGGGCGTCCCGGGATTCAACGCGATCCCTGCTTTCATTCCCGCAGCGCGTATCGCCTGCAGCGTGCGGTGCGAATGCGGCCCCGCTTCGACATGCGCGGTCAGCACATCAGCGCCCGCATCGGCATAGGCTTGAATATAAGGATCGACCGGAGTGATCATCAAATGCACATCCATGACGGTCTTAACATGTGGGCGAAACGCTTTGACCGCTGGGGGACCAAAAGTGAGGTTTGGGACAAAGTGGCCGTCCATCACGTCCACATGAACCCAATCCGCCCCTTGAGCTTCGATGGCCTGAATCTCCTGTCCGAAATTTGCGAAATCGGCTGACAGGATCGAGGGAGCGATCTTGATGGAACGGTCAAAGCTCATGACTGGCCTCATGTGGGTGTGCTGTTGCGGTGGCGTATACCCTCGACTCGCGTCAATGCATAGGCCTGACTGCGGTGAATCTGATCGATAGATTCAATATACAATCCCGCCAGTTCAAAGCCTGCTCAGGCGCGATAGAAAAGATATCGATCGGGCGCGATGGTCTCGGGGCCTTCAATCTGAGCAAAACCCGTCAACGGTTGCCCTGAAATCAACAACCCACCGGGTCGCATGACCTGTTTGATCAGAGGGCTGAGGCGCGCCGCTTCCGCAACATCTTCGGACTTGATCCCGCGGCCGAAATCGTAGTGCGCCAGCGCGATTGTTTGGCCTGCGTCCGCTAGTTTACGCAACATCGGCT
Organism: Ruegeria sp. E5; assembly: GCF_056534105.1. Classification (NCBI taxonomy): domain Bacteria; kingdom Pseudomonadati; phylum Pseudomonadota; class Alphaproteobacteria; order Rhodobacterales; family Roseobacteraceae; genus Ruegeria; species Ruegeria sp. E5. The sequence continues at coordinate 1,586,907 of NZ_JBQFPA010000001.1, read as the reverse complement.
CGGCCTCACCCTGCAGGAAATCCTGTGCCGGTGGCGTGCTGTCGGGATGACACTGCAAGACGCGATCCATCACCCATATACGCCGAGAGGGCAGGATTTCACGCAGATGATCATAGGTACGTCCGTTACCTAGCCCCAGGTCCAGAACGTCCCCTTCCATGGTGCCGATCTGTGCGGCGGCCCAGTTTAGCCCGTCGCGTTGCGCCGTCAGGCGGCGCAGCATGGAATCCAGTCGGCTCATTCGGGCTCTCCTTGCGAGTTCAGTTACGTGGTGCGGTCCAGGGTGTGCCCGGTCCATCAAGCAGCCTGTGCAACAGATCCTGTGTAAACGTCCAGATGTCCTGATCATGGACCAGATGATGCGTCAACACCCCAAATGCTTCGGCATTGTCAGCGCGACCGGTGCGTCGGTCATGCAGCAGCTCAACTGTCTGTGCGATCAGTCTGTCAGGGTCGATTAAACCGCGCGTCCCGCGCCAGTCGATTGGATCGAGATGTGTGTTTACCTGCGCGAGGCCGGGCGCTGCGAGCAGTATCTTTCGGGGGGTCGCCGTCGACAGAACCCGATAGCCCAGCCCGTGAAGCTGCATGGCGACTTTGGAGTCGATCCGGTTCCATGGCGGAACAAACATCGGTCGCAGGTGCGCACCAAACAAACCTCGCAGCCGGGACAATCCAGCCTCGGCATCTGCAACTGCCGCTTCAAGGGGCCGGTGCAGGCGAAATTCGGCTTTCTTCTCGTCTGCAGGCGCGTGGTTCTGATGCGCCCAGCCATGCACAACCGGGATCAAAACAGACTGATCTGACACATACTCTGCAAGTGCCGTTTGCGCATCACGCGGGATCACAGCCAGATGGACGGGTAGGCCAAGCGCGCCCGACATGGCGGATAGCTTTTCAAGCTGCGGTGTCACCGCAACTGCATCGTCATCACGCCACCACAGGGGCAGGGTCAATCCTGCGTCCTGCCACCGCTGCAACTCGGATTGCAATGTGTGCCAATCAGGCCTCATCGGCTAGCCTCGTGCAAGCTCACTGCAATTTCCACCGACCGGCGTGCACCATCAAACCCGTTGTCCATAGCCGGGCGTGAGGTGCCGGACATGACGCGACCCACCGCATTGGCCAGCGAGTCGGCGGTCAGGTCAGAACTGTTAAGCACCTCGATCCCGTTCAACTGAGACAGAGATCTCGCGCGCAAAGTCTGTTCAACCTCTTTTCCATCATCGAAGGGGATCAGAACCGCCGGGGTACCGCTTTGCAGCAGGTCCATGGCGGTGTTGTAACCGCACATGCTGACCGAGGCGGCGGCAAGCGGCAGCATTTGGCGAAAATCAGGGCGGACGGTTTCAAGAAGAACCGATGAACCCTCGGCCATTTGCGAAAGCTCGGCGATCCGCGCATTGGCATCCTGCCCGCCCACCAACAGGCGCCAGCGCCTGTTGGGCATCTTTCGGGCGGCCTCGATGGCCGCTTGAAAGATCGGCTGGCCGACCGACCCGCCACCCGCGCTGACCAATATCTCGCCCTGGCCTATGCCATCCGGATGACTTGGCGCAGCACTTGGGGCCACGAAACCGGTGTAATGAAGGCGCGATGCCAGTTGAGCCGAGACAGGCCAACTGACTTCAAGTTCGGTGATCTTGGGGTCGGAATGGACCAGAACGCCGTCGTAAAACTCTGCGATAACCTCATCCGTTTGGGTTACTTTTGCAGACTTCGATGGCGGTGCAAGAATGTCACGGATCGAACCCAGGATGATGGGCGGCTGAGGTAGGTTCCGCGCGGCTTCCAACGCAGATCGGAATTCTGCGGCCAAGGAGCGCCGCCCGAACGGATAAAGCTCGGTGATCAATATTTGTGGCCCAAAGCTGCGGACCGCCTGCGTCAGAGCGTTGGTGCGCGCAGCGAAATAGGCCGGGTCAGCAACAGTACCACTCTGATCAAGCAGGCGGGTGAAATCGGTGCCGTCAGACCGCAGCGGCGGTAAGTTCAGAAATGACAACCCACGTGTGTCAAGCTGTGGCGCAGGCATTCCGCCCGAGACCATAAACACTTCATGGTCCTGTTCGGCGAATGCGCGCCCCAATGTGAGGGCTCGGCTCAGATGCCCGGTGCCCAACAGATGGGTAACAACGATCATCACCTTCATGGTCAAACCTCACGCGCAATCAATCGAACGGGTTCGGGTTCAGGCCGCATTTCGTCCAGGTTTACGATAAACAGTCTGTTACGCTTGATCTTAAACGGTGCGGGTCCGGCAAAATTCCAGCCCCAGGCCTTGGCCAATATTACCCTCATGATTCCGATGTGGCAGACAGCAAGATTGTCTCCCTGCAACTCGGTCAACCATGGATTAAGCCTTGCCCATAATTCAGCCGGGCTTTCACCGCCCGGTGGCCGATAATCCCAGCCCCAGTCTTCGATGTGGCGGTAACCGCTATCGGGTGTCTCGATCAGCTCAGCACCGCGCTGTCCCTCCCATTCGCCCCAATTCATCTCGGTCAGGGCCTGAGATGTTTTGGGCGCTTTATCCGATACCAACTGCGCTGTTTCAGACGCGCGGCTTAGCGGGCTGGACCAGATTGATGCGGCGTTCCATGGCGAAGGAAGGCAATACCCCGCAAGTTCAGCCCGGGCGTCGGCATCCAGCGGAATGTCGCTGCGCCCTTGAATGCGACCCGCGCGATTCCAATCCGTGTGTCCATGTCGCAGAAGGGCGAGGCGGGTCATCGGTTTTTCTCCAACAATGGGCGCACAGTGGTCCAGAACCGCTCGGTGGCGGATGGCATCAGATGGCGGTGCGCGACATAGGCGCGGGCACGATTGCCCTCAGACTGGCTCAGGTCGGGATGGTCCAGAAACCTCTGTATACGCGCGGCCAACCCTTTGGCACCCGATCCGACGCCGGGATGATCCGAAGGCATCAGCACATCACGAACACCGGGGCGATCTTGTGCTGCGACGGGAACGCCGCAGGCCTGGGCCTCAAGATAGACCATTCCATAGGCTTCGTTGACCCCGGGCCAAACGAACAAGGACGCCTGGCGGTACCGGACCTTCAACGTGTCCCGATCCAGCTGACCCAGAAACCGGACACGAGGTCCGAACCGCGCCATCAGCGCCTCGACTTCCAATCGGGCCGGGCCATCGCCTACCACGTCCAACGCCCAATCCCCTGTCAGATGTTCCAGCGTGTCGGCCAGAATGGCGTACGAGGCCAGCTTGTCCCCCGGCCGCATCATGCCCACGGTCAGCATCGGCCCATCACGGGTCGAAACAGGGGGCAATTCCGTGATGGGAAGAAACGGAGGCAGTTCCACCAACGCCTGCGTACCGAACCTTTCCCGTTCTAACGTGATCAGGTCGTTGGCAGTGTGGTAGAAAATCACCTGCGCGCTGTCGCACGCGTCATGCGCCGCTTGCGCAAAATCAGCCCATGGGCCTGCAAGCCGGCTGGTGGCGCGGGTACTTTCCAGCTGCACATACGGGATGTCTCTTGCGCGGCTCACGGCCGGGCCGAGCAGATCGGGGGCCTTATAGTAGTTGTGATAAGTCACCCACAGGTTCGTGTCAGAGGGCAGTTCCTCAGCCAGTCGTGCAGCCTCGGTCGTTGCTTTGCGACGTAATTCGTCCTGAAGTGCCCGGTCGCCTGCCTTGTCGTAAATCCGCAATTGCGAGGCCAGCTCAACAATGTCTCCCTGAGCGCCGAGGGCCTGCATCAGGTTGCGGGCCATTTCGCGATCACCCGAGGGCTTGGGACTGTCGGGGGACTTCATCGGTGCATAGAAAGCCACCCGCGCCATCAGGGCTCGTCCGCGCACAAGGCGCTGAGCCGCTCGGACAAGCGACGTATGCCCGGGTCCATCCGGAAGTCGGCGATCAACCGGTTATACGCGGCCTCAGCCATCTCGGCCGTTCTGGTCGGGTTCCGGGCGAGATCCGCAATAGCCGAGGCAAGAGAGGTCGGGTCATCTGCTGACAACTGACCGTGAATACCGGATTCAATGAACTCCGGGATGGCTGACACCGGCGTTGACAGGATCGGGAGGCGCTGGGACGCGGCTTCCATCAAAACATTGGGTAAACCATCGCGGTCGCCGTCGGCAGCAATTCTGCTGGGCAGGACAAACAGATCAGAGCGGCGCATCTCGGCAATGACTTCCGGTTGATCGCAAGCCCCCATCCACGTGATCCGATCGGAAATCCCTGCGGCATCGGCTTGTGCGCTCAACTCATCGCCCAGATTTCCGCCGCCGATATGGGTCCAATGCCAATTCAGCGATCTGGGGAGTAGCGCGAAAGCTTGGAGAAGCCGGTCAAAGCCCTTCTTTTCGACAAGACGCCCGACTGACAGCATGTGAAAGGGTGCATCCTCTGCACGCGAACACTGCTGGGGAGGTGCAGGAAACCGCGACAGGTCCAGCCCATGATAGATCAGTTCTACCCGCGCAGGATCATCAGCCAGTTCGCGCAGATGTGCGGCACCAATGGCAGTACAGGTTGCCCCGAAGATGGCGCCGTGAGAGGCCAGTTGCAGCTTTTCCCGCTTTTCCCAGTCTGGTGAGGTCCAGATATCTTTGGCATGCGCCGAAAAACTCCAGGGCAGGCCGCGCATGATAGACGCATAGCGGGCGACCGAAGACGGTGTGTGCATGAAATGCGCGTATAGCGCCTGCGTTTGATCGGGCAGCTCTGCGGCCAACACGCAAGCCTGGCCAAACCGGCGAATTCGGTTGTGAGTCGGGTCTCGGCGAAGGTCTTGCCGCCAGACCTGATAGGCTTGGGCGTATCCCGACAGACGAGAGGCAATCTTGCGCGCAGCCACCAGCCGTGCGGGCTCGTCATAAAGGTATTCCGGCAGGTAATGCACCTGCCCCATGAAGCGATCGTGCAGAGGATGGCGCTTGGTATCGGTCGGGTGGCGCAACGACCAGATATCGAAGCTGTGCCCTGCCTCCTGCAAGGCCACCAATTCTTGCGCGATGAACGTCTCGGACAGGCGCGGCCAGCCTTTGACCAGCACCGCCAGCTTGGGGGGTTCGCGCGTCATCCGGTGGCGCGCTCTTGTTCCGCGCCTAGCAGCGCGTTTATGCGATGAGTGACGTAGCTTAGCCCGTCCAACAACCCTGCGCGAATGGCCTGCGAAGGCAGCGGCTGATGGGGCAAGGCGCGGATCGCGCGGATCATTGCATCCGCTGTCAGACCGTCACGGTTTTCATCCAGCATGCGTACCAGACCCAGATCCTCGGCGCGCGAGGCACGAATCCATTGCTCCAGCCGCGGCGACGTGCGCGGAACAATGACGGCGCGTTTGTCGAAGGACAAAACCTCGCAGAAGGTATTGTACCCGCCCATGCAGACCACACCGGCAGCGCCCGCGAACAGCGTTTCGATCTGCGATTCAAAGCCAACGGCGGTCACACGGCCATTTAGGGCGGCGACACGGGTTTCAAAATCTTCGCGTAGTTCGCCTGACAGGAAGGGCCCATAGACCAGCACAGCGCGGGGTGACAGATCCGGGTCTTTTTCATATGCGGACAGCACCAGATTGACCATCGCCTTGCCATCGCCGCCACCACCAGGGGTAATCAGGATATACGGTTGTTCTGGTGGCTCACCAACCGGCCCAAGATCGCGACGTAGATACCCTGTCCAATGAATGCGCTGTTGCGTCGCCGGGCTGAGGGGAAGGCCTTGTGTAGGATCGTAGACCGATCGCAACCCATATACCCAGATCTCATCATAGAATCGTTCAGTCGCCGAGATCGCGTCCTTACGCTCCCATTCGGCGGCCAGTACTTTGGGCTCATCCAGAACGTCGCGCAGGCCCAGAACCAATTTGGTTGAGCAGGAGTTTTCAAGATACTCAAGCGTCGGCAGCAGCTCACCGCGAAAACCGGTAGGCTCTTTGTCGACGATCAGCACATCGGGGTCGAACTGTTCGACAGATGTCTGGATCAGGCTTGCGCGCAACTCGGTCACATCATCGATGCCCATGCCGATGGTCTGCGAAGCATACGAGCCGTCGGCGCGTTTGGTGACCCCGGGTAGACGGACATGGTCAACCCGACGCGGAAAAGTAAACCGTCCGGCAATGGGTGAACCGGTCAATATGAGGGCCGAAGCGCGTTGATCGGCTTGTGTTATGGCCGCAGCCAGCGCGCGTGACCGGCGCAGGTGACCCAGGCCGAACGTGTCGTGACTATATAGCAGGATGCGCGGTGCGCGGCCGTGATTTTCGTTTTTGATCCCTAGGCTCATGCCTTCGCCTGTTTCGGTTCCGGTGCAACTCCGCGCGTCTGCACCTGATTATCGTAATTCTGCCAGACCTTCTTGCCAAAGGCACAGATTCCGCCGTCCAAATGCGCCAAACATTGCGAATTGGCAACAGCATAATGCCACCGCCGGCAACAGGCGCACCTTGCGATATGCAGGCCGATGGTTCTTCATGCACAAGCCAATTCGGAGGCGGGACGCCTCAGGTGGTCATATTCAATTTTTGTTGTCTTGGAAACACTTTATCCCATCCATTGCGTCAGGAACACGGGCTCTCACGATGTTGACACCGCGTGTGCGGATGATTTGAACAGCCTTCTGAGGTTCTATAGTCTTGGACGCAGCTACGAATTGGATGCGATATACGATGAAAATGAATGTTCTGGCCGGGCTGATTTTGGTGATTTGGGCGGCGATGCTGGCCAGTGCAACCGACGCGGTTGCGCAAACTTCGCTTATTCCGGGATACCCAATAGGATCAATCGAGGAAACCGGTTCTTCAAGCTCTGCCGCTGACAGCGATCTGGCGGCGGCCATTCGATCCGCTTCCGAGGCGGGCGCAAGCGTAATCGTAATCGACAGCGCCGGGCAGGTTGTATCGGCAGCGGGCAATAGCGCCGACGCGACGCCAGAGGCAGATAGCATTGATCACATGGCTGAGGGTTCTCAGCTGATGAAGGCGCAAGAGCGGTTCTCAAAGTTCCGGGATTCCGTACGCTCGCGGATGGAGGCGCTGCCCTATTCGGTCTTTGAGGTCCAATACATCCTCAGACAGACCAGTCCGGACGGGCGGATTCAGACCTATGTCGAGGTGTTGGTCCTGAACGTGTTGTTCCTTTTGCTGGGGCGTTGGTTGTCGATCGAAATCTACGGCAAGCGCATCGCGAAGCGTTTGGTGGTTGCGCGCATCAAGGAAAACCCGGTTGGCTATCGTGAGAAGATGCCTTTCCTTGTGTATCGTTTCGTGATGGGCATTGGCGGAACGATCTTTGCCATGCTCATGGCGCTGATCGTTGGCTATCTGTTCTTTGGTGAAGCGGAAGACATATCAATCCAGTTTACCGTTACGGCAATCTTTACCGCATTCTTCCTCTCGCGCACCGTCTCGGACTTGTGGCGGATGGTTCTGTCGCCTTACCTCAGCCAGTATCGCTTGCCGCCTTTTTCAGACCGGGACGCCAAGCGCCTGTATGTTTGGGCGTCAGCACTGGCGACCTATGACATCTCGGTTGTTCTGTTCTCGACATGGGTCGCGGATTTTGGGCTGAACTATAACGTCTATGCCATGGTCTATGGTAGCCTGACGCTGATCGGGGCGCTGGGCAACATACTGATGATCCTGTTCAATGCACGCGCGATCTCGAACGCTATTCGTGGCGGGCGTGCTCCGGATCAGGTGTCTTGGATACTGAAGTTCATCTCTTTCGCCTGGGCGCCGGTTCTGGTGCTTTATATGGTGTTCAGCTGGTTCAAACTGGCCGTTGATCTGGTGCTTGAGGTTCAGGATTCGATCCCGATCGTGGCCAGCAGCTATGCCATCTTTATGTCCGTCGTCGTGGCCTACGGCGCGATGAACTATCTGCTTGAAAGGTATTTTGATCGCAATCGCAGAATTGAGGTGATGAATGCCGACGCAGAAGCGGCTGAGCAGATCGAGGATGAGCTGGTGGCTGATACGCCGCAGGCCGAAAAGCGCAAACACGCCATTCTGACATACGAAGACCTTGCCCGTCGTGTGGCAGGCATTCTGGCCTTTGTGGTGGGTCTCTATGCGCTGGTAGTGATCTGGAACCCGCAGGCCAATTGGTCGGATGACTTGCCGATCGAGCGGGCGCTGGATGTGATGGTGATCCTGTTTATGGGTTACATTCTGTTTCACTTCTTCCGCGTCTGGATCGATAGCAAGATCGCGGAAGAGACGGATGACGGCGGTGCTGAAGCCGAGCTGGGCGACGAAGGAGGCGAAGGTGGGCAGAGCCGTCTTGCAACTTTGTTGCCTCTGTTCCGCGGGGCCATTCTGGCTGTGGTCGTTGTGACCATCGCGCTGATTGTATTGATGGAACTGGGGATCAATGTCAGCCCGCTGTTTGCCGGTGCAGGTGTTGTGGGTCTGGCCGTTGGTTTCGGGTCGCAAACCCTGGTCCGCGACATCTTCTCGGGTGCGTTCTTCCTGATGGATGATGCTTTCCGAAAGGGTGAATACATCGACATTGGTGATGTGAAAGGGACGGTCGAAAAGATATCGGTCCGGTCCTTCCAACTGCGCCACCACCTTGGTGCGCTCAACACGATCCCATTTGGAGAGATCAAGGTTCTGACAAACTATTCCCGCGACTGGGTAATCATGAAGCTGCCGTTGCGGGTGACCTATGACACCGATGTCGAAAAGGTGCGGAAGCTGATCAAGAAGCTGGGTCAAGAGCTGCTGAGCGATCCGGTGATTGGTGATAACTTCATTCAGCCGCTGAAATCGCAGGGTGTGATCGAGATGCAGGATTCGGCGATGATTATCCGGGTCAAGTTCATGACCAAACCGGGTGATCAGTGGCTGGTGCGCAAGAAAGTCTATCAGGATATTCGTGAGCTGTTTGCCCGTGAAGGCATCCGGTTTGCGCATCGGGAAGTCACCGTGCGACTGGCGGATGACAAAGAGGCCGAGGACCTGACTCCCAAACAACGCGAGGCTGTCACAGGGGCCGTTCAGGCCGCGATTGACGAAGACTATCTGGACGATATCGGCCCCGGCGGTGGTGATGATCGCTAGGAGGGCTCCCGCCCCTTTGGTTTGCGTCTCTGGCGAGACGTCAACCAAAGCGTTGGGCCGGGCCGCGCGTCCCGCGCGGCGGCAGCTTTAAGCGGTAAGTGACGGCCAAGTGGGCTGCGAAGTTCCCAGTTTGGACGCAGGCAAAGCCCAGTGCATCTTTGCGGATCCAACGGTTAGCGCCGGCTTCAATCGATAGCCGGGCCCCCACCCGGAAGGTTCGAGCGCATCCGCATAATCGACAGGCAGCGACTCGGTAATTTCGTCACCGGGCTCGCTCTTGGCGAGGGTGCCCAGCAATTCGGCGGTGCGCGCCAGCGAGAGCCGGGCATCCATGACGGCCTGACCGGATGCGGCTTCGGCGAGCGCCGAGAGCAGGGCGGCTGCCATCAAGTAGCCAGTTGCGTGATCCAGTGCCTGAACAGGCAACGGAGTTGGCTTGTCGACCCCCGCCCAACCCATCCCTGCATGTGCGATTCCGGAACTCATCTGTACAAGGCTGTCAAAACCGCGGCGCGCTGCCCATGGTCCTTGCCAGCCATAAGCGTCGAGCGTGACTTCAACCCTGTTGGGGGCAAGCTGATCCCGCGTGTTTTTGCCCAGACCGAGTGCGTCCAAAGCGCCGGGCCGATACCCGTGGACAAATATGTCCGCTTGGGCCAGCAGCTCTTGCAGTTTTAATTTTCCATCGGGTGATTTCAGGTTCAGATAGGCGCAGTGCTTGCCGAGAGAAATGTCAGGAATGACGCCAGGTTCATCCCAGCCGGGTGGATCGATCCTCAGGACCTCGGCGCCAAAACCCGCAAGTGTTCGTGTCGAGACTGGCCCGGCCAGAATGCGGGTCAGATCGAGCACACGCAGCCCAGAAAGAGGTCGCGCGGCAGTCGCCTGAGGCCGATCACGTAGTTGAATATTGCGTGGCCCCTGCCATCCGATCAACGGCTCGCGGGCCAATATGCGTCCTTGCGGATGGTCATGCCACTCAGAGCGGCTGCGCATTGCGGCAGCGACGCCGCCCTCGGCGACAATCGCGGCTTCCAGTTCAGAGATGCTCCAATCCCGAACTGCGCGCGATACCAGCGCACGGTCCGGCGCGACTTGCAAAACATTAAGGGCGGCGGCGCGATGACTGGGCAGGTTGGTGTGCAGCCTGATCCACCCATCAGAGGCCTGATAGTCGCCAGCAATCGCGTCCCAAAGGCTGGGCATATCCCACCCTTCGGGTTTGAAGGAAAAGCCATACCACAAGGAGGCCAGTCGATGATCTACGGCCACCTCCAGAGGTGCAGGCGCCAGGTTCAAGGCTGTCACAAGGCGCGACAGCTCCTGCCCGACTGCCGCAAAACTGGCCGTCGCCAGCTCCGAAACCGCGAAGGCGCTGGGCCGCGCACCCGCCCCATTGACCCTGTAGGTGTCAGTTGAGGGGAGGGCGGACAGCAAGCTCATTGCTGATAGGGATCAAGGCTGTCGCGCAACCCGTCGCCAAGGAAGTTGAAGGCCAGCACGACGACGATGATTGGCAGCATCGGGATCGCGGTCCATGGATAGATTTCGATTGAGGCGAGGTTCTGCGCATCGTTCAGCATCACGCCCCAACTGACCGCCGGGGCGCGCAGTCCAAGGCCAAGGAAGCTGAGGGCGGTTTCGCCCAAGATCATCGCAGGGATTGATAGCGTGGCCGAGGCAATCAGATGCGACATGAAATTGGGTAGCAGGTGCTTTCGGATCACACGACCCGAACTTGCGCCCATCATCTCGGCCGCGCGTACGTATTCCTCTTCTCTAAGAGACAGGAATTTTGCGCGGACAGATCGGGCAAGGCCTGGCCAATCGAGAATACCGAGGATGATCGAGATGATGAAGAATACCGCGACCGGGCTCCAATTTGATGGCACCGCGGCGGATAAGGCCAGCCAGAGGGGAAGTTCCGGCAGCGAGCGCAGGATTTCGATCACACGGTTGATGGTCCAGTCGATGCGCCCTCCGAAATACCCGGCCATTGATCCGAACAGGATGCCGAGGAAGAAGGATACCGAAATGCCGATCAGGCCCACTGTCAGCGACAGTTGCGCGCCATATAGAATGCGGCTGAATACATCGCGGCCCAGACGGTCCGAGCCCCACAGAAACAGCGTGGCCCCTTCGGGTGCGCAAAACAGGTGCGTATCGGATTTGATCAAGCCTGCGAGTTTGTATTCTGACCCTTCGCAGAAGAACTGGATTGGGCGCGGGTCTTCCGTGTCAGCGACGAATTTCCACTGGAAAGTTTCAAGGTCTGCCTCTGCAACTATTGGATAAACGTAGGGGCCGATGAACTTCCCCTCATGAAACCAGTTGACCGACTGGGGTGGAGCATACAGGTGCTCTCCGTTCCGGTCATTGGGGCCGTAGGGGGCAATAAAGCCCGCAAAAGGCAGCATCAAGTAACAGAGCAGCAAGAAGAGGCCAGAAATCAGACCCAGCTTGTGGGTCCTGAACTTGCGCCAGACCAGCACCCAATTAGGGGCATCGAGATCTGCGCGCTCAAGCTGCTGAATAGAGGCCTGCGGGTCAAATGGTGCGTCGTCGACATAGCGATCATCTGGTTTGTCGGTCATGCTTCGCGCCCCTCATAACGAATGCGCGGATCAAGCATGACCAGCAGGATATCGGAAATCATGGTGCCGATCAGCGTCAGCAGAGCCACGAACATAAGAATGAAGGCCGACAGGAACTGGTCCTGCGTTTTCAAGGCAGTCAGCAGGGTCGGGCCGATTGTTTGCAGACCCAGAACTACCGAGACCAAAACCGACCCTGAAACCATCGAGGGCAGCAGGTTGCCAATGTCGGCGACAAACGGGTTGAAGGCCACGCGCAATGGGTATTTCGTCAGCATCCGCGATGGGGACATGCCCTTGGCGATTGCTGTTTCGACATAAGGTTTCCCTAGTTCATCCAGCATATTGGCGCGCAGGCGCTGCATCATGGCCGAAGCACCCGAGGTTCCGATGACGAAGGTTGGAACGATCAGGTGGACAAGGATGGATTTCAACTTGTCCCAGCTCATCGGTTGTCCCTCAAAGGAAGGGTCCATCAGGCCGCCGATGGGCAGGTTGAAATAGCGATGGCCATAGTAGAATAGGATCAGCGCCAACAGGAAGTTCGGGGTCGCAAGACCCAGATAGCCTACAAAGGCCGAGGTATAGTCGATCCACGTCCGTGATCTGGCCGCAGCGATGACCCCCAATGGTAGAGCAACGGCATAGACGAATAAAATGGCGGCCAGATTGACTACAACCGTCAACCAGAGCGTATCGCCCACGATCTCGCGCACGGGGCGGTCGAATTCGAAGGACCAGCCATAATTGCCCTGTAACAGGCCCTCGAACCCATGCGGTCCGGGCCAGAAGCCCATCCAGATCAGGTACTGCTCGGGCAACGACCGGTCCAATGAGTATTCCTTGCGCAGAAACTCGGCCTTGGCGACACCGGCGGACTGTCCTGAAGCCTGCAGTTCGGCGATCTGGTTGCTGAGATAGTCGCCGGGGGGCAGGTTGATGATCACGAAAATCAGAACCGACACCACCAGCAATGTCAGCAGCATCGTGAAAAAGCGATACACCGCGTAGCGCAGCATGACCATTTAGCTGCTCCTGAATTAGTCGGCGAAGAAGAACTCGTCGGGACGGTGAATGCCGAAATGTGCGCCGGGTTCCCATGCCCACATGGCCTGCTCAGGCACATTGCGCAGGCGGTTCGACACGACAATAGGCTGCGGTGCGCCGTTCAGGATGCCGATCGCATAAAGCTGGTCAGCGTGAATTTTCAGCATCTCAGACCAGACTGCGCCGCGTTCTTCATCCGTGGAGGCGATTTCCCAATCGTGGGCAAGCTTCATGAGAAGTTCGGCCTCGGGCATGTCTGGTGGTTCGCCCGACCCTCCATTTGTCTGATAGTATTGGCCCCATTTAGGCCATGCCAGAAAGACCTGATCGGTCGGGGCGAGATAGGCCGGCGATGTGTGGCTTTGCGGAATGCCGTCATCCCAGCCGAACCAGACCGACGCCATTGTATTGCCCGAGAAGACCCGGTTGCGCAGAATGTCTCGATCCAATGGTCGCATGACCAGTTCGACTCCGATCTCACGCCAGGTATCCGTGACGATCTGCAGGGCATTTTCAACCTCTTGCCGCTCACCTGCGGTTTCGATGATCAGCTCCATCGGACGCCCGTCGGGCAACAATCGGATACCATCTTTGTCACGCTCGGTCAGCCCAGCCTCATCAAGCAGAGCATTCGCCTTGTCGATGTCATACTGTGCCCAAGCCTGCGCATTCGCTTCGTCGTAGAAGGGCGATGCGGGCAGAACCGACATCGCGCCGGGTTGGGCCAGCTTGAAATAGAGCGCCTGATTGATCGTCTTGCGATCAATGGCGAGCGACAGTGCCCTGCGTACACGTACATCGCGCAGAACCTCGCGCCACGCATCGTCAGTGTAATTCAAATTGGGATAAATCGCGATCTGCGACGCGACGCCTGTTTTCCACAGAAGCGTCTTGTATCCACCTTCAGCCTCGCCCTTTTTTAAGATCGAGGCATCACGGAATGCCAATCCGCGACCTTGCAAGTCGGTTTCACCCGCATTTGCTTTGGCCGCGACCAAACCCGGTGCGACGATTTCCATTTCGACTACGTCGATATAGGGCAGCTGAACCCCATTTGAATCCACCCGATGGTAGTAAGGGTTGCGGACAAAGTTGTGCCGGATTTTCTTGCCCGAACTTGCGTTGAGCCATGGTTGCAACGTCGGAAGTTCATGATTGTCGTACTTATATAGATTGTCCAACTTGTTATGCAGCGCCGCCCAGCTTTTTACCCGCGCATCTTCGACCTTGAATGCCAGTTCTTCGGGGTCTGCAAACTTCTCGTGATATTGCTTAAGGAACTCAGACGGGCGATAGATAAAGGGCGGCCGCGCCTGAGCAAGTGATTGCAGGAAATTCGGGTTGGGGTCATCCCATTCGAATACAACCGTTGTTTCGTCGGGGAAGGTGACGGTGGGTGTTTTGCCTTCAACCAGCAGGAAATCTGGTGGGCCTGAAGGGCTGAGCAATTCGTTGTTGGCCACATCCTCCCACCAATACCGGAAGTCTTCGGATGTGAACGCGGATCCGTTTGACCATTTGTGGCCGGGTCGCAGGTTCAAAGTAAATTTGCGATTGTCTTCGTTTTCGAAAGAAGCCAGCAAATCCGGGACGATGTTGTAATCCTGATCGAAACCCACAAGCCTTGCGTAGCCATAGACCACCATTTGCCGAATATCTTTGGACCGGGTGACCATCGTGCGCAGTGTACCGCCGGGTACGCCGAATTCGCGACCTTTGGCGGCTAAGTCCACGATCAGCGGTTCTTGCGGAATACGTTCAGCAACCGGTGGCAGGTCGCCGCTTTCAACCTCGGTTTGCCAGAACGCGTTTTCCTGAAGATTAGACGGAATTTCTGCCACAGCGGGCAGCATTCCTGCGATGGCCAGCGACGCGGCCAGAATCAATCGGTGAGTGGTCTTAAACATGGCAACGTACCTTATGGCCGGGCTCCAACTCTACCAAAGAAGGTATCACGGAGTCGGAAAATCGAAAGGCGTCATCCCAACTGTCGGGTGAACCGGCACCAAGCGCAACCAGTTTCAGATCAATCGGGCGATTGATATCTGGTTCCGGCTGGGCGGCAATCAGTGCCTTGGTATAGGGATGACGTGGATTGTAGAACAGAGTTTCGGGTGGGGCTTGTTCCACCACAAGACCCCGGCGCATGACGGCGACCTCGTCGGCAATGCGCGCGACGACGGCCAGATCATGTGAGATGAACAGGTAAGACAGGTTCAGACTGTCCTGCAGTTCTTCGAGCAGGGTCAAAATTTGCTCTTGAACGGATACATCCAGCGCCGAGGTTGGCTCGTCACAAACAATCAGCGCCGGGTCCAGCATCATCGCGCGGGCGATAGATAGGCGCTGTCGTTGTCCACCAGAAAACGCATGCGGATAGCGTTTGAGCATATCGGCATTCAGCCCGACCCGCTGCAACATCGCAGCCGCTTTGTCGCGCTGCTCTGCCACGGTGCCGAGGCGGTGTATCTCCAACGGCTCGGTCATGGCATCCTGAATGCGCATACGGGGGCTAAGAGAGCTATAGGGATCCTGAAACACCATTTGCGCCTTGCGCTGAAACGCGGTGCGTTCGGTCCGTGTCATACTGTGAACCGTTATCGGTTCGGAATCCCTTGTTGTTCTGAACAGAACTTCGCCGCCCGGGTCGGGCAGTTCAGCGCCCAGAGCGATTCTGGCGGCGGTTGTTTTGCCAGACCCGCTTTCGCCAACGATTGCAAGCGTCTTGCCGCGCGCCAGCTTCATATCTACGCCCCGGCAGGCATGGATCAGTTTGTCGGCTTTCCAACCTTTGCTCGATCGCATCGTGTAGGTCTTTGAGACCCCGGTCATCTGCAGAATTAGGTCCTCGTCGGGCATCGGTATGCCGACGGCATCCTGATCGGGTATCTCAGGCGCAGCGTCGAACAGCTGCTGCGTATAGGGGTGCGCCGGATCGTTCAGAATTGGTGCTGCCGGGCCAGCTTCCATCACGCGGCCTTTGTGCATGACGACCACCCGCTCGGCCATGTTAGCAACTACACCCAGGTCATGGGTGACAAGGATCAGCGCCATACCGGTCTCGCGCTGCAGCTCTTTGATCAGCCCAAGAACCTGCGCTTGGGTGGTAACATCCAGCGCTGTTGTCGGCTCGTCCGCGATGAGCAATTCAGGCTTGGACACCATGGCCATGGCAATCATGGCACGCTGGCGCATGCCGCCGGACAGCTCGAACGGATAGCTGTCGTAGGCGCGGGCAGGGTCGGGGAAACCAACCCTCTCAAACTGGGTCAGAACTTCTTTGCGGGCCTGTGCATCGGATGCGCCGCGATGCAACCAAAGAACTTCGCTGACCTGATTTCCGATTTTGTGAAGCGGTGACAGAGATCGCATCGGTTCCTGAAAAATCATAGAAACCCGATTGCCGCGAATACCACGCATCTGTCTTTCACTCAGTTCGATCAGATTAGCGGTGCCTTTGGAATCGTTCAGCGTGATCGTTCCGCTACGGATCTGGGCGGTACGCGGCAGAATACGCAGTGCAGCGCGACAGGAAATCGTTTTGCCCGAACCGGATTCTCCAACCAATGCAAGTGTCTGCCCGGGTTCGACCTCGAAGCTGACATCTTGGACAACGGATGGACCCGTGCCAAAGCCGATGCTGAGATCCCGAACGGACAACAACGCACTCATGCGGGTTTTCCACCCGTCTGGCCGCTAGAAAACATCGGCTTTGTGAACTCCCTGTCTTTTTTGAGCAGTTTCGCGCGGTTGGGGCGGCGTAGTCAAACACCTTCTTCACCCGAATTGTCGCGGAATCGTGAAACTCGGGCCGTATGGCTACACAAAGTCTTGAGTTTTTGCCATCAAAGGCGCAATCGCCCCCCGACTGGTGTCGAATGATTTTGAAAGAGGTGCCCCGTGTCCGAGCAACAAAGCCGATTGGATCTGTTCATTGACCGAATGGTCTCGCAACGTGCTTGTCTGGACTTTGCCATCGCGCAGACCACGGGGCAGCCTGGTCCGGTTTTTGAGCTGGGATTGGGAAATGGGCGCACATATCACCACATGGTTAAGCACATTCAGGACCGTCCCGTTTATGTTTTTGAACGGGCCGTTGCGTCTCATCCCGATTCGACACCGCCCGATGATCTGGTGATTCTCGGTGATGTGCGCGAAACATTGCCTGCTTCGGTCACGCGATTTGGCGCGTCAGCCAGTCTGATCCATGCCGATCTTGGGGGACACAACCGGCAAAAGAATGATGCTTTTGCCCGCCTCGTCTCACCTTTGATCGAACCGCTTCTGGCGCGGGACGGACTGATGGTTTCCAGCGATCGTATGTATTTCGAAACACTGACCGAGGTGCCGCTGCCAGAAGGGGCGGTCGACGGGCGCTGTTTCATCTATCGGCGTTGATCTGCCGTAGGTTCACTGTGTGATCCGACTCGCGCTGTAGTACCGGGCCGGTCTAACGTCTGAGGCGTGAAGCTTTGGAGGGGACCGTCAAAAATGCTTTTCTACGATTGCTCGACCGCGCCAAGCCCGCGCCGTGCTCGGATGTTTATCGCGGAAAAGGGGCTGAAGATTGACACCCGCGATATCTCAATCGCCAAGGGTGAACAGCTTAGCGATGCTTTCCGGGCTGTGAACCCTGGTGCAACGATTCCTGTGCTTGTTACGGATCAAGGTACCACGCTTACAGAAAATCTTGGCATCGCCACCTATCTCGAGGCGCGCTTTCCGGAACCTGCCTTGATGGGGCAAACGCCGGATGAAAAAGGCGAAATTCTAATGTGGAATGCCATCGCCGAACAACAATGTGGCGCACCAATCGCGGAAACTTTGCGAAACACCCATCCTTCGTTCAAAGACCGCGCGATCACCGGGCCTGCAAACCACGCGCAAATCCCTGAACTAGCGCAGCGGGGGGCTGAGCGGGTGCGTGCCTTCTTCGATTTGCTTGAGGCCCGTCTGCAAGTGAGCGGTTTCGTTGCGGGTGACATGTTTTCACTGGCCGATATCACCACATTTGTGTTTGTCGATTTCGCACGTGTCATCAAGATGCGTATCCCAGAAGAGAACACGGCCACACGCGCCTGGTTTGATGCCGTTCAGACACGCCCGAGCGCCCGGCTTTAAGCTGATCCGGGTGCTGTCCCTCGAACTGTACAGAAATGTCTAGACAGAAGTGAACAGTGCCTCTAGCGTCCTCTGCGAGTCATGCAGGGGAGCGCAGGATGAAATCTCAGTATCGTGTCGTAGTCATCGGTGGCGGCGTTGTCGGCGCCTCGGTTCTGTACCATCTCGCCAAGTTTGGCTGGTCAGATGTGGTCATGTTGGAAAGGCGGCGTTTGGCCTCGGGGTCTTCGTGGCACGCGGCGGGCGGTATCCATGCGTTGAACGCCGATCCGAACATGGCATCACTTCAGGCCTACACGATCGATCTGCTGAGCGAGATCGAAAAAGAATCGGGCCAAAATATCGGCCTGCACATGACCGGTGGACTGACGCTGGCAGGCACACCCGAACGGTGGGAGTGGCTGCAGGCCAACTACCGCATTTTCCAGTCTATTGGCATCGACGACTGTGAGTTGTTGTCGCCAGAGGAGGCGCAGAAACGCTGCCCGATCATGTCCACCGACGGCGTGCTGGGCGCAATGTGGGCGGATCGCGAAGGTTACATCGACACCACCGGTACGGTTCAGGCTTATGCAACAGCGGCCAAGAAACGTGGCGCGGAATACTACGAAGAAACCAAGGTCGAAAGCCTGACACAGACTGCGGATGGTTGGGAAGTTGTGACCGACAAAGGCACTATCACTTGTGAACATGTGGTCAACGCTGCTGGCCTCTGGGCCAAACAGGTGGGGCGCATGGCCGGAGTGGAGCTGCCGGTTTCGCCGCTGAAACACCACTATCTGATCACCGATACGGTGCCTGAGGTGGCCGAGGCGGATTTCGAGATGCCGATGACGGTTGATCTTGAAGGCTTCACCTATATGCGACAGGACCAGAAGGGCGTTCTGGTGGGCATCTACGAGGTCGATCACGAGCACTGGGCTATGGACGGTGCGCCGTGGAACTACGGTGAAGAGTTGTTCCAGGAACAGCTCGACCGGATCGAGAACGAGCTGACGCTGGGCTTTGAACGGTACCCGTCGATCCAGAATGTTGGCATCAAAACATGGGTGAACGGCGCGTTCACCTTCTCACCCGATGGCAACCCGCTGGTCGGTCCGGTCCCAGGCAAGCGCGGTTATTGGTCAGCTTGTGCGGTGATGGCCGGATTCCTGCAGGGTGGCGGCGTTGGTAAGACGCTGGCCGAATGGATGATCCATGGCGAGCCTGAGGCCGACGCATGGCCTATGGACGTGGCGCGCTATGGCGATTTCGCTCAGAACAAACGCTACATCCGCGAAACAACCGGTCAGTTCTATTCTCGTCGTTTCGTGATGACTTACCCGAACGAGCAACTGCCCGCAGGTCGCCCGCTGAAGATGGCCCCAGCCCATGATGCAATGACCGAGGCGGGGTGCAAATGGGGCGTCAGCTGGGATCTGGAAGTACCGCTTTACTTTGCGCCCAAGGGCTTTGAAGAGACGCCGACGCTGAAACGCTCGAATGCGCACGACATCGTAGCTGAGGAGTGCAAAACCATCCGCGAAGGCGTGGGACTACTGGATATCTCGGGCTTTTCGCGCTTCGAGGTCACTGGGCCAAATGCCGAGGCTTGGCTGAACAGGATCATGGCGTCGAAACTGCCTGCACCGGGGCGTGCCAAACTGGCTCCGATGCTGGGTGAAAACGGTCGCCTCAAGGGTGATCTGACCGTGCTGAACTGGGGCGACGGGACCTGGTGGATCATGGGCAGCTACTATCTGCGCGCATGGCATTTGCGCTGGTTCAATGATCACATGATGGACGCCGTGAATATCCGCGATCTGGGCGAGGTATATTGCGGTTTTGCCGTGGTTGGGCCGAAATCGCAGGCTGTGGTCGAGAAACTGGCAGAACAGGATATCTCAGGCCTGAAATTCATGGGCTGCGGCGACTTTGATATCGGTCTGGTGCGTGCCCGTGTGGCGCGTATGTCGGTGACGGGCGAAAAAGGGTATGAGATAAACTGCCGCTATGGCGACCACATCAAACTGCGCCGGATGCTGCTTGAGGCTGGGGCCGGGGACGGTATCCGCGAATGCGGATTCAACGCGATGCTGTCGACGCGGCTTGAGAAGAGCTTTGGTATCTGGTCTGCAGAATTCACTCAGCTTTACACGCCAGGCATGACCGGAATGGATCGCTGGATCGACTGGAACAAGGATTTCGTTGGCAAAGAGGCTGCGCTGGCTGAACGCGACGGCAACGGTCCGGCGCAAGTTCAAGTGACGCTTGAGGTTGATGCGCTGGACGCAGATGCCAGTGGGTATGAACCGATCTGGGCTGGGGATGAGCGCGTTGGATTTGTGACTTCGGGTGGCTATGGCCACTACACGGGCAAGTCGCTGGCCATGGCTTTGGTCAACCGCGACAAGGCTGAACCGGGCACCGAGTTGTCGGTGCATGTGGTCGGTGTGGAACGACCCGCCCGCGTAATTGCGCCGTCGCCTTATGACCCGCTGGGCAAAGCGATGCGAGGTTGACCATGTCGGACTTGGGCCAAAGACGCCGACGGCGCGGGCGCGGGGCAGATGCCGCCCCGCAACCTAGCCGTGATGTGAATTATCGCCAGCTGCGCAATCCGTTTCCGCAGATGGAAGTGTTCCCGACGGATCAGATTGCAGATATGCACGACACCGCATTGCGCACGCTGGAAGAGTTGGGCGTGAAAGTTTTATTGCCCGAAGCGCGTCGAATCTACGCGCAGGGTGGCGCCCGCGTGGATGAAGACAGCGAAATGGTCTTCATCGGGCGGGATATGGTTGAGGCTGCGGTGGCCTCAGCTCCGAAATCCATCGCCTGCCGGGCGGGCGCTCGGCACCGGGATTTCACTTTGGAGCTGGGCTCTTTGGTGTTCCAACCCGGCGCTGGCGCTCCAAACGCGACCGATCTGGAACGCGGTCGTCGGCCAGCGAGTGGGCAGGATTATCTGGAGTTCCTAAAGCTCACTCATCACTTTGATGTCTTCCAGATGATCTCGCCGCAGGTCGAACCGCAGGACGTGCCAACCAATGTGCGGCACTATTTCACCACCCAGGCGCAGATGGAGCTGACGGATAAGTTCCCGTTCTTCTTCTCGCGGGGCACGCCGCAAGTGATGGACTGCTTCGAGATGCTCTCGACGGCGCGGGGCCTGTCTGATGAGGAGTTCCGCGCTAACGCCCATTGTTACACGATTATCAACACCAACAGCCCGCGGACGCTGGATATTCCGATGGCTCAGGGGCTGATCGACTTTGCGCGCCATGGGCAGATGTCGATCATCACACCCTTTACCCTGATGGGCGCAATGGCACCGATCACGGTGGCCGGGGCCATCACGCTGTCCCATGCAGAGGCACTTGCGGCCTTGACGCTGACCCAGCTTACCAACCCCGGTGCGCCGGTGTGCTATGGGACCTTTACCAGCAATGTCGACATGAAATCAGGGGCGCCTGCATTCGGGACACCCTCGCATTTTCAGGCGTCTTTGGCGGCGGGCCAGTTGGCCCGGCATCTGGGCCTGCCCTGGCGGTCTGCGGCGGGGTCTGCGGCAAATATCAACGACGTTCAGGCCGCCAATGAAAACCAGTTCGGCCTGTGGGGCTGCCTGATGGCCGGGGCGACGGTCATCATTCATTCGGCCGGATGGCTCGAAGGTGGCCTGACCGTATCTTTCGAGAAGATGATCTGCGATGCCGAGGTGTTGAACATGGTGGCCGAGCTTTGTGCAGGGGCACAGGCCAATGGTGTAGAGATCGGGTTTGATACTGCGCTGAGCGAGGTTGAACCCAGCGGACATTTCTTCGCCACCAGTCAGACGATGGAGCGCTATAATACCGCATTTTATGAGCCGCACCTGCATGATTACGCAAATTTTGGCACCTGGACCGAGCGTGGCGCGATCGACGCCAACCACCGCGCGACAGGCGTATGGAAGGAAATCCTGGCAAATTTCAAAGCACCGGCATCAGATACGGATCGCCTTGGTGCGTTGAAGGATTTCATAGCGCGCCGTACAGAAGAGGGCGGCGCACCGCCGGAGAGTTGAATGAACACCAAACCCATCCTGCACAGGGACGATCCCGAAGCTGAGCCACTGATTGGTAACGTCAAGGTCACGCGCGATGATTGGCTGAACGTGGCCATGGACGTCCTGATTTCGGACGGGGTCGAGCAGGTGAAAGTCATGAACCTTGCCGAGCGGATGGCGGTCTCGCGCTCATCATTCTACTGGTATTTCAAGTCGCGGCAGGAATTGCTGGATGCTCTGCTGGCGCGGTGGCAGGCGACAAATACCGCGGCCTTGATCGCTCAATCCGAATTGCCTGCTGAAACGATCACGGCTGCGGTGTGCAATGTTCAGCGCTGCGTTGTGAATACCGAACTATTTGATACGGCGCTTGATTTTGCTGTGCGGGATTGGGCACGAAGATCGGGAAAGGTGCGGCGTATGCTGGACCAGTCCGATGCCCGTCGCCTGGCCGCGCTGCGCGCGATGTTCATCCGGTTCAACTATGATGAGACCGAGGCAGAGACGCGGGCGCGGGTGCTATATTATATGCAGATCGGATATGATCTGGCGCAGTTAAACGAACCATTGGCGATCAGGCTGTCGATGGTTCCACACTACCTTTATGTTTTTACAGGGGTCGAACCGCGACCCGAGGAAATCACCGAATTCAGCGCGTATGCGAAACGTTTCTGGGAAGGGGCAGGACATGAACCAACCTGACGCAATCATCATTGGCACCGGTGTGATCGGAGCCGCCATCGCGTTCGAGATGTCCAAGGCTGGTTGGAAA
Source organism: Ruegeria sp. E5 (assembly GCF_056534105.1). NCBI lineage: Bacteria > Pseudomonadati > Pseudomonadota > Alphaproteobacteria > Rhodobacterales > Roseobacteraceae > Ruegeria > Ruegeria sp. E5. The sequence continues at coordinate 1,564,300 of NZ_JBQFPA010000001.1, read as the reverse complement.
ATTCTGTCGTTGGATCGCAATGCGCAGGTTGGGCATGGCTCGACCGCAGGCTCTTGCGCGATAATTCGGATGCATTATTCGACCCTCGATGGAACCGCGTTCGCCTGGGAAGGCTATCACTATTGGCGTGATTGGGCGAACTATCTGGGCTTGCCCGACACAGCCGATTTGGCGCAGTTTCGTGAGACCGGGTGTTTGGTCGTCAAGACCGAGGCCAATGGGTTTCTTGAGAAACATAAGAAGTACAGCGCCGAACTGGATTGTCCGTTTGAAGAATGGACACCTGAGCGGATTACCGAACGTCTGCCGATCTATTCTCTGGACAGCTTTGCCCCGGCGCGGCGCATGGATGATCCGGAGTTCGGCCAACCGAACGGAGATCGGATTCAGGGCGCAGTATTCTGGCCGAAAGCAGGTTATGTGACCGATCCGGCCTTGTCGGCGCAAAACCTGATGGATGCCGCCAAGCTGCATGGTGCCGAAGTGCGAACAGGCGCAGACGTACGCGAAATCCTGTCGCAGCAGGGGCGCGTCGCAGGTGTCAGACTTGCCTCTGGTGAAGAAATCCACGCCAAAGTGGTGGTGAATGTTGCCGGTCCCGGGTCAGCGCTTGTCAACGAAATGGCCGGGGTTCTGGGTGACATGACCATTCAAACCCGCCCGCTGCGGCAGGAGGTGGTGCATGTACCCGCGCCCGAAGGATTTGATTTCGAAACGCAAGGAACAATTGTCTCGGATAGTGATATCGCGCTGTATTGCCGTCCAGAACATGGCAATCATATTCTGATCGGTTCCGAGGATCCGGCTTGTGATCCGCATCAATGGTGCGAAGATGATGTAAGCTATAACCACGATTTTACGGATCAATGGACCACGCAGGCCATGCGTTATGCCCAACGGGTCCCTAGCCTGGGGATACCCTCCAGAACCCGTGGGGTGGTGGATTTGTATGATGCCTCGACTGACTGGATTCCGATCTATGACAAGTCCAGCCTGCCGGGGTTTTACATGGCCTGCGGCACCAGCGGTAACCAATACAAGAACGCGCCGATTGCAGGCAAAATGATGGCTGAACTGATCGACTACGTCGAAGGCGGTGCGGATCATGACGACAAGCCGATGCAGTTTGAACTGCCTTACATTGGACGCACAATCGACACCGGTTTTTATTCCCGCAAGCGACCGGTCAATACCGATAGCAGTTTCTCGGTGCTTGGTTAACGCGCCATCGCGCGCGCGTTCTCATAGCTTTCTTCCCGTACTGGACCGAAACCGCGTATCTGGTCCGCAGCTGACAGCGCGTCCAGCCACTCGGCCTCGGAATGGGCGGAGGGGTTTGTCAGATACATGTCCAACAGCGATTGGTACCAGTTTAGGATATCTCGATGCAGTCGCGCTTCGGAGTGATAGCCGAAGGGGTTCAGGACCGAGCCGCGCAAACCACGTAGACGGGACAGTCCCCGCAGAACCGGGCGCATCCATGGGCCCAGTGCAAACTTGAGGGGGCGGCCCCGTTCGTCCTTGCGCCAGCTGAGCATTGGCGGGGCGAAGTGGTAACTTGTTTTGAAATCTCCCTCGAACTGTTGCTTCAGTTCGTTGTCGAAGTTTTGGGTCGTTTGCAGCCTGGCTACTTCGAACTCGTCCTTATAGGCCATGAAGCGGAACAGGTTACGGGCTACGGATTCTAGAATATCGTCGGATATTTTCGCGTTCGACGCGCGGATTGCTTCAATCTGTTGTGCATAGCGATCCGCATATGCGGCATCCTGATAATCTGTCAAAAACGCCACCCGACGCGCAATCACCTGATCCAAGGTGCAGTTTGCCTCTTCGGGTAGTGCCAGCCCGTGAATGCGGTCGGGGTCAGCCGCCAGACAACGCCCAAGAGCAAAGGCCAGCCGGTTTTTTTCGACGGCAACACCGTTCAGCAAGATGGCCTGAGCCAATGCAAGATGCGACACCGGAACCAGCTCGTTTTGCCATGCATAACCCAGCAAAATGACGTTGGCGAAGACGGAATCCCCCAGTAGCGCCTCAGCTATTGCATTTGCGTCAAGGCTGGCGAGATTGTCCACCCCAACCACATCTGCGATCGCCTGTTCCCGCTTATCGACCCGCAATTGGGCATCGCGACGCAGGACAAGATCGCCGGTGGGCATCTCAGCCCTGTTCAGCACAACGCGTGTCCCGCGGGCATAATGAGCTGAGGCTTTGGGGGCCGAACTCACCACCACATCACAGCCAATCACCGCATCCGCAGCGCCTTGATCTATGCGTACTTGGTTAAGCGCATCCGGAGCTGCGCCAAGGCGGATATAACTGAGTACCGTGCCGAATTTCTGCGCAAATCCGGTGAAATCCAGGACCGAGGCACCTTTGCCTTCCAGGTGCGCGGCCATAGTGATCAGGGCCCCAACCGTGACAACCCCAGTGCCACCCACGCCTGTCACAAGCAGATCAAACGGTGTGTCCAAAGACGGAAGCTTTGGGTCTGGCAGGTCTGCCTCAAGCGCGTCGAGGTCCAGATCTATGGCCCGCTTTCGCCGGGTTGCGCCTGCAACGGTCACGAAACTTGGGCAGAATCCGTTCAGGCACGAAAAATCCTTGTTGCACGAACTTAAGTTGATCTTGCGCTTGCGCCCCAGCGGGGTTTCTCGCGGCTCAACGCTCAGGCAATTCGATGCGACCGAACAATCGCCGCAACCTTCGCAGACAAGATCATTGATCCAGACGAAGGTCGAGGGGTCCTCCATCGTACCGCGCTTGCGGCGGCGGCGTTTCTCGGTGGCGCAGGTCTGTTCGTAAATCAGGACCGTAACACCGGGAATGTCGCGCAATTCGCGTTGCAGGCTGTCCATCTTTGCCCGGTCGTGGAACGTAGTGCCAGCCGGGAAATCGGATCGGTGAAACTTGGCAATGTTGTCCGAGACCAGCGCGATCCGCTCAACCCCCTCGGCCCGGCAGGTTTGCGCAATGCCTGCAACGCTGACAGGTCCATCCACTGGTTGCCCTCCGGTCATTGCGACCGCATCATTGTAGAGTATTTTATACGTGATATTTGTCCCGGCCGCGACCGCCTGACGGATCGCGAGCGAACCCGAATGGTACCACGTTCCTTCGCCAAGGTTCTGGAAGATATGCTTGCCGCCATTGAATTGTGAGGCCACCACATGGGGTACGCCTTCGCCTCCCATCTGTGCATAGCCGACCGTCTCGCGATCCATCCAAGATGCCATTACATGACAACCAATGCCGCTGGCAGCGGTGGAGCCTTCGGGCACCTTGGTTGAGGTATTGTGCGGACAGCCCGAACAGAAATAGGGCGTTCGCGTTGCGCCCGGGACATTGATCACGGGAGGTTCCGTCTCGGTCAGCGCGCGCGCTTTGGCAGGCAGGTTTTCTTCAGGGAAGAACGTGTTAAGTCGGGCGGCAACAATAGGGGCCAGCATCAAAGGGCTGAGTTCCCCGGTCCATGGGATCAGCGGTTCGCCATGGCTGTCATATTTACCTACCATCTTATGGGGTTTGTCGCCGGGCCAGTCATAGAAGTATTCTTTGAACTGGCTTTCGATGATGCCGCGCTTTTCCTCGACGACCAGAACCTCGGCCTTGCCTTTCACAAAGCGCAACGCGTTGCGACGGGCCAGCGGCCAGACCATGCCAACCTTGTAGATGTCGATCCCCAAGCGGCGGCAAGCGGCTTCATCAAGGTCCAGCAAACGCAGCGCCTCCATCAGATCGAGGTGCCCCTTGCCGGTGGTCACGAAGCCGAACTTCGCGTTGTCGATGTCATAAATACGCCGGTCGATGGGGTTTTCTTCGGCAAAGGCCCGAACGGCGCGCAACTTGTGCTGGATGCGGGTCTCGATCTCGGGCGAGGGCAAATCGGCAGTGCGGACGTGCAAGCCGCGTTCGGGCAAGTCGATCTGCGGCAGGGAAAAGCTGCGATCCGGGTGCAGATCGACGGACCGCGCGCTTTCGACCGTTTCCGAGACCGCCTTGAACCCGACCCACGTGCCTGAGAAACGGGACAGAGCGAACCCGTACTCGCCGAATTCCAAATATTCCTCGACCGAGGCTGGGTTCAATGTCGGCATGAACCACGACATGAAGGCCACATCCGACTGATGGGGCATCGAAGAACTGACGCAACCATGATCATCGCCTGCCACGACCAGCACGCCACCTTTTGGCGCAGACCCATATGCATTCCCATGTTTCAATGCATCGCCTGATCGGTCGACACCGGGGCCTTTACCGTACCACATCGAAAAGATGCCCTCGACCTCGCAATGCGGGTCCAAAATGGCCTGTTGCGCACCCAGAACCGCCGTTGCGCCGAGGTCTTCGTTTACGGCGGGCATGAACGTGATGCGATCCGTCTTCAGCCGGTCCTTTGCGCGCCATAGCTCAAGATCCAGCCCGCCCAGTGGCGATCCGCGATAGCCCGAGACAAACCCCGCCGTGTTCAGCCCGGCCTGACGATCGCGTCGGGCCTGGTCCATCATAATCCGCGCCAAGGCTTGCGTGCCTGTTAGAAAAACCCGGCCCTGCGTCAGGGTATAGCGGTCTTCAAGCCGATAGGTGCGGGGGGAGGGTTCGTGGTGGCTCATTGCTACGCGTCCATGGGTTTTTGTCTTTGGTGTTCGGTTATTTTAACCCCCCGCAGGTGAATTTCTGTTTCAGAGTTTGTGCGAGCTCTGCAAATTATGATAGAATTCACCAGATTTAGTTAAAATTACGGATTAATCTTCCTAAGATGGGCATACTTGATGATCGGGACCGCCGCATTCTGACGCTGCTTCAAAATGACAGCCGGGTTTCAAACGCCGAATTGGCAGATGCTGTCGGCATGTCAGCCTCAGCCCTGTGGCGCAGGGTGCGCGCGCTGGAAGAGGCTGGGGTGATCGAACGGTACGGCGCTTTGGTGAACCCTGCCGAGATGGGGTTGACGTTCGAAGCAATCGTGCATGTTCACCTGACCCGGCATGACCCGGACAAGATTGTCGACTTCATCCGGGCCGTCGAGATCAGCCCCGAAGTGCAGGAATGCTACGCCACGACTGGTCAGGCCGATTATCATCTGCGTGTCTTGTGCAGGAATCTGTCTGCTTACAACACGTTTCTGGAAGATTTCTTGTTTCGATTGCCCGCCGTCGCCAGCGCGCAAACGAATGTCGTGCTGCGGACGATCAAGCGGAACCGACCGGTGGTACCCTGAAGCTTAAGCCGCGAAAGCCACCCAAGCCCAGGCCATGCCAATATAAGTAAGGTTGTGAAATAACTGATCCAGACCAGCGGCACGCCAAAAAGCGGCCTGATTGGGTTGCAACTGTTTGCGGTCAGAATAGTTGGCTTTGGCAAAGTCGATGTGGAAATGCACGATCCATTCCAACGCAGCGATGATCAGTATGAATTCAATCGGGGCGCGAAAGAGCGCGAAAATCACGACCGAACCCACAACATGCACAGCAGCATGTTGCGCGCGCCCCATGTGGAAATACGTGCCTCGCCCGGAAAGCATCTTGGGCGTCTGTAAATAATAGTCGGCGAACATGTGTTTGATCTGAAGCAGGCACAGCAACAGAAACACAGCGCCAAAGCTGGCAGGCAAATGAATCCTCCCGATATCGTCCTGAATCAGGAGATTAGGGGGTAAACGCGAAACGCGCAAATGAACTTGTTCACACAACGCAAATTAGGCGCAAATCGGAAATTCATTTGCTTCCGAGGATACGATTGCGGTAAATTCGGCCCGTTGTATTCACGCCAAAATCAGTGATTTGAGCGGCGGATCGTTAGTAGGGGCGGGTTCAATAGAACGATCGATCTTTCAGTTCATCTGGAAATACTCGAAGCGCGACCAGTTGATTTTGCTGGCCGTGACGTCGACCTTGTTTCCTTTGCTTTACCTGACGTTGGAGCTGCCCAAGCGCATCATCAATGACGCAATCGGCGCGACAAGTCAGATTGTCGATGTCTGGGGTTATAGCCTGACGCAGACCACTTTTCTGATGATCCTGTGCTTTGCCTTTCTGGCTGCGGTGCTGGCGCACGGGCTGATGAAGATGCGTATCAACACCATGAAGGGTGTTCTGAGCGAGCGTATGCTGCGTCGCTTTCGCTATCAGTTGATCAACCGCGCGCTTCGCTTCCCACAACCATATTTTGAGCGGGTCAGTCAGGGCGAAATGGTCTCGATGATAACCGCTGAAAGCGAACCGATGGGTGGGCTGATGGGGGATGCGATCAGTCAGCCCGTGCTGCAGGCCGGACAAATGATCACGATCCTGTCCTTTCTGTTCCTCCAAAGCGTTTGGTTCGGACTGGCCGCGGTGGCGTTGATCCCGCTGCAGGCCTGGCTGATCCCGCGATTGCAACGCCAGATCAATCTTCTGAACAAGAAGCGCATTCAAGAGGTCCGCGTTTTGGCTGCCCAGATCGGCGAGAACGCTGCCGGTGCTTCGACCCTGCGCGCCAATGGCGGTTGGCGTTATCGGCGGGCGATGATCTCGGATCAGCTGGGGCGCCTGTTCGCCATCCGCTTTGAGATCTATCAGAAGAAGTTCTTTATGAAGTTCATCAACAACTTCATATCGCAGCTGACGCCATTCATGTTCTACCTTGTCGGTGGCCTGCTGGTGTTGCAGGGGTCTGTTTCGCTGGGTGCTCTGGTGGCTGCGCTGGCGGCTTACAAAGACTTGAGCTCACCCTGGAAAGAACTGCTGACCTATTATAATCAAACGCAGGACATGTCGCTGCGATGGGATGTTGTGATTGATCGTTTCGCACCGGATGGAATGATTGATGAGGCCCTGTTTGACGGAGAGCCAGCGGATCGTCCACAACTGAATGGCGATATCGTACTGAATCAAGTCTCGGTTCGTGATATCGACGGCAATCAGGTTTTGGATGATCTGGACCTGACGTTCCCAGCAGGTAAAACGGTCGGCATTTCGGCCACCAGCGAGGAAGATCGCCATGCGCTGACCGAGTTGCTGACCCGCGAGATACTGCCAACCTCTGGCCGTATTGAAATCGGCGGCATCAATATGGCTGGCCTGCATCAAAGCGTTGTTGCCCAACGAATAGGTCTAGCAACCTCGCGCCCCATAATGTTTCAGGGCACGTTGGGTGAAAATGTGATGATGCCGATGCGGTCACATCCATTGTCCAAGTCCACCGAGGATCCGGATTTCCCCGAGACGCTGAGGGCAGGCAATAGTGCTGATCCATTCAACGCCGAATGGCTTGACCCCGGAATGGCGGGTTTTGACGATACGGCGCGGCTGCGCGATTGGTGGCTGAAACTGATCGATGGCATGGGCTCGGGCGCGGCGTTGTTTCAGCGCGGTGCCGAGCAGGTGTTTGATGCGAATGAGCGCCCGGAACTGGCAGCAAAGCTGGTCGAATTGCGCCCTCGGGTTCAGAAGGCGGTGCGCGAGGCCGGGCTTGATCAGCAGGCGCTGATTTTCGATCGCTGCGCGTATAACCCTGCGCTACCCGTTGCTGAGAACCTGTTGTTTGCCACCCCCTGCGTTCCGGTGACGCGACAATTGCTGGCACAGCAGACCGTGTTTCTGGGCCAGTTGCGCGAGTTGGGGTTGGATGAAACCCTGATCAGCCTGACACGCGACGTAATTGAGATGCTGCGCCAGATATTTGGGCTTGATGGAACAGATCATCCTTTGTTTCGCAAGCTGGGGCTTGAGGCCCAGACCTACGAGGCCGCGGTTGAATTGGTCGAGCAAACCCGGAAGGAAGGCGCAAACGGGCTGGATGACGAACAATTGGCTAGCTTGCTTTCGGTGCCATTTGTGATCTCGGCCGAGCAGATTGGCCCGGCGTTTTCGGATGAGCTGAAGAACCGCATTCTTGAGCTTCGCCACAGCCATTCGGCCAAATTGCTGGAACCCTTGCACGATGTATTCGTCCCGTTGGATGAAGATGCCTTTGCACCCGGTTTGACGGTCATGGAAAACGCACTGTTTGGCAAGGTCAGCCAGATCGGCGGTGCGCGGACCGACGAGGCGCGCAAACTGATCGTCGATGTTCTGGCCGAGAACGGGGCGCGACCGATGGTGGTGGAACTGATCTATGATGTTCCGGTCTCGATTGGCGGCCAGAACTTGCCTGCGGTATTTGCCGAACCGCTGGCCTTTACCCGCGCTGCGATCAAAAAGCCGGATATTCTGATCCTGGAAACCGCGCTTGCCAGCTATGATATGGAGACACAGGTCGCAGTTTATAAAAATCTGCGTGAATTGCTGCCCGAAACTACTGTAATCTATCTAAATGATGCGTTCGAAAATCCAGATGTTTTCGACATGTATGTTGAAATCCGTCAGGGCCGGGTCGTGACGGGTGAAGGCCCAACCGACGTCGACGGCGACGGTGCGGCGTCTGCCGATCTGGTACGCAAATTGCGTGCGCTTGAGCAGACCCCGTTGTTCTCTGGGCTCGACCGTCGCCAGCTTCGACTGCTGGCCTTTGGTGCGCGCTGGTTCGAAGCGAAACCTGGCCAGGTGGTGTTTCTGAAGGATGATCAGCCAACCGATGGCGCCTATGTCATCCTTGAGGGCGAGGCAGGATTGTACCTGCCGCATTCGGGCGAGGCCGATCAACTGATCACAACGGTTGGTGCGGGCGCGTTGGTGGGAGAGCTGGGGTTGATCCGAAAAGAGCCTCGGGCGTTGAGCATGGTGGCTGAAACGGAACTGTCCTGCCTACGGATCGGTGAGGAGGAATTTCTGGCGGTCGTCGAGAACGATGCAGCCACAGCCTTTAAACTGTTGCAGGTCATCGCGGGGTATGTCTCGAACTGATCGGCCTGCTCGCCAGTCGATTGTTACCCTTCGGTTGCGGGTGCCCCGCCTTGAAACGCATTCCCATTTGCATAGTCACATGGTGTTTCCTGCATCTGTAAGTGCAGCCCGTCACCTTTGTAGGGATGGGCTCGGGCAAGGCCTTCATCGACCTCGATACCAAGGCCGGGCTCGATCGGAGGAGTGACGAACCCCTTCTCGACGCGGATGCTTCCCTTTATCAGTTGATCGTGGAATGGGGTCTCGATGCTTTCAAGCAGCAGCAGGTTCGGGATCGACGCCGCAAGATGAATATTCGCCGCCCACTCGATCGGTCCCGCATACAGATGGGGTGCCATCTGGGCGTTGAAAACCTCGGCCATTGCGGCGACTTTCTTCATCTCCCATATACCACCAGCGCGACCCAGCGCAGGCTGAAGGATTTCGGCGGCCTTGGCGCGCAGGACCGCGCCAAATTCCGCCTTGGTTGTCATCCGTTCACCGGTTGCGATAGGGATACGGACAGTGCGCGCCACACGGGCCATATCCTCGATCATGTCGGGGGGTGTGGGTTCTTCGAACCACAGTGGTGAAAAGGGTTCCAGCGCTTGGCCCAGACGTATAGCTCCGGCTGTGTTGAACTGACCATGAGTACCGAACAGCAGATCGGCCTTGTCTCCAACTGCCTCACGGATCGCTTTGCAAAACGCTATCGACATTGAGATATCGGACATAGCGGGCATGTGCCCACCGCGGATCGTATAAGGCCCGGCAGGATCAAACTTGACGGCGGTATAGCCGCGCCGGACCATTTCAGCAGCACTTTCTCCGGCCTGCTCAGGTGAAGTCCAGAAGTCCGTCAGGTTATGCTGAGGAAGTGGGTAGAGATAGGTATACGCCCGGATACGGTCGTTCATCCGCCCACCCAGCAGCGCATAGACCGGACGATCACGATCCTTGCCCAAAATGTCCCAGCAGGCGATTTCGAGCCCCGAGAACGCACCCATGACGGTCAGGTCTGGTCGCTGAGTGAAGCCGCTGGAATAGGCGCGGCGGAACATCAACTCGATATTCTCGGGGTTTTCGCCCTGCATGTGCCGTTCGAATACATCGCGAATGACATGGGTCATGGCTTCGGGACCAACCGAGGACGCGTAGCATTCCCCCCAACCGATCACGCCCGTATCCGTGGTGACCTTGACCAAAATCCAATAGCGCCCACCCCAACCCGGTGCCGGAGGCGCGGTGACAATAACATCGAGATCTTGCAGTTTCATCGGGTGTTCCTTTTGCGGGGTTCAGTCGCGATCAAACGAGATTACATTGCGTTTAGCCGCACCGGACTTGGTGTCTTCGATGGCCTCATTGATCTGCGACAGGGTCCAGCGACCCGAGATCAACTCGTCCAGTTTCAGCCGCCCCTGTTCATACAGATCGATCATCCACGGGATGTCGCGCTGGATCACTACATCGCCCATTTTTGAGCCCACCATGCCCTGGCCAAGCGCGGCCAGCACGACGGGTTCGTAGCTGGACATGTCACCAGAATGGGGCATCCCGATCATGATCGCCTTGCCGCCCCGACCAAGGTAACGCGGGGCCTGATCATAGGCCGGGATTGCACCAACAGTAATCAAGACGGCGTCTGCGCCACGTCCGCCCAGCGCCTTGTAGGCGGCTTTCCACGGCTCTTTCTGGCTGGCCAAAACACCATGGGTCGCGCCGAACTCCATTGCGATATCCAGCTTATCCTGTGTCATATCGACCGCAACGATACGGCGAGCTCCGGCAATACGTGCGCCTTGGATTGCGTTCAAGCCGACGCCCCCGGCGCCGATGACAACCACGTCCTGCCCGGGGCGAAGCTGGGCGGCGTTGACCGCTGCGCCAACACCGGTGATCACCCCGCAAGACAGCAGGCTGGCAAGGTCCTTGGGCAGGGTCTCAGGTATGCGGACGATCTGTCGGTGGCTGACAACTACCTTTTCGGCAAAGGCCCCGCATGCCATGGCCTGTTCCAGCGCATCACCGTCGGCAGTCTGCAGCGGACCTTTCACCGTGTCATAAGGTGTTTCACAAATGGTGGGCATGCCACCGGCACAGGACGGGCAGGACCCGCAGGCGCGGATCAAGGTTACCACAACGGGATCACCAAGTTTGAAATCCCCTGCGCCTTCACCAACAGCAGAAACGATGCCAGCCGCTTCGTGCCCGTAAACCGCGGGCAAGTGGCCGCCCCATGCGCCGCTTGCAAAGGAAATGTCCGAATGGCAAATCGCCACTGCATCCAGCGTGACCTCGACCTCGCCCATGCCGGGTGGTGCAATCAGGATGTCTTCGATGACCAGAGGTTCGCCGAAGGCCCGGCATACGGCTGCTTTGATGGTTTGCATGTGTTTTCCCGCTCCCTAACGGGATCACGGTGACCCGTCCCGGCGGGACCTGCAAGGTGGAAACCGTCACGGATGTGTCGTTGTTCTGCCAAAGTGGGGTAGACGCAAAAGAATCCACCTATTGATAAGCATTGTGTGGGTCATCGGTTCAGTGTGCGACAACCAAACAGATCGGCGCACGGCGTATCGGGGTCGGGACATCGACGGTGGCTGGCTACATTCGTTGCGAGATCTGGTGCATCAACCCGGCAAGATGCTCAGGATGCGAAAAAAACGGCGAATGAGAGCTGTCTATCGTAAGGTGCATATCAGGGTCCGCGCAGCCCGCCATCTCGGCCTGATATTCGGTCGGAACGATTCGGTCATCGGTAGTTCTGATGTACCCTTTTGGAACGCGCGCGAAGTTATCGCCGACGTCTAGGGGGGTAGTCTGCGGTGCAATCGCCTGGGGGCACAGGCGCGCGAATGCATAGGCAACCACCTCGCGCGCGCAGTCGTGATAAAGCAGGTCGTGCACCTGATCCGGTACCACCGAATACGACAACCCGTCGCCGGATACTTCGACGGCATTTCCGATCAGTTGGCGTGGGGCTCGTTTGCGCATTTCGACCATAGATAGCCCGGATTTCGGAACATAGGCACTTAGATAAATCACACCTCGCATGGCGTTCGGGTCGGTCTCGGCAGCCGCACTTACGGGATATCCACCCCACGAGTGCCCTAAGATGATAGTCTTTGGTGTCGAAGCCTTCAGCACGGCATCTCTGCACGTTCCAAGGGTTACATCGCGGATAGGCGTCGGGTCCGAGCCGTGGCTTGGCATATCGATGGCGCGGGCGGTATGTCCGAATGTGGTCAATTCTGGGATCATATCGCGCCAGCACCAGGCACCGTGCCAAGAGCCATGTACAAGCAAGAAATCTGCCAACAATCCCTCCTTCAAATATGTCCGATCTCGGTCAGAAAATCACCAATCAATTGGGCAAAGTCCTGAGGGCGCTCGACGCAGGGCAGGTGGCCTGCCTTTCGGATCAGCGCAAAGCGCGAGCCAGGGATCAGATCGACCGTTTCGCGCACCAGATCGGGCGGGGTTGAGCCGTCTTCGCTGCCCGCAATCCCCAAGGTCGGCAGGCGCAATCCGCTGGTTGGCGTATAGAAATCGGTGCCAGAGATTGCAGCGCAACAGCCCAGATAGCCATCGACCGGTTGTCGGACCATCATGTTGCGCCAAAGCGTCATCTCGGCGCTGGTCCGGAATGATTTCGAGAACCACCGATCCATGGTGGCATCCGCCAGTGCCTCGATCCCGCCTTTACGGACAGCATTCATACGCTGCTGCCACATCATGGGAGTGCCGATCTTGGCGGCCGTATTCGACAGCACCAGCGCGCGGATCTGATCCATACGCTTGACCGCCAGACCCTGCGCAATCATGCCACCGACGGACAGACCCACGAATACGCAATCCTTGACCTCTAGATAATCCAGCAATTGCTCGGCGTCGCGCACCAGATTTCCCATGGAATAGGGCGCTGAAGGTGCTGATGACAATCCGTGCCCGCGTTTGTCGTACCTAATGATGCGCAGGCCTTTGGGCAGTAGCGGCAATATCGGGTCCCACAGCCGCATATCTGTGCCCAGTGAATTAGCAAACACGATGGGGGCGCCAGCGTCGTCGCCATCAATTCGGTAATGTATCCGAACATCTTTGAGGTCAGCGATATGCATGTTTAGCGTCCCCGTCTGCTCAGGGTGTCGGTTAAAACGACTACAACCGGATTTTGCACCGGCTGTAAGCGATTGTCAGGTAAGGAATTCCAACGCCCGTTCAAAGATCTGCGGATCCACGTTGCCGCCCGAGGCGACTACGATCACCGCATTCCCATCAATCTGATCCTTGCGAAACAGGGCAGAGGCCAGCGAAACCGCTCCTCCGGGTTCCAGCACGATCTTCAGACGCAGAAACGCAAAGGCCATGGCGCGTAGGGATTCCTGTTCAGATACCGACAGACCAGGGCCGCAAAGCCGCTGCAGGATGGGAAAGGTTATCTGCCCCGGCTGTGGTGTCAGGATTGCGTCGCAGATGTTTCCCGAAGTAGCGTCGTTGCTTTGGATCGTCCCGCTTGCCAGCGAGCGTTTCACGTCTTCGAACCCTTCAGGCTCGCATGGACGAGGGCGCAGACCGGGCGCGTGACGCTCTAACGCCAGCGCGATACCAGATGTCAGCCCGCCGCCGCCACAGCAGATCAGAACGTCACCTTCGGTCACGCCCAGCGCCCGTGCCTGACGTGCCAGCTCCAGTCCCGTTGTTCCCTGGCCAGCGATCACTTGCGGTTCGTCATAAGGCCGGATCAAGGTCAAACCGCGCTCGGCAGCCAATGCCTCGCCGATGTCTTCGCGGCTTTCGCTGGCGCGGTCATAAAGGACGACCTCACCGCCCAGCGCGCGGGTGTTTTCAATCTTCAGCTTCGGCGCATCCGAGGGCATGACGATGACGGACGAGATTCCATGTTGAGCCGCTGCATAGGCAACACCCTGTGCGTGATTGCCCGAGGAATAGGCGATGACGCCCCGGTTGCGCGCCGCCTCATCCAATGCCGAAATAGCTGACCACGCGCCGCGAAATTTGAAGCTGCCGGTGTGTTGCAGGCATTCGGGTTTGATCAGCACGCGGCGACCCGCGATTTCATCCAGGAAAGGCGATGACAGAAGCGGCGTCTCGCGCACGTGACCTTTCAGCCGCTCGGCGGCGGCTTCGATCATGTCTATGTTGCTCATTTGGCGTCCAGTATCTTGCGGATCAGGTCTAGGGATTGGGGCTCGTTCAGGAACGGGACATGTCCTCGGTCCGGCACTTCGGTCGAGATCAATTCGGGGTGGTGTGCGTGCGTCATTTGCACTGTGGCCGCGCTTAAAAGGTCAGAGTTTGCGCCGCGGATCACACCGGTGGGGATCGTACGCAGGGCGTCGAACAAAGGCCACAGGTCCGGTGCCGGGGTGATGGCAGCCTGCTCGATCAACGCTTGTCTTAGCGCCGGGTCATAACGCAGTTCTAACCCGGTATCCGTCTGGATGTACTGATGTTCTACCTGCTGTCTCCAGACATCTTGAGCGACGCCGGGGAACTGTGGTGCCATCATCGCGTGCAGGACCTGCGCAGCCTCATCATAGGTTTGTGAACTTGGGGAATTGCCGACATAGTCCATGATCTTGGCAATGCCGGCGGGTTCGATTACCGGACCAACGTCATTTAATATAACACCTGCCAGACGGTCAGGATGGCTGGCGGCCAAGGCCATCGCGACCAGCCCTCCGCGTGACGTGCCCAACAGGGTCACCTTTTCCAAGCCCAGATGATCCAGCAGTTCAATCGCATCCAGCCCCTCGCGCAGGATGTTGTAATTCATGTAGTTCGCATCAAAATCGGACTTGCCGCGCCCGCGATAATCCATCGCAATCATACGAAGATCACTCATATGTGGCGCAAGAAATGAAAAGTCGCGGCAGTTGCGCGTCAAGCCAGCCAAGCAAAGCAGAGGATGGCCCGTGCCGGTATCTTCATAGTACAGGCGTTTGCCGTCCGAGGTGGTGAAATATGCCATCAAAGCCCTGCCAATTGAGGGATCGTCGTCAGGTCTGGCAGCACATGTGCAGGTTTCCACGGCAGACGGTCCATTGGTTCGCCAGCGCGGTTGACCCAAGCTGTGACAAATCCATAGCCACTGGCCCCGGCAGCGTCCCACCCGTTTGAGCTGACGAACAGCACTTCATCGCGCGCGCAGCCGAAGCGGTTCTGCACGAGATCGTATACGCTGGCATGGGGTTTGAAGACCCCCACGCTTTCGACCGACAGAACATCATCCAGCACATCACCGATCGCGGCAGACTGCACCGCCCCGTTCAGCATCGGGGGTGAACCGTTGGACAGGATGGCGGTCTGCAACCCACCGGCCTTCAGCGCCTTCAGCATATCGGGGACCTCGGGATAGGCCTGCAACTCCCAATACAAATCGAGCAGACGCTGCCGAAGGGTGTTATCCCCCTGAAGGCCTACCGCTTCCAAGGCCCAATCCAGCCCATCTTGCGTGACATCCCAAAAGTCACAATGCGCATCAGCGACAGCACGCAACCATGTATATTGCAGTTGCTTCAGACGCCAGTGATTGGCCAACTCGGGCCATTTGCTAGCCAACGCTTCAAATCCGGGCTCTGTTGCGGCCTGCCTGGCGGCGGCGGCCACGTCAAACAGAGTACCATAAGCGTCGAATACACACGTGGTGATAGCCATCCGATCCTCCCCTGATCGGGCGCAGGTAATCACAACCGGTTCCGGGGTTAAAGAGGGCAGGGTTTACAATGCTATGTCAGCCTCTAGGCTGCGCCGTTCATTTCTTTTCAGGCCGGAGGCCATCATGACCGCAATCAAACAAGGCGACACGGTTCGCATCCACTACACCGGAACTCTGCTGGACGGCAAAGTCTTCGACAGTTCCGAGGGGCGCGATCCGTTGGAGTTTGCGGTTGGTTCCGGGCAGATCATACCCGGTCTGGACGCTGCCCTGCCGGGCATGGAGATTGGCGAGAAGAAGCGTGTCGAGATCGATTGCGTTGACGCCTATGGCCCGATCAATCCGGGCATGCGGCGGCAGATCCCGCGTGAAGGCATCCCGGATGACATTCCGCTTGAACCCGGCACGCAGTTACAGATGCAAACTCCTGACGGTCAGGCATTGCCAGTGACTGTCGTCGAGGTAGATGAGGCGACAGTGACCTTGGATGCAAATCATCCACTAGCGGGGCAAGATCTGGTCTTCGATATCGAAATCGTTTCGATCAACTGATGCTGATTGGATCAAAGGCCCGGGATATGTGACAACAACGGCTCAATCGCATCGCGCACGGGCGGTTGGGTCAGAAACACAAAGGCAATCAGCAGCGATGTGAGAATCAGCAGCAAAAGACGCGCACGTCCGCTTCCTGATTTGCGTTTCAAAGCTGGCGAGCGCGTGTTGCTCGCAAGGATTTGTTCAAGTTTGCTCATATCGTAATCCCTGCGGGGCAAAGATGTTCAAATCTTGGCACCCGCAGGGAAAGATATAGTCACATGGCCTCTGGCTGGGGCATGCCCAGAATATGATACCCGCCATCGACGCGGATGATCTCACCCGAAGTATAGCTGCCGGCGTCGGACGCAAGATAAACGGCGGTGCCTCCGACGGCCTCCAGCGTGGCATTCGAACGCATCGGTGCGTTCTGGTCGCAGAACTTGTAGGTCTTGCGTGCACCACCAATAGCTGCACCCGCCAATGTTTTCATCGGGCCGGGCGAGATGGCGTTCACGCGAATACCCTCAGGGCCCAGATCGTTCGCCAGATAGCGCGTCGCCGATTCCAGCGCAGCCTTGGCGACGCCCATGACATTGTAGTTTGGTACAACCTTGTTCGATCCCTGATAGGTCAGTGTCAACAATGTGCCGCCATTGTCCTTCATCAGCGGATAGGCGCGACGGGCAACTTCGATGAACGAATAGGCCGACACATCCAGCGAGTGTTTGAAGTTTGCCCGCGTGGTGTTCAAGAATCGACCGGTCAGTTCGGACTTGTCCGAATAAGCGATAGCGTGGACAACAAAATCTATTGTTGGCCAGCGGGCGGACAACTCGCCAAACGCGCGATCCAGTGAATCATCATCGGTCACATCCGCGTCGACCATGAAGTCGCTGCCCAAGCTTTGGGCCAGCGGTTCGAGCCGTTTGCCAAATGCCTCGCCCTGATAGGTGAAAGCCAGCTCAGCGCCCGCTTCGTGCATGGCTTTGGCGATGCCCCACGCGATAGAGCGGTCATTAGCCACGCCCATGATCAGGCCGCGTTTACCCTTGAGAATATCCGACATCTTGTTCACCCGTTATACTTCGACAGAACCATGGATCCGTTGGTGCCGCCAAAGCCGAAGCTATTGGTCATCACGCTGTCCAAGCCTGCGTTTTCAACCACTTGAGTTGCAATTTCACCGGGCAGGATGCCGTCGGCAAGTGTGTCGACATTGATCGACGGAGTAATGAAATCATGTTCCAGCATGAGCAGGCAGAAGATCGCCTCAAGCGCCCCCGCTGCGCCTTGCGCGTGACCGGTCATCGATTTTGTCGATGAAATCGGAGGCACACTGCCTTCACCAAAGATACGGCGTACGGCTTCGACTTCTCCGACGTCGCCCACTGGGGTCGAGGTGCCGTGGGCATTGATATAGCCGACCTTGCGGCCTTCGGGCACGGTCGACAGCGCCAGACGCATCGCGCGCTCGCCGCCTTCGCCGGATGGTGCCACCATGTCGTGCCCATCAGATGTCGCGGCATAGCCGGTTACTTCGGCATAGATTTTCGCACCGCGCGCCAGCGCATGCTCGAGGTCTTCCAGAACCACGATGCCGCCACCGCCGGAAATCACAAATCCGTCGCGGTTCTGATCGAATGCGCGCGAGGCTTTATCAGGTGTGTCGTTGTACTTGGACGACATCGCACCCATCGCGTCGAACAGGCAGGACAGGGTCCAGTCCAGCTCTTCTCCTCCACCTGCGAACATCACATCCTGCTTTCCCAGCATGATCTGTTCAGCCGCATTGCCGATGCAGTGCAGCGAGGTCGAGCAGGCCGAAGTGATCGAGTAGTTGATACCTTTGATTTTGAACGCGGTCGCCAAGTTCGCAGAAATCGTCGAACACATGCACTTTGGCACTGCAAACGGGCCGATCCGTTTGGTTGCGCCGGTTTTCAGCACGGTTTGGTGCGCAGTCAACATCGCGCTGGTCGATGGTCCACCCGAACCTGCCACCAGACCTGTGCGCGGATTGACCACCTGATCTTCGGTCAGCCCGGCGTCCGCGATGGCCTGATTCATCGCGATATGGGCATAGGCAGCACCCGGACCCATGAACCGCAGGGTCCGCTTGTCCACGTGATCGGCCACATCGATTTTCAGCGAACCGGCGATCTGGCTGCGAAAGCCGTGCTCGACCATCTGTTCGCTTGCTACGATGCCGGATTTGCCTGCTTTGAGCGAGGCGAGCACCTCTTCGGCATTGTTCCCGATCGAGGACACAACCCCCAGACCGGTGACGACTACTCGACGCATGTGCGTACTCCTTATTGCGGCCGGTCAGGCTCAGGCGTCTGACAGAACGACCTTCATATCCTTGACGTCGTATATCAATTCGCCATCGGCTTCGACGATGCCATCTGCCACACCCATGGTCAGGCGGCGCGTCTGGATCGCCTTTTTGAAATCAATCTTATAGGTCAGCATCTTCCGGTCCGGGCGCACCATGCCGGTCAACTTGACCTCTCCGACGCCAACGGCCATGCCACGTCCTTGCCAGCCGCGCCAGCCGAGGTTGAAGCCGGTCAGTTGCCACAAACCGTCCAGGCCCAGACAGCCGGGCATGATCGGATTGCCAGGGAAATGGCAGTCAAAGAACCAAAGCTCAGGTGTGATATCGAATTCGGCCAGCACATGACCCTTGCCATGCGCTCCACCGTCGCCGGAAATCTCGGTAATGCGGTCCATCATCAACATCGGCGGAGCCGGCAACTGCGCGTTGCCAGGGCCAAATAGTTCGCCGCGGGCGCATTTCAGCAGATCGTCCTTGTCAAAACTGCTCGGGAATTGGGCCATTCTGCCGCCTCTCCTGCCTGGGTCCGTTTATTACATCTGGCCTCGTCTATCACCCGTATGCAAGGTCCTGCAAGACCAGCACTCCATATCTTGTTGTGACTACAATATTCTTTGCGAATGAATTTCATTTGAAATTGCAGGCAGGGCGCACTTATATTAAGGGCAGCAAAACACAGGTATCGGATTCATGACACCTCAGAGCCGTGAGATCGCTGCAAATTGGTTGGTTGACGCAGGTTTGCGCCCCACGCGCCAAAGGGTTGCTTTGGCCGAATTGCTTGTGGGCGACGGTCTGCATCGTCATGTGACAGCGGAAAGCCTGTTTGAATCCGCAAAAGCCAAAGGTGACGCGGTTTCGCTGGCGACCGTATACAACACATTGCGGGCGTTTTGCGATGCCGGGGTGCTTCAAGAGATCACTGTTGACGGGTCCAAAAGCTATTTCGACACCAACACGCATGACCATCCGCATTTCTATTGGGAAGACGAAAGCCGTCTGAGCGATGCACCATCCGATCAATTGGTAATCCAACAATTGCCGGAAGCTCCTGAAGGCGTCGAAATCGCATCGGTCGATGTGGTGATCCGCCTGCGGAAGAAGTAACCTCTAATCCTTAAATAACAACGTAACCAACGCATGCTCAGCCTGCGTGATCAGCGGATCAGTCGGCCCCGTGCCATGCCGTGCCAATACAACAGATTCGGTTGCATCTGGATCGGTGATCGGCAGGCTTATCACGCGGACCTGATCATAACTGAAGCCGTTTTTAGGGCTGGTATAGCTTATCCCGATGCCTTCCCCATGAGCGGCCAGACTGCGCGAAAGCTCCAATGATTCCGCTCGGTGCGAGATTGTGGGGTTCAAACCTTTGCGTCTGAAAAGCGCGAGTACATGCTGTGCAGACAAACCCTCTTTAGACAGAATCAGTGGATATGACGCTAGCTCGGTCAGGGTGAGCTGATTGGCCGCCGCCAGTGTATGATCAGGTGAAAGCAGTGCGTGTGGGGTGCTGTCGAACAACTTCTTGCAGGAAAAACCGGCATCCATGCCGAGGTCATAGGTGAGTGCAAAATCGTATCTGCCATCGATCAAGCCGGAAGTCAGGCCTTCGAACGTCTCAACCCCGTGTGTCAGGGCGACGTCGGGCAAAGCTTCTTGCAGGCGGTGCAGAGATTGGGCCAGAAGAAAGGGTGCCAGATCGACAAAGCATCCCAGGCGCAATCGGCGTTCGCCGGTTATCGGCTGCTTTGACTGTTCCAAAAGCGCAGCTCGCTTCAACAAGGCCTCAGCCTCTACGATGAATTTGCGGCCCTGCGGGGTCAGCGCCATCGCGGCACCCCGTCTTCGCGCAAACAGTGGATATCCCAAACGTGATTCGACCCGGGTCAGCGCATTGGACAAGGCAGGTTGCGAGACATTTAGGCGTTGTGCCGCAGCAGACAGGCTGCCATGCCGACCGATGGCGCAAACATATTCGTATTGGCGCAGAGTGAGGTATAACATAGAGTTAATACCTAAATTGAAAGATATGATTTGAACAGATGTCTTATTCATGCGCAGATCGGGCGACAAATCTAAGGAGACCGCAATGACTCACCCTCTTGTTTCTCAGGCCATGATCGACAACTTCCAGACGGACGGCGTTGTGTTGATTAAAGGCCTGTTCGCCGATCATATTGAAACCCTACGGGCCGGGGTTGCCGCGAATATGGCCGAGCCGGGTCCTTATGCTTCGGAGAACAGGAAAGATGGCGAAACCGGCCGTTTTTTTGACGACTATTGCAACTGGTCCCGTATCCCGCAGTTTCGTGAAGTGATCGAAAAATCTCCTGCTGCTGAAGTAGCGGCCGACCTCATGCAGTCGCAATCTGTGCAGATGTTCCATGACCATGTTCTGGTGAAGGAACCCGGAACCTCGATGGCAACGCCGTGGCATCAGGATGGGCCATACTATTTTGTGGATGGTCAACAGAATATCAGCTTCTGGTCACCGTTGGATCCGGTGAAACAAGCGACCTTGCGCTGCGTTGCCGGTTCGCACCGCTGGGAAAAAGAAGTGCTACCTACCCGCTGGGTCTCGGAAGAAGGTTTCTTCCCTGACGAGGGCCAGTACATGCCGATTCCGGACCCAGATGCCGAAAGGATGAAGATTGTAGAATTTGAAATGGAGCCCGGTGATGCAGTGGCCTTCAACTATCGCACGCTACACGGGGCCCGAGGCAATACTTCCGATAGCCGACGCAGGGCATTTTCGCTGCGATTGGTTGGTGATGATGCACGTTATGTCGAGCGTCCAGGCCGGACTTCGCCGCCATTTCCGGGACATGAAATGGTGCCTGGGCAAAGGCTGCGCGAGGACTGGTTCCCAGTTCTGCTACAGCGTTAGAACCTAGAACCACTGGCCCGATTCGATCAGGCCCAGATCCAGCAATTGGCGCGAATCCCACTCGAACGGAGTTGAGTGGTTCCAGCAGAAGTTGGAGATATCAAACGTCGATCCGGCGTTCGTCTTCAATGCTTTGGCCGCCCGGAACGAACAGATCGCGGCGGTCAGGTTGTTGTGCCACGGGCAGGCATAGGTGTTGTATTCCGGCTCATTGAAAGTGTGATCAGGCAGAAGTTTCAGATCGGCTTTTGCTTTGAACAGCGAAATCCGATCGATACGGCGTCGTTCATACGGGATATGATCTTCGAACCGCCAACGCAGACCACCGGACATATCCAGTTGCCGCTCTAGCGGCTTGCCAGATGCGTCATGCCGCGTGTGGGCGTAGTATCCGGTCTTGTCCAGCATTGCGTGGTCGGGGGCCACTCCGTTTGGATAGGCCGTCAGATCATTCGCATAAAGATCGATCACATGGGTCAGCATGGCCTGGCGCCGTTCTTCAGAATGGAAGGCCAGCAACTCTCCGACCGAGCGGGTCTCGCAGAAAGGGTAGAACAGATATTCAGAGTTGTAGCAGTAGTATACCCACGTGCCTTGAGCCGCCTGAATGATCCGATTGACGGCCTCAAATACGACGGTTCTGGGCGCGCAGGTCATCGTCACTCGATGAACCCTTTCCCCCAGCGCTTCATCCAGCGTGAATTCCTGGGGCAGGAATGTGATCACGGATTTGAACCCCAGCTTCAAATGATGGTGCAGCGTCCCTTCTAGCTCGACATCATCTTCGGCAAATATCAGTGCCACGGGTCCCTTGCTCAGGATCGACCGATCGGATTTCAGAAGGTGATCAAGGGATTCGTACTGCATCGTTGGTTTCGTTGCCGCCTTGCTGGAAATTCCCGCCAAATTCGGGTAATTGCGCCAGCATTGCAAGCGGCGTTCGATACGTATAGACGACGCCGACCCAGCGACTGCAAAGGCCAACCCATGTCTGAACCGAAAAAGCTGTTTATCAAGACCTATGGCTGTCAGATGAACGTCTATGACAGCGAACGCATGGCCGAAGCGCTGGGCGGACAGGGCTATGTCGAGACCAAATCGCCCGATGATGCGGATATGATCCTGCTCAATACCTGCCACATACGAGAAAAGGCAGCTGAGAAAGTCTATTCCGAACTGGGCCGTTTCAAGGGCCTCAAGGCGGAAAAGCCGGAACTTAAAATCGGTGTCGCAGGTTGCGTCGCTCAGGCCGAAGGCGAGGAAATCATCCGCCGCCAGCCGCTTGTCGATCTGGTGGTGGGGCCGCAAAGCTATCATCGCCTGCCCGAGATGGAGGCGAAGACGCGCGCGGGTGAAAAGGCGCTGGATACCGAGTTCCCCGAAGAAGACAAATTCGAAAAGCTCGAGAACCGCCCCAAGGCCAAGCGCGGACCGACGGCATTCCTGACCGTGCAGGAGGGGTGTGACAAGTTCTGTGCCTTCTGCGTTGTGCCCTATACACGCGGGGCCGAGGTCAGCCGCCCGGCAGATCGCATCCTGCGTGAGGCCCGCGATCTGGTTGAACGCGGTGTGCGTGAGATCACGCTGCTGGGGCAGAACGTAAATGCCTATCACGGGGCTGGACCGGACGGAGACATGACCCTTGCCGGTCTGATCTGGGAATTGAACAAGGTCGACGGGCTAGAGCGCATACGCTTTACCACCTCGCACCCGAACGACATGGATGATGCGCTGATCGAAGCGCATGGCACCTGTGAGAAGTTGATGCCATATCTGCATTTGCCGGTGCAGTCGGGGTCGGACAAAATTCTGAAGCGGATGAACCGCAGCCATACGGCTGAAAGCTATCTGCGATTGATCGAGCGTATCCGAGAAGCGCGCCCCGATATTCTGATGTCCGGCGATTTCATCGTGGGCTTCCCGGAAGAAACGGAAGAGGATTTTCAGGCTACTCTGGATTTGGTCGAAGAGGTCAAATACGGCTACGCCTATTCCTTCAAATACTCGACGCGACCCGGCACACCTGCAGCAGAACGGCCACAGGTCGAGGCCGAAGTGGCGGATGAACGCCTGCAGCGCTTGCAAGGGTTGATCACGCGCCACCAGCGCAAGATTCAGGACTCGATGGTCGAAAGGACTGTTAATGTCCTGTTTGAAAAGCCTGGGCGGCAACCGGGCCAGATGGTTGGAAAATCCGAGTATCTGCATGCGGTTCACGTCGCGGACGCTGATATCGCGAGCGGCGACTTACGTAAGGTAAGGATAAAATCGTCTGGCGCGAACTCGCTGGGTGGTGAGTTGGTCTGATCCCTTGTGGCTGGCCCGCAAAGGGTTTTCGCCTTGAAATTTAACCCTTGATTTATGGCTTGGAACTATGTTCCGAGGAAGGCTAGATTTTTCTGGGCCAAATTTTGGGTGTCGACAAACTCATCGACCCCGCCTGAAGGCCCGCCTTTGCGGAGGGTACGAGTAGTGAGCTGGATACGTTTTCCGAGTGTAAACCTTTCCCGTGTTTTGTCGGCGACTGTCGTGTTGCTATCTTGCGCTGCCCCGACTTTGGCCGGCGATGTCGTCGGGGAACTCACTGAGCCCGACGTAATCTCGTCTCAGCGTTTCGCGCGCGACGTCAATGCGTTCTATCTGGGGGTCAGCGCCGGACATGCCTCGGGCGGTTCGGACGAGTTTGGCCTGCGCGTGAACGACGGAGACACGTTTGCTGCGGGCGACCTTAAGCCAAGCGGAAATTTCGCAGGTTTTCGCGGTGGCTGGCGCGGTATTCTGCCAGCCAGAGGTGGGCGCGACTATGTGTATGGGCTGGAAGTCGGCTATGACTTTGGCACGCTCGATGACATCACCTCGTCCCGATCCGGCGGGGCAGAGGTCAGCGGCAGATCCGCGATATCGGATGTTTTGTCCATCCGCTTGCGGAACGGGCTGACGAACCGCAGCGGCAGTGTCCTCTATTTCGTGACTGTGGGTTATGTCCGCGGCGATATCACCACGTCAGGTTCACTAACTGATGCAAGCGGGACAAGCCGATTTGAGAGCGAGGACCGCCGACAAGGTTTCTCGGCCAGCTTGGGCGCTGAACACAAACTGAACGAAAATTGGTCGATCACCGGCGAGATCGAGTATCTGCAGTTCGAATCAAAAACGGTCGAACTGGGTCCGTCATTCTCGACCAAATCGACGCCAAGCTATCGCGGACTACGGATCGGGTTGAATTATACATTCTGATACCCGTGCGATTGGCGTTCATAGATGGCTGTTTCAGCGTTCATCGGCGCATTTGTCATGCGGTGTGCAAATTTTGAAACTGCCGCTTGCGTCTACCTCTACAGTTTGTCTACGCTCAAGATGAAACGCCAAGACAGGAGAACGGATTGGCCATCGGTGCCCTGACCCCACCGCAAGATGACATGCCCCAGCGTGAGGCGCTTGTTGAATTCCCCGACAACAGATTATTGATCGATTTATGCGGTGAATATGACCGCAACCTGACCGATATCGAACAGAAGCTCTCGGTGCAGATTGTGCGACGCGGCAATCAGCTTGTCGTGCTAGGCGACGAGGATTCGCAAAAGCAGGCGATTGAGGTTCTACAGGCCCTCTATACACGGCTCGAAGGTGGGCGTGATGTGGAAGCCGCAGATGTCGACCGCGAGTTGCGCATGGGCAATTCCGAGGTCGGAACTGGCACGCGCGATGGTGACCAGCTTGAGATGTTCAAGGGTGGCACGGTCGAGATCAAGACACGCAAAAAACTGGTCGAGCCGCGCACCGAAGCCCAGAAGGCATATGTGCAGTCGCTGTTCAACAACGAACTGGCCTTTGGCATTGGTCCCGCGGGCACCGGCAAAACCTATCTGGCCGTTGCGGCCGGGGTGTCCATGTTCATTGGCGGGCACGTTGACCGCATCATTCTCAGCCGTCCGGCGGTCGAGGCCGGTGAAAAGCTCGGTTACCTGCCCGGTGACATGAAGGATAAGGTCGATCCCTACATGCAGCCGCTTTATGACGCGCTGAATGATTTCCTGCCCGGAAAACAACTTGCCAAGCTGATCGAAGAAAAGCGGATCGAGATTGCTCCGCTTGCCTTCATGCGCGGTCGTACGCTGGCAAATGCATTTGTGGTGCTGGACGAGGCGCAGAATGCCACAACGATGCAGATGAAGATGTTCCTGACCCGGCTTGGTGAAGGTAGTCGGATGGTTATCACCGGCGACCGGTCTCAGGTTGACCTGCCGCGCGGTGTGCAATCGGGTCTCAAGGATGCCGAACGGTTGCTGAAAACGATCCCGAATATCAGCTTCAACTATTTCACCTCGAAAGATGTCGTCCGCCATCCGCTTGTCGCCGCCATTATCGAGGCGTATGAGGCCGATGCGGGGCGCGAAACCGGATAACTTTCAAGGCGCCGATTGAAGCTGGGCTCGGAGCCAAAGGTATGAATCTGGAAATCACGCTTGAGGATGATCGCTGGCGCGGGCTGGAGCCTTTGGCCACGCGCGCAATTGCTGCTGTTCTGGAGTATTGCGATCTTGAGGCGGATCAATGCGAAATCAGCTTGCTGGGCTGCGATGATGCACGGATCGCTGAATTGAATGCTGAATTTCGTGAAAAATCCACGCCGACCAACGTCCTCAGCTGGCCTGCCGAAGAACTGGCCCCGGATCGGGCGGGAGACACTCCGCCGGCTCCGCAACCTGACTTTACTGGCGAAATCGTGCTGGGCGACATTGCGATCTCGTATGACACCTGCGCGCGCGAAGCAGCTGAAGCCGGCAAAAGCACCGACGATCACGTGACGCATCTGATCGTTCACGGTACACTACATTTGCTGGGGTATGATCACATTCGTGACCTCGACGCCACTTTGATGGAAAGGGTCGAGGTCGAGATACTTGGCAAACTGGGTATAGATGACCCATATAATGTATGACATGGGCACCTTTGCCCGATCATTTGGAACAGGATAATGGGCGAAACAGACGGCAGTTCTAGGGCGGCGCATGGCGCGCATTCTCAGAACAGCAGCAATGACAGCGACGAGAGAGGCGGGCTTTTTTCTCGACTCATCGACGTATTTTCTTCTCAGGGCGAAGAGACCAGCCAGCTAAACGGGGCAGAGGTCGTCAGCGCTCAGCCAAGGGGCATGATCAACCTGCGCAGAATGCGGGTCGAAGATGTTGCGATCCCAACAGCCGAAATCGTATCGGTCCCCTCGACAACCCCGAAAGACGAACTTGTCCAGATTTTCCGCGACAGCGGCTTGTCACGCATTCCGGTTTACGATGGCACTTTGGATACGCCCTTGGGGTTTGTGCATCTCAGGGACTTTGCGCTGACTCATGGCTTTAACGGCAACTCCTCCGAGTTCGATCTGAGGTCGATGCTGCGGACATTGCTGTTCGTGCCACCATCGATGCCAATTGGCGTTTTGCTGACTAAGATGCAGACAGAACGTCGCCATATGGCTCTGGTGATCGATGAATACGGTGGAGTCGATGGTTTGCTGACTATCGAAGATCTGATTGAACAGGTTGTCGGAGAAATCGCCGACGAACATGATGCCGACGAAGATCAGCTATGGATACAAGAGAAACCCGGCTGCTACGTGGTTCAGGCGCGTGTACCACTTGAAGAGTTCGAGGCCGAGATTGGCCGCTCTCTGACCAGCCACGAAGATGTAGACGAAGAAGAGATCGACACATTGGGCGGTTTGGTCTTCATGCTCTCGGGGCGGGTTCCGGCGCGTGGTGAGGTTGTATGCCACCCCGAAGGTCCCGAGTTCGAGGTCATTGACGCAGACCCGCGCCGCATAAAACGGTTGCGTGTCATGCTGCCGGATATTGTTGCATGAACCCTGCCGAGGGGTGGCCCTTTTGGCTGCGGTTGGTGCTGGCGGCGCTGTTGGGTGTCGCAGCGGCCAGTGGTCAGGCACCATTGGGATATTGGCCAATAAGCTTGCTGTCGCTGGTGCTGATAGCTCCGTTGTATCTGAGCACTGAGACAAATCGCCGAGCGGTTTTGCTGGGTTGGGTCTTCGCAACGGGCTATTTTGCGCACGCATTAAGCTGGATTATCGAGCCGTTTCTGGTTGATGTCCAACGCCATGCGTGGATGGCCCCTTTTGCTCTGATCTTCTTGTCGGGCGGGTTGGCCTTGTTCTGGGCGTTGGCCTTCGGAGTTTCGAAACGTATCGGTGGAGCGCCCGTCTTGCAGGGGGCTTTGCTGTCTGTAACGCTGACGCTGGTCGAGTTTGCGCGTGGCTACATTCTGACCGGATTTCCTTGGGCAGGCATCGCGCAGATTTGGGTGGATACGCCATTTGCCCAGACTCTGTCACTTGTCGGCCCTTATGGATTGGGAGCGCTGACACTGCTTGCCACAGTGCCATTGGGCGCAGCCTTGTTCAGCAATCGTACCCGAAGCGGCATCGTTGTACCGATCGCGTTGACCGCAGGCTGTGCGGTATTGGCTTTGATCTATGCAGCGAACCGACCTCCTGTCATGCCCTCTGGTCATATCGTGCGGCTGATTCAACCCAATGCACCCCAGGACCAGAAATGGGATCCTGCCTATGCGTCAGTGTTTTTCGCACGCCAACTTGAATTCACAGCGGCCGAGCCCCGCCCGGACCTAATCGTCTGGCCAGAAACCTCGGTCCCGGCATGGTTGGGCAGCGCGCAGCCCTATCTTTCAGCAATTGGCGAAGCGGCACAGGGCGCCCCGGTAGTCCTGGGCATTCAGCGTGCCGATGGGCAGCAGATCTATAACTCGATGATCTATCTAAATGAGGAGGGTCAGCAAGACGGGCTATACGATAAACATCACCTGGTGCCCTTTGGGGAATATGTGCCATTTGGTGAAGTGATGGCACGGTTCGGTATCTACGGGATGGCCGCAACCACAGGGAATGGCTTTAGCGCGGGGCCAGGTGCCGCATTGATGGATGTAGGCGTGCTTGGCAAGGCGCTGCCGCTGATCTGCTACGAGGCGGTATTCACGCAGGATATTTTATCCGCGCCGGATCGTGCGGATTTTCTTTTGCAGATTACAAACGACGCTTGGTTCGGAACGCGTTCCGGCCCGTATCAGCACCTCGCCCAGGCGCAGATGCGTGCAATCGAACAAGGCCTACCGATGTTGCGCTCGGCCAATACCGGAGTTTCGGCAATGATTGGCCCATTGGGGCGGATCACCGAGGCGCTGGCGCTTGGGCAGGCGGGGTTTATCGACGCCGAATTGCCGCGTCCTCATGCCCCTACCGTTTATTCTCGAATTGGAGACAGTCCGGTATTTTTAGCTTTGTTGGTGCTATTTGCGCTGCTATGTCGGCACGCCCGGCGCGTAAACGACCAATTTCCGATTGACCCTGTCAAACGCTAAGCGTATTCGATCACACGCCTGCCACAACGGCTTCCTGACGTGGTGGGGAAATCTTAATGGAGCACTTTCATGTCCCGACAGAATTATATTTTTACTTCGGAATCCGTTTCCGAAGGGCACCCGGATAAGGTCTGCGATCGTATTTCCGATGCAGTACTAGACGCATTCCTGCGCGAAGAACCCGAGGCCCGCGTGGCCTGTGAAACATTTGCCACTACCGATCGTGTGGTTATTGGCGGTGAAGTGGGTCTGTCGGATCAGGACAAGCTGCATGATTATATGGCGCATATCGACGATATCGCGCGGGCATGTATCAAAGATATCGGCTACGAGCAGGACAAGTTTCACCACGAAACCGTCGAAGTGACGAACCTGTTGCACGAGCAGTCGGCCCATATCGCGCAAGGCGTGGATGCTGCCGATAACAAAGACGAAGGTGCAGGCGATCAGGGCATCATGTTCGGCTATGCCACGACCGAGACGCCAGCGCTTATGCCTGCGCCGATCCAATACTCGCATGCTATCCTTCGCCGTCTCGCTGAAGTTCGCAAAAATGGCAGTGAACCCGCCCTTGGCCCGGATGCAAAATCACAGTTGTCTGTTATCTATCGCGACGGCACGCCAGTCGGTGTCAGCTCTATCGTGCTGTCGACGCAGCACATGGATGAGGCGCTGACCTCGGGTGATATTCGCGCCATTGTCGAGCCCTATATCCGTGAAACCCTCCCTGACGGCTGGCTGACCGCCGAAACCGAATGGCACGTGAATCCCACCGGCAAGTTCGTCATCGGCGGTCCGGATGGTGATGCGGGTCTGACCGGTCGCAAGATCATCGTCGACACTTATGGCGGTGCAGCACCTCACGGTGGTGGCGCATTCTCGGGCAAAGACCCAACCAAAGTGGACCGCTCGGCGGCTTATGCGGCGCGGTATCTGGCTAAAAATGTTGTGGCCGCAGGCATGGCTGAGCGCTGCACCATCCAGCTGAGCTATGCGATTGGTGTATCCAAACCGTTGTCGATCTACGCCGACACGCACGGAACCGGCCAGATTGCAGATGCAGTGATCGAAAAGGCGGTTGGGCAGGTGATGGACCTGACTCCGCGCGGAATTCGCCAACATCTGCAACTCAACAAGCCGATTTATCAGAGGACCGCTGCTTATGGCCACTTTGGTCGTGAACCCGATGCGGACGGCGGATTTAGCTGGGAGCGCACCGATCTGGTGGACGCGCTGAAACAGGCGGTCTGATCAACAATTAGAAAAACGCGCTGGTTTCGGCGCGTTTTTTGCAAGTCGGCGACCACTTGCAACAATTTCAGCCCCGCAGTAAGGGCTGCGCCATGAGTACAAAGACCCCACAACGCCCGCGCAGAAATTTTTATGGCCGCTTTAAGGGCAAAACCCTGAAGCCCAGTCAAAAGACTTATCTGTCGGAAGATCTTGCTGCCTTGTCCCCCGGTGCGGTGGATTGGGACGGTAATCCTGAACGCGATCCGCTCGATCTCGACGGTCTATTCAGAGGCAAGCCTGTCTGGCTTGAGGTCGGCTTTGGCGGCGGCGAGCATCTGGTGCATCAGGCTCAGCAAAACCCAGATATCGGCATCATCGGAGCCGAACCCTATATCAATGGTGTTGCGATGCTGTTGGGTAAAATCCGTCAGGCCGGTGTTGAAAACCTTGCGGTACATCCCGGGGACGCGCGAGACTTGTTCGACGTTTTGCCAGAAGCCAGCATATCGCGCGCTTTTCTGCTCTATCCCGATCCCTGGCCTAAGACCCGGCATCACCGACGCCGGTTCGTGACACCCGAACATCTGGAGCCTTTGGCACGCGCGTTAAAGCCGGGCGCAATTTTTCGCGTTGCAACAGACATCCCTGACTATGTGCGCCAAACGCTGGAAGAGGTGCCGCGGGCGGGCTTCGAATGGCTGGCCGAGCGCCCCGCCGACTGGCGTGAGCCGTGGGATGACTGGATTTCCACGCGCTACGAACAGAAGGCGCTGCGCGAAGGCCGTACACCCCATTACCTGACCTTCCGCCGCAAAGACTGATTGTTGCTGGACCTACTGGCCCCAATTCGCTAATCGGCCTGAGGACTGATAGCGAAAACAGGAGCCCCCATGTCCGGACACGGCACGCCCACCCCGATGACGTCGCAGCCTTGCGGCCCGCTGACAGGCACCGCAGAGGTGCCCGGGGACAAGTCGATCTCGCACCGGTCCCTGATCCTGGGGGCAATGGCTGTGGGAGAAACCAAGATATCGGGCCTGCTGGAAGGCGAGGACGTATTGGACACCGCTAAGGCCATGCGTGCCTTTGGAGCCGAAGTAACGGATCATGGCGGTGGCGAATGGTCGGTGCATGGCGTAGGCGTTGGTGGTTTTTCCGAACCAGATCAGGTAATCGATTGTGGCAATTCGGGCACTGGCGTGCGCCTGATCATGGGGGCGATGGCGACTTCTCCGATCACAGCGACCTTCACCGGAGATGCGAGCCTGAACAAACGTCCGATGGCGCGGGTCACCGATCCGCTGGCGCTGTTCGGAACGCAATCTGTCGGCCGAGACGGTGGACGTCTGCCGATGACCATTGTCGGAGCTGCGGACCCCACCCCGGTGCGCTATGAGGTGCCTGTGCCGTCGGCGCAGGTGAAATCCGCCGTTCTGCTGGCAGGGCTTAACGCCCCCGGCAAGACCATCGTGATTGAGAAAGAAGCGACTCGCGATCATTCCGAACGGATGCTTGCGGGCTTTGGTGCCGAAATCACGGTCGAGGACACGGATGAAGGGCGCGTTATCACGCTGACCGGTCGGCCCGAGCTGAAGCCACAAGTCATCGCCGTGCCGCGCGACCCGTCCAGTGCGGCCTTCCCCGTCTGTGCCGCACTGATCACACCGGGCTCGGACGTGTTGGTCCCCCGTATCGGCCTGAACCCGACCCGCGCAGGCCTGTTCACCACGCTGCGCGAAATGGGTGCCGATCTGAACTACGAAAACGAGCGCGAAGAAGGGGGTGAGCCGGTTGCCGATCTGCGTGCAAAATACTCGCCCAACATGAAGGGGATCAACGTCCCGCCCGAGCGCGCGGCGTCGATGATCGATGAATACCCGGTGCTGTCTGTTGTGGCCGCAAATGCGACGGGCACAACAATGATGGGCGGCGTGAAAGAAC
This sequence comes from Ruegeria sp. E5, assembly GCF_056534105.1. NCBI lineage: Bacteria > Pseudomonadati > Pseudomonadota > Alphaproteobacteria > Rhodobacterales > Roseobacteraceae > Ruegeria > Ruegeria sp. E5. The sequence continues at coordinate 1,532,483 of NZ_JBQFPA010000001.1, read as the reverse complement.
TGCGCGTCAAGGAAAGTGATCGGATCGACGCGATGGCGCGTGGCCTGCGCGCCAACGGTGTGACCGTGGACGAGGGTGACGAATGGTGGTCAGTCGACGGTCTCGGCATCGGCGGTGTGCCCGGTGGTGGGACCTGCGAAAGCTTTTTGGACCACCGCATTGCCATGTCGTTCATGGTCATGGGGATGGGGGCTAAAAAGGCGGTTTCGGTGGATGACGGCGGACCGATCGCAACGTCGTTCCCGATTTTTGCGCCTTTGATGGCCGCGCTCGGTGCCAAGGTCGAGCGTACATGAGATTCACCGTAGCTATCGACGGCCCTGCGGCGGCGGGCAAGGGGACGATTTCCAAGGGCGTTGCTGCGCATTTCGGGTTTGCGCATCTGGATACCGGTCTTCTCTATCGCGCAGTGGGGCGTCGTATGCTGCAAGGTGACGAACCGGTTGCAGCGGCTGGGTCCCTGACAGCAGAAGAATTGCAGCAGGGCGATCTGCGTACGGCTGAGATCGCACAAGCGGCCTCGAAAGTTGCGGTCATTCCTGAAGTCCGAAGCGCACTCGTTGATTTTCAGCGGGCGTTTGCCCGTCGCGCCGGAGGCGCCGTGCTGGACGGGCGCGATATTGGAACCGTGATTTGCCCAAACGCTGAGGTCAAACTGTTTGTCACCGCCAGTCCCGAAGTCCGGGCGGAACGGCGATATCTTGAGCTTTCGGCCAAAGGTTCGGACGTGTCACGCGAACAGGTGCTTGCGGATGTCAAAGAGCGTGACTCACGTGACGCGGATCGCAACACTGCGCCGATGAAACCTGCAGATGACGCCGTGCAGCTTGATACGTCAAACCTGAGCATCGAGGCCGCTTTGGCACGGGCGCTCGAAACGATAGAACAGAACCTGCCCGCAGCCTGAAGTGGCTGCGGACAAGGGTCCGTCAGTTACAATTCACCAACTGCGATGCTCTTGATATTGGTCCACTGGTCATCTGCGGTTTTAGCGGTGCCGGTGACGTCTTTCAGGAAAGCAGCGCGGGTATCAGCATTCAGGAACAGATACAGCTTGCCGTCTGCGATCAGGTACTGATCCGGATCGCCGTCGAACTTTTTGCCAACAGACACCCCGAACGAACAATAGCCACCGTGCTGGGGCAAGTAAGCCGCCGGATTGGCCTCGAACGCTTCAAGGTTTTCCGCGCTGGTGAAGTAATAGGATGCGCCGTCATAAGTCGCCGAATGATTGGCGAAGCCTTCGACCGGATTGCCATTGTTGACAAGCGCGACCAGATCGACGCCATGGGCTGCCAGGGGTGCACCAGCCGCCGACAGGCCTTTGGAGACGTTGATTTCGTCTGCGGCAAAAGCCGGAGCTGCCAGGGCCAGAGTTGCGGCTAATGCAGTAAGTGCGAGCGATTTCATAGTAGGGGTCCTTTCCCTTTTTGGTTCAAGGCTCGGGTCCGCCCCAAGCCGATGTAACTAAGTTAGAAAAGGTTATTCGGACGGGTAATCGCAGATAGGTCATGAGATTTTGCAGATCGTCCAAAGATCAGAGCGTTTTGCAAAAACTGTTCACATAGCTTTGTTTGGCCACCTGTCCGATGGCCGCCTAAGCTTGTTGGACAACCGTAGGAGTTGCCCATGATCAGACTAGCCCTGTTTTTGTTCTTTCTTGCAGGTAGCGTAGCTGCGCAGCAATCAGACGCGCCGGTGCCCGAGGCCGAACCTCCAATGACTTACGAGCGTCTGGGAAAAATCATCTTTGCGCTAGATCCCGAGGCGCAACCGATCGGGCCGGGGTTTGAGTTGACGATATCTGATGTGACGGTGCTGGTTGTCACCGATACCAATGCTGACCGCATGCGGGCGATGGTCGCGATCGGCAGTGCTGCGGATTTGTCGCCAGCCGATTTGCAACGGATGATGCAGGCAAATTTCGACAGCACGCTGGATGCGCGTTATGCGATCGCAAATGGCACCTTATGGGCTGCGTTCATTCACCCGCTTTCGCTGTTGCAAAGGGATCAGTTGATCTCGGGGCTGGCCCAGACTGTGAATATCGCCAACACCTATGGCACATTGTACACCGGTGGCGCGGCGGAATTCGGAGGGGGCGACAGCCATGATCTGCAGCGTGAGTTGATCGAAGAACTACTTAAAAAGGGTGAGGAAATCTAACACTCCGCTAAAACAGGTGCGCAGCCAGAAATCTGACGATGAATGTGCCTGCGGTCCTTGGCGTCATAGGCTCTAGCTGGATGCTGGAAAGCTGTTATAGTCCTTCCACAGCTAAATAAGGGAAAGCTGCTACGAAATCCCCAACACTCAAAAAAGGGGGAAGCAGCTAATAATTCCCAAGCCAACAGGGACAAAAAAATATGAATAATCGTTTGCGTAAGATCACCATCGTGGGTGGTGGTACGGCAGGTTGGATGACTGCGCTCATCCTGGACATGGTGTTCTCCCGCACGTCAGCACCCAAGGATCGCCCACGCATTTGCTTGATCGAAAGCCCCAACATCTCGACTGTGGGTGTCGGTGAAGCGACGGTGCCGCGTATGCCAGTCACGCTCCGTCAGGCGGGCATATCAGAGCGGGATTTCTTCCGCGAAACCAACGCATCGTTCAAGTTGGGAGTTAAGTTCTGCAATTGGAACAACGACGCCAAGGGCAATCGGATCGACTACGTAAACCCGTTTGCCCATGGTCAATTGCTGGAGGGATTGGAGGCTGCCGAGTATTTTCTGCGTTTTGGTAACGGGGATCGGGATTTCACGCAGTCAATCTCACCGCATGATGATCTGGCCCGGTTGTGCAAGGGTGCGCGCCCGTTGGGTGCACCTGAGTTCGAACAGCGGTTTGGCTATGCCTATCATCTGGATGCCGTGAAATTTGCGGGCATGCTGACAAAGGTCTGCGCCAAGCGCGGCGTCGAGCATATTCAGGATGAGGTGCAATCGGTCGAACTGGACGAGCAGGGCAATGTCAGCCACCTGATGTTAGAGCGCAAGGGACGCCATGACATTGAGATGGTCATAGATTGCACCGGTTTCCGGGGGTTGATCATCAATCAAGCGTTGGGCGAGCCGTTCATGGATTACTCGGACTACTTGCCCAACGACCGTGCCATGGCCTTGCAGATCGAGCACCCTAACCCCGAAAAGATCGAAAGCGTTACACGCTCGACCGCGCTTGGTGCGGGTTGGACGTGGCGTGTGCCGCTCTACAATCGTGTAGGTACGGGATATGTGTATTCATCCGCGCATCGGACCGATGATCAGGCGGCGGACGAATATCTTGAGTGGTTGGGCGACAGCGGCAAGGGGCTGACACCGCGCGTGATCCCCATGCGTGTTGGTCGTGTCCGCAATGCCTGGGTTAAGAACTGCTTGGCGATCGGTTTGTCTGGTGGATTTATCGAACCGCTTGAAAGTACCGCGATCCACATGATCGATCACGCGATCCGCTGGTTTGCCGAGCATCTGCCGACCCGCGATATCGAGCCCGCGCTGCGCAACCGATATAACCGGCAGATGAACAAGCTTTATGACGAGGTACTGGATTTTATCTGCCTGCACTACCGATTGGGTAACCGCACCGATGATCAATATTGGATCGACGCCCGCACCGAGATGAAGATTCCGGATCGGTTGGCCGAGAACCTTGAGCTGTGGCAGCATCGTCTGCCGATGGAACACGATATCGAGTTTGCGACGCTGTTCAATTTCCGCGTCTATCAGACGGTTCTTCTGGGCAAACAGGTGTATGATACGGGGTATGGCGAAGGTATCCGTGATCGTCTGCGACCGCTGAAGAAACCGATTTGGTTCCAGTGGTGGAAGGGGGCAAAAATGGACCTTGCGCAGATCCTCAAGACCATGCCGGATCACAAAACCCTGCTGAGAGATATCCGGGGTGAGTTGGAGAAGCCTGCCTTTGGCAAGGCCGCAATGGGGCAGCCGACTGTCGCAATGCCGGGCGCGAAACCGGCACCCGTGGTGATCGAGAACATGCCAAACCTCGCTGAGATTCAAAGCGGCAAGAAGGATCTGCAACTGTTCTAGCGCCGCATGGTATCATTCGGCAGAACTGACAAAGAAGGCCGGGGATCGGATCGCGTTTGCTTCGATGCCCGGACCTGATGTTCGGATTTTGTGGGATTGGCCAGTGTTTAAGGGCTTTGCTCTTGCACATGACACGGAATCCGCCTATACGCGCGCTGTCTGAACAAGGGCGGTTAACGTCCGGATGACGTATCTGAGCAGGGCCGGGAAACCTCGGCCCTTTGTGTTTGTTAGCTCGGGCGCGTTCTGGATCACGCATTCAGGCATCATGAAACAAGACCGGCGGAGACAACCGCTCGGCCAGCAAAAACGTTATGTAAAGGAAAACAACGCCACATGGCTAACGCATCCATGGAGGAATTCGAAGCCCTCCTGAATGAAAGCTTCGAAATGGACACGCCCGAAGAGGGTTCTGTTGTCAAAGGCAAGGTTCTGGCGATCGAAGCCGGCCAAGCCATCATCGACGTAGGCTACAAAATGGAAGGCCGCGTTGATCTGAAAGAATTCGCAAATCCCGGCGAAGCCCCTGAAATCGCTGTAGGCGACGAGGTCGAAGTGTACCTGCGCGCCGCAGAAAACGCCCGTGGCGAAGCCGTCATCTCGCGCGAGATGGCCCGCCGTGAAGAGGCATGGGACCGTCTGGAAAAAGCATATGCCGACGACCAGCGCGTCGAAGGTGCAATCTTTGGTCGCGTCAAAGGTGGCTTCACCGTCGATCTGGGTGGCGCAGTTGCCTTCCTGCCCGGCTCGCAGGTTGACGTTCGCCCCGTGCGCGACGCTGGCCCGCTGATGGGTCTGAAGCAGCCGTTCCAGATTCTGAAAATGGACCGCCGCCGTGGCAACATCGTTGTTTCGCGTCGCGCCATCCTGGAAGAATCGCGTGCCGAACAGCGTGCCGAAGTCATCGGCAACCTGTCCGAAGGTCAGACCGTCGAGGGTGTCGTCAAAAACATCACCGAATACGGTGCATTCGTTGATCTGGGCGGCGTTGACGGCCTGCTGCACGTCACCGACATGGCATGGCGCCGTGTGAACCACCCGTCCGAGATCCTGACGATCGGCGAAACCATCAAGGTTCAGGTCATCAAGATCAACAAAGAGACCCACCGCATCAGCCTGGGCATGAAGCAGCTGCAGGAAGATCCGTGGGATCTGGTTGCTGCGAAATACCCGCTGGGCTCGGTCCATCAGGGTCGCGTCACCAACATCACCGACTACGGCGCGTTCGTCGAGCTGGAAGCCGGTGTCGAAGGTCTGGTGCACGTGTCCGAGATGTCCTGGACCAAGAAAAACGTCCACCCCGGCAAGATCGTTTCGACCAGCCAGGAAGTCGACGTCATGGTTCTGGAAATCGACGGCGCCAAGCGTCGCGTGTCTCTGGGCCTGAAGCAGACTCAGCGCAACCCATGGGAAGTGTTTGCAGAAACACACCCCGAGGGCACCGAGGTCGAAGGCGAAGTCAAGAACATCACCGAATTTGGTCTGTTCATTGGCCTCGAAGGCGACATCGACGGCATGGTTCACCTGTCCGATCTGTCCTGGGACGAGCGTGGCGAAGATGCGATCCAGAACTACCGCAAAGGCGACATGGTTTCGGCCGTCGTCTCGGAAGTTGACGTTGAGAAAGAGCGTATCTCGCTGTCGATCAAAGCCCTGGGCGGTGACAAGTTCGCCGAAGCCGTGGGCGGCGTGAAGCGTGGTTCGGTCATCACCGTCGAAGTGACCGCGATCGAAGATGGCGGCATCGAGGTCGAGTACGAAGGCATGAAGTCGTTCATCCGTCGTTCGGACCTGTCGCGTGACCGTGCTGAGCAGCGCCCCGAGCGTTTCTCGGTCGGCGACAAGGTCGACGTCCGCGTCACCAACGTCGACAGCAAGACCCGCCGTCTGGGCCTGTCGATCAAGGCACGCGAGATCGCCGAAGAGAAAGAGGCCGTGGAACAGTACGGTTCTTCCGACTCGGGCGCGTCGCTGGGCGATATCCTGGGTGCAGCACTGAAGTCGGGCGACTAAGTCCGGGGCGTATCCCAAACATGAAATTCGGCCTCGCACCATGGTGCGGGGCCGTTTTTGTTGCGAATCAATATCTTCCAAATAGTCGGCTTAATTTGCCTATCGTTCGCGCATGAAGTGTGGAAATCAGGCCAACGGGCAAAAATTCGCGTGAGATTGTCGCAAAATGCCGCCTTTGCTGGCAGAGTATCCGTTCCCCCGATCCGGGTTTTTTCCTATACTGTCAGAACTATAGGCTTGTCACATCGTCCGCCTGGGAGGGTATTGCGTATGATCCGTTCAGAATTGATTCAGAAAATTGCCGACGAAAACCCGCATCTCTATCAACGCGACGTCGAGCGGATCGTGAATACCGTTTTTGAAGAAGTGACCGACGCCATGGCACGCGGCGACCGCGTAGAGCTGCGCGGTTTCGGCGCGTTTTCGGTGAAAAAGCGTGACGCACGTGTAGGCCGCAATCCCCGCACCGGTGAAACTGTGCAGGTTGAAGAAAAATGTGTTCCATTTTTCAAAACTGGCAAGTTGCTAAGGGACCGTTTGAACGGTAAAGCCTAGCCTCATGATGCGCTACATTCGTTATGCTTTTCTGGCAGCATTGGGGATCGTTCTGGTCTCGGTTTCGCTGGCCAATCGCCAAATTGTTGAACTTAAGCTTATGCCGGATGCTTTGTCCGAGTTGCTGGGGTTCAACCTGTCAACCTCCTTGCCGCTGTTTCTGGTCGTGCTGGGTGGGGTTGTTGCCGGCCTGGTCATCGGCTTCCTGTGGGAATGGCTGCGCGAGCATAAGCACCGCAAGGATGTGACCGTGAAGCAAGGCGAAGTGCGCAAACTTGAGCGTGAAGTTAAGAAGCTCAAGAAAAAGCAGAATGAAGGTCAGGATGATGTGCTGGCCATTCTGGATGAGGCAAGCTGAGGCCCTACGATGCCCGCTGATATCCGAGTTAAAATCTGCGGCCTGACCGCCCCTGACCACGTGCGCGCTGCTGTGGATGCGGGCGCGGGTTATGTTGGTTTTGTGTTTTTCCCCAAATCCCCGCGGCATGTTGAGCCCCAGACAGCTGCGACATTGGCACAGGAGGTGCCTGCGGGCGTCGCCAAGGTGGCGCTGACAGTGAATGCGACGGACGAGGATTTGGATCACATTCTTTCGATCGTGCCTCTGGATATGTTGCAACTGCATGGCAAAGAAAGTCCTGAGCGTGTGCAGCAAGTGCGAGACCACTTCGGCCTGCCAGTAATGAAGGCCATTGGTGTGGCCGAGGCCGAAGACCTCGCGGCCGTCGATCTCTATTCAGATGTGGCGGATCAGCTGTTGATCGACGCAAAGCCACCGCGAAACGCGGAGCTGCCTGGTGGTAACGGTTTGTCTTTTGATTGGCGCCTGCTGGCAGGTCGTAAATACTGGCGTAGGCCATGGATGCTGGCCGGAGGTCTGACCCCTGACAATGTCGCAGAAGCGGTGCGAATGACCGGCGCACAGCAGGTGGATGTCTCATCCGGCGTCGAAAGCTCTCCGGGTGTAAAGGATGCCGGGCTGATCCGCGCCTTTATCGACGCGGCAAGTTGATCTGATCTGCACGAACCTGCGTATCTCCTCAAAATGGGGGAGAGCATGCTGGCAGTGATCGGCGGAGTTTCACTTAAACGATGGTATCACGGGCCCGAGTTCTTCTGGCGCGCTCATCAATCCTTGCGGCAGGCACGCGGTGACGCGCTGTGCCTGCATGCCGAGGTATTTGTGCGTCAAGGCTGTTATTTTTCATACACAGTCTGGCATGATGTCGAAGCTATGCTGACATTCGCATATTCCGGCCCTCATCGCCGTGTAGTACGCGCGTCGACCCGTCTGGCCGATATCAATGTGTTCTGTCAATTTCCCTGCATTGCTGTTCCAAGTCGAGTTCAGGCACTTCAGGTGTGGGAACAGCGCGCTCAGGCGGCGGAATGATACGTTTTGCGATGGCAAATCACTCCATCACCTCCTATGAACATCGGGTACGACGAGGGAGACTTCCATGGCCAACGATCTTTTTAATTCCTTCATGTCCGGCCCCGATGAACAAGGCCGCTTTGGCATCTTCGGCGGGCGCTTTGTCAGCGAAACGCTGATGCCGCTGATCCTGTCACTGGAAGAGGAATATGACAAAGCCAAGGATGACCCCACATTTTGGGCCGAGATGGACGATCTGTGGGCAAACTACGTGGGTCGCCCTTCGCCGCTCTACTACGCGGAACGCCTGACCGAACATCTGGGCGGCGCAAAGATTTACTTGAAGCGTGACGAACTGAACCACACCGGCGCGCATAAGATCAACAATGTGCTGGGCCAGATCATTCTGGCGCGGCGCATGGGAAAGACCCGGATCATCGCTGAGACCGGGGCAGGGCAGCACGGCGTGGCCACAGCCACCGTCTGCGCCAAATTCGGCCTGAAGTGCATTGTCTACATGGGTGCCCATGACGTTCAGCGTCAGGCCCCGAACGTGTTCCGTATGCGCCTGCTGGGAGCCGAAGTGATCCCGGTGACATCCGGCAGGGGTACGCTGAAAGATGCGATGAACGACGCTCTGCGCGACTGGGTGACCAATGTGCGCGATACCTTTTACTGCATCGGCACCGTTGCTGGCCCGCATCCTTACCCGGCGATGGTACGCGACTTCCAGTCGATCATCGGCAAGGAAGCCAAGGAACAGATGCAAAAGGCCGAGGGCCGTTTGCCCGACACCATCATCGCCGCCATCGGAGGTGGTTCGAATGCGATGGGCCTGTTCTACCCGTTTCTCGACGACAAGGATGTGAATATCATCGGTGTTGAAGCGGGCGGCAAGGGGGTTAACGAGAAGATGGAGCATTGCGCCTCATTGACCGGAGGTCGTCCGGGCGTGCTGCACGGCAACCGCACTTATCTGCTGCAGGATGATGATGGGCAGATTCTCGAAGGCTATTCGATCTCGGCCGGTCTGGACTATCCGGGCATTGGCCCCGAGCATTCCTGGCTGCACGACATCGGTCGCGCTAACTATGTCTCGATCACGGATAAAGAAGCGCTTGAAGCGTTCCAGTTGTGCTGCGCCACCGAAGGTATCATCCCTGCGCTGGAGCCCTGCCATGCGCTGGCGCATGTTATGAAAATCGCGCCGGAATTGCCCAAGGACCACCTGATCTGCATGAATATGTGTGGCCGGGGGGATAAAGATGTGCAGACCGTCGCACGGTACCTGAACTTTGATATGTCGGATACCGAAGGTCGCGCAGCGGACTGATTAGGCCTAACAGGCTTTGCGCCTTTGAGGAACTGTGCCAGTTTGCATTGCATGTGCAGTGTTTCCTCAAAGGCCGGACCCGACCGACTTGACCAGAAATACGATCAGGCCGCCCCGAGCTGGGCAGACAAGATGCGTCTGCTGGGGTATTTCGATGCCTATCTGGGTTTTCTGTCCTCGGACCCGCAGGTCGAATTGGGCCGTAACGCACTGGATATCGGGTGCGGTACGGGAGCCTTTGCCGAAGCACGCGCCGTGATCCGGCGCGAAGGGCATGTGACGCTTTTGGAACCTTCGGCCCGAATGCTGCAACTGGCAGGGTCAGCGTTGCAACGGCGCGGTGGAAACGCCGAGACTGTCCAATCGCGCTTGGAAGAGTTCCATCCGGCATCCCGTTTTGACTGCCTGTTGGCTGCGCATGTTCTGGAGCATTGCGTTGATCCGACAGATGCTTTGCGCCGCATGCGCGATCTGGCTGAACCGGGTGCAACGCTTTGGTTGGTTGTCAGCAAGCCACATTGGTGTAATGCGATCATCTGGTTCCAATGGCGGCACCGAACCTATCGACCGGATATTGTGGCGGAGATGCTCGCGCGTTCGGGCTGGGACCTGCAGGCCGAGCATGGCTTTCCAACCGGGCCGCCGTCGCGCACGTCTCGCGGATATCGGGCGATCGCCATCTAGTGCTCGTCTTCAGCGCGTTGCATTTTTAGAATATGGAGAGGTACGATATCCAGCGCCCTCTGGTGCGTGGCTTCAAGGTGCACCTTGGGCGCGCATCCCTCGTCATGGGCTTGCAAAAAGCGCCCCGCACACAAGCACCAGCGATCACCAGGCTTGAGCCCAGGAAAATCGAATTCAGGCCGGGGTGTGCTCAGGTCATTTCCGACATATTTCGAATATGCCAGAAACTCTGCCGTCATCACGGCGCAGACCGTATGGCTTCCCTGATCCTCGGGGCAGGTGTTGCAGGCACCGTCGCGAAAGAAACCGGTTAATGGTTTGCGCGAACAGGGCGCGAGCACGCCGCCCAGAACATTGATGCTGTCTTGCTTCTGCATGATGGTATCTTACAGGCTTCGCGCAATTTTGCGGAACATTTCTATGTTCTGCTCACCGACACCTGGATCGCGGAACTTTCGGTCTGCGCCCGTCGTGACAATCAGAACACCACGTGGCTGGTCGAAGTAAATGTACTGCCCATACACGCCCCGCGCCATGAATTCACCTTCATGGGCACCGATCGGAATCCACCATTGATAGCCATACCCTATCTTGCCCGGTTCGGTCGGTGCGCTTGGCCAAGTAGCGGCGTCGATCCAATCCGCGGGTACAATCTGCCGTCCATCGCGTTCGCCATCCTGCAAAATCAACTGCCCGAACCGGGCAAAATCGCGCGTTGTGAAGTTGAGACCACCCAGAACAAATGCAACGCCTGCTCCATCGGTGATATAGTAACCTTCTCGCTCCAATCCCAGCGGTGCGATCACCTTCTCGGTCAGTAACTCTGCAACGCTGCGTCCTGTTGCCCCCCGTATGACCATTCCGATCACATGAGTATCGATCGACACATATTGCCATGTTTCACCCGGCGCGACGAAACTGTCCTTCAACGAAGCCGCGAAGTCGTCCAGTTCACCTCCCAGCGCCACGACGCGGCCCATGCGATTGATGTCGGAATTATAGTCCAGATAATCCTCGTCAAAGGTCACGCCGCTGGCCATGTTCAACACGTTGCGGATCGTGGCGGTCTCATAGGCGCTGCCCTTGAGGTCAGGTGCGTATTGCACAACCGGATCGTCGAGCGAGTTGATCGCGCCTTCATCCAGCAAAATACCGAACAAGGCAGACAGGTAGCTTTTAGCAATTGACCAGGAGATCCTGCGATCATCCGGCCCGGTGTCCAGATAGTATTCTTCGAAGCGAATTTCTCCGTCCTGCATCACCAACAGGGATGTTACCGAGCGATCTTCTATCCACTGGTCTGTTCCAACGGGAAGATCGAAGCCAGGCCCATACGGCAGCTCCCAGGTCGGGCCATTGCCACGCGGCAGAGTGACCGTCAGAAAGGCTTCGTCCATATGCGAAAAGTTGTGGACGATCTTTTCTTCTGAAAACAGCGAATTCACCGCCATCAGGCGCTGGATTTCCTCGCGTTTCCAAAATCCGACAACCGCCGCTGCCAATGCTAAGGTCAACAGGATACGCAGCAGCCATCTGAGCGCTGTTTTCATTCGACAACTCCCTTTTCCTCTGACATTGGACTTTGGCCTGAGGCTTTGCGCAAGCGCAACGTTGCGGAATGATTATCTGAATTTATCCAGCAGCTTTTGCATGGCCGAACGCTCATCGGGCGCTGAAACGGCTTCGGCGGCAGCTTTGGGGGGCGTATCAGGTTTAGTGGGCTGCTTCGATGATCTAGGCGGAGCAGTGCGCAGGGCAACGGCATTCATGAATTTCCCGCTTTCGTCATCGGCAAGATAGGTGGCACCGTCCGAGACGCCGCGCAGCACGTCATCCAGCCAGTCCGCATCCGCCTTTGCAAAGTCGCTTAGAACATAAGGCGAGACCATTTCTTTGCGGCCCGGATGACCGATACCCAGCCGCACGCGATCATAGGCCGGGCTGATATGGTCGTGGATCGACCGCAACCCGTTATGGCCTGCGTGGCCACCGCCTGCCTTAACGCGCACTTTACCGGGTGCCAAGTCCAGCTCATCATGAAAGACGGTCACGTCCGTCGAGTCGAGCTTGTAGAAGCGCATTGCCTCTCCTACTGACTGGCCAGAGCGGTTCATGAAGGTTTGCGGCTTAACCAACAGCACTTTTTGGCCGCCTAGACGTCCTTCGGCAATTTCAGCCTGGAACTTGGACTTCCACGGACCAAAGTTGTGATCTTCGGCAATTCGCTCCAACGCCATGAAGCCGATATTGTGCCGGTTGCGAGCGTATTTTGATCCCGGATTTCCCAAACCGACAAACAGTTTCATCGCTTTGTCCCTTACAGTCTCGCGTCGTTATCTCATTGCATGGATCAGGGGATGTTTTCCAGCCCCGTACACGCAAAAGAAAACGGGGCCCCAGATGGCGCCCCGTTTCAAATCTGGATTTGATCCGGATTTATTCTTCTTCCTGGCCGATGACTTCAACTTCATCTGCAGCCACTTCTTCCTCATCACCCTCTTCGTCGTCGCTGGTCGACAGACCGGTGGGTGCCGAGACGTTGGCGATCACGAAGTCACGATCGATGGTGGGCTTGGTGCCTTCAGGCAGCACAACCGAAGAGATGGTGACAACGTCGTTGATTTCCATGCCAGTAAGATCAACGGTGATCTTCTCAGGAATGTCACCGGCTGTGCAGAGCAGTTCAACCTCGGGGCGGACAACGGTCAGAACGCCACCTTTTTTGATACCGGGGGCTTCTTCTTCGTTGATGAATTCAACGGGGATGAACAGCGCGATCTTGGTGGTCCGACGCAGGCGCATCAGGTCCAGGTGGGTCGGCAGGTCTTTGACAACGTCACGCTGGACATCGCGGCAGATGACGCGCACGTCTTCGTGACCTTCGACTTTCAGGTTCCACAGGGTCGACTTGAACCGGCCTGCTTTCAGGCGCTTGAACAGTACGTTGAACGGGATCTGGATCGGCAGCGGCTCTTTATCGCCTCCAAAAACAATGCCCGGAACCATGCCATCGCGGCGTGCTTGACGAGCGGCGCCCTTGCCTGTCCCCGTCCGTTCCAGAGCTACGAGATCAGGAATCTCTCCAGCCATGATAATTCTCCAATGTTAGGGCGGGCATCCTCCAAGGCTGTATGCCCGCGTGAAGCCGCGTCCTTAGCTTGATTCAGTTGGTTTGGAAAGGGCTTTTTGTAGCCCGAGGATTTTTGCGTGGCTCTGCCTCGCGCTCCGAGGTATTTACGGCCAGATGAAGGACGGATCCTCTGCTTCATCTGGCTGCAAGTACCTTGAACGAGACGCTCAATGGGCGGCCATGCGGCGTCTCCATCTACGTGGGGGGCGTAGGATCAAGCCTGCCAGCGACCGCCAAAGTCTTCGGGGACTAGAAGATTGTGGCGCCCAAGATCGGCTACGTTACGTTCACCGCAAAGTGCCATCGTTGTATCGAGCTCTTTCTGGATCACTTCCAATGCCGTTGTCACGCCTTTCTGACCCATTGCACCCAGCCCATAGACAAAGGCGCGACCAATAAAGGTGCCCTTGGCCCCAAGCGCCAGAGCTTTCAGCACGTCTTGCCCTGAACGGATGCCGCTATCCAGATGCACTTCGACATCACTGCCGACGGCATCCATGATCTCGGGCAGAACCCGGATCGAACTGAGCGCGCCATCCAGCTGCCGTCCACCATGGTTTGAGACAACAATTGCATCTGCGCCCAGCTTGGCAGCCATTTTGGCATCCTCGGCATCGAGTATGCCCTTAAGGATCACCTTGCCGCCCCATTGTTCCATCAGCTTCTCGACTTTGCCCCAGTCGAGGCTGGGATCGAATTGCTCGGCGGTCCATGTGCCGAGCGAGCGTGTATCTGTGATGCTATCGACATGACCGACGATATTCCCGAATTCTCGGCGCTTGGCACCTAGCATCTCGATGCCCCAGGCCCATTTCGTCATCAGGTTGGCGATGGTTTTGGGGGTCAGCTTTGGCGGCGCAGATAGGCCATTTTTCAGGTCCTTGTGTCGTTGGCCAAGGATTTGCAGATCAAGCGTAATGACAAGGGCCGAGCATTTCGCATCCTTCGCGCGCTGGATAAGTCGCCCGACATAGTCCTGATCTTTCATGGTGTAGAGCTGAAACCAGAAAGGGGCCGAAGTGTTTTCAGCGACATCTTCGATCGAATTGATCGACATGGTCGACAGTGTGAAGGGTACACCAAAGGCTTCGGCGGCTTTGGCCGCTTTGATCTCGCCATCCGCGTGTTGCATTCCTGTCAGACCTACCGGAGCCAATGCAACGGGCATGGATACATCCTGCCCGATCATCTGCGATGCGGTCGAGCGCCCTGTCATGTCTACGGCGACCCGTTGGCGCAGGCGGATATCTTCGAAATCCGACGTGTTCTCGCGGAAGGTTTGTTCGGTCCAGCTGCCGCTTTCTGCATAGTCAAAAAACATGCGCGGAACGCGACGCTCATAGATCCGTTTGAGGTCTTCGATATTGGTAATGACTGGCATTGATCAGGTTCTCGCAGGATTGGTTAAGTTTCTTTACCAATTATTTTGAAACACTGCAATGCCCGCTTGCTGCGGTTGGTTGCCGCGTGGTCAAAACAAAAAAACACCGCAGTAGGCGGCGCGCTTGCTGCGGTGAAGAACCATCTGAAAATGGAAAGAAATTGTTAGGCGGAGTGCGCGCCATCTGACAGTGTTTTGACAAAATCCAGAACCTCGGTCACCGGTTTTCCGGAACCGATCTGGCTGACAATGGCAGATCCAACTACCGCGCCATCGGATACACTCGCGATGTTGCGAGACTTTTCTGGCGTATTGATGCCGAAACCGACGATCACGGGCAAATCAGTTGCAGCTTTGATCCGAGCGACCTCGGGCCCAACATCGGTTGCCTGCGCTTCGGCAGCACCGGTTATGCCGGTAATCGATACATAATACACAAATCCGGATGTGTTTTGCAGTACGCGAGGCAAGCGTTGGTCATCGGTCGTCGGCGTCGCCAAGCGGATGAAGTTCAGCCCTGCAGCTTGCGCGGGCAGACAAAGCTCTTCGTCCTCTTCGGGGGGCAGGTCGACGACGATCAGCCCGTCGATCCCCGCTGATTTTGCATCTGCCAGAAATTTCTCGACACCTCGGCTGTAGATCGGATTGTAATATCCCATCAGCACGATCGGTGTGGTGTCATCGGATTCACGAAAGGCGCGGGCCAAATCCAGAGTGCGTTGCAATGTCATTCCACCATCCAACGCCCGTTGGCCAGCAGCCTGAATGGTCGGGCCATCGGCCATGGGATCGGTAAAGGGCAGGCCCAACTCGATAACGTCGACACCTGCGCCGGGCAAACCCTTCACGACCTCCAGCGAAGTGTCATAGTCGGGATCTCCGGCCATGACATAAGCTACAAATGCCTTTTTGCCTTGCTTTTGCAGGGCGTCGAATTTGGCGTCAATACGGGTCATCGGAAATCCTTGCACTCGGGTTTGGACCTGATGTGCAGAAACTTTCGCTGAAAATCAATCCCGCTTGGTGGGCTTCCGATCAGAAGGCGTAATGGTATCTCAGCAAAAGTGCGTTTACACCTGGGTTGTCTTCCTGCGTGCTGGCGTTGGATATATGAGTGATAGCGGCAGACAGTTTGTTGCCGCTTTCCAGCGTATAGCCAAGGCCCAGTAAGCTGCGTATCTGAAAACTGCCGCCCAGATCATTCAGTTCGTTGGATTCACTATAGTATCCCGGCATGACACTGCCCTCGATGAACCAACGGTCCGCAAAAGTGTAAAGCCCGATCAGGCCCGCGCCAACATGCGTGTCACCGTCGGTATCAACAGACAGGGACGCACCCCAGGTGGCGCTGAAACGGGTCGCTTCGTAGAAATAGCGATGCTGGTATTCCAGCGAAACAATCGCCTGATCTTCGCTCTGAGCGCTGGAATAATCTGCGTAGCCTGCTCCGAAAATGATGGATTGGGCTTGTGCTGCAGTAGCGGCTGTCAGCGCAAAAGCCAGAATAACAAGGGATTTCATTTTTACCTACTATGTCCGTCGTTCGTTGGTATTGGTTTTATTGAGGAATGTAGGTGCATGTTTTCAATGGACGCAAGAACACAAAGCGATGTCGATTTTGTGATGTGGCAGAATAGACTCGCGGCTGTGTTCAGGCACTTTGCCTTGCGCATTGCACCGGACCTGCCTAGAAGCGGCGCTCGAATGGTATCAGGAGGCCGTCATGGGCTTTAAAATGGGAATCGTGGGTTTGCCGAATGTTGGCAAGTCGACTCTCTTCAACGCACTGACCAAAACTGCGGCAGCTCAGGCGGCGAATTTCCCGTTCTGCACCATCGAACCCAATGTGGGGGATGTCGCCGTTCCTGATGACCGGCTGGATAAACTGGCGGCGATTGCGTCCTCGAAACAGATCATCCCGACGCGCATGACCTTTGTGGATATCGCTGGTTTGGTGAAGGGCGCTTCGAAAGGTGAGGGGCTGGGCAACCAGTTTCTGGCAAACATTCGCGAGACCGACGCAATCGCCCATGTGCTGCGTTGTTTCGAAGATGGTGACGTGACCCATGTGGATGGCCGCGTTGATCCGGTGGCCGATGCCGACACGATCGAAACCGAGCTGATGCTGGCCGATCTGGAAAGCATCGAAAAGCGTCGCGCCAATCTGGTGCGCAAGCTGAAGGGCAATGACAAAGAGGCACAGCAGCAGGACCGCCTGCTCGCCGAGGCGCAGGAGATGTTGGAAAACGGCAAGCCAGCGCGTCTGGTTGAAGTGTCTGATGAAGACGCCAAGGCATGGAAAATGCTGCAACTTCTGACCACCAAGCCGGTGCTTTATGTCTGCAACGTGTCCGAAGAAGAGGCCGCCGAAGGCAACGAGTACTCTGCCAAAGTCGCTGAGATGGCTGCCGCGCAAGGTAATGCTCATGTCATTATCAGTGCCAAGATCGAGGAAGAGATCAGCCTTCTGGAAGACGAGGAGGCACAGATGTTCTTAGAGGAAATGGGTCTGGAAGAGCCCGGCCTCGACCGTCTGATCCGTGCCGGTTACGACCTGCTCAAGCTGGAAACCTATTTCACCGTCGGCCCGAAAGAGGCCCGGGCCTGGACCATCCGCACCGGCACCGCCGCACCACAGGCCGCAGGTGTCATCCACGGAGACTTTGAGAAGGGTTTCATCCGTGCCGAGACTATCGCCTATGACGACTACATCGCTGCCAATGGCGAACAAGGTGCCAAAGAGGCGGGTAAGATGCGGGCCGAAGGGAAAGGCTACATCGTCAAGGATGGCGATGTGATGCACTTTTTGTTCAACACCTGAGAAGCCACCAAAGCAGTCACTGCTCAGCTTATAACCTCGGGTTTTCTGCGAAGAACGGGCCGATATCGGGTTGCTCGTGTGTGAATGCCATTGTCCACTTCATGTTGTGGTGGGCTACGTAGATATCCGCGCCAAAAGATGTGAAATCTGGATATGTTTCTGAGACGCAGCGATACGACCATTTGATATCTTCATCAAAGATAACATACGCGGCAGGCCACTGGTTCTCATAGGCATTTAAAGCGTCATCGCCCGCCCGCGCGATTTGAAACCCGTAACTGAAACCATGCCAGCGAAAGCGATTGTGAATCCAGGAACCGGTTGATTTCTTTACGTTCCCGGCGAATGTCTGATGCCAGCATTGAACAACCTCACCACCTTCTTTGGAATTGAGAGGATCAAAATCGACGCATTCACGCACCAAGAAGTCCTCAATTTGGTTTCTCGTAAGGTTCATGGAATAATTCGGTTCTATGTTGTTGTTAAACCGGCATATCGCGCGTTATGGCGAAGTGTCAAAACCGCTCAGGTGGCAAGATGCGATCCTGTTAGTTTCATTTGGGCTGGAACAGCAGTTCGGCAGGCTCAACCACCCGAGTATTGCATGTATCTGAAGCGCCGATCCTGTGGCAGCCAACAAATTGACGATGCTCGCATCTCGCACATTTCTCTTGTGCAGAAATGTGGTTAGTTTGGATTTTGACCTGATACCTGAGACAGCTCTAGATGATCGAAATCCGCGACCTGCAATTGCTCAGCGCATTGGCGCGGCATCGTCATTTCGCCAAGGCAGCTGAGGAATGCGGGATTTCACAGCCTGCGTTCTCGATGCGAATCCGAAACCTGGAGGATCGGCTGGGTGTCTCCATCGTTCGCCGCGCAAACCGATTTCAGGGGCTGACCGAAGAGGGCGAGATGATTGTCCAGCGCGCGCGGCGCATTCTCGACGACACCAAGGCTTTGGAACAACAGGTGCTCGCTGCAAAGGGTGAGATCACCGGCACGCTTATTTTGGGTGTGATCCCTACAGCGATTGCCTTCACCGGGCGTCTGACGAAGCGGTTGCGCGATGCGCATCCACGTATCGTGACCCGGATTGAAACAATGTCTGCAACGGCCATTCAGCACCGGTTGGACGAAGGAAGTTTGGATGCTGGCATCACTTATGGCGACAGTATCGGTACCGATCTACGGCAAGTGCAGCGCTTGTACGAAGAAACCTATGTCCTATTGGTCCCCTCGCATATGACCGATGAGACAGGCCCGATCCCATGGGCCCGCGTGGCCGAGTTTCCCCTGAGCCTGCTGGAACCTCAGATGCAGAACCGGCGGATTCTGGATCGGATATTCGCCGAACAGGGCTTGCACCCGGATATTGTGGCCGAGACCAGCGGATTCACAGCCTCGATGGTCATGGCACGCGAGGGGCTAGCGGCCACCGTGATTCCACACGTGCTGGTGCGGGCGCTGGGCGACCTGAAGGACACAAGGGTGCTGTCCCTGATCGAACCCGTGGTGAGCAAGCCGATTTGTCTGGCCACGCTCACTCGTGACCCGGAATTGCCCACGGTCGCGGCCTTACGCACAGTGATGGCGTCTTTGCGGTGATAAACTGTCGTTATCGTGCGATTGAAATATGCGATTTGACGATATGCTAGTCTGATGAGACACGGGGCCTCAATCGGAGGGCATCATGGCACCATTAGACACCAAGCCATCAGGCGCGCCAAAGGGCGTCTGGAAGTCAGGTAAAGGCAAGGGGCGGCACACACCCAAAGGCCGTCAATTCTCGGACGAGGCACAAGCGGAAATTGCACGACTGTTGGGTGACCGCCCGCGACGTCGCGACCTGCTGATTGAATTTCTGCATTTGATTCAGGACGCACACGGCCATATCAGCGCCGACCACATCGCCGCTCTGGCGGTTGAGATGCGGATCGGGCAGGCTGAGATTTACGAAACCGCAACCTTCTATGCCCATTTCGATGTAGTGAAAGAGGGTGAAACGCCTCCTCCGGCGTTGACGATCCGTGTGTGCGATTCGCTGTCCTGCGAAATGGCAGGTGCCCAGCAGCTGCAAAAAGCGCTGGAAGACGGTTTGGATGCCTCGCAGGTCCGCGTTGTCCGTGCGCCCTGCATGGGACGCTGCGACACCGCTCCAGTGCTGGAGATCGGTCACAACCACATCGACCACGCGACCCCCGAAAAAGTGCGGGCCGCTATTGTTGCCGATGACACCCATGCGCACCTGCCCGACTACGAAACCTTCGCGGCCTATGAGGCCGAAGGTGGCTACGCCAAACTGAAAGAGCTGCGCGAGGGCGGCGATTGGGAGAAGGTGCAGGAAGACGTACTGTCCTCGGGCCTGCGTGGTCTGGGCGGCGCTGGCTTCCCGTCGGGCAAGAAATGGGGCTTTGTTCGCATGAATGAAGGCCCGCGTTATCTAGCTGTCAACGGCGATGAGGGCGAGCCCGGGACATTCAAGGACCGCTACTATCTTGAGCGCACGCCGCATGTCTTCCTCGAAGGGATGCTGATCGCCGCTTGGGCCGTCGAGGCAGAGACCTGCTTTATCTATATGCGCGACGAATACCCGGCAGTTCTGGAAATCCTGCGTCGTGAGATTACCGCGCTCGAACAAGCCGGGATCGTCGAAGAAGGCTATATCGACCTGCGCCGTGGTGCTGGCGCTTACATCTGCGGTGAAGAATCCGCGATGATCGAGTCGATCGAAGGCAAAAAAGGACTGCCGCGTCATCGTCCTCCGTTCGTGGCGCAGGTTGGGGTCTTTAACCGTCCGACCTTGGTGCACAATGTCGAGACGCTCTATTGGGTGACCAAAGTTTGCCGTGAAGGGCCTGAATGCCTTAACAGCACCGAAAAGAACGGTCGCAAGGGTTTGCGTAGCTATTCGGTCTCGGGTCGTGTCGCAAAGCCGGGCGTTTACCTTCTGCCCGCTGGCTCGACCATTCTGGACGTGATCGAGGCAGCCGGAGGCATGGCCGGGGGCCAGACCTTCAAGGCTTATCAGCCGGGTGGTCCATCCTCGGGTCTGTTGCCTGCATCGATGGATGACATCCCGCTGGATTTCGACACGTTGCAACCGCATGGCACCTTCATCGGGTCCGCTGCGGTTGTGGTTCTGTCCGATCAGGACACTGCCCGCGATGCGGCACTGAACATGCTGCGCTTCTTCGAAGACGAAAGCTGCGGCCAGTGTACGCCCTGCCGGGCGGGTTGCGAAAAGGCGGTCAAGCTGATGCAAGCCGGCAAATGGGATCAGGACCTGCTGGAAGACCTGTGTCAGGTCATGGGCGATGCCTCGATCTGCGGTCTGGGGCAGGCGGCCCCGAACCCGATCCGTCTGGTCATGAAACATTTCGCTGACGAAATCTGAAGGAGACAGAGCCATGCTTGATGCAAGCCCAAACAAGACCGTCACCTTCAACCTGAACGGCGAAGATGTCACCGTGCCCGAGGGCTGGACCATCTGGGAAGCCGCAAAGGGGCAGGGGTTCACCATTCCGCACCTGTGCCACAAGCCGCAACCGGGCTATCGCCCGGACGGCAACTGCCGCGCCTGTATGGTCGAGGTGGAAGGTGAACGCACGCTGGTCGCCTCGTGCATCCGTCCTGCCGCGGACGGAATGGTTGTGAAGACCGACAGCGACCGCGCCGAGAAATCGCGTGCCATGGTCATGGAACTGCTGGTCGCCGACCAGCCCGAAGAGGCGCACGACACGTCGAGCCACTTCTGGGATATGGCCAAGCTGAACGATGTTAGCGACAGCCGTTTCCCAGCGAAAGAGGCCGAGAAAATCCCGCTGTTGGATGACAGCCACGTTGCGATGCGCGTCAATCTGGACGCTTGCATCAACTGCAACCTTTGCGTTCGCGCCTGCCGTGAAGTGCAGGTCAACGACGTGATCGGCATGGCCGGTCGCGGACACACCGCTCAGGTGGTGTTCGACCAGAACGACCCGATGGGCGATTCAACCTGTGTCGCCTGTGGTGAATGCGTTCAGGCCTGCCCGACCGGTGCCCTGATGCCCGCCACAGTGTTGGACGACCAGCAGAAGGGCGACAGCAAGGACTATGATTCCGAGACCGAAAGCGTCTGCCCGTTCTGCGGTGTGGGCTGCAAAGTCTCGCTGAAGGTCAAGGACGGCAAGGTCAAGTATGTCGAGGGCATCAACGGCCCGGCAAACGAAGGCCGACTGTGTGTCAAAGGTCGCTTTGGCTTTGACTATATCCACCACCCGCACCGCCTGACCAAGCCGCTGATCCGTCGTGAGGATGCGCCAGCGAAGGGTCTGAACGTCGACCCAGGCAATCTGGACACCCATTTCCGCGAGGCGACTTGGGAAGAGGCGATGGATCTGGCCGCCACCAAGCTGAAAGCTCTGCGCGCGGAAGACCCGCGCAGCGTTGCAGGCTTTGGCTCGGCCAAATGCACCAACGAAGAAGCCTATCTGTTCCAAAAATTCATCCGTCAGGGTTTCAAGCACAACAATGTCGACCATTGCACCCGTCTGTGCCACGCGTCGTCCGTTGCTGCGCTGATCGAGAACGTCGGTTCCGGTGCTGTGACCGCAACCTTTAACGAGATCGAAAACGCGGATGTGGCGATCATCATCGGTTCGAACCCGATCGAAAACCACCCGGTTGCGGCAACCTACTTCAAGCAGTTCGCCAAACGCGGCGGCAAGCTGATCGTGATGGACCCGCGCGGCGTTGGGATGCGCAAGTTTGCGGATGAAATGCTGCAGTTCCGTCCGGGGGCAGATGTCTCGATGCTGAACGCGATCATGAACGTGATCGTCGAAGAGGAGCTCTACGACAGCCAGTACATCCACCGCTGGACCGAGAACTGGGAGGCCGAGAAGGAGCATCTGCGCCAGTTCACGCCCGAAGCAATGTCGCCGATCTGTGGCATTGAACCGGATCAGCTGCGACGTGTCGCGCGCATCTTTGCGCAGGCCAAGGCCGGTCTGATCTTCTGGGGCATGGGCGTCAGCCAGCACATCCACGGCACCGATAACTCGCGGTGTCTGATCAGTCTTGCGCTGATGACCGGCAATGTCGGTAAACCCGGCGCGGGTCTGCACCCGCTGCGTGGTCAGAACAACGTGCAGGGCGCCTCGGACGCGGGTCTGATCCCGATGTTCCTGCCGGATTACCAGACCGTGACGGATGACGGCATTCGCGCCAAGTTCAACAATGTCTGGAACTCGGACGACTTCTCGAACGAGAAGGGGCTGACCGTCACCGAGATTATCGATCAGGCTTATGCGGGCAACATCAAGGGTATGTACATCCAGGGGGAAAACCCCGCCATGTCCGACCCCGATGTGAATCACGCGCGCGACGCACTGGCCAAGCTGGAACTGATGATCGTGCAGGATATCTTCCTGACCGAAACGGCGAACTATGCCGACATCATTCTGCCCGCCTCAGCGCTCTATGAGAAGAACGGCAGCGTGTCGAACACCAACCGTCAGGTACAGCGTGTGCGGCCCGCCGTGACCCCTCCGGGTGAGGCGCGCGAGGATTGGAAGATCACCGTTGAGCTGGCGCAGCGGATCGGTTTGAACTGGGATTATTCCGATGTTTCTCAGGTCTTTGCTGAGATGAAGCTGACGATGAATTCGCTCGACAACATCACGTGGGAACGGCTTGAGACGGAGACGATCACTTACCCGTCACTGTCCGAGACAGACCCAGGTCAGGCGATTGTGTTCGGCGATGGTTTCCCACGTGCGGATGGTCGCGCCCGGTTCACGCCAGCCAGTGTCATCCCACCGGATGAGGCCCCGGATGATGAATACCCGATGATCGCCACCACTGGGCGCCAGCTGGAGCATTGGCATACCGGGTCGATGACGCGCCGGTCCAACGTTCTGGATGCCGTGGAACCTGAAGCGAACTGCTCGATGAACCCGCGTACATTGAAACTGATGGGGATTGAGCCGGGCGATATGATTCGTCTGACTACTCGCCGCGGTTCGATTGAAATCATGGTGCGGGCCGACCGGGCGATTGCCGAAGATATGGTGTTCATCCCGTTCGCCTATGTCGAGGCGGCGGCGAATATCCTGACCAACTCGGCCATCGATCCTTATGGCAAGATCCCCGAGTTCAAGTTCTCGGCAATTCGCGTCGAAAAGATCGCAGACGCCGTCGCGGCGGAATAGTCTTCAATCAACTGAAAAAAAGGCGGCCCTTTGGGGTCGCCTGTTTTTTCAGTAGTCGCGTTCGAAAAAGATACCCAAGCCCGTCTCACCCCGGCCATCCACCGTGCCGCGAACCGTGAAGCTGTCGGTGACGTCGAGGTTCAAATTCACCTCGGTGTCACCTTCGGTATTGACGGTGAAATCGGTGTAGAGATTGTCGCTTAGATATGCGCCCGCACCAAGGCTGCCCCCACCGCCCTCAGTCGCGCCAAGGTCGATAGTGTCCAGGCCCGTGGCCTCGCGCACCCCTTTGGTAGTATCCCCGCCGGCGCCGCTGAGTTGGGCCAATGAGGCCGCCATCTGCGCAATGACAAACGGTGACAGTTCTGAGAACCGGTTGCCGAACAAGAGCATTGCTAGCGCTTCCTCGGTCGGGCGTTCAGGATCTGAGAATACGTCGACCTCGGGTGAGTCCAGCGGCCCGGCGATCTCGATCGTTGCGGTGCCGTCCGAGGTGCTGGAGGACGATTCAAACTCGATATATGGCGTCAGGTCACCCTGCAGGGTGACCACACCCTTAGTCAGCGCAAGGCGGCGACCAAGGATATCGATATTACCGCGGATAAGCTCAATCTGGCCTGACGGCACAACAGAAGTTGTAGTTCCACCAATCTGTATGCGACCGCCCAGTTCCGCGTTCACGCCGCGTCCTCGGACAAAGACTGCCTTGGGTGCAAGCAATCCGATGTCGAGCGACATGCGCGAGTTGCTTTTAGTCTCATCCTCGGTTTCCACCAGATTGGCGCGTTCCCGCGTTACGAAACCGGCACGGCTTTCGTTCAGGTGTTGGATCGTCGGAATTGGTGCTGCGCCGACTGCTCCTGCGGCGGCTGCAAGATTGATGTTGGTTTCGCCAAAGTTGATCTGCCCGGCCAGCGAACTGTTCCCGGCCAATGCCCCGGTCAGGGCGATCTGACCGTTCAATGTGGTTTCATAGAGCAGCTTGTCTGTCAGCACGAGATTGTTGAGCGCTGTGGTTATCTGGGCGTTGAAGGGTGGCGTCAGATCAATCGGGCCGTTGACGGTAAACCCTCCGCCCGCTCGTAACCCACCCTGCAGTGCAATCGTGGCGCGGCTTTGCGCGATGTTTACGGAACCCCCGATGCCAGTGATTGTCTGTCCCACATCGGGCAAGGCCATCGACGCGCCGGATGTTGAAATCGTTCCGCTAAGCGCATCCAGCGCAGGTGCCCCTTTCAGGGCCAGATCGAACCGGGCAGTACCGGCCAGATTGTTGGGAGAGATAAATGCATTGGCGATACCGATGTTGACACCGCCCTGCATCTTCAGGTCCGCTTCGCCGCTGGTTTCGTTAAAGGTCCCGGCAACAGTTGTACTGATATCGGCGGGGCCATTAGCCTTTGCGTCGATGGTCCACATCCCGGCGTCGCGGCGGGCGGTACCACTGGCGGCGACGGTTCCGGGGAAATCGGGCACAAAACGTTCGACCCGATTCAGGCGGGCGTCAAAATTTAGATCCGCGGTGCCACCGGTTTCTACGGTTCCGGTTAAATTGGCGTACGAGCTATCAGGTCCCTGCAGGCGCGCATTGCCTTCCAAACCGGACCCTGTAGGGGCGACGTTGCCATCCAGCGTGAGCGGCCCGGACAATGTCGAAGATAGACGGCCGATGTCGTCCAGCATGGCCGAGAAATCGAGGCCACCGGCCTCCCGATCCAATCGGCCCGATGCATCTGCGGTCAGCGCGGTTCCGTTCAGACTGAAAGTGCGGATGTTCAGCCCCTGATCATCGTTGGCGGCATCCACGTTCAGCGTGGTTCGTCCCTGTACCAACGCATCTACGGCTTGGATACCCGTGGCAAGGTCGTCTGCTCTCAGGTTGCCTTTGATATCAAAGGCCTTGCTGCTTTGCGCGGCCCGACCGGTGACGTCGGCATCAATCGACCCGGCCAGATCAAGCCCGGCGAGGCCGGAGAACAAAGACAGGTCGGGGGCGTTCAGCTTGGCGCTTCCATCCACCGTGATGTTTCCGGTGGGGTCATCGATGGTTGCGCCCACCTCGGCAGTAAGAGCAGCACTTTTGACCGTGGCGTTTCGAATAACGATTTGGTTGCCCGAATGCGCACCGTCCAGATTGATTGATGTCCGGCCTTTCAACAGCGGGTCGAACTCGCTCATCCCGGTTTCGATATTTGTTCCGATCACGCTGGCTTGGCCGTCGAATTCCAACGTCTGTACGGTGCCTTTGCCATCCAGCCGGGCCTGTAATGCGCCCGCCAGATCACGCTGTGCGATGCCTGAGAACACCGCCAGATTTGGGGCGTTCACGCTGGCCTGACCGTCAATCGTCAGATTGCCATTTGGCGTCGTGACCGTGCCGCTGGCCTGCGCTGTCAGAGCGTCGCCATTCACGGTGAAATCGCGAATTGTTACCCCATCGGTGTCGCGTTTGGCATCCAGAACGATTTCGGTTTCACCCGTGATCATTGGATCAATATCGTCACGCCCGGTCACCAGATCACGCCCATTCACCGTGACCTTGCCGTCAAAGCTGCGTTCCAGTGGCGAGCCCTTTCCAGCCACCTGGACCGAAGCCTCGCCACCAAGCTGAAGCTGTGCCAGGTCCGAGAACCGCGACAGGTCGGTCGCCTGCAGCAGTGCCGTGCCATCAACCTGCAACCCGGTCGCAAGCCCGCTGATCAACGCATCAGCGTCTAGAGTATAGTCGCTGCCGACCAGTTCGACCCCGGACAATTGCAATGTCTGGTCGCTGCCGTACTCGAACTGCCCATCCAGTGTGATCTGATTTCCGACGGCGGCATTCAGTGCGGCATCTGTCAGATCAATGCCAGCCAGCACAGCCTGCAGATCGCCATCGACCGACAGCCCGCTGGATTGATCTAGCGTGCCTTGCCCGCTGATCCGTGCATGATCGAGGTTCAGGTTGGGGGTTTCAATCTTGTTGGTCGTCAGGCTCAGGTCCCAGAGATTGCCATTCTCGGTATTGTACAAGGCCGAAATCTGAGCCGCGCCGATTGACGTATCGCCGCCGCTGACGGGCAGAACGACCTTGTCACCTTCCGGCGGCGTGATACGACCTTGCAGGGCGACCAGTTTCAGAACACCACCCGAAGCAAGGCTGAGTTCGCTTTTGAGGTCCAGCGCTTCCGAGGTAATCTCGATATCCGATATATCCAGCGCCCCGTCAGAATGGGTGCGCCCATCTACAAACAGCCGTGTGTCGGTACCGAAGAACGTGTCCATCTCTTCGGCCAGAAACGGCGTCAGGTCGCCTCCGACATCGGCAGTAAACGCGATTCCATCAGAGGCGTTGCCACTCTCTTCGGCGGTGCGCAGTCGTACCTGACCGGACACGCGAAGCTGCTGATCGCTGCTTAGACCGATATCAGCATTAAAATCCGTTATCGGCCCCGAGCCTTTTGCAGTCAGCTCAAGCGGCGGGGCATCGGGGATGGACAGGGCCGTTGCGATCAGACCGCCTGATGCTTCGGCTACGGTCAAGTCCAGATCGATCTGGCGGCTGTCGTTCTGAAAGCCTGCTTTCAGATCAATCGTGTCCCCGGCGCGGTCCAGTCGGTCGATATCCAGCGTAGTATCCAGTGTTCCATCAGCCAGCGATAGGTTGCCGTTCACGGCGAGCTCGGCAGCGACGCCGATCAGCGGCTCACCTAAAGAAAGGTCATCGACACGCAGCTCTCCGATTTCGATCGAAACCGGAAGCTCAGGTAGTTGGAAGGGTTGGGTTTCGGCTGAAGGGGGCGGTGCGTCCTTTGTTGTTGTACCGGGTGCGCGGGCGATATCGATTTCCTGCGCCGATAGTGTGTTGACCGAGAACCGACCGCGCAGCAGTGCCAATCGGTT
The DNA here is from genome assembly GCF_056534105.1 of Ruegeria sp. E5. Taxonomy (NCBI): domain Bacteria; kingdom Pseudomonadati; phylum Pseudomonadota; class Alphaproteobacteria; order Rhodobacterales; family Roseobacteraceae; genus Ruegeria; species Ruegeria sp. E5. The sequence continues at coordinate 1,505,063 of NZ_JBQFPA010000001.1, read as the reverse complement.
CCAGTCCAATTCAGCGTTTTTAATGGTGAGCCAGACGCCGTCGTCATCGGCGACCGTGATTTCCTGAATCGTCGCACGCGAACTTAAGGCACCTTCAAGGCCGACCACCCGCACATTCTGATCATCACCGGACAGGGTATCTTGCAGAAACTGCTCGATCATGCTGCCGCCCTCGTCCTGAGCGGTCGCCGCGATGGGAACGGTGATCGCTGCTGAACTTAGCAACAGGGGATATACAACGCGACGCATCAAAAGGCCTGCCCGATCCCGAGGTAGAATTGCAGCCCGTCACCCGTATCGCCCTGAACCGGCACCGCAAGGTCAAAGCGCAAGGGCCCGAAGCCGCCCAGATCATAACGGATTCCAAGGCCCGCGCCAGAATGCTCTTCCGCGCCGCTGCCGATGAATGAGGACGTGTCGACCACGCCGTAGTCATAAAACCCAACCAACGAGATTGCGTCAGTGACTTTGCCTCGGACCTCGGCTGAGAGCCCCAGAAAGGATTTGCCACCGGCGACACCATCCCCGACGGGGATACCTAGGCTTTCAAATGGCTGACCCCGTACTGTACCGGCACCACCCGAGAAGAACAGGAAATCTGGAGTCACACCATCTGCCGGAGGTCCGAGGACCGATCCCAACTGCACCCGGCCTGCCAACACCAGCCGACCGGCGGTGCCCAGATCGTTATAGGCGCGACCGTCAAAGAACATTCTCAGGCCGGTATCCGACCCGGAGAACCCGACAAAGGGCATGACTTGCGAGTCTAGATAATAACCGCGCGTCGCGCTGACCTTGCTGTCGCGTTCATCCCATTCTGACCGGAACGGAAGAATGAAGTATCGAAACTTGCGCCCATCGCCATAGGCGTCATCTGCGTCCGACCATTGGAAACCTGCCGAGGCTTCGGCGTAGAGGCGGTCAGAGAATGTGCGGCGTGCACCATAGGCAAGCGAGGCGACGGTGACGTTGTAGTTTTCGGTATTGCGCCGCTCCAACAGCGCGCTCCAGAATGTATTGTCGTCAGGGCCCAGACGATCAGGTTGATCCAGCCGCAGACCAATACGTCCATCGATATCCTCGGCACCGCCGATATTGCGGATTGCCGCCTCGAACCGCAGCCTTTCGGCTCGCCGGAAGACGTTTCGATGGGTCCACGTAGCGGTAAGATCAACCCCGTCGCGCGAAGCAATCTCGGCCCCGAAGGTTAGGCGGCGCGGTGGCAGGTCTTCGAAAGTTGCGTCGAAATCCAGCGTGCCATCCGGGTTCGGCTCATCTTTTTCCTTGAGCGACACCGTAGCGAATGTGCCAGTGCGCCGCAGGCGGGTGCCAACCTTTTGGACCTGTTCAGGCGAATAAACCTCACCCGAGGGGAAGCCCGCGATTTTCTCGATCGATCGATGGCGGACATTTGTATCGCCCTGAATGATCATTTTACCGAACCGCAGCCTTGGCCCCGGAGCCAGATCAATTGTCGCGTCCAGCCGTGCCTGCGCATGGCGCGCTATCACTTTCTGATCTTCCACTTCCGCCTTGGCATGGCCTGTATCGCGCCAGCCCTGCACCCCGGCCGAAGCCGCCTGTTGGATCGCTCCGGTGGTCGCGGTCTTACCCGTGGCGAACTCTTCGGGCAGTTCCGTGCCCGGTGCCAGCGGTTGCACGACAGCCGTTCCGAACTTGAACTTCCGTCCCGGTGTGACAAGGATAGTCGCCCGTTTGAATTGGGCTGGAACGTTCAGCGAATTGATTTTGGCGGCTTCCTGCCCGTCAAGCTTGATGCTGACGACGGGGCTGAAATAGCCTTCGTCGTACATGATCTGAACGATGGTGCGGTAATCGGACAAAGCTGCCGACAGTATTTCCAGTGACGTATCAAGACCACGCGATTCCGAGGTGAAGATGGATGAAGTCTCTTCCAAGCGGTCGACCAGATCTTCAGATGCACCAGGGGCGGATAGGGTCGTTTCTAGCGCGGTAGCAAGATTGGGGGACAAGGCCACAAACGCACCAAAAAGCCAGCCTCTCAGATCGCTGCGCGGTCTGCTCCCTGTCATTGTCTGGCTCCAACTGCCCCAAGTCGAAATCGCTATGGCCGCGAAACAAAACGAATGCGGCGTGTTGAATTCATTTAGAGCATCTGACGGCGCTTAGGGGAAGAACTAAACAAAGTTCAGGTGTTTTTATTGGCAAACTCGTGTGCCAATCCGCTACAGACCGGCATTTCGGAACCAGCGAACAATCGCATCCCGGTCTTCAGGTTCCATATAGGTCACGTTCGCAGGAGGCATGGCATGTGTGACGCCGGATTGCAGATAAATCTGTTGCGCGTTCTGAGCAATGTCAGCTTTTGTTTCCAGCAGGACACCTTTGGGTGCCCACAGGATGCCTTCCCAGACAGGCTCGCGCGCGTGGCACATAGAACAGCGACCCAGAACTATGTCCTGTGCTTCTTCAAAGCCATCCGCTGATGCGAATTTCTGTTCGTAGGGCGTTAGTTGCCGTGCTTCGGCCTCTTCCAACGGGTCGTTCATCGAAGCGGTCGACAACCACATGATTGTCATGAACAGCAAAGCCGTTACCAGCCAAGTCCAGGTTGGGTTTCCAGCGCGCGCGTGGCGGGTGTTGAAATAGTGCCGGATTGTGACACCCATCAGGAAGACCAGCGCGGCGATGATCCAATTGTACTCGGTCGCAAAAGCCAGCGGATAGTGGTTCGACAACATCAGAAACACGACCGGCAATGTCAGATAGTTGTTGTGGGTCGAACGCAGCTTGGCGATCTTGCCGTATTTCGGATCAGGTGTGCGCCCGTTCTTTAGATCGTCCACCACAATGCGCTGGTTTGGCATGATGATGAAAAACACATTTGCGGTCATGATTGTGGCCGTGAAGGCCCCCAGATGCAGCATCATCGCGCGACCGGTGAATATCTGGTTATAACCCCAGCCCATAATCACCAGCAGCACGAACAGAAGAACCATCAGCAATGTCGGACGCTCGCCCAATCCCGACTTGCAAAGAAAATCGTAGACCAGCCAACCGACAGTCAGCGAGGCAGCCGAGATCAATATGCCTTGCCATAGCGCCAGATCCGCCTTTTGGGCATCGATCAGATAGAGCTCTCCGCCTACCCAGTAGACGATCATCAGTAGCGCGGCACCGCTGAGCCATGTGGCGTAGCTTTCCCATTTAAACCAGGTCAGGTGGTCGGGCATACGCTCCGGAGCGACGAGATATTTCTGGATGTGATAGAATCCTCCGCCATGGACTTGCCATTCCTCGCCGTCCGCCGGTCCGGGGATATCGCGGTTCAAACCAAGATCCAGCGCGATGAAGTAGAAGGATGATCCGATCCAGGCAATCGCGGTGATAACGTGCAACCAGCGCACGCCAAAACCAATCCAATCCCAGAACACGGCGAAGTCGTACATGCTTATGTCTCCGATTGCGTTGCGCCACACTAGGCAAACGGGCTTTTCTTCGGTATTCCCGTATATTGTCAAACTGTATCAAAAAAAACGATAAGATGTCCTATCTCGACAACATTCGAACCTTTGTCCGGGTCTATGACTTGGGCAGCATGTCAGCCGCCGGGCGGGATATGAGAATTTCACCTGCGGTGACGTCGGCGCGAATTTCGCAGTTGGAGGATCATCTGGGAGTACGCCTGTTTCAGCGCACAACTCGGAACCTGACACCAACGGAGCAGGGGCGGGCGTTCTACCCCGGCGCGGTTGCGGTTCTGGATGCAGTTGATGAGGCAGAGGCCCAGGTCACGCATCTGACCGAAGCCCCCCGCGGGTCTCTGTTTGTTGCCGCGCCTTTAGGTGTCGGGCGCCGGTTATTGGCGCCTCATGTACCTGATTTTCTGTCAGAATACCCTGAGATTGATGTGCGCCTAAGACTGACAGACCGCTCGGTTGATCTGACCACCGAAGGCTTGGATCTGGCTTTTTTCATCGGTCAGCCCGAAGACAGCACATTGCGCATTCGCAAGATTGCGGATTGTCAGCGTGTGCTATGCGCGGCCCCTGATTACGTGAGCCGATGTGGGATGCCCGAAGCTGGATCCGATCTGATTTCAGGCAAGCATGAATGCTTGAACCTGCGCTTCCCCGGCGCGGCAGAGTTTCAGTGGATGCTGGAAACACCCGATGGCCCGAAACGATTTGCTGTCTCGGGCAGGTATGAATGTGACGATGGTGATGTTTTGACCGATTGGGCGCTGTCTGGGCAAGGTATTGCCATGAAACCCGTTTTTGAGGTGTCAGAGCATTTGAAGGCGGGGAGGCTGATCCCGGTGGCGATGAAGACGCCTCCGGTTCCCGTGCAAATGGCCTGCCTTTATACGCATCGTCGCCATCAGGACCCGAAGGCGCGGCTGTTTATGGATTTCATGATTGACCGGATCGGCAAAGTGGTTCGAAGCGCCGAAGTCTAGGGCTAGCTGCCCCGGTAAGTCGAATAGCCGTAGGGGGACAACAGCAGCGGAACGTGGTAGTGCGCGTCCGCATCGGACATGCCAAAGCGGATCGGCACCTGATCCAGAAACAGAGGATCATCGCCATCCTGACCCGTCGCGCGCAGGTAATCTCCGGCGAAGAATATCAGCTCATAAGTGCCGGTATTAAAGTCGTCCTGCGGTAAGATCGGGCTATTGGTTCGGCCATCCGCGTTGGTTTCCATCTCGACCAGTTTACGGTGCGAGTTCCCTGACACTTTGTAGAGCGCGATTTTCAACCCCTCAGCGGGGCAGCCGCGCGCCGTGTCGAGAACGTGGGTTGTCAGATAGCCAGCCAAGGGTCTCTCCTATGTGTTTCTTTTGGTGTGCCACAGTCTGGGCCAAACCGCAAAATGGTTGAAATGCCGAAAGAACTGGAAACAGTGTTCGGATTGATTTGATAATCAATGGACCGTTTCTGCGGTAAAGCTGTCAAAACACCTAATCGGACTGGAAGACCCTATGCAGCCGCCTCGTTACCCCCGCGATATGATCGGATACGGAGCCAACCCACCTGACGCCGCATGGCCCGGCGGTGCAAAACTGGCTGTGCAGATTGTGTTGAACTACGAAGAAGGTGGCGAAAACTGTGTTCTGCACGGGGACGCTGCGTCCGAGGCGTTCTTGTCCGAGATCGTTGGGGCGGCGCAGTGGCCGGGCCAGCGTCATTGGAACATGGAATCGATCTATGAATACGGCTCGCGGTCGGGGTTCTGGCGCCTGCATCGCTTGATGAAAGACCTACCGATCACCGTTTATGGTGTGGCTACCGCGTTAGCGCGTTCGCCAGATCAGGTTGCGGCGATGAAATCGGCAGGGTGGGAGATTGCCAGCCATGGCCTGAAATGGGTCGAGCACAAGGATATGCCCGAGGCGGAAGAACGGGCCCAGATCGCCGAAGCGATCCGTCTGCATGCCGAAGTCGTAGGGGATCGCCCGCGCGGCTGGTACACTGGGCGCTGTTCGGACAACACCGTGCGTCTGGTCGCCGAGGAAGGTGGCTTTGCTTATGTTGCCGATACCTATGCAGACGATCTACCCTACTGGATGCAAACCGGTGGTCGGGATCAGTTGATTGTTCCCTACACGCTGGATTGCAACGACATGCGCTTTGCGACGCCACAGGGGTTCAACGCCGGGGATCAGTTCTATTCATATCTGAAAGACAGTTTCGATGCGCTTTATGCGGAAGGCGAGGCCGGTGCACCCAAGATGCTGTCGATCGGTTTGCACTGTCGCCTGATCGGGCGACCGGGACGCGTCATGGCGCTGAAACGGTTTCTGGATTACGCGCGTGGGTTCTCGGACGTGTGGTTCGCAACGCGATTGCAGATTGCCGAGCATTGGGCCGAAAAGCACCCGGCGGCTGAGCGTCCACAACCCTCGCAAATGGGCCGCGAAGAATTCGTCTCTGCGTATGGAGGTATCTTCGAGCATTCCGCTTGGATCGCCGAGCGCGCCTATGATCTGGAATTGGGCGCGGCGCATGACACGGCAGGCGGATTACACAATGCTTTGACCCGCATGTTCCGGTCCGCCTCAACCGAGGAACGGCTCGGTGTTTTGACAGCCCACCCTGATCTGGCAGGCAAACTGGCGCAGGCTAAGCGGCTGACACAGGAAAGTACGTCCGAGCAAGCCTCGGCAGGGCTTGATGCGCTGACGGATGAGGAACGCGCCACCTTCACCGAACTGAACCAGCGCTATACGGAAAAATTCGGCTTTCCGTTCATCGTTGCCGTGCGGGACCACAACAAGGCTTCGATCCTAAACGCATTCGAACGGCGCATCGAACAGGATCGCGAAACCGAGTTCGCCGAGGCCTGCCGACAGGTCGAGCGGATTGCCGAGTTCCGTCTTCGCGATGTGCTGCCCTCATGACACGGATTGTCGCTGAACCGATCTCGGCCGAAGCTTTCGCACCGTTTGGTGATCTGATTGATGTGTCAGGTGAGGCCGACAAGATCATCAACCAGGGCCAGTGCGGGCGGTATCATGATCGGGCAAGGCTGGATTTCGGTGATGCCCAAGCGGGCATCAGCCTGTTCAATGCAAACCCACGCGAACTGCCTTATCAGCTAGCGATGGTTGAGCGTCATCCCGACGGCAGCCAGGCGTTCATTCCGATGACTCACCAGCCCTTTCTCGTGATCGTCGCCCCGGATGAGGAGGGGCAACCGGGTCGTCCTCGCGCGTTCATTACACAGCCAGGACAGGCGGTGAACTATCACCGGGGAACATGGCACGGAGTCCTGACACCCTTGCATGGACCCGGTCTGTTCGCAGTCGTTGATCGGATCGGGGAAGGCCCGAACTTGGAGGAATACTGGTTCAGCACACCGTACGAGGTGGTCAACCGCTGAAACCAGAACCGAAGCCGCCAGAGAAGCGGTAAGAACCCCATTGGATCTTAGGGAGGACAATGAGATCATGGCTGAAACTTCGATAGGGACGCCCGAACAGCTTCGGGACCCGAACTTCACACCCGCCTTGCACAAGGCGATACCGCTGGGCATTCAGCATGTTTTGGCGATGTTCGTCTCGAACGTGACACCGGCCATCATCGTGGCGGGTGCTGCCGGTTTTGGATTTGGGTCGAACTCCCCGGATTTTCCCGAATTGCTGTACCTGATCCAGATGTCGATGCTGTTCGCTGGGCTGGCGACCCTGCTGCAGACTATCACGATTGGCCCGGTCGGAGCGGCTCTGCCGATTGTACAAGGAACGAGCTTTGCGTTTTTGCCCATCATGATCCCTCTGGTCGCCGGAAAAGGCGTGGATGCCTTAGGGGCGCTGTTTTGCGGTGTCCTGGTTGGCGGCTTGTTTCATGCCTTTCTTGGCCTCTTCATAGGCAAGATACGGTTTGCGCTTCCGCCGCTGGTCACCGGACTTGTCGTAACAATGATCGGTTTGGCGCTGGTCAAGGTCGGTATTCAATACGCCGCTGGTGGTGTGCCTGCGATTGGCACCCCGGAATACGGATCGCTGCTTAACTGGTCGGCAGCTTTGGTTGTGGTTGTTGTGACGCTTGGCCTCAAGTTCTTTGCACGCGGTATGCTGTCGGTGTCTGCCGTACTGGTTGGTTTGGCCATCGGCTACGTCTATGCCCTGATGGTCGGGATGGTGACGTTCGAGGCCATTGGCACAAGTTGGTCACGCGCCTCAGCTTTTGCTCTGCCCGTACCGTTCAAATATGGGTTTGAGTTCTCTCTGGCCGCCGTGATCGGCTTTTGTCTGATGTCTTTTGTCTCGGCCATCGAGACCGTCGGTGACGTATCGGGAATCACCAAAGGTGGTGCAGGTCGCGAAGCAACCGACAAAGAAATCGCGGGCGCGACTTATGCCGATGGTTTCGGTACTGCCGTTGCCGGTATGTTCGGCGGTTTTCCCAATACTTCGTTCAGCCAGAATGTCGGTTTGATTGCGATGACGGGCGTCATGAGCCGCCATGTTGTGACCTGTGGAGCTATCTTCCTGATCCTGTGTGGCCTTGTGCCAAAAGTCGGGGCAATTATCCGCACCGTGCCTATCGAAGTGCTGGGCGGTGGTGTGATCGTCATGTTCGGCATGGTGGTCGCGGCAGGTATCTCGATGCTGTCAGACGTGGATTGGAACCGTCGCAACATGGTGATCTTTGCGATTTCGCTGTCGATCGGTCTTGGGTTGCAGCTGGAACCCGGCGCGGTTCAGCACCTACCTGATACACTTCGTATCCTGATGACCAGCGGCCTGCTGCCCGCAGCGCTGATCGCCATTGTACTGAATTTGGTCCTGCCAGAAGAATTGGCCGAAGAATCGACTGAAGAGGTTTCAGGGGGTATGGCCGGTCACGGGGCGGGTAGCCTACCTCACGATTGAAGTCTTGAAGTAATCCGCAGCGTGCTTCAGCGCTGCGGATTACCCGGCGTTTGCCATCAGGCGCGCGACATCCAGCATGCGGGCTGAAAACCCCCATTCATTGTCGTACCAGCCAAAGACCCTGATCTGCCTCTCTCCAATCATGCGCGTCTCGGGCCCCGCCACCACCAGTGACTCAGGGCGGGACCGCAAATCAGATGACACCAAGGGCAGATCGGTCCATCCCAGCACGGCAGAAGCTGCGACCGCGTCGCGAAAGGCTTGGTCGAACTGCTCAGCGCTCATGCCACGTTCAAGCGTGGCGACAAGATCAACGGCAGATACGCTGGCCGTCGGAACACGCACCGCGGCCCCCGACACACGACCGGCCAGGTCTGGCAAGACGATATCAATCAAATGCGTCGCGCTCGAGGTCGTGGGCACCATCGACAATGCCCCGGCGCGCGATCGGGCCAAATCCCCGCGTGGCGCATCGACCATCGGCTGGCTGTTTGTATAGCAGTGGATGGTGGTCATGTGCCCGGACACAAGCCCGCCGATTTCATCAATCAGCTTGACGAGCGGTGCCAGACCATTGGTGGTGCAGGATGCATTTGAAACGATCCGTGCGCTGCCCAATTGATCTTCGTTTGCCCCCAGCACCAGTGTGACTTCGGCAGCGGGTGACGGACCGGAAATCAACACTTTATCCGCCCCAGCAGTCAAGCCCCGGCTGGCCACGTCGGATGTTCGCGCGATGCCGGTGCAATCGAGCATGACATCGACGCCGGACAGATCGACCTGTGCCAAATCGGCGCTGTGAGACATCAGAATAACGCGGCCATCGATATTCAGTGCTTCACCTTCGGTCGTGACCGAACCCTGATAGGGGCCAAACGTGCTGTCATATTTGAACAGGTATGCGCATGTTTCCAGCGGTGCGATATCGTTGATCAGCACTAGTTCTACATCCGAATGCTGCGGCAGGCTTAAGACCTGACGCAGAATGGTGCGGCCGATACGGCCGAATCCGTTGATCGCGAGTTTCATGCGCAAGCTATGGCAGGCAGATCAGGCGATCTCAATCAAAGTATTGTACCAATTTCAGTTGCAGCTGACCTGCGAAAAGAACTGGCCCGAAATGTTCTGATACATGCTGGAATAGATCGCCTTGCAGCCAGTCGCCTTCTGTATCGCGGCCATTGCCTGGATGGTGCGAAGACGTGGCGGCGGGCCAAACGGGTTCAGATTGTTATTATCCCGCGTCGCCCGATAAACCACAGGCGCGTCCGAGACCTGCGTCACCGCCCATGTGCGGCTCATGACGAAAACGGATTTGGTTTCTTCCTTGGCTGCGACCGGGGCGGCGTTGAACGCCGAAAGGCCAAGGGTGGCAACCAGTGCAATCATCGTACCGCGCAGTAACATCGAACAATCTCCAGTGCTGAAAACTCATTTGATTTCATCAGATTCCAGCGATTCTGTGAACCCCTTTACCAGAACTTGACCTGGTAAAGCCCCGATCGTCAGCTACCTAGACGGTACAGACAACGGCATGTGCCTATTCACATCCTTGTACAACAGATAGCGAAACCGTCCCGGTCCGCCTGCGTAACAGGCCTGCGGGCAGAAAGCGCGCAGCCACATGTAGTCACCGGCCTCGACCTCAACCCAATCCTGATTGAGCCGGTAAACAGCCTTGCCTTCAAGCACATAAAGGCCGTGTTCCATCACATGGGTTTCGGCAAAGGGAATCACACCACCGGGTTCGAAATTGACGATGTTGACATGCATGTCGTGACGCAGGTCCTGCGGATCGGTGAAGCGGGTGGTAGACCAGCGGCCTTCGGTGCCGGGCATTTCGTTGGGTACCACGTCGCGTTCATTGGTGATGATCGGGTCAGGGGCGGGCAGGCCGGGCACTGCATCATAAGCCTTGCGCACCCAATGGAACCGGGCAGCTGAATCGCCATGGTTGTGCAGCGTCCAGTCGCTGCCCGGGGGGATATAGGCATATCCACCGATCTCAAGAACATGATCCGCTTCGTTCAGGGTCAGCGTGACGCTGCCCTCGACCACGAAGATCACCCCTTGCGCATTTGGGTCGGTTTCGGGCGTATCGCTGCCACCGCCGGGCTGCACCTCCATTATGTATTGCGAGAATGTCTCGGCAAAACCACTCAGAGGCCGGGATAAGACCCAAAGACGTGTATTCTCCCAGAAAGGCAGAAAGCTGGTGACGATGTCGCGCATCGTGCCCTTGGGGATTACCGCATAGGCATCGGTGAACATGGCACGGTCGGTCAACAGTTGCTCTTGCCCCGGATGTCCGCCTGTCGGTGCATAATATTTAGGATGTGTCATCAAATGCCTCTGCTTCGTCTGGGCACAATATGAGGCGATCTCACGGGCGGACCTAGCGCCCGCCTTGCGAAAGGTTTGTTCGGGATAATTTGAAGGTGGCCAAGTGGGGCTTGGCCGCACACGCATAGAGGTATATCTATGGACGTGAAAGTCATTCAAATCGGCGAGGCCCTTTGATGAAAGCCTTTGTTTACACAGCGCTGGTTGCTGCACTTTTTCTAGGGGTGGGTGGAATAGCACAGGCTAAACCACTTTCCCGAATCATCGCGGAAATGGGGTTGAGCCCCGCTGACTTTGAGGTGTTGAACGACACCTCAAACGCGTTGCTGTCGACGGGCACTCCATCCGTGGGGCAGGAGAGGGCTTGGCTCAATCAGGACACCGGCTCGAAGGGGACAATCCGCGTGCAAAGCGTTCAGGGCAATTGTGTTATACTTCAGCACTTTGTGCAGCCTGAAGGTGCTGCACAGGCCCGCGATATCAGAACGCGCCGCTGCAAGACCGCTGATGGGAACTGGATCCTGACACCTTAAAGGCCGTTGCCTTGGCCAGCACCCGAACTAGCACAGCTGCACCCTTGTGATTTGCTCTAGCTAATTTTACCGCAGGCCCCCTGCTGGGCATCGCATTGATGCTGGACCGGGCTCAATTTGCGTGAATGACGTTCCGTCACTTAGCTGGACACGCTCATGGCCACTAAGCCATCCTCGGACCAAAGCCAAAGACCCGCATTGCGCCACAGGGAAGGAATAGACATGACCATGACTTTCGGATTGCGTGAGGAAAACCGCGCCCTGTTACAGCGGGTGAGAGATATGATTCACGACGAGGTCATGCCGCTTGAAGATGAGTATCAGGCAGAAATCAATAAAGGCGATCGTTGGAAATATACCGCGCGACAGGCCGAGATTCTCGAGGGGCTGAAAGCCAAGGCCAAGGCGGCGGGGCTTTGGAACTTCTGGCTGACAGACAGCGACAAAGGTTTTGGCCTCAGTACAGTTGAATACGCCTATTTCGCCGAGGAGATGGGCAAGACGCCCTTGGGGGCCGAAGTTTTCAACTGCTCCGCGCCCGATACAGGGAATATGGAGGTGTTTGAACGCTACGGGTCAGGCGCGATGAAAGAGCAGTGGCTGAAGCCTTTGCTCGACGGGCAGATTCGCTCGGCTTATCTGATGACCGAACCCGATGTGGCCTCATCAGATGCCACCAACATTTCGATGTCCTGCGTGAGGGACGGGGCCGAATATGTTCTGAACGGCGAGAAATGGTGGTCGTCTGGGGCGGGCGATCCGCGTTGCAGGGTCTATATCGTGATGGTCAAAACCGGCGGGGACGATCTGCCAAAGCACCAGCGCCAGTCGATGATCGTGGTCCCAGCAGACGCGCCCGGGATCGAAGTGCTGCGCCCGATGGAGGTCTATGGCCACGACGATGCGCCCCATGGACACATGCACATCCGTTTCACAGAAGTCCGGGTCCCAGCCGAAAACATTCTACTGGGTGAAGGGCGCGGGTTCGAGATTGCGCAAGGTCGCTTGGGGCCGGGCCGTATTCACCATTGCATGCGCGCGATTGGTCAGGCCGAGTCTGCGCTGGAGCAGATGTGCAAGCGTTCACTACAGCGCCAGGCGTTTGGGAAGAAACTGGCGCAGCTGGGGGCAAACTACGACATCATCGCCGAATGTCGGATGGAGATCGAAATGGCCCGTTTGCTGTGCCTCAAGGCCGCCTGGTACATGGATCAGGGCGATGCAAGGGCGGCGGCCCCATGGATCAGCCAGATCAAGGTCGTTGCCCCCAAGGTCGCGCTGAAGGTGATCGATGAGGCCGTGCAAATGTTCGGCGCACAGGGGATCAGTCAGGATACGCCCTTGGCAAATGCATGGACCCATGTGCGTACGCTGCGCCTGGCGGATGGTCCTGACGCCGTGCATCGCCGTCAGGTCGCGCGTGCCGAGTTGAAGAAATACACGCAGGAAAAAGTCTGAGGCGACAGAACCACAATGACATCGGATGTGTTGGGGAAGGCGTATTTCCACCAAAATGCGCAGGGTGTGTTTGTCGGAAATGACCCCACGCGCGGGCCTTGGTCAGCCGATCATTGCCATGCTGGGCCAGTCAGCGGATTGATCGTGCGGGCGGCAGAAACCGAAGTTGGCCCTGAGAAGATGTTGACCCGGTTGACCGTCGATCTGCTGCGTCCATTGCCTCTGGCTGGTTTGCGAGTCGCGGCAGAGACGACACGTCATACCAAGACGCTGGCGACCACACGGGTCACCGTACATGATCTGGACGACACGCTTTGCGCCACCGCCACAACCATGCATATGGTGCGCAAAGACCTTGGGGCCGTGCCCAATGTCGAACTGCCCGCGCCCAGGGTCGAAGATATGGTCGATGGCCCGTTTCCGATCGGTGAGATGCGCCATCAGTTGCCCGGTTTTGCCCATCACTCCCAGATCGGCTATCCCGCTGATGGCAAGCAAGGGGCAGGTCCGAAAACCGTCTGGATGCGTACACCTGCCTTGCTGGAAGGAGAGGACCCGTCGCCGATCCAAGCGCTCTGCCCGCTTGCAGATTGCGGCAATGGCATATCGTGGAACGCGCCCACATCTGAGATGGGTTTCATGAATACCGACCTGACTGTGCAAGTCCACCGCGAGCCTGTCTCGGACTGGCTGGCCTCTGACTCGATCTCGCACTGGCAACCCTCGGGGATCGGTATGTCGCAGTCAGTTCTTTTTGATACGCAGGGGCCAGTTGGGACGGCTTTGCAGACATTGGTCCTGTTCCCGCCGGAGTAAATGGCGGGATTCTGCAGCCTGGTGTTTAGTAGGATTGCCGATACCCGCTGCGCATTCTATCTTTGCAACATGCGCTGGCTTGCCTTCTCCTTGACCTGCCTTCTGCCGACACCGGCACTGGCTCATCCCCATGTTTTTATCGACACGGGGCTAGAGTTCATGGTCGATGACGCAGGCAACCTGACCCATGTGCGTGTGACCTGGGCCTATGATGAGTTCTATTCATTGCTGGTTCTGGAAGACATGCGACTGGATCAGGATGCAGATGGCGTGCTGACCGAGGCCGAAGAGCAGTTTCTAAGTGGCTTCGACGCGCAGTGGGTCGAAGGTTACAATGGCGATCTGGTCATCCGCATGGGCGAAAATGTGATCCCGCTCTCTGGCCCGCTTGAGCCGCAGGCCACGACCGAGGATGCCCGCATCGTGACCACACATCTGCGCGCGATCGAAGGAGACCCCGTTCCCGCGGATGCGCTGTCGATCAAAGCGTTTGATGAGAGCTTTTATACCGCATACGAAGTGACCCGCCCGGTTCTGGTTTCAGGCCCCACGACTTGTAATATCGAACGCAACGATCCGGATATCGACAACGAACTGGCCCAGATGCAGGCTTTTTTGCTGACGCTGGATGCCGAGTATGACCTTGAAGAAAATGATATCCCTCTGGTCGGTGAGAAATTCGCAACCGAGATTCGGCTTTCATGTCCAAATACCTGATCGTTCCCGTTGCCATCGCCTGCGGGGTGCTGCTGTGGTTCTGGGGCAGCGGTGGTTTTGACCATCTGGCCGCTTGGGCTGCCGGAGAGCAGCGCGAATTCCAGAACCAGATCGCCCGCGCCCTGCGCGCAGCACGCGCCGAGCAGCCCGAAGCTGTGGCAACGCTACTGACGGTCTGTTTTGCATATGGGTTTTTTCATGCCATCGGACCGGGCCATGGCAAGGTTCTGATCGGAGGATACGGGCTTGGCCGTCGTGTCGCGTTTTGGCGGTTGTCTGCAATCAGTGTCCTGTCGAGCCTAGGGCAAGCAGTGACGGCGGTTGTGCTGGTTTATGCCGGGGTATTGGTATTCCAGATGTCACGCGAGTCGCTTGTAGGCACGACCGAACAGGTCATGGCACCGATCAGCTACGGCGCAATTGCCGCTATAGGCCTGTGGCTGGTTTTCCGCGCCATCCGCAGTTTTGCGCGGCGTCACAAAAACCAAGCCTCTCAAATGCACGACCACCATCACCATGCGCATGATCACGACCACCATCATCACGACCACGAGGTTTGCGCTGACTGCGGCCACCGCCACGGCCCGACGGCCGAAGAAGTCGCTCAGGTCGGCAGCTTTCGCGAGGCGTTGATCCTGATCGCTGGTATAGCCGCACGCCCCTGTACGGGCGCGTTGTTTGTGCTGATCCTGACATGGCAGATGGGTATCGCAATGGTCGGCATCGCAGGCGCATTCGCCATGGCTTTAGGCACCGCAACCGTCACCACTTTGGTCGGATGGGCATCCTTTGGGTTGCGCGGCGGGTTGCTGGCCTCAGCCTCGGCTACGCGCTTTGCATCGGTACTGGCCCCGACCATCGAACTGGTTGCGGGTCTTATCATCGCCGTGATTGCAAGCGGGCTGCTACTGCGGGCCTTGTAGACTTAGCCAAACACCGGTTCGGGATATCCTACCCGTGCCAGATACAATCCTTGCGGCGGGCAAACCGGCCCACAGGCCGCACGGTCAACCGCCTCAAGCGCATCGCGAACGTCTTCGGGCGTCCAAGCTCCGGCCCCCACGCGCTCCAACGTGCCAACAAAGCTACGTACCTGATTGTGCAGGAACGATCGGGCGCGAACATGGAAGTGGATTTCGGCCCCCGAGAAGCCCTGAACCTGTTCCACCCGCAACTCATCCAGTGTTTTGACCGGGCTGGCGGCCTGACAGATGGAGGACCGGAAGGTGGTGAAGTCATGCCGCCCGATCAGCATATCCGCCCCGGCTTGCATCGCCGCGACGTCCAGAGAATGATTGATCTGCCAGACCTGCCCCTTGTCGTGGGTTGCAGGTGCGCGACGCATCAGGATGCGGAACAGATATTGCCGCTCAAGCGCCGAAAACCGCGCGTGCCAGTCATCATCCACCCGTGCGGCTTTCACGATGGCAACGGGCTGCGGCTTGAGGTGATAATTCAACGCTTCGGATAGGCGGAATGGGTCCCATTCTTTGACCAGATCGCAATGCGCCACTTGTCCTAGCGCGTGAACCCCCGCGTCGGTACGACCGGCGGCGGCGATGGTGTGTTCTCCGGGTTCGATCCGCGATAGGGCGAGTTCGATCGCGCCCTGAACCGACGGCAGTTCTTTCTGCCGCTGCCATCCGGCAAACGGTTCCCCTTGGTATTCGACTTGCAGCGCGTATCTGGGCATGGGGCGCTG
This sequence comes from Ruegeria sp. E5, assembly GCF_056534105.1. Taxonomy (NCBI): domain Bacteria; kingdom Pseudomonadati; phylum Pseudomonadota; class Alphaproteobacteria; order Rhodobacterales; family Roseobacteraceae; genus Ruegeria; species Ruegeria sp. E5. Next base: position 1,489,135 of record NZ_JBQFPA010000001.1, on the reverse strand, counting down.
GTATCGCGCCTTGGTCGGACGGGCAAGGGGGCGAAAGCTCTGGCAAGTGCCGCAACCGCTACCTATCTTGGGCAAAACGATAATTGCGGGGCGACAGCTTGGTCATCTCATCTTTGGCAGACAGTCTGGTGCGCGGCGTCGAATCCGTGGGTGACCGTGTGTCCGAGACATTCTTCGAACCGGTCATCCGGCTGGGCGTGACGGGATTGGCGCGGTCGGGTAAGACAGTGTTCATCACATCTCTGGCCGCCAACCTGCTGGATCGGGGCCGCATGACCGGTCTTGTGGCGCAGCAAGAGGGGCGTGTCACCGCCAGCTATCTGCAGCCGCAACCCGACGACACCGTGCCCCGGTTCGATTTCGAATCCCATCTGTCCGCGCTGACCGGACCAGCGCCGCACTGGCCGGACAGCACGCGTGCTGTTTCCGAGTTACGCCTGTCCTTCAAAGTCCAGCCCGCAGGTCTGCTTTCGGGATTGCAGGGCCCCCGAACATTGCATCTGGACATTGTGGACTATCCGGGTGAGTGGCTGCTGGATCTGGCCCTACTGGACAAATCCTATGAAGATTGGTCGCGGGACACGCTGGAACACATATCCAATCGCCCACAAGCAGGGGCATTTATGGCAAAGGTTCAGGCGACCGACCCAACCGCGCCACATGATGAGCCGCAGGCGCAGGACCTCGCCCGCAGCTTCACCGATTACCTTAATGCCGCGCGTGATGCCGGTTTCTATGACTGCACTCCCGGTCGGTTTCTTCTGCCGGGCGATCTGGCCGGGTCTCCTGTGCTGACATTCGCGCCGCTCCCGGTGTCGGGGGTGTCAATTCGGGGTTCACTACACCGCGAGATGGAGCGGCGGTACGAGGCGTACAAATCGCGTGTGGTCAAACCTTTCTTTCGCGACCACTTTGCCCGGATCGACCGGCAGATCGTTCTGGTAGATGCGTTGGGGGCAATCCATAAAGGCCCGCAAGCGGTCGAGGATATGCGCCGCGCGATGGCCGATATCCTGTCGGCCTTCCGCCCCGGTCGCAACGCATGGCTCAACAGGCTGCTGCTTGGCAAGCGGGTCGAGCGTATTCTGTTTGCGGCCACCAAAGCGGACCATCTGCACCATCTGCAGCACCCGCGCCTGACCGCGATCATTGAGGCCCTGACCCGTGAGGCCCGCGACCGCGCCAGCTTTGCCGGGGCTGAAACTGCGGCCTTATCGTTGGCTTCACTTCGGACAACGACGGAAGAGATGCGCAGCCATAACGGCGTAGAACTGCCATGCGTGCGTGGCACTCTGCTAGACAGCGGTAAGCAGGCGGCCTTTTACCCCGGTGATTTGCCAGAGGACCCTGCCCATCTGCTGGGCCCCGCGCGCAATGGGGCCGAGGGATGGCTGGGCGACGACTATGGCAATATGGCCTTTGCACCCGCACATTTGACCCTGAATCCTGGTGATGGTCCGCCACATATTCGGCTGGACCGGGCTGCGCAGTTTCTGATCGGAGACCGGCTGTGAACGTGATCCTTCGTCCTGCTCGCAGTACCGATGCCGGAACCACAGGCGCTATTCTGCATGGGTTCGCCCGCGAAAACGACTGGATGCCTGAACTGCATTCTGAGGCCGAGACCATTGCGTTTTGCGGCAGGATGATTGATCTCGGCTGGGTCACGGTGGCCGAAATGCAGGGGCAGGTGGCCGGATTTCTGGCGTTGAATGGGGACGAAGTGCAGTCGCTCTATCTGGCGGCCTCGGCGCGCGGGCAGGGGATCGGGCAGCAATTGCTGGATCGTGCCAAAACACAGCGTCCCACGCTCAACTTGTATGCGTTTCAGGCCAATCCTTCCGCATGCCGGTTCTATGAGCGCAACGGCTTTGTTGAGGTCGCACGCGGCGATGGGTCCGAAAATGACGAAAACCTGCCCGACATCAGATATGTTTGGACGCGCGAGGAGTTGGTCGATGGCTAAAGGCCCCGTTTTGATTGATCTGGAAGACGATGCCTCGGCAGTTGATGTCTCGACCGCGCCTCCTGTTCCGGACATCGCGCCTCCGCAGGGGCAGGCGATGCAGTCAGCGGTGCGGTTTGCAGCGCGGAAACCTTCGGTTTTGGCGCGTTGGTTCTGGGGGTTGGCATTAGCCGTTGTGGGGGCGGTGGTCTCGGTCGCCGCATGGGATTTTGCCATCTCTCTGCTGGAACGCGCACCAATTCTGGGTTGGATCGTCACCGGTCTGATCGCTGCGCTGTTGCTGGTCGTCCTGATCATTGCACTGCGCGAGTTGGCCGCAATCAGCCGTCTGTCTCGCGTCGACGGGCTGCGGCGCGCGGCGGACACAGCTTTAACAGATGAGGACTTGTCGCAAGCCCGCGCTGTAACCACACGGCTGATTGCGTTCTATAAGGGACGCGATGAAACACGCTGGGGTCGCGACCGTTTGACCGAACGCATGGGAGAGCAATTCGATGCGGCAACCCTGCTGAGCTTGGCCGAAGACGAGATTCTGGCCCCGCTGGATGCTGCCGCCAGCCGCGAGGTCGAGGCCGCAGCGCGGCAGGTCGCGACCGTGACCGCTCTGGTCCCGCTTGCTCTGGCGGATGTAGCGACGGCGCTGGCAAGTTCATTGCGCATGATCCGGCGGATTGCGGAAATCTATGGCGGTCGCGCAGGTTTCTTGGGCAGTTGGCGCCTAACCCGCGCCGTATTCGTGCATCTGATTGCAACTGGCGCGGTGGCAGTGGGGGATGATCTTCTGGAGCCGATTTTGGGCGGCTCGGTTCTCAGCAAATTGTCGCGCCGGTTCGGTGAGGGGCTGGTCAACGGCGCGCTCACCGCCCGCGTGGGTGTCGCTGCGATGGAGGTCTGTCGACCTTTGCCTTTCTCGAAACGCCACCAGCCCTCGACCCGTGGCATGATCAAATGCGCGCTCAGCGGGTTGTTCTCCAGGACTTGATCTGGCGCAAGGCCGTGCCTGAACCTGTCCTGCATAAACAGGACGGAGCCAGCCATGACCGAACACGGCCACAGCCAGCAAGAGATTTTCGAACGGATCAATGCGCCTCCGGGTCGTGGGGTTCTGCGCGATGTGGTTTATGGCGGCATCGATGGCTCAGTCACGACATTCGCGATCGTTGCCGGGGTTGCCGGGGCAGGTTTATCGCCTTTTGTCATCGTGGCACTTGGGCTGGCCAACGTGCTGGCGGATGGTTTCTCGATGGCGGCGGGCAACTACTCGGGAACCAAGGCCGAGCTCGATAACATCCACCGTATTCGAGCCATCGAGGAACGGCATATCAAGTTGTATCCGGATGGCGAGCGAAAGGAGGTGCGCGAAATCCTCGCACAAAAAGGCCTTTCAGGCAGCGTTCTGGATGACGCGACGGCTGAAATCACTTCGAACCACGACAATTGGGTCGACCTGATGATCGAGGGCGAATACGGGCTGGGCAGCGTCGACCCGCATCCCCTCAAAGCCGCGATGGCGACGTTCTTTGCCTTTCTGATCGCGGGGATGATTCCGTTGTTGCCGTTCCTCTTATCCGTTGCAAATGCGTTCACGGTATCAGCCTGGATGACTGCGGGCGTATTCTTTGCCATTGGCGCGATGAAAAGCCGGTGGTCGCTTGCCCCCTGGTGGCGATCAGGCGGAGAAACCCTGCTGATCGGGGGTGCCGCGGCAGCCATCGCTTTCTGGGTTGGCTCGTTGTTTCACCCCTGAATGGTGCTGTTGTCGCGGGCGGGATGATCAGGCTGGTCCTCAGAATCTGATCCGCTAAGGTGTTGTAAACTAATGCGAGGCACCTCGTGGCTACGGACCGTCCTGAGAAAACTGTTTAGGTGCTGGGCGCTTATGGCTTCATCGGTGCTGCGGTCGTTCGGTCGCTGCATGCGGATGGCGCCTGTGTGAAGGGGCTTGTGCGCAGCCAGAAGACGGCTGAGAGGGTCCTTCCGGATATTGCGCTGATCTCGGGGGATCTACGTGATTTCAAGTCGGCGGCGGATTGACGGGGCTATCGCGGGCAGCCGAGATACTCTCGCGCAATGGTTGGCCCGTTGGGATTGGCAACGCGAGCGTGGTGTTTTGGTCGATGATCAATATCGCGCAGGGGCTGGCAATCTTGTGGCGTCCGTGGGCCGCGCGCGCTTGCCTCGCGCAGCCTGCAATCGCCGCTTTCTATCTGATCGCCGCCACGGTGACGGTGCCTGAACTGTGGCTCGACCCTTTGGGGCCGTTGGTCAAGATAGCGCCGGCTTTGATGCTATCACTGATCACGCGACCCATGTTGGAGAGCCGCTGATGGACCCGGATCTGATCTTGCGTTGGCTTCACGTGATCGGAGCATGCGTTCTATTGGGCACTTGCGCGGGGATCGCCTTTTTCATGCTGATGGCGCACCGCACGGCAGATGCACGGGTGATTGCTCATACGGCGGGAATCGTGGTGCTGGCCGACACAGTTATTACGGCCACCTCAGTCATTTTCCAGCTGATCACCGGCGTGTTGCTGGCCTGGCAACTGGGCTGGTTGCTGTCGGAGGGTCGGATCGCGATATCACTGCTGCTTTACGTACTGACCGGCCTGTTCTGGCTGCCGGTGGTTTGGATTCAGGTGCGTCTGAGGGATTATGCAAGGCAGGCTGATCGGGATGGTACCTCCTTGCCAAGCAGTTACGACAAACTGTTCCGCAGATGGTTCGCTTGCGGTATTCCGGCCTTTGCCGCAGTGCTGGCGATCCCTTGGCTGATGCTGGCACGCCCTCACATCCTGCTTTTATAGGCCGATTACCTGTGCAGCAGGCGGTATCCATGCGCATTTCCAGACTATAAACCAGCCTGTCTGCACGGTACGTTTGGCGCATCGTATCCCGGAGGTTTCGGTTGGAATCCTTGCTTGTCCTCGTTGGTCTGATCGTTCTGGCCATTCCTGTTTCGATCATCGCTTTGCTGATTGGTCAATCGCGGTTGCGTAAGCGCGTCGATCAGCTTGAGCGGCAATTGGCCAGGCAAATACCGGAAAGCGGCGCCGAAACCTCCAAGACATCAAGGCCGGAGCCGAAGACGATGCAAACCAAGCATGATCCCTGGGCCGCGGCGAAAACCTCGTCTACCACTGACGAAAGCCCATCGGATGCGCCGCAGGCCGTTGAGGCCGCCGATCCTCCTGCCACCATCGTTTTTCGTGAGGAAAAGATCGCCGCGCTGGGCGCGTGGTTGCGTGAGAACTGGTTCTATGCGGTTTCGGCGCTGTCACTGGCCTTGGCCGGGATATTTCTGGTGCAATACGGGGTTGAGAACGGGCTGTTGCCACCCACCGCGCGGGTCGCCGCAGCCCTGATCTTTGGCCTTCTGCTGATTGGGTCAGGTGAAGTGATCCGCCGCCGCTTTGGCGATGACGAGGACGCGTCGACCGCTTATTTACCATCGGTCTTCTCGGGCGCAGGTCTGGTGACCCTGTTCGGAGGGGTTCTGGCCGCGCGCCAGCTTTATGATCTGATCGGCCCCGAGGCCGCTCTGGCCGGTCTCGTTATCATCGCTCTGTTTGCGTTGGTCTTGGGATGGTTCCACGGGCCGCTGCTCGCCGCCGTAGGCCTAATTGGAGCCTTTGCCGCGCCCTTTTTGGTTGGAGGCGCATCGGACGATCCCAATTGGCTTTATGGTTATTTCTTTATCATCGCCATTTTGGGCTTGGGTATCGATACCGTCAGGCGTTGGGCATGGATTTCCATTTTGACGCTAGTAGGTGCATACGGGGCGGCGTTTTTGCTGGTGCTGTCTTCCCCCTCCACGGAACCGGGGTATCTGACCTGTGTGACAGCACTGGCGCTGATTGCGATGGCGATACCCGTGCGCAGTATCTGGCCCGACCACACCGGCCCGATGATTGCCGAGGTCATCCGGCGACGGAAAGGGGATCCATGGCCCGAGTTTCCAACCCGAATTGCCTTTGGTGCGGTTCTCACCAGTTCCATCATCCTGTCGCTGCATTGGTCGGATTCAAGCGGTGAGTTTTGGCTGGGCGTTGCACTGTTTACCGCTTTGATACTGGCGCTGATCCTTTGGACAAAAGCTGCGCGTGCGTTGCAGGATGTGACGGTGCTGCCTGCGTTGGGTCTGATCTGGTTTGTTCTGCTGCACGGGTTGGACGGTGGCTCCGTGTGGCGCGGCTTTGCCGACACATACGTGGAAACGGCCGAGGCCGATTATCCTTGGGTAGTCACGCTATTGGTTGCCCTCGGGGCCTTGATCAGCGTGCTCGCTGCGTGGCGGTCCTTCCACGCCGGGCGCTACGCTGTGGTCTGGGCCGGTGGTGCAGCCCTATATGCCCCGACGCTGGCGATCGCGCTTGAAGTAGGATGGCAGCCTGCAAACGTGATCGGAGCTTATGCGTGGGCCTTACACGCAATCGCATTAGGCGCGATGATGGTGGTTTTGGCCGAACGGTTTGCGCGGGCCGATGGTGAGAAACGGATGCGGCCTGCCCTGGCAACTCTGTCTGCGCTATCGTGCCTTAGCTTTGCTTGCATCATCGTACTCAGCTCTGCCGCTTTGACGGTAGCACTTGTCGCCATGATTGTTGTGGCCGCGGCGCTGGACCGGCGATTTGTTCTGGCTCCGATGAGTTGGTTCATTTGGGCGGGTGTGTTCACGGTGACCGTACGGCTTGTGCTCGACCCGGGGCTCGATTGGGCCGAAACCGCGCCGTTGATCGAAATGACCTTGGTCTATGCGGTAGCGGTTGCCGGGTTCATCATGGGGTGGGCGTTGCTAAGGTCCTTGGACCGCCCGATTGCCTCATTGCTGCTTGAAAGCGCAGCCTGGGCAACGGCGGGAATACTGCTATCGCTCTTGTTGCTGCGCTGGCTGGAAAGCTTCGGAGAAGGCGGCGCTACAGACAGCCACTGGGGGCTGGGGCTGCTTGCAGTGATCTGGCTGCTGCTGGCTTTTGCACAAATACAGCGGTTCGAGCTTGGCGGTAAGCTGAACTACGCGCGTTACGCGCTCGCGGCGTTCTTTGCGGCACACGGCATGATGCGTCTGGTTCAGGCTTTGTCTGAGGCTAACCCGTTGCTCGACCCATTTGCCGATCCCGTGCTCGGCCCGCCGGTGCTGAACACGTTGGCGGTGGCCTATCTGTTGCCTGCGCTGGCCATCGGCTTCTCGGCTTGGCGCGTCGTGACGCAGCCCGTGCTACTGAAGCAGATCAGTTATGGGGTCGCCGGTGCCCTGATCGCGTTTTGGCTGGGGCTTACAATCCGTCATGTCTGGCAGGGGGCGAGTGGCATGTATGAAGGCAACGGCGTCACCCAGCCCGAGCTTTATTCATACACCATCACCTTGTTGGTGGTCGGCGCAGGGTTGTTCTACCAGTCGCTGGCCCGCCGGTCCGATTTGATGCGTAAGGCCGGTTTGGCCGTGATTGGCCTCGCGGTGGCCAAGGTGTTTCTGATCGATATTGCCGGATTGGGCGGGCTGATCCGGGTGTTTTCGCTGTTGGCGCTCGGTCTCGCACTGGCGGGTCTTGCATGGCTCAATCGCTGGGCCAAGCTGCGCCATTCGTCGCAAGACCCGGAACCTCTGGACCATTGAGAGCAGGCGTCCTATAAGCGCGGCCATGTTTGACCGGCTGGCCATCATTATTCGAATTATATCCCCGGCGCTCTGATATCGCGAGACGCCGGGCAAAGGTGCTTGAGTTATCGCACTGACCGCTTCGATCCATACACGACCAGAACATCCTGAGGACGCCCCAAATGTGCGCCGAAACACCTGACTACAAAGACACGCTGAACCTGCCGAAAACCGAATTCCCCATGCGTGCAGGCCTGCCCAAGCGCGAGCCAGCATGGCTGGACCGCTGGGAGAAGATCGGCGTCTATGACCGCCTTCGCGAGAAAGAGGGCCGCAAGCCTTTTACCCTGCATGACGGCCCTCCTTACGCGAACGGCCACCTGCATATCGGCCACGCACTGAACAAGACCATCAAGGACATGATCGTTCGGTCCCATCAGATGATGGGCTACGATTCACGCTATGTACCTGGCTGGGACTGCCACGGTCTGCCCATCGAATGGAAGATCGAGGAACAGTATCGCAAGAAGGGCAAGAACAAGGACGAGGTGAACATCGTCGACTTCCGTCAGGAATGCCGCAAGTTCGCCGAAGGCTGGATCGACATCCAACGTGAAGAGTTCAAGCGTCTGGGCATCACCGGCAATTGGCCCGATCCTTATATCACCATGGATTATCACGCCGAGGCTGTGATCGCAGACGAGTTCATGAAGTTCCTGATGAATGGGACGCTTTATCAAGGCTCGAAACCCGTGATGTGGTCGCCCATCGAGAAGACGGCTCTGGCCGAGGCCGAGGTCGAGTATCACGACAAGGAAAGCTTCACCATCTGGGTGAAGTTCAAGGTTGTGAACACCGGCGATGTGACGCTGGACAACGCTTATGTGGTGATCTGGACGACGACCCCATGGACGATGCCCTCGAATAAGGCCGTGGTCTATGGCGAGGGTATTTCCTATGGCCTCTACGAAGTCACTGGACGCCCCGAGGAGTGCTGGGCGCGGATCGGTGAGCGTTACTTGCTGGCCGATGACCGCGCCGCAGATGTGTTTGCGCGCGCGCGTCTGGATGACACGATGTATCGCCGTCTGTGCGATGTAACGCAGGAAGATCTGGCCAAGATCCAGCTGACCCACCCGCTGGCCGGGGCCGAAGGTGGCAACGGCGAATGGGACGACATTCGCGATTTCCGCGCCGCTGAGTTCGTGACCGACACCGAAGGGACCGGTTTCGTCCACTGTGCACCTTCGCACGGGATGGAGGAATTCGAGCTTTATCGCGATCTGGGCATGCTGGAGCAGGTCATCACCTATAACGTGATGGATGATGGCAGCTTCCGCGCTGATCTGCCGTTCTTTGGTGGCAAATACATCCTGTCTCGAAAGGGCGGTGAGGGTGATGCCAACAAGGCCGTGATCGACAAGCTGGCCGAGGTCGGCGGGCTGCTGGCGCGCGGCAAGATCAAGCACAGCTATCCGCATTCGTGGCGCTCGAAGGCGCCGATCATCTACCGCAACACGCCGCAGTGGTTTGCCTCGGTCGACCGCAAGCTGGAGGACGGCATGGGCGAGATGGGCGACTCCATCCGTGAACGTGCTCTGCGCTCGATTGATGAACTGGTGAAATGGACGCCGCAGACCGGCCGCAACCGTCTGTATTCCATGATCGAAGCACGCCCGGACTGGGTCCTGTCGCGCCAACGCGCCTGGGGCGTGCCGCTGACCTGCTTCACCAAGAAGGGGGCATTGCCGACCGACGCGGACTACCTGCTGCGCAATGACGAACTCAATGCCCGCATCAAAGCCGCGTTTGAGAAGGATGGCGCAGACGTCTGGTACACGGACGGGTTCAAGGAGAAGATCCTCGACGGTATCGCGAACCCCGACGACTACGATCAGGTGTTCGACGTGCTGGATGTGTGGTTCGACTCTGGCTCGACCCATGCCTTTGTGCTGCGTGATCGTGAGGACGGGACCGCGGACGGTATCGCTGACGTCTATATGGAAGGCACCGACCAGCACCGCGGGTGGTTCCATTCGTCGATGCTGCAGGCTTGCGGCACCAAGGGGCGTGCACCATACCGCAACGTAGTGACCCACGGATTTACGCTGGATTCCAAGGGCAACAAGATGTCCAAATCGCTGGGCAACACCATCGTGCCGGAAGAGGTCGTTAAACAATACGGCGCCGATATCCTGCGCTTGTGGGTGGCTCAGACCGATTACACCGCCGACCAGCGGATCGGACCGGAGATCCTGAAAGGGACAGCCGACAGCTATCGCCGCCTGCGCAATACCATGCGGTTCATGCTGGGCTCGCTGGCGGACTTCACCAAAGCGGATCGGGTTGCGCCTGAAGATATGCCGCGCCTGGAACGCTGGGTGTTAAGCCGAATGGCCGATTTGGATGAGCAAGTGCGCAAAGGTTATGCAGCATTTGACTTCCAGGGTGTATTCAGCGCCGTATTCACATTCGCCACGGTTGACCTGTCATCGTTCTATTTCGATGTCCGCAAAGACGCGCTTTATTGCGACGGTGACAGCCTACGCCGCCGTGCCGCGCGGACTGTGCTGGATATCCTATTCCACCGTCTGACCACATGGCTGGCCCCAGTTCTGGTCTTCACTATGGAAGAGGTCTGGCTGGAACGGTTCCCGGCCGATGATAGTTCGATCCATTTAATGGATTTCCCTGAAACGCCCGCTGATTGGCGCCATGAAGAACTGGAAGCCAGCATGGCCAAAGTCCGCCGCGTGCGCCGCGCCGTGACCGCTGCGCTGGAAATTCAACGTCAGGACAAGGTGATCGGATCCAGCCTTGAGGCCGCACCGATCGTGCATGTCGAAGATCAGGAAACCCGCGATCTGCTTGCGACCTTCGACGTGGATGACATGTGCATCACTTCTGGTCTGGCCGTCACAGGCGATCCGGCCCCGGCCGAGGCGTTCCGAGTGCCGGAAATCGAAGGCGTAGCTGTAGTGTTCGAAAAAGCCCAAGGTGACAAATGCCAGCGCTGCTGGAAAATCCTTCCTGATGTTGGGCTGCACGCCCATCCGGGCGTATGCGGGCGCTGTAACGAGGCGCTGAGCTGACATTCGAACGGAGCGCGAGAGAGAGATCGCTGATGCGAGGCTCTGCCTCGCGCTCCGAGGTATTTTTGGCCAGATGAAGAGGTGGATCGTCAGGATTCGGGTTGCAGGTGAGGTGAAACATCTGCAACCGTTCTCTTATGCCGATGATCGCCGTAGAAACTCAGTTTGGTTGCCTTGGTGTCGAAGAGACCAGCGGCGCCATCACGCGTCTTGTCTGGAATGGCCGTGACGAAGGTCTAGCCACCCCGGTTCTGCGAGAAGCGGCGGCGCAGTTGCGTGCCTATGACGAAGGGCGTTTGCAGCAGTTCGAACTGCCCTACCGGATCAAGGGATCGGAATTTCAGCGTCAGGTGTGCGATGCAATGTATGCTATCCCATTTGGTGATACGCGCACCTATGGCGAGTTGGCTAACGACCTTGGCTACTCGGCGCAGGCGGTTGGGCGCGGATGCGGGGGAAATCCCATCCCCATCATTATTCCCTGTCACCGGGTTCTGGGTGCAGATGGGAAGATGGTTGGGTTTTCAGGCCACGGCGGTGTTGAGACCAAAGTGGCTCTGCTGCGTCACGAAGGTGCTGCCAGCCTGTTGATCTGATCGGTACTTATCTGTTGCAATCGGAGCGGCACGGCCCCAACCTATATCGAATAGTGAATTTGAAGGACCGAATTGAATGACCGGCCAGACAGACCCCGCCGCACGCAAGAAAGCCATCATCGATCATCTGATGTCTTTGGAAGAACAGGAACTGGCAACCGCACAGGCACATTATGATGCCTTCCTTAAGGACTCGCAGTTGGATGACCGAGAAGGGCATGACAAGGACGACATCGCTGCCTCGCGCGAGAATGCAGATCTGGCGGCCGCCTTTGATGCGCCTGTTCATGCGCATCACGCCAAGATTGACGTGATCGAGAACACCGATTTTGGCCTCACGGATACGGTGCAGCCCGGCGCCGTAATCAAGTTCAACAATCGCCGCTTCGTCGTATGTGTCTCAACGACTCGGTTTGAGGTGGACGGCAAAACCTACATGGGCATTTCGACCCAAAGCCCAATCTATCTGGCTATGGTTGGCCTGCAAGAGGGTGACGTGTTCACCCATAACGGGACTGAGTTCGAGGTTCAGGAAGTCTTGTAATCCCGGGCCTTGCGCGGCGGAATGATCTGCTGCGCAATACCGGCCGAGACCAAATACAAGCTGGTGATCACCAGCCCCCAATGGGCCCAGCTTTCGGGGTGAAAGTCGACCCAGGCGGCCCAGCCTGCAAAGAATGTCCACGCAAAAGCCATAGGCAATGACAGGGTGCGCCAACGCTCGGTCCGGACTGGGTGAATGAATTTCAGCGGCAGGAACATTGCGACAGACAGCAAGGTGACCAGCAGCAGGATGACCCAGAAGTTGGGCTCCAGGGCGAAGATCACAATGACGAACATGTTCCAGCAACCTGGAAAGCCAGAGAAGGAATTATCCTTGGTTTTCATACGTGTATCCGCAAAGTACATCGCACTTGCAAAAGTGATGACGATGATTGCGAACCAGCCGGTCCAACCGTCCATCAGACCCGATTTGAACAGGGCAAAGGCAGGGATGAAAACATAGGTCAAATAGTCGATGATCAGGTCCAGCAAGACTCCGTCAAACTCGGGTGCGTTCTTCTTAACGTGATAGTGCCGCGCCAGCGGGCCATCGATGCCATCGACGATGAACGAAACAACGAGCCATAGATACATCAGGCTCCATTTCTCTTCGACTGCTGCCAACATGGCGAGCATTGCGAAAACGGCACCTGTGGCGGTGAAGAGATGAACGGAAAGCGCTTTGAATCTGAGTGTCATGGTGGTGTCATGACGGAAGCAAGGCGCAGATGCAAAGCAAAAAGGGTCTTTGCTTCAGGCTTTTGGGTGCGTGCGGTTATAGACTTCCATCAACCGGGCCGTATCGACTGCGGTATAGGTTTGCGTGGTTGAAAGCGAGGCGTGACCCAAAAGCTCTTGGATCGCGCGCAGGTCGCCGCCCGCAGACAGCAGATGGGTGGCAAAGCTGTGGCGCATCGCGTGCGGGGTGGCTGTTGCGGGAAGGCCAAGTTGCATCCGTGCCTTGGCGACCACAGCCTGAATGATTCCGGGGTTGAGCGGGCCGCCCCTGACACCTCGGAACAACGCCTTATCAGGGGATTGCGGATGTGGGCAGAGGTGAAGATAGCGATCCACCGAAGCCCGAGCGGCAGGCAAGACCGGTACGATTCTTTCCTTATCGCCCTTACCCGATATGCGCAGCGTTTCTGGCAGAGGAGCGTCCACACCGGTCAAAGACAACGCCTCGGAAATCCGCAACCCGCACCCGTAGAGGAGCGTCACAACCGCAACATCCCGTGCAGCGACCCAGTCCGATGAGGATTGTAGCTCGACCGTGTCGATCATTGCGCGCGCGGCATCTTCGGCCAGGGGTCGGGGCAGTTTCTTGGTAAATTTAGGCGCTCGGGTGGACAGCACCGCAGTAGGTTCGAACCCTTCGCGTTCGGCCAACCAGCGATAGAAGGTTCTGACGGCTGAAAGCTTGCGCGCCAGAGATCGCGCGCCGACATCAGAATTTCGCTGCTCTGCCATCCAGGCCCGCATGTCAGAAACGCTGATGCGTTCCAGCGCGGCCAGTCCTTGGCGCTCGCTGTGATGCAAGGTCATGAAGGACAGGAATTCTGTCACGTCGCCGCGATAGGCTTTGAACGTATTTTCAGACCGCCCCGCCAGCGCCCCCAGACTGTCCAGCCAATGCTGCAGAGCATCGCGGCAGGCTGGGGAAATCAGGCTCACGACAGCCAGTGGCGCATAGAGCGTTCGAACACGCCGGCAAAGAAGGCAAGAAGATCAGTTCCAAGCTGAGGTGAGAAATGCCTCGGATCGCGCGCGCCCATGACAATCATGCCGGGTAGGCGGCCAGTGCCAAGATCGAGTTTCAGGCAGGCCTCGGATCGTAGCTGATCGGCTTGTTTACCGTAAACTTGCGGATTGGGATGGCGGGTTTCGCGCAAGGTAACCTCGCGCGGTTGACCGTTACGGTCAGCGGTTAGATAGCTATCGATAAAGCCGGGCTCAGCCACAGTCAGCACGCCGCCGAGCTGGTTCACCACCGGATCATCACGTACGACGGTTGTTTCGAGGACCAGAGTGATGTGATCGACACGCAGGATTTCGGCCACGTCATTGCCTAGCGCGCGCAGGAAATCCTCGAACACGGTGGGCTCCAACAGGCGAAGAATGGCGCGATGCACCTGATTTGTGCCCGCCAAGTTCTCATACGCCGCCGCGATGACTGAGCGATGAGTGTCCTCAAGGCGGTCAAGACGCGCCTCAAGCCGCTGCATGGCGATACCGCGCAGGTCGATAACGTTGTCACCACGCGCCTGCTCATTTGCAGCCACCAAGGCCTGCATCAGGTCTTTGTCATCCAGCACGGCGTCAGGCTCAGCCAGAATTGCGGCGCGGAGATTGTCCTTGAGTTTAGGATCGCTGCTCATGTCCCGTCCGGTCGTTTTTTTGTTTGGCGGGCTTATAACATGGGTTGCTGGATTTGCCTTGGGAAAAATGCACGCGAAAGGCGAATTTCATCGCTGCTGTGGCGGGCGCTCCCGCCTGCCCGGCGCTGATCAAAGATCAGCTTTTGCCGTTGGGCCGGGCGCGGTGCCTGATGGCACCGCGCGGCAATGCTTGGGATCAGAGGATTTTCTGACCTGTCTTGGCCCAGTCGGCCAGGAAAGTTTCAAGGCCTTTGTCGGTCAGCGGGTGGTCGGCCAGTTTTTTGATCACGCCCGGAGGTGCTGTAATCACGTCAGCCCCGATGCGGGCACTGTCGGTCACGTGGTTTACGGTGCGGATCGAGGCGGCGAGGATTTCGGTCTCGAACCCGTAATTGTCATAAACTTGGCGAATATCTGCGATCAGGTCCATGCCATCGAGGTTGATATCATCCAGACGTCCGATGAACGGCGAGATGAAGGTTGCGCCCGCTTTGGCCGCCAGAATCGCCTGATTGGTCGAGAAGCACAGGGTCACGTTGACCATCTGGCCTTCGTCGGTCAGTGTTTTACAGGTTTTCAAACCAGCCCATGTCAGCGGTACTTTGACTGCGATGTTGGGCGCGATCTTGGCCAGCTTACGGCCTTCGGCGATCATCTCGTCGGCCTCGGTGGCGACAACTTCGGCCGAGACGGGGCCGTCGACCAGATCACAGATCTCTTTGGTGACTTCCAGAATGTCGCGGCCCGATTTTAGGATCAGCGAGGGGTTAGTGGTTACGCCGTCCACCATGCCCAGATCGTTCAGTTCGGCGATGGCGTCGATCTCGGCGGTGTCTACGAAGAATTTCATGAGGGCAGTCCTTTGATGGGTTGGCCTTGGTCGCGGATGGCTTTACCTCAAAGAGACCCATGCTGGAACCCCCTGCGAAGGATATACCGTGAGCGCTAACGGATTTTTCGACGAAGGAGAGCTGGTTGCGGTGCTGACCACGCAGCCGCTGGACCGGACGTTGGATTACAAAGCGCCCGAGGGCGGGTGCTTTCTTGGGGCGTTTGTCGAGGTGCCCTTGGGCCCGCGCAAAGTCTTGGGTGTGGTTTGGGGGCCGGGGCAGGGTGGTTTTGATCTGGCCAAGGCGCGGTCGGTGAACCGGGTGCTTGAGGTCGCGCCGATGCGTGAAGAAATGCGGGTGTTTCTGGGGAAAGTGGCTGACTACACCCTGACGCCGATGCCTGCGATGCTGCGGCTAGCAACGCGCGCGCCGGGGTTGGGCGATCCGCCCTCGATGCGCAAGGTTTATCGTTTGGGCGGTGGTCAACCGGACCGAATGACCGACGCACGAATGCGGGTACTTGAAGTTTTGCGAGACTATGGCGGCTTGGCCTTTACGCTGAAGGAACTGGCCGAGCAAGCGGGGGTCACATCTTCGGTCATCAAGGGGTTGGTCAAACAGAACGCTGTGCGTGAAGAGGACAGCCCGCGTGATCTTCCCTATCCTCATCTTGATCCTGAATTGCCGGGAAAGGACCTGACCGAGGATCAGGCGGAGGCCGTGATGCGGCTTCAGACCGGGCAACGGACGGGAGATTATGGAACGACTCTTCTGAAGGGGGTGACGGGCTCGGGCAAGACCGAGGTTTATCTTGAGGCGGTCGCCGAGGCCCTGCGCGTGGGGCGGCAAGCACTGGTCTTGCTGCCCGAGATCGCGCTGACGGCTGAATTTCTGACCCGTGTCGAGGCGCGATTTGGTGCGCGTCCGGCTGAGTGGCATTCGGGCGCGACCATGACTGAACGTCGCCGGGTTTGGCGGATGGTCGGTCAGGGTGATGCGCAACTGGTCGTTGGTGCCCGGTCAGCACTGTTTCTTCCATTTCGCGATCTTGGTCTCGTAGTTGTCGATGAAGAACACGACACCTCGTACAAACAAGAAGATGGGGTGCATTATAGTGCGCGGGATATGGCCGTTCTGCGTTCGGCCATCTGCGGAGCGCGGGTGATTCTGGCCAGCGCGACGCCTTCACTGGAAAGCTGGGCCAATGCCGAGGCGGGTAAATACGAACGGCTGGACCTGACCTCGCGTTTTGGTGCGGCAGTCCTGCCCGAAATGAAGCCGATCGACATGCGCGCCGAGCAGATGCAGGCCGGGACTTGGATTTCCCCCTCGCTGCGGCAGTCGGTGCAACAGCGTATCGAACGCGAAGAGCAGTCACTGCTGTTCATCAACCGCCGCGGCTATGCGCCCGTGACACTATGCCGGGCGTGCGGGGAGCAGATTGCCTGCGATCATTGCGACGCGCGAATGGTTGAACATCGGTTCCTCAAGCGTCTGATGTGCCATCAATGTGGTGAGACCAAGCCAATGCCAGAGGCCTGCCCATCCTGCGGGGTCGAGGGTAAACTGGCACCGGTCGGACCCGGGATTGAACGGCTGGCAGAAGAAGCCGAGGCGGCGTTCCCTGAAGCCAAAATCGCTATGCTCAGCTCTGATCTGTTTGGTTCGGCTCGTGCCCTGAAGGCCAAGATCGAAGAGATTGCCGAAGGCGATGCGGATATCGTTATCGGGACGCAACTCGTGGCCAAAGGACATAATTTTCCAAAGCTGACACTGGTTGGGGTGATCGATGCGGACCTTAGCCTGCATGGTGCTGACCTGCGCGCGGCGGAACGAACTTTTCAATTGATGCGGCAGGTGGCGGGCCGGGCAGGTCGTGCGGAAAAACCGGGGCAGGCGTTGTTGCAGACATTCCAGCCGGAACATCCGGTGATCCGGGCGATTCTATCGGGCGATGAAGAAGGGTTCTGGAAGGCTGAAGCCGCCGGGCGTCAGGCCGCCGGGGTGCCGCCTTATGGTCGAATGGCCGGGATTGTCCTGTCTGGCCCCGAGGTCGGGCCGGTCTTCGACATCGGCAACGCCATGGCGCGCAACGATGCGCCGTTGCGCGATGTTGGTGCTCAGGTATTTGGCCCTGCTCCAGCCCCGATCGCGCGCATACGCGGGCGTCACCGCGTCCGGCTGTTAGTCAGAGCCCCGAAAGGTGCGCCTATTCAGGACGCCATCGCCCGCTGGATCGCCCCGTTGAAGTTGAAAGGCGATATCCGCCTGACCGTGGATATCGATCCGCAAAGCTTCTACTGACCCCTGCATCAGTGCAGAGCCGCTGTGCGCCGGCCGCTTTCCCCTCGCCAAAAAGTACAAATGGGCGTAGAGCATCCTCATGCTGAAACCCATGCCCTTGTCTGAGGCGCAGAGTCTTCCGCTCTGGCGCCGCCCTATGACGCTCTTGTTCGTGATGGCGTTGACCATGCCGATCGCGTTTAACGCGTGGAGTGCATTGCTGAACAATTTCGTCATCGAGGCGGCGAACTTCGACGGGGCGGATATCGGGCTTTTGCACACGGTACGCGAGATTCCGGGCTTTCTGGCCGTTGGCGTGATTGCGGTGATCATTTTCATCCGCGAACAGGTACTGGCCATGATCTCATTGATGATGTTGGGCGTGGCGACGGCGGTGACGGCCTGGTTTCCCAGCCTTGGCGGGCTGCTGTTTGTGACGCTGTTCAGCTCGATCGGGTTTCACTACTATGAGACGGTGAACCAGTCACTGCAGCTGCAATGGCTGCCTAAAGACCGTGCGCCGCAGGTGCTTGGCTGGCTGGTGGCTATGGGCTCGGCTGCGACGGCTGTGGTCTATGGGTTGATCGTTCTGACATGGGACCGCTTCGACCTGTCCTATAACTTCGTGTTCATGGCGGCGGGCGGCGTGACGGCCTTGCTGGCATTGTTTTGCCTGATCGCTTACCCGCAATTCGACGCGCCGACGCCGCAGACCAAGAAGCTGATCCTACGCCGCCGCTACTGGCTGTATTATGCATTACAGTTCATGGCGGGCGCGCGGCGGCAGATTTTTGTAGTGTTCGCCGGTTTCATGATGGTCGAGAAATTTGGCTTTGAAGTACACGAACTGACCAGCCTGTACCTGATCAATCTGATGATCAACATGATGGCGGCTCCGCTGCTGGGCAAGGCAGTCGCGCGGTTTGGCGAACGCCGCACGCTGATCTTTGAATATGCCGGGCTCGCCATCGTTTTCGCAGCCTATGGCGGCATCTACTGGTTTAGCTGGGGCGTGCTGCTGGCGGCGATTCTCTATGTGATCGACCATGTGCTGTTTGCTCTGGCGTTGGCTTTGAAAACTTATTTCCAGAAGATCGCCGACCCGGCGGATATTGCACCCACTGCGGCGGTGGCATTTACCATCAACCATATCGCCGCTGTTTTCTTGCCAGCACTTTTAGGTCTGCTATGGGTCGTTTCGCCCGGCGCTGTGTTTGGTTTGGCCGCTGCAATGGCGATCATCTCGCTTCTGCTGTCATTACTGATCCCGCGTCATCCGGAACCGGGCAACGAAACCATCCTGTCGAAATACGCCCCCGCGCCCGCTGAATAAGCGACTCCGCTTGACCTTGGCGGTCGGTGCCCCTAGGCGCTGTTTCGATCGAAACAGGAGGCCCCCATGCCAACATTCACTGCTCTGACCACTTTGACCGGCAAGAAAGCCGCCGAAGGATTGGGCGAGGCGATGGAACGGCTGGACCCGGAACCAACCGGCGTCGGCGTGTTCGAGGTCGAGGATGGCTCGGGCCTGTGGGAGGTCGGCGGCTATTTTACCGAAACCCCGGATGAAACCGCGCTGGCGGTTCTGGCCGCCGCGTTCGAGGCCAAGCCCTTTGTGGTCTCGGAGCTGCCCGAAACGGATTGGGTCGCCCATGTCCGCCGCGAACTAGCCCCAGTCGAGGCCGGTCGGTTTTTTGTCTATGGAAGCCATGATGCCGACAAACTGCCCGAAGGCCGCATTCCGCTGCTGATCGAAGCTGCGATGGCCTTTGGCACAGGGCACCATGGGACGACGCTTGGTTGCCTCAAGGCTTTGGACCATCTTCTGGATCATGGGTTCACGGCCACCAAAGTTGCCGATATCGGCTGCGGTACTGCCGTGCTGGCGATGGCCGCAGCTCGGGTCTGGGATGGCGATATCATCGCCAGCGACATTGATGAGGTTGCCGTCGACGTGGCCGAGGCCAACCTACGGGCGAACGGTATGGCGGGTGCGGTTAAATGTGTTGAAGCTGCAGGTTTCGATCACCCGGATCTGAAGGCGCATGCGCCTTACGATCTGATATTCGCCAATATCCTAAAAGGTCCGCTCGTGGCCCTTTCGCCTGAAATTTCGGCGAACCTGCGGGGGGGTGGACAAGCGATTCTATCGGGAATCCTCAATGAACAGTCCGATGACGTGATCTCGGTTTATCTCCAAAACGGCTTCAATCTGGTTCGCCAGGATCGGATTGGTGAGTGGACGACGCTAATCTTAAGCAAACAGGGCTGAATTTAGGCCATTTACGGGAGTTTTGTGGATTTTTGCCACGTTTTTGTCGCATTCTCTAATTACCGTCTTTCAATGCACTCGGGGGGCGGTTTTCGGAGGCTGCCATGACAGGAAAACAACTCGAATTCGATCAACGCATCTCGCGTTTGAACAAAAAGCACCAGAAACTCAGCCGCGGCTATCGTGCCACGTTGCGCTCAGACGGGCTGGTGGTGATGAAACCCCAGCGTATGCGTTCAGCAGTTCCAGCGAGGGTTTTGTTGCTGTGTTTGGTTGGCTTCTTTGCCTTCAAGGCCTTTTTACTGTCCCATCTTGGCCCGACTGCGTACGAAACGCGTGTTGAAAGCCTGAATCAGGGCACGCCGGTTGAGAAAGCTGGCGCCTTGATCATGCAGGCCGATCCGGTGACCGCGTTTTTCTCGAGCCAACTGAACAAGGTTTGGTTCTAACCGGATATCTTGCACCCTCCTAATAAAAACACCGCATGCCTCACGGCGTGCGGTGTTTCTGTTTGCCCCACAGGGAGGAGGAAGGGGCGTATGCGGTAGTCCGTTATCTCAGTAACGGCGGCCTTCGGCGACAACGTCGATGTCGCCGCGGCATAGTCCGATATCGTCCAGTTCGCGGTCAGAAAGACCGTTCAGCGCGTTACGGGTTGCGCGGGCGTCATTCCATTCAACAACGGCGTTTACAACCGATGCAAAAAATGCGCCGATACGGCCGACGAGGCCGAATGAGCCAGTGGTGGTGCGGGTGGTATCCAGTGCAGCCATATCCTGTTTCCTTCTGGTTTGTGTTAAACTCTGATCTTGCGATCTGAGCGGCATCTAGTGATGAGTTTCGCCGTGCGCAAGCGCAGAAATTGCATGTGTCCTATGCATTTTTTGCAACGCTCGAAATTGATGAAAACCCCTTAAATCATTGGTTAAAGTTCGATCGGATAAGCGTCGAAAACGAACCTAACCCGGTCGCAAACAGGCCGCGAGGAACCGGCGGCGACATGAATGTCGGTTTTGGACCTTGAGTTGATTTCCTTGGAAAATGTTCACGCTTCGTGCTAGTCGATGAAAAAAGATCACACAAACCCGAGCAGGCCGAGACAAAACATGCGAATTCTGGGCATTGATCCAGGGCTTAGAACCTTGGGATGGGGCGTCATCGAATCGCATGGCAGCCGCCTGAGCCACGTTGCGAATGGATTGTGTAAATCCGATGGTGATGATCTGGGGGAAAGGCTGCTGTCGCTACACAATCAAATCGTCGAAGTCATCGCCGAGCACAATCCAGATCAGGCGGCAATTGAACAGACCTTCGTCAACAAAGATGGGGCTGGTACACTGAAACTGGGTCAGGCGCGTGGTGTTGCGCTTCTGACGCTTGCGCAGGCGGGTTTGCCGGTTGGCGAGTACGCCCCCAACCGCGTCAAGAAAACGGTGGTGGGCGTCGGGCACGCCGAAAAAGAGCAGGTTCTGCATATGGTCAAACTCCAACTGCCCGGTTGTTCCCCCAAAGGGGCGGATGCTGCGGATGCATTGGCGATTGCCATCTGCCATTCCTACTATGGCGCCGCACCGCAGGCACGGATGAAAGAGGTACGCGCATGATCGGCAAGCTCACTGGACGGCTGGATTACCGCGCGGCGGATCACGTTCTGATCGACGTGCGGGGGGTCGGCTATATCGTCTATTGCTCGGACCGGACCATGGCGGCCCTGCCGGGGGTGGGTGAGGCAATGTCGATCTACACCGATATGGTCGTGCGCGAAGACCTGATGCAGCTTTATGGTTTTCTGTCCTTGGTCGAGAAGGAATGGCACCGTCTGCTGTGCTCGGTTCAGGGTGTGGGTGCGAAGGTATCGCTGGCCATTCTTAGTGCGCTGGGGCCTGATGGTGTCAGCCGCGCGATTGCCTTGGGTGATTGGGGGGCCGTGAAGGCCGCAAAGGGTGTCGGCCCCAAGACCGCGCAACGGATCGTTCTTGACCTCAAGGACAAGGCCCCGGGTGTGATGGCGATGGGCGGCACGGTGACCGAAGCGATGGATGGCCCGGCACTTGAAGTGGTTGAGACGACCGAGCCTGCGCCTGTTCCGAAACGGGTGGCCAAACCGGCCTCGGGCGCTGCCGCTGCTTCTGCGGATGCGCTGTCGGCGTTGGGCAATCTGGGCTATGGACCGTCCGAGGCGGCATCGGCCGTGGCCGAGGCAGCGGCTAATATGCCAGATGCGGGCGAGGCCGATCTGATACGCGCCGCGCTGAAGCTACTGGCCCCCAAGGGCTGAGTGAAAGGGTAACTGAATGGTAGACGCTGATCCCGCCCTGCGACCCGAACCGATGCCCGAGGACAATGACCGCGCCCTGCGCCCGCAGGGGCTGGATGAATTCATTGGTCAGGCCGAGGCGCGGGCCAACCTACGCATCTTCATCCAGTCGGCCCGCCAACGCGGTGAGGCGATGGATCACACGCTGTTCCATGGTCCACCTGGATTGGGTAAGACCACGCTTGCGCAGATCATGGCGCGCGAGTTGGGAGTGAATTTCCGCATGACCTCGGGGCCGGTTCTGGCCAAGGCGGGGGATTTGGCGGCGATTCTGACCAATCTGGAATCGCGGGATGTCTTGTTCATCGACGAGATTCACCGTCTGAACCCGGCGGTCGAAGAGGTGCTGTACCCCGCGATGGAGGATTTCGAGCTGGATCTTGTCATTGGTGAAGGTCCAGCGGCGCGGACTGTACGGATCGAGCTGCAGCCATTTACGCTGGTCGGGGCGACAACGCGGATGGGGTTGCTGACCACGCCGTTGCGCGATCGGTTTGGCATCCCGACCCGGCTGCAGTTCTATACGGTCGACGAGTTGCACGAGATCGTCACCCGCAATGCCCGCAAACTGGGCGCACCTGCGGATGACGAAGGCGCGCGTGAGATCGCGCGCAGGTCTCGTGGAACACCACGGATCGCCGGTCGTCTGCTGAGACGCGTAGTGGATTTTGCCATCGTCGAAGGCGATGGGCGGATTACGCGCGACTTGGCGGATGGGTCACTGACCCGGCTGGGGGTCGATAACCTTGGTCTGGACGGGGCCGACCGCCGGTATTTGAAGCTGATTGCCGAGAACTATGCGGGCGGGCCAGTGGGGATTGAAACACTCTCGGCGGCGTTGTCCGAAAGCCGGGATTCGCTGGAAGAGGTGATCGAGCCTTATCTCCTGCAGCAAGGCCTGATCCAGCGCACTCCGCGCGGACGGATGCTGGCGCAAAAGGCATGGACGCATCTGGGGATGGCTGCACCCAAAGGACAGAGCGATCTGTTTGGTTGAAGTGGGGCGCATTAGATTTTAAGGCTCAGGCAGTCGTATCTAAATCGAGAAGAAGGACTGGGCGTGACACCCGATGAGATTGAGGCGCTGTTCACACGCGATAGCGGTGAGTTTCTGTTTGCGCGCTGGGGCAGACCCATAGTGCCCATCGTGTTTGGTGTCGAGGATGAAACGCTGTCGACCGTAAAAGGTGCGTTCGAGGCGGTTGTCACTCTGGCAAATCACAAGATGGCCGAGACGGATCCCGAACTGGGTGCCAATTGTATGGTGTTCTTCTTCCGTGAGTGGCAGGAATTGTTGGATGTGCCCGATCTGGATCGCCTGATCCCGGATCTGGCCCCACTGGTTGACCGGCTGGTGGCTGCCGATGCCAATCAGTATCGCATTTTCCGGTTCGAAGAAGACGGCGCCATCCGCGCGGCATTTGTGTTTTTGCGCATGGACAAAGAGCTGTCGAAAGTGCCGGCAGAAACGCTGGCGCTAAACCAGGTCGTACAAACGATCCTGCTTTGGTCCGATACTGCCTTTCGCAGCGCCTCACCTCTGGCGATTGCTGGTGACGCGACGATCTTGCGGCCTGATATTGCGGCCTTGATCCGCGCCGCCTACGATCCTGTTCTGCCCGGTGCCGCGCAGGATCCCTCTCATGCGCTGCGCTTGTTCGCCAGATTGGAGCCGTCGCAATGAAGCATCACTACCCGGTCCGTGTTTATTACGAAGACACCGACATGGGAGGCGTGGTCTATCACGCAAATTATCTGAGATTCATCGAACGCGCCCGGTCGGACTGGGTGCGTAAACTGGGTAATGATCAGAACGCGATGCGGGACGCAGGCATTGTCTGGGTCGTGCGGCGGATCGAGGCGGATTATCTCGCCGCCGCTAGGTTTGAAGACGAGCTGATGGTCGAGACCGAGATGGTTTCGCTATCGGGCGCTCGGTTGACAATGTCGCAATTGGTCAAGCGTGGCGAGACCGAGATTTTCCGCGCCGTAGTAACGGCCGTCTGTATGAATGCGCAGGGCAAGCCCGTGCGCCTTCCGGCAGAGATTCGCGCATTGATGTAACATTTTCAGCCTCCGGGGTGGTTCTGTTGGCTTTTCATCTCCATCTGCGTTAGCGTTTGGCAAAACAAGGCCAAATGGCCATCAGGCAAAACAAAGAGCAGGTTCATGGAAGCTGAAACGCTGGCGCTGGCGCAGGAGATCGATTTCTCCATGTGGGGGCTGTATGCCCGCGCGACCTTTATCGTCAAACTGGTGATGTTGATGCTGATCGGTGCATCCATCTGGTCCTGGGGCATTATCATTCAGAAACTGATCAACTACCGAGCCGCGCGGCGCGAGGCGCAGGTATTCGATGAAAGCTTCTGGTCTGGCAATCCGCTGGATGAGCTGTTCGAGCAGATCGGAACCCAACCCGATGGCAGTTCCGAGAAGATTTTCGCGGCGGGGATGATCGAGTGGCGACGCTCGCACCGCACCGATGGCGGCTTGATCGCAGGGGCGGCGGCGCGGATCGATCGCTCGATGGACGTGGCGATCGCGAAAGAGGCCGAGGGGCTGCAGAAAGGGTTGCCCATTCTGGCCACTGTCGGATCGACAGCGCCGTTTATCGGCCTGTTTGGCACCGTTTGGGGCATCATGAATGCCTTTATCGAGATTGCCGAGCAGCAGAACACAAACCTCGCCGTTGTGGCCCCGGGTATTGCCGAGGCGTTGCTGGCCACCGGTCTTGGCTTGCTGGCCGCGATCCCGGCGGTGATATTCTATAATAAACTCAGCGCAGACAGTGACCGCATCGTCGGCGGCTACGAGGCCTTTGCCGATGAATTCGCCACTATCCTGTCGCGTCAGTTGGATAGCTGACGATGGGTGCGGCAGTTCAGCAAAGCTCGGGCGGGAACGGACGCAGGCGCGGGCGGCGGCGCGGGCGCGCCCAACCGATGGCCGAGATCAACGTGACGCCCTTTGTTGATGTCATGCTGGTGTTGCTGATCATCTTTATGGTGGCGGCCCCATTGTTGACCGTCGGCGTACCTGTCGATCTGCCCAAGACTGCCGCAAGTGCCTTACCCGGTGACAACGAAGAGCCGCTGACTGTGACCCTGACCGCAGATGGGCGCGTGCAGATCCAGACCACGGATGTGCTGCGCGAAGAACTGATCGGTAGGCTGCGCGCGATCGCAGCTGAGCGCAGCAGCGACCGTGTGTTCTTGCGTGCTGACGGCGCGATTCCCTACGCGCAAGTGATGCAGGTCATGGGTGCTTTGAACGCAGGCGGGTTTTCCAACGTTGGCCTTGTGACCGATACCGGCGGGCCAACGCTGGACGAAGGGTGAGAGTGAGGCTGCGCGGTGGATACCGGCACCAAGATTTCGGCAATTGCGCATGTCAGCCTGATTGGCTGGGCGCTGATCGGCGGGACCTTCCGGTCCGAGCCGTTGCCGATGGCTGTACAGGATGTCTCGGTGATCTCGGCTGAGCAGTTTGCGGCCATGACCGCGCAACGCGAGGCACCCGAGGTGCCGACTGACCCGGCTGAACTGCAACAGCCTGCAGAACCTGATAAGATCGAAATACTGGACCCGACGCCGGAAGAAACGCCCGAACCTGAGCCGGTTGCCCAGCCCGAGCCGGAACCTGAGCCCGAGCCGGAACCGGAAACGGTGGAAGTCCCACCTGAACCCGAACTGATAGAACAGCCTCCAACGCTTGAAGAGCCCGAGCCTGAGTTGGCGGCGCTTCCTGCGCCTCCGGGCCCAGAGGCCGAACCAAGCCCTGCGGATAAGATCGCGCCCGAGCAGATTGCTCCTCCTCCGCCCGAGGCCAAGCCGGATGACATTGAAACCCCTCCGGTTTCGCTGGATGAAGGGGCGGAAATCCAACAAGAACAGCAAGATCAAACGGCACCGGAAGAGGCCGCGCCCGAGATTGTGACCGAGGCGGAAGAAGTCGAAGATCCGGCCCCGCGAACTTCTCCTCGTCCGCGCGTGCGCCCGAACCGACCGGCACCCCAGCCAGAGCCTGAGGTTGCAGAAACGCCCGAGCCCGCGCCGACTGAACCTGCGCAAAACGAGCAAGCAATAAATGACGCCCTGGCCGAAGCATTGGGCAATGGCACCGAACCTTCGGGCCCACCACTGACTAGCGGTGAAAAAGACGCGATGCGGGTTGCGGTGTCGCGGTGTTGGAATGTCGGGTCCCTGTCGACGGATGCGCTGGAAACTGTGGTTGTTGTCGGGTTTTCGTTAACCAGAGATGGCAAAGTGGTTGGCGGCAGTTTGCAGCTACTCGACAGTACAGGCGGCTCGGCCGCATCAGCAAAACAAGCCTACGAAGCTGCGCGCCGCGCAATTTTGCGCTGTGGGTCTAAAGGATATGACCTACCTGCTGACAAATACGATCAATGGCAGGATATTGAGATTACATTCAATCCCGAGAGGATGCGGATCAAATGATGAAACTTCTGACCAGCCTCTTAATTGGCCTGACCCTTCTTTCGACCTCGGCCTACGCCCAAAGTGGCCCGCTGCGTCTGGAAATCGATGAAGGGATCATCGAACCTATGCCGTTTGCCGTGCCAAGCTTTGTGCCTGACGGTCCCTCGGCGGCACAATATGCACAAGATATCTCGGGGGTGGTCGTGTCTGACCTGACCGGAACGGGCCTGTTTCGTGAAATCTCGTCGGATGCATATATCAGCCGCGTCAGCAGTTTCGATGCGCCGGTACAGTTCGCTGATTGGAAGGCGATCAACGCTCAAGCACTGGTGACAGGGGCGGTCAACGTGTCGGGCAAGCGCCTGACGGTCCGGTTCCGGGTTTGGGATGTCTTCTCGGGGCAGGAACTCGGCAACGGTTTGCAGTTTGCAGGAACAACCGACGGTTGGAGGCGCATGGCGCATAAGGTCGCGGATCAGGTTTATACCCGGATCACGGGAGAGGGCGCCTATTTCGACAGCCGTGTCGCGTTCGTGTCGGAGAGCGGCCCAAAGGATCAACGGCGCAAACGGTTGGCCATAATGGATTACGACGGCGCTAATGTGCAGTATCTGACCGACAGCGCAGCGATTGTTCTGGCGCCTCGGTTCTCACCGACGGGCGACCAGTTGCTCTATACCAGCTACGAGACCGGTCAGCCGCGTATTTATCTACTGGATGTAGGCCGTGTGAAACGGCAGGAATTGCCGACGCAGGAAGGCACCATGAGCTTTTCGCCACGTTTCTCACCCGATGGCCGTTCGATCGTTTATTCTCTGACCCAGGGCGGAAACACGGATTTGTGGAAAATGGATCTAGCCTCGGGCCAAAGCGTGCGACTTACCAATACGCCCGCGATTGAAACTGCACCAAGCTATGCGCCGGATGGCAGTCGGATCGTGTTTGAAAGCGACCGGTCGGGCACTCCGCAGCTTTACATCATGCCCGCTAACGGAGGCGAGGCAACGCGGATCAGTTTTGGGCAAGGCCGCTATGGCACGCCGGTCTGGTCTCCTCGCGGGGACTTGATTGCCTTTACCAAGCAGAACAAAGGTCGCTTCCACATCGGCGTTATGCGCACGGATGGCAGCGAAGAGCGCCTTTTGACCGCCTCGTTCCTGGACGAAGGTCCCACATGGTCGCCAAACGGGCGGGTCATCATGTTCACCCGCGAAACGCAGGGAGCAAGCGGTCGATCGACGCTTTACTCTGTGGATATTTCGGGCCGTAACTTGCGTCCTGTTAGAACGCCGGATGGCGGTAGCGACCCGTCTTGGGGGCCACTGCAGAATTGATCGGAACAGACAGCAGGTAAAGTTCACAACAAACCCGCAATGTGATAGAAGCGCGGCAATAAACAACGAAACACGAGGCACTTGAGATGAAACTGTTGAGCAAAGTCGCGGCAATTGGGGCGCTGACCCTGATTGCGGCCTGTTCCAATAATGATCCGTCGGCTCTGGGTGGCGGTGCTGGTGGCAGCGGCGCGCTGGTTCCGGGCTCACCCAGTGATCCGCGTTCGCCAGCCTATTTCCAGCAGACAGTTGGTGACCGGGTCCTGTTCGCAGTCGATCAGTCCACGCTCAGCCCGCAGGCGCAAACAATTCTGCAAGGGCAGGCCGATTGGCTGCTCGCCAATCCGGATTTTGTCGCCAATATCGAAGGCCATGCGGACGAGCAGGGCACGCGCGAATACAACCTTGCGCTTGGAGCTCGTCGGGCCAATGCGGCGCGGGAGTATCTGATCTCTCGCGGGGTGGCAGGCAACCGGTTGACCACCGTCAGCTATGGCAAGGAACGCCCGATCGAAATTTGCAGCACCGAGGATTGCTATTCCAAAAACCGCCGCGCGGTGACGGTGCTGACCGGCTCAACCTTGGGGTAAGATGATGCGAATTGCAGGATTGGTTCTGGCGGCGGTTGTGGCCGTCGCTGGTGTGGCACAGGCTCAGGATCAGCAGACTTTGGCGGATATCCGTCAGGAGCTGACGGTGCTTCACGTGGAAATCCAACGCCTCAAGCGCGAGTTTTCAACCACTGGTTCCCCTGCGCCAAACCTGTCCGGCAGTTCCGTGCTTGAGCGCGTTGATGCGATCGAGGCAGAATTGCAGCGCCTGACACGCCAGACCGAGCAGTTGAACCAACGGGTGCAGAATGTCGTGACCGATGGCACCAACCGTATCGGTGATTTGGAGTTTCGTCTGGTTGAACTTGAAGGCGGTGATCTGAGCGCGTTGGGCGAAACCTCAACGCTGGGTGGTGAGACATCGACCGATGTGGCTGTGGCACCCACCCCCAACCCTACGCAACCCACGGTCACTGATCAGGGGGAGCTTGCAGTCGGTGAACAAGCGGATTTTGATGCCGCTTCGCAGGCCCTGGTGGATGGAGATTTCCAGACCGCGGCCGATCTGTTTGCGCAATTCGACCAGTCCTATCCGGGCAGCCCGCTGGCGAGCCAAGCCAACCTGCGGCGCGGGCAGGCGCTGAAAGGGGTGGGCGATACACGCGAAGCGGCGCGCGCCTTTCTGGCCAGCTTCACGGGCGACTCCGAAGGGCCTCTGGCACCCGAGGCGTTGTTTGAGTTGGGCGCAGCGCTTGGACAGCTGGGCCAAACCGATCAGGCTTGCATCACCCTCGGCGAAGTTGGCGTACGATTTCCGGCATCGGCACCAGCTGCTTCGGCCACACAAGAAATGGCAACGCTGGGCTGTTCTTGACCTCTGACGCCGATACGCTGCGGGCAAATCTGCGGGCGGGTCTGCCGGATCCACCACCGCGCCGGCTGGGGGTGGCGGTATCAGGGGGCAGCGATTCGACCGCCCTGTTGCATTTGCTGGTTGATATTGCGCGACAAGAGCAGATCGAGCTGTTTGCGGCGACCGTTGATCACGGCCTGCGAGCTGAATCTGCGTCAGAGGCCTTGGCCGTCGCGACACTGGTGCAGCGCTTAGGCATTCCTCATGAAACGCTGAAATGGCAGGGGTGGGATGGATCCGGAAATCTGCAGGATCAGGCGCGGCGTGCGAGATACCGGTTGCTGGTCGCGTGGGCCGAATCGAAGGGCCTAGAGGCAGTTGCGCTGGGCCACACGGAGGATGATCAGGCTGAAACGGTACTGATGCGGCTGGCCCGTGCTTCGGGCGTTTCGGGGCTTTCGGCCATGGCTGTATCGCGAAAAGAAGGTCGGGTCACATTGCTGCGCCCCTTGCTGTCCACAACACGCTCAAATCTTCGGGAATATCTGACTGCGCAGGGTATTTCATGGATTGATGATCCGTCGAATCAGGACCCTCGTTTTGACCGGATCAAAGCCCGCCAGGCACTTTCCGGATTAAATCAAATCGGGATCACGGCAGAGTCATTATCACGGGTCGCTGAAAATATGGCACAAGCGCGTGAAGCATTGGCGCAATACGCGCAGGAATCCGCTCTCCGGTTTATCACGGTGGCGGATGGCGATCTTTGCATCGATCGCGATGGGTTCGAAACTCTGCCCGAAGAAATCTGTCGTCGGCTTGTGATTGCGTCTGTTTCATGGATCACGGGGGGAGAATATCCGCCGCGACACAAAGCGGTGGATCAGGTGTTGGATGCGATTTCGTCTGCTAAGACGGCCACCCTGGGGGGATGCATTATAATCCCGGAAGGCAAAAAAACTTGGATTTGCAGAGAGCTAAAGGCCGTCACCAAACAGCACGCGCGACCCTCAGAGCCGTGGGACCAGCGATGGATTCTATCCGGGCCCAAAACTGAAGATGCAGAAATTCGGGCACTTGGTGAGGATGGTATTTTGCAGCTGGAAAACTGGCGCTCTGCGGGAAAACCTCGTGCTGTCGTGCTGTCGACGCCCTCAGTCTGGGTTGAAGGCATGCTATTGGCGGCACCTCTGGCCGGTTTTGCAAAT
Source organism: Ruegeria sp. E5 (assembly GCF_056534105.1). Classification (NCBI taxonomy): domain Bacteria; kingdom Pseudomonadati; phylum Pseudomonadota; class Alphaproteobacteria; order Rhodobacterales; family Roseobacteraceae; genus Ruegeria; species Ruegeria sp. E5. The sequence goes on along the minus strand of NZ_JBQFPA010000001.1, from coordinate 1,458,875 downwards.
GAATGGCGGGCCGAACTGCTTCCTGAAAGGTCTGACTTCGACGCAGTGATTTTATCTCATTGAACCTGCCACAATCCTCTCTATTTTAAGGAACAACCCCGGCAGGTCCCCACCTGCCGAAACCTTTCGGGAGATTTTCCTTGGGCAACGCTCGCAACATCGCCTTCTGGGTCGTTCTGTTTCTGCTGATCCTGGCACTGTTCAACCTGTTCAGTGGACCCAGCGGGTCGCTTCAGAACAATGAACGCACCTATTCCGAATTCGTCAGCGCCGTGGACGCCGGAGACGTCACCAGCGTGACGCTAGATGGCGAACAGATCCGCTATCGCACGAATGAGAATCAGGACTTTGTCACCATCAAACCCACCGATGCCGAGGTGACGAAGCTGCTGATCGACAAGAACATCCCCGTACGTGCTGAAAAACAGCAGCAATCGGGTTTCCAGTCGTTCCTGATCACGCTGCTGCCCTTCCTGCTGCTGATCGGTGTCTGGGTCTATTTTATGAACCGGATGCAGGGTGGCGGCAAAGGTGGCGCGATGGGTTTTGGCAAGTCCAAGGCCAAGATGCTGACCGAAAAGCACGGCCGGGTGACGTTCGACGACGTTGCGGGCATCGACGAGGCCAAGGAAGAGCTGGAAGAGATCGTGGAATTCCTGCGCAACCCGCAGAAATTTTCGCGTTTGGGCGGTAAGATTCCCAAAGGCGCGCTGCTTGTGGGCCCTCCGGGCACTGGTAAGACGCTGCTTGCCCGTGCGATTGCGGGCGAGGCAGGTGTGCCGTTCTTTACGATCTCGGGTTCCGATTTCGTTGAAATGTTCGTTGGTGTTGGTGCATCGCGTGTGCGTGACATGTTCGAGCAAGCCAAGAAGAACGCGCCTTGTATCGTGTTCATCGACGAAATTGACGCCGTGGGGCGCCATCGTGGTGCTGGCTATGGCGGCGGTAACGACGAACGCGAACAGACCCTCAACCAGCTGCTGGTTGAGATGGACGGTTTCGAGGCCAATGAAGGCGTGATCATTCTGGCTGCCACCAACCGGAAGGACGTTCTGGACCCTGCGCTGCTGCGTCCGGGCCGGTTTGACCGCAACGTGACTGTTGGCAACCCCGACATCAAAGGCCGCGAAAAGATTCTGGGCGTGCACGCGCGCAAGACGCCTCTGGGTCCCGATGTCGACCTGCGCATTATCGCGCGCGGCACGCCGGGCTTTTCGGGTGCTGATCTGGCGAACCTCGTGAACGAGGCCGCATTGATGGCCGCCCGCGTCGGTCGTCGCTTTGTCACCATGGAGGACTTTGAGAACGCCAAAGATAAGGTGATGATGGGGGCCGAGCGCCGTTCGATGGTGCTGACGCAGGACCAGAAGGAAAAAACCGCCTATCACGAGGCCGGCCATGCCGTTGTGGGTCTGGAACTGCCGCTGTGCGATCCGGTCTATAAGGCGACCATCATTCCGCGCGGTGGTGCGCTGGGTATGGTTGTGTCACTGCCCGAAATGGATCGTCTGAACTATCACCGCGATGAGTGTGAGCAGAAGCTGGCCATGACTATGGCAGGCAAGGCCGCCGAGGTGATTAAATACGGCGAAGATCACGTGTCGAACGGCCCTGCGGGCGATATCATGCAGGCCAGCCAACTGGCGCGCGCCATGGTGATGCGCTGGGGCATGTCGGACAAGGTCGGCAACATCGACTATGCCGAGGCGCATGAAGGCTATCAGGGCAACACCGCTGGGTTCTCGGTATCGGCCCATACCAAAGAGCTGATCGAAGAAGAGGTAAAGCGCCTGATCCAGCAAGGCTATGAGCGCGCGCACAAGATCCTGACCGATAAGAACGAGGAATGGGAGCGTCTGGCGCAAGGTTTGCTGGAATACGAAACCCTGACCGGCGATGAGATCAAGCGCGTCATGAATGGCGAACCGCCCACCGAAAGCGATGATGAGGGCGACAGCCCCGATGAGGGCAACGCCCCCAGCGTGACTGCCATCCCGAAGACCAAGTCCAAGAAATCGCCGCCAGATGGCGGGATGGAACCAGAACCCACCGCATAATTGCAAAACCCGGAGCCAGCCTCCGGGTTTTCTCTTTTCATCAGGGCGTTGCTGGGCATTATGCCTGCTAACCTGTCATTGAAGGGGGGGCGCCTCATGCCATTCTTGCGTGAAACAGAATATTCAGCCGAGGTGGTATGGCTGGGCCATGTTCCAGCAGGCCAGTCTTTGCGGGCCAAGCCTGTCAACGATTTGGACCTGAATTTTGATGGCGTTCAGGGGGAACGGCATCAGGGGCTCAATAGGGCGTCCTGTGTTCGAGTAGCGAATCTCTATCCAAAGGGCACCGAGATCCGGAATGTGCGGCAACTGTCAGTGCTGTCGGCAGAGGAATTGGGTGATATTGCGGCTGAGATGGAGTTGGCAACGCTTGATCCGTCTTACCTTGGGGCTTCGATTGTCCTGAAGGGCATTCCCGATTTCTCTCATATCCCTCCATCTTCGCGGTTGCAGGCCGAGAGCGGTTTAACGATCACTGTGGACATGGAAAACGCCCCCTGCGTTCTTCCGGGCCGTGAGATCGAGGCGGATCACACTGGTTACGGGGCGGCATTCAAACCTGCGGCCAAAGGGCGACGCGGGATAACGGCTTGGGTCGAACGTCCGGGGGCTCTGAAACGCGGCGACAAGATGCAATTGTTTGTGCCGGATCAGCCCCTTTGGAACCCATAGGTTCAATCCGTTTCCGATTTGCGCATTACGATTTCTCGCAACGCCGTTTCGCGGCATGAAAATGTCGGAATCCTTAGCCATCAGTGTTGTGTACATCAGTATATGTTGCGCAGCGCCGACGCCCGTGCGTCGGTTTTGCACGGAATTCAATCAGGGACCCTGCCCAATGAGCTACAAATCCGACATTGAGATTGCCCGCGAGGCGAACAAAAAGCCGATTCAGGAAATCGGCGCGAAGCTGGGTATCTCCAGCGATGATCTGCTGCCTTACGGCCATGACAAGGCCAAAGTCAGCCAGGACTTCATCAACTCGGTACAGGACCGCGAAGACGGCAAGCTGATCCTGGTGACCGCGATCAACCCAACCCCCGCAGGTGAAGGCAAGACCACCACCACCGTAGGTCTGGGCGACGGCTTGAACCGCATCGGCAAGAACGCGATGATCTGTATCCGCGAAGCTTCGCTTGGCCCGAACTTCGGCATGAAGGGCGGCGCCGCAGGTGGCGGTTACGCGCAGGTTGTTCCGATGGAAGAAATGAACCTGCACTTCACAGGTGACTTCCACGCCATCACCTCGGCCCACTCGCTGCTGTCGGCGATGATCGACAACCACATCTACTGGGGCAACGAGCAGGAAATCGACACCCGCCGCGTTGCATGGCGCCGCGTCGTCGACATGAATGACCGTGCTCTGCGTCAGATCACGGCGTCTCTGGGCGGCGTGTCGAATGGTTTCCCGCGTGAAGCAGGCTTTGACATCACCGTGGCGTCCGAAGTCATGGCGATCCTTTGCTTGGCAAACGACTTGAAAGATCTGGAGAAGCGTCTGGGCGACATTATTGTTGCTTACCGCCGCGACAAGACCCCGGTTTACTGTCGCGATATCAAGGCAGAAGGTGCAATGACCGTTCTGTTGAAAGACGCGATGCAGCCGAACCTGGTGCAGACGCTGGAAAACAACCCGGCCTTCGTTCACGGTGGTCCCTTCGCAAACATCGCGCATGGCTGCAACTCGGTCATCGCAACCAAGACCGCGCTTAAAGTGGCCGACTATGTTGTCACCGAAGCGGGCTTTGGTGCTGACCTCGGTGCCGAGAAGTTCATGAACATTAAGTGCCGCAAGGCGGGTATTGCTCCGTCGGCAGTGGTACTGGTTGCCACCGTGCGCGCGATGAAAATGAATGGCGGCGTGGCCAAGGCTGACTTGGGTGCGGAAAACGTTGACGCTGTGAAGTCAGGTTGCGCCAACCTGGGTCGTCACATCGAAAACGTCAAATCCTTCGGTGTTCCGGTTGTCGTCGCGATCAACCACTTCGTCACCGACACCGATGACGAAGTTCAGGCGGTCAAGGACTACTGCGGCGAGCATGGTGTTGAGGCGATCCTTTCGCGTCACTGGGAGCTGGGTTCGGACGGCTCTGCGCCTCTGGCCGAAAAAGTTGTCGAAATCGTCGAAAATGGTGCCGCGAACTTCTCACCGATCTACCCAGACGACATGCCGCTGTTCGAGAAGATCGAAACTATCGCCAAGCGTATCTATCGCGCCGACGAAGTTCTGGCCGACAACAAGATCCGCAACCAACTGCGCGAATGGGAAGAAGCAGGCTATGGCAACCTGCCGGTCTGCATGGCAAAAACCCAGTATTCGTTCTCGACCGATCCGTCGCTGCGCGGCGCGCCCACCGGCCATTCGGTTCCGGTGCGTGAGGTTCGCCTGAGCGCCGGAGCTGGTTTCATCGTCGTTGTCTGCGGTGAGATCATGACCATGCCCGGTCTGCCGCGCAAACCGGCCGCCGAAACCATCTGCCTTAACGACGCAGGTGAGATCGAGGGCTTGTTCTAAGCGCTCAAATAAGACATCTCGTGGTCCGGGGATATCCCCGGGCCGCAGGAGACCAAAATGCCCACTCTGATACCTCCGCAAGACTGTCATTCGATGAAGGAATTGCGGCCTCAGATCGACAAGCTGGACCGCCAATTGATTGGGTTGCTGGTAAAGCGCGCAACCTATATCGACCGCGCGTCGCAGCTGAAACCCGGCGAGGGCCTGCCAGCCCGCATCCCGGAACGTGTCGAAGATGTGGTGCAGCGCGTCCGCAAGAGCTCGGATGAGTTGGGTATGGACCCCGATCTTGCCGAAAAGCTCTGGCGTATACTGATTGATTGGTCGATTGCCCGCGAAGAACGCGTGCTCGGCCCAGACTGAAGAAACGGGCGCCTAGTGCGCCCGATCCGTTTTGTGAAAGAAGGGATCAAAGAATGGTAGCGCAGGTTATCGACGGAAAGGCCTTTGCCGCCAAAGTGCGCGCGCAGGTGGCTGACCAGGTTGCAAAGCTGAAAGAAGAGAACGGCATCACCCCCGGTCTGGCGGTGGTTCTGGTGGGCGAAGACCCGGCCAGCCAGGTCTATGTCCGTTCTAAGGGCAAGATGACCGTCGAGGTCGGCATGAACTCGTACGAGCACAAGCTGGATGCAGAGACCTCCGAAGAGGACCTGCTGGCGCTGATTGACAAACTGAACAATGACCCTGCGGTGCACGGCATTCTGGTGCAACTGCCGCTGCCCAAGCATCTGAACGAAGATCTGGTGATCAACACGATCGATCCGGCAAAGGATGTGGACGGGTTCCACATCTCGAATGTGGGCCTGCTGGGAACAGGTCAGAAGTCAATGGTGCCGTGCACTCCGCTGGGCTGTCTGATGATGTTGCGCGATCACCACGGCTCTTTGTCCGGCATGGATGCTGTAGTGATCGGTCGGTCGAACATCGTGGGTAAGCCGATGGCGCAGTTGCTTCTGAGCGACAGTTGCACCGTGACCATCGCGCATAGCCGCACCAAAGATCTTCCCGATGTTGTGCGTCGTGCTGATATTGTGGTCGCCGCAGTTGGTCGCCCCGAGATGGTTCCGGGTGACTGGATCAAGGAAGGCGCAACCGTGATCGATGTCGGCATCAACCGGATCGAACGCGACGGCAAGAACAAGCTGGTTGGCGACGTTGACTACGCCACTGCGGCAGAACGCGCTGGTGCGATTACCCCCGTTCCCGGCGGAGTTGGCCCTATGACGATCGCCTGCCTTCTTGCGAACACGCTCACCGCGGCTTGCCGCGCAAACGGCTTGCCTGAACCGGAAGGCCTGACTGCCTAATTGCAACCTCCGAGTTCAATTCGGGCGCAAGGTCAATGATTGAATTGGTCGGAGAGCGAAAAGCTCTCCGGCCTTTTTCATTAGATTAGGATATTTATATAACTACATCTTGACTTGACCTAGCGTCGGTCGGTGATAATCCTTCTATTCCAGCCGTTTAAGGGGTTATAATCCTGTCTGTTCGTGTTTCATGGTTTTGCCTTTGGCGAGGTGCGTTACCTGGTATGATGAAGCTGAGTCCGATCTTCTCGTTAGTAAGCCTTCAACGGGTAGTGGCGGGCCTCGTTTTTATTCCTTTATTGGCGTATTCCTTTGCCCCCTTTCGGGATATGACACTGCCATTCAGTCAGCGGATGGTGTTCTGGACAGGTGTTATGCTGCTCGCGCTTGCAGCGACTTGGTCGGCTGGAAAGTTGGTACGCGAACGGCTCAATCGATCAGGATTGCTGGTGCGTGATTTTGCCTTCGTCCTGTTGATCCTGACATTGTTTGCCCCGTCGCTGTGGTTGCTGACCTGGATTCTGTTCACGCTAAATGGATTGATGGCACCGGGCATATTGAAAGTCGCCCCTTATGGTCTTCTCTTCGCCACCGGACTTTTGCTGGTGCGTCAGCGGGAAGAAACTGCAGCACCGGTATTCGAACCCAGACCACGTCTTTTCAATCGTTTGCCCGCCACTTTCGAGGGGCAGGTTTATCGGTTAACCGTGCGCGATCACTATGTCGACGTGGTCACGTCCGATGGCACGTTTACAATTCGCTCGCGCTTTACCGACGCGATTGCCGAGATGGAGCCGGTACAAGGCCATTGTACGCACCGTTCACACTGGGTCGTGGATTCGGCGATTGTTGGGGTCGAAAAAGAAAAGGGAAAATCCTTTTTGCACCTAAGCAACGGCGATCAGGTTCCTGTCAGCAGGAAATACAAGCAACAGCTCGTGGACGACGGGTTGCTCTAGAACCTATCTGGGCATCGGGATGAGTTGAGGTTGCGCGCCGGTCAGAATTGCCCGCGCATCCAGTGCCATGATGCCGCTCAGAGCCTCTGCTGAACTGCGCAACCCCCCAGTGTAAGCGCCATAAGCTGGAAGGATCAGACGTGATTGATCCAACAAAAAAGCCGGGCGGGTGATCGAGCGCCCTCGGGCATTCAGGTTAACTTTGGGGTGGTAGTGGCCCGAGACTTCACCTGCACTGTTTTGCTGGGCGATATGGCGAAAAATCAGATCGTGGCAAGCCCACTCGGACAGATGTGTGCCGCCCATTTCTACCGGGCCGGGGTCATGGTTCCCCTCGATCCAGATCCAACGTCGACCAGCCTGCATTGCGGTGATCTGTTGCCTATCCTCAGCAGCCAACGCGCCCGAGGCATCGAGATCGTCAAAGCTGTCCCCCAAACAGATGACCGTCGTGGCACCGGTACGGGCAAGATCACTTGCCAATCGGGTCAATGTTTCGCGGCTGTCATACGGCGGCAAGGTCGGGCCGCCTCTGCGGGCGATCCGTTCGGATTTGCCTAAATGCAGATCGGAAACACAGAGCAAGCCCTGTTCCGGCCACCATAGTGCGCCCGACCCAAGTGCAGTCAGGTCTTGGCCAGAAAATGAAAACGCGATCTTGTTCATGATCCGTTCTTCATACGATTTTGCGGATTGCGCAAGTGGTTTATGCCGGTTGCAATCCGGCCGCCTGCAGTAAACGGGCACTTTCTTCCGCAAGCAGGCGTTCCTCGGCTTCACCCTTGACGGGGACTTTGCCAACTTCGAGGAACAGAGGCGCCGCCAGGGGTGAGACGCGGTCTAGCCGCAGCAGGTCAATCCGGTCTCCGATCCGGGCGACCATGGCTTCGATCCGTCCGAAATCGACCAACCCGCGCATGGCCTCTTCGCGGGTGATTTGCATCAGCAGATGTTCAGGATCGTATTTCAGCAAGGTGTCATAGAGGATATCTGACGAAAATGTCGCCTGCCGACCACTCTTGCGCTGCCCACCAGTGTTGCGTTCGATCAAGCCCGCGATTGTGGCCGAAGCACGAAATGTGCGTTTCATCACGGCGTTACCCGCCAGCCAAGTCTCCAATCCTTCTCGTAGCGCGTCCAACTGAAATAGTGGGCGCGGATCGGTCACCGCATCCAGCCCCCAGATTAAGGTGGCATAGTCAGTGGCTACAAATCCCAGCGGCGCAAGGCCGGTTTCCTCCATGCGTTTGGTCAACAGCAAGCCCAGCGTCTGTTGCGCATTGCGGCCGGCAAATCCGTAGACGCATAGATGCTCGCGCCCCCTGTCAGGGAAGCTCTCAATCAACAGGCGGTCACTTTGCGGCAGGCGTGATATCTCGCGCTGAAGACCCAGCCATTCGGCAGTATGTCCGGGCAGTTGAGGCCAATCCGGCTGTGCGAACATCCGTAGGATTCGGTCGCTCAGCTGGGTGGACGTGGCGAACTTAGTACCCGAAAAGGTCGCGATCTTGGGCTTGCGGTCAGCGCGGCGGCTGACCTCGACCACCATCTCTCGCAGACCCTCATAGCGGACGATCTGACCACCGATCAGAAAGGTATCACCAGGGGTTAGCGAGGCCGCGAATCCCTCCTCTACCTCACCCAGAGGCTTGCCCCCGCGATTGCGCTTAAGCCGAACCTTCAGCGTGTCGGTGTCCTGAATCGTGCCAAGGTTCATGCGGATACGCTGTGCCGCCCTCGGGTCGCGCAATTGCCAGGCTCCATCCGGGCGCTGCTGAAGCCTCTGCCACCGATCATAGGCTCGCAGGGCATATCCACCGGTGGCGCAGAATTCCAAACAGGCATCGAATTCAGCACGGGTGATCTGCGCATAAGGCCCGGCAGCCGTCATTTCGGCGTAGAGTGCATCTGCATCAAACGGTCCCGCTGCGGCGGCGATCAGAATATGCTGGCACAAAACGTCCCTGGGTCCTGGCCCGCGGGGGTCGCCATCCAGATCATGTTCTTGCACAGCTTCCAGTGCAGCAACACATTCGACCACTTCGAACCGGTTGGCTGGGACGAGAATAGCTTTGGAAGGGGCATTGTAGCGGTGATTTGCGCGCCCGATCCGCTGCACTAGCCGCTTGACGTTCTTCGGCGCGCCGATCTGGATCACCAGATCCACATCGCCCCAGTCGATCCCCAGATCGAGGCTGCCGGTGCAGACAATTGCCCTCAGATCACCCCTGACCATCGCGGCCTCGACCCGTTCGCGTTGTTGCCGATCCAGGCTGCCGTGGTGAATGCCGATGGGCAGAGCGTCGTCGTTGGCGAGCCAGAGGTTGTGAAAGAAAATCTCGGCCTGCGCCCGAGTATTGTGAAAGATAAGTGTCGTCTTGTGCTTTTTGATCTGCTCCATCACAGCGGGGATGGAATAGGCTGCGCCACCGCCCGACCATGGCGGCATCTCTTGTGTTTGCAGCATCGAGATATCGGGGTCAGGGCCGGGATCAGCCTGAATAACTCGGCAAGGATCGGGATTGCGGGCTAGAAATCGTGCGATGCCTTCGGGGTCTTCAACAGTGGCGGACAAGCCAACGCGGCGCAGATCGGGGCAGAGTGTCTGCAATCGTGCCAGCGCCAGCATCAATTGATCCCCCCGTTTGCTTTCTGCCAGTGCATGTATTTCGTCGACAACAATGCGCTGGACCCCAGCAAACATGCGCGGAGCATCTTCGTATGAAGTAAGTAACGCCAGACTCTCGGGCGTGGTCAGCAGGATATGTGGAGGATCGGCGCGCTGGCGTTTCTTCTGCGTGGCCGATGTGTCGCCGGTGCGATCTTCGATCCGAATTGGTAGGCCGATTTCCTCGACGGGAACGCGCAGATTGCGCCTGATATCCGCTGCCAGCGCCTTGAGAGGAGACACATAAAGCGTGTGCAATCCGTCATGCTGCCCCAGCGCCAACTCGGCCAGGGAAGGCAGAAACCCGGCCATGGTTTTCCCGCCACCAGTTGGAGCGATAAGAAGGGTCGCGGGATCATTCGCCCGCTCAAACATTTCTTGCTGATGTGGATGAATCGACCAGCCTTTGTTCGAAAACCAGTTTTGGATTGCCGGGGGAATCTGCACCATCCGGCAAACCTAGCGCAGCCCTCAGGCCATGGAAACCAGGACAAGGGGATCAGTGAATGATCTTTTCTTCCTTCACGAACATGTTGGCCCAGGCTCGGTCGATCAGGTCCGGACTCATCTGATAAGGGATACCCTCAAACTCGCAGATTGAGATCATCTGGTCGATCAGGAAGATCGGCTGATAGTTTGCGTAGATGTTGTTGATGGTCGGGTATTTGACCTTCAGCAAATGCACCAACGCCGCCTCGTCTAGTGGCATACCGCGCTTGCGGGCGACCATGGCAAAGATCTTCAGGAAGTTCTCTTGGTTCGGGCCGTCGATTTTGATCTTGAAGAAAATCCGGCGCAGGGCCGCTTGGTCGAAAATCTCATTCGGGTGGAAGTTGGTCGAAAATATAACCAGCGTGTCGAATGGTACTTCGAACTTCTCACCCGATTGCAGGCCAAGGATATCCTTGCTTTCTTCAAGCGGAACAATCCAGCGGTTGATCAGGGCCTGAGGGGGCTCTGCCTGACGTCCAAGGTCGTCCACGATGAAGATGCCGCCGGTGGATTTCAGCTGCAAAGGCGCCTGATAGGTACGCGCGGTGGGGTTGTAGACCAAATCCAGCATGCTCAGTGACAGTTCACCACCAGTCACAACGGTGGGACGTTCGCATTGAACATAGCGAGTGTCGAACCGCTTGCGACGGCGCAGACTGTTGGGATCGTCCTCTTCTTGCTCGATCGCGGTGTGCACGATCGGATCGTAGACCGTAATCACCTGACCGGCATATTCGATTGCGCGCGGAACATAGACGTTGTCCCCCAAAGCATCACGAATGCCGTTCGAGATCGAGGATTTACCATTGCCCGGAGGGCCATACATCAGAATTGAGCGACCGGCGCTGACCGCCGGGCCCAGATGATCCAGCAGGCTGTCGGGCAGAACAAGATGGCCCATCGCGCCAGTTAGCTGGTCGCGAGTGACTTGAATGTTGCGGATCGACTGGCGCTTGACCTGCTCGCGGTAAACATCGAGCGGCACCGGCATCGCACCGAAATATTCAGACTGGCTCAACGCGTCCAACGCCCGCGCTTTGCCCGCATCGGTCAGCTGATAGCCCATTTCATTGCCGGAGTTGGCGTTCAGAGTCCCGGTCGCTTCAAGCAGTTTCTGCTCGCGTGCGATATCAACTAGTTCCTGTGTCACGGACCCGGGCAGACAGATGGCACCCGCAATTTCGCTGACCGTATCCACGTTCTTGCGAAAGACGGTCTTCAACAGAATGTCCCGCATCATCACCAGCGGAAGTTGCATTTCTCCCAGGCCTTTAGGGGCAGGGGGGGCAATCACAGAGGAGGTCTGCATATTCATGAGCGGGGCTCGTCCATCCAAAAATCACGCAAAAGGCCCTTGCGGGGCCGCTTTGGAAGAATTTGGCGCGGATTTGTGGCAGGACAAAGGCGCGGGCAAGGCGCGCTGATGATTGTTCACGATCCGTGGATTATGCCCAAAATCAAATAAACAACGAGGCTGCCAGCCAGCGTCAGACCCATAGGGAACTGTTTGCCGCGATCCCAGCTTTCCCAATGTGGTGCGATCTGGCGCAGCCGGGTGTATTTCGCCAACCGGTGTGCAAAGAACGCTCCCAGCAGAGTTGCCGTCAGAATCACCATGACCCACATCAGGTCACCGACCCAGACAAACGCTGCGGCTGCGGCACAGAACTTCGCGTCTCCGGCCCCCATCACACCAGCTGCATTTAGCACGATGCCGATAACAAGAAGGACAACCATGTGAAGCAGCTGCCATCCGTAGACAGGCAGGGTCAGGGTTAACGGCCCGATGTTGCCGGGGATCCACGGACCGGACCACGGTGGCAATGCGATAAGCCCGACGATGAGATAAACAACCGCCAGCGCGACGACAGCGTGGTTCTTGATCCGCATCTCACGCATATCCGTAAAGGCAACGTAGAAACAGATCGGCAGAACAAAAGGTAGAAACCAGGCCGCCGCTGCCGCTGGTATGATCATGGATCAGGCGTCCTCAAGGGCCCGAAGCGAGCGGACCGCCTCGTCATAATGCTGCGGGTGGGTGGAAATCGCCTCGCGATAGAGGTTCTTGGCCAGGTTGATATTCCCCTGTTTCACGGCTGAAATGGCCATGGTGTTCAACAGTTTCGCCCGTTCGGTCTGCGTCATTGGGACAACAGGGACGCTGTAGTTGCCTTGCGCGCTGCGCGCCAGAACAAGGTTGTTCTTGGCGGTGAACATAGAATTGTCCTGCCTAATGGCGTCGGTAAACAGCCGCTCGGCTTCCGCATATTGCCCGCGCGTTAGTTTGGAATAGCCCCAGTTGTTCATGACTCCGGCAGGGCGGGTCGTCAGGCCCACCGCGGTTTCGTAGTAATGGTCGGCGCGATTCCAGTCTTTTTTGGCATCTGCCACCAGCGCTTCAAGCCGATACCGTTTAAAGGTTTCATATGTAGGGGGGATCTTGTCCAATGTCGCCTTTGCGCCGTCCCAGTTGCCGCTGCGAATCTGCGCATCAGCGTATTCGACACGGTCGGCGTTGTTGGCCCCTTTCATGCTCAGCACTCGTTTCCACGCGGCGGAAGCTTCAGTGCTGCGCTTGGCACGGGTCAGCGTGATCGCTAGTCCTCGTTGCAGGTCGATGCGGTCGGGGTTCTTGGCGGCCGCACTTTGGAAATAGGTCACCGCCTCATTGGGATCGGCCGCATTCAGCATCACGTCATTCAGGTTGGTCTCGTCGATAACGTTCACTTCCTGAAAAGTACGTTCAACCTTTTCCTCTTCGGTTTCCTTTGCGCAGGCGGCCAAAACCAGCCCGCACGCCAGCATCGTCGGAATCAAGAAGGGTTGGCGCATTTTTGTGCGTCCTTTACTGCTCTGCCTCTATTACTGGATTTTACGCAGAACAAATTGCCCGTTGCCGCGCTGCTCCAGTTCAAATTCTTGTTCTTGAGGGGTATTATTAACAGGATTTTCCATTTTTGCGAGTGCTAACCGCAGATTGTCGCGGATTGCGTCACTTTCGCCATTGTCCAGCGCATAGGCTCTGCGGAACATCTGCGCGGCTTCGGCATATTCGCCCGTTTCCACCAAGAAGACACCCAGGTTGTTCCATGCCACAGGCCACTCGGGATCGTCCTCGACAGCACGACGCAGTAGCGGTTCAGCTTGGCCAATCCGGCGCAATCCCAAATTAGCTGTCCCAAGCGAAGTCAGGATTTGCGGGGTCATACCCTGTTGCAACGCGGCACGGGTGAAGGATTCAAGTGCAAGCTCATATTCGCCCGCCGCCATCAATCGGTTTCCGACGGTCACCTCATCTACCGCAGGCCCATCTGGGTCGACGCCAGGGGCAAACGGATCGTCTGTCGCGCCTGTTTCAGTGCAAGAGGCCACCATGGTGAAAACCATGGCGGCCTGAATTGTCATACGAAGGTGCCAACAACCTGATTTGGCAACCCAGCGAAGAAGCGGGAAGGCGTTATCGGTTTCCAAACTCCATAATACCTTTTGCCGAAGGTCCAACAAGGATGACCAGCAGAGGAGGGACGGTCAACATCATTGTCGCAAGGGTCATTTTGGTTGGCAACTTATTCGCTGCCTCTTCGGCGCGCATCACGCGTTTGTCACGCATTTCATCGGCATAAACCCGCAACGCTTCGGCAATGGATGTCCCGAATGTCGCTGATTGGATCATCACGGTGACGAACGCACTAACGTCCTGAACGCCGCATCGCGTCGCGAAGTCGCGCAAAACGGTGTCCTTTTCTTTACCGGCTTTCATTTCGTAGGCGACAACCTCGAACTCAAGCGCGATGTCTGGGTAAGATGCTTTCATCTCAGACGCGACCCGTACAATGGCCTGATCCAAGGACTGCCCGGCCTCGACGCATACCAACATCAGATCGAGCGTATCAGGGAAACCATTTACGATCGCTTCCTTGCGTTCCTCTACGCGCCGCGTGATCCAGTATTTGGGCACGAAGTAACCCGCAATACCAGGTCCCAGAACGCGAATGAGGATTTGTGTCGAGTCAAATTCCTGATCGCCCGCAAACACGGTAACCAGCGAGACGCCGATCAGGATCCCGATTATGCCCAATGCGAACTGAGCGAAGTGATAGAAACGAACCGCGTCCTTGGACTGATAGCCGGCTTGCCTCAACTTGAGTTGAACGGCGGTATACTCTTCTTCGTTCTTTGGTTCGAGAAAGTTGGCGAACTTCTCAAGCTGTTCGTTCCGGCTGGCTGTTCTGAGACGCTCTTTCTTTTCTTTCTTGTTGTTTTTTGGCGGTGAATTTGACCGCTGCAACTTCTTTAGTGGGTCTTCCGGCTGGTTCAGCATCAGCGGGATTGTGACCAGGATCATGAACAATCCCAAAACGCCCACGACAATCAGCGGACCGAATTCACCCAAGTTCTGCTTCAACAGTTCATTGATCTGGTTCAAAAATTCCATCTTTGGGCCTCTTAAACCTTAATGTCGGTCAGGATACGCATGACGATCAGGTTCAGGGTCAGCGTGATGCCGACAAAGAAACATGCCGGAATGAAAAGCGGATCGTCGATTACGGCGTCGTAGTAGTTCGGGTCCTTAACCATGATGAACAGAAGACAGGCGACCGGGAAACCCGACAGGAATTTACCTGACCATTTGGCTTCGGCGGTGATAGCGTTCACCCGGCGGAACAGTCGGAAACGCGCGCGGATCACCTTGGCCAATCCAGCCAAAATATCGGCAAGGTTACCCCCCGATTGCTGCTGGATCGAAACGGCGACGGCCAAAAACCGTAAATCCTGCATGTCCAGCCGCTCTGCCATATCTTTGAGTGCTTCACCGACATCCCGGCCATAAGCGGATTCATCCGAGATAACACCGAACTCTGTCGCAAGGGGGTCCTCGACCTCGTTAGCAACGATTTGGATCGAAGAAACAAATGGGTTTCCGACACGAAGTGACCGAACCATCAGTTCCACCGCGTCGGGCAATTGTTCTTCAATCAAGGCCATACGTTTATTGGCTTTGTTATTGACCCAAGCGTACACCGCTCCGACCCCGATCGCGACCGATAGAGCCGCCCGAAGCGTCGGTTCGGTCGCTGTTCCTACGCTCAAACCTACAAAAGCCAGCCCTGAAACCAGTGCCATGATCACAATCAACTGCCGAGGAGAGAAAGCGATCGCCGCCTTCTGCGCCTTGTCTGCCAATAGCGAGTAGAGCGGTATGCTCTGCGACTTCATGTGCTGCTGCATTTCCTTGCGCAGCTGCTCCAGTACTTGCTCGCGCCCGACGCCCTTATCGATCATGTCCAGCCTGCGATTGACGCGGCTGTTCAGGCTGATCGATTTTCCGAATGCGACGAGATAGATACCTTCGACCAGGGCAAAGACCCCGACGAAAATCACGATGTAGATGAGCGCCTCGACAGGCAGTTGCATATCTTGGTTCTCCTACATCGTGGTTGGATCGTAGATCGAGGCGGGCAGATCGAAGCCCCACAGACGGAAGCGCTCGGAATAGTGGCTGCGCACACCTGTGGCGGTGAAATGACCGATGATCTTGTTGTCGGGGGTCAGGCCAACACGTTGAAATTTAAATATTTCCTGCATCGAGATGACGTCACCTTCCATGCCGGTAATTTCGGTGATTGATGTCATCCGGCGCGAACCATCCTGCAGACGGCTGGCCTGAACGATCAGATTCACAGCCGACGAGATCTGGCTGCGGACCGCTTTGATCGGCATTTCGATCCCCGCCATGGCGATCATGTTTTCAAGACGCGAGATACCGTCACGGGCCGAGTTCGCGTGGATCGTGGTCATTGATCCGTCGTGGCCGGTATTCATGGCCTGCAGCATATCGATCACTTCGGCGCCACGGGTCTCGCCCACGATGATGCGGTCGGGGCGCATCCGCAGGGCGTTTTTCAAACAATCGCGTGGACTGACCTCGCCTTTGCCTTCAACGTTGGGCGGACGGCTTTCCATCCGACCCACATGGGTCTGCTGCAGCTGAAGTTCCGCGGTATCCTCAATGGTCAGAATGCGCTCGGCGTCGTCGATAAAGCTCGACAGCGCGTTCAGCGTTGTCGTTTTACCGGAACCGGTACCGCCCGAAACAATGATATTCAGACGAGTCGACACGGCGGCTTGCAGATAGGCTGCCATTTCTTCGGTAAACGCACCGAAATTGACCAGATCGTCGATGCCGAGCTTGTCTTTCTTAAACTTACGAATGGAAACAAGCGAACCATCCACCGCGATCGGCGGCACCATCGCATTGAAACGTGAGCCATCAGCCAAGCGGGCGTCAACATACGGGTTGGATTCATCGACACGGCGACCAACGGCAGAAACGATCTTGTCGATGATCCGCATCAGGTGCTTTTCGTCTTTGAACGTGATGTCGCTGATCTCAAGCTTACCGGCCCGTTCGACAAAAATCTGCTGGGGGCCGTTGACCAGAATATCGTTGACCGAGTCGTCTTGTAGCAGCGCTTCCAGCGGCCCGAGACCGGTGACCTCGTCATAAAGCTCTTTGTTCAGCTGGCTGCGGTCTTCACGGTTCAGAACGATGTTGCGGGCTTCCAGAACTTCGCTGGCAATCGCGCTGATTTCTGTCCGCAGCTCGGATTCTTCAGCTTTTTCAAGGGCTGCGAGGTTCAGGTTTTCAAGAAGCTCGCGGTGCAGCTCAAGCTTGATTTCGCCCAGCCGTTCCTTGCGTTTGCGTTCCTTGTCGTTTCCAACAACTTCTGCTGCCTTTTTCTTGACCGGCTTGCGCGCAATTGCGTTGGCAGCTGGTGCCGCAGCTGCCGCTGCCGGGGCCTCGACTTTCGACGCCTGGGTTTCAACCGGCTGCGCCGAAGGCTGTTTTTTGTATCTTGAAAACACGGCAGCTCCCCTTTGAGTTATGCGGCTTCGGCGTCACTGCTGCCAAGGCTATGAAGCGATTGAGCCAATTTGGCGATTTCCCGGCGCAGTGGGTTCTTGGCCGCTGAATTTGCCAGCGGTAAACCGTGGTCGCCGCTTTGCATGACGGGTTTGCCGCCATCGGGCAGAAGCAGATCAATGGAAATACCCAGACTTTCGCCCATACGTTTAACCCGGCTTTTACCGTTGAGATCGGTAAATTTCGGAGCCCGATTCATAGCAAACCGCAGTTTGTTGAAGGGTAATTCCTCGGCCTGCAGTGCCCGTTTCAGACGCAATGCATTCTGGGCCGAGCGCATATCCAGCTCGAGCAAGGCAAAATAGACATGGGCGGCCTGCAGAACCGTTTCTGACCAGTGAACAAGTGTTTTTGGCATGTCTATGACGACATAATCAAAATTCGCGCGTGCGGTGTCGATCACTCGCTGAATGTCCTCAGGCGTGATGATGTCCAGCGGCACCATGTCAGATGGTGCTGTTAGAACTTGCAGCTTCTCTTCAAACGTCTGGAGCGCCTGTCCGAAAGAGTCTTCGTCCATCGAATCCGTGTCTGAGAGCATTTCGAACACGGCTTCATGACGAGGCAGATCCAAATAGGTCGAAACTGTGCCGTATTGCAGATCCAGATCGATCAGGCACACTTTCGGGGCTTCTTTGGCTGAAGCCGTTGCAAGTTCCCATGCCAGATTGACCGCCATGGTTGTAGAACCGACACCACCTGCCAGGCCCTGCACGACAAAAAGCGCCCCTTCTTTCGAGGAGCCGTTCGTCGCAGTAGGCGCTGCTTGTGGTGCCACAACCGGATCGGGTTGTTGCATACGATCGATGGCTTCCTGAAGTTCATTTTCGGGAAGCGGGTAGGGGACAAACTCGTCCGCACCTCTGCGTAGCAGCTGATGCAATGCGGCAGGGGTGACATCCTCGGCGATCAAGACAACCTTGATGCCTTTTTCCTTGGCCTGAGTGATGATCTCACCCATCAGTGTCAGGTTGTCTTCGTCATCGCCGTCCAGCGCCAGCGCTACAAATTGAAGCGTCTTGGCTTCGGGTTGGCTAAAGAACGCAAGCGCTTCGGCAAATCCAAGATCACCCCAGCGTTCGCCCAGCGCAGCTTCCATATCCTCGATCAAAAGGTCGAAGTTCTGGACATCACGGCTGATGGTACAGGCCAAAATGGCGTTATTATCGTCTTGCGGCGTCGCGCTCGTCATTAACACAATCCTCATCGAGAGGGCTGAGCAAACCATTTGAACGCGAGAAGATTCAGTTCTGGTATGCTGTCGCCCGATGCGGTCGATTTTGGCCGCAGGTCACCCAATTGTTCACAAAGTGGCTTGGAAGTTAGGCAAGAATTGGGCGCAAAAGAACCAATTGTAGGGAAATGGGCGACAATGCCGCCCATTTCCTATTTATTAGTCGCTGGTACCACCGGCGTCTTCTTGCCGTTGGATATCGCTTATCGGGATCGCGCTTGAGATGTATTCGCGATAGATCACGTCCGCATATTTTCCATCCAGAATATTTGGATGCCGGTCGAAGAAGCCGGATACCTCGGTCACTGTCCGCCGATTGCGTCGATCCCGATCTTGGGTGGCAACCAGCGGCCTGGATTTGCCAAAGGAAACAACGGCTTCCAACCGTGAGCGCGATATTCCTTGTCGTGTCAGGAATGCAACGGCGGCATTGGCGCGGCGCTGGCCCAATCGCTTGTTATATGCCTCAGAGCCAACGGCATCCGTGTGCCCATAGACACGGAACCGCGCCTCGGGGAACTGTTTGATCCAGGCCGCCTGCTGCAACAGGATTCGTTGCGCCGAAGCGTCCAATTGCGCGCTATCGAAGGCAAAGTTGATCTGTGTTGGCACCTCGGCAGCGAAACGCCGCGCGAGGATTTGGCCATACGTCAACTCACCATTCATGACCTGAATGTTGTTCAGTGTAGCGTTACCAAACGTGCCCTGATCGATTTCGTACCCGGCCTCGCGTGTACAACCGGCGACAGCAACCGAAAGACCCAGTGTGATGATCCACTTTTCCATTGGTTCTATCCTCTCTATCAGTCCAGCACGTAGCCGTAAGAGGTGCCAAAATCCTGATTGGCAACTTCAGAGGCTGCACCATTTCCGGCGCGTTCAGTCCGAGAGATCTTGCCGTTTACGAACAGATCGAACTCGCTGGGCGGTTTCACACGATCGGTCGGCAGGGCAAGCGCCTCGCCACGAGTGGGCGACACCAGATGCGCGGTAATGATGATGATCAATTCACTCTGCTCACGCTGATACTGAGCGCTCCTGAACAACGCGCCCAACACAGGCACATCGCCAAGCCAGGGAACCTGGCTGTTCAGATCCGTGAAATCATCCTGGATTAGGCCTGCAATGGCAAAGCTCTCACCGTCGCGCAACTCGATGGTTGTCCGGGTTTGACGCGTGATGAAGCTGGGAACATTATCGCCGTTGATCGTGAAGTTCGCACTCTGGTCGATGCTCGATACTGATGCACCCAGTTCCAGGTTGATTAGGTTGCCATCGACGACGCGCGGAACAAACAGCAGCTGTACGCCAAACTGACGATACTCGATCGCAACGACACCGTCGCCTTGGGGTACTGGGATTGGCACCTCACCACCGGCAAGGAACTCCGCCTCTTGGCCAGACAGTGCAGAAAGATTCGGTTCTGCCAAGCTGCGAACCAAACCCTTGGTTTCAAGGGCTTCCAAAAGCAGTCTAACCTGTGTCGACCCCGCGCCGAAACCGAAGAGAATGGCACCGGAATTTGTCTGAACAAACGGGATGTTGTTCGCCAGTGCGTTGTTCAGTGCGCCCTGGTTATTCAAGGAATTGAAGCCCGCAGTGGTGTCGCCACCGCCAAAGCCCAACGATGCCGACAAGTTTTTGGCTACAGAGCGGTTCATTTCCGCAAAGCGCACTTTCAGCATGACCTGCTGCACGCCACCGACATTCATCAGGTTCGATACACGTTCAGGGGCATACCGTTCTGCCAACTCAAGCGCACGCGCCAGTTTGGCACTGCTGGAAACTGTTCCCGACAAGACGATCCCATCATTGGCGGTCCGAACCTCGATTCGCTCACTGGGAAGAATCTGACGCAAGCGTTCTTTGAATTCCGAAACATCAGGGGAAACACGCACACGCACGTTGGTAATCAGATTACCCGCGCCGTCGAACATTGTCAGGGTGGTTGTACCCGGTGCCCGACCGAGAACATAGATAGTGCGGTCCGACAGGGTCGAAATATCCGCTATGCCTGCATTGGCAATGCTGATGTCTGCGAACGGTTGTTCGCTTTCCACCACGATTGCGCGATTTACGGGGACATCCAGCGTTTCCGCTGTACCCTTTTTAACCACGCGAAGATTTTGGGCCCAAGCGGCATCGCCGATTGGGCTCACAACTAGCGACAACCCCAGCAGGGTTGCGCTGATCCAGGAACGTATTGTCATGTGACCTGCCTCTCCGATCACCACTCGATTTTTTTTGGGTCTTATGCCCTATGCTATGAAACCCTGCGACAGAACCAGATTTATTGCAATAATCAATGGTTTCTGGAAAGTTTCTTATGTGGATTATGCGCAACAACACAAAGAAAGAGACCGCGCAAAATGCGCGGTCTTTGTCTCGTAAAGGTCTGAAACTTAGTTAGTTTGTGCAGGGAATTGGGGTCTCTACCGTCTCGCCACCACGACGGGTGCGGATTGTGCAGACCTTCTCCGGAGCTGCGACGGGGGCCGGGGCCCTCTCTTCAATGCCAAGCAAAGACTGCTGATCGACTTCAACCACCTCTGCCACCTTGTCATCTTGAGCGCCAACCAGTGCCAGCGACATGCGACCCGTGTTCTGAGCCTGTGCCAAAGCGGCGATCTGTTGTGGCGTCGCTGCAACTGTGACCGTGCGAGCAATGGTTGTGCCGGTCACATCCAGACCCGCCGACTGATCAACAGCGACCAATTCGATGTTCGTCAGTACCAAACGAGTAATCTCACCGCGGCCAGAATCGCTGGTGCCACGTAATGAGCCGGTCCAATACACGTCCACCGTATCGCCTGGGCGCAAAAAGCCCGATACGCCAGATGCCACATCAACGCTTATCGCAAATGCGCGCATCCCCTTGGGCAATTGTGACCTGAGGCCAGCAGTCTCGCCTGGATTGGTGACTTTGACTTCCATAATCGCTTCGTCTTTCTCCATCGCGCGGAGAACGAATCGTTCATTGTTTTTGATTTCCGGGAATAGGGTTGTCATGTCCACAAAGGCACCCTCGGGAATCGCATCCTCTGGCCACTGAACGACGCGGATATCTTCCTGGTTCAAACGTTCGCCGTATTTGAAGGAGCGATTCGAAACCAAAACGCCTACGGTCGGGACGATGCCCGCCTGCGCATTGGCAAGCGCCTCTTCGCGCAACTTGCGTTCCTGAGCAAGTTTGGCCTGATTGTCCGTGATGTATTCGCGTGCCATATAGACAGCACCACCGGCCAACGCGACCCCGATGATAAGAACAAGTCCAAAAACAGCTCGCATTTGTCCCTCTTTATTTTCCGTAGACCGCGACTCTTGAAGTCACATCGATTCAGGATCCAAGATATTTTTCAATTGTGTCGAAAAAGCGGACAATCCCGGTAATTTTTGGCAGAAAATACGCTTATTCGCAGGGTTGCCGTCTCGCTAGTAAATGGGAACGGGCCCGCGCTACTCAAAGACCATCTCTTCTACTTCTACATTTGCGATCGGCTGTCCCGCTGTTAGAAGTCCTTGGCTCAGGATGAAATAGATTATTGCGGCGAGACCTGCGATTGCAGCAGTTAAAACCACCCAGTCTACGGTTATCGCGCCGGTCTCATCGGTTCGGAAACTATGTACTCTTTTTAACATTGGACTATACCGGATCGCTCTCTTCTGAAAACAAAGGGGCCACGCCTTTGAGTAAAGACATGGCCCCAAGTTGTTATGCTAGACCGATAACAGATTAATCGGTATCCGGAACTGTCACAGTTACCGAACCCAGAGCGTCATCGATGTTGCCTGCCAGGCTGCTGGCACCATTGTGGATCTGGTTGTAAGCAACGGCTGCCAGGCCAACAACAGCTGCGGTCAGAACGACCCAGTCTACAGTTACGGCGCCGTCTTCGTCTTTGCGGAAGTTCTTGATGAACTTGATCATGTTATGTCCCTCCTAAAGGATCAAAAATTAATTAACCTCGGCGTCTTTCAGAGCTTTCTCTCTCAGTCCGCTCCCGATCGTCTCGGTATGGATATATGTTTGACCCCTGTGCGTGGCAGGAATTGGGCCAAACCAATATTTTTTTGCTCAAAGCTTAATTTTTTGTTGGTGAATTTAGTAACTAGTTGGAAATAAATAAAAAAAATCACACCTTTTTTGTACTTCCGTTGTGTGGGCGATGCAAAATGGCGGCAATTGAGGCGAAATTGCCCCAATTCGCTTGGTTTTTCTGGTGTTGCGGGCCGTTATGATGTTCAAAATGCTTCAAAAGATAAGAAATCGAGGCAGGCAAATGTATTTCCGGGACGCAGTAATATGCGCCGGTGCAGCGGTGTTTCTGATGACGGGTGCAATTCCTGTCACTGCAACCGAAACCGAGCCGCGCGGTGTCTATAAGCGCATAAAGGCCCCTAAACCGGGGACACGTCCGCGCGTGACGATTCAAATCACGCCCGAACAACATGCTGCATCACCATCAGCCCCCAGCACTGGCGCCAAGCTGGAAGTGCCTGAGATTGCCGCTATCGCAAAGCCGCCCCCATCGGTTCCTCAGAAGATTGCGGGGGCGACCAAGCCAGTTGGCTCTTATAAAGCATTCTGGAGCCGGGTATCCCCCGATCTGGCGCAGGCCAGCGCAGGTAGGCTGAGAGAGGCCGTTCGAGCGCTTACTGCCACGGGTGTCGCGGCGCCGCGTCTGCAGACCTTGCAAGACATCGCAGAAAAGCGAGGGGTGGATATTCTACGTTCGACCGTAGGGACCAATGTCTCACCCGCACTTGTCCTAGCCGTGATCTCAGTAGAGTCTGCGGGCCGCACACAGGCTGTCAGTTCTGCCGGGGCGCAGGGCTTAATGCAATTGATGCCAGCTACCGCCGAACGTTTTGGGGTAGAGGACAGCCTGAAACCTGAACAGAATATCGAAGGTGGGGTGAAATACCTGCATTGGCTTATGAACGAGTTCGACAATGACCCGATTCTCGTATTGGCAGGTTACAATGCCGGCGAAGGGGCCGTGCGCAAGCATAGTGGTGTGCCACCTTATGCCGAGACCAGAGACTACGTG
The DNA here is from genome assembly GCF_056534105.1 of Ruegeria sp. E5. Classification (NCBI taxonomy): domain Bacteria; kingdom Pseudomonadati; phylum Pseudomonadota; class Alphaproteobacteria; order Rhodobacterales; family Roseobacteraceae; genus Ruegeria; species Ruegeria sp. E5. Next base: position 1,435,667 of record NZ_JBQFPA010000001.1, on the reverse strand, counting down.
CCCAAGGTTCTGGCCGCGTTTCAGGTCGCGAGTGCTCTTTGTACAACAACACCGCAGTTCGTTTCGGACCCCTGCATTTTTCAGACTTCGAACTAAAAAAGGCCCGCGTCGCAGCGGGCCTTATGTTTCATTGGCCTGAGGTCAATCTACGATTGTTGCCTGAGTCGCTCCTCGCATCTCGTCCTCGCTGACGCCATCGGCCAGTTCGACGATCTTCAGGCCGCCTTCGACGACATCCAGAACACCCAGATTGGTGATGATGCGATCCACAACGCCTTGGCCAGTCAGAGGCAGCGTGCATTCCTTCAGCACTTTTGAATCACCATGCTTGTTGGTGTGATCCATCACTACAATTACGCGACCAACGCCAGCGACCAGATCCATCGCACCGCCCATACCTTTGACCAGCTTGCCGGGGATCATCCAGTTGGCCAGGTCTCCTTTCTCGTCCACTTCCATCGCACCCAAAATCGCAGCAGCGATCTTACCGCCTCGGATCATGGCGAACGAGGTCGCGCTATCGAAGTAAGAGGTGCGGGACAGTTCGGTAATCGTCTGCTTGCCTGCGTTGATCAGGTCAGCGTCTTCCTCGCCCTCAAACGGGAAAGGCCCCATGCCCAGCATACCGTTTTCGGACTGTAGGGTGATGTCCTTGTCCCCTACATAGTTCGCCACCAGCGTCGGAATACCGATGCCGAGGTTCACATACATGCCGTCTTCCAGCTCTTCTGCCGCACGTGCGGCCATCTGATTGCGATCCCAGGGCATTATGCGTCCTCCTTCTTGCGGGTGGTGCGCTGTTCGATGCGCTTTTCGTGGCTGCCTTGGATAATGCGATGCACATAGATGCCGGGCAGGTGGATGCCATCCGGGTCCAGCGAGCCGCGCGGGACGATTTCTTCAACCTCAGCCACACAAATCTTGCCGCAAGTCGCTGCGGGCACGTTAAAGTTGCGGGCGGTCTTGCGGAACACGAGGTTCCCGGTGTCATCGGCTTTCCACGCCTTTACGATCGCGAGGTCGGCGAAGATGCCTTCCTCCATGATATAGGTCTCGCCGTTGAAGTCCTTGTGCTCTTTGCCTTCAGCGATCACCGTTCCCACGCCCGTCTTGGTGTAAAACCCGGGGATGCCAGCGCCACCGGCCCGCATCCGCTCGGCCAGTGTGCCTTGTGGATTGAATTCCAGCTCCAGTTCTCCACTGAGATACTGGCGCATGAATTCGGCGTTTTCCCCAACGTAAGAGCTGATCATCTTTTTGACCTGCTTGGTTTGCAGCAGGATGCCGATGCCAAAATCATCCACACCTGCGTTGTTTGAGGCAAACGTCAGGTCCTTCGCGCCTGAGGCCTTGATCGCTTCAAGCAGCATTTCCGGGATACCGCACAGCCCAAAGCCGCCCGCGGCGATCAGCATGCCGTCCGATATCACCCCATCGAGCGCCTCATCGGCATTGTCATAGATTTTCTTCATGGAAAACTCCCCCAATGACATGGTGTTGGGCCGATTTGTGCCGCCACGTCACGGGGAAGTCAACGAATCCAAGGGTCAGGTGGTATTTCTACCTAACTTGCTTTCTTGGTGGTCTTCTTGGCAGCAGCTTTCTTCTTGGGGGCTGCCTTTTTCTTTGTGCCTTTCTTGGCCGCGCGTTCATTGACCAGTTCGATGGCCATTTCCTGGGTCACATCCTCGGGTTTGATGTCTTTGGGGATCGTCGCGTTGACCTTTTCCCATTTCACATACGGTCCATAGCGCCCGTCCAGTACCTGCATCGCGCCGCCATCGGGATGGTCGCCCAGCTCTTTCAGCGGCTTCGCGGCCGCCCGACGTCCGCGACCTGGATTGGCGCGTTTTTCGGCCAACAGTTCGACGGCGCGGTTCATGCCGATCTCAAACACATCGTTCGGGTCTTTGAGGTTGGCGTAGACAGGCTTTGCCTCGTCGGCCAACTGATGCATTAGATAAGGTCCAAAGCGACCAAAGTTCGAACTGATCATGCCGCCTCCGGGGTGCTCGCCGATCTGACGAGGCAAGGACAGAAGCGTCAGAGCTTTCTCCAGATCCATGTCGTCTTTGCTCCAGCCACGGGGCAGGGACGCACGAGGAGGCTTCTTGTTTTCAGGCGTGGGCTCTCCGCGCTGGACATATGGCCCAAATCGACCGGATTTCAGCCAGATCTCATCGCCCCCATCTTCGCCCAGCAAACGCTCGTCACCTTCCGCGCCCTCACCAGCGATCGGACGGGTATAAGTGCACTCAGGATAGTTGCCACAACCGACAAACCCGCCGGTGCGCGAAGTTTTCAGATGTAACTGCCCAACACCGCATTTCGGGCAAATGCGCGGGTCCGAGCCATCTTCACGCGGCGGATACAGCTGCGGTGCCAGCGCTTCGTCCAGCTTGTCCAGCACTTCCGAGATACGCAGCTCCGATGTCTCACCAATCGCGGCAGAGAAATCGCGCCAGAACTTTCCCAGCAGATCCTTATAGTCGCGTTCACCTGCGCTGACGTCGTCAAGCTCTTCTTCCAGATTGGCGGTGAACTCGTAGCCCACATACTGGCGAAAGAAATTCAGCAGGAAGATGGTGACGATCCGGCCCTTTTCTTCGGGGATCAGCCGATTCTTGTCTTTACGTACATATTCACGATCCTGAATCGTGGTGACAATCGAGGCATAGGTCGACGGACGCCCGATCCCCAGCTCTTCCATCCGTTTGACCAGCGTGGCCTCTGTATAGCGCGGGGGGGGTTGGGTGTGGTGCTGCAGCGCCAGAACGGATTCGTTCTCGGCCAGAATGGCGGCCTTTTCCGAGTCGGCGGTGGCCTTGGCAAACTGATCACGCAGCGAGGTCTTTGCAAAACGTGCGGGATCGCCCTGCATGATCTGTGGCAAGCGCTTGTCGTCATCGTCGACCACGTCATCGCGGCCTTCTTCGTAAACGCGCATGAAGCCATCGAACAGCACCACCTGACCGGTGGCGCGCAGGCCAACCTGACCGTCCGTGCTGGTAATCTCGACAGTCGTGCGTTCAAGCCGTGCGGCAGCCATCTGACAGGCAATGGTGCGTTTCCAGATCAGATCATAAAGCTTGCGCTGATCCTCATCGGTCACCTTCAGCGCCTTAGCATCGCGCGACATATCTGTCGGGCGAATACACTCGTGTGCTTCCTGAGCGTTTTTGGCCTTGTTTTTGTACATGCGCGGGCTGTCTGGCACGTATTCCGCACCATAACGGTCGGCGATTGCATCGCGCGCTGCCGCCACGGCCTCGGGGGCCATGTCGATGCCGTCGGTTCGCATATAGGTGATGTATCCGGCCTCATACAGCCGCTGGGCCACCTGCATTGCATGGCGTGCGCCCATGCCGAACTTGCGGCTGGCTTCTTGCTGCAAGGTCGACGTCATGAACGGGGCAGAGGGGTTGCGCGCGGCAGGCTTGGCCTCGACGGACGTCACGCTCAGATCACGGCTGGTGATCGCCTGAACCGCCAGCTCAGCCTGCGTTGCGTTGGCCAGATCGTGCTTGTCCAGTTTCTTGCCTGCCAGCGTGACTAGACGCGCCTCGTAGGTTTGTCCCCTAGGCGTCTCGAACACAGCTTTGACCGACCAGTATTCGACCGGCTTGAAGGCTTCGATCTCCATCTCGCGTTCAACGATGAGGCGCAGGCAGACCGATTGCACGCGCCCCGCTGAACGGGCACCCGGCAACTTGCGCCACAGAACGGGTGACAGGTTGAACCCTACCAGATAGTCCAACGCGCGGCGGGCCAGGTAAGCCTCGACCAGCGGCATATCGACCTCACGCGGGTTCTGCATCGCCTCGGTCACGGCGTCCTTGGTGATCGCGTTGAACGTTACGCGGCTGACTGGCGTGTCCTTCTTGATCGAACGCCGCTTGGTCAGCGCTTCTTGGAGGTGCCAGCTGATTGCCTCGCCTTCTCGATCAGGGTCAGTCGCGAGGATCAGTGCGTTGTCTTCTTTCAGAGCGTCGGCGATCGCCTTGACATGCTTACGGCTGTCATTGCCGACCTCCCATTTCATTGAAAATTCATGCTCGGGATCGACCGACCCATCCTTCGGCGGCAGGTCCCGCACATGGCCATATGAGGCCAAAACGGTGTAGTCGGGGCCAAGATACTTATTGATCGTTTTTGCTTTGGCCGGAGATTCTACAACAACTACGGGCATTTAAGAGGAATCCTCGCTCGACGGATTTTGCGCTTTGTATGACCGTGCAAAATGTGTGGGGCAAGATCGAATTGTCAATGCGTTCGTTTTCACTACTAAAAATACTCTGAATTCAAGCCGGTTCTGGCCGCACCGCTCGCGGAATCCGGTGTCGAATCCGTTCGATAGCTTAGGCGCAAAGTGATAGCAGGCCGCCTGGTTGCCGCTGAATCTTGCCCTCAAGCTCCAGATCGACCAACACAGGGCCGACTTCGCCCGCAGATGCAGCGATGTCCCGGATCAACTGGTCTTCCGCGATCGGAGATGGGCCAAGTCGAGTCAGAATCGCCTCGTGCAAGGCTTGGGGCGTGAATTCGGCTGAGTCTGCGTCGGGTCCAAGCGGTGGGATTTGTTGGGCAGAAGATTGTAGCTGTTGCTTGGGCAAAGCATCAATCACGTCTTCTGCATTGCGGACGAGTGTCGCCCCGTCTCGGATCAGCAGATTGCATCCTGCCGCGCGGGCGTCAAAGGGATGGCCGGGCACGGCCAGAACCTCGCGCCCTTGGTCCAGGGCGTCCCGCGCGGTGATCAAGCTGCCGGATTTCGCCGCGGCCTCGACAACGACCACTGCCTGCGCCAGACCCGAGATAATGCGATTGCGGCGCGGAAAATGTCGTGCCTGAGGTGTTGTGCCCATCGGTTGTTCAGACAGGCGAAGACCGGTTTCTGCGATATCTCGCGCAAGATCGGCATTTTCGGCCGGATAAATCACATCTACCCCACCTGCTAACACTGCCACAGTACCGGTCGCCAACGTGGCGAGGTGCGCCGAGGTGTCAATGCCGCGGGCAAGCCCCGAGACCACGACATAGTCTTGCTTACCCAGATCCGTCGCCAACGCCCGCGCCATGCGCGCGCCCAGCGAAGAACAGTTCCGTGCCCCGACCATGGCAATTGCCCGGCGTTTCAAGATCGACGGATCGCCGATTGCCCAAAGCATCGGGGGCGCATCCGAAAGGTCACATAACGCGTAAGGGTAATCGGCGGCCCCAAGGCACAAAAGCCGCGCTTTGGCGACCTTTGCGGCCTTGAGCTCCGCCTCAATTACGCCGGACGGGCAGATTTCATAATCCTCGATCCCGGCAGCGCGCGCCATTTCCGGCAACGCGGCCAGCGCGTTCTGCGCCGAGCCATGTTCGCGCAATAAGCGCCGGAATGTTGCCGGCCCTACTTTGCGTGAGCGCAACAGACGGAGCCAGGAAAACCGGTCCTCTTCCGTGGTGGGTGGGAGTGGGGGGTGATTGGAAGAAAGCTGCTCTTCGGTCATCCGATGCTCCGCCTGATTGCAAAACTGGTTTACGGTGCAGCGGGTTAACAGCCTGTGAATCTTATAAAACTAGATCGGTATTTTTCGAACCCAACCCTCGGAGAGATGATTATCTCATTGAAAGAAAAAGAGAAAATTCGTGCGAATTTTCTTGGCACACATAGTCCATGGATGAGTTTTTGATTTGACGCGAAGGGTAGTGTGTTAACCCTTCGCGCCTTGATTCTTCTTTTGAGCCGACTCAGGTGGCAGAGCCGCCCACAGTCAGCCCATCCATCAAAACGGTAGGTTGGCCGACACCGACCGGCACCCATTGCCCATCCTTGCCACATGTGCCCATGCCGGGATCCAGCGCCATGTCATTGCCCAGTCCCCGAATGCGTTTTAGCGCCGAGGGGCCGTCGCCAATCAGCGTCGCGCCTTTGACCGGAGCGCCGATCTTGCCGTTCTCGACACGATATGCCTCGGTGCAGGAGAACACGAACTTGCCGTTGGTGATGTCGACCTGGCCACCGCCGAAGCCCACAGCCCAGATGCCGTCTTTGATATCTGCCACCAACGAGGCCGGATCGGCATCGCCACCCAACATGATCGTATTGGTCATGCGCGGCATCGGTTTATGGGCGTAGCTTTGACGCCGGCCGTTCCCGGTTGGAGAAACGCCCATCAGGCGTGCGTTCTGTCGGTCCTGCATATATCCGGTGAGGATTCCATCCTCGATCAGAACTGTACGCGAACTGGGTGTACCTTCGTCATCCATTGATATCGAACCGCGTCGGTCTGCAATCGTCCCATCATCCACGACTGTTACACCTTTCGAAGCGATCTGCTGCCCCATCAGCCCGGCAAAAGCGGAACTGCCCTTGCGGTTGAAATCACCTTCAAGCCCGTGGCCGATGGCCTCGTGCAACAGAATGCCGGGCCATCCGGGGCCCAACGCGACTTCCATCACGCCGGCAGGTGCAGGGACGGCATCCAGATTGACCATCGCGATCCGCAGAGCCTCACGCGCCTTATCTTGCCAGTCTGAGGGATCGATCAAGCCATCCAGCCCCACGCGACCGCCACCTCCGGCAGAACCGCTTTCGCGTCTGCCGTTCTGTTCTACTATAACCGAGATGTTCAGGCGGGTCATCGGGCGTATATCGCGCACCTGCACACCATCGGGGCGAAGAATCTCGACCTCCTGCACTGCAGCGGCAATCGTGGCGCTGACTTGCACAACCCGGGAATCCAGACCACGGGTAAAAGCGTCTATCTCGCGCAGTGTCTCGATTTTGACCGGGAAGGCGGCGGATTCGATCGGGTCTTCATCGGTATATAACCTGGTATTGGTGGCACGTGGTGGCCCGGCCAGCGTCCCACCACCATCGCCGACCGCCAACCGCGCGGTTTCGGCTGCACGCTTCAGAGAGGGAATCGAAACATCCGTTGAATGCGCGTATCCAGCCACTTCACCCTGCACCGCGCGAAGACCGAATCCCTCGGAAGCGTCGTAAGAAGCCGTGCGCAATCGACCGTCATCAAACACCAAAGATTCGGATTTGCGCCGTTCTACGAACAGTTCCCCATCCTCGGCGCCATCAGTTGCAGCCTTCAGTACAGCAAGCGCTTCATCCTTGGGAAGAACGCTTTCAAACGGGCGAAACGGGGCCTGAGTCATCAGTTGTGACCTTTCGGGTTTGATCCAGATCAAAAATAGCGTCTGTTTGACGCAAGCATTTTGCTTTATCTACCCGACGGAATATGGTTTTTAACGCGGCCAAAGACAACGGGAGAGGTGCGACCGATTCACACCTTTTCGCGAGAGACGCAAAGATCAAACGATCAGGACAGAAAATGAAGAATGCTTTGATGCTTTCCGGGCTTGCTACGGCCCTCTCCAGCCTTCCCGCCATGGCTCAGGAGCTTGAGATTATTGGCAAGCCGGTTGACGGCGGCATGGGGTTCCAGCCTGCTGCCACCAGCCTTGCCGAAGGGATTCAGTCGCTGGACAACATGATTCTGGTGATCATCACCGCGATCTGTGTGTTTGTTGCGGGTCTGCTGGTTTACTGCATCGTACGCTACAACCAGCGCGTAAACCCGAACCCGGCTCGGTTCTCGCATTACACTCCGGTTGAGATTGCCTGGACTTTGGGCCCGATCCTGATTCTGGTCTTCATCGGGGCTTTCTCGCTGCCGGTTCTTTTCAAGCAACAAGAGATTCCCGAAGGCGACATCACCATCAAAGTCGTGGGGAACCAGTGGTACTGGACCTACGAATATGTCGATCATGACTTTGCCTTCGATAGCTATCTCCTGGGCCACCCGGCCACCCTCGACGAGGGCGCGCGCCCGGCGGATGCCGACGTAACCCCATTTGTTCTGGATGATGCGATGCGGGCGAAGCTGGCCGATGCAGGCTATGGCGAAGACGAATGGCTGCTCGCCACCGACACCGCGGTCGTTGTTCCGGTCGGCAAGATTGTCGTGATGCAGGTTACTGCATCGGACGTGATCCATTCCTGGACCATTCCTTCGTTCGGCGTGAAGCAGGACGGCGTTCCTGGTCGTCTGGCCGAACTGTGGTTCGAAGCAGACAAGGAAGGCGTCTATTTCGGACAGTGTTCTGAGCTGTGCGGTAAAGACCATGCCTATATGCCAATCACTGTCAAAGTGGTCAGCGAAGAGGCATATGAACAGTGGCTGCAGGGTGCGCTTGAAGAATATGCAGGTCAGCCTGCTTCCTACCAAGTGGCCTCGAACTAAGCCCTTTGCGGCCTAGGTAAACACATGCGGGCTGCGCGGAAATCGCGCAGCTTTTGCCCCGAAAAGGACCGGATATGAGCGACGCAAGCTTCAATGCCAGCACCGTCTCTGCGCAGACCCGCGCGGACGAGGCCAGCTTTGGCGATTATTTCGCCCTGCTGAAGCCGCGCGTGATGTCGCTGGTCGTATTCACGGCTTTGGTCGGACTGCTTGCGGCTCCGGTTCCGATACATCCATTTGTTGGCTTCTGCGCCATCCTGTTCATCGCTATTGGTGGCGGTGCATCCGGCGCGCTGAACATGTGGTGGGACGCGGATATCGACCGCGTGATGAAGCGCACCAAAGGCCGTCCAATCCCCTCTGGCAAAGTTGAAGAAGGCGAGGCATTGGCGCTGGGTCTGGCTCTGTCTGGCCTGTCCGTGATTATGCTGGGTTTGGCAACCAACTGGTTTGCAGGGGCGTTTCTGGCCTTCACTATTTTCTTCTATGTTGTCGTCTACACGATGTGGCTGAAACGCTCGACGCCTCAGAACATCGTCATTGGTGGTGCCGCGGGAGCGTTCCCGCCGGTCATCGGATGGGTCGCGGCCACTGGCTCGATGACGCTCGAACCGTGGTTGATGTTTGCCCTGACATTCATGTGGACACCTCCGCATTTCTGGGCGTTGGCCTTGTTCATGCGCTCGGACTATGACGATGCCGGGGTGCCGATGTTGACCGTCACCCATGGTCGACGCGCGACGCGCTGGCATATTCTGGTTTATACCGCGTTGCTGGCGTTGCTGGCGGTGGGGACTGCGTTCTCGGATATCGGAGGCCCGATTTATCTAGTTGTTGCGCTGGTTCTGAATGGCTTGTTTCTGCGGGGGGCCTGGCAGATTTCTCGTCGAAACGAAGACGATTCGGAGGCCGACAACTTCAAGGTCGAACGCAGTTTCTTCAAACTGTCGCTGCTGTACCTGTTTCTGCATTTCGGCGCGATTCTCGTCGAGGCCCTGTTGAAACCTTACGGATTAGGAGGCTGGTCATGAGCCTGCGCAAAACTCACGAACTTCACCAAAGACGGTTCAGCCGCAATCTGGGCGTCGGCCTGACACTGGCCGCGTTTATCGTGATCATCTTCGGCCTGACAGTCGTCAAGGTCTCGAACACAGATTTTAGTCTGGCGACGCAGCAGGTGCAGAACTGATGAAGTTGACGGGGCCACAGAAAACGGTCGCGCAACTGGTCGGCGTCGTCGTCCTTATGGGCGGTTTGGCATGGGCAGCGGTGCCGTTTTATAATTGGTTCTGCCGGGTCACGGGGTATGGAGGGACCACGGGGGTTGCCGAGAAAGCCCCTGATGACATACTCGACCAAGTGGTGACGGTCCGATTTGATGCCTCCAAGGCCAAGGGTATGCCGTGGGAATTCAAGCCCGTCGAACGCGAGATGAAAATACGTATCGGTGAGACAGGTCTGGCGTTCTACGAAGCGTACAACCCAACCGACAAGCCCGTCGCAGGGCAGGCGTCCTACAACGTGGCGCCCTATTCCGCCGGGGGGTATTTTCAGAAAATCGCCTGTTTCTGCTTCGATGAACAGGTGTTGGAGCCGGGTGAGCGAGTCGAGATGCCCGTTACGTTCTTCGTCGATCCCGAACTGATCGAAGATCCCGAAGCAAAATATGTGCATACGATCACGCTGTCGTATACATTCTATGAGATTGATCTGCCCGAGGGCTATGCCGCCCTTGATGTGCAGGCTGAAACAAACAAGAACTAACGCCTGTAGGTGAGGGACGCTGATGGCACACGCAAAAGACCATGATTACCACATTCTGAACCCGTCAATCTGGCCACTGATCGGCGCGGTAAGCGGATTTGTGATGCTGTTCGGGGCCGTTCTTTGGATGCACGGGATTACCCCGTGGATCTTCTGGATGGGGCTGGTCGGGGTTCTTTATACCATGTTTGCATGGTGGTCCGAAGTCGTGGTTGAAAGCCGTCAGGGCGATCATACGCCGGTCGTGCGTATCGGCCTGCGCTATGGCTTTATCCTGTTCGTGATGTCCGAGGTGATGTTCTTCTTCGCCTGGTTCTGGTCGTTCTTCAAACATCGCATGTATCCGATGTACGACTATGCCGGTACTGAATACATCCAGCCGGATATCCACGCCGTTGATCCGTTCCACCTGCCACTGATCAACACTTTGGTCCTGTTGCTGTCAGGTTGTGCGATTACTTGGGCCCACCACGCGCTTGTTCATGACAATGACCGCAAGGCGCTGATCAATGGTCTGGCCATTGGTATCGTTCTGGGCATCGCCTTTACTGCGCTTCAGGCGTTTGAATACTATGAGTTACTGGCCCATGAGGGTTGGGAGTTCGGTGGCGATCAGTTCTATTCGAACTTCTTCATGGCAACCGGTTTCCACGGCGCGCATGTGATTATCGGCACCATCTTCCTGTCGGTCTGTCTGATCCGCGCCCTGAAGGGGGACTTTACGCCCGAGAAACACGTCGGTTTCGAGGCTGCCGCTTGGTACTGGCACTTCGTTGACGTCGTCTGGCTGTTCCTGTTTTTCGCCGTCTACATTTGGGGTCAGGCCCCGCTGATGTAACGCCACGCAGATGATCCAATTGCAAAAGCCGCCCCACGGGGCGGCTTTTTCTCAATCAGGGGCGCAAGATTGCGCCCCATACAATTACATGGTTGCACTTCGGTTCACGTGCCCCTTAACAAGGCGCCGGTTCCCGCAACAAGGTCTGATCCCAATATGCGTCGCATTCTGTTTCTGCTGATCTTCGGCCTTGCCGGTCTGGGCCTGCTGCTGTCGCTGGGCATTTGGCAACTGCAGCGGCTGACCTGGAAACAGGAGGTGCTGGCCGAGATCGAAAGCCGCATCGCTGCCGATCCTGTCGCCTTGCCATTGCAGGTGTCCGAAGATGCGGACAAATACCGGCCGGTGACGGTCACAGGCGAGATCGAACCGGGCGAGATCCACGTTTTGGTTTCGGTCAAGCAGGTGGGGCCGGGGTATCGGATCATCCAGTCCTTTACCACCGACGACCGGACTATTCTGGTGGATCGCGGTTTTGTGCCGACCACAGCCAAGCAGGCTGTTCGCCTGACTGGCCCGATGGAAATCACCGGCAACCTGCACTGGCCCGATGAAGTCGATGGCTACACGCCTGACGCAGATATTGACGGCAACATCTGGTTCGCCCGCGATGTGCCCAATCTGGCCGCCGCGCTGGGGGCTGAGCCGGTGTTGCTGATTGCCCGCTCGGAAACCGATCCGAATGTAACGCCAATGCCGGTGGATACGGCGGGCATCCCCAACGATCATTTGCAATATGCAATCATCTGGTTTGGTCTTGCTCTGGTCTGGGCCGCAATGACCGGATACTTCCTGTGGCGCAGCCGTGCCAATTCCGAAAGTGACGCGACATGAAATACATCTCAACCCGCGGGCAGGCGCCCGAACTGACCTTTGAAGAGGCGATGCTGACCGGACTGGCCCGTGATGGTGGTCTGTACTTGCCCGCTGAAATTCCGGTGATGTCGCAGGACGAAATTGCTGCGTTGGCTGGCTTGTCCTACGAAGAAATCGCATTCCGCGTGATGTGGCCCTATGTGAGTGGCTCGTTCTCTGATGATGAGTTCAAAGATATCATAGCGCGCGCTTATGAGGGCTTCGGCCATGACGCCCGCGCGCCCTTGAAGCAGCTGAACGAGAACCATTTTCTGCTGGAGCTGTTTCACGGACCCACACTGGCCTTCAAAGATTTCGCCATGCAGCTAATCGGCCAGCTGTTCCAGGTCGCGCTCAAACGGCGCGAAGATCGCGTGACCATTGTCGGCGCGACGAGCGGGGACACCGGTTCTGCCGCCATCGAGGCGTTCCGTGGGCTGGACGCGGTGGATGTGTTCATCCTGTTCCCACATGGCCGTGTTTCAGAAGTGCAGCGCCGTCAGATGACTACGCCTGCAGACAGTAATGTGCACGCTTTGGCGGTAGACGGCGATTTCGATGACTGTCAGGCCGCGCTCAAAGACATGTTCAACGACTTTGATTTCCGCGACGGTGTGAAACTTGCAGGCGTCAATTCGATCAACTTCGCCCGCGTGTTGGCACAGATCGTTTACTATTTCTCCGCCGCCGTCAGCCTCGGCGCGCCACATCGCAAGGTCAGCTATACCGTGCCGACAGGGAATTTCGGCGATATCTTCGCAGGCTATCTGGCCAAACGCATGGGGCTGCCCATCGATCGTCTGGTGGTGGCGACCAACCAGAACGACATCCTGCACCGTTGCCTCTCAGGCGAGGGATATTTCAAGGGCGATACGATCCCCTCAATCAGCCCGTCGATGGATATTCAGGTCAGCTCGAACTTTGAACGTGCACTGTACTACGCCTATGGCGAAGATGGCGGCGCAGTCGCTCAGTTGATGAATGAACTCAAGAGCGGAGGCTTCAATGTCAGCCAAGGCGCAATGGAGGCTCTGCGAGAAAGCTTTGACTCGGGCCGCGTTTCTGAGGACGAGACGCTTGAGACGATCAGGCGCACCATGGTCCACAGCGCCGAGTTGGTTTGTCCGCACACCGCCGTTGGGATCAAAGTGGCTGAAGACCACCGCGCTGCCGATGTGCCCATGATCACGCTCGCAACCGCGCATCCCGCGAAGTTCCCGGCGGCGGTCGAGAAGGCAAGCGGCGAACATCCGCCTCTTCCATCCCGCATGTCTGATCTGTATGAACGACCAGAACGGGTGACCCGAGTTGCAAACGATCTGGGTGCCCTTGAGGATCATATCAGAAGGCATATTGCTGAGTGACAGTCAGACAGGACCAACTGAAGAACGGATTTCGTGTCGTCAGTGAACATATGCCGGGGCTGCAATCTGCGGCCATCGGCATCTGGGTAACCGCCGGTGGGCGGCACGAGCGGATCGAGCAGAACGGTATCGCGCATTTCCTTGAGCATATGGCGTTCAAGGGAACCCAGCGGCGTTCTGCGCTGCAAATCGCCGAAGCGATCGAGGATGTGGGCGGGTACATCAACGCCTATACCTCGCGCGAAGTTACGGCCTATTATGCACGCGTACTGAAGGACGATGTGGCGCTGGCCATGGATGTCATCGGCGACATCGTCATGAACCCGGTATTCGACCCGCGCGAGATCGAGGTCGAGCGCGGAGTGATCCTGCAAGAGATTGGTCAGGCCTATGATACGCCGGACGATGTAATCTTTGACTGGCTGCAAGAGCAGAGCTATCACGACCAACCCCTTGGCCGCACCATTCTGGGCCCGACCGAGCGCGTCAGTGCGTTTTCCCGCGAGGACTTGTCTGGTTTCGTGGCCGAACACTACGGGCCGGAACAGATGATCCTGTCTGCAGCTGGAGCTGTGGACCACGATGCGCTGATGAAACTGGCCGAAGAGATGTTCGGCCACCTGCAGCCGCGCAAGGGTCTGATCCCCGACGCTGCGCGGTTCACTGGTGGCGAGGCGCGGCAGGAGAAAGAACTGGAGCAGGCGCATTTCGCGCTGGCGCTGGAAAGTCCGGGCTATCGCGATGATGCGATCTATACGGCCCAGATTTACTCGACCGCTCTGGGTGGAGGCATGTCCTCGCGCCTGTTTCAGGAAGTGCGCGAAACTCGCGGGCTTTGTTATACGATCTTTGCTCAGACCGGTGCTTATGCGGATACCGGTACGACAACGATTTACGCAGGCACCTCGGCCGATCAGGTGGGCGAATTGGCGACGATTACCATCGACGAGATGAAGCGCGCTGCCGAAGACATGAGCGCAGAAGAGGTTGCCCGCGCGCGGGCCCAGATGAAGGCCGGGATGCTGATGGGGCTGGAAAGCCCGTCGAACCGGGCCGAACGTCTGGCGCGGCTGGTGCAGATCTGGGGACGTGTGCCCTCGCTTGAGGACACCGTGGCCAAGATCGATGCGGTCAGCACTGAGGACGTGCGTGCCTTTGCCGAAGACATGGCAGTCAAAGCCCCTGCAGCGCTGGCGCTGTATGGGCCGGTCTCGGGCGCACCGACGCTGGTGGATCTGCAGGAGAGGCGTGCGGCGTGATGCTGTTAGGCAGACGCAAGCTGAAACTCGAAACCGAGCGCTTGACGCTGCGCCCGCCCATGCATTCCGACTTCAACGACTGGACCGCCTTGCGGCGTGCTTCAAAGGACTATCTGGTGCCGTGGGAGCCGGTTTGGGCCAAGGACCATCTGAGCCGAAAGTCGTTTACCAACCGGGTCTATTGGGCCCAGCGCTCAGTCGCGGGTGGTACGGCGATACCTCTGTTCCTGTTTCGTCGCACAGACAATATTCTGCTGGGGGCGATCACGTTGGACAATGTTCGCCGTGGTCCGGCGCAGGCTGGCACCTTAGGCTATTGGACCGGGCAGGCCTTTGCGCGTCAGGGGTTCATGCGCGAAGCAATTGGCGCCGTTGTTCATCACGCCTTCACCCGTCTGGATTTAAGCCGGATCGAGGCCGCGTGTTTGCCTGAGAACAAGGCCTCTCGCGGTCTGCTGGAAAGCTCAGGCTTCAAATACGAAGGCGTGGCGCAGTCTTATCTGCAGATCAATGGGCGCTGGCGAACACATGTTCTGTATGCCAGCTTAAGGTCCGATCGTCGGGGCAAGACTGAGGCAGGCTAGAGGGCTCTGCCGCCAGGCATGGCAAGCCTCCTGTCCTGGAGATATCCGTGGCCAGATCAACAAGGGCATGACTTGTTGGCCCATTGCGCTACACTTGCCCTATGTGGCGGTTTGTTGCGGGACTGATGATGATTGCAGGCGGGGCTGTGGCGCAGGAGCGGCGGCCTAGTCACTGCATCGCCATCGCAGATGCGGCACCGGGGATTGAATATCTTCACAAAGCGGCGTGGCAGGATCCCGTGCCCGAGTTTTCGGTTCGTATCAGCTATGTCGCGCATGCATCGTTTCTGATCCAGACACAGGGCGGGCTGAACGCGGTGACCGATTTCACCGGTTTTATCGGCGGCGCTGCGCTAATTCCTGACGTGGTCACAATGAACCATGCGCACAGCACCCACTGGACTGCCCATCCCGATCCGGCCATCCCGTATGTCTTGCCGGGCTGGGGAGAGTTCGGCGAAGGCATCGAGCACCATCTTGATCTGGGTGAGATGCTGATTCGCAATGTGTCGACCGATATCCGTTCGGCCTATGGCGGTATTGAAGATCGCGGAAACTCGATCTTTGTGTTCGAGGTCGAAGGGTTGTGCATCGGCCATCTGGGGCATCTGCATCACATTCCGTCGGATGAACAATTCGCTGCACTGGGTCGGCTGGATGTGGTCATGGCGGCGGTGGACGGAGGCACCACGATGCCCTTGCCCGAGATGGTTCAGGTTCTGAAACGCCTCAAAAGCTCGGTCATTATCCCGATGCATTGGTTCTCGGACTTTTCGCTCCAGCGGTTTTTGGTGGATATTCGGGATGAATTCCCGGTTGAACGGGATGGGGTGTCCGAGATTGTCGTCTCGTTGCGCACGCTGCCCGACAGGCCGACGGTTGTGGTGCTGGAGCCTCAGTACCTGATAGAGCTGGAATAGGGCTTGTCGCGGCCCGTGGCCTTTGGCAGGGAAGAGCCATGAAACTGAACCCTGCAGACAGCCGCCTTGCCGAAGCAATCAGAGCCCGATTGGGTGCTGACGTTTTGCGCCCGATTGCAGATCGTTACCTTGAAGAGCCGCGTCAGCGGTTTGTCGGGCAGCCCGGTTTGCTTGCCTTGCCGCGCACCGTGGAAGATGTGTCGGCTTTGGTGCAATTGGCCGCAGACGCTCGGGTGCCTGTTGTCCCTTATGGCGGCGGCACCGGTCTGGTAGGAGGGCAGGTTGTTCCGGATGGTCCCGCCCCTTTGATCGTTTCCCTGGAACGGATGACGGCGATACGGGCGACTTACCCCACCGAGAACATACTTGTGGCCGAGGCCGGTGCCATTCTGGCCGATGTCCAGACTGCCGCTGAAGACGCGGACCGTCTATTTCCCCTGTCGCTGGCTGCGCAGGGTTCTTGCCGGATTGGCGGCAATCTGGCCACCAATGCGGGTGGCGTGAATGTGCTGCGCTATGGCAACGCACGCGATCTGTGCCTGGGGCTTGAAGTGGTATTGCCCAGTGGTGAGATCTGGCACGGGCTTAGCCGGTTGCGTAAGGACAACACCGGTTATGATTTGCGCAACCTGATGATCGGGTCCGAAGGGACACTTGGCATCATCACCGCGGCGGCGTTGAAGCTGTTCCCGCGACCCAGGGGCGTTGGAACCGCAATGTTTCAGGTCTCCGCACCCGAGGCTGCCATTGATCTGTTGTCAGTGGCGCGGGATCAAGTGGGGGAAGCGGTCAGTACGTTTGAGTTGATCCATGGGCAGGGCCTCGAATTCCTGACCGAGGTTTTGCCCGACGTGCGGCAACCCTTTGCGGCAACACCGGAATGGAGTGTGTTGATCGAGCTGGGCTTGTCGGTCGGCCAAGACCCTTCGGAAATGCTTGAGGCGATTTATGTCGCCGCTGATGAGCGCGATCTGGTCCGCGATGCGGTTATCGCGCAGAGCGAAGCACAGCGGTCCGAACTCTGGGCCGTGCGCGAGCGCATCCCCGAGGCCAACCGGCTGATCGGATCAGTTTCCAGCCATGATATCTCGGTCCCGATTTCCCGCATTCCAGAGTTCATTAGGCGCGGCGCGGATGTGGTGGCCGGGCAGGGGCCGTTTCGCGTGAACTGCTTTGGACATCTGGGCGACGGTAATCTGCATTATAACGTGTTTCCACCCGCCGGGCAGGACAAGTCAGAGTTTGTTGCGCAGCGGGGCGCGGTCAAACGCGCGGTACATGATCTGGTTCATGAATTTGGTGGATCGGTCAGTGCCGAACACGGTGTCGGTCGGCTCAAGACAGATGATCTGGAACGCTATGGCGATCCAGTCAAGATGCAGGCCATGAGGGCGATCAAAGCAGCGCTTGATCCTCAAGGGATTATGAACCCCGGGGCGGTTCTGGCCTAATAGACGCGCCCCGGACGTATACCGGGGCGCTGCGGTTCTTTACGAAGCGGGCAGAATGACCTTGTCGATCACATGGATCACGCCGTTCTCGGCTTCGATATCGGCTTGCACAACGTTGGCATCATTCACCATGACGCCATTGTCGAGATCGATGGTGATATCTCCGCCCTGCACGGTGGCGGCGGTCATGTCATCGGACAGATCACCCGACATCACTTTGCCCGGGACAACGTGATAGGTCAGCACTGCGACCAACTGGTCCTTGTTTTCGGGCTTCAGAAGATTTTCGACCGTGCCCTCGGGCAGCGCTGCAAAAGCCTCATCCGTTGGGGCGAAAACGGTGAACGGCCCTTCGCCTTTCAGCGTTTCAACCAGTTCGGCGGCCTGAACGGCAGCGACGAGCGTTTCAAAACTGCCCGCGCCCACCGCAGTATCGACGATATCCTTGGCGTGCCCATCTGCCAAAGCAGAGGTGGTCAACAGAAAACTGGCAACTCCAGCAACAGCGAATTTGCGCAACATGACATGATTTCCCTTGTTGAGAATGCCTTAGGTGGCATCATTCGGGGTACGCAGTCAGGTCGCGACAAGATCACAGAATCCAGAGGCAACTGCTTCTTGAATGTGACCCCAATCGCGCTAAGCCTGCGGCGCACGCGATTTCCAGTCACGAGTTTGTGAAGTTTGTGGAGTTCAGAGCCCTTCGAACTCGCACAGAACGTGCACGTCCATGCCCAAATCTTCCAGCGCTTTGCGACCACCCAATTCGGGCAGATCGATGATGAACGCGCATGAGATGATCTCGCCGCCCAGCCGTTCGATCAGCTTGATCCCCGCGGCGGCGGTGCCTCCGGTAGCCAGAAGATCATCAACGACCAGGATCTTCTCACCCGGCTGGATGGCGTCATCGTGAATTTCGACGATCGCCTCGCCATATTCCAGCTTGTAGTCCTGGCTGATCGTGGTGCCGGGCAGTTTGCCCTTTTTGCGGATCGGCACGAATCCAACGCTCAGCTGGTGGGCAATCGCACCGCCCAGAATAAAGCCGCGCGCCTCAAGGCCCACAACCTTGTCGATTCGCTCACCGGCGTAAGGGTGCAACATCTGGTCGATTGCCATGCGGAACCCGCGCGGGTCGGCAAACAGGGTGGTGACATCGCGGAACATGATCCCTTCATGCGGGAAATCGACGATGGTCCGAATGTAATCCTTGACCGTTTTGTTTCTGGACATGGGCCACCCCTTTGGCATCAAACACGCGCGGGGTATTTCGCCCATAAGGTGCGGTCATGCAAGAGAACTCTGGCCCCTGCGGCTACTTGCTGCGGCCGCGCATGGCGTTAGGCAGGCCGTAGTAGCGATACAGCGCGTTCGGAAGCCAGGACAAGTGCGGCTTGCGCCAGTTGCGTTGATCCCGAAGAAGAATGGCTTGCGCGACATGAAGGTTCATTGCTTTAATCTCACTTTTGCTGTTATGTGCGCGATATCTACATTTTATATTCTATGTATATACAATGCATCGCTCTTAGAATCAAGGGCAGGACGGGGACTGGACGTGTGACCAAGAAAGATGGAAAGAAATCTACCAAGAAAAACAGTCAGTTGGTTTTGCGTCTCGACAAGGATGAGCGCGATGCATTCGTCGAGTTGTGCAGGGATCTGGACACCTCCGCCGCCCGCGAAATTCGCCGGTTTATCCGGGGGTTCATGAAGGAAAACGCTGAAAACTGAAATCACGCCGGGCGGCGCAGAACCGCTGTGGCGATGCCCATTCCTATCAGGGTCAACCCTCCGAACCGGGTCATGGTCGTGATGACATTCGCGCGTCCGATCATCCGGCGCAGCTTGTCCGCCAGCAGCGCGTAGGCCAGCGCGTTCAACCACGCGAGACCCACAAATGTTGCGATCAGGATCGCGAATTGCGGACCCAAAGGCTCGGCTGGACGCAAGAATTGCGGTACGAAAGCGATGAAGAAGGCAATGGACTTCGGGTTCAGCGCGGTGACTGCAGCGGCATGGCCAAAAACACTGCGGGCGGTCACGTCACGTTCGGTTTCAATTGCTTGCAGCCCGCCCGACGGCGCGCTGCGCAGGAGTTTGACACCAAGCCAGACAAGATAGGCTGCCCCAACCCATTTCAGCACGGTAAACAGTGTGGCAGAGGCCAGCACCAGCGCCCCCAGCCCCAGCAGCGACGCGGTCATCGCCACCAAATCCCCCAATGCGACCCCAGTGGCCGAGGCAACCGCCACACTGCGTCCTTTCGACAGCGCATAGCTAAGCACCAGCAACACGGTCGGGCCTGGGATCAGCAGCAGCGCGGTCGAAGCGGCCACAAAGGCAAGCCAGATTTCAATGGACATGGAGTATCCTATTAGAGTGTTTCCCACAGCAAGCCTTGGCACGACGTATTGGTCAAGGCTTTGCGGGCACATTCTCGTGGTGAAACACCGACTCCAACGGGTTGGCGTTCGGATTTGTGAAGCCGGGGTCGCCTAAATACCGAGGACATGGGGCAGGGAATTCAGGCGTGCAATGCGGTCTGGGATTGCCGCAACAGGTTTAAGATTGGATGAAGCTTGGCTTATGTATCTTGAAACGCCTCCAATGTACCCCACTCTCGCAATGCGACCCAAAGGAGGGAGCCATGGTTCAAACCCAACACGCTGAGGCCGATACCGGCCGCGCCAGATCCAGTGTCGAGCGCCTCAAAAGCATCTTGGTAGGACTGCTGTTGGCCGGGGCGATCTTGTATGCGGGCGTCCTCGGATACATGTTTTTCAACCAGCAATCTCTGCTGTACAAACCCGAAGATACGTTACCGGATCCGGCTTCGGTGGGGTTGGCGGATGTTGATGCGCTATCGCTGACAATGGCTGATGGTACTGCCCTGACGGTCTGGGCAGCACCCGCTGCAATCCCGGATGCACCGACCGTCCTATTCTTCCACGGCCAAAGCGGCAATCTGGGGGACCGTGCTGAACGGCTGCGCGAAATCCTGAACTCGGGCTACGGGCTGCTTGCCCCCAGCTATCGCGGCTTTCCGGGCAGCGAAGGCGAGCCCTCGGAACTGGCGCTGATCTCTGATGGAGTTCAGCTCTATGACAGGCTGGCGGGTCAGGGCAAAGCTGTGGTGCTGCACGGTCAGAGCCTCGGCACCGGCATTGCCGCCGCTGTGGCTGCCGAGCGTCCCGATGCAGAACTTCTGGTGCTCGAGGCCCCGTTCACTGCAACCGTTGATGTCGCGGCGGAACGCTATCCTTTCCTGCCGGTCTCAGCCTTGATGAGGGATCAGTTCGCCACACGTGATCTTATCGAACAGATCTCGGTGCCGACGTTGATTTTTCACGGCACCGAGGATGAAACTATTCCACTGCATCACGGAAAAGCTCTGGCCGAGATGTCTGATACCGCGCAGATTTACGTGATCCCCGACGGCACCCACAACGATTTGTGGTCGCGTGGCCTATGGGACGAGGTGCAAAAGAAACTGTCGCAGTACTGAGTTTATAACACCCGCCCAGCCACAGCATCCAGCTTGGCCAACAATTCCGGATCGCGCTTTTCAGGCACGGTCAGGATGGCATACTCCAGCGCCCGGTCGCAGCCATGCGGGCAGGGCGCACGGTCGGTCCCCAGCATAGCGGGCAGACCTTTGACCAATGCCCGGCCTTTTTCCGCATTGCCGGTCAGCGTGGCGATGATGGCGGCCACGTCGACTTCACCGTGATCAGGGTGCCAGCTGTCATAGTCGGTGACCATGGCAATTGAGGCATAACAAAGCTCGGCCTCGCGTGCGAGTTTCGCTTCGGGCATGTTGGTCATGCCGATCACGTCGCACCCCCATTGTTCGCGATATAATTTGGATTCCGCCAATGACGAGAATTGCGGTCCTTCCATCGCCAGATAGGTTCCACCTCGGTGGATGGTGATGCCAGCCGTCTTGCCTGCAGTCTCACAAGCGTCCGACAGGCGCGGGCAGGTCGGATGCGCGACACTGACATGGGCGACGCAGCCAGTCCCGAAAAAGCTCTTTTCACGGGCAAATGTTCGATCGATGAACTGATCCACGATCACGAAATCACCCGGCGCCAAATGTTCGCGGAACGACCCGCAGGCCGAGACCGAGATCACATCCGTTACGCCAAGCCGTTTCAACGCGTCGATATTGGCGCGATAGGGCACCTCGGTCGGCGAGTGCACATGTCCGCGACCGTGACGCGGCAAGAAGGCCATTTCGACCCCATCCAGCGACCCGGTCAGGATCTGATCCGACGGATCGCCCCATGGCGTTTCTACTGTGACCCACTCGGCATTCTCCAGACCATCGATGTCATAAATGCCCGATCCTCCAATGACGGCGATTTTTGTTTGGGTCACGAGTGCTCTCCATTGAAAATTCCTGCTGTGTGAGTTCTGCGGGCCACAGCACCTTTTGACAAGTGGGTTCAACGGTTTGTGTGCGCTTGGGTCAAGCTATGCGCACGGCGCATATCAGGGTCCCGCCTGGCGCGGTATCTCAAGACCGGTTTGACCGCTAGAAGGCCCCTTTCGCGCGAACAATACCGACCAACAGGACCGATCCATGCCCCGAGCCATGCTGGCAAGCTTTGCCAATCGTATAGCCAAACCCGATTTGCGCTGGGTACCGGATGAGGGATTGACCTTTTCCCGCCTGCGGATCGAACTGCTGTCCGGTCTCACCGTCGCCTTGGCGCTGGTCCCCGAAGCCGTGGCCTTTGCCTTTGTCGCCGGGGTGCACCCTCTGGTCGGGCTTTACGCAGCGTTTCTGGTCGGTCTGATCACTGCTTTGATCGGCGGTCGCCCCGGCATGATCTCGGGCGCGACCGGGGCGCTTGCGGTTGTCATGGTCGCACTGGTCGCACAACACGGGGTCGAATACCTGTTCGCAACGGTGGTGCTGATGGGGATTATGCAGATCATCGCAGGTGCGATGCATTGGGGCCGGTTCATCCGACTTGTGCCGCATCCGGTGATGCTGGGCTTTGTGAACGGCCTGGCGATTGTGATCTTTCTGGCGCAGCTGGGGCAATTCAAAGTGCCCGGAACCATGGAAAATACCGGCCACGGCATGGGCGGTGGCGAGTGGCTTTCGGGCCTACAGCTCTACACAATGCTGGGTCTGGTCGCTCTGACCATGGCTGTGATCTGGATCATGCCCCGCATCACCCGCGTCATCCCAGCGCCTCTGGCCGGGATTTTTGTTGTCGCTGCTTTGGTCATTGGCATTGGGCTGGACGTCCCGCGTGTCGGTGATCTGGCTTCGATCGAAGGCGGCCTGCCCAGCTTCCATATACCTATGGTGCCGCTGAACTGGGAGACCTTTGAAATCATCCTGCCCTATGCCCTGATCCTTGCCGCAATCGGTCTGATTGAATCCCTGCTGACGCTAAACCTTGTGGGTGAGATCACCGGCAAGCGCGGTGGTGCTTCGCAGGAATGTATCGCGCAGGGCACAGCGAACGTAGTCACCGGTTTCTTTGGTGGTATGGGCGGTTGTGCGATGATCGGTCAGTCGATGATCAACGTGAAGTCAGGCGGGCGCACGCGTATCGCAGGTATCGCTGCAGCGCTATTTCTGTTGCTCTTCATCCTGGTGGGTTCGCCTCTGATCGAGCAGATTCCACTGGCCGCACTTGTCGGTGTGATGTTCATGGTGGTGATCGGAACCTTCGCCTGGAATTCGCTGAAGATCATGCGCAAGGTGCCTTTGATGGATGCGTTCGTGATCGTACTGGTGACAGTCGTCACCGTGATGGAAGACCTTGCGGTGGCTGTTGTGGTAGGTGTGATTGTCTCTGCCCTGGCTTATGCGTGGAATAACGCCAAACGCATCCACGCGGTTACGCGCGACTCGGAAACGGAAGAAGGGGCGAAGGTCTATGAAATTCAGGGCCCGCTGTTCTTTGGCTCGTCCGAGGGCTTCGTGGAGCTGTTCGACGTAAGAAACGACCCCGAGACCGTCATCATCGACTTTGCAGCCAGCCGTGTGGTGGACCAATCCGCGCTGCAGGCTATCGAAAACATCGCCGCCAAATACGAAGCGGCTGGCAAACGCGTCATGCTGCGGCACCTGAGCCGTGACTGTCATACACTGCTGAACAAGGCCGGCCATCTGATGGTCGACAGCGATGATGACCCGGATTACGAACTGGCTGTGGATTATTCGGTCCGCACCGGTATTCTGGGCGGGCACTGAATACGCGAAAGGGCGGCCGGATTGGCCGCCTTATATCTCAGAAGCAATGCGCTCCAACGCATCGATATTGCCTGAAAGCAAGGCATCTTCGGCCCGAGTGATGGTTTCTGCGGGCCAATCCCACCATCGCAAGTCTTGCAGCCTTTCAATCACATCGCGATCAAAACGATAGCGCCGGACTTTTGCCGGATTTCCGGTAACGACTGCATAGGGTGGAACCTGACCCCGCACGACCGAGCCTGCGCCAACAATCGCGCCATTTCCGATCTGCGCTCCGGGTAAAATCAAAGCTCCGTAACCGATCCAGACATCGTGCCCGATAACGGTATCACGTGTATCAGGCTGGTAGCCTGACATGCGATCCGGATCGAAGATTGGAAATGGAAAGCAGGTCAAGCCATCGGTCGCGTGATTTGCGGAGGCAGTGATAAACCTTACTCCATGAGCGATTTGGCAGAACTTGCCCAGCATCAGCTTTTCTTCTGAAAAGGGAAACAGATACGGTGCAAGCCGCTGCGCCCAGTCCTTCGGTGCATCGAAATCCGACGCATAAGTGTAAGCTCCTGCCTCAAAGCGGGGATGATCGATGGCCTGAGACAGAAACACTGTTCCGTTGTGGCTAGAGCCGTCGGGCAGAACAATCGGATATCTGCGTGTAGGATCAGGCAGTGGCATTAGTCATCCGGGCGTGAAAGGCTGAACAATTCTGTCACCACAGAATAGTCCCGATAACCCAACCGCGCGAGCGGGTTGAATGAGGTCACGTCAAATTTGCCGTCACGGATGTGGTCATCGTGCAGGTGCACACCAGTGACCTCTCCGAACACCACCCGATTGGACTCACCCGGCAGAGTTACGATCTGGGTAAGTTTGCATTCCAGCGCTGCGGGCGCTCCCTCGACCCGAGAGCAATTTATGGTTTCGCATTCAATGGGTGTCAGCCCAGCATGAGTGAACTCGTCGACGTGCTTTCCCAAACCCTCTGAGCTGGCATTCATTGCGTCGCGATGCGCATGGGCCACCACGTTGACGCAGAATACCTTCGTGGCCTCGATATTGGCGATGCTGTCCTTGCCGCCATCCTGATCGTGTTTGGAGCCGGTTGAGGCGAACATCACCTGGGGCGGTGTATAAGCGACACCATTGAAGAAGGAATACGGGGCCAGGTTGTTGATCCCGTCAGCATCGCGCGTCGAAATCCAGCCGATAGGGCGTGGGGTTATGATGGCGTTGAAGGGGTTGTGTGGCAGGCCGTGGCCGTCTTCGGGGCGATAGAACATATGGACTCCAAGCGTTTGCCCAAGGCCTATCGAAGTGCTAGGGCGATTTCCAGCAAGGATAAGAGGGCGCGCGTGCAGCAATTCAAGATCAGGCCGGAAGAGCCGGAAGACTGGTGGGAGGTCGAAGCGCTCTATGACCTGTGCTTTGCTCCGGGGCGCGAGGCGTTGTCGTCTTATCGTCTGCGCGATGACGTGCCGCCTGTCGCTGGCCTGTCGCAGGTCGCGCGCGATGGGCAGGGCATTCTGGCTGGTGCAATCCGGTTTTGGCCCGTGCATGTGGGTGAACATGACGCGCTGCTGCTAGGTCCAGTGGCGGTCCACCCGACCCATCAAGGCGAAGGGTTGGGCGGATATCTGATCCATCAGGGGGTAGAGGCCGGACGCGCCAAAGGGTGGGATCGCGTCATGCTTGTGGGCGATGCGCCCTATTATGCCCGGTTCGGGTTCACCCCGCTGACGGGTGTCGAAATGCCCCCGCCCACCAACCCTGATCGCATACTGGGTTTGGAACTGATCCCCGGAGTTTGGTCCGAAATTCAGGGGCTTGTTAGTCGCTGGACCCGTTGACCCATTGAAAACCCGCTGCAAAGTCCCGATGTTTTCAGGACAGGAGGGCACAGATGCAGGACGTGGTTCTTGTCGAAAAACTCGATCCTGAGGCCGAGCTTGATCGGCTTGCGCAGCTGTACGGTGCGGCAGGTGGCGCAGGAGTGAATCTGCTGAACAAGCTTGGTGGTTCGGCGGAATCCTTATTGGATCAGTTACCTAAGCCGGTGCGAGAAGGTCTGACCGAAGCAACCGAACAGGCGCTTTGGCTTGCCATGCATGCGGCCGAAGGCTCTCGGCGTGCCGTGCCGGACCAGAAACCATGGGTCAACACAGCCTTGACTACTGCCATGGGCGCAGCCGGAGGTCTGGGTGGAGTGTCCACAGCACTTGTCGAGCTGCCCGCGACAACCGCCATGATGCTGCGCGCGATCCAAGGCGCAGCGATGCGGGAAGGATTTGATCCGACCGCCGAGAACGTGAAATTCGACTCGATCCGAGTGTTGTCAGCCGCAGGTCCTTTGGCCGAGGATGACGGGGCTGATCTGGGCTTTTTCTCAATGCGCATGACCCTGACCGGACCGACCATGCAACGCCTCATTGCGATGGTGGCGCCGCGCCTGTCCGTAGTGCTGGGCCAGAAGCTGGCGGCGCAGTCTGTACCGTTGCTTGGGGCGCTTGCCGGGGGCGGTACAAATTTTGTCTATACCCGCTACTACCAGCAGATCGCGCATGTGCATTTTGGGCTGCGTCGATTGGCGATTGATGCCGACATCCCTCATGACGAGCTGGTGCGGCGTTTGTCGGGGCGGATGGCTCTGAACAAGGGGGCTTTCCCGTAAAGCTTGGCAGACTCTGCCGGATATGATAAATATCACTTTATAAACCGCAACATAAGCGGAGTGAGCAGTGGATATGAACCGTGTTTGACGGGCGCAGTAGTGGTGCGATTGCCGGGCTTTCGGCAGAAAACCTCTCCCTTTCCGGGGCGCTGCCTGTTTATGCTCAATCCGCTGCGCTTTGCTATCGTACCAATGATGACCTGCCAGAGATTTTGTTGATCACAACGCGCAGGGCGCGGCGCTGGATCATTCCCAAGGGTTGGTTGATCAACGGGCTGACCCCTTCTGAAACAGCCGCCCGCGAGGCCTGGGAAGAGGCTGGTGTTTTGGGGCAGTGCGGAAGCGAAAGTCTTGGTCGGTTTGCCTATATCAAGAACCGGCCTGGCAAGCCATCGGCGCTGTGTCTGGTTGATGTGTTTCCGCTGCATGTGCAGCGATTGGAGGCGCAGTTTCCCGAAGCGGGTGAGCGCAGGCGCAAATGGGTTTCGCCCAAAAAGGCATCGTTGAAGGTGTCGTCGCCCGATCTTGCTGCGCTTTTGGGTGGATTCGGGTTGCATCGGCAATAGCGGGCCAAGATCAAGACTTGATATTGCCATGTTGGTCGGTATCTATTCGCCAACCGGATTTTGGATGTGATATGATTCAATACGCATTGAAATGCAGCAATGACCACAGCTTTGACAGTTGGTTTCAATCCGCAGCCGCCTTTGACAAACTGTCAGCGGCCGGGTTGGTAACCTGCGCGGTATGCGGCTGCGACAAGGTGGAAAAGGCGGTGATGACACCGCGTGTCCGGCCTGCGCGCAAGGCGGTGACCGAGGTTGCACCAGCGCAGCCTTCTGCGGATGAGATCAGCATGGCAACACCTTCGCCCGAGATCGCTGAGGTCCTCAGCGAACTGCGTCGAAAGGTCGAGGAAAACTCGGACTATGTGGGCAAGGATTTCGCCAAAGAAGCCCGCAAAATCCATCTGGGGGATGCGCCCGAGCGCGCAATCTATGGTGAGGCCAAGCCCGAAGAGGCGCAATCGCTGATTGAAGACGGCGTGCCGGTCGCACCGCTGCCGTTTGTTCCTAGCCGCAAAACCAACTGACCCATGCACATCGTTGTTACGGGCGCGAACCGAGGGATCGGGAAATCCATTGCGGATCAGTATCGTGCAGAAGGTCATGAAGTGACCGGAACTGCCCGGGACGGTAGCGCAGATATCGTGCTGGATGTCACGGACCCAGAACAGCACGCTGCGATGGCCGAGCAACTGCGAGGCCGCCAGATTGACCTGCTGATCTGCAATGCGGGCGTTTATCTGGACAAAGGACACGACATTAGTGGCTATCCCGCCGAGATGTGGGCGCAAAGCTTCGCCGCCAACGTGACAGGCGTGTTTCTTACCATCCAGTCCTTGTTGCCGAACCTGTGTACCGCGCGGGGCCGGATCGCCATCGTTTCGTCTCAGATGGCGTCACATACGCGCGCGCCGGGTGGCAGCTATATCTACCGTGCGTCAAAGGCGGCGGCGCTGAATTTGGGCCGCAACCTAGCGACTGACCTACAGGCGGATGGCATTGCGGTGGGAATCTACCATCCGGGCTGGGTGCAGACGGACATGGGCGGATCTGCAGCAGAGATCACGGTCGATCAGGCGGCAAACGGCTTGATCGAGCGATTTGCGGCTCTCTCGCTCGATACTACCGGTTGTTTTGAAACCTGGGATGGTCGGGCGCACCCTTACTGAGAGTTCAGGGCCGCCTTGGGGATTTCGTAGACTTCACCGGGATCAATGAAGATCACCATGATATCACCGCGTGTCTCATAGGTCAGTTTCGATGTCGAACTGCTGGAATCCGGCACACCTTTGGTGAAGTAAATCCGCCGAACCTCGCCAGTGTTCAACTGAACCGCCAACGTCGCCGTTCCATCTTCGCGCTTCCGCAATTCGGCCGGACAACTGGCCAGTGTATCACCTGCCAATGCAGCGCATGGAACGGTGCCTAATGAGTTCTCGCCATCCGTTCCCGATAGGGTGGCCACTTGGGCATTTGCGGCAGTCGAAACCAGGCTTAGGGCAAGGGCAAAGCGGAACATTGAAATCCTCGTGGAATAAGACTTTGACCGAACGCTTACACCACGCACGACCAAAGTAAAGCACTGCGGTGCAGACTTTGCCCACTTGCCCTTGCGCCCCCCCTCGCATAAGAGGCACGGGATCAGAAATTCAAGGCGCGGAGACACTAGCCCCCATGCCCGTACTCGTGATGAAATTCGGCGGCACATCGGTCGCCAATCTAGACCGGATCCGCCGTGCTGCCAAACGGGTTGGTGTCGAGGTAGCCAAAGGCTATGACGTCATCGTCATCGTTTCGGCGATGTCCGGCAAGACCAACGAGCTGGTGGGCTGGGTCGATGAAATCTCTCCGCTCTATGACGCGCGCGAATATGATGCCGTTGTCTCCTCTGGTGAAAACGTTACAGCTGGCCTGATGGCGCTGACCCTGCAGGAAATGGACATCCCGGCGCGCAGCTGGCAGGGTTGGCAGGTGCCGCTGATCACCAACGGTGCCCATTCAGCGGCCCGGATCGAAGAAATCCCGCCCGAGAATATCAACCAGAAATTCGGCGAAGGGATGCGCGTTGCGGTGGTCGCGGGCTTCCAGGGCATCAGCCCCGAAGGTCGCATCACCACGCTGGGTCGGGGCGGTTCGGACACCACCGCCGTGGCTTTTGCTGCCGCTTTCGAAGCCGAGCGCTGCGACATCTATACGGATGTGGACGGTGTCTATACGACCGACCCGCGCATCTGTGAAAAGGCGCGCAAGCTGGACAAAATCTCGTTCGAGGAAATGCTCGAACTGGCCTCGCTGGGGGCCAAAGTGCTTCAAACCCGCTCGGTCGAGCTGGCGATGCGCTACAAGGTGAAACTGCGCGTTCTTTCAAGCTTTGAGGAACAATCCGACGAGGCCGGTACACTGGTCTGCGACGAGGAGGATATCATGGAATCCAATGTTGTGGCCGGTGTGGCCTATTCCCGCGACGAAGCCAAGATGACCGTCGTTTCCGTGGCGGACCGCCCCGGCATCGCCTCGATCATCTTTACTGCGCTCAGCGACGAGGGCGTGAACGTGGACATGATCGTCCAGAATATCTCGGACGAAGGGCGCACCGACATGACGTTCTCCTGTCCGACCAATCAGGTCTCCCGCGCCGAAAAGGCATTGCTGGCGATCAAGGATCAGGGTGAGCTGAACTACGCCGAACTGGTTGCGGATGAGGACGTTTGCAAGGTCTCAGTTGTCGGGATCGGTATGCGCTCGCAATCCGGTGTTGCGGCCAAGATGTTCAAGATTCTCTCGGATGAGGGGATTAACATCAAGGTCATTACAACCTCCGAGATTAAAATTTCCGTCCTGATCGACAGGAAATACATGGAACTTGCGGTTCAGGCACTGCATGATGCCTTTGAACTGGACAAGGCGGCCTGAGCTTTCAGCCAAGTGTCCTGTCTGAAACCGTAACGTGGGTGGGCCATGGCGGAAGGCACGGAAACAGAATCTCGCAAGCTGCTGGGACGGCTGCGCGAAGAAATGGCGAGCGAAGCCGCCGGTCAGGAACGTCTTGACCGGATCACGCACCTGATCGCCGACAGTACCGGTCGCGAAGTTTGCTCGATCTACCTTTTTCGGGATGAGGATACGCTTGAACTGTGCGCCACCGAAGGTCTGTCCCCAGAAGCGGTGCACAAGACGCGGATGCGTATGGGCGAAGGGCTGGTCGGTCGCGTCGCCAAATCTGGCAAGGTGGTGAATACGGCGGACGCGCCCTCGGCCAAGGGCTTTCGGTACATGCCGGAAACTGGCGAGGAACGGTATTCGTCCTTTCTTGGTGTGCCGGTACAGCGTCTGGGTCAGAAACTGGGCGTGCTGGTGGTTCAGTCCCGGGACGCGCGCGAGTTTTCAGCGGATGAGGTTTATGCGCTGGAAGTTGTCGCGATGGTTCTGGCCGAAATGGCCGAACTGGGCGCGTTCGTCGGCGAAGGCGCGGCCTTGTCACCGCTGCACCAGCAATCGGTGCAACTTACCGGTGGCCCGGCGCAGGAGGGATCTGCTGAAGGCCATGTCTGGCTGCATGAACCTCGTGTTGTTGTCACCAATCCCATTGCCGAAGACCCGCATCGTGAGCGTGAGCGGCTGACCGAGGCAGTTGAAGAGCTACGCGTCGGCGTCGACAAGATGCTTGAGATTTCTCAGGGCGGCGACAAAGAGCAGTTGCAGGTTCTGGAAGCCTACCGGATGTTCGCCAACTCCAAGGGTTGGATGCGCCGGATGGAGGAGGACATCGCTCTTGGTCTCAGCGCAGAGGCGGCGGTCGAGAAAGAACAATCTCAGGCGCGGGCTCGCATGGGGCAGGTCACCGATCCGTATTTACGTGAACGGTTGGCCGATCTGGACGACCTCAGCAATCGGTTGCTGCGAATTTTGACTGGACAGGGTAACGGAAATGGGGCTGACCTGCCGCCCGATCCGATCCTAATTGCGCGAAATATCGGCCCCGGTGATCTGCTGGAATATGGCCGTTCTCTCAAAGGGATCGTATTGGAAGAAGGCTCGGTCGGAAGCCATGCCACTATCGTGGCGCGCGCGTTGGCGATCCCACTGGTGGTGCATGTAGGCCGCATCACCACCGAAGCGCTGAATGGCGATCACATATTGGTGGATGGGGATAGCGGTGTCGTACATCTGCGCCCCGAGGACACCGTCGTTAGTGCTTTCCGTGATAAAATCGCGATGGAAGCCAAGGCGCAGGAACGCTACGCCTCGATCCGTGAAACGCCCACCGTCACGCAGGATGGTGCGCGAATCAACATGGTGATGAACGCGGGCCTGATGGCCGATTTGCCCTCGCTTAGTACCTCTGGCGCCGAAGGAGTGGGCCTGTTCCGCACCGAGTTGCAGTTTCTGATCCGCAATCAGATGCCCAAGCGATCCGAGCTGGTGACGCAATACAAACGTGTCCTGGATGCTGCGGGAGAAAAGCGCGTGGTGTTCCGCACGCTCGATATCGGGTCAGATAAGGTTCTGCCTTATATGAAACATGTGGAAGAGCCGAACCCGGCGCTGGGCTGGCGGGCGATCCGGGTGGGTCTGGACAAGCGCGGCGTGATGCGGATGCAGTTGCAGGCGCTGATCCGGGCCGCCGATGGCCGCCCCCTGACGATCATGTTCCCGTTTGTCGCGCAGGCTGACGAATTCCGTGAGGCGCGCTGGGAGGTCAAGAAAACGATCGAGCGTGAACGGCGTCTGGGCCATGTTCTGCCTGAATCGCTCGAAGTGGGGGCGATGCTGGAAACGCCTTCACTTGCCTTTGCGCCGCAGAAGTTCTTTGACGAAGTCGGCTTTATCTCGATCGGTGGGAACGACCTGAAACAGTTTTTCTTCGCCGCCGACCGCGAAAATGAACTGGTTCGCCGTCGCTACGATACGCTGAATGTCAGCTTTCTGAGTTTCATTGAACGTATCGTTGAGAGATGCTCGATCTCGGACACACCGCTCAGCTTCTGTGGCGAAGATGCCGGTCGCCCGGTCGAGGCGCTGTGTCTCGCGGCCATGGGCATCCGTACCCTTTCGATGCGCCCGGCCTCAATCGGGCCGGTCAAAAGCCTGTTGTTGCGGTCGAACCTTCAGGATGTGCGTAAAATTATCGCCGATGCCCGCCATCGTGGGGAACAATCCGTGCGTCCGGCGGTGATGGACTGGCTGCGGACGCAGTCCTGACTGATCTTCCGCGATGCCAGCTGCAAATCCGCGCTTGATTTTTGCGCTCAGGTTTTCTATTCAGCCGGTGAATGTTAGCGATAACATAGCTAATGACGCACATGCGTTTTAATCCCGGGCTGAAACCTCGCTTATGCTGGCGGGGAATTCGAAAGGAGCCTTGCAATGGTCTCACGCGTAATTCCGGTAGATCCGTTCGACCTTGTGTTGTTCGGCGCGACGGGCGATTTGGCGCAGCGTAAAATCCTGCCGGGCCTCTATCATCGCTTCGAAGTCGGCCAGATGCCTGAGAATGCGCGCATCATTGGAACCGCCCGATCCGACATGGACAGCGACGGGTTCCGTGAACAGTTGCGTGCGTCGATGCAAGAGTTTGCGCCGGGTTTTAAAAAGGATACGCTTGATCGCTTTCTGTCCCGCGTCGAGTATGTTCCGGTAGATGCGCTTGGCGATGCGGGTTGGTCTGACCTTGCGGGAACGCTGCGACCGGATGTGGTACGCGCCTTCTATCTGTCAGTAGGCCCAAGCCTTTTCTCGGGCATCGCCCAACGTCTGAACGAGCACGGCCTGTCCACACCTGACAGTCGTATCGTGGTCGAGAAACCCTTTGGTCACGATCTGGCATCAGCCAAAGCGTTGAACGAAGGGCTGCGGGCCTGTTTTG
Organism: Ruegeria sp. E5; assembly: GCF_056534105.1. NCBI lineage: Bacteria > Pseudomonadati > Pseudomonadota > Alphaproteobacteria > Rhodobacterales > Roseobacteraceae > Ruegeria > Ruegeria sp. E5. The sequence continues at coordinate 1,403,066 of NZ_JBQFPA010000001.1, read as the reverse complement.
AAGAACATCAGATTTACCGGATCGATCATTATCTGGGCAAGGAAACCGTGCAGAACCTGATGGCGCTGCGCTTTGCCAATTCGCTTTTCGAACCGCTCTGGAACGCCACTCATGTTGATAACGTCCAGATCACCGTGGCCGAAACCGTGGGCGTCGAAGGGCGCGGTGCTTATTATGATCAGTCCGGCGCGATGCGCGACATGATCCAGAACCATCTGGTTCAATTGCTGTGCCTGACGGCGATGGAACCGCCTTCGAAATTCTCACCCAACGCGGTGCGCGATGAGAAGGTCAAAGTGATCGAAGCGCTGGAGCCGGTGGAACCCAAGGATATCGCTCGTGGTCAGTACCGCACCGAAAAAGGGGGCGATGGCTATCTGGATCACGTCGGCAACCCCGCCAGCCGTACCGAAAGCTTCATTGCGCTGAAGGCGCATATCGGCAACTGGCGCTGGGCCGGTGTCCCGTTTTATCTGCGGACCGGCAAGCGCCTGCGCGCACGTGAATCCGAGATTGCAGTGTTCTTCCGCGACCCGCCGCATACGATTTTTCCGAATGTCGGCCCATTGCATGGCAACGTGCTGGTGATCCGCCTGCAACCGGACGAAGGGATCACGCTCCGCACCACCATCAAGGAACCGGGGCAGGGCGGGTTCCGCCTGTCCGACGTTGCACTCGATATGAGTTTCGCTGATGCGCTGGGCGACGACGGCCAATCCCCGGATGCCTATGAACGCCTGATCATGGATGTCATCCGCGGCGACCAGACTTTGTTCATGCGCGGGGATGAGGCCGAGGCCGCATGGGCCTGGGTCGATCCCATCATTCACGGCTGGGAAGAGCGTGGCGATAAGCCCGCGAAATACGATCAGGGCAGTTCGGGGCCTGAAGAAGCATTGATGCTGATGCATCGCGATGGGCGCCGCTGGCGTCAGATCGGAGGGTAATCATGGTCAACACAGTTATATCCGACGTCACCAAACGCATCATCGACCGCAGCGCCGATCTGCGTGGCCCGCATCTTGAACGAATGGAGCAGGCCAAATCCAAAGGCCCTGCGCGTGCGCACCTGTCCTGCAGCGGGCAGGCCCACGCCTATGCCGGGGCGGGCGAAGATCAGGACTCCATGGCCGCCGGCACGGCTGGCAATCTGGGGATCGTTACCGCCTATAACGATATGCTCTCGGCCCATCAGCCTTTCGAACGCTACCCGGCCCTGATCCGCGATGCGATCCGCGCAGCAGGCGGCACAGCGCAGGTTGCAGGCGGCGTGCCAGCCATGTGCGACGGCGTCACGCAAGGCGAGGCGGGGATGGAACTATCTCTGTTCTCGCGCGATGTGATCGCGCTGGCGACCGGAGTGGCGCTAAGCCACAACACTTATGACGCCGCCGTTTTCCTGGGCGTCTGTGACAAGATCGTGCCCGGCCTAATCATCGGCGCGCAAGCCTTTGGGCATCTTCCTGCCGTCTTCCTGCCTGCAGGACCGATGACCAGTGGCCTGCCGAATGACGAAAAGGCCAAGGTCCGCCAGAAATTCGCCGCCGGAGAGGTGGGCCGCGAAGAGCTGATGAAGGCCGAAATGGCCGCATATCACGGCCCCGGCACCTGCACCTTCTACGGAACTGCCAACACCAACCAGATGCTGATGGAATTCATGGGCCTGCACCTGCCAGGGTCCAGCTTCATCAACCCCAACACCCCCCTGCGCGATGCCCTGACCGAGGAAGGCGCGCGCCGCGCCCTGTCTCTCAGCGCGTTGGGCAATCACTACACACCGGTCTGCCAGATCCTTGACGAGCGCGCTTTCGTCAATGGCATCGTCGGCCTGATGGCCACCGGCGGTTCCACTAACCTACTGATCCACCTGATCGCCATGGCGCGTGCCGGTGGTATCGTGCTGGACTGGGAGGATTTTTCCGACATCTCCGCTGTCGTGCCTTTGGTCGCGCGCGTCTATCCCAACGGTCTGGCAGACGTGAACCACTTCCACGCTGCGGGTGGCCTGGGCTTTGCCATCGGCACGCTGCTGGAAGATGGCTTGCTGCACCCCGATACGCTCACTGTCGCGGGGCAGGGCCTGCACAACTACACCAAAGAACCCAAGCTGAAAGACGGCGAGTTGGTCTGGGAAGAGGGCGCGGGCCACAGTCTGAACGAAAAGATCGTTCGCCCGGCCAAAGACCCGTTCCAACCCACGGGCGGGCTCTCTCGCTTGACGGGCAATCTGGGCACAGGGGTCATGAAGGTGTCGGCTGTAGCACCTGAACACCAAGTGGTCGAAGCGCCCGTGCGTGTATTCCACGACCAGAACGCCGTTAAAGCCGCTTTCAAAGCCGGAGAATTCACCGATGACGTCATCGTTGTTGTTCGCTTCCAAGGGCCAAAAGCCAACGGTATGCCTGAACTTCATTCGCTGACGCCGATCCTGTCGATCCTGCAGGGCAGGGGGCAGAAGGTGGCTCTGGTCACCGATGGCCGTATGTCGGGCGCATCCGGCAAAGTGCCCGCCGCCATCCATGTCTGCCCCGAGGCGCTGGATGGTGGACCGATCGCCTATCTGCAAGACGGTGACCTGTTGCGCGTTGATGCGGTCAAGGGCGAGTTGGAAATCCTGACCCCCGGTGTTCTCGACCGCAATCCGGCCACCGCCGACCTTACGGCAAACCAACACGGCGTTGGTCGTGACCTCTTCGGCGCCTTCCGTCAGAATGTCGGCTCAGCCGACACCGGCGCCAGCATTTTCGGAGTGTAACCCAATGTCCAAAACCCAACGCACCCGCGAGATCTGCGCGCTGGCCCCGATTGTTCCAGTCCTGGTCGTCGACGACGCGGCCCATGCGCGCCCGTTGGCCGAAGCTTTGGTCGCCGGTGGCCTCCCGGCGCTTGAAGTCACCTTGCGCACTCCCGCCGCGCTCGACGCGATCCGCGCCATGGCCAACGTCCCCGGCGGTGTTGTCGGGGCGGGTACACTGGTCACGCCCGAAGATGTCCGCGCTGCCAAAGAGGCTGGCGCTCAGTTCGGCGTCTCGCCCGGTGCGACCGATGCCCTGATCGCCGCCTGCGAAGCCGAAGGTCTGCCCCTTCTCCCCGGTGCGGCTACTGCAAGCGAAGCCATGGCTCTGCTGGAAAAGGGCTATGACATGCTGAAATTCTTCCCCGCCGAGGCCTCAGGAGGGGCTCCCGCCCTAAAAGCCATCGGCGCACCGCTACCGCAGATCACCTTCTGCCCAACTGGTGGCGTATCGCCGTCAAATGCCCTCGATTACCTGTCGCTGTCGAATGTTGTCTGCGCCGGCGGCAGCTGGGTCGCGCCCAAGCAGATGGTTCAAAACGGTGATTGGTCCGGGATCGAAACACTTGCCCGCGAGGCCGCCAGTCTGCTGGATTGACGCCGCAGGGCAAGACGCTAGGGTAGGCCTCAATTCAAACAGGTTGCCCTCATGACAAACCAAACCTCCCTCGCGCATGGGCGCGAGTATCTGGCCATCCCCGGCCCTTCGGTCATGCCCGATACGGTGCTGCAGGCGATGCACCGTCCGTCGCCCAATATCTATGACGGCGAATTGATCGAGATGATGCCCGCGCTCACCCGAGACTTGAAACGCGTTGCCGGAACCCAGCACAACGTCGCCATCTATATCGCCAACGGCCACGGTACATGGGAGGCTGCGCTTTCCAACGTCATTGCACCCGGTGAAACCGTGCTTGCCCCGGCCTCTGGCCGATTCACCCACGGTTGGGCCGAGATGGCCGAAGGAATCGGCGCCAAGGTTGACCTGATCGATTTCGGAATGTCCTCGCCCTGGGATCTTGACCGCATCGCCGAGGCCCTGCGTAACGATACCAGCCACAAGATCAAAGCGGTCCTTGCGGTCCACGTCGATACGTCCACATCGATCCGCAACGATATCCCGGCTCTGCGAGCGTTGCTCGACGACCTTGACCACCCAGCCTTGCTGATGGCTGACTGCATCGCGTCGATGGGCTGCGACCGGTTCGAGATGGATGCCTGGGGTGTCGACGTCACTGTCACGGCTTGCCAAAAGGGGCTTATGACCCCGGCGGGCACCGGCTTTGTCTTCTTCAACGACAAGGCGCAAGCCAAGCGCGCCACAATGCCCCGCGTCTCGCATTATTGGGACTGGCAGCCGCGCGCCAATCCCGATCTGTTCTATCAGTATTTCAACGGCACCGCGCCAACCCACCACCTGTATGGCCTGCGCGCGGCGCTCGACCTGATCCATGGCGAAGGGATCGAACAGGTCTGGGCCCGCCATGAACACCTGGCAACGGCCATCTGGGCCGCCTGCGAAATCTGGGCGCAAGGTGGCGCGCTGCATTTCAACGTCACCGACCCCGCCCATCGCAGCCACGCCGTCACTGCTCTGAGGTTGGCAGAGGGGCGCGGCACGCCGCTGCGCAGCTATACCGAAACCCAACTGGGTCTGACGCTGGGCATCGGTCTGGGAATGGAGGATTGGGACGGCTGCTTCCGCCTTGGCCACATGGGGCACGTAAACGCTCAAATGGTCATGGCCATGCTGGGTGGCGTCGAAACCGCTATGGCTGCGCTCGATATCCCCCGTGGTCAGGGTGCGCTCGAAGCCGCCGCCGCGACGCTGGCCGGATAAGCCCGATCCGCCTCTTCATCTGGCCCGAAATACCTTCGGGGGAAATCGCGCATGGGCGCGATAGGGGGCAGACAGCCCCCTTTACGAGGCTCGGGCTTTTGCCAAGGCCGTGGGCAGAGCAGCTTCAAACGCCGCCATTTCCGCCTCACCTCCGCAGCTGACCCGAATGCACCGGTTCTGGGGCGCGGCAAATGGCATCCGCACGAACACGCCTTGTTCAACGAGCGTGTCCAACACGGCCTTGGCAAACACCCCATCGCGCCCACAATCAATCGCCACAAAGTTTGTCGCAGACGGCAAAGGCACCAGACCATTCGACCGTGAAATCTCTTCGATGCGGTTCCGGGACCCGGCAATCCTTTGCTGCACATGCGTCAGCCAATCTTCATCTTTTAGCGCGGCCAATGCCCCTGCCTGCGCGGCTCGGTTCATGCCGAAATGGTTGCGCACTTTGTTGAAGCTCGCAATCAACTCGGATGAGCCGATAGCATAGCCTACCCGCGCCCCGGCCATGCCATAAACCTTGGAAAACGTTCGCATCCGGATCACACGTGAATCATCAGCAGCGACAGGTGCAGCGGTCCCCTCGGGCGCGCATTCGACATATGCCTCGTCAAGAACCACCAAACAGCCCTCTGGCAAAGCCTCCAGAGCGGACACGATATCCTTACCTGCATGCCATGTTCCCATCGGGTTGTCCGGGTTGGCCAGATAGACCAACTTGGCGTCTACCTCCGCCGCTTTGGCGAACAGTGCCGTCGGGTCCTCGTGATCGTCGCGGTAGGGGACCTTGTGCAATACCCCACCAAACCCGGCCACGTGGTAATTGAAAGTCGGATAAGCTCCATCCGAAGTCACAACTGCATCGCCGTAACCAACCAGCAGGCGCACCAGATAGCCCAGCAACCCGTCAATGCCTTCGCCAACCACGATATTTTCAGGCGCAACCCCATGATGTACCGCCAGCGCATGGCGTAGTTCGTAATTCTCGGGATCGCCATACATCCATATCTCGCCTGCGGCCCGTTGCATTGCATCGATGGCGCGCGGGGACGGGCCAAACACGCTTTCATTCGCACCGATCCGGGCCACGAAGGGCGCGCCACGTTGGCGCTCCTGCGTTTCGGGGCCGACAAAAGGCACGGTCGCGGGCAGCGTGAGGGCAAGCGGGGTATAACGAGGACCAGTCATGGCCGCAGATAAGCGCAACCGATCAGGCGGGGCAAGCCTTGCCAGAAGTTCAAAGGAGGCTTCGGATGCGCGGTTTGCCCTGACGTCGCTGTGGCGCTGCTGGCGTCTTGCTGGCATGTTTATACAGCAAATCACGCCCCGGAGGTCCCATGTCCCGCGTATCCGTCGAATACAAAGACCACATCGCCCATGTCACGCTGACTCGCGGCGACAAGATGAACGCGCTGGACGATGCGATGATCAAGGCGATCCTTTCGGCCGGCCAAGAAGTCGCCGCAGCCGATATCCGCGCCGTGGTGCTATCGGGAGAGGGCAAGAGCTTTTGCGCAGGGCTCGATATGGCCAGCTTTGCCAGCATGGCACACACAGACCCAAGCGAATGGCTGATGACCCGCAGCCACGAAGATGCCAACGAAATGCAGGAACTTGCCTTGATCTGGCGGCGCGTCCCAGTGCCGGTGATCTGCGCTATTCAAGGCGTCGCCTATGGCGGTGGGCTACAGATCGCGCTGGGTGCCGACATCCGCATCGTGCATCCCGAAGCCAAGCTGGCAGTGATGGAGATGAAATGGGGCATTATCCCCGACATGGGCGGCATGGTTCTGCTGCCAGAGCTCGTGCGCTCGGACGTGCTGCGCCTGCTGACCTATACCGCCCGCCCTATCGGAGCGCCACAGGCGGCAGATTGGGGGCTTGTTACCAAACTGTCGGATGATCCCCTGACCGAAGCGCTGGCGCTGGCCGAGGACATCGCGGGTAAAAGCCCGTCCGCCATCCGCGCCGCCAAACGGTTGATTGATGTGGCCGAAACCCGTGACCGTGCTGATGTGCTGTTGGCCGAGTCTACCGAACAGGTCGACCTGATCGGTAAGTCGGATCAAATGGAAGTTGTCATGGCACAGATGCAGGGCCGAAAGCCCGAGTTCAAATGATCACCGCATGAATGCGCGCCGTGCATCGCGGGCCATGTTGTATCGCATCTCAAGATCAGCAATCTTTTTCATTGCGGCCCTGCGGTCCTGATTGTCAGGCAGCGCTGCAAACTCCTTGCGGGCGGCGTCGAGCTGTTTCTTGATGTCGAACTCCTCGGGTAGCACTCCGGCCTGCGCCATGATCCGATGACCCGCAGCAATGGCGGGATCGCCTTGTGCCTCGCCCGAGCGGTCGGGTAACGGGGCACCTTCGCCTTCAAGACCCTGCAGTTGGCCTTCGGCCTGCGCCTTTATGATCTGGCGTTCAATCAGTTTTCCAAGCGATCCGAACATGCGCTCATTTTACCGCCTGAGGGGTTCTGATGAAAGGGCTCAGCGCACTCGGTTTGTTGCCAGATATGCGATACCCCCAGCCAACAGCCCCCAGACTGCCGCGCCCAACCCAAAAACCGTTATGCCAGAGGCCGTAATGGCCAGTGTCAAAATAGCCGCTTCGCGCTCGACAGGGACGTCCAGCGCGGCATGCATGGCATTGGCCAGGACCCCGATCAGGGCCACACCTGCCAGAGTGCCCATAAGCAGCGGGTCGGCATGGGCGGCAAAACTGGTGATCGCCACGGCAAAGATACCGAAGAGGCAGTAGAACACGCCACCCATGATTGCCGACCAATAACGCTGCGCCGGATCGGGGTGGCTTTCCTCGTTGGAACACATCGCTGCGGTGATTGCGGCCAGGCAGGTTGCGGGCGCCCCGAAAGGGGCCGAAAGCATGCTTGCGCCACCGACGGATGAAAACAACCGGCCGGGAACAGGATCAAAGCCAAAGCTGCGCATCACCGCGACGCCGGGGATATTCTGTGTCGCCATCGTGACGATAAACAGCGGTACGCCGATCCCGATGGCCGACGCGACCGAGAATGATGGCATGGTCCAGATCGGAGCCGCGATCAAACGATCCGGCATCAATTGGGCATCTCCTGCGTTCAGCGACACAATGATAGCCGCCGCGACCACAGCTGCCGGAACCGCGATCAATCGATTGAAACGGCCCGCGACAAACCACGTCAGGATCACCGGCAACGCCTGCCATGGAATCTCGATCGCCGCCTTGAAGGGCACAAGGCATAGTGGCAAGAGCACGCCTGCCAGCATTGCTTGCGCCAGTGTTGTGGGAATTGCTGCTGCCAATCGTCCCAGCGGCTTCCACAGCCCTGCCAGAACCGTTAATGCTCCGGCGCACAGGAACGCACCAATCGCGCCTGAAAATCCCTCGACCGGGGTGGCCGAGACGGCTAACAGAGCGGCCCCCGGAGTCGACCACGCAACGCTGATCGGCATTTTGTACCGCAGGCTGAGGACGATGGCTGCAAGCCCCATGGCAATCGCCGCACTCATCAGACCCGAGGCGGCTTCCTGCGATGAAGCTCCCATCGCGCCCAACCCCTGCAGTACGATGGGAAACGAGCTGAAGAACCCGACAATGGCCACAACCAACCCGGTTGAGACGGTCTGCATCGGAGGGAAAGATCGCATCGTCAGTGCCTCGCCAGGTTGTTTCGCCGAAGTGCTAACAAGCGGGGCGTGGCGTGAACAAGGGGAAAGCTCTGAGGGTAAAGAAAAACCTCACCGCCGGTTGGGTGGTGAGGTTCGATTTCAATATATCAGCAGCAGGAAAAAGATCAGGCGATTTCAGCCAAACGGGCGAGAGCTTCGTTTAGCTTGGCTTCTTCTTCTTCGCGGGCGGCAAGGTTAGCTTTGGCTTCCGCAACAACCTCTTCCGGGGCCGATGCCACGAATTTCGGGTTGTTCAGGCGTCCGCGCAGACCGCCGAGTTCCTTGGCCAACTTGCCTTTGGCTTTTTCCAGCCGTTCCTTTTCCGCACCAATGTCGATGATGTCCGCCAGTGGCAGGCCAAAGGAGGCACCGGGGGCGGCAATCGAGATCGTGCCCTTTGGCAGTTCATCCGCCTTGGTCAGGCTGTCGATCCGCGCCAGACGTTTGATCAGCGCTTCGTTGCGGTCCCATGCCGCTTGGCCGTGCGCGTCAATCTCAGTCACCAGCATCGGCACGTAGAGGCCAGCAGGAACCCGCATCTGTGCGCGGGCCGAGCGGGTGTTTTCGATCACCGAGATCACCCAGTTCATTTCTCGATCCGCATCCGCGTCGATCAGGTCGGCAGCCGCATAGGTCGGCCAATCTGCGTGTACAACCATTTTGGCACGCTTACCGGTCAGGCCCCACAGCTCTTCGGTGATGAAAGGCATGATCGGGTGCAGCAGAACCATGCACTGATCCAGAACCCAGCGCATGGTGGCGCGGGTCTCGGCCTGTGCCTCGGTGTCGTCGCCTTGCAGCAAGGGTTTAGAGAGTTCCACGTACCAGTCGCAGACCTTGCCCCAGACAAAGGCGTAGAGCCCGTTGGCCGCGTCGTTGAAACGATAGCTTTCCAGCGCCGCGTCGACCTCTTCCCGCACACGGGCGGTTTCACCGATGATCCAGCGGTTCACGGCGGCTTTGGGTTTCAGGTCAGTCACGTCCAGTTGCGGGACAGCGTCGGTGAAGACCTCATTCATCTCGGCAAAGCGGACGGCGTTCCACAGTTTGGTGCCGAAGTTTCGGTAACCTGTGATGCGCTCGCGCGACAGTTTCAGTACCCCGCCAATAGCCGCCATTGAGGCATTAGTAAAGCGCAGCGCGTCAGCACCGAATTCGTCCACGATCTCCAACGGGTCGATCACGTTGCCGGTGGTTTTGGACATCTTCTTGCCCTTCTCGTCGCGGACGAGCTGGTGCAGATACACGGTGTGGAACGGGATTTCGTTCACCACCGCCAGTTGCATCATCATCATCCGCGCGACCCAGAAGAACAGGATGTCAAAGCCGGTGATCAACACATCGGTTGGGAAATAGCGCTCTAACTCTTCAGTCTTTTCAGGCCAGCCCAGCGTGCCGATAGGCCAGAGGCCGGAAGAGAACCATGTGTCGAGCACGTCGGGGTCGCGCCAGACCGGGTAGACCAGCTTGGTCGGGTCTTGTTCGACTGCGTATTGAGCAAGGCTTTCGGCGAACTGATGGATCGCTTCCTGCTTATCGGCAACTTCGATGACCGTCGCGTGGCTCAGCGGGCTGGGTATATTGGCATTGTCGTCGAGGAATTTCTCTGTAACGGCCTCAAGGCTTGCCGCGCATTCCATGACATTGCCACGATGCAGCATGCCGCCTTCGTTGAGCAAACGACCCAATTCGACCAAATCAAGGTCGCCGTCGTTTTCGTCGTCCTTGAAATTCTCAGCCGAGAGATCGAGACCATACCAAACCGGTATCTGATGCCCCCACCATAGCTGGCGCGAGATGCACCACGGCTCGATGTTTTCCAGCCAGTGGTAATAGGTCTTCTCGCCCGACTCGGGGATGATCTTGACAGTGCCGTCCTTGACCGCGTCCAGCGCAGGGCAGACGACCTTGGCGGCGTCGACGAACCATTGGTCGGTGAACATCGGCTCGATGACGACTTTCGAGCGGTCGCCGAAGGGCTGCATGATCGGTTTGCTTTCGACCAGCGGCACCAGCTTGTCCGCGCCTTCGTGTTCCGGCTTTAAAGCGGTCGAACCCAGACGTTGATCATCCGCGCGAGTCATGACAGCCAGACCGTCTGCAGTGATCTCCTCAACCACCTTCGCACGTGCCTCGAACCGGTCGAGGCCGCGCAGATGATCAGGGATCAGGTTGATCGCGTCGATCTCGTTCTCGGTGAACTCTCGCCCGCGCGCGTATTCCTGCGCCTTGTCCGCCTCTTCGGCATAAGGCGCACCATCGGCGCGCATTGCGCCTTTGGTGTCCATCAGGCGATACATTGGAATGCCGCCGCGCTTGGCGACCATATTGTCGTTGAAGTCATGTGCACCGGTGATTTTCACCGCGCCCGAGCCGAAATCTGGATCAGGGTAATCATCGGTGATGATCGGGATCTGACGGCGATGCTCTTTCGGGCCTACCGGGATTTCGCAAAGTTTTCCGACGATGGGCGCATAGCGCTCATCGGATGGGTGAACCGCAACTGCGCCGTCGCCGAGCATGGTTTCGGGGCGGGTCGTGGCGATCGAGATATAGTCGCGCTCTTCCTCCAGCACGATATTCCCGTCCTCATCTTTCTCGACGTAGGTATAGGTCTCACCGCCCGCCAGCGGATACTTGAAGTGCCACATATGGCCCGCAACTGCGATATTCTCGACCTCAAGGTCCGAAATCGCGGTCTCGAAATGCGGGTCCCAGTTGACCAACCGCTTGCCGCGATAGATCAGACCCTTTTCGTACATGTCGACAAAGACCTTGATCACCGCGTCGTGAAAATTCGCAGAATTTTCGTGCCCGGTGCGCGGGTCACGCGGCGCACCCGCCATGGTGAAGGCGTTGCGCGACCAATCGCAGGACGAGCCCAGGCGCTTGAGCTGCTCGATGATCGTGCCGCCGTATTCTCCCTTCCATTCCCAGACCTTGTCCAGAAACGCCTCACGTCCCAGCTCACGACGTCCCGGCTGCTGGGTGTTGGCCAACATCTTTTCCACCTGCATCTGCGTGGCGATACCAGCGTGGTCCTGACCGGGCTGCCATAGCGTGTCGAACCCGCGCATCCGGTGCCAGCGGGTCAGAACATCCTGCAGCGTGTTGTTGAACGCGTGGCCCACATGCAGCGCACCCGTCACGTTCGGTGGCGGGATCATGATGGTAAAACTCTCGTCGCGCGATTTGTTCGCGCCTGCCTTGAAGGCTCCGGCCGCTTCCCAGGCCTGATAGATGCGGGCCTCGGCCTCGGCCGCGTTGAATGTCTTTTCCATCGCCATGGGATGCGTCCTGCGTCAACAATATCGGGTCAGCGCCTGCAATAGCGAATGGACGCAGGAAGGGGAAGGCCCTGCGCGGCGGTCCTGCAATGATCAGCCGGGATTTGATGGGGCGGGCGCATAAAGATCCAGCTTTTCGCTGGCCCCTTGCCCCATCGCCTTGGCCTGATCGCTGCGGATGCGCGCGTGCAGGTCCAGCGCCTCAGGAGCAAACAGCTCGGTCGGCTCAGGGATATGGATGAAATTCCCCACCCGGTCCTCGCCCCGCGCCAGAATGGCATAGTCGCGATCCGCCACTTTTTGCTGCGCATTGGGGTTGAGATAACGGATAGCCAGGCCAATTCGACGATCATCAGATACGTTCGGCCCTGACCCGTGAATGGTCAGCCCATGGTGCAGCGACATCTGGCCGGGCTGCAACTCGATATGGGTTTTGTCTTCCTCTGCGACATCGACTGCCACCTCTTGCCCGCGCGACAGCAGGTTGTTGTCGGAAAACGTATCATTATGCGGCAGGATCGGGTTCTTGTGGCTGGCCTTCACGAAATCCATGCAGCCACTCTCAACCGTCGCAGGGGATAGGGCGATCCAGGCGGTCAACTGGTCCGAGGTTTCACCCATACCCCAATATGTCAGGTCCTGATGCATGCCCACCACTTGCGTCGTGCGCGGTTCCTTGATGAACAGCTCAGCCGACCACAACAGCAGGTCTGGGCCCAAAACACCTTCGACAACGTCCAAAACGCGCGGGTCCAACGCGATGCGAGTGGCAAATGGCATCACCACATGCGCGTTGATGCGTTTGTACATGTTCAGGGGTAGCGGCAGGTCAGCCTCGCGCCAGCTGGCCTCGACATCTTCCAACTCGGCACGGTACCCGGCGGCTTCTGCGGCAGAGAACACGGGGATCGGAAATATAAACCCATCATCCCAATAGGCCTCGGCACTTTGGCTGTCCAATCGGCCATTCGTCAGCTTGATTTCTTTGGGCATGGAAACCTCCACTCGACTGAATTTAGGTTCAGCCTAGGCGCGGCCCAGATCGGCGCGCAACGCTGTTTCCAGACATGAATGTCGCTTTCAGACCGTGCGGGGTTAATTTTCTCAGCCACTGGACAAGGTCCTGCTTCACGCTAGGGTCGCGCATTCAGGCAGCCAGAGGATCATCCCATGGAAAAATTCGGCAAAAGCCAGCCCATCAAACGGACCGAGGACCAGCGGTTTCTGACCGGGCAGGGGCAATACATGGACGATTCTGTGCCCGAGAATGCGCTGTTCGCAGCATTCTTTCGCAGCCCGGTGGCGCATGCCACGATCACGTCGCTGGACCTTGAAGATGCACGTACAGCGGATGGGGTGCGCTTGGTCATGACGCTGGAAGATCTGACTGCTGCCGGGATCGATACGGTGATGAACGCGACTACAGTCGCCAACCGCGACGGCAGTCAAGGCGCTGCGTCTGAGCGGAACATGCTGGCCAAGGACCGCGTGCGTTTCGTCGGAGAACCCGTTGCGGTCGTCATTGCCGACTCGTTGTTACAGGCCCGCGATGCAGTCGAATTGATCTGGATGGAAACCGAAGACCTGCCGGTCAAGATGGATGTCGCTGCGGGTGGCGAACCTTTGCATCCACAAGCCCCCGACAACCGCGCCTTTGACTGGGGCTTGGGTGATGAGAAGGCGACCAATGCCGCCTTTCAGGCAGCGGCGCGCACCGTCGCGCTGAACGTGCATGACAACCGGGTCATCGTGAGCTCGATCGAACCGCGTGGCTGTCAGGCCGATTGGTCGGATGGCCGTATGCATTTCTCATATGGCGGGCAGGGTGTCTGGGGGATGAAAGCGCAACTGGCACAAAAGCTGAAACTGGACCCCGAGGCGATCCGCGTCACTACGCCAGATGTCGGCGGCGGATTTGGTATGAAGGCGATGCCTTATCCCGAATATTTCACCGTTGCTGTTGCTGCCATGAAACTGGGCCAGCCGGTGCACTGGATGTCGGACCGGTCCGAAGCGATGTTGTCCGATCACCACGGCCGCGACCTGACCTCACTGGCGGAGCTCGCCTTTGATGCCGATCACAAGATCACTGCTTACCGGGTCCACAGCAAGATCAACCTTGGCGCTTATAACAGCCATTTCGCGCAGGCGATCCAGACCAGCCTGTTCAGTAAGGTTTTGATGGGTGTCTACGATGTTCAGACCACCTACTTGCGGGTCGAAGGATTCTTCACCAACACCACGCAGGTCGACGCCTATCGCGGTGCCGGGCGACCCGAGGCGATCTATGTGCTGGAACGCGTCATGGACCGTGCTGCGCGTGAGTTGGGGATTGATCCGTGGGAGTTGCGGCGCAAGAATTTCATCCGACCCGAAGCCTTCCCCTATAAGACCGCAACCGGCGAAACCTATGATGTGGGTGAGTTCAACATGGTCCTCAGCCGCGCCGCCGAACAGACTACGGGCTTTGAGGCCCGCAAAGCGGCGGATGCGGAAAACGGCCTGATCCGGGGGCAGGGGCTTTGTTACTATATCGAAAGTATTTTGGGAGACCCTTCCGAAGGCGCGAAGATCGAGTTTTGCGAGGACGGAACGGTGAACCTCTATGTCGGCACTCAGTCCAATGGGCAAGGGCACGAGACCGTCTATGCCCAGTTCCTATCGGACCAGACAGGGATTCCTTCGCACCTGATCAATGTTGTGCAAGGCGACACGGACAGGCTGGCGCAGGGCGGCGGAACCGGCGGATCACGCTCGGTCACGACCCAAAGCAACGCGACACTGGTCACAGTTGATACGATGATCGCCGCATTCACGCCCTATCTTGCGGATAAGATGGGGGTCGAGGAAAGCGATGTGACCTTCGACCATGAAACCTTCCGCGCGCCGGGGTCCAACCTGACCCCCACGCTGACCGAGGCGGCCGAGATGGCGCGCGCTGACGGGCGCACCGATCTGTTGCAGCACGAAGCCCGCGCTACGCTAGATGCACGCAGCTATCCCAATGGTGCACATGTTGCCGAAGTCGTTATCGATTCTTTCACTGGTGAAACATGGGTCGACCGCTACACGGTGGTGGATGATTTCGGCAATCTTATCAACCCGATGCTGGCCGAGGGGCAGGTGCATGGCGGGGTAGTGCAGGGTATCGGCCAAGCACTGACCGAGCATGTTGTTCATGATGCCGAGGGGCAACTGCTCACGGCTTCGTTCATGGACTACGCCTTGCCCCGCGCTGCTGAGATACCCATGATAGAGTTTACCTCGGCGCCGGTTCCGTCAACCGCCAACCCGATGGGGATGAAAGGCTGTGGCGAGGCAGGCACCGTGGGCGCACTGGCCGCAGTGGCGAACGCGGTACAGGATGCGCTCTGGGATCACGGGGTGCGGCAGGCGGATATGCCTTTCACACCTCACAAAGTTTGGGAATTGTTGACGCATGGTTCTGTCGCGGCTGAGTAGAAAGGTACTGGGATGGCTCGGACGGCCTCTGCGGTCCGAGCACTCGGCCGAAACGCGCCACCGCGAACCTGTCAGCCATGTCATCATTCTTGACGGCACCATGTCGACGCTGGAAGCAGGGCGGGAAACCCACGCGGGCCAGACTCTGCGCCTGTGCTGCGAGATGGGCAGCCAGGTTTCGGTTTTCTACGAATCCGGCGTGCAGTGGGAAAGCTGGAAGTCGACTATGGACGTGATGATGGGGCGGGGTATCAACCGTCAGATTCGTCGGGCCTATGGTTATTTGGCTTCGCGTTACAAACCCGGTGATAAGATCTTTTTCATCGGCTATTCACGCGGCGCATACGGGGTCCGCAGCCTTGCGGGCGTGATCGATGCTATCGGGTTGCTCAAGGCCGAACACGCCACTGTCCGCAATATCAAACAGGCCTATCGACACTATGAATGTAACGCCAATGGCGAAGCGGCGGCGGTCTTTCGTCGGGAGTTCTGTCACGAGGATGTCGCCATCGAGATGGTCGGCGTCTGGGACACGGTCAAGGCGCTGGGCCTGCGCCTGCCGCTGCTCTGGCGCTGGGCCGAGGAACGCCACGCCTTCCACAACCACCAGCTTGGCCCGGCCACCCGCCACGGCTATCACGCCATGGCGCTGGACGAGACCCGCGAAGTGTTCGAGCCGGTGCTGTGGAAATGCACGCCTGACTTCAAAGGCCATATCGAGCAGGTTTGGTTCCGCGGCACCCACGGCGATGTTGGCGGCCAGCTGAACGGGTTCGAAGAGGCCCGCCCCCTCAGCAACATCTCGCTGATCTGGATGCTGGACAAGGCCGAACTGCACGGCCTACCATTGCCCGACGGCTGGCGCGACCGCTTCCCCACCGACACCCATGCCCGCTCGGTCGGCACATGGCGCGGCTGGGGCAAGATTTTCCTGCTGCGCAAGCATCGCAAAGTTGGCCGTGACCGGTCCGAGCGCCTACACGTTTCGGTCTCACCAGACGAACTGCCCCGCTGGGTCCCGATGCCGGACTTACCGTCGCATCCGGCGCAATAGCGATCAACTTGGAACGCAGGCGTTTCTAACAGGCTTGAGTAGTGCATCCGGACGTTCAATCAGATCGAAACGCCATCGCCTTGGAGACCAGTTGTAAACCCTTTGTTCATCGGGATTATCCACGATCATGAGACCGTGGAAGTACCACTTCGAAGTGGATTTGTATCCTATCTTTGTGGTGTAGAACGAAAATCCGCGCAGTTCGAACAAGGCTTCGACCGGAGAGTTCTCTGCATGTTCGGCGATGCAATAAGGCGCGCCATTTGAGATCAGGCGTGCCTGAACAAGAACCATCGGAACTGTTAACACAGACCAAAGAGCAATCAGGGTCGCGACCAAAATACCAACCTTTGCCACCCTTGAAGGTTGTGGTTTCCCATCGTGACCCGACCAGATGAGAAAGCTGGATGCGATGGCAATGGTCAAACTGGTGCCATGTAAGGCTTGGGTATCGGTAAAGGGTCCAAAAACGCCAGATGCCAGTGTCAGAAACAGCCCTAGAACGACTGAGATACCCGCAAGAAATCTGGCAAGAAGTCGCGGGATAGGCTTCATGCCCAGCAAAATAAAACCGCCGATGAATGCGGGTATGGCTGGAATGAGCCACAAGGACAAAAACAGGCCGCGAAAGAGGAAAAGAAGGGCTTTCTTGTCCGCGTCAGCTTCGAACAAGTACGGATTTACGGGCTGTATGTAGGCCGCAAAGATCAGCACAGCATAGACACAGAACAAGGTTTTGTATTTTAGGTCCGGCCGAATAGCGAAATCTCTCTGATCAAAAAATCACT
This sequence comes from Ruegeria sp. E5, assembly GCF_056534105.1. Taxonomy (NCBI): domain Bacteria; kingdom Pseudomonadati; phylum Pseudomonadota; class Alphaproteobacteria; order Rhodobacterales; family Roseobacteraceae; genus Ruegeria; species Ruegeria sp. E5. The sequence continues at coordinate 1,386,164 of NZ_JBQFPA010000001.1, read as the reverse complement.
GCCCACCTGTTTTGTGACGGGTGGGCAGTTAAGAAAATGCTAATGCCACGCCACGAATACAGGCGCGCAAAATTAACTTCTACCGCCGACGATCCCGGCGCGAGCTCATCGGCTGGAACGCCACGCCCACATGTGCCTCGCAATAGGGTTTGCCTGCCTCGACCGGCAGGCCGCAGAACCAGAAATCCTCGGTCGCGGGGTCGCCGACGGGCCATTTGCAGGTCTTTTCGGTCAGCTCCATCAAAGACAGCTTCTTGGCCTTCTTTTCAATCTCGTTGACCTTGGCCAAAGCCTCGGGGCTGATCTCATTGGCCGACGGTTGCGGAGGCAGCGGCTGGCCGGCGGGTATGATCTGGCGACGGGCCGGGGTGACCGGTTTGGCCTCGGGGGCTGGCACCGGACGGGCCGGTTCAGTCTTGGGTGTCGGTTTCGGTTTGGCCTCGGCCTTGGGCGCGGGGGCCGGTTTTTCCTTAGGCTCGGCCTTTGCCGGGCTTGCACCGGTGGCGCGATTCGACAGACCCAGACGGTGCACCTTGCCGATCACCGCATTGCGGGTCACGCCGCCCAGTTCCTTGGCGATCTGGCTGGCCGACTGGCCCTCGCCCCACATCTTTTTCAGCAGCTCTACACGCTCGTCAGTCCAGGACATCATTTGCCTTTCAAAAGCGGAAAGCGGCCCCGGATTCGGGCCGCCTTGGGAAATCATCTCAGCGCCCTATTCTAAACACTGCGGCCCGAGTTACAAGCGGTCTTCGAATCAGGTATGGGGCAGAGCATGCATAATCTCATGGATCACGACGCACGCCGCTTTGGCGCGGTGAATTGGATGGGCCTCTATACACTGGCGCAGCGCGAAACCCTGCGCTTTCTGGCCGTGTGGACGCAGACCCTGCTGGCACCGCTGGTGACGGCAGGCCTGTTCCTGCTGATCTTCAACATTGCCATTGGTCCCAGCCGACCGGATGTGATGGGGGTGCCGTTTCTGACCTTTCTGGCACCGGGCATCATGATGATGACCGTGATTCAGAACGCCTTTGCCAATACATCGTCATCGATGGTGATCGCCAAGGTTCAGGGCAATATCGTCGATACGCTGATGCCGCCGCTATCGCCGCTGGAAATCCTGTTGGGTTATCTGGCCGGAGGCATCGCCCGCGGAATCCTGATCGCCCTTGTTGTCGCAATCGCTCTGGCGTTGGTTCTGGGCATCGTGCCGCAGAACCCGCTGATCGCACTGATATTCGTGGTTTTAGGTGGCGCGTTCATGGGCGCGCTTGGGCTTTTTGCCGGGATTTTTGCCAACAAGTTCGACCAGATGGCGGCGATCACCAATTTCATCGTCACGCCTTTGGCTTTCTTGTCCGGCACGTTCTATTCTGTGCAGGCGCTACCGCCAGTGCTCAATCGGCTAAGCCATGCGAACCCTGTCTTCTATCTGATTGACGGGTTGCGCTATGGGATGATCGGCGTGTCCGACAGCTCTCCTTGGTTGGGCATGGCGATCTGCGCCAGCGCGACGTTGTTGGTTGGAGGATTGACCTGGCAGATGTTGCGCACCGGCTACCGGCTCAAGGCCTGACGGTGTATCGCCTCGCGCCAGACCAGAATCAGACCTCCGGTCAGGATGATGGCCGAGCCGATCAGGCTGATCCCATCCGGTATCACCTTGAATACCGCGAAATCGTAGAAGGCAGCGAAGATCAGGGTAGCGTAGCTGATCGGAGCCACAAAAGAGGCATCCGCCCGCGCCATTCCGTTGACGAAACAAGCCTGCGCACAGGCCATTAGCACACCAATCGAGGCCAGCGCCGCCCATTGCTGAGGCGTCGGCATCTGGAAAATGAAACTTACCGCGACTGTCGCAATGGTCAGACCCATCGCATTGTTGATCAGCAGAATCTGGATCGGTATTTCTCGGCCCGAGAGCTTTTTGATAAAGATCAGTTCCATCCCAATTATCACTGCTGCGGTCAGGGCCAGTAATGCAGCGGGTTGAAAGCTAGCGGGCGTTGGACGCAACAGAACCAAGGCACCGATCAAGGCCACGATGGCGGCCAACCAGCGCCACGGGCCGACACCTTCTTTCAGCAGCGGGATCGCCAACATCATGGCAAAGACCGGGTTCAGGAACGAGATCGCCGTCGCATCCGCAATCGGTATGAAAGCAACGGATGCAAACATCAGCGTGATCCCCAGCCAGCCGAAGCTTGTCCGTCCGATATGCAGACCCCAATGCGGGCGGCTCAGACGGGGGCGCATGATGCCGACGGCTGTCACGATTACCAGAAAGGCAAACAGAAACCGTCCATGGCTGATCTGCATCGGATGCAGGGCAGGGCCAAGCACATCCGTCCCCAGTGCTTTCGCCAGCAATGTGGTCCCTGCGAGAAGGGCGCTGGCCGCAAGGATCAGCAGGGCCGCAAGGGCAGGATTCTGACGTATCGGTGTCATGGTTCAGCCGTGCGCCAGCGTCGGGTAAATGACAAGCGGTAAATCCCGGTCTCAGAATGATTTTTGCCCCGATCGCAAAAACGGGGTTTTCAGACCCGGTGCGCCCCGCTATATGGCTTCACATGATCAATACCGCACATATCCTGCGCCTCCGACGCCGACGCCTGACCGCATAATCGGCCCGTTTGATCCATTTGCGCTGTCCAAATCCGCGCAAACCCCACCAAATCAGTTGACGACCATGGCCCCAGTGTATCACTCACAGGGCTCAAGCTATTCGAAAAGGATGATCCGATGATCCCGTCCGTTCTGCCGACCTATAACCGCGCGCCCCTGACATTCGTGAAGGGCGAAGGCGCCTGGCTGACCGAGGCGGATGGCCGACGTTTTCTGGATCTGGGCGCGGGCATAGCGGTAAACGCGCTGGGTCATGCGCATCCGGCGCTGGTGGCGGCCCTGACAGAACAGGCGCATGCGCTGTGGCATGTTTCAAACCTCTATAACATCCCGCAACAGCAGGCACTGGCGGACAAGCTGGTGGAACACACCTTTGCCGATACGGTGTTCTTCACCAATTCGGGCACCGAATCCTGCGAATTGGCCGTCAAAATGGCCCGCAAGTATTTCTATGACAAAGGTCAGCCCGAGAAGGTCGAGATCATCACTTTCGACGGCTCATTCCATGGCCGGTCATCGGCGGGTATCGCCGCCGCCGGGTCAGAGAAAATGACCAAAGGTTTCGGCCCGCTGCTGCCAGGCTTTGTCCATCTGACATTCGGAGACCTCGACGGTGTCACCAACGCCATCACCGACAACACGGCGGCCATCCTGATCGAACCGGTTCAGGGCGAAGGCGGCATCCGCCCCGTTCCGGATGCAGAGCTGAAAGCCCTGCGCCAGATTTGCGATGATAACGGCCTTTTGCTGATCCTCGATGAGGTCCAATGCGGCGTGGGGCGGACCGGCAAACTCTTTGCCCATGAATGGGCCGGCATCACGCCGGATATCATGATGGTCGCCAAAGGCATCGGCGGCGGTTTTCCTCTGGGTGCGGTTCTGGCCACCGAAGAGGCCGCCAGCGGCATGACGGCAGGCACCCACGGCTCGACCTATGGCGGCAACCCCTTGGGCTGTGCCGTTGGCTGCGCGGTGATTGATCAGGTCGCTACTCCGGCCTTCCTCGAAGGTGTGAATCGCAAGGCAGGCCTGCTGCGTCAGAAGCTCGAAGGCCTGATCGCGGACCACCCCGAAGTATTCGAGGAGGTGCGCGGCTCAGGCCTGATGCTAGGCCTGAAATGCAAGCCCACCAATATCGACGTGGTCAACGCTGGCTATGACAACGAGGTCATAACGGTTCCCGCCGCAGATAACGTGATCCGCCTGCTGCCGCCGCTGACCCTCACCGAGGATGACATCGCACAAGCCCTGATCCGCCTCGAGAAAACTGCGGCACAAGTCGAAAACGCAATGGCTTCGGCCTGAACTCGCCTGATTAAAAAGTGAATTAAAATGAACCACTTCCTTGATATCCACAAAACTGACGCAGGTGATCTGCGGAACATGATCGATCAGGCCAGCGCGATGAAACAGGCGCGCCTTGGGCGTCCCAAAGCCGCCCCCGACGACGAGCAGCCTCTGGCAGGCCGCATGGTTGCGCTGATCTTTGAAAAGCCATCAACGCGGACCCGCGTGTCCTTCGATGTTGGCGTGCGCCAAATGGGCGGGCAGACCATGGTGCTGTCCGGCAAGGACATGCAGCTGGGCCATGGCGAGACCATCGCCGACACCGCCCGGGTCCTGTCGCGCTATGTCGACATGATCATGATCCGGACCTTTGATGAAACCATCCTGACCGAGATGTCCGAATACTCGGACGTTCCCGTCATCAATGGTCTGACCGATCGTACACATCCCTGCCAGATCATGGCCGATGTGCTGACCTATGAAGAGCATCGCGGCCCCATCGCAGGAAAAAAGGTCGTTTGGACCGGCGACGGCAACAATGTCTGCGCTTCATTTCTGCATGCCGCCGGTCAATTCGGTTTCGACCTGACATTCACCGGCCCGGCGCAGCTGGACCCGGAAGAAGAATTCATGGGGCTTGCACGCCAGAAGGGCTCGAAAATCGTGATCGAACGGGACCCGCACAAAGCTGTTGAAGGGGCCGACCTCGTGGTCGCCGATACTTGGGTCTCAATGCACGATTCTCAATCCGCGAAGGAGCGCCGCCACAACATGCTGCGCCCCTATCAGGTCAACGCCGAGCTGATGTCGCATGCCAAGCCAGACGCGTTGTTCATGCACTGCCTGCCTGCGCACCGCGAAGAAGAGGCCACATCCGAGGTCATGGACGGCCCGAACTCGGTGATCTTTGACGAGGCCGAAAACCGCCTGCATGCGCAAAAAGCCGTGATGCGCTGGTGTCTGGGCGTCTGAGGCCGACAGCAATCTGGGAGAGCGATAGATGGCTCTCTTAAATCTCGGAGCAACCAATGCCACACATCACTCTGGAATTCTCTGCCGGGCTCGAAAAAACTCATGATTTTCAAGCCATCTGTGAGCAGCTCTATTCCGAGCTCGCCGCGCATGAAGTATTCGATGCCCCAACACTCAAAATCCGTGCCACCTCGTTTCCGTATTTCCGCATCGGGACCGAACCGCAGACCTTCATTCATGCCACGCTCTTGTTGTTGCAAGGCCGAGATGAGGCAACGCGCGCCGAGTTGAACGCGATCATTCTGAATGTTCTGGCTGCGTCTGCGCCCACGGTCGGCAGCATCACCGTGCGGGATGTTGAAATAGATCGCGCGACCTATGCCAAACGCCTGTCAGCCTGACGCGGCCCCGGTATGCGTATGGGAGGACTAAACGCGTCGGGACACTTCCCAGACCCGTAATCTGGCGAGCGTAGCGACGCACGCCAGAACTACCAGCACACACAATGCGATCTTGGTCATGATCTCCATCGTGCCCTCAATCAGCAGGGCGTGTACGACACTGCCCAGAATGGTTACCAGCGCCAGTCCTGTGTGCCCCAGACGCCAGAGCCGAAATCGCAGGTTCAGGCGTAGGCGCAGAACGCCCATCGTTGCTGCAGCAAAACCCGTCCACATCGCGATCACACCCCAGACGGAAAAGGGTGTGGCTGATACGAATAGAAGCGCGTCCACGACATCCGGCGGGCTCGTAATCCACAAACCGCCCACATGGATTACGATCGCTGCGACAAGGGCCAGACCGCACCGCCTGTGCCATAAGCGGCTGCGCACAGGTGAAAGCCCAGGCAACCAGCGTCCGGTCAGCAAGGGTTGCATCAGCAGAAGGCACATCCCGACGATGCCCGCAAACCCGGCAAGGATGTAGATCGGCTCGCGCCACGCCAGATAAGGGCTGAATGCTGCCGCGATAACCGGCACCAGAAGGGCGACAATCAACGCTGCCCAGATCAGTATGCGCCACAACACGTATCAGGCAGGCTGCAAGACGAAATGCGCGGCAAGCGTTTTATCCTTCGCGCTCGACATCACCGGGCGTAGGAAAACCGTTTCGAATTCGCCGCTGTCATAGGCCAGATGCCCGTGCGGTTGGCCAAAGGCGGGCACGATTTGTGGCATCTCAAGCCGAAATTCACCGTTCGCATCCGTCAGCGTCGCCCCATGGCTGCGCTGGTCGCGCTCGTGCCCCTCGGTCGTATGCGCCCAGATCTGGATACGTTGGCCGGGCAAGGGGGCACCGTCGCCTGCGCGGCGCACGGTGCCGGTCATCCAGAAACCTCCGCCGCCGATGCGCTGCACAATAGGGGCGCCGGGGCGATAGTTGTTCGATCCGCCCCGCATGGACGGGGTCGGTGCAACGCCCTGCGCCCGCGCGGGCGTGGTCAGCCCGGCCGTGCCTAGCGCTGCAAAACAGCCCGCCGTAACCAACGCGCTGCGGCGGGTAAGAAGAACGTGCGACATCGAGAGGGCTCCTTTCGATAACGGGCATGTTGTCTGGCCTGATACTCAATCTAGCACGTTTGTTGCGAAAGCCGAGTTAAGCTGGTCTGAAGATCGGGTCATTTCATCACCGTCACGTGAGCGTTGCCGCCGTTTCCGCCCATCGTGCACTGTATATGTGCACTCATGCGCTATGCCAGATAATAAATCATACTATATTCCACATTATCAAACATATTGAAGCCCAAGCCAGATCCTGACCTAAGGGAGAGCGAGAATGAGCTGGAATCCGACCCATACCCCCGACTGCCGGTCCGAGAACCCGGCGCTGGACAGCCTGATCATCCCCCGTGCCCGTGATCTGGGCGGGTTCGAGGTGCGCCGCGCGCTACCCTCGGTCAAACGGCAACTGGTCGGCCCCTTCATCTTCTTCGACCAAATGGGTCCGGCCGAATTCATCACCGAAGGCGGTATTGACGTACGGCCGCATCCCCATATCGGACTTGGTACCGTGACCTATTTATATCAGGGCGAGTTTGAACACCGCGACAGTCTCGGCACGCATCAGATGATCTATCCCGGCGAGGTCAACTGGATGGTCGCTGGGCGTGGTGTGACCCATTCCGAACGTACCAGTGACCAAACACGCGGCAAGAAACACAGCCTGTTTGGCATCCAGACTTGGATCGCCCTGCCCGAAACTCACGAAGATATGGCCCCCGATTTCGAACACCACAAACAGGGCGCGTTGCCCCATATTCAGGATGCAGGCGTCAGCGCCCGCCTGATCCTTGGTTCCGCCTATGGCGAAACCAGCCCGGTCACCATGCTGTCCGAGACCTTTTATCTCGACGTCCAGCTCGAACCGGGTGCCTCCTTCCCGCTGCCCGACAATCACGAGGATCGCGGTGTCTATGTCACCACAGGCTCGGTCGAGATCGCAGGCGACAGCTTCGAGGCGGGTCGCATGATGGTCTTCCGCCCCGGCGATCACCTGTCCGTGAAGGCCGGACCACTGGGTGCGCGGCTGTTGCTGCTGGGCGGCGCGACCTTGAACGAAGATCGCTACATCTGGTGGAACTTCGTCTCCTCCTCGAAGGAGAAGATAGAAACCGCCACACGCGAATGGAAAACTGCCGACTGGGCGAACGGCGCCTTCCACCTGCCGCCCGGTGATGATCAGGAGTTCATTCCGATCTCGGAAGACCTCGAACGCACCCGACCCAGACGCGCCCGCGTCTGACCTCACGTCACGCTGGCTCCGTTGAACGATCCCGGCGATCCTTGGAGGCACAGCGGAGGTAAGCCATGAATATCGTCATCGCCGGTGCAGGCAGCATTGGCTGCTTTTGCGGCGCATTGCTGGCCGCAGCGGGACACAGCGTGACACTGCTGGGTCGCGCGCGGGTGCTGAACGCCATCCGGGGACAGGGGCTGACGGTGACAGATTTCTCGAACCTGCATCGTCACGTCGCCGCCGCACAACTCACGCTCAGCGAAGACCCTGCCTGTCTCTGGGATGCCGAGTTGGTCATCGTCACGGTAAAAACAGGCGCGACCGGCGAGATGGCAGCGCTGATCGCCGCATACGCCACGGAAACGGCCCCGGTTCTGTCTTGGCAGAATGGGCTCGAGAACGCCCGCACCCTGCGCACCGCTCTTCCCGGACGCGACGTTCGGGCTGGAATGGTGCCCTTCAACGTGGTGCCGACGGGCCCGGCAACCTATCACCGCGCCACATCGGGCGAGATCGTCATCGAGCGTGGCTCCCGGTCTCTGGCTGAACGCCTAAGCGCCCCAGATCTACCCGTCAGCGAAAGCGACCAGATCGAGGCAGTGCAATGGGGTAAGCTGGTGATCAACCTCAACAATGCATTGAACGCATTGTCCGGCCTGACCTTGCAAAACCAACTGCTCGACCGAAACTGGCGTCGCCTGATGGCTGATCAGATGGCCGAGGCGCAGCGTGTTTTGAAAGTCGCCGAGATCGAGGCCACCTCCACAACGCCACTACCCGCATGGATGACACCGCACATTCTACGTCTGCCAACGCCAATTTTTACACGAATTGCGGCAAAAATGCTGACCATCGACCCCAATGCGCGCACCTCGATGGCTTATGATCTGACGGCGGGTCGCCCGACCGAAATCGACAGTCTACAGGGCGAAATCATCAAACTCGGCCAACAGTACGCGATCCCAACCCCGATCAATAGCCGAGTCTCTCAACTCATCCATCAATCACCTGACACGCCGCTAACAGTCGACCAGATCATAACCTGATCCGTCTCTTCATCTGGTCTAAAATACCTCGGAGCGCGAGGCAGAGCCTCGCAAATTCCGATCAAGCGAACGCAGTCAAAACCCAGAAAATTAGCGCCGACATCACCGCCGCTGCCGGTACCGTGATCACCCAGGCCGCCACGATGGTCATGAAATGCGACCGCCGCACCAGCTTGCGCCGCCGCCGTTCCTCGCGCGCCAGTCGCAGCTCTGCCGGTCGCTGGCGGTTCGAGTATTTCCACCGCCGTTCTGCATGCCACTCCCGATAGAAGCCAACACCAAAGACGGCCCCAACCGCGATATGAGTCGAACTGACCGGCAGACCCAGCCAACTGGCGACGATGACCGTGATCGCCGCCGATAGCGCGACACAGAACGCCCGCATCGGGTTCAGCTTGGTGATCTGGCTGCCGACCATACGGATCAGCTTGGGACCGAACAGGAATAGGCCGAACGAGATGCCAAACGCGCCGATCACCATGACCCATGTCGGGATCGAGACTTTCGTGGCAAAATCTCCGAACTCGGCCGCATGCACGATCGCCGCCAGTGGACCCACCGCATTGGCCACATCATTGGCCCCATGCGCAAAGCTCAGAAATGTGGCCGAAATCACCAGAGGCAGACCAAACAATGTCTTCAACGACCGGGTCCGGTTCTCCAACCCTTCAGACTTGCGCTTGACCCACGGTACCGTCGCAGCCCAGACCAGGCCGCCAAAGGTCAGACCGATCAAAAGGGCAAATTGAAGATCAATTTTGACGATCCGCTTCAGGCCTTTGACCGACAAGTAGGTGGCAAACGCCCCTGCCATCACGGCAACCAGAATGGGCACCCAGCGCCGCGCTGCCGCGATCTTGTCGTCCTGATACTGGATCTTGTGTTTGATCAATGCCAGAAAGGCGGCTGCAATCATCCCGCCCAAAACGGGTGAGATCACCCAACTGGCGGCAATCGCGCTCATCGTGCCCCAGCTCACCGCACTTAGGCCCGCCGCAGCAATGCCGGCACCCATCACGCCGCCAACCACCGAATGCGTGGTCGAAACCGGTGCCCCGACCCAGGTAGCCAGATTGACCCACAGTGCCGACGATATCAGGGCCGCCATCATCGCCCAGATGAACACATTGCTGTTCTGCACCGACATCGGATCGATGATGCCCTTAGAGATGGTCGAAACCACATCCCCCCCTGCCAGCAATGCGCCTGCGCTTTCTGCGATGGCGGCAATCAGGATGGCTCCGCCCATGGTCAGAGCATTGGCCCCAACTGCCGGGCCCATATTGTTGGCCACGTCGTTGGCACCGATATTGATCGCCATGTAAGCGCCGAATGCAGCAGCTGCGACAACGATCACGCCGCCATCGGCCCGTCCGAACAGAAGCGCTGCAGCCAAACCTGCCAGCGCGATAAAGGCCAGTGCAATTCCGGGGGCCAACAGAGGACGCGATACTTGGGCATTGGCGTGCTCAACGCGCGAGATACGCTGTAGGTCACGGTCCAGTGCGTGCCAACGGGCTTTGGTGGGGTGGTCTGACATCGGTTCACAACGGCTGTTTTGAATGATGCCCGCCGCTAAACGGTTCCAATGGGCGCGGCAACCTTTGTCATCAGTTTTTTACAATATTGTTACAATTGCAGTAGCAAGTCGCGCAATTCCGGCTCTTGCACGCGTTCGGCGGCCACCTTCGGGGACACCCAGCAGCGCTTACGCTGATCGGACTCGGGGAATACATCCGCCAGATCGGTCACCTCGATCCGATAAACGCTGGTGATCACCGGCAACGCCGTGCCGTCATCCAACCTTTTGTCGTAAGAGTAATGACCAACGGGATCTTTCTGCACCTCAGTCGCGCGCACTCCAGCCTCTTCCCAGGCTTCCCGCAATGCGGTTTCCGGCCCGTTGAGCCCATCAATGGGCCAGCCTTTGGGGATAATCCAGCGTCCGGTGCCCCGACTGGTGATTAACAAAACGTCGTCACCGGGACCTGCCTTGCGGGTACACAACGCAGCAACCTGCACCCGGCTTGGGCGCTGGATCAGCGGTCGCGCGACCTCTTCCCAGATGTTGCGTATCCATGTCGTCATGTCAGGCCTGCTCGGGCGTATTCTTTTTGTAATTCGAAGAAGTTACATAATCATGTATTGCTGAGTTAACAATACCGCTCTCGGATAACCGCAAAATATGGCCTGAACTTTCAGTGTTTCGTGTATTTTTGCAGCGATTTGTGCGCTTTCCGCCGTTTCCGCCAATGAGGCTTATCAACGCCCACCTGATCAGCTTAGCCTTTGCGCCGCTTCGCGCGCAGCGTCGGATCCGCCTGAGTTGGATCTTCGGGCCAGGGATGTTTTGGGTACTGCGCCCGCATGTCCTTGCGCACATCCGCATAAGACCCGGCCCAGAATCCGGGCAGATCACGGGTGATCTGGATCGGTCGCTGGGCCGGTGACAGCAGCGTGATCTTCAAAGGCTCGCCCCCAACTACCGGATGTTGCGTAACGCCAAATACCTCTTGTAGCCGAACCGAGATTTCGGGCACCGCACCGCCATAGTCAATTGGCAGCTTGCGGCCCAACGGAGTCACAAACGAGCCCGGCGCCCGCCGATCCAGTTCCTGCATCTGGTCCCAGTCCAGCCGGGCGCGCAGCGCGGGCAGCAGGTCGAACCGCTTCCAGTCATCGGCATTGCGCACACCCGAGAGCATCGGCAGCAGCCAGTCTTCCAGCGTATCCATCAGCCCGGTTTCCGAGAAGTCCGGCAAATCAGCGCCTTCCGCGCGGATCAACTCGACCCGAGCGGCCAATCGCGCTGCGGCCCCGTTCAGCCGCACACCCAGATCGCGCACCCCGTCCAACATCGCCTGCGCCAATGCATCCCCGGGGACATCTTTCCAGATGCGGTCGTCCAGCGTGATCGCTCCGAACCGCTCTTGCCTGCGCGCCACCACACGGCGTTCGCGTTTCGACCAGTCGCAGCTGTCGACCCACGCGATCTGATCGCCGAATATATCGCGAATTTCCCCCTCGGAAATCTGCGCTGCCATGCGCACGCGCGCTTCACGCGGGTTCCCATCCGTATCCGTCACCACAAGATAGGGTGCACCCGCCAACGTATCACCGGCTTCCAGCACGACGCCTTTGCCACCCGACAGGACATAACGCGGGACATCTCCCTTGCGTCGCTGTCCGATGCGATCGGGATAGGCCAGCGCCGCCATCGCTGCCGGGCTCAGACCGCCCGCATCCTTAGATTGCGCGCGCAACCGTTTTGCTTCGCCCTTGATCCGATCCAGCGCGCCCATGTTGACCTGCCAGACCCGATTGCGCTGAAACGCGCGCACGTCCCGCAGCACCTCAAGCCTCAAAGACAGATCGACCGGCGCGCCCCGCAGCGGATCGCGTTCCGCCATCAGCGCCGCCAGTGTCGCGGCCTCAGGTCCCGCGTGCAGCAGCATGTGCCCCAGCCGAGGATGCAGCGGCAGCGCCGCCAGCGCCCGCCCATGTTCGGTGATCCTACCTTTGCCATCCAGGGCACCCAGCATCGCCAGCAACGCGCGCGCCTCAGCCAGCGTGCCTTCGGGCGGCGCGGTCAGAAACGCAAGATCACCCGGTTCTGCGCCCCAGAGCGACAATTCTAACGCCAGCCCGGTCAGATCGGCTGCCTCGATCTCGGCAGGCGGGTAGGCGGCTAGTGCACCTTCTTCGCCCTTGGACCACAACCGATAGCAGACACCTTCGGCCACACGCCCCGCACGGCCTGCGCGCTGCGTCGCTTCGGCCCGCGTCACCCGCTCGGTCACCAGCTGCGACATGCCTGATCCGGGATCGAACCGTGCCCGCCGGGCTTGCCCCATATCGACCACCACGCGGATATCGGGAATAGTCAGCGAGGTTTCGGCAATCGACGTCGCCAGAACCACCTTGCGACCTTGCTTAACCGGCGCAATCGCCGCGCGCTGGGCGGCAAAGGGCAGTGCTCCGAACAAAGGCCGCACTGAACAGGTGTCGGGTAGACGGCTGGCCAAAGCCGCCTCGGCCCGCCGAATTTCACCTTCACCGGGCAGGAACACCAGCATGCCCCCTTTGGTTTCCCGTTCGGCTCGCACCACCAGATCGATCAGCGCGTCCAGTCGCCGCGCCTGCGGCGCCAAAGGCCGGTCCAACCAGCGGGTCTCGACCGGATAGCTGCGCCCTTCGGATGTCACCAGAGGCGCGTTCATCAGCTGGCCCACCGGTTCAGCATCCAGCGTCGCGGACATCGCCAGCAAGATCAGGTCATCGCGCAACGCTCCAGTCACCTCAAGGCACAGTGCAAGCCCAAGATCGGCGTTCAGGGACCGTTCGTGGAATTCATCGAATATCACAGCACCTACGCCGGGCAGGTCAGGTTCGGATTGCAGCATCCGTGTCAGGATACCTTCGGTCACAACCTCGATGTGCGTCGCCTTTGAAACTTTCACGTCTCCACGGACACGATAGCCCACGGTCTGGCCCACGGGCTCACCCAGCGTCTCAGCCATGCGTTCGGCGGCGGCGCGGGCGGCCAGCCGCCGGGGTTCCAGCATGACGATCCGGCCCTCGCACAGACCGGCCTGCAGCATCTCAAGCGGCACGCGGGTTGTCTTGCCCGCACCCGGCGGCGCCTGCAGCACCGCGCGCCCATGCGTTCGCAAGGCGTTCAGAAGATCGGGAATGGCGTCATCAATGGGCAACCGGGTCATATCGCCTTATCGCCAAAGCCTCGGCCAAGGTCCAGCGTCGCCAAACTCGGCTCCGGTTGGGGCTGGACAAACCGGGTCATCCCCCCTCATCTAGGGCAAATTCCAGCCGGGGACTTACCGATGAACATTGCCGAGCTTGGCGACAGGATCTTGAACGGAGAGCGCAGGGCATTGGCCCGTGCGATCACACTGGTCGAAAGCGGGCGTGAAGATCATCGAGCGCAGGCAACCGCGCTGCTGGATCAATTGAGCGGCGCCGGACGCCAGGCGTTGCGGATCGGCCTGTCGGGCACGCCGGGTGTGGGCAAATCCACCTTTATCGAAAGCTTTGGCATGATGCTGACGGGGCAGGGGCTGCGTGTTGCGGTTCTTGCAGTTGACCCCAGCTCGGCCCGTTCGGGGGGCTCGATCCTGGGCGATAAGACCCGCATGGAAAGACTGAGCCGCGAGAAAGACGCCTTTATCCGCCCGTCCCCCAGCCAGAGCCATCTTGGTGGCGTGGCGCGCCGCACACGCGAAGCGATTGCACTTTGTGAGGCGGCTGGTTTTGACGTCGTGCTGATTGAAACCGTGGGTGTGGGCCAATCGGAAACCGTTGTGGCCGAGATGTCTGACCTGTTCCTGCTGCTGCTGGCCCCGGCGGGTGGAGATGAGTTGCAGGGCGTCAAGCGCGGCATCATGGAGATGGCCGACATGATCCTGATCAACAAGGCCGATGGCGACCTGAAAGCGACTGCAACCCGCACCTGCGCCGATTACGCGGGCGCGCTGCGTCTGCTGCGCAAACGCCCGCAGGACCCCGAAGGGTTTCCCAAGGCCATGACCGTTTCAGCAGTTGAAGAGCATGGGCTGGAACAGGCCTGGGACGAGATGCAGGCCCTGACAACCTGGCGGCGCGAAGCCGGGCATTGGGTATTGAACCGCGCCACACAGGCACAATACTGGTTCGAGCAAGAGGTACGCCACGCATTGCTTGCGCGTCTCGAAACGCCACAGATGCGCAGTCGGATGAGCGATCTTGGCGCTCAGGTCAGTGCGGGCCACCTCAGCCCATCGGCGGCGGCCGAACAAATCCTCTCCGGGCTGTCCGACGCGTAACACTCTGGCGGTATGATGCGTGCGCGGCTGGTGCGCTGACCGCTAATCGTGTATTAAAGCTACATATATTGTTGTGTTTGAGTGTAAGTCACTGCGTTTGAACCGGGTTGAGAAAGGGCTTGGTCAGCTCGGATCGTGCCCGGATTCTCCGAGGAACGGGACACGTCAGAATGCCCAATATCAATGGTACCAACGGCGACGACGATATCGATGTCACAAATGACAACGGTACTCTGAACGGAAACCCGGCGACGCCTCCGGTGACCGGTATCCGTGGCCGTGGCGGCGATGACGATATCACCATCACCAATAGCACCATTGCCAACAATGTCCTGGGCAATGCAGGCACCGACACGATCATTGTCACCAACAGCACGGTTGGCGGGCGCATCGCTAGCGGGTCCGATGCGGATACGGTTGATATCAGGGGGTCAACCGTCGGCGATATCCGGCTTGGTGCCGGTAATGACACGCTGAATTTCACTAGCACCACGGTGTCGGGTGACATTCGCGGCGGCAGCGGAACCGACACGCTGAACCTCCCTGAGGGCACTGTTATCACGGACGATACTTTCGGGGTGATTACGGTCGAAGACGGGGTTGGTTATTCAGTCTCTAGCGGCACATTTACCCTGCCTTCAGGCATCACCGTCACGTATTCAGCGTTCGAGAACGGGTCGGGTATGCCCTGTTTCACGCGCGATACATTGATCACGACGCAGCAGGGCCAGACCCCCATCCAGTCGCTGTGCACCGGTGACCTGATCCCCACGCTGGGGCAGGGCCTGCACCCGATCCGTTGGATCGGGCGGCGTGAATTTGATCGCTTCCAGCTTGAAGCCAACCCCAGACTCTGGCCTGTGCGTATCCTTGCAGGGGCATTGGGCGAGGGGCTGCCGCATCGCGATCTGCTGGTCTCGCGCCAGCATCGGATGCTGGTGCACTCAAAGATCGCCCAACGCATGTTCGGCACGACCGAGGTTCTGATTCCGGCCATCAAACTCACCGCAATGCCGGATATCTACGTTGATGAAAGCGTGGAAAGCGTCGAGTATTACCACCTGCTGTTCGACCGCCATCAGGTGATCTTTGCCGAGGATGCGCCAACCGAAAGCCTCTATACCGGCCCCGAAGCGCTGAAAATGCTGAGCGCCGCGTCGCGTCGCGAGATATTCGAGATTTTTCCCGAATTGACAGACCTTGACTACCGCGCCGACCCGGCCCGCATGATCCCCGGCGGGCGGCTGCAAGCGCAGTTGATAACGCGGCATTTGAAGAATAACAAGCCGCTGTTGCGGATGTCCCCGATCTTGACCTCAAATGAATTCAACTCGGGTGCAAAGATTTCGCCGCAGCCGTCTTGACCCTTCGCGCGATTCCCACTAAACGCATCCAACCAGTTTTCGGGCGCGACTTCGGGTTGCGCCCCTTGTGATTTGGCCGCGGGTCTTGTACCCGGCCTCCAGAAACAAAGGAAGAAACCATGTCGCGCCGTTGCGAACTGACCGGAAAAGGCCCGATGACTGGCAACAATGTCAGCCACGCCAAAAACAGAACTCGTCGCCGTTTTCTGCCCAACCTGAACGACGTTACCCTGCAGTCGGAAACTCTGGGTCGTGGCGTCAAGCTGCGCATCTCGGCAGCTGCCCTGCGCTCGGTCGACCACCGCGGAGGTCTGGACGCGTTCCTGGCCAAAGCCAAGGATGACGAGCTGTCGGCGAACGCCCTGAAAGTGAAGAAAGAAATCGCCAAGGCACAAGCCTCGGCCTAAGCGCTTTCTCACGCAAGAATTCAGCCCTGCACCCTGCGGTGTGGGGCTTTTCTTTTTTGCATTCACTGCCCCTGTGCGAATGATTGTCT
Organism: Ruegeria sp. E5; assembly: GCF_056534105.1. Taxonomy (NCBI): domain Bacteria; kingdom Pseudomonadati; phylum Pseudomonadota; class Alphaproteobacteria; order Rhodobacterales; family Roseobacteraceae; genus Ruegeria; species Ruegeria sp. E5. Next base: position 1,369,816 of record NZ_JBQFPA010000001.1, on the reverse strand, counting down.
CTGAAATGGTAATAAAACGCCCCGCTTCGTGACGTTGTTCACAGAACGCCTGCTGAATATCGCATATGTTTATGCATATTCATGTTGAGGGGGTTACCATGTCACTCAAAGCAAAGAATTTTCTGTTTTTACTGCCACGATCAATTGCAAAAGCCGTGATCCGCTGCACCCGGATGCAGCGCCGGGTAAACCGACTGCATACGGGGATGAATGCCGAGGCGTTCAGGCCGCCGAAAAGCTGAGCTAGGCCATACTGTCTCAGCCACTGCTTTGCGCTTGAAGCCGGTTCAGCGGGCGGCGTATATACCAAGCTGACATGACAGGCTTTTTCCGCACATTTCTGCCTTATGCGCTGTCCCTGATGGTGATCCTCACCGGGCAGGGACTGGCCGTGTCGCGGGGTATGGAGCGCGCGGTCGGGCAGATGGTTTTGTGCACCGGCAGCGGGCCGGTCGTCGTCTATATGGACGAAGACGGCCAACCGACCCGCGCACCGCAATACTGCCCTGACTATGCGCTCAACCTGCTGGGCGCGATCCATGAAGCCTCGGTTGCCGTACCTCCGGCCCCGTCGCGCGCGCTCCCCGCGCCGTCGCTCCTTTCCCAGCATCTGATTGCCGCGCCGCTGCCGCGACACCCAGCTCGTGCCCCGCCGGTTTCTGCCTGATTCCAGTTTCCAAATTCTATCAGACAGTTACCAAGGAGAGGCACAATGACCCTCAAATCCAGCCTGCTTGCAGTCCTGACTACCTTTTCGCTGACCGGTGCGGCGCTGGCTGCCGATACCATCTCGGTCGAAGACCCTTATGCACGGTCTTCGGGCAAAACCGCGAAGGCGGGTGCCGCCTTCATGATTATCCAGAATCAAGGCGATACCGATGACCGCCTGATCGGCGTGACCTCGGATGCGGCTGCCCGTGTGGAACTGCACACTCATAAGGTTGACGAAAACGGTGTCGCCAAGATGGTGCATGTGAAGGAAGGCTTCGCCATTCCGGCGGGCGAAACCCACATGCTGAAACGCGGCGGTGATCACGTCATGTTCATGGGCCTGACAGCGCCCTTCGAACAGGGAGGGAGCGTTCCCGTCACACTGATCTTCGAAAACGCCGGAGAGGTCGCGGTCGAGATCCCGGTCGATCTTGAGCGCCAGGACAAAGGCGGCCATTCGAACTAACGCCTGTCTTCAGGCTGTGGTACAGCCATCATCCATACGTCAGGCCGGGCAATGCCCGGCCTGTTGCGTCATCTGTTGACGGTTTTCATCTCCAATCGATCGCCCGCTTTTTTGAACCGTGCCGCCAGAAAGAACATCACCACCGCCGAGGTCAGCGCGAAGAAGGCAATTGCCCAGCCCAACGCCACCATGCCGCTGCCGGGCCAGAAGATCAGCACCAGCCCGACGATGAGTGCGAAGATACCTGAATTACGCACCGTTGCGCGCTCGGGGTCTTGTGGATGCATTTGCGGCAGCGCCATGAACGAGCCGATCGCAACGAACAGCGCCATCGCCCCCATGAGGGTGAACGCCAGCCAGGCCACGCCCTGTGGCCAGATCAGCAACACCAAACCGACCAGCGCGGCACCGATACCGACGCCTCCGATCAGCCCACGCCGCCCAAAACCCAGCCAGGTCAGCGCGCCATCCAGAATCAGCAGCGCCCCTACCAATCGCAGCAATAATGAGATGCTGCTGGTCGGCCAGAACAGCGCTGCAATCCCGATCAGACCCGCGAGAATTCCACGCAGCAGAAAGGTCCACCACAGGCTGGCCAGATTGGTACTTAACGTATCGCGCGCGTCGATACTGCTGTCGTCAAGGATTTCTCCGTCTTTGGGCGGTAGATCGGTCATGTCACTCACTCGGGTTTGCGTTTTCTGCACCATAGACGGGAAGACGCGCCGCTGTCTGCCCCTATCGCGTGCTGCCTCGCGCCAACAGCTCATCGACCCAGCGCGGTACTGCCTCTGAGGCTGGCCCCAGCCGGGTTTCATCAAATATTCCGGCGGATGGCTCAAGGTTCAATTCGATCGTCCGCGCGCCCACGGCCCGCGCCTCTTGTACAAACCCTGCCGCCGGATAAACCTGCCCCGAGGTGCCGATCGAGGCGAACAGCGATGCTTCCATCAGATGGTCGTAGATCTCATCCATGAAATATGGCATCTCGCCGAACCATACCACGTCGGGCCGGGCCGAGGTCTGGTGACAGGACGGGCAGGGCTCACCCACATCCATTTCGGGTGGCGAAGCCCAACGATATCCGCACGCCGCACACAAAGCCCCAGCCAAGGTGCCATGCATATGGATCACATGCGTGGCCCCTCCTGCCTCGTGCAGGCTGTCGACATTCTGGGTGACAAGGATCACCTCTCCAGGCCAGCCCTGCTGCAACCGGGCCAGCGCCTGATGCGCCGCGTTGGGCTGCGCCTTGGCGGCCTGTACTCGGCGGGCATTGTAAAACTGATGCACCAGCGACGGATTGCGGGCAAAGCCCTCGGGCGTGGCCACATCCTCGATCCGGTGCTGCGCCCACAGGCCCCCCTTATCGCGGAACGTGCCCAACCCGCTTTCGGCGGAAATCCCGGCCCCGGTTAGAATGACGATCTTTTCCATACCCGCCCCACGCGCTAAACCTCTCTTATGTCACACCGTATCCTTTTCGTCTGCCTGGGCAATATCTGCCGGTCCCCCGCCGCCGAGGGTGCTTTTCGCGCCCGCGCCCCGCAGCACCAGACCGACAGCGCCGGAACCTCGGGCTGGCATATCGGAGACCCGCCCTACGGCCCAATGCAAAAGGCCGCCCGCGCGCGTGATATCGACCTCAGCGACCTACGCGCGCGCCAGTTCGTGGCCGAGGATTTCAACCACTTCGACCTGATCATCGGAATGGACGCAGAAAACATCGCGAACATCGAAGATTTGCGCCCGGACGGCAACGACACCCCGGTCCGCCTGTTGACCGATTTCGCCCCCCATATCGGTGCCGACCATGTGCCTGACCCGTACTACACCCGGGATTTCGACGGCGTTCTGGACCTGATCGAACAGGCCGTGGCGGGGCTGGATGCGCATGTACGGGCTCAGTGGTAGTTTTGCCTTGCGTATTCAATCAATCCAGAGCGACAGCATGTTTGAGCCCAAAACCAACGTTTATTCGGCCTCCGCAGGCTGCATCGCAATCAGCGACAGGGGTCAAATCATCCGCCCTCTTAGCGCAAACCCTTGTGCCTATGCAGATAGTCGCATTAAGTGCATGGAATAGTAGTCCGATCCCCAATGGTCATTTGATGGAATGATACAAACTCCTGATACACGCACGAGGCTGTCATCAGCACACATAAAACTCCAAGCTCCAAGTGAGACTGCAGCCAGTTAATCCAAATGAGTTAGACATATGATCACAGGCACGTTTAACCAGCTGAATACCCCGAAGGGTAGTCACAAAAAATGAACGACGAGCGCGCGCTGTTCCTGCACGAAGTTCTGTCACCGGAAAGACTGACGCGAGTGGTGGATGTGGGTGCCAATCCTCTTGGCGCTACCCCATATTCAACCCTCCTGAAGAACCGCATATGCGATGTCTGGGGTTTCGAACCACAGCAAGATGCATTTGCACGGCTCTCTGAAGAGGGAGGAGAAAATGAAACCTATCTTCCTTATGCGATCGGCAGAGGAGGAAGTGAGCGCCTTCATGTTTGCAAGGGAAGTGGCTTCACTTCGCTATTCGAGCCCAACCCCGACTTCATCAGAGTTATGGGAAGGTGGCCCAGGCAAATGCGGGTCGAAGAAGTTGTACCAATAACCACCCATCGGCTGGACGACCTGAAAGAGCTGCCAGAGTTCGATCTGCTGAAGATTGACGTGCAGGGCGGAGAATTGGACGTATTCAGGAATGCGCGCGAAAAACTCAAGAATGCGGTTGCTGTGATATCCGAAATCGCCATGGTGCCGCTTTACAAAGGTCAGCCTCTGCTTGACTCACAAATGAGCGAGTTGTCTGCGCAGGGATTTCATTTCCACAAGTTTCTTTTTCTAAAATCGATGGCGGTTAAGACCCGTGCCTCGTCCCGCCTGAAGATGCGCGCTATGCGCAATCAGGCCATTGATGGCGACGCCGTGTTCCTGAAAAGGTTCTTCGCACTTGATGACATACCGACAGAAAGCTTGAAACATCTTGCGATCCTGGCGGACGCAGCGTTTCAAAGCCCCGATGTCGCACTTATGGCTTTGGAAGTGCTGGCTGATCGCGACGTTGTCAAAGAGGCTGAACTGGACGCCTACGAGGCGTTAGTAGAAGCTGAATTCAGCAGGTGAGAACAGCCTTTATTCCGGACATACTAACGCTCATTAAACGTCTTTTGGTTTGCAGGACGGATCACGCATGGCTCAAACCAAAGAGCCTGGATGCTCACTTTCCGGTTCACCCCACCACCTTCAACTGACCACCTAACCACGGCAGTTGCGCAATCGCTGGATCAACGATCTGGCTGCGCATCAGGCGTCGGATCATGTCGGCCACTTCCTGCGGTACCTGATCGGACCAGTCGGTCCGTGTAAACAAGGAAATGGTGCGTGCGAACTCACCGAACGGGGCAGGGTGCGCCTCCATCCCGTCGTGGAAGCGGGCGGCGCGCATATAGCCCAGCGGCGTGGTAATCGCCCAGCCAAGGCCGCGCGCAACCATCGCCATCAGCGCGAGGTGTGAGCCGATTTCGAACCGTTCCTCGAACTCCAGCTGCTGCCGGGCCAGATGGCTTTCGATCTGACGGCTGATCAACTGCTCGCGGGCATAGCGCAGAAAGGGCAGATCCTGCACTGGTTGCGCAACGCCCTTAGGCGCGACCAGAATGAACGGATCCTGCACCAGCGGATATTCGACCACGCCCTCCAGCACCTCGCCAGAATGGGCCGAGACCGCCATGTGCAGGCGCTGCGCCTCCAGCTCGGCAAACAGGTCCAGACTGGGCAGCGTGATCAGCTTGAATTTCGACCGGGTCAGACTGTCGGCCAGCAACGTCGCCAATCGCGGCGTCAGGTCGTTGTCGAAATCGTCGATCAAGCCGATGGACAGGGTGGTCAGATGCCCCAGATCCATCACTGCCAGTTCGCCTTGCGCCATCTGCAACTCGGCCAGCACTGCCTCGGCCCGCGCCAGGAAACTGCGGCCGGCCTGCGTCAGTCGCATCGGTCGCCGCCCGTGATCCACCAGATCGGTGCCCAAAGCCTTTTCCAGATTGCGCAACTGCTGGGAAACCGAGGGCTGGCTGAGCCCCGTGATCTCGGCCGCCTGCGCCACCGATCCGGTCCGCGCCAGCGCCTCGAACACTTCAAGGCCCCGCAGGGTCAGCCCTTTCATCACCATCGCACATACCTTTCGCTGCGCCATTTCTGAGGCGCAGCGGGCATCAGGTCAAGGATTGACAGGGCTCAGTTGCAGATCGCTTGCGCCATCTGGCCAAAGTTCTGATACCGATCCCACAGCGCATCATCGCGCGCGGTCTGCGACATCTTCAACTCCTGCGCCTGATGCGGGTTGGTGAACCACTTGGCGACGGTCTTCTGATCACTACGCGTCAGCGCCTGATCCGCCACGCGCTGAATACACCGGCACCGCGCCCGCGTCGCCGCTTCACGGTCTGATGCCAGACACGCCCGCTTGATCTGCGCCGCGTCCACTGTGTGGGCCACCGACGTCAGCGATGCCGCACAAAATGCGATTAAGAGGAACTGTTTCATACTCGAGCCTCGTTTTTTGCCTGCCCGGACGGGTCTTATGCCCCTCTCGGTCTGCGGCGGAGTATGAATCAAACTGGATTCGGGATCAATTGTTTTGACAGTCAGATCAAACGGTGTTGATTTGACGAGGACAGAAACCACGCACCGAGATACATCGGAAGTGATTACGAGCAGTCAATTGAACAGGTAAGACGATGATTTCTATCAAATCGTTATTTATTTCGGTGTTACTTTTTTTGTCTCCGATTGTGGCTTTGTCGGCTACGCATTCTTTGCAAGGCGAAGATGCGCCGGAATTCAAAGAGGCGGTTCAGGCATGGCTGAACGGTGATGATTTGGCTGCATTGCGCGAGCTGTCTGAGCAGGCGCAACAGGGTAACACAGCAGCTCAAATCCTTCTGGCAAGCATTGCAAACCGGAGTAGTTTTCATGCGCATGTAACATCCGAACTGGATCGAAAGGAGCGTATTGCTCTGCTGAGGAAACCTGGTGGCTTGTCTGGTAAGTCTTGGCTGACAGAAGCTCAGCTTTCAGAACCGTTGGCATTAGCACTTCTACAAGTGTCGAGGATCGGTGAAAAAGCTCCTGCAATCGCTGCGTTGGTCGAGTTGGGAGAGCCACAAACGGCGATGATTGCAGCGCAATCTATGTTGTTGAATGGAGAAGCGGAAGAACTGATTTTCGTATTGCAGGGGTTGGATAACAAGTTGCCCAGAGAAGCCGATATTCTCTTGGGCTGGGCCCTGTACCAAGCCTCGCAAGGTTTGGATAACAGATACGCGGGTTCGGCAAGTGTAACTGGTGAGTTGTCTGGAGACGACCGCTTCCTTGCCTCTGAATTGGCCTGGATCAGGTATTCAGTTTCTCAGGCAAAGGAAGATCCAGAAATGCTGGAGAAAGTCCTTGAAATGACAAAGGACGTGCGTGCCTGGACACCCATGAGACGATTCTGTGAAGACAAGTGCGCCAGCTCTTTGAAACAGTGCACCTTAACTGCTGGCATGTTGTCTACCGCACCATTTTCACCGCGCAGCCCTCTCGAAAGCGTAATTCCTAACGAGACGTATTGGGCCAGTGATCGCGTGAATGGGGATCTGGCACGTTCGACCCTTGATCTGAGTCGGGCTCGCGTTCCAAGCAACGAGGTTCCGGATGCCTGGTTCCTGCGCGAAATGAAGCAACTGCAAATTACCGAGGGCCACGGGTGACTAGCAATTGGCGCAACGCTGGGGCCGTGCACAATCGGCTTGAACCCACGTGCTTGTAGTACTCGCTAGAAACTCTCTGTGGCGCTTTCGCATAAGAGGTTTTTTGACTCTTGTTGTTGCTTAGCAGCCATTGACCGCAGCCCGTTTCCGACGCATATCCCCAATCCATGACAGACCTCGCTCATATCCGCAATTTCTCCATCGTCGCGCATATCGACCATGGCAAATCCACCCTTGCTGACCGGCTCATCCAAGAGACCGGAACGGTCAAGGATCGCGACATGAAGGAACAGCTGCTCGACAGCATGGATATCGAGCGTGAACGCGGCATCACCATCAAGGCCAACACGGTTCGCATCGACTATACCGCCGACAATGGCGAGGCTTATGTGCTGAACCTGATCGACACGCCCGGCCACGTGGACTTTGCCTATGAGGTCAGCCGGTCCATGCGTGCGGTCGAGGGCTCGCTGCTGGTCGTGGACTCGACCCAAGGGGTTGAGGCGCAGACGCTGGCGAATGTCTATCAGGCCATCGACGCCGATCATGAGATCGTGCCGGTGCTCAACAAGATCGACCTACCAGCGTCCGATTGTGACCGCGTCGCGGAGCAGATTGAGGATGTGATCGGCATCGACGCCACCGACGCCATTCAGGTCTCCGCCAAGACGGGGCAGGGCATCCACGAAACGCTCGAAGCCATCGTGCAGCAACTGCCCGCGCCACAGGGCAATCTGGACGCGCCGCTCAAGGCGATGCTGGTGGATTCCTGGTACGACGCCTATCTCGGCGTCATCGTTCTGGTCCGCATCATGGACGGCACGCTGAAAAAGGGGATGCGGGTGAAGTTCTTGTCGAACAACACCCTGCACCATGTCGACCGCGTCGGCGTCTTCCGGCCTGAGATGGAGATGGTGGATTCGCTGGGCCCCGGTGAGATCGGCTTCCTGACCGCCTCGATCAAACAGGTCCGCGACACCCGCGTCGGCGACACCATCACCAATGACCGCAACGGCACCGAAGAGGCCCTGACGGGATTCAAACCCGCGCAGCCGGTGGTGTTCTGCGGCCTCTTCCCCGTCGACAGTTCCGAATTCGAAGACCTGCGCGATGCGATCGACAAACTGGCCCTGAACGACGCCAGCTTCAGCTTTGAAATGGAAACCTCGGCGGCATTGGGCTTTGGCTTCCGCTGCGGTTTCCTCGGCCTGCTGCACCTAGAGGTCATCCGCGACCGGATCGAACGCGAATACGATATCGAGCTCATCACGACGGCTCCCTCGGTGATCTATCACGTCTACATGAAAGACGGCGAGATGATCGAGCTGCACAACCCCGCCGACATGCCCGACCCGTCGAAGGTCGACCATATCGAGGAACCGCGCATCAAGGCGACCATTCTGGTGCCGGATGAATACCTCGGCGACGTGCTGAAACTCTGCCAAGACCGCCGTGGCATCCAGCTGGACCTGACATATGCGGGCACCCGCGCCATGGTCGTCTATGACCTGCCGCTGAACGAGGTTGTCTTTGACTTCTACGACCGCCTGAAATCGGTGACCAAGGGCTATGCTTCGTTCGACTACCAGATGACCGGCTACACCGAGGACAATCTGGTCAAGATGTCGGTGCTGGTGAATGACGAACCGGTCGACGCGCTGTCGACCATGGTTCACCGCGACCGGGCCGAGATGCGGGGCCGTGCAATGTGCGAAAAGCTCAAGGACCTGATCCCGCGCCACATGTTCAAAATCCCGATCCAGGCCGCCATCGGAGGCAAGGTCATCGCCCGCGAGACCCTCTCGGCCTTGCGCAAGGACGTGACCGCCAAATGCTACGGAGGCGACGCCACGCGGAAACGCAAACTGCTGGACAAGCAGAAGGCGGGTAAGAAAAAGATGCGTCAGTTCGGGAAGGTGGATATCCCGCAGGAGGCGTTTATTTCAGCGTTGAAGATGGACAGCTAAGGCTGTCCTTCCTCTCCGTTGATCGGTTCTATACGGCCTCAGGATCAGCGTCACTCTGACCAAGTTCCGCGAGTTCACTCCAAACCGCTCTTGGGATATCCCAATCCGCCCATTCGAGTGTTTGTCTCACATGCTGTGGCCAAGTCACTCCACACACCGTTGACGCAATTTTTGCGTCCCGCATCGAGAATTGCAGCGCTAAGGCGCCTAAGGGCACGTCAAAGCGGGCACAGATTTCCTCAACCGCGCGCACAGGTGCGAGCGTTTCTTCTGTTGCTGGCCGATAGACGTAGAAATGATGGATTGCGCTACCTCTGGCCAAGATTCCGCCGGCGTAAGGCGCTGCATTCAATACCGTAACGTCCTTCGAGTTGGCCAGTTCGATCAGCGGCGCCGCATTCATGTTTACAAGCGTGTGCCGGTTGTGAGTCATCACCACGTCGAAATCCCGTTCGCGCAGCATTGGCATCAACACATCCAACTGCCCGCCCGCCAGACCAACTGCAGTTGCCAATCCTTCCTCTTTAATTTTGAATAATTCGTCCAGCGCACCTCCGCTGCGGGTAATCTCAGTTACGTCACCAGCGTATTCCGGGTCGTGCAGATGAAGGATGTCCACGCGATCTACCTCAAGAGCCTTGAGGCTTTGTTCAAAGGACCGCCGCGCTTGGGCGGCGTCGAAAACATTCGTTTCCATGTCACGGTCTACTTTTGTGGACAGAACGCGGCCTTTCGGCCAGCCACCGAGTTCACGGATGACACTCCCGATGCGCTCCTCGCTACGCCCCAACGCATAGCCTCGGGCGGTGTCGATAAAACCGTCGGGCCGGGCAAGTATGGCACGTATGGTCTCGCGCGCCCTATTCTCATCAACTTCGTAACCGTAAATCTGTGGAATGTTGCCTATACCGGTTGATCCAAAGCCAATTCGTGGGATTCGCACTCCGGTTTGACCTATTTCGCAAAGTGTTGTCATTGCACCCCTCCCCAGTCGCATATGAATAATTGAATTTTGAACAGGTCGACCCATCACTGCAAGTTCGGGGGCAAAAAAACACTAGAAGAAAAGCGAGAATGGAACCTGAAACTGTGACCCACCTCACAGCCCTAAATCAGCCCATCTGCTACAGTTGACCCAACGGCAACCTTTGCAGGAGGCCCTTATGTCTACATCGCTTGTTCCCCTTATCGCTTTTGGATCAGCAGGCCTTTATTCCGTTGCCATGATCGCGATGAAGTTCTGGTGGAAACTCCCCGGCGTGGGTCTTGGTCTACTGATCGTCGCGACCCTGCTGGCCGGGGCCACGCTCGAACTCGCCGCTCTGCGCGAGGAACGGCTGGGCATCATCTATACCGGCATTCTTGGGGCCGAAGTGGTTCTGATCGCCATCGCCTCATTCTTTCTGTTCGGCGAGAACTTCTCGTATCGCGAGGCGGCAGGTATCGGTCTGGTCATCCTCGGCACTGCGCTGGCCTGGGCCTGACGCAAACATTACCGGTTCATGAAGTTTCCCTTAGGTGAGTTGTAACCGGCGCACCTCCGCCCAATCTGTATGCCACAGCAAGGATGTTCGCTTTTGAACTCCAAAGGGTCGCTTTCAGGAGGAGATCCCCATGACCAGATACATGACTGCCGGAGCCGCCGCTCTGGCCACGTCCCTCGCCCTCGGAACCGCAGCACTGGCCGATACCACACCGGATCTGCGCGGCACGTGGTTGGGAAGTTATACGACCGTGCAGCCCAGCCATTATTACAAGGGGGATCAGCCCCGCTTTAATCAGGCCGAATGGATGCTCGACGTCCAGATGCAGGAAGACAATGTCTTCTGGGGCCCCAGCAAGTGGCGCCGCGAGGGTGATACTGAATGGAACGAATACGAAGCCACCGGAACCATCAGCCTCGATGGGTCTGGCGCGATCGGCATCGTTGAAACATCCCCGCTGGTGATTGGCGCCAATGCGTTGATCGATGCGCGGTACGAGGACGGCAAGATCTTTGCCGATTTCCGTAGCCTGCGGAACGGAACGACCTACAGCACAGTTCTGGAACGTCAGGTGAACTGAAGCGTTTCCGGCCCGATCGGATGTTAAAGGGGGTTAATGCCGCTGAGATTTGTGACTGCGGCAGGAGTAGTAGGTACCCCGTTCAGGTCGGAGCGCTTCTCATAAACAACAGTCTCCACAGGGAGGCGACGGGCCGGGCGGCGATCTCGCCGCTCGCGACAGGGTCCAGACCCCCGCGTTTGAGAATGCGGCGTTCCTCGGCACGGGTCATCTGGATCTCGCGGACCTTCAGCGCGGCGTCGCGCGCGGTGAGGTAAGAACCGTCCGGCCCAGGTTCCATTCCCGGGATTCCACGCCCCTTCGACCACCACCCGCGCAGCCCGCTGAGCGGGTGTTTGCGTCCGATGGTGTCATCATCCATTAACTCCCAAATCCGCTGCGCCTCGTTCATCGACACCAGTGCGGCGATCGGTTTGCAATAACGGGTCAGCACGATCACTTGTCGGGGGTCCTGCGACAAGGTGGCCAGTTCGCCCAAACGGGCGCGGGCTTGAGAAATGGTCAGGCGCATAGGCGAATCTCCGGTTGTACGATTCGAAAGATTGGGGGCTTGAGTGTTGTACAACTCGGACAATACCCCCCTAATTCAGCGCACGGGACCTTCGCAGGTGCAGAAACCAAGCGAATTCTGGCCGGCGATCCATATTTGACTTTTTCCATCCCCAAGCCTGCGCGATGACGCGAATTCTCGGGTTATCCACATGGCTCTCCCGGCGGATATCAACAGCTTATCCCCGTTTAATTTTTATGCTGCAGTGCTATTTTCTTGCCGGATCATGACGCTGATGTAACAGTCTGGTTACTGCTTCTGATCTTCGGAACAGGGGCGGGACGCAAGGGCTAAGGGGGCCACAGCAACGAAGGCGGATTTTAGGATTTGTTTTTAGTTGCAATGGCTTACCGGTGGTAGAGCAAGTGGTCTGGGCTTCGGTTCGGGTTAGATGCTCAGCCTCTCAGAAGGTCCGCGCGGACTGCGACGCGACATAGCGCGTGTGGCAGTGGCCAAAGTCCCTTCGGGGGCCGAGGCAACTGGACCGGGAAGCCCCTCGGGCGGAACGGACCGGCAAGGCGTCAGGAGTGTCCGCAAGGATGCATGCAAAGACCGCGTCTGAGCACCTGACGCCTTTTCCTTTTTGAGAACCCAAGGTTCATACAGGCTACCACGCACCACCCTCCGGACCAGAACGGGGTTCTTTCGCTTGCGCAAAAGAACCCCGTCAAAGTGTCAGAAATGCAATGCCGCGTCTATGCACCTGTACCGGCACACTACTCGGGTTGGGTCGGTGTGGCAACTACATATTGCGGGTAAGCGTTGCCTGAACGCAACATCCCGTCACGATCAGATGTTTTCCTGAACGTCCTCGGCCGCGTTCTGGATGGCATCTCCGGCGTTTTCGATATCTTTACCAGCGCCCTTTGCGGTTTCGCATGCGGTCAAGGTGAACAGGGCCAGGCCAATCAGAATTGCGCGGATCATCGGTTGCTCCATAAGTGCTTGTTTCGAATTGACTAGCAGCTTTCCCGGGCCATAGCTACAGGTTTTGCATGGCCGATTTCGAAGGGCTAAAAACTAGACTCAGGTCGCATCCTGAGCGCAAAACAGTTCGTACACCACTTCCAGTATTCGGGCTGGTCGATCATCTGCCAGCCGGTAGTATATCGCCTTGCCTTCGCGACGAGGAACAACCAGCCCCTCAAGTCTGAGCCGCGACAGTTGCTGAGAAACGGCGGCTTGGCGGGCCGATAGCAATTGTTCCAGTTCAGTAACGGATTTCTCGCCCGAGACGAGGTGACACAGGATCATCAAACGCCCTTCGTGGCTTATGGCTTTCAGAAAGTTCGACGCGCGCGTTGCGTTTTCAACCATCCGGTCAAGGTCGCCGGGTGACATATCCTCGGTCATTTGCGGAAAAGCCATGATCGTATTCCCTCGTTAGTGCCGCCGAATCCCGACGCCTGACCGGCGCCGCATCCGCAGCGAGAACTCTTGGTACAATTTCCAGGCATGTATTTCCATATGCATGGATCAAAATAGCGTGATGTAACCAGCACGTTTCCGCGCAATCCGTCAACCGACCTGTAGCGGCGTGTGCATTCGGGTCGTGCAGGTAGACGGAATTCGTGGGAACGTTCGGCCCCCCTTGCAGCCCCCCTGTGGCGGCACTAAGACTCGGGTAACTACTCTTCGGGTAATGTCCCGATCCATCGCAAAACAGGCAGGTTCCGAATGTTCGATCCAGTTGATACATATATGAACACACTCGTCCCCATGGTCGTCGAGCAGACCAGCCGGGGCGAGCGCGCATACGACATCTTCTCGCGCCTTCTGAAAGAGCGGATCATTTTCATCAACGGCCCCATCCATGACGGTATGAGCCATTTGGTGGTCGCTCAGCTGCTGCACCTTGAGGCGGAAAATCCGAACAAGGAAATCTCGATCTACATCAACTCTCCCGGTGGCGTGGTCACCAGTGGTTTGTCGATTTACGACACAATGCAGTATATCAAGCCGAAATGTTCCACATTGGTGATCGGTCAGGCGGCGTCGATGGGTTCGGTTCTGCTGGCCGGGGGCGAGAAGGGAATGCGCTTTTCGCTGCCTAACAGCCGGATCATGGTGCACCAGCCCAGCGGCGGTTATCAGGGCCAGGCGAGCGACATCATGATCCACGCGGCCGAGACGCAAAAGCTGAAAGATCGCCTGTATGACATCTATGTGCGCCATACCGGGCAGACCAAAAAGGCGGTTGAAAAGGCGCTGGATCGTGACAATTTCATGAGCCCGGAAGAGGCCAAGGATTGGGGCCATATCGACGAGATCGTCGAGAACCGCGCCAAGATGGATGGTGAAGAGGCCTAGGTTCAAATCCGCGCGCGTCCGGCGTGAGGGATGATTTTGAGATTGTAGCTGCCAGAACGCTGGCCTAAGCTGCAGGCATATACGGCAAGCGCGGTCCTTGAGAGGGGCCGCTGAGACGGAGCCCGAGGGGTAAAGCATGGCGACGAATTCAGGCGGTGACGGCAAGAACACGCTCTATTGCAGCTTTTGCGGCAAAAGCCAGCATGAGGTGCGTAAGCTGATCGCAGGCCCGACCGTGTTCATCTGCGATGAGTGTGTCGAGCTGTGCATGGATATCATTCGCGAGGAAACCAAGGCCAGCGGTCTGAAATCCTCGGACGGTGTGCCAACACCCAAGGATATCTGCGAAGTGCTGGATGACTATGTGATCGGTCAGGCCACCGCCAAGCGGGTGCTGTCGGTTGCGGTACACAACCACTACAAGCGTCTCAATCATGCCCAGAAAGCGGGCAGCGATATAGAACTGGCAAAATCCAACATCTTGCTGATTGGCCCCACCGGCTGCGGCAAAACCCTGCTGGCGCAAACGCTGGCGCGGATTCTTGACGTGCCGTTTACGATGGCGGACGCAACCACGCTTACCGAAGCCGGTTATGTGGGTGAAGATGTTGAAAACATCATCCTCAAACTGCTGCAGGCCAGCGAGTACAATGTCGAACGCGCACAGCGCGGCATCGTCTATATTGACGAGGTCGATAAGATCACCCGCAAGTCTGAAAACCCTTCGATCACCCGCGACGTATCGGGCGAGGGCGTTCAGCAGGCCCTGCTGAAACTGATGGAAGGCACCGTGGCCAGCGTTCCTCCGCAGGGTGGGCGCAAACATCCGCAGCAGGAATTCCTGCAGGTGGATACCACCAACATCCTGTTCATCTGTGGTGGCGCATTCGCCGGACTAGACAAGATCATTGCACAGCGTGGCAAAGGCTCGGCCATGGGCTTTGGTGCCGACGTGCGTGACAATGACGAGCGCGGCGTGGGCGAGATCTTCAAGGATCTGGAACCCGAAGACCTGCTGAAATTTGGCCTGATCCCCGAATTCGTCGGCCGACTGCCGGTTCTGGCGACGCTGGAAGATCTGGACGAAGACGCTTTGGTCACCATCCTGACCAGCCCGAAGAACGCTCTGGTCAAGCAATACCAGCGGTTGTTTGAGTTGGAAGATGCGGAACTGGCCTTTACCGATGATGCGCTGAAGGCGATCGCCAAGAAAGCGATCGAGCGTAAAACCGGTGCACGTGGTCTGCGTTCTATCCTGGAAGACATCCTGCTGGATACAATGTTCGAACTGCCGGGCATGAAGAACGTGACCGAAGTTGTGGTCAACGAAGAGGCTGTGACGTCGGATTCTCAGCCTTTGATCATCTACGCAGACGCGGCGGAATCGGCTTCGGCGGGTTGAACCGCATAGATTGATGCACACACGGCGCGGCAATGCCCGCGCCGTTTTCGTTTGAGGACACGATGACAGTAAGACGTATCTCTTCGGGTGGTGAGTTTGAAGCCAAGGTTGGCTATTGCCGCGCGGTTGTCGCGGGTGGCTGGGTTCATATCGCGGGAACTGTTGGGCAAGGTGAAACGGTCGTGGAGCAATGCCGCTCGGCGCTGTCTATCATCGAAAACGCGCTGGCCGAGGCGGGTGCTTCATTCTCTGATGTCGTGCGCATCACTTATATGCTGCCGGATCGAACCGAATTTGAACCTTGCTGGCCCATTCTGGCCGAAACCTTTGGCGCGAACCCTCCTGCGGCGACGATGATCGAATGCGGATTGATCGATCCGAAATACCGGATTGAAATTGAAGTCACCGCTATCCTGCCGGAATGACGCAGGTAGCGCTGGCAGTACTGGACCTTAGCGTGCCTTTGGTCCATATCTTCGGGGACAGAAATGCCGGAGGCAGCCGATGGGAATCCTGAACAGTCTTTTGCGGGCCGTGACCTGGTGGAACGGGGCCACCCTGAACACGCAATTCTACACTGCGCGCAAGGGGATCAAGGTCGGTGAGGACGACGAGGGCAACGTGTTCTATCGCAATGCCGACGACAGCAAGCGCTGGGTGATTTTCAATGGCGAAGCCGAGGCCAGCCGGATCGATCCCGATTGGCATGGCTGGCTGCACCGCACATGGGATGAACCGCCAACCGATAAACCTCTGGCGCACAAGTCCTGGGAAAAACCGCATCAGGAGAATCTGACCGGCACCGCGCTGGCCTATGCACCTGCCGGTTCTCTGCGTCGTGCCGATCCGGTTGAACGTAGCGATTACGAGGCGTGGAGCCCGGAATAAGCGAGGCCAGATGTCTAATCATACGAAGACCGAAGTTATCGTCGGCGGTGCCGTGCTGGCCTGCGCCATTGCGTTCGGTGTCTACGCCAGCCAATCCACAGGCCTGTCTCAATCCGGCGCAGGATACGAGCTGGGCGCGTCTTTCCGCTCGCTCGAAGGTGTGGGCGTTGGCACGGATGTACGCCTTGCCGGGGTCAAGATTGGGACGGTGACCGGCGTTACGCTAAACTCTGATACGTACCGCGCGGACACCCGATTTTCCGTGGCAGATGGTATTCTTATTCCAGACGATAGCGCCGCTGTGATTTCTTCCGAAGGCTTGCTGGGTGGCAACTTTGTTGAGGTTATGCCGGGCGGTTCCCCGTTCTATTTTGAGGCGGGTGATGAGATTACCGATACGCAAGGCGCGGTCAGCCTGATCTCGTTGCTGGTCAAATTCGTGGCCGGGGACGGAAGCGAATGATCCGCGCTGCACTGGTGGCTCTGATGGTCACCGCAACCGGAGCTGCTGCGCAGCAAAAGGTCGAATCCGGCCCCGGCGCAATGTTGCGCGGGTTGGACAAGGTCAGCGGGCAGACGGTGGACATCGAAATGCAGAACGGCGAGACCACGTCGGTCTTTGGTCTGGATGTCGCGCTGGGTGATTGTCGCTATCCAGCCGAAAACCCGACAGGTGACGCCTTTGCCTATCTGACCATCTGGGAACAGGGTAAGGCGCAGCAGCTGTTTGATGGCTGGATGATTGCGACCTCACCCGCGCTGAACGCGTTGGATCACGCCCGCTACGATGTCTGGGTGATACGTTGTATCACACCCTGAGGGGTCTGCTGCAGATCAGCGGTGAAATCTGCTTTCAGGTCAAGCGCTTGTTTCAATTCGCTATGATAAACCGCACGCGGGATCTCGATCGCGCCTAACGAGGCCAGATGCGCCGTCAGAAACTGCGTATCGAACAGTGTGAACCCGGTTTGGCGCAGTCGATCCACCAGATAGGCAAGTGCAATCTTCGATGCGTCCGTGCGACGCGAGAACATGCTTTCGCCAAAAAAGGCCGCGCCGAGGACTACGCCGTAAACGCCGCCAATCAGTGAAGCGCCGTCCCAGACTTCGAGGGAATGCGCGCGGCCGGTCCGGTGTAGTTCCTGATACAGACGGCGCAGTTCGGGATTGATCCAGGTATCCGATCGGTCGGCGCAGCCATCCACGACGCCCGCAAAATCGCGATTGATGCTTACCGAAAACCCACAGGTCCGGATACGCCGCGCTAGGCTGCGGGAGATGTGGAACCCATCCAGGGGGAACACGCCGCGAAACTTCGGGTCGACCCAGAACAACTCGGGGTCGTCGCGATGCTCGGCCATCGGAAAAATGCCGATGGAATAGCCATGGAGCAGAAGTTCAGGGGAAAGGCTCATGCCGGGTGCCTCGGGGCCGAAGGGGGGTTATCCTTCGGCCCTTTGGTCAGATTAGGCCATGTTCTCCGCAAGCCAGTGCTCCAGCCAGTGGATGTTGTACTCGCCGCTGTGCAGGTCAGGTTCCTGCAGCAGGGCGTGGAACAGCGGCACGGTGGTGTCGATACCGTCGACGATCAACTCGCCCAAAGCACGTTCCAGACGGGCCAAAGCTTCAGCCCGGTCACGGCCCTGAACAATCAGTTTGGCGATCAACGAGTCGTAATACGGCGGGATCGAATAGCCGTCATAGAGCGCGGAATCCATCCGCACGCCCAGACCACCTGGCGCGTGATAGGCCGTAATCTTGCCCGGGCAGGGCGAGAAGTTCGGCAGTTTTTCCGCGTTGATGCGAACCTCGATGGCGTGGCCATTGATCTCAAGATCGTCCTGACCGAACGACATGTCCTCACCAGCGGCGACGCGGATTTGTTCGCGCACCAGATCGACGCCGAAGATGCCTTCGGTCACGGGGTGTTCCACCTGTAGACGCGTGTTCATCTCGATGAAGTAGAACTCGCCGTTTTCATAGAGGAACTCGATGGTGCCTGCGCCGATATAGTTGATCTTGGCGACCGCATCGGCACAGATCTTACCGATCTTGGCGCGTTCTTCCGGCGTGATACTGGGGCCGGGGGCTTCTTCGAACACCTTCTGGTGGCGGCGCTGCAGCGAACAGTCGCGTTCGCCCAAATGCACTGCCTTTCCCTTGCCATCGCCGAAGACCTGAATCTCGATATGGCGCGGGGTGGTCAGATATTTCTCGATATAGACCTCGTCATTGCCAAAGGCGGCCTTGCCCTCGGCGCGTGCGGTCATGAAGGCGCTTTCCATTTCATCGGCGTTTTGTGCCACCTTCATGCCGCGACCGCCGCCGCCGGCGGTGGCCTTGATGATCACGGGATAGCCGAATTCCTCGCCGATGCGCTTGGCGTCGGCCAGCGTTGGCACACCGCCGTCCGAACCGGGAACGCAAGGTACACCCAGTTCCTTCATCGTGTCCTTGGCGGTGATCTTGTCACCCATGACACGAATATGTTCGGCGGTGGGTCCGATGAAGGTAATGCCGTGATCTTCGACGATCTGCACGAACTCGGCATTCTCGGACAGGAAGCCATAGCCGGGATGGATCGCCTGCGCGCCGGTGATTTCACAGGCCGAGATGATCGCGGGCACGGACAGATAGCTTTGCGGGCTGGGCGGGGGGCCGATGCAGACCGATTCGTCCGCCATGCGCACATGCATCGCATCGCTGTCGGCGGTGGAGTGCACGGCAACCGTCTTGATCCCCATCTCGCGCGCAGCACGGATCACACGCAGGGCGATCTCGCCTCGGTTGGCAATCAGGATTTTGTCGAACATGGGCCCGCCTTACTCAACGATGACCAGAGGCGTGCCGAATTCCACAGCATCACCATCGCCGACCAGAATGCGTTTGATGGTGCCCGACTTGGGTGCGTGGATGTGGTTCATTGTCTTCATGGCTTCGACAATCAATAGCGTGTCACCTTCCGAGACCGATGCACCGACCGAGATAAACGCAGGCGCGCCCGGTTCCGGTTGCATGTAAACCGTGCCTACCATGGGCGAGGTCACAGCGCCTGGATCGCTGGCGGGATCATCCACGGCAGCGGGCGCTTCGGCAGCGGCCGGCGCGGCAGCAGGTGCGGCAACCGGTGCAGCCGCAGGAACCGCAACCTGAACCGGAGCGGCCACGGTCTGCGACATGCGGCTGACACGGACATTCAGGCTGTCTTCCTCGCCATATTCGCGCTTGACTTGCAATTCGGTCAGGTCATTCTCGCGCAGCAGTTCGGCCAGTGCCTTGATAAACGCGACATCCGCTTCGTGTTTGGTATCTGTCATGAGTGTCCTCGAAGGTTCCCCTATGCCCGTCTGTTTGCTGCGGGCTTGGTTTGATTACGCAGGGTTATAAGCCATGCAGACGGCCATGAAAAGCGCCGTCTAAGCCTGCCAAATGGGGGTTTTTGCGCGAATTACGAGGGCTGTCGCGATTACAGCGGCGTTCCAGACAATTTTGCGACCAGTTCTGGTAGCTTGCGGGCTCCGTATTTTTCCAAAAGGCGGGCGCGATAGGCCTCGATCGTGCGGTAACTTAGCCCAAGTTCAACGCCAATTTCCTTCGCGGACAAACCCCGGCATGACAGGATGGCCACTTCGCGTTCGCGGGTTGTTAATTGCACCAAGGGGCGCTCTTCCGAGATGTCCGAAAAGCTCCATATCCCGTGCCGGAACGGATCGTCTGGCGTCAGCGAACGCCCCCGCGCGCGGCACCAGAACAGGTCACCGTCGCGTCGCCGCATCACCCGTTCGTCTGTGTAATAGCCTGTATCGCGCATCACCTGCAGACTACGCGCGCCGATCCGTTCCCAATCGGCGACCGAAGGATAAAGATGCAGCAGGGGCATGTTGCGATAGTCAACCTCATCCCCGCCAAAGGTCCGCGCAAATTGCAGATTGCACCGTCGGATGATCCGGTTTTCAAGCTCAACAAGGCCGATGGGGGCGTATTCAAAGGCGGGATCGCTCATGTTCTTATGGTGACGGGTATTGCGTCGAAAGAGAAGGGTGGGCGGCAGGAAAGGGCGGGTTTCTTTCTGTTGCTGTTGTCAAAGTTGTAAATCTTCTTTGAAAATTAGTCAGCAACAGATAATAAATACTTAGTTAATCTGCAAATCCAGCCGCAGTAGCCAAGGACATAAACGCCATGCGCGACACGCTGACCGGCAGCCGGATACGCGAAAGACGGCAAATCTCTGGGCTGCGACAGGCGGAACTGGCGCGGCAGGTGGGGATTTCGGCATCGTATCTGAACCTGATCGAACACAACCGCCGCCGCATTGGGGGCAAACTGCTCGTCGATATCGCGGCGGCTTTGTCCGTCGAGCCGTCGCTGCTGACAAAAGGGATCGAAGAGACGCTCATCGCCGCTCTGCGCGAGGCCGCGGCGGATGCAGTCGGTCAAAAGGCCGAGGTGGACGGGCTGGAAGAATTCGCCGGCCGCTTTCCTGGTTGGTCGGGTGTTCTGGCGCAGATGCATCGCCGCGTAGTGTCGCTGGAGCGCACTGTCGAAGTTCTTTCCGACCGACTGACCCATGACCCGCATCTGGCGGCCTCAATGCACGAGGTGCTGTCGACCGCCGCCGCTATCCGCTCAACAGCTGCAATCTTGGCTGAACCGGGAGAGATCGAACCGGAATGGCGCGACCGGTTCCATCGCAACTTGCATCAGGATGCCGAACGACTGGCCGAAAGCTCCAAAGCGCTGGTGACCTATCTGGATGACAGTGACGGGCAGCGCGATCTGCGCGGTATCCCACTGGACGCGGTCGAGGCGTTTTTTGCCGAGCAAGGATATCATTTCCCGGAACTCGAAGACGGTGGGCAATTGACCGAAGTGCCGCTGGATGGGCTCGATTCCGCTGCGGCCAACACTGTGGCCTCGGGGTTGCTGGACCTTTATACCGCCGACGCGCGCGCTATGCCGCTGGATCAGGTGTGTGCGGCGCTGGATGCAGCAAACCCCGATCCTCTGGCGTTGGCGACGGTGTTTTCAGTGGACCTTGCTACGGTGCTGCGACGGTTGGCCTTTCTGCCTGAAGGCACGCTGACGCGTCCGGCTGGCTTGGTGATTTGCGACGCCTCCGGCAGCGTTCTGTTTTTTAAACCCGCGCCGGGGTTTGCTCTGCCGCGCCATGGCGAGGCCTGTCCGCTCTGGCCCTTGTTCACCGCCTTGAATCGGCCCTTGGTCCCGATCCGGAAACGGGTCGTTCAGCTTGGTCGAACCGCTGCTGAGTTTGAGTGTTTTGCAATCGCAACCCCTCAGCCAGCTAAGGAATTCGGGGCTGAGCCGGTCTATCGTTCGGTCATGCTGGTGCTGCCGGTCGAAGACACGGTGCAGCCTGCGGAAAACGCGGCGCAAGCCGGAGCCAGTTGTCGGATATGCCCGAAACGCGAATGCAGCGCGCGGCGCGAGCCATCGATCCTGAGCGAAGGGTTTTGACAGTTTCGTGACACAGCGCTTAATCTGGGCTGGACGGGTGGCCGGACGTGCAATCCGTCATGGGGAGGATATGCAAATATGAGCCGCAAGGTTCTGTTGATCGAGGATGAGCCCAACATCACCGAGGCGATCCGGTTTCTGCTGACACGCGAGGGGTGGCAGGTTGAAACCCATGCCGAGGGAACGGATGCGGTGCAGGTGATTCTGTCCGCGCGGCCCAATCTAGTGATTCTGGATGTGATGTTGCCGGGAAAAAGCGGGATGGATGTGCTGCGTGATCTGCGCGAACATGATGATATGAAGGCGTTGCCGGTTTTGATGCTGACCGCGCGCGGGCAATCCCGCGATCGTGAAATGGCCGAGCAGGCAGGGGTCAGCCGATTCATGACCAAGCCGTTTTCGAACACCGAAGTCCTGACAGCGGTGCGCGACCTGCATGCGCAGGCGTCTCAGTTATGAGCTCCGCGGGCGACGGCAAAGATCGGCCCTCGCCAGTTCGTCCGTCCCTGTTTCTGGAACGGCAAAGCTATCGTCGGCGCAGGCTGGCGGATGCAGCGCGGCTGCTGCCTTTTCTGGGTGCCGCAATGCTCGCGCTGCCGCTTCTATGGCCGGATGACAGCGCAGGCGCCGAGGCTCTGTCGCTGTCGACGGCCATGTTCTACATCTTTGCGTGCTGGGGTGTTCTGATCCTGATCAGCGTGATCTTCGGCTTCGTCGCCAAACGCATGACCGCGCGCGAGACTGCCGAGCCCGAGGCCGAGACATGGCAACCCTGAATGTCCTGATTCTGGTCTGTCTGGGCTATGTGGTTCTTCTGTTCGGTGTCGCCTTCGCAGCGGACCGGCTGGCTGCGCGTGGCGGCGGGAAATGGTTGCGTTCCCCGCTGATCTACACCCTGTCACTGTCGATCTACTGCACTGCATGGACGTTTTATGGCGCGGTTGGCAACGCCGCGCGTTCTGGGCTTGAATTCGTAACCATCTATCTGGGTCCTACACTGGTGATGATCAGCTGGTGGTGGGGCCTGCGCAAACTCGTGCGCATCGGACGCAGCCAGCGCGTGACGTCGATCGCTGACCTGATCTCGTCACGATACGGCAAGTCCAACACACTGGCGGTGTGCGTGACCATTCTAGCCGTTCTGGGCGGCACACCTTATATCGCGCTGCAATTGCAGTCGATCACGCTGTCCTTTTCGATCTTTGCCGAGGCCGATCCCTCAGGTCTCTATCGCGAAGGCTCCAGTGTGTTCTGGGTCGCGGCGGGCTTGGCCGTCTTTGCGATCCTCTTCGGGACGCGCAATCTGGATGCCAATGAGCGCCACCACGGCGTTGTTACCGCTATTGCGTTGGAATCTGTGGTGAAACTCTTCGCCCTTCTGGCCGTTGGCATCTTTGTTGTCTGGGGCGTCGCTGGCGGCTTGGGGCCGATGATGGATCAGATCGATGCCTCGGAAATTGGCCAATGGCATGTGGATGCCGGGCGCTGGACCACTTTCATTTTCCTTTCGGCGGCGGCCTTTGTCTGCTTGCCGCGGATGTTTCAGGTCATGGTGGTCGAGAATGACGATGAGAGCCACCTGCGCACCGCCGCCTGGGCCTTTCCGCTCTACCTGCTGCTGATGAGCTTGTTTGTCGTGCCCATCGCCGTCGTTGGGTTGGACCTGATGCCCGAAGGCTCGAACCCCGACCTGTTTGTGCTGACCGTGCCGCTGTCGCAGGGCAATGACTGGTTGGCGATGCTGTCGTTCATCGGCGGGTTTTCCTCGGCCACATCAATGGTGATCGTTACCGCGATGGCGCTGTCAACCATGGTCTCGAACCATGTGGTCATGCCGATCTGGCTGAATACGCAGGAAGGCACCGCGTCGGTCTCTGGTGATGTGCGAACAGTCGTGCTGATGGCGCGGCGCGTCTCGATCGCGGCGATCATGGCGTTGGGCTATTTCTACTTCCAGCTTTCGGGGGGCGGGGCTGCCCTGACCTCGATCGGACTGGTGGCCTTTGCCGGGATTTCCCAGATTCTGCCCGCACTGGTGGGCGGCCTGTTCTGGCGCGGAGCGACCCGAACTGGCGCGTTGGTCGGGCTCAGCGTCGGGTTCTTTCTCTGGATTTACACCCTGCTGCTGCCTGGCATGGGTGGCGGCATTGTCCCGGCATCGGTGATTGAAAACGGACCCTTCGGCTGGGGCTGGCTGCGCCCGCAGGCGTTGTTCGGGATCGAAGGGATCGACCCGATGGTGCATACGGTCATGTGGTCGCTGTCGCTGAATACAATCGCCTTCTGTGTCGCCTCGATGCTCAGCTTCCCCAGCCCGCTGGAACGCCTTCAGGGTGCGCAATTCGTAAATGTATTTGACCATTCAGTTTCAGCCCGTGGCTGGACCGGTTCGGTTGCGCAAAGCGAAGACCTGATGATCATGACCCAGCGGATTCTGGGCACTATTCCCGCGCAAGAGTTCTTTCAAGCCGAAGCCGAGCGCCAGAATGGTCGCCCCGGACGACTGCCCGAGCCCACGCCGCAGTTTCTGGAACGGCTGGAACGTGAACTCAGCGGCTCGGTCGGGGCCGCAACCGCCCATGCCATGATCGGTCAGATCGTTGGCGGGGCGTCTGTGTCTGTCGAAGACCTGTTGGCCGTTGCCGACGAGTCCGCGCAGATGTTGGAATATTCCAGCCAGCTTGAGGCGAAATCGACTGAGCTCAGCCGTACAGCGCGTCAATTGCGCGAGGCGAATGCCAAGCTTACGCAAGTCTCGAAACAGAAAGACGCGTTTCTTAGCCAGGTCAGCCACGAATTGCGCACGCCCATGACCTCGATTCGGGCGTTTTCCGAAATTATGCGCGACACCGATGGCCTCAGCGCCGAGGAACAAATCCGCTATGCTGCGATCATACATGATGAATCGCTGCGTCTGACCCGGCTACTGGATGATCTGCTCGACCTTAGCGTGCTGGAAAGCGGCCAGGTTAGCCTGAACATGGGCGAAGCCACCCTAAGCGAAGTTCTGGACCGCGCCGTTTCAAGCGCGCTGGCGGGCAGTGATCGTAAGATTGGCGTACGGCGGGTGCGCGCAAGTGAACGTATCCCGCTGCACACGGATCTCGACCGGCTGGGGCAGGTGTTCATCAACCTGATTTCCAACGC
This sequence comes from Ruegeria sp. E5, assembly GCF_056534105.1. Classification (NCBI taxonomy): domain Bacteria; kingdom Pseudomonadati; phylum Pseudomonadota; class Alphaproteobacteria; order Rhodobacterales; family Roseobacteraceae; genus Ruegeria; species Ruegeria sp. E5. The sequence goes on along the minus strand of NZ_JBQFPA010000001.1, from coordinate 1,345,068 downwards.
CCAGAAATATTGCGACGCCATTGAACCGGTGCTGACCATCTCGGCCCATGATGTCGGCGGGCAAGTGGTAATCGATTTCATCGACAACGGTGGTGGTATCCCGGCCGAGGCGCAATCGATGGTATTCGAGAAATTTGCCCGCGTCGGCTCGGACAAGGCAGGCGGGGCAGGGTTGGGGCTGGCGATCTGCCGAGAGATTATGCAGCGCCTAGGCGGCGAAGTTGCCTATCTGCCGGGGCAGGGAGGGGCGGCCTTCCGCGTCAGCCTTCCGCTGGCTTTTCGTCAGGCCGCGCAATGAGGGCGTCATAAAGACATTCGTAACCTCCGCCGGGTTAGACAAATTGTCATCGCATCGACAAACGGCGGAACGGGGCCATGACCACATCAGCACTGGCACGAAAGCTTTCAGCGGGGCAATGCGGTGCCGACACGCCCCGCTCGGTCCTGCGCGCCTTGCGGCTGGGGTTGGCACGCGCCTCCGGCGAAAGCATGGGGCTGGCGCTGTCGGTCATCGGGGCAAAGCAGGCCGTACGTGCGCAGGAAGATATAGCCGACCGGCTGAATGAGGGGTGGTTGATGCTGCTGTTTACCTCGGATCAGGGCGGCCTGGCTGCGGCCTGTCTGGACCCGGGTTGCGTCTCTGCCATCGTCCAGCAGCAAACGATTGCCATGGTCACCTCTGACCCACCACCCGAGCGTGCGTTTACCGACACCGACGCTGCCATGGTCGCCCCTCTGATCGAGGATATGCTGAGCCGGGCTCTGAAACTGGTTGAGTCCCCGGCAGACATGGCCAGCCTGTCCGGGTATGAGTTCACCTCACGCGCCGAAGGTCGGCGCGCACTGAACCTGGCGCTGGTGGATGAGGTCTATCGCATGTTTGATCTGACGGTCGAACTTGCCGGTGGTCCGCGCCAGGGCGCCGTCTGTATCCTGCTGCCCGAGCGCCCGCTCTCGGATCAGGAACAGGTTGCGGATATCACCCAATCGGGGGTGAATCTGGATCAGGCATCCGGGGTAATTCGGGCTGAGCTGAACACCGTGATCTGCCGCCTGTCTTTGCCGCTGACAGCGCTTTCGGAATTGTCCGTCGGGGATGTCCTGCCGCTGCAGGGCGCGCGGGTGGATCGGGTTGAAGTTCTGTCAATCGATCGTGCCCGAACCGCCATCGGACGTCTGGGTCAGTGCGGCGGAATGCGTGCGGTACGGATCAACGAACAAGGCCCTCCTACTGCGTTGCCCGCCAAGGACTGCGCCGGATTTCTGGCCAGCAAATCAAGCTTGACGCCCTCGGCCCCGGATGACGAGATGTCGTCCCCGCTTGATGACGATATTGTAGCGCATGATCTGACGACCGAGGATTCCCTCCTGGAACCCGACGACTTGTTGCCTGCCAGTTCCGAACAGCGTGTCACGGAAATCTCGCACCTCGCCGGTCTGCCAGCGCCCGAAGGCAATGGCCGCGACTAGGAGGCTTATCCGCGCCCTCGCAGCTGTTCCAATGCCGGGCGCAACCCGTCGAGCGCATAGCCTGCTTTTCCGGTCGCATCGAGGATTTCATCCGTGCTTAGCCGATCGCACTGTCCCAGCGCCCAGACCACCGAACATCGTGTGCCAGAGGCGCAATAGGCCAGAACCGGCCCGCTGCAGCTTTCGGCCAGATCGCGTTGCAGCGCCACGTTTTCCGGTGTCATCGTCTGGTGTGTCAACTCCAGAACCTCATATTCCATCCCGGCCTCGCGAACGGCTTGACCGATGGCGTCTGACTGCTGATCCGGCGGAACTTCGGTATTGGGACGGTTGCAGATCACCTTGACGAAACCGGCCTCGGCAATGGCTGGCACGTCCTCCACCGTGATCTGAGGTGAGACGGCGTAGCGGGGGGTTATCGGTCGAATCTCCATGGCAATTGCTTAGGCTGCGTCGGCGATCCTGTCCAGTTGCGCACCCAGCTTTGGTGCCGCAAACATGCCCGCGATCATCGCAATCAGGAACACAATCCCGCCAACGCCTCCATATCCAAGCGAGGCCATCGCCGGGCCTGGGCACAAACCCGCCAATCCCCAACCGACGCCGAACAGGACCGACCCGACGATCAGACGGCGATCCAGTTCAACACGGGGCGGGGCGGGGAACTGTCCGCCCACTACAGGGATCCTGTTCCGTGTCAATCGCCACGCCACCAGCATCGGCAGGATCGCCCCGCCCATGACAAAGGCGAGCGTCGGGTCCCAATTGCCGAACACATCCAGCCACCCCTGCACCTTGGTGGTGTCGGTCATGCCTGAGATCAAAAGCCCGATGCCGAACAGCGATCCGGCGAGAAAAGCAAACACTGAGCGCATTAGATCACCCCCAAAGCATGGCGAAACAGCGCAACCGTCAGACCACCTGCAAGAATGTAGAACACCGTTGCGACGATCCCGCGCAACGAGAAGCGAGAAATCCCACAAACGCCGTGACCCGACGTGCAGCCATTGGCGATCCGTGTTCCAGCCCCCACCAGCAGCCCAGCAAGGATCACGATCGCCAGATCCGGGGTCAAATGGGTCTCTGCCTGCGGCGCAATCAATGGGCGCAGCAATAAGGGCATCCCGACCAAGCCAGCGACGAAAGCCAGGCGTTCCGTTAATACGCTCCGGTCGCTGCGTTCCAGCAGTCCGCCCAATATGCCGCTCGCCCCCATGATCCGCCCATTACACAGCAGATAAACGCTGGCACCCAGCCCGATCAGCAGACCACCAGCCAGACCCGAAATCCATTCGATATTCATTGTCTCGTCTGCCCTCGTATCAAAGCTTATTGACTGGGATTTTCATGAAAACGTCGCCCTGCTCATCCGCTGGTGGCATCTGACCGGCCCGCATATTGACCTGCAGCGAGGGCAAAATAAGGCGCGGCATCGCCAGGGTCGCATCCCGCGCATCGCGCATCTCGACAAATTCTTCGACGCTGCGGCCCTGACCGATATGAACGTTCAGCGCCTTCTGTTCGCCAACCGTGGTCTCCCACGCGTATTCATCGCGACCAGGCGCTTTGTAATCATGGCCTACAAAAATCCGCGTCTCGTCAGGCAGAGACAGGATTTTCTGGATCGAGGCATACAGGTCCGCCGATGACCCGCCGGGAAAATCGCATCGGGCAGTTCCGAAATCTGGCATGAACAGCGTATCGCCCACAAAGGCCGCATCGCCGATCACATAGGTCATGCAGGCTGGCGTATGGCCTGGCGTGTGCAAAACGTCCCCGCGCATCTGGCCGATGTGAAAGCTGGACCCTTCGGCAAACAGTGCATCGAACTGGCTGCCATCACGCTGAAACTCGGTGCCTTCGTTGAAGACCTTGCCGAACGTGTCCTGAACGACCACGATATTCTCGCCAATCCCGATCTGACCACCCAGCTTTTCCTGTAGGTAAGGGGCTGCTGACAGGTGGTCGGCATGGACATGGCTTTCCAGAATCCATTCCACCTTCAGTCCCTGTGCCGTCACATAGTCGACAATCTGGTCGGCCGAGCTGGTGTCGGTCCGCCCCGAGGCGTGATCGAAATCCAGTACACTGTCGATGATGGCGCAGGCCTGCCCCTGAGGTTCCTGCACAACGTATGAGACGGTGAAGGTCTGCGGGTCGAAAAAAGCTTTCACACTGGGCGTCATGGGTTCCTCCGTTCAGCTTGCATACATATAACAATAGTGGAATATGTTTAAAGCCCCTAATCACGAGTTGATGTCTGTCAAAGCAATCTCCGCAATTTGAGCGTATGCTTTAGGCGACCACGGACATATTGACGGTTTTTTGCCTGAATAGGCAAGAATTCGCGATGTTTTGTTCCGGTCTCGTGCTCGTCTTAAACTCGTTACCTATATCAGGCACATTGGCACCATATGGGAGGAAGGAAATGACTGCTCAGGATCTTTTTACCGAAGCGGAACGGCTTGAACAAAAGCTGAATGGTGCGTGTCTTGAGACCCGGCTAGAGCTTCAGCCACATGTCAGCATGGTTCTGGATAAAATGCGCGCGCAGGGGGTTCATATCCCATCGCGCTTGCGTCGGCTGGATGCTGCGCTATGCGAAGACGTGCTTGAGGCGCGGTTCGACAATATGCCGATCTGATCGATCTGGTTATCCCAGCGAAATGCCCAGGATAACCATCATCAGCCCAAGTACCGACAGGAAAAGCGACGCCAGATTCCAAGGCAGAACACCCTGAACTGCAGCGCGCAACTCGTCATCCGTCAGGTTGGCTTTGCGCGCTTTCATCACTTGCAGGATGCACCAGACCAGACCGACCAGCCCAGCCACAGACAGGGCGGCCCCGCCCCAGACGATAATGTCGAACATGGTTGTTTACGCTCACCCTTTGAATCCGTGACCGCGCTTATCGGATCGGCGCAGGTCAGACAAGCCCGCCGTGCAGAATGCACGCTTGCGGTCGGGTCGGTGCCGATGTATCCGGCACCTTATTTTCAGCCCTTGGGAGAGACGCAGATGGAAGACATCACCGAAGATCAGGCCGCAGCCAACTACCGAGTGACCGCAGGCGAGCTGCGCCAGTTCGTCGAACGGTTCGAGCGTCTTGAGGCCGAAAAGAAAGATATCGCCGACCAGCAGAAAGAGGTCATGGCCGAGGCCAAGGCCCGCGGCTACGACACCAAGGTCATGCGCAAGGTCGTCGCCCTGCGCAAGCGCGACAAGGACGACATCGCCGAGGAAGAGGCGGTGCTGGAAATGTACAAGGAAGCGCTGGGCATGTAGCGCCAGCCGGTTACGGGTTCAGAAAACGTATATCTGGCATGGTCTGCAGCCGTGCCAGATCCTGCTCATAAAGCTCGGTAAAGGCGGTAACGATATCTTCGTTCCAGCCAGGCAGCTCCACCTCTTCTTCGATTTCATCCGTCAGCGCATGCTGCTGAAACACCTGCGCCAGCCTGCCCCTGAGCACGGGATCATTGGGGGCCGCTTGATGCTCTAACAAGCTCTGAATCTCCTGTTTGCCCATGTCTGAGACAAGTGAGGACAGCAGAGCGTATTCCTGTTCCAGCGGCGTGTCCTCGGGTAGCCCCACTAGCGCGCGCGCGATGTCGCCGCAGATCAGCGGCGAATCCTCGTTGCTCCACAAGGTGATTTTGACATCTGGCGCTAGGTCGCGAATGTCTTCGATCATGGCGAGCCAACTCAGGCAACTCAGATCGGTGGTGGCAATGATATGCTCGCGCTCAGGCGCCGACAGCAGCATCAGCACCTTGGGAATAAAGCTGCCGGGATTACGTAGCCCCACGAATAGCTCAACCGTCGAATCGCTGAACAGATTATCCAGATAGGCCAACCTTTGACCGGCATTCGCGTAAAATTGCCCATCCATGATGATGGAAGGCCGTTCCCCCAGGTAAAGCGCGCTCGACAAGATCGCCCGGTCAACCTGCTGCCCGTTGGGGAACAGTTTATGAAATCGCGCCAGTGTATCCTGATGTGATGGCCGGTCGGCAGAGGGTTTCAGCGCAGGTCGAAAGATCTTTCTGAACGGACGAAGCCCCCAGAAGGCAGTATGATTTCCCGCAACCAGATCCGCATTCGCCTGCAGTAGATTGAGCAGGTGATCATGGTCGGTAAAGTGCGCTCCGGCTTGGATGACCATCTGCATATCGGAATTGTCCTCACCTCGGTCGGGATCGCCGCTTGGGTTACAACCTGTCCCCGGTGCAGTCAAATTCGGATGAGGCCTGATATTACTGTTATCCTAAGGCAAACCAGCACAAAGTTAAGATGACCCGAAATTTCGGGCTTGCAGTCCCTGTTCCGAGATATTAATCGACACCCAGTGCCCCTATAGCTCAGCTGGTAGAGCAACTGATTTGTAATCAGTAGGTCCGCGGTTCGAGTCCGTGTGGGGGCACCATCTCTTCAGATATCTATGTATATTTGCTCGATCTGGCTCGCGACCTATGTGGTTTTGGGGGAATAAAGGGGAACAGAAGATTCAGTAGTCGCGCTTTATTGTGCGTCAAATCTTACTGTGATGCTCCGCGCTCATCGCCCGCTTTCTACAACTAAAACACGGCCGTCCAATGTCGGGGTTTACCAGGAACCCGGCACCCGCAACGATCGGAAACCAGCAAATATCGCATAAAGAACTCGACCCTTAGACTTCTTTATTAAGTTTTGATTAATCTCGAATCAAACAGACGCTGATATCTTGTACGCTAGACGCGCCAGAGCCACTTACTCAGATAACTATTTGGTATTTGAGAGGCAATCGAGATGAACAAAGCACTGTTAACCTGTGCGCTTGCGACCTCACTGCTCTTGGCTGCTTGCGGGGCTCCGACGACGCCAACTCAGGCGCAGGTACAGCAAGACGCTCGCTGCGCTGCGGGAATCCTTGGTGGCGCTGCCCTTGGGGGAGTGGTTGGAAATCGGTTCGGTGGCGGTACAGGCAAGACACTCGCGACTGCAGCAGGTGCAGGCGCTGGGATGTATGCAGGGCAATCAGCTTGCAATTGACAACCTTGCAATAAACCCTCTTAGCCCACGCTCGTTTTTGGCTCCGCAAATATTGGTTTCGCAGGTCATGCAGTTGCCCTGTCTGGTGGTTGCGCGCCTAGCTTCCTGGATGTGCCAAATTCAAGGTCAGCTGGCTCAGCAGCAATCCCCTTACCGCGTCGTTTCTCGCCGTTGGAGTTCGCGGGTTGGAACTGAGAAAGCAAAACCGTTATGGGGCAGGGTATAAGGGCCTTGCCCCTTCAAGCGGTATCCTTCGATTGATTGTTATCCAATCACGACTCGGCTGGGCGTGCTTGCTCGGGGCGCACTTCATCATCCGCCACTTCGTCCGAAGGTTTCAAAGACAAGGGCGGGTCTTCGGGCTCTTCCGAGATTGGGGCAGGGGCGGCAGGAGTTTTGGCCAAAACCTCTTCGGGTCCCGGGACTGCGCGCGCGGTTGGGGCGGTGTCCTCTTCGACGAGTTCGGGCTGTTCAGGTTTTTCCAACGCCAGAGCCCGGCGGAAAACCAACACGTTGCGCCAGTTGGTGGTTGACCCGGTCAGCCCCGAACGTTCTTCGCTGGGCAGCAATTCGGCGCGCTGATACTCCCAGCCATCCTGTCCCATCTGGTTCAGCAGTTGCTCGATCGAGGTGGCAAACCGGCCCTCGGGCGTTTTCACGCCCTTCGCCTTGGTGCCCTTTTGCGGAGCGGGGACAACTTTGTATTCGTAGCGCTGCATCAACTGGTCCTGATTGCCGTGTCGGGGCAAATTAACATTTTGACGGGCGGGCGAAAGCCAAGATCGCGCATTGGCGAATTTCGGCCCGCACTGTGGCCTTAGCTCCGCGCTGCTTTGCCTACGAGTGACAAGCAGGTTTCTGTCGCGACCGCCATGTCCTGCACCGAAATCCACTCTAGCGGTCCGTGAATACACTGCATGCCTGTGAAGATATTAGGTGTCGGTGTGCCAAATTCGGTCAGGCGCGAGCCGTCGGTGCCACCCCGGATCGGCACCGAGACCGGCTCGATCCCTTGTTCACGGCAGGCCTCGCGGGCCAGATCAACCGGCGTCATGTCATTTTCCAGCCAATAGCGCATGTTGCGATACTGATGGGAGATGTCGCAGGTGATGGTCGCACGCGGCTCGGTGGCCTGTACGGCGGCGCAGACTTGCCGGACGATCTCGCGCTGGGCTTCCAGCGCATCCATCTCGAAATCGCGCAGGATCAGTTTTATCTCCATCTCGGACGAGCCGCCGTTCATATCGGTGACATGGATGAACCCCTGGCGCCCATCCGTCACCTCGGGCGTCATCGTTGCCTGAGGTAGGGTCTGCACGATCTTTGCAGCCAGATGCGCCGCGTTTACCATTTTGTCTTTGGCCAGTCCCGGGTGGATCGACACGCCGGTGATCTTAATCACCGCTCGGTCGGCCGAGAAGCTTTCGTATTCGATCTCACCCAGTTCCTGCCCGTCCAGCGTATAGGCGAAATCCGCGCCCAGATCTTTGGGCAGCTGTTCGGTAACACCGCGCCCGATCTCTTCATCCGGGGTAAAAGCGATGCGAATCGGACCGTGGTGCACGTCCTTGTTCTCAAGCAGGTGTCGCGCCATCGTCATCAGGATCGAAACGCCCGCCTTGTCATCAGCCCCCAGTAGCGTGGTGCCTGAGGCGGTGATCAGGTCATGCCCGATCTTCTCGGCCAGATAGGGGTGTTCTTCGGGCGAAAGCACCAGATCGGGATCATCGGGGAATGTAATCTCGCCGCCATTATACCCCTTGATCACCCGCGGCTTGACCCCGGTTGCGTTGAACTGAGGCGCGGTGTCTACATGCGCCAGAAACCCGATGGTCGGTCCTTCGGCCGTACCGGGGATGGTTGCCACCACGACGCTGTCACCAGTCATCTCAACATCCTGCGCACCGATTTCGGTAAGCTCTTGCTTCAGCAGGTTCAGCATGTCGAACTGGATTTCGGTGCTGGGGGTCGATGGCGAGGTCTCATCGCTCTGGCTGTCGATGGCGGCATAGCGCACCAGCCGGGTTTCCAGTTCCTGATCGAAACGATTTTTCATTGATGCTCACCTCTCTGACCTGGCGAGATGAGAATGCGCATTCGGGCAGGGAGTCAAGCCGATGGCTTGCCCGATTTAAGCGCTCTGAAATTAAGTTTTCGTTATGTACAAGTCGAACAAACCCCTGTCCGGGGTTTGTACAACTCGGAAGATTTACGAACCCAGCTTTTTGCTGACCAGTTCGTTAACGGCCTTCGGGTTGGCCTTGCCGCCGGTGGCCTTCATCACCTGTCCGACGAACCATCCGGCCAGTTTTGGGTTCACCTTGGCCTTCTCAACCTGTGCCGGATTGGCCGAGATGATCTCGTCCAAAGCGGCCTCGATCGCGCCGGTATCTGTCACCTGTTTCATGCCGCGGTCTTCAACGATCTGCGCCGGGTCACCGCCTTCGGTATAGACGATTTCAAACAGATCCTTGGCGATCTTGCCCGAGATGGCATCCGACGAAATCAGATCAATGATACCCGCCAACTGAGCCGGAGACACCGGAGACTCGGTGATGTCGTGGTCTTCTTTTTTCAGGCGACCAAACAGTTCGTTGATGACCCAGTTCGCGGCCAGCTTGCCGCTGCGCCCCTTGGCGACCTCTTCGAAATAAGCAGCCGATTCCACCTCGGCGGTCAGCACCGATGCGTCATAGTCGGTCAGGCCGAACGCACTGATAAAACGAGCTTTTTTATCGTCTGGCAGCTCGGGCAGATTGGCGGCGATGTCATCCACCCATGCCTGTTCGATCTCCAGCGGCAGCAGGTCAGGGTCGGGGAAGTAGCGATAATCATGCGCCTCTTCCTTGGACCGCATCGAGCGTGTCTCGCCCTTGTCCGGGTCGTACAGACGGGTTTCCTGATCAACCGTGCCGCCGCCTTCAACGATGGCAATCTGACGGCGGGCTTCGACCTCGATCGCTTGCTGGATAAAGCGCATTGAGTTCATGTTCTTGATCTCGCAGCGCGTGCCCAGATGCGAAAAGTCCTGTGTTTCCTGATACTTCTCGTAAGCACCCGGCAAACAGATCGAAACGTTTACGTCCGCCCGCAGGTTGCCGTTCTGCATGTTGCCGTCGCAGGTGCCTAAGTAACGCATGATCTGACGCAGCTTGGCGATATATGCCGCGGCCTCTTCCGGCCCGCGAATATCGGGGCGCGAAACGATCTCCATCAGGCAGACGCCGGTCCGGTTCAGGTCGACAAAGGACATATGCGGATCCATGTCGTGGATCGATTTGCCCGCGTCTTGCTCCATGTGGATGCGTTCGATGCGGACCATGCGCGCGGTGCCGTCACCCATCTCGACCAGAACTTCTCCTTCACCTACAATAGGCTGATAAAGCTGGGAAATCTGGTAGCCCTGCGGCAGGTCGGGATAGAAATAGTTCTTGCGGTCAAAGGCCGATTTCAGGTTGATATCCGCTTTCAGACCCAGCCCGGTGCGCACGGCCTGTTCAACGCAATACTCGTTGATCACCGGCAGCATCCCCGGCATTGCGGCGTCCACGAAGGCCACGTTCGAATTCGGCTCGGCCCCGAATTGGGTTGATGCACCCGAGAACAGCTTGGCATTGGATGAGACCTGAGCGTGCACCTCCATCCCGATCACCAGTTCCCAATCGTGCTTGGCCCCGGCAATGGTTTTGGGTTTGGGCATTTCGTATGTCAGGTCGAGCATGGCGCGCCTCATTTCCGCAGAAGTCTAAGCCTGCGTATTAGGCCCGGCGCGCCAAAGGGGCAAGGGGCAATGGCGCTTTAGTTCCCCGAGAACTGCAGCCCCGACGGTGTAAAGGTCACACTCTGCCCACTGCGCAACTCATCCCGCAACAGATTGGCGATTGCCTTCAGCGCATCGCGGCGGCCACGGGCGGCAAAACGCTCGGCCGAGTTGACGCGAAGGCTGTTGTTGAACCCGTTTGCCGCGTGGGCCCAGATCAGCGGATGCAGTTCGGTCATGTGATCGCGGATCAGCCAGTTTGCGGCCTCGCAAATCTGTTTGCGGGCGATATCGGCGCGCGGGTTCTGACCCATTCTGTTCTGCAATGTGACCGAGCAATAGGCCGCCAGCAGGTTGATTGTCTGCTGATCCGGACGACGTGCAACGATATCGCGCAAACCTTCAAGGAAGTATTCGACATCTACCCGCGCGCAGGCCTCGTCATCCAGCGCGATGGCGTCGAATTGCACCCAGGTATACCCACCCGCACCCCAGTTTTTATGGGTCCGTGCGGCGTTTCGCAAGGCTTGCACCTCAAGCTGTTCATAGCTGCCGAACCAGCGTGGCAGCAGGTGGCTGCCCATCGCACGCATGTGGCGATGGTTCTGGGGATCCAGCGTGATCAGGGCCTCGTATTTATCAGCAACGCGGGTGCGCGGATCAATGTGTCCTGCCAGCAAGGCGCAATCCGCTGCAGCAATCGCCGGACTGTCGGGCAGCGCAGCGCGGCATTTCGGAAGCAGCGCAGCAGCCCGGTCGAAATGCGCGGCACAACGGGATTGGTGCAGCGCCGGCAGCGTGTCCGGGTGCGCCGTCCCGCGCCAGGCCCACGCCAAATCGATATGGGCCAAGGCAACCACAAGCGTGATCATCGGATCATCGGGATGGTTCTGAATCTCGCCTTCCAATTCCGAGATTCCGCCCAGCAGATCATAGTCTGACAGTGCTTTGCCGTCCGACAGCGCGTGCTCGGCCGCCAAAACCACATCGGACCGGGCCCCAAAGGCCAACAGCTCGGAGATCGGCTGCCCGCAAGGGGTAGCCTTGCGCCCCTCATCTGCAGCGCGCATCTCCAGCGACAGTTCTGCCCACATATCCTGCCGCGCCAGATGGCGGCCACGTTCGATCACCTGATGCCCGATCGCATCATTTTCATCTGATTCTGCGATTGGGATGTTCAACTGCCCCGAGGCGACAAGCCATGCAGTAGCATCGGCGACGGACGCAGGCAGAGGTGTAGGGGTGGGATCAGAAGAACCGACAATACGGGCGGCAAAAGCCTTCAAAGACCAAAACATGGCAAAACTCGAACTGGAACAAACTTATAACCCGTCCAGTTTGCCAAAAAATCTGCTCAAATCAAGACTACGTCGCGGAGAACCCGCGATTCAGGTGCCAATGTGGCCCAGACTCCATGAATCGTTTCAGAAAACTCTAAAATGATGTCGTTCGACCGCGAATCCCGCCTGATTCAGGACCATTTCGAATTGCTTGTGTGGTGGCAGTGATTCATCGGGTAAACGCACGCGTTTGTCGGATTTCAGAACCGCTGAGACGCGCACCGAGAAATCCCACCGCGTGTCAAACCGGAATCGATCCACCTCGGACAGCTTGAGTTGTCCCTGACGTTGGCCGGTGTGCCAACGCAGGGTTTCATCGGTCAGTTCCATGCCTGCGCTGGTGTCCTTGATAACATCCCACAGCGCGGGCAGGGTAGTCAGGGCCAGAAGCGCCATCAGCCACCAGACCGCGTTCAGCAGGATCATCAAAGCGATCAACATCGCGTAAATGCCGATCAGGATCAGAACCGTTCGCTGATTTCGGTTCTGTCGAGTGAACGTAAACGCGGTCATGCGCCCAAGATGCGCGTGACCATTTCGGTCGTGTCCCGGGACAGGTTCGGCGTGTCGGCAATGCGATTCAGTTGTGCAAGTATTAAGGCCTGACGGTCGGCGTCATAGCGTTTCCAAGTTTGGAACACGCTGCACATCCTGGCGGTGGTCTGCGGGTTTACGGGATCAAGTCGGATCAACCAGCCTGCCAGCAGCGCGTAACCTGCTCCGTTCGCTTGGTGGAAGCCTGCGTGGTTGCCTGCCAGGGATCCCATTAAGGCGCGGAAACGATTTGGGTTCTTCCAATTAAAATCAGCATGCTCGGTCAACCTGCGCGCGGTCTCAACCGATTTTTCCGGTCCGGTCATCAAGACCTGCATGGCGAACCACTTGTCCATGACCAGCCGGTCATGCTGCCATTGATCATAGAAGGCGGCCAGCTCACGTTCGCCTTTGCCCGCGCGTAGCAGACAAGACAACGCGGCCAACTGCAGGGTCATGTTGTCAGCACGTGCATATTGCTCTGCGGCCTTGGCACCTCCATCCAGTCTCGAGGTCAGCGCAAGCGCCGCGCTGCCCAAGGCGCGTTTGCCTGATTGTTCAGCGTCCGGCTGATAAGGCGCGTCCACCAGCGTTTCACTGTTCAGACGGGGGAGCAGGTCTTGAACGTGTTGCGCCGTGGCTTGACGCAAAGTCTCAACCGCTCGCCAGATCGCCATCGGGTCGGGGGTGATGCCCTTGTCAAATAGTGTTGCGGCCAGTTCCGCTTGCGTCGGCAGACCCAGCATCAGTGCCCGGTAGGCCGGGTCCAGCGCCTCATTCCGTAGCACTGCCAGCAAGCCGTCAAGGTAGTCGGTATCAGGCGTTGCCTCATCGGTGATCATGCGCAGCAGGGTGTCCTCGGCTAGCGACCGCCCTGCCTGCCAGCGGTTGAACGGGTCGGTGTCATGAGCCAGAAGGAAGGCGCGTTCGGCATTGCTGATCTCATGTTCAAGGATCACAGGGGCCGAGAAATCACGCAGGATCGAGGGCACAGGTTTGGCCGCGAGACCGGTAAAGGTAAAACTCTGCTCGGCTTCGGTCAGTTCCAGCACTTCGGTCGCAAGTATCTCGTCCCCGTTCGGGCCAAGCAGGCCCAAAGCGATAGGGATGACCTGAGGTTGCTTGTCTTCTTGGCCCGGCGTCGGCTCGGTCCGTTGGCGCAGCGTCAGGGTATAGGTGCCATCGGTCCAATCTTCGGCAACTGAGACACGGGGGGTACCGGATTGGCTGTACCAACGTTTGAACTGGGTCAGGTCGCGGCCCGTAGTGTCTTCGAATACTTTCAGCCAATCTTCGATCGTGCAGGCCTGCCCGTCGTGGCGATCGAAGTACAGGTCCAGTGCTTTGCTGTAGGCCTCATCCCCGACCAGCCGTTTCAGCATCCCGATCACCTCGGCGCCTTTTTCATAGACGGTTGAGGTGTAGAAGTTGTTGATTTCCTGAAAGCTTTCGGGGCGGACCGGGTGCGAGAGTGGCCCGTTATCTTCAGGGAATTGCCGCGCGCGCAGGTTGATGGCATCGTGGATACGTTTTACAGGGGCCGAGCGCATATCCGAAGTGAACTGCGCGTCGCGGAACACAGTCAGCCCCTCTTTCAGGCACAGCTGGAACCAGTCACGGCAAGTGATGCGGTTGCCGGTCCAGTTGTGGAAGTACTCATGTGCGATGATCGCCTCGATCCGTTCGAAATTCATGTCGGTCGAGGTTTCAGGGCTGGCCAGAACGGCGGAGGAGTTGAAGATGTTCAGCCCCTTGTTCTCCATCGCTCCCATGTTGAAATCGTCCACGGCCACGATGTTGAACACGTCCAGATCGTATTCGCGGCCATAGACGTCCTCATCCCATTTCATTGACTTTTTAAGGGCTTCCATGCCAAAGGCGCATTTGCCTTCATCACCAGGGCGGACCCAGAGGTTCAATTCGACGTCGCGACCGGATTTGGTGGTGAAGTTGTCTGACGTGGCCACCAGATTTCCAGCAACGAGTGCAAAGAGATAGGCTGGTTTTGGCCAAGGATCGTGCCATTCCGCGCTGTTCCAATCAGAAATGACCGGGTTGCCATTGGACAGCATAACCGCCGGTGTGTCGGATACAATGCGTACGGTGAATACACTCATCACATCGGGGCGGTCGGGGTAATAAGTGATCTTGCGAAACCCTTCGGCCTCGCATTGGGTGCAATACATGCCGTTCGACATATACAGCCCCTCAAGCGCGGTGTTGTTGCCGGGATCAATCTCGACCACGGCCTCCCACACGAAAGGCGCGTCTGGAACCGGTGCGGTGAGGCCTTCGGCGGTCACTTCAGGCGTAATCAATTCACCATCAATTGCGGCACGGATCAGCTTTAGCTCTTCGCCATGCAGAAAAAACGTGCGGTCGGTCGCTTCGGGGTTCGGGCGGAAGGCGATGCGGGAAGTGACGCGAGTGGCGTGTGCGGCCAGATCGAAGGTCAGATGCACACTGTCCACTAGAAACCCGAACGGAGTGTAGTCTTTCAGATAAATCGTTGTGGGGGCGGCGTCGCGCATCGGTGGCCTCATCGACTGGGAATCTGGCGCGACGTTATGGGCTTCGCGCGGACGCTGCAACCGATGTGCCATTGCCGCTGTTCATTTGAGACGGTTCGCGCTGGGTCAAATGCCCCTCATGTCGGGACAGAAGTTGCCTATCGGAAACGAACGCCCTAATTGAGGAGCGCATACAATGGCACACAATCGTAGGGGATTCGGAATATGAGCAGCAGAGAGACCCGCAACGGGCTGCAGATTGACCCGGTTCTGGTGGATTTCATCGAACAGAAGGCGCTGCCGGGCACGGAAGTTTCGGCAATTGATTTCTGGGCGGGTCTGTCGCGCTTGGCCAATGAGCTTGGACCGAAAAACCGGGCGCTGCTGGACAAGCGGGCTGACATTCAGGGCCGGATCGATGGCTGGCACGCGGCGCGGCGGGGGTTGCCCATTGACGCGGCTGAGTATCAGTCTTTTCTGCGTGAGATTGGGTACCTGGTAGAGGAAGGCGACGATTTCGAGATCGAGACAGCCAATGTCGACCCTGAAATCGCGCTAATCCCCGGACCGCAATTGGTAGTGCCGATCACCAACGCGCGCTTTGCGTTGAATGCCGCAAATGCGCGCTGGGGCAGTTTATATGATGCGCTTTATGGAACAGATGCGTTAGGCGATCTGCCGACAGGCAAGGCTTATGACGCCGGGCGCGGTGCGCGGGTCATCGCCTGGGCCAAGGCGTTCCTGGATGAGGCTGTGCCGCTATCCGAAGGGTCTTGGGCGGAGGTCTCCGGGTTAAGCGTTAGGGACGGTGCGCTGATACCGAAGCTCGCCGACCCGTCTCAGTTCGCAGGCTACGCTGGCGCAGCTGAAGCACCGGAGTTTGTACTGCTGCGCAACAACGGGTTGCACATTCAAGTCAGGATTGATGCGCATAGCACAATTGGCGCCACCGATCCTGCAGGTATTTCTGATGTCCGTTTGGAATCCGCGCTTTCGACCATCATGGATTGCGAGGATTCTGTTGCTTGTGTCGACGCGACCGACAAGGTGTTGGCCTATGGAAACTGGCTTGGCTTGATGGCCGGCAACCTGACCGAAGAGGTTACGAAAGGCGGCACAACCTTCACGCGCAAGCTTGCTGGGGATTTGGCCTACATGGCTCCGAATGGCACGCCAGCCACTCTGAAAGGTCGGTCGCTGATGCTGGTGCGAAATGTGGGCCATCTAATGACGAACCCCGCAGTGCTGGATGCCGAAGGGCGCGAGATTGGTGAAGGTTTGATGGACGCGCTCTGCACAACGCTGATCGCCATGCATGACATGAAGCGCGAGGGCGGGAACTCGGTCAAGGGGTCGGCCTATGTGGTCAAACCCAAGATGCACGGGCCCGAGGAGGTGGCGTTTTCGGTCGAGATTTTCGACATGGTCGAGGATATCCTGGGCCTGCCGCGCAATACGGTGAAGCTGGGCATTATGGATGAAGAGCGGCGCACGTCGGCCAACCTCAAGGAATGCATCCGGGCCGCAAAATCGCGCGTGGCCTTTATCAATACCGGATTCCTGGATCGGACGGGGGATGAGATTCATACTTCTATGGAAGCAGGCCCGATGCTGCCGAAGGGCGATATCAAGGATACGCCATGGATTGCGTCTTACGAGGATCGCAATGTGGATATCGGACTGGTCTGCGGCCTGAAAGGCAGAGCGCAAATTGGCAAGGGTATGTGGGCCATGCCCGATCGGATGGCGGACATGCTGGCGACCAAGATCGGCCACCCGCAATCCGGTGCAACCTGCGCCTGGGTGCCGTCACCTACTGCGGCAACGCTTCATGCAACCCACTATCACAAGATCGATGTGTTGGCGCGCCAGGATGAATTGGCCGCTGGCGGGGCTCGGGGTACGTTGAATGATCTGCTGACCATACCTCTGCTGGGCGGTCGTAATCTCAGCGCTGGTGAGATCACCCGTGAGATCGAAAACAACGCACAAGGAGTCTTGGGTTATGTTGTGCGCTGGATTGATCAGGGTGTTGGCTGCTCGAAAGTTCCGGATATCAACGACATAGGACTGATGGAGGACCGCGCAACCTGTCGGATTTCTTCGCAGGCGCTGGCCAACTGGTTGCATCACGATGTGGTCAGTCAGGAACAGGTGATGGCGGCGATGCAGAAAATGGCCGCGGTAGTGGACCGTCAGAACGAAGGAGACCCGGTCTACAGGCCCATGGCACCGGGTTTTGACGGGGTGGCGTTTCAGGCGGCTTGTGATCTGGTGTTCCGGGGGCGGGTGCAGCCCTCGGGTTATACCGAGCCTGTGCTGCACGCCCGTCGCCTGGAACTGAAGGCAAGTTTGAGCTAGGGGCAAGGGCAGGAACGAGGGGGCTGTCTGCCCCCTCGTGCTCCCCCGAAGGTATTTTTGGCCAGATGAAAAGGATCGGGCATGAACATTTCATTGCGCAAAGCGCGGACCATCATTCGGAAAGCTCTGGAAAAAGGGCGCGAGATGGAGCTGAAACCGCTCTCGGTTGTTGTCCTGGACGCCGGAGGCCACGTGATCGCGTTCGAACGCGAAGACGGTGCTGCGCCGGGGCGTTTTGCAATCGCACATGGTAAGGCCTACGGATCGGTAATGCTAGGTATGGCGGGGACCGCGCAGATGCAGCGGGCCGAAGGGCAGGCCTATTTCATGGCGGCCGTGAACGGGGTTTATGGCGGTCAGGTTGTTCCGGTTCCTGGCGGTGTGCTGCTGCGTGACCGCAAGGGCGCGCTGATCGGTGCCGTGGGTGTAACCGGCGACACTTCGGATAATGACGCAGCGGCCGCGTTGGCAGGTATCGAAGCCGCTGGGTTGACGGGCGAGATCTGATCCCTATGCCGAACTTCATCGGGGATGTGCGTCGCTGAACACGCGCTTGCGCTACCATGCAGGGTCTGTGCCGTTGCGCGCGGCCAAACCTGCCGATAGGTTTTGCAGGAAATGAGCGATACAAGGGACTTGGAATGGCGCGCCCCGTCGTTGGAATAATCGGCAACTCTTATCTGATGAATGATCAGTATCCGACCCATGCGGGCGGAACGATGAATTCCGAGGCGGTCTCGAACGTGTCTGACTGTCTGCCGCTACTGATCCCCGCCGACCCGCGTTATGTTGCGGTTGATGAGTTGCTCGAGGTTTGCGACGGCTTCCTGTTGACCGGCGGCCGTCCGAACGTTCACCCCGAAGAATATGGCGAGCCCGCGACCGAGGCGCATGGTGAGTTTGACCGCGCGCGGGATGCAATCACGCTGCCTTTAATCCGGGCTTGTGCTGAGCGGGGCCAGCCGTTCTTTGGGATTTGTCGCGGGTTTCAAGAAGTAAACGTCGCCTTGGGTGGTACGCTCTACCCTGAGATTCGTGACCTTCCAGGGCGTCAGAACCACCGGATGCCACCAGACGGCACTTTGGAGGAGAAGTTTGCTCTGCGCCATATCGTGTCGCTAACCGAAGGTGGTGTGTTCCACCGCCTGCTGGGCGCGGCCGAAGTGATGACCAATACGTTACACGGACAAGGGATCAAGACGCTGGGCGAGAATGTGGTGATCGATGGCCACGCGCCTGATGGCACGCCCGAGGCGATCTATGTCGAGGATGCCCCCGGCTTTACCCTTTCAGTCCAATGGCACCCTGAATGGGACGCGGCGAATGACCCGGTCTCGCGGCCATTGTTCAAGGAATTTGGTCGCGCCGTATACGATTGGAAAAACGCGAAAACGGTCGGGGCGATCCGGCAGTCTGCTTAGTCACGCTAATCTGTCGATGGATCGTTCTAAGGTTTGCCGGCAACATTCGAATAAAAAGATAATTGGATATCTTCCCTGAACCGCGAATTTGCGCCGAGATACCTTTGGCAATATTCAAATCTGACTGGGTTCGGAGCAGTTCATGCACAGCTTTTCAGGAAAGTACCCTCACGGTTTAAGAGAATTCGTTCCTGCGGCACTTTTTTTTGGCGGTCCTGGGAACTGCTGGGCATGCGCAACAATGCAGCTCGGCCGGAGACTTGCTTTACATCGGGCGAACACCTGACTCTTCATCCTCATTGTGGTTATCGCAGACGGAAAGCGGTGCTTTTCGTCTGGAAGCTGCACAGGGCAACACGACCGTTGATACCTGGAGCCGATCTCGGCCTGGAGTTCATCTAAGCTTGTCTCCCTTCGTATCTAATGGATCAGGGGGCGTTCATCGTCTGTTCAAACGCGGAGGGGCACCAAATGGGCGCGACTGTCTGATCGATACGCAAAACCAAAAAAGAGATTGGACGCTGCCGGGTTGGGGTGGTGGCAATGGTGGCGGCGGGGGAGGAAACGGAGGCGGCTCGGGTGGATCCGGCGGCGGTTCCGGGGGTGGCTTCGGCGGTGGCGGCGGCTCGGGTGGATCAGGTGGCGGATTCGGAGGCGGGGGCGGCTTTGGAGGCGGCGGTTCCGGGGGTGGCTTCGGCGGTGGCGGCGGCTCGGGCGGATCCGGTGGTGGCTCTGGTGGCGGATCCGGTGGTGGCTCTGGTGGCGGTTCCGGAGGGTCGGGCGGTGGAATTGGCAACATAGGCGAGACAGGTCGACCCGTTAATCCGCTCTACGTAAGTGGGCGACCTTCGGGCGATGACCAAGCCTGCGTGGCGGATGCGACGGGTAAGCTTGACCCTGCCTTGTGCGATCCGGTTGTCGGCCCTCCGCTGACGGAGGGGCGCGAGTTTGGGCCAGGATCTGTTTGGAATGTATGGACCAATTTCACCTACACAGACATTGAAGACACCCGTGGAAACAGCGAACTGGATGTGAACGACAGCTTTTTCGAAATTGGGATCGACCGTCTTGTCCAAGAAAACCTCGTGCTTGGTTTGCAGCTTGAATACGAAAACACTCAGCTGGACGGCTTTCAGGGGCAGTTTTCTCAGGATACTTCGGGATTCGCGATCGGACCCTATTTCGCCTGGCGGATGTCTGAGAGGTGGGTTCTAAACGGTCTCGCCACGATCGGTCGCTTCTCCACGGATGTGGATGTGCTGGAGCTGAGCGGTGATTTTGATCGCACCCGTTGGCGCGCGAATCTCGAGGCAATCGGACAATATGAGGCTGGAGCTTACTTAATTCGTCCGTCGATCTCGTTTGATTACTATCATTACAGTGCCGAGGACTACGATCTCACCGGGACGTATATGGGAAATCCAGCCGAGTTTATTGGTGAAATCCAAGAAGCAAAATACAGTGCCCTAACGCCGGAGGTCGAAGTAAGTCGTCCGTTCTTCAATGGCAGCTCTGTCATTTCACCTTATGCATCGCTCAGCGCGACCTATTGGTTTGAACGCGAGAACTTAGGGGGTGGAACAGTTGCAAACACTGACAATGATGTTGTTTGGTCAACCCGTTTGGGTGTGAGAGGACGCACAAGCAAGACGGTGTTTCTGGAGGCTTCAATCGGATATCTCGACATGTTCGAAAGTGATTTTGAAGCGACGGAAGCTGCAATCTTTCTTTCTGTCAACTTCTAAGGCCATCAGAAAGAGCGAGCGCCGACCCATAGCCGGGTCGGCGCAAATTGATCATACGAGCAAGTCGAACTGCTTGTTCAGCGGCAAGCTGCGCGCGCGTTGGCCGGTCAGGTCGAACAGCGCGTTGCCCAAAGCGGGCATCGACGGCGGTGTCCCCGGTTCACCGACACCGCCCAGATGTTTGTTGGTCTCGAGTATCCGGACTTCCGTGATCGGTGTGCTTTGCATCCTTAACGCATCATAATCCGGGAAATTATACTGTTCGACCTCACCATCGGCAAAGGTGATCTCTTCTTGAACGGCGGCAGACAATCCGTAGATCATGCCGCCGATCATCTGCGCCTCGACCGTCGCCGGATCCAAAGCCAAGCCGACATCGCAGGCGATCCAGGCCTTGTTGATGCGGATGGTGCCGTCTTCGTCCACCACTTCGATGACCTGTGCGACAGGGGTGCCAAAGCTGTAGGCCATTGCCACGCCACGTCCGACACCATCGGGGGTTTTGCCGGTCCAGCCTGACATCTCTTTCACGGCCTCCAGGCACCCCGCAGCCGGGGCGAACTCGGACCTTGCCAACTCCAGCCGGAACTCCAGCGGGTCGCGCCCGGCGGCATGGGCCATTTCATCCAGGAAGGTCTCGTGGAAGAAGGCATTGTGGCTGTTGCCGACCGAGCGCCAGAAACCAACCGGTACAGCCAAATCGGCAACGTGACCACTCATTCTGTAGTTCGGCACCGCGTAGGGCTGGTTGAAAAAGCCTTCGACCAGAACCTTGTCGGGGCCGCCGCCAGAGAAACCCGTCACACGTTCGACCGCTTGGTGGGTCGGGGATTGCGAAGCAACCTTACCGTCGATCAGAACGGCCTTGCCATCCTTCACTGCCCCCCGCATGCGCGCCATCGCGCCGGGGCGGTAGAAATCGTGACGCATATCCTCTTCGCGGCTCCACGTCGTTTGCACAGGGGTGCCTGGAATGGCCATGGCGACCTTTGTGGCGATCTCGCCGAAATCCAACTCGCCCCGGCGGCCGAAACCGCCGCCCAGATAGGTGGTGTGAATCTCAACCGCTTCGGTATCTAGACCGGCGGTGTTGGCTGCGCGGATCTGGATCAGGGTCGGGGCCTGATTGCCGCACCACAGGTCCAGCTTGTTACTGGTATAGAGCGCCGTGGCGTTCATCGGTTCCATTGTGGCGTGGGCCAGATAGGGCACGGTATATTCTGCCGTAATCTCGGTGGCACCTTCAGGAAGCGTTTCGACATCGCCTTCATCGCGCATGGTCGAGTTCGGGGCGTCATCAAACGCCTTGGCAATTTGCGCGAATACCGCATCAGTATCGGGCGGATAGGGGGCATCGCCCCAATCCACGTCAATCGCCTCGACCGCCTGCATGGCAAGCCAAGTGTTGTTGGCAATCACCGCGACGCCCGTGCCCAGATCGACGATCTTTTCAACGCCGGGCATGGCTTCTGCAGCACTGGCGTCAAAGCCGTTCATTGCCCCGCCCAGCTTGGGGTTCATGCGGACCGAGGCGAATTTCAGGCCCTCTGGCCTTACATCGATGCCAAAGGTGGCGGTGCCGGTGGATTTGCCCGGAATGTCGACGCGGGGCAGGGATTTGCCGATCAAACGCCATTCGGACGGATCACGCAGGGAAACCTCGGGCGGTTCGATCTGGCCTGCGGCCTTGGCCAGTTCGCTATAGGGAATGCGCGTGCCATCCGGGGCAACCACAGCACCATTTTCGGTCATGAGTTGATCGCGATCGACCCCCAGTTGGTCCGCGGCAGCCTGCTTCAAGGTTTCTCGCGCAGTAGCGCCAGCCATCCGCATCCGTTCGAACCCGTCTTTCATCGAGGTTGAGCCGCCGGTAACCTGCAGGCTTAACGTTTTGCCCAGAACACCCAGTGCCTCACCCAGATTGTGCTGGAAATCCGAGATGTCATAGCCCTTGCCTGGCAGGCTTTCCCCCATAAGAGCATGGTTGTAATAGGCGGCAGCAGCAGGTCCGTGCAGCACACGGATTTCGTCCAGCTCAACATCCAGCTCCTCGGCGATCAGTGCTGCCCAGGTGGTCATAACGCCCTGACCCATTTCAGCGCGGGGGGCGAACAGGGTCACGCCCTGCTGGTCGATCAGAACAAAGGGGCTAAGCGCGGTTTCCCCGTCACGCGGTTTCAGCGGGTTCGCAGCTGGACGCGTGACGTAGTAGGCACCGAAGGCCACTCCACCTACGATGGCGGCAGATCCGATCAGGAATGTGCGGCGAACGATTTTACCGATACGTCCCATGGATCAAGCCTCCTTCAACTTGGCAGCGGCATCGTGGATGGCCGCGCGGATGCGAGGATAGGTGCCACAGCGGCAAAGGTTGCCTTGCATCGCATCGTCGATGTCTTCGTCCGTTGGGGCCGGGTTTTCAGCCAGTAGCGATGCGGCCTGCATGATCTGGCCCGACTGGCAGTAACCACATTGCGCCACTTGGTGGTCAACCCAGGCCTTCTGGATCGTTGCCATGGCGTCAGGCGTGCCAATCCCCTCGATCGTGGTGACATCACCCCAAACATCCGAGAGCGCTACCTGGCAGGACCGCACGGCCTCACCATCAATATGAACGGTGCAGGCACCGCAGGCAGCCACACCACAGCCGAACTTGGTACCGGTTAGTCCAACCTCATCACGCAGAACCCATAACAAGGGCACATCATCAGGCAGATCAACCTGATGGGTCTTTCCGTTGATCTTAAGGGCCGTCGCCATGGCGCACCTCTCTTAGCTTTGGCTAGTTTCTGACATATTTAATGAAAAGTGTCAGCTTGTCAATTGACAAAATGAACAAGAAGTGTCAGAGGTTCTCGCATGACGAGTGTAAGTGAAGATTCCAAGACAGCGGCCATTCTGAAATCGGCATTTCAGGCCTTTGCGACCTATGGGTTTAAGAAAACTTCGATGGATGACATTGCCAAAGGGGCAGGGATGTCCCGGCCTGCGGTTTATCTGCATTTCAAGAATAAAGAGGCCATCGTTCGCGAACTGACGCAGTTTTATTATGGCGAGAAAGTTACCCTAGTCGCTGAAGCCTTGGCCAGCGAAGGTCCTTTGCCTCAGATCCTCGCTCAGGCGATCGAGGCGCAATCAAACGGGATGGCTGAAATTTTGGCCTCACCTCATGGGCTTGAAATGCTGGACGCGACCAAATCCATGTCGACGGATATCGTTCAGGAGGGCGAGGCCAAATTGACGCGACTTTACGCCGAATGGTTACGGCGCGAGGATGCGGCAGGTCGCGCGCATTTGCCTGTCGGCCCGGATGAGGCCGCAAAGACAATCACCACATCGCTGAAGGGCGTCAAGATGACAGCCTCCAGCGCTGAAGAGTTTGAGCAGGGTATCTCGCAATTGGCCACGCTTTTGGGCGCGGCGCTTGAGGTCAGGTGACGCGCTGACGGATTTTGTATTCCGGTTTGTCCCACAGCTTGTTGGTTATGATATCGGCCAGAATTTGGGCGGCCTGTTCTACATCCCCTTCATCGACATATAGCGGTGTGAAGCCAAACCGCATGATATCGGGCGCTCGGAAATCGCCGATCACGCCACGCGCGATCAAAGCCTGCATGGCAGCGTATCCTTCATCAAAATGAAACGAGATTTGACTTCCGCGCTGGGCTGGATCGCGGGGGCTTGCGAGTGTCAATCCCGGGCAGGTAGCCTCAACCCGGGTAATGAACAATTCGGTCAATTCGATTGACTTGGCGCGCACATCGGCCATTTCAGCCATGTCCCAGATATCCATCGCTGCCGACAGCGCTGCCATCTGAATGACCGGAGGGGTTCCGACCCGCATCCTCTCGATTCCCGCGCCGGGGCGATAGTCGAGGTCGAAAGCAAAGGGGGCTTCATGCCCCAACCAGCCCGAAAGCGCCGGGCGCACGCGATCCGACAGACGCGGAGCGACATAGACGAACGCTGGCGCACCGGGACCGCCATTGAGGTACTTATACGTGCAGCCAACAGCGAAATCCGCGTTGCAACCGGACAGATCGACCGGGATTGCCCCCGCAGAATGGGCAAGGTCCCAGACGGTCACGACACCGTTCGCGTGGGCCAGTTCGGTCAAAGCCTTCATGTCATGCATACGGCCGGAGCGATAATCGACCTCGGTCAGCATCAGAACAGCGACCTCTTCGGTGATTTGTGCGGCGACGTTTTCGGGATCGACCACGCGCAGTTCATAATCCGTCCCCAGTGATCGCAATAGCCCATCTGCCATGTAAAGATCCGACGGGAAATTGCCGTTGTCCGACAGGACGACCTTGCGGGTCGGGTTCAGCTCCAGCGCTGAGGCGACCGCCTGATAAACCTTGATCGACAGAGTATCGCCCACCACGACGCTGCCGGGCTCTGCCCCGATCAGCCGTCCGATCCGATCCCCCAGGCCGGTCGGCATACCCATCCACCCGGCTTTGTTCCAGCCGGTGATCAGCAACTGACCCCATTCGTCCTTCATCATGCTTCCGACACGGTCACCGGCTGATTTCGGCAACGGGCCCAGAGAGTTACCGTCGAGATAAAGAACGCCCTCGGGCAGGTGAAACATGGATTTGGTTTTGGCGAAATCGGTCATGGCGAGGCTTTGTCTTTCTGAAACAGTCAGGTTGTAACTGGCTATCTGATCCCGTTGTGTCTGTCTATTGGTGCGGGTTGTCCAGCGCCCTGGGTCGATGCGACACCCTGCGCTTTTGCCAATGCGGTCAGAAAACGATAGGAGAGCGATCAGAAGCGACATTTGCCACCATGTGTCGCCGCGTGAAGGGACAGCCATGCGCCTGATCGACATACCACCTGTTTGGCTTGTGGGCTTTGCCTTGCTCGCCTGGGTCCAGGCCCGCGTGTTGCCGCTGGGGTTGTCTCTGGATGGGGCGGTGACAGATCTGCTCAGCGGCATACTGATCGGTGGCGGTATCATTCTGGCCGTGATGGCGGTAATCGAGTTCCGCCGGCACAAAACCACGGTCTTTCCGCACGAAACACCCTCGACCATGGTGCAGACCGGGATTTATAAGCGCAGCCGCAATCCTATCTATGTGGGCGATGTGCTGATCCTGACCGGGCTGATCCTGCGTTTTGACGCGGTGTTGTCGCTGGTGCTGATCCCGGTTTTTGTCTGGGTGCTGGAACGCCGCTTTATCATACCCGAGGAAGACCGTCTGCGCCGCACATTCCGCGCCGATTTCGCCCGGTATGAACGCAAGACCAGACGATGGATATAAGGGTGTGGTCATCATGACACAGCGTCATAATTGCTGCGCTTGCGAAATAATCTTGCGCAGGATACATGTCTGCTTGTCATTCTATGCTGAACACCCACCTGGCCTGAATCAAAAATTAGGGGGAACCGACTGGTGAAAATTGGGACGCCAAAGGAAACGTACAAGGGCGAGAACCGGGTCGCGATGACTCCGGACTCGGCTGTGCAGTTGCAGAAACTGGGCTATGAGTGCCTGATCGAAAAGGGCGCAGGCGCTGCTGCGGGGTTTTCGGACGCCGCTTATGAAGCCGCAGGCGTTGAGGTCATGAAGACCGCTGCCTCGCTTTGGAAGGCTGCGGATATCATTGCCAAGGTGCGTCAGCCCGATGCCACCGAGCTGAAGCGTCTGACCAAGAACAAGACCCTGATTTCATTCTTTAATCCGGCTGGTAATGAAGACGGGATGGAGGCCGCCAAATCCAAGGGCGCGACCGTGATCGCGATGGAGATGGTCCCGCGTATCTCGCGCGCGCAGAAGATGGACGCGCTGTCTTCGATGGCCAATATCGCCGGGTACCGTGCTGTGATCGAGGCAGGCAACAACTTTGGCCGTTTCTTCACAGGTCAGGTGACGGCGGCTGGTAAGGTGCCACCTGCCAAGGTGCTGATCGTCGGTGCCGGTGTGGCCGGACTGGCCGCGATTGGGACCTCGACCTCGCTGGGTGCGATCACCTATGCGTTCGACGTGCGCCCCGAAGTGGCCGAGCAGGTCGAATCCATGGGGGCTGAGTTCGTCTATCTGGATTTTGAGGAAGAACAGCAGGACGGTGCATCGACTGGTGGCTACGCATCGGTCCAGTCGGAAGAATTCCGCAACGCCCAGCTTGCCAAGTTCCGGGAACTGGCACCCGAGATGGACATCGTCATCACCACGGCGCTGATCCCCAACCGTGAGGCACCTGAGCTTTGGACCAAAGATATGGTCGAAAGCATGAAGCCGGGTTCGGTCATCGTTGACCTTGCAGCGGAAAAGGGCGGTAACTGTAAACTGACGGTGCCGGATGAGAAGATCGTGACCGACAATGGCGTGACCATTATCGGCTATACCGACTTCCCCAGCCGGATGGCGGCGCAGTCATCGTCTCTGTACGCGACCAATATCCGTCACATGATGGCTGACCTGACACCCGAGAAGGACGGCAAGGTCAATCACGACATGGAAGATGACGTGATCCGTGGCGCGACCGTGACCCATGAGGGCGAGATCACCTTCCCGCCACCTCCGCCCAAGGTGCAGGCGATTGCGGCACAGCCTAAGGCCGAGGTCAAGGAACTGACACCGGAAGAGAAAAGGGCGCAGGAAATCGCGGCCTTCAAAGCGCAGACCAAGCAACAGTTCACGTTGCTGGGCGTCGGCGGTGCGTTGATGTTGCTGGTGGGGTTGATCGCTCCGGCCAGCTTCATGCAGCATTTCATCGTCTTTGTGCTGGCGATCTTTGTGGGCTTCCAGGTGATCTGGAATGTCAGCCATAGCTTGCACACACCACTGATGGCGATCACCAACGCGATCTCTTCGATCATTATCGTTGGAGCCTTGATGCAGATCGGATCGGGGTCGTTCCTGGTCATTCTGCTGGCGGCGCTGTCAGTCTTCATGGCCGGAATCAACATCTTCGGCGGCTTCCTCGTAACCCGGCGCATGCTCGCCATGTTCCAGAAATCTTAAGGAGGCCGGGCACATGGAATTTGGCTTCACTACTGCCGCCTATGTCGTTGCGGCTGTCCTTTTCATCCTGTCTCTGGGTGGATTGTCGAACCAGGAAAGCGCCAAGAGGGCGGTCTGGTATGGCATTGTTGGTATGGCGCTCGCGGTTTTTGCGACGCTGGTTGGTCCGGGTTCAGGCCTGTGGCTGCTGTCGTTGCTGCTGATCGCGGGCGGTGGTCTGATCGGTCAGAACGTGGCACAGCGCGTCCAGATGACCGAGATGCCGCAGCTTGTGGCCGCGATGCATTCGCTGGTGGGTCTGGCGGCTGTGTTCGTGGGATTCAATGCCCATTTCGAGATCGGCAATGTGGCGCAAGTCATGGCGATTGCCGACAGTGCGTCTCAGGCGGACCTGTCCGATCTGGGGGCGTTCGCCAAGCTGATCGCCAAGAAGACCGCGGCCGAACTGGCGATCCTGCATGTTGAGCTGTTCCTCGGTATCTTCATCGGTGCGATCACCTTTACTGGATCGGTCGTGGCTTATGGCAAGTTGGCGGGCAAGGTGACCTCGGCGGCGACCAAGCTTCCGGGCGGTCATGCTCTGAACGCGGGTGCGGCTGCTTTGTCGTTCATCTGCCTGATCTGGTACACCAATTCGGGCGGTTTCTTCCCGCTGTTCCTGATGACGCTGGCAGCGCTGTTCATCGGCTATCACCTGATCATGGGCATCGGCGGGGCCGACATGCCGGTGGTTGTGTCGATGCTGAACAGCTATTCGGGTTGGGCGGCTGCGGCCATCGGCTTCTCGCTAGGCAACGACCTGCTGATCGTGGTTGGTGCATTGGTGGGCTCGTCTGGTGCGATCCTGTCCTACATCATGTGTAAGGCGATGAACCGTCACTTTGTCAGCGTGATCTTAGGTGGCTTTGGTGGCCCGCAAGGCGAGCAGATGGCTGTTGAGGGCGAGCAGATTGCCATTGAGGCAGATGGCGTAGCTGCAGCGCTGAATGACGCCGACAGCATTGTCATCATTCCGGGGTACGGCATGGCGGTGGCGCAGGCGCAGCAATCGGTGTCCGAGCTGGTTCGCAAGCTGCGCGCCAAGGGCAAGAACGTGCGCTTTGCGATCCACCCCGTTGCCGGTCGTCTGCCGGGCCACATGAACGTGCTGCTGGCCGAGGCGAAGGTACCGTATGACATTGTTCTGGAGATGGACGAGATCAACGACGACTTCCCGGATACGGATGTGGCCATCGTTATCGGTTCGAACGATATCGTGAACCCAGCGGCGCAGGAAGACCCGAACAGCCCGATCGCCGGGATGCCGGTGTTGGAATGCTGGAAAGCCAAGCAGGTGTTTGTGTCCAAGCGTGGTCAGGGCACCGGCTATTCGGGCATCGAGAACCCGCTGTTCTTCAAGGAGAACACCCGCATGTTCTATGGCGACGCCAAGGCTTCGCTCGACAAGCTGTTGCCCATGATCGATTGATCAGAAGGGACAATCTGATTGCAAAGGGCGCCTGAGGGCGCCCTTTTCTTTTGTGATGAGATGGGGGCTTGCCTCCAACCCCCTCAAGGTTTTTTAGCCATATGAAGCAAGCGGGCTGTGTTAAACTTGGCGAGTGTTCGGGATAGTCGGAGGCAGACCATGCAGAAGGTAAATGGAATTGGCGGGATATTCTTTCGGGCCCGTGATCCGCAGGCGTTGAGTGCTTGGTATGAGAAGCATTTGGGCGTCAATCACTACGATCCTGTGCCCTGGAAGCAGCGGGAAGGATTTACGGTGTTCGCACCCTTTGCGCAGGACACCGAGTATTTTGGCCGCTCCGAGCAGCAATGGATGATCAATTTTCGTGTCGATGACCTGAGCGCGTTGATCGACCAATTAAAGATCGCCGGAATCACCGTCGAGACGAACCCGGAGTGGGACAGCGAGGTCGGGAAATTCGCCCGCATCCACGATCCTGAAGGCAATCCCATCGAGCTATGGGAGCCGAATCAATAAGATAGCGGGATTGTATACCGTTGTATCCTTGTAAGTAATTGAAATAAATAAACAATTGATGTTGTGTCGGTCTGCCTTATAGTGCCGGTGATACACCGGAGCCTTACATGACGCCCATAGACAATCATCCGCTTCGCTATACGCTGGCCAATGAACTGCATGCACGCCCATTTCCGGTTGCACCCTTACCCAGCACGGTTGTGTTTCTGGCGATCAAGAAGCCCAAAGAAGCGGTTACGCGCGATCGTGGCGAGGATATGGCCCACCTGATCAATCTGCTGGATCGCCACGGCGCGCAGCACCCTCAGCCAGAAGCCACTCACTACGCGGGTCAGATCGGGCGTCATTGGCTGAAATGGGAACAACATACCGAGTTTGTGACCTATACCGCGATCACTCCGAACGTCAGTGAACGTGCATTCAATCCGGCAGACTTTGAGGTGTTTCCTCCAGACTGGTTGATGGCGAGCCCGGGGCAGCGGGTGACATCGGCCTTAATTCGCGTCGTCGAATACGAGGGAGATGAGGCGGCAAAGGCTTCGCTGGCTCAGTGGTTCGAGCCGGAAAGCCTAGCAGTGGCGCGGGTGCTGGATGATGCTGCGATCTGCGCTTGTGATTTCCGAATTGATCCGGCGGGGCATATGCGGCTTGCGATGTTTGTCAAGAAAGGCACCGGGCGGCGGCGGACCGGGCGGATCGTTCAGCGGCTGTGCGAGATTGAGACCTACAAGGCAATGTCGATGCTGGGATTTGCACGGGTCAAGCAACTGATGCCGCGCATCGGCGAACTGGATGGTCAATTGACCCGCCTGATGGGGCAGATGTCCGATGAAACAGCGCACCCAGACGAATTGTTGCCGGATCTTCTGTCTACCTCGATCGAGCTTGAGACACTTTCGGCACGGTGTTCTTTTCGGTTCGGCGCCACGGGTGCCTATGAGGCGATTGTTAATCAGCGCATCGAAGTGTTGCGTGAACAAAGATTCAATGGACGTCAGAGTTTTGCCGATTTCATGATGCGTCGTTATGACCCCGCGATGCGGACGGTTAAATCAACCGAGCGACGTTTGCAGGCCTTGTCCGACAGGGCTATTCGCGCCGGCGACCTGTTGCGTACCCGTGTCGATGTCGAACGCAGCGCTCAAAATCAGGCTCTGCTGGAAAGCATGGACCGGCGTGCTGATCTGGCCCTTAGATTGCAGCACACAGTCGAGGGATTATCTGTGGTGGCGATCAGCTACTATGCGGTGTCTCTGGTCAGCTACTTGCTCTACCCACTGACGCAGGCCGGGATTAGCAAAGGGATGCTGACGGCAATTGTGACCGTGCCTGTCATCCTTGCCGTTTGGTTCGGGGTGCGCCAGATCCGGAAGCGAATTGAATAAGCGGTCTATGCCGGGCGACGAATGATCTGTAGAACGGGTGGCGTTTGGCAGATTTTATGAGGATTCCCTGTGATCGGTATTGTTGCGGCGTGGCGGGCTGTGGCCGCCATGTTTATCCTGAACGGTGCGCTGTTCGGCATCTGGGCATCGCGCATACCTGCGGTTCGGGACAGGCTGGATCTGACGCACGAGGCGCTAGGGCTTGGTTTGCTGTTCATGGCAGCAGGGGCCGTTTGTTCGTTTCCGATCACGGGCCGTTTGACGGACAAGTTTGGGGCGGTGGCGATCACGCGGGTGATCGCGGTTCTCTACACCTTTTCCCTGATCCTTTTGGCTCTCGCCGGCGGGTTCTGGTCGCTTGCGACGTTTCTGTTTGTATTCGGAGCCTTCCATGGCTCGATGGATGTTGCGATGAACGCCTGGGCGGCAGAGGTCGAACAGGCCTATGACAAGCCGGTCATGTCGTCCTTTCACGCGATGTGGAGCCTTGGAGCCGGACTGGGAGCGCTCAGCGGATACGGTGCCGTACAGATGGGGCTGTCGGTGTTGCAACATTTTCTGCTAGCGGGTGGCGTTGTCGTCGCGCTTGCGCTTGTTTTGTCTTGGGTACGCTGGACTTCGAAACGATCGGCTTCAAAACCTGGATCGGTGTTCGCTTTGCCGTCGGGTGCCCTAATCCTTGTGGGTTTCACAGCGCTGTGCGGCGCTTTGGGCGAGGGGGCTGTTGCGGATTGGAGCGCGATTTTCCTGCGTGACGTTACCGGTGCGGCTGAGAGTATCGCGGCGTTAGGCTATGCGGTCTTCTCGGTCACGATGGTTGCGTTCCGGCTTGCGGGCGGGGTGGTGATCGCGCGTTTCGGGCCTGTTGCAACAGCACGATTTGGCGGCGTTTGCGCCGCGCTGGGCGTGTTTGGCGTAGTATCGGCGGGAGGGGCAGGATTGGCTTTGGCAGGTTTTGCTCTGATGGGAGTGGGCTATGCGGTAATCATGCCTCTGGCCTTTAGCCGTGCGGCCAACGACCCGCATGTCCCGCCCGGACAGGCGATCGCAAGCGTCGCGACATTGGGATACGGAGGGTTGTTGATCGGGCCGCCTCTGATCGGATTTCTGGCCGAGTTGATGACGCTGAGATTTGCCTTTGCAGTTCTTTTACCGCTGGCCGTTCTTATCATCGTATTGGCCGGCGCGCTGAAGCGCGCCGACTAAGTTCGCTTATCGTCCGCGAATACGTGGATCCAGCGCATCGCGCAGGCCGTCACCCAGATAATTTACACTGAGGACGGTTAGTGAGATCGCCAGTCCGGGCCAGAACACGCGCTCGGGGTATTGCTGAAGATAGTCGACGCCATCGAAGAGCAGCCGACCCCATGTCGGGAAGTCCGGCGGAAATCCGAGGCCGAGGAAGGAAAGCGCGCTTTCGGTGATGATCGCAGTTGCAATCCCCAGCGTGGCCGACACCATGATCGGAGACAGAACATTCGGCAGGATGTGCCGGGTGATGATCTGGCCATTGCTGGTGCCGATGGACCGGGCGGCCAGAACGAACTCACGCTCTTTGATCGCCAGCACATCGCCGCGCACGATCCGCGCTGTGGGCATCCATGAGGTGATGCCGATGGCGCAGACGATCAGGATGAAGATTCCACGCTCTAACCCGAAGGCAGCAGATAGCGGCTCGCGGAAGAGCAGCATCATGACCAGCAGCAGCGGTAGCAACGGCAAGGCCAAGAACAGATCCGTCAGGCGCATCAGTGGGCCATCCAGCCGTTTGAAAAACCCGGCCAGAACACCGATGAACGAGCCCAGAAACAGCGCCAACAGCATCGCGGTGATGCCGACTGACACCGATGTCTGACCGCCTGACATCATGCGAGCTAGGATATCGCGGCCCAACTGGTCGGTGCCAAAGGGATGCGCCCAACTGGGGCCCTGATTGCGCGAACGGATGTCGATCTGAGTGGGGTCGATGCTCCATAAGTATGGGCCCAGATAGACGCCTGCGACGATGAAGATGAACAGAATCGCTCCGATCATCGCGCCTTTGTGGGTCTTGAACTGATCCCAGACATCGCGCCATTGGCTCCGTGGTGGGGTGGCCAGTTCTTCCATCACATCGGTGGTTGGCAGCGCTGTCGAGGCGGGCGCAAGCCCTTCGTCCGGGACCAGTGTATCGGTACGATCATGATCAGTCATAACGAATCCTCGGGTCCAGAATGCCATAGAGAACGTCGGCGATCAGATTGAACAGGACGATCAGCACGGCAAATATGAAGGTCAGGGTTTGGACCATCGGCAAGTCATTGGCCTGAATAGCCCCGATCAGCAACTGGCCGATGCCGTTCACTTTGAACACCTGCTCGGTAATGATCGCTCCGCCGAAGATGGCTGGAATACCCAGCGCGATAACGGTGACCACAGGGATCATCGAGTTGCGCAGGACGTGGACCATGACGACCGTATATTCGCTGAGGCCCTTGGCGCGGGCGGTGCGGACATAATCCTGATTAAGGTTGTCCAGCATCGAGGCGCGCATGAATCGGCTGAGCTGCGCGGTGATCTGCAGCGCCAGAACCATGACCGGCATGATCATCTGTTTGAGCTGTACAACAAAGCTGTCCCAGCTATTGACCACATGGGTAGTGTCATAGATCGACGGGAACCACCCAAGCTGGACTGAGAAGATCACGATCACCAATACGCCCGAGAAGAACGGCGGTACCGAGAAGCCGACCATCGACACGAATGTGCCCATTTGGTCGAACCAGGAATACTGCCGGTAAGCCGAATAGATACCGATGGGCAGGGCGATCAGGATGGCGACCACATAAGCGGTGCCAACAACCCACAGGGTCTGCGGGATGCGCTGAACGACGATGTCCATGACGGGTGAGCGGGTCTGCCACGAAATCACGCGCAGGTCACCTTCGGAGAAGGTTGTACCAAAGATCGAGTCGACCAGAACCTGCGGTTCGATCCAGAAGAACTGCACGATCCATTTCCAGAACCGGATATGCATCGGCTGACCGAGGCCCAGTGCCTCGCGCATCTTCTCTTTGACTTCGGGGGGGACGGTAAGTGGAACCTGCGCCATCGGATCGCCGGGTGCGAGTTCGAGGAGCAGGAAGATGACGAGGCTGATGAACAGTAGCGTGGGAACGGCCAGCACCAGTCGTCTGATGGTAAAGTTGAGCATTAAGAGGCGCCTTTATATGCGTCTTCTTGTTGGAGTGGTCTGCAAATGACCGCGCCCCGATATGGGTCGGGGCGCGGTTTTGCAAGATTAACGCTTAGGAACCGGTCTTGCGGTACCAGTCCGCAATGTTCCACAGCTCGCTGTCCCAAACGTTCAGGACAACGCCACCCAGCGTATTGGCGTGTGCCGACAGACGACCACGGTGCACCAGCGGGATCATTCCGCCATTTTCAACCATGATGTCGTTCAGCTGACGCGCGATCTGCGCGCGCTCATCCGCACCTGCGGTTTCGGCCAGCTTGCCATGCAGCTTGTCGAACTCTTCGTTGCAGAAACGGCTGATGTTCTCGCCCTGCCACTGGCTTTCAGGCTTGGGTGCCTTGTCGCACAGGCCGTTGCCCAGATAGGACTGCGGGTCAGTGCCGTTGAAGGTGTTGGCATACATTTCAACGTCGGCATAGAACTTCTGGAAGGTGTCAGGCGAACCCGGATCACCACCAAAGAAGACCGAAGCATTGATGTTGCGCAGCTCAGTTTCGATACCGATTTGGCTCCACCATTCTTTGATCAGCGCCTGGAAGTCCTGGCGAACTGCGTTGGTAGAAGTCTGGTAGACAATCTTCAGCGGTACACCGTCTTTTTCACGGATGCCATCGCCATCGGAATCAACGATACCCGCGTCATCCAGAAGCTTCTTGGCACCTTCGATATCTTGAGTATCGCAGCTGAATGTGTCGGAATTCACCGCGGCAGGCGCAGGTACCCAGTTGCAGGTAACCTTACCGGCCTGACCGTAGCCGATTTCAACCAGCAGCGGCCGGTCGATGGCCAGCGACATGGCCTTGTAAACAGCAGGGTCCTGCAGGAACGGGTGCGGATGCGTTGCAGTCGAACGCTCGCCCTCCGGCAGATCTGGCGACGGGTTGGTCTGGTTCAGCATGATGCGTTCCACCAGCGGGCCGAAGCCTGCGACCGGAGTACCTTTGCCGCCTTCCTGCATCTGCGCGATCACTTCAGGCGCAAGCTGCAAGTTCCAGGCATAGTCAAATTCGCCGGTTTCCATGACCGCACGACCAGCAGCAGTTGCATCGCCACCGCCTTTGAATGTCACCGTTGCGAACGCAGGCTTTGCCGGGTCACGGTAGTTATCATTGGCCTTGAAAGTGATCACGTCATTTGGCTTGAACTCGGTGACAACAAACGGGCCTGTGCCGATCGGGTTAAAGTTCTGCTCGGTGCATTCGGGCGCTTTGGCTCCCATGCAATCCGCGAACTGTGCCGCCTGGATGATCGGGCTCTCACCACCCACGAACGGGCCGTAAGGGAACGGGGTCGGCGCATCGAATGTGACTTTGACGGTCAGATCATCGACAGCTTCGACATTGGTGACACCTTCAAATTTGGTCACCTGCGCACAACCGCCTTCTGGGTCCATGCA
The DNA here is from genome assembly GCF_056534105.1 of Ruegeria sp. E5. Classification (NCBI taxonomy): domain Bacteria; kingdom Pseudomonadati; phylum Pseudomonadota; class Alphaproteobacteria; order Rhodobacterales; family Roseobacteraceae; genus Ruegeria; species Ruegeria sp. E5. The sequence continues at coordinate 1,309,921 of NZ_JBQFPA010000001.1, read as the reverse complement.
ATAGTTTGCAGTGAACACTACATCAGCGGAGGTGAAAGGTGTGCCGTCTGACCAGGTGATTCCCGGCGCGATTTTCCAAGTGATCGAGGTCAGGTCTTCGCTGACGCCACCATTTGCAACTGTCGGAATTTCGGATGCCAGGAACGGAACCATTTCGCCATCTTGATTGTACCGGGCGAGCGGCTCAATCACTAGCGACGCGGATTCCACATCCTTGGTGCCACCCGAAAGGAACGGGTTCAGGATCGATGGGGCTTGCCAGTAAATGATGCTGACATTGCCGTCCGATCCACGCTCGGCCATGGCCATCGGGGCCATTGCCGTGCTTGCAATCGCACCAAGCAAAAGGGTTTTGATTTTCATCATACACTCCATGTTGGACACATACGTGTCTCGATTATCTCCGCGATGCCCGCGGGTTAGGCGTGGCCGTCAAAAGGGATAAGGATTTGGAATCAAACGGAAACGATTGTATCGCCTTCGTGTATTCAGACCTCTCCCCAGAACGGTTACGCGGCGTATCGAAACAGAGTTTTGGAAAATTGCAAGCCTTGCCTTGCGAAATTTGACCTATCGGTTTGACTTTTTACATCTGCCCGCCTTAGCGTTTGGCACCCAATCCGAAAAGCCGCCAAGGGGAGAGCGCGCGTGCTGGATCAGCCAATTGCCCAGATCAAAAAACTGCGGGTCGAATTTCAAACTAAAGATGGCCCAGTGGTGGGCGTCGAGGACGTCTCGTTCGAGGTCAACCCAGGCGAAACCGTCTGTATCGTGGGCGAATCGGGGTCGGGCAAATCAGTCTCATCTCTATCGCTGATGCGCTTGGTCGAGTTCGGCGGCGGTGAAATTGCTGGCGGGCAACTGCTTTTCGATCGCCGCGGCGGCGAGGAAATGGATCTGTCCCACGCCGATCAAGATCTGATGAAGCAGATTCGCGGAAATGAGATCGGAATGATCTTTCAGGAGCCGATGACGGCCTTGAACCCGGTTTTCACAGTCGGACGGCAGCTCACCGAAGGATTGCGAATCCACAAGGACATGAACAAAGCGCAGGCCGAAGAGCGCGCGCTGGAATTATTGCGTCAGGTGCGCATCCCCGAGCCCGAGCGACGTTTGAAGCAATATCCGCATGAACTGTCCGGTGGCATGCGCCAGCGTGTGGTGATCGCCATGGCCATGGCGTGTGAGCCTCGCCTGCTGATTGCGGATGAACCCACTACTGCATTGGATGTGACCATCCAGGCCGAGATTCTGGCGCTGATGGACCGCCTCAAACGCGAGACCGGAACGGCGGTGATGTTTATCACCCATGACATGGCTGTGGTCGCGCAGATGGCGGACCGCGTGGTGGTTATGTTCCGCGGCAACAAGGTCGAGGAAGGCACCGTCAAAGAAATCTTCGAAAACCCGCAGCACGATTACACCAAGGCGTTGCTGGCGGCGGTTCCGAAATTGGGCGAGATGCAGGGTAAAGCCGCGCCCGAGCCAATGAAACTGCTGGGTGAGGAAGGCCAGAAGATCGCTCCGATCCCGGGTACGAACGAAGTGTTGCTGACGGTCAAGAACCTGACCACGCGATTTGCGGTGAAAGGCGGATTGCTGCGCCGGACCATCTCGAACGTGCATGCAGTCGAAGATGTCTCGTTCACGCTGAACCGGGGGCAAACACTCAGCCTCGTTGGCGAATCTGGGTGTGGCAAGTCGTCGGCAGGGCGCTCGATCCTGCGGTTGGTGGAGCCGATGGCGGGTGAGGTCGATCTGGACGGTGTCGACATCATGAAGCTGGACCAGGCCGGCCTGCGCAAAGCGCGGCTGGACATGCAGATGATCTTTCAGGATCCGTTCGCCTCGCTGAACCCGCAGATGCAATTGGTTGATCAGGTCGCCGAACCGATGCGGAACTATGGGGTTGCGTCGGGGTCAGAACTGCAGGACCGCGTGGCGCAACTGTTCGACAAAGTGCAACTGCCGCGCAGCTTCATGCGCCGCTTCCCGCATGAGATGTCGGGTGGTCAGCGGCAACGGATTGCGATTGCGCGAGCACTGGCGCTGAATCCCAAGCTAATCATCGCGGATGAGGCCGTTTCGGCGCTGGACGTCTCGGTTCAGGCGCAGGTGCTGAATCTGATGATGGAGCTGCAGTCCGAGCTTGGCCTCAGCTATCTGTTCATCAGCCATGACATGGCGGTGGTCGAGAGGGTTAGTCACCATGTCGGTGTGATGTATCTGGGCCGCATTGTCGAACTGGGCCCGCGTGCTCGGGTGTTTGAGAACCCACAGCACCCTTATACGCAGGCACTGATGAAGGCGGTACCAATTGCCGACCCGAACAAGCGCAAGTCGGAAAAAGACTTGAACTTCAAACCGATCCCGTCGCCAATTCATCCGATTGGATACGCGCCCGAACCCTCGCAATACAACGAGGTTGAACCGGGCCATTTTGTTTTGACCACTGACAGCGGATATTGACCCTCATGGCTGAGCGCCTGTCTCCGCTAGAGATCATGACTAAGCTGATCTCATTCCCGACTGTCAGTCGCGATACGAATTTACCGCTGGTGGATTGGGTCGAGGCGTATCTGCAAAGCCACGGGATCGAACCGCATCGTTGGCCTGATCCGGATCAGCCGCATAAGGCGGCTCTGTTCGCGCATGTCGGCCCGTGGGAAGAGGGCGCGATTGTCCTATCAGGTCACACTGATGTTGTTCCCATCGATGGCCAGCCTTGGGACACCGATCCATTTGTCGTGACCGAGAAAGATGGCAAGTATTTCGGGCGTGGCACCTGCGACATGAAGGGCTTTGACGCGCTGGCGATCTGGGCCTTGGTCGAGGCGCATCACGCTGACACCAAACGCCCCCTGCAACTGGCGTTGAGCTTTGATGAAGAGGTTGGCTGCACCGGCGCGCCGCCGATGATCGCCCACATGCAGGAGGTTCTGCCCAAAGGATCAGCCGTGATTGTGGGCGAGCCGTCGATGATGCAGGCCGTCACCGGCCATAAGGGCGGGTTTGGCTTTGACACGCATGTGGTGGGGTTCGAAGTTCACAGCTCAATCATGCACACAGGCGTCAATGCGATCATGGAGGCCGCGCCGCTGATCAATTGGGCCAATGATCGGAACGCCGAGAATATGGCGGCGCAACCTTCAGACATTGCGTCAGTGTTCGATCCGCCTTGGACTACCTGCCATGTTGGTATGATCGAAGGCGGAACCGCGCATAATATCACTGCCAAAGACTGTCGCTTCATGATGGATTTCCGCACCGTTCCGGACGATGAAAAATCGGTCTGGCAGAAGGCCTATTTCGATAAGGTTCGTGAAGTCGAGGCGCGGATGCAAGCGGTTCATCCCGACGCCCGGATCGAGCTGTCCGAGCATTTTTCGATCCCAGGTCTTGTGCCTGAAGAAGATGGCGAGGCTGAGACGCTGGTGCGCGCGCTCACCGGTGACAATGCGACACATGTGGTAAGCTATGGCACCGAGGCGGGGCAGTTTCAGGAAGCTGGTTATTCCGCTGTTATCTGCGGCCCAGGTGATATCGCGCAGGCCCATCAGCCGAATGAGTTCATTACGATTTCTCAATTCAACGCAGGTCAAAAATTTATGGAGCGTCTGGTAAAGAGGCTCTGCGAATAACATCTCAAAGGAGAGGTTAAAGATGCCCGTCAAGAACCGGCTCGCCGAAATGCATGGCGAGATCACCAAATGGCGCCGTCACCTGCATATGCATCCCGAGCTGATGTATGATGTGGAAGAAACGGCAGGGTTTGTGGTCGACCGACTGAAGGAGTTCGGTGTGGATGAGATCACGCCCGGCATCGGCAAGACTGGCGTGGTTGCCGTGATCAAGGGACGTCAGGATACGCTAGGCCGTGTTATCGGGTTGCGTGCCGACATGGATGCGCTGCCCATAGAAGAGGCGACGGGGCTGGACTATGCTTCGACGGTTTCTGGTAAGATGCATGCCTGTGGTCATGACGGTCATACCTCGATGCTGTTGGGCGCGGCGCAGTATCTGGCCGAGACGAGGAATTTTGACGGTACCGTTGTGTTGATTTTCCAGCCTGCCGAAGAAGGCGGGGCGGGTGGTCTGGCCATGTGTCAGGACGGGCTGATGGAGCGCTGGGGTATTCAGGAAGTCTATGGCATGCACAACATGCCGGGAATGCCGGTTGGTGAGTTTGCCATTCGACCAGGCGCATTGCTGGCTTCTTCGGATGAATTCGAAATTGTTGTAACGGGTAAAGGCGGTCATGCTGCCGCCCCGCATGAGGCGGTAGATACAACGCTGATTGCGTCGCACATTGTTGTAGCTTTGCAATCAGTGGTGTCGCGTACCGTGGACCCTATCAAAAGGGTGGTGCTGACCGTCGGGACTTTTGAAACCGATAGTGTGGCTTCGAATGTGATTGCCCATACGGTGCGGTTGCGGGGAACTGTTCGTACACTTGACCCAGAATATCGAAAGGTCGCTGAAGAACGCGTGCGCCGGATCGCCGAAGACACTGCCTCGGCCTTTGGAGCTTCGGCTAAGATGACGTGGACACCGGGCTATCCGGTGACGGTGAATTCGGACGATGAAACCATCTATGCTGCTGAGGCCGCGCAGGCCGTGGCAGGCAAGGTCAATGACAGCACCGATCCAATCATGCCGTCAGAAGATTTTGCTTACATGCTTGAAGAACGGCCCGGAGCCTACATCTTTATCGGAAACGGGGACACGGCCATGTGCCATCACCCGGAATACAACTTCGACGACGACGCCATTCCCGCCGGTTGCAGCTGGTTTGCCGAGCTGGTGGAACGACGATTACCCGTCGCCTGATTTGGGAGGATCAGATGCCAATCAAGAACCGACTTGCCGAAATGCACGAAGAAATCACCGGTTGGCGGCGGGATATTCATCAACACCCTGAGATCCTCTATGACACCCACCGCACCAGCGCCTTGGTGGCTGAAAAGCTGAAAGAGTTCGGTTGCGATGAGGTTGTGACGGGCATTGGCCGCACCGGTGTCGTTGGCGTCATCAAGGGCAAGACCGACACGCAGGGTCGTGTGATCGGCCTGCGTGCCGATATGGACGCGCTGCCGATGCAGGAGCAGACGGGCCTTGATTATGCCTCGAAAACCGATGGCGCCATGCATGCCTGTGGCCATGATGGCCATACGGCGATGGTGTTGGGCGCGGCGAAATACTTGTCTGAGACGCGGAACTTCGACGGCACGGCCATTGTGATTTTCCAACCAGCGGAAGAAGGTGGCAATGGGGCCGAGGCGATGTGCAAAGACGGTCTGATGGATCGGTTCGGCATTCAGGAAGTCTATGCCATGCACAATGTGCCAGGTGTGCCGACAGGGCAGTTCGCGATCCGGTCTGGCCCGCTGCTGGCGGCTGCGGATGAGTTCGACATTCATCTGGAAGGTCGAGGCGGCCACGCGGCGAAACCGCATGAAACAATTGATACTACAGTGATGTTGTCGCAACTGATCGTGGCCTTGCAGACCATCGTGTCGCGTAACGCGGACCCGATTTTGCAGGCGGTTTTGTCGGTGACTTCGGTCGAGACCTCATCCAAGGCGTTCAACGTGATCCCTCAATCGGCGCAGCTGCGCGGTACAGTGCGGACGCATTCGAACGAAATGCGCGACCTGATCGAGACGCGGCTGACCGAGGTGGCTGAGGGTATTGCTGAAACCTTCGGCGGCACTGTCAAAGTCTCTTACACGCGTGGAGTTCCGGTGACGATCAACGCCGAAGAACAGACGGAATTTGCCGCTGAGGCCGCCATTTCCGTAGGTGGCAGCTGTGATGAGGCGCCGATGGTGATGGGGGGCGAGGATTTCTCGTTCATGCTGGAAGAACGCCCCGGGGCCTTCATCGTGCTGGGCAATGGCGGCAGCGCCGGGCTGCACCACCCTGAATACAATTTTAACGATGAGATCATCCCGATGGGATGCTCATGGTTTGCCGAAATGGTCGAGCGCCGGATGCCGGCGGCTTGAATTAGGAGAGAGAAGACATGCCAGTTAAGAACCGCTTTGCCGAATTGCAGGCCGAAATTACCGAATGGCGACGGGATATTCATGAAAACCCCGAGATTCTGTTTGAAACCCACCGTACCAGTGCTTTGGTCGCGGACAAACTGAAAGAGTTCGGCTGCGACGAGGTCGTTACCGGGATCGGTCGCACCGGGGTTGTCGGTGTGATCAAGGGCAAATCAGACTCGAGTGGCAAAGTCATCGGTCTGCGTGCTGATATGGATGCGCTGCCGATTCACGAGGCGACGGGGTTGGATTACGCCTCGAAAACCGATGGGGCGATGCATGCTTGTGGCCATGATGGACATACGGCGATGCTGCTCGGGGCGGCGAAATACCTTTCGGAAACGCGTAATTTTGACGGTACTGTAGTGGTGATCTTCCAGCCCGCTGAAGAAGGTGGCGGCGGTGGTCGCGAAATGTGCGAAGACGGCATGATGGCGCGCTGGAACATTCAGGAAGTCTACGGCATGCACAACTGGCCGGGCCGTCCGGTCGGCAGCTTCTCGATCCGTCCGGGTTCGTTCTTTGCCGCGACCGATCAGTTCGACATCACCTTTGAAGGTCGCGGTGGCCACGCCGCGAAACCGCAGGAGACCGTGGATACGACCGTGATGACCGCGCAGGCCGTGTTGGCGTTGCAGACGATTGCCTCGCGCAATGCCGACCCGATCGATCAGGTCGTGGTGTCTGTGACATCGTTCGAGACTTCCTCGAAGGCGTTCAATGTCATTCCTCAAACAGTGCAGATCAAAGGCACCGTACGCACCATGAGCAAAGAGATGCGCGATCTTGCCGAGAAACGGATCAACGAGATTTGCGCAGGAGTTGCAGCGACCTTTGGTGGCACGGCGGATGTGACCTATATTCGTGGCTATCCGGTGATGGTGAACAGTGACGAGCAGACCGATTTCGCGGCCGAGGTGGCGAAATCGGTCTCGGGCAGCTGTGACGAGGCGCCCCTTGTCATGGGGGGTGAGGATTTTGCCTTTATGCTCGAAGAGCGTCCGGGGGCTTATATTCTGGTGGGCAATGGAGATACGGCCATGGTTCATCATCCCGAGTATAATTTCAACGACGAGGCCATTCCTGCCGGGTGTAGTTGGTGGGCCGAGATTGTTGAGCAGCGGATGCCTGCTGCTTGATGGAAAGGGTGGGGGCTCTGCCCCACCCCCCCCGAGGTATTTTTAGCCTGATGAAGAGGGATCGGTGTGTTTTGTCAGCCGAGAGACAGGCGGGAGCAGAGCGCTTCGATCACCGCATCCAACGCCGAACTCTGTGTTTTCACGCAGGCATCGGCCGCCATTCGAGCGGTGTGCAGTTCGGCTTTGTCCGACAGCCAGAGGGTGACAGCATCTGACAATGCGTTGGCCGAGTTGATCCGGACGGCGCCGCCCGTTTTGATGAGCGGCTCAAATGTCTCGGCAAAATTGAAATAACCAGGGCCGGTGATCACCGCAGCCCCCGCCTGAACCGGTTCGAACGGGTTATGGCCGCCGATCTCTTTCAGCGATCCCCCTAGGAAAACGATGGGGCAGAGGGCGTACCAGGTTCCGGTTTCACCCAATGTATCCGCGACATAGACCTGTAGGTCTGATGTTATCTGTTGGTCAGCGCTGCGTCGTGCATGCGAAAGACCAGCATCACTCACCAATTTAGCAACGTCGTCTCCACGCTCCGGATGGCGAGGGATCAGCAGCAGTAACAAGTCGGGCCAGCTCTGCAGCAACGTTTTGTGGGCTGCCAGAACCGTTTCTTCTTCCCCTGCATGGGTCGAACTGGCAATCCACAGAGGGCGATCATTTATCTGAACCTGTATATTGGTCAGGAGCTTCTGATCCACAGGCAGCGGGTCAGACATGGCCTTGAGGTTGGTGCCGGGTTGGACGCGCTCAGCATCAGCGCCCATGGTGATCAGGTTATCGGCTGTTTTGGAGTTTTGCGTTAGGAATACCTTGAAATGATCCAGAATGAAGCGCGCAGTGTTCGGGCGCTTGTTCCAACTGTCCACTGATTTGTCAGATAGCCGGGCATTCAAGAGCGCCAGTGACGTGCCGTGATTGGCGGCCTCTACGATCAGGCGGGGCCAGATTTCACTTTCTACAAAGATGCCTGCATCGGGATTCCAGTGGTCCAGAAACTCGCGCACCGGAGCGGCGCTGTCCAATGGCGGATACTGGTGGCGCGTCCGCGCAGGTAAGCGCTTGGCAATCAGCGCTGCTGAAGTTGGGGTGCCTGAGGTGATGAGAAACTCAGCATTCGGCAGGCGCTGCCCCAGACGGTTGATCAGGCTTAGAACCGATAGGCTTTCACCCACACTGGCCGCGTGAAACCAGATCAGCTGCCCATCTGGGCGCGGCAAACTGGCATGGCCAAGCCGTTCTTGCTGGCGGCTTTCGGGAACGCCCGCAGCGTGCAGTTTGCTGCGGACTTTTCGCCAAATCAGGGGTTCGGCCATTGAAATGAGGCCGCAGTACAGTTTGTACAGCAGCGTTGGCTGCGCGGGTGTGCCGGGCATCTCAGCCGCCCGTATGACTCATGTAGCGGCTCATCTGACCGTCGACGGCTTGCCGGGAATAGTCGAAATCATGGCCCTTGGGCTTGAGGTTGATGGCTGCGCGGATCGCGTCTTCCAACGGTTTCTCGGTATCGGGATGATCGCGCAGGGGTGCGCGCAGATCAGCCATATCTTCCTGGCCAAGGCACATGTAGATCTCACCAGTGCAGGTCAGGCGCACGCGGTTGCAGCTTTCGCAGAAGTTATGGCTGAGTGGCGTTATGAAACCGATCTTTTGACCGGTCTCCTCAAGCCGGACATACCGCGCCGGACCACCTGTCCGTTCGGCCAGATCAGTGACCGTATAGTGGTTCTGGTATTCCTTGCGGACGTCCTTGAGCGACCAATACTGATCCAGCCGGTCTTCGTTGCCTATGTCGCCCATGGGCATCACCTCGATCCAGGTCAGATCCATATCACGTTCGGCACACCATTCGGTGATCTTGGGTAGCTCGGGCTCGTTGAACCCTTTCAGAGCGACAGCGTTGATCTTGATCCGCAGGCCAGCCTTCTGCGCTGCGTCAATGCCGTTCAGCACCTGTTTCAGGCGGCCCCATCGGGTGACCTTGGCAAATTTGTCTTCATCCAGCGTATCGAGCGATACATTCACGCGCCGCACGCCCGCTGCGTAAAGATCATCCGCAAATCGGTGCAATTGTGATCCGTTGGTTGTCAGCGTCAGCTCCTTCAGGGCGCCGCTGTCCAGGTGTCGGGTCATGCTGTTGAAGAATGACATGATGTTTCGCCTAACCAGTGGTTCGCCCCCGGTGATGCGCAATTTCTCGACGCCCAAATTGACGAAAGTCGTGCACATACGATCCAACTCTTCCAGAGTCAGAAGGTCTTTCTTGGGAAGAAACTTCATATCTTCGGACATGCAGTAGACGCAGCGGAAATCGCAGCGATCCGTAACGGAGACGCGAAGATAGGTGATGGCGCGGGCAAACGGGTCTATAAGCGGAGCTGTCATGGCTCATAGGTAAAGCGGAGGCATGTTCGCGGCAAGTGCCATCTGCGTTTTGGACTGGTACAGTTAGGCGCAGCGCTCTAGGTTTTGTGTTATGAAATATGCTTTGGTTTTAGCTTTTAGCCTCGTTGCCGGTTGCGATGCCGTTCGGTCCACGACGGATCGGGTGTTCGGAAGTTCATCCAACGAGACGGCGGCTGAACCCGTTACAGCAGAGGCGACGGAGGTAACTCCTGAACCTGTGGCTGCCGCAGGGTGGTCTGGCGCCAAAACGACGGTTGCCGGGCTGGGCGATCCCAACACATCGGGGCGCTGGTTGCAGACGCCTCTGGTACAAACTGAAATCAACGGCCGCGTGGTTGTGCCGCGCACGGGTGCGCAGGCCTATGTCACGCTTGTTCCCGCACCAGGCCCCGAAGGCGGTGGCGGACGGCTGTCGCTTGAAGCCATGCGCGCGTTGTTGGTGCCATATGACGAGTTGGTGGAACTGGAAGTCTATTCCGACTGAGCGCGCAGGTATTTCCCAGCCTCTTTGCGGGCAAAGGGTTTCATGTTTGCGCCGTGCGTTTCCAGAAACGCGACTACGCGCCCTGGATCATGCTTTGACAATTCGCGCAGCCACCATGCGATGGCCTTCTGGATGAACCATTCCCGATCGGAGACATACGTGGCAGCCCAGCCGAGTATACGGTCGCGGCATGCCAGGTCTTTCGGTTTGGGATGGTTCTGTTTGGTCCAGGGCAAGGTGGCGACCAGCGCGGCGCGTTTGGTCCACATGTGGCCCGACGTGGTCCAACGTTCGACCTGATCCAGCCGGGTTGGATCAGCCGAAAGACGCTTTTGCATCGCCATACAGGCATGATCGGCCACGGCCCAGGCGTCAAAATCCGGTTGCCAGCTTTGCAGCAGGTCCCACACCGCGTCATCCGGTCGGATACGGGCTTGGGTCAGCAGCTTTGCTGCCGCGACCCGCGCTTCATGAATGTTGGTCTGCCATAAGCCATCGGCGACAGCGATGCGGTCGATGACTTCAAGTTCGCGCCGCCAAGCCTTGGTCAGATCGTTCAGAACCGGGTTCGGAACACCCAGATAGGGGCGGTCTACCTTGTGATAGGCCGCCACCTGTTCTGCGCGTTCAGGATCGGCATGGGCTTTGATCTGATCCAGATAGGCCTGCATCTGCCGTCACTCGACCGTGACGGATTTTGCCAGATTGCGGGGCTGATCCACATCTGTGCCTTTGGCCACCGCCGTGTGGTAGGCCAGCAATTGCGCGGGCACCGAATAGAGAATCGGGGCAAGGCTGGCGTGCACATGTGGCATACGGATCGTACTCCAAACTCCATCTTCTGCCTCAGCGATACCGTCATCATCCGAGACAAGGATAACCTTGCCTTTGCGCGCCATCACCTCCTGCATGTTCGAAACTGTCTTGTCGAAAACTGCGTCGCGTGGTGCCATGACGACAACCGGCATATGCTTGTCGATCAGGGCGATGGGGCCGTGCTTCAACTCACCCGAGGCATAGCCTTCGGCGTGGATATAGCTGATTTCCTTGAGTTTCAGCGCGCCTTCCATCGCCAGCGGGTACATGAGGCCACGGCCCAGGAACAGCACGTCGCGCGCTTCGGACAGGCGTTGGGCGGATTGGCGAATAGCGTCGTTCTGATCCAGCGCAGCATTCAGAACAGTCGGCAAACCGCGAAGGGCGGCCGCGTGATCGGCGATCTCTTCATCGCTAAGCGTGCCTCGATCTGCAGCGGCCTTGAGGGCAAGCATCAGCAACACGCTAAGCTGACAGGTGAACGCCTTGGTCGAGGCAACACCGATCTCGACGCCCGCATGGATCGGCAACGCCACATCGCTTTCGCGCGCAATCGAGCTTTCCGCGACATTCACGACCGAGACAATCTTGTCCGCCTTGCCTTCGCAATAGCGCAAGGCAGCAAGCGTGTCGGCGGTTTCGCCCGACTGGCTTACAAACAGCGCCAACGTCCGGTCCGAGATTGGAGGCTCACGATAGCGGAACTCGCTGGCGATATCGACTTCAACCGGCATCTTGGCCAACTGCTCGAACCAATATTTTGCCGTCAGGCAGGCATAGAATGCGGTGCCGCAAGCCACCATGGTCAGACGGTCCAGTTTGGTGAAATCCAGATCGTCACCGGGCAACACCACCTGATCGCCTCCGGTCGGAAGATACGAGCGGATCGCCTCGGCCACCACGACAGGCTGCTCGGCAATTTCCTTGGCCATATAGTGCTTGTGGCCACCTTTGTCGGCACGGGTTTGATCGATTTGAATTCGCCGGACTTCGCGGTTGGCCAGCTCACCCGTTTCGGTTCGAATCTCAAGCGAAGTGCGGGTCAGAACCGCCCGATCGCCTTCCTCAAGATAGGTGATGCGATCCGTCAGGGGGGCCAGCGCGATCGCATCAGACCCAACAAACATCTCACCATCGCCGTGACCAATTGCAAGGGGCGAGCCCTTGCGCGCCGCAACAATCAGGTCTTCTTGACCGTCGAACAGAAAGGCGAGCGCAAAGGCGCCCTTAAGCCGATCAATGGTTTTAAACGCGGCGTCGACCGGAGAGAGACCTTCGGACATGTACCTTTCCGTCATCAGGGCAACGGTTTCAGTGTCGGTATCCGTCACGAAACCGACCCCATTATCGGCCAGTTCAGCCCGCAATTCACGATAGTTTTCAACGATGCCGTTGTGCACTACGGCGACAGGCCCGGCCTTGTGCGGATGTGCATTGTTAACCGATGGGGCACCATGGGTGGCCCAGCGGGTATGACCGATACCGGATTTACCCGGAAGGGGATTGTGAACCAGAAGGTCGCTTAGGTTCACCAACTTGCCGACGGCCCGTCGGCGGCCCAAAGCGCCATCGTTCACGGTCGCAATACCGGCGCTGTCATAACCGCGATATTCAAGCCGCTTCAGTGCTTCGACCAGGATAGGGGCAGCTTCGTGACTGCCCAGGACACCAACAATTCCACACATAACTCAGGCTCCTTTGTCGCGGCGAGCCTTCTTCGCCTTCAACATTTCAAACAATTTACGCGCATAGCCGGGTTTGTTTTCCTGCTTGGAACGCGCTACGGCCAATGCGTCTGGCTCAATATCCTTGGTCACTACGGTCCCCGTGGCGGTCATTGCGCCATCACCCAGAGTGACCGGAGCCACCAGCATCGTGTTCGATCCGATGAACACGTTTTCCCCGATGGTCGTTTTATGCTTCATCACGCCGTCATAGTTGCAGGTGATGGTTCCCGCACCAATATTTGTCGCCGCCCCGACTGAGGCATCTCCGATATAGCTGAGGTGATTCACCTTAGCGCCTTCGGCGATTTCGGCGTTCTTGATCTCGACAAAGTTGCCAATTTTGGCGTTTTCAGCCAGCTCTGTACCCGGACGCAGCCGGGCATAGGGTCCGACCACCGAACCTCGGCTGACATGGCAGCCTTCGAGATGTGAGAACGCCCGGATCATTGCGCCGCTTTCCACGGTCACTCCGGGGCCGAAAACCACATTGGGTTCAATGACAGTGTCGCGGCCAATGACGGTATCTGCGGCCAGATAAACCGTTTCAGGGGCCATCAGAGTGACCCCCAGATCCAGCAATGCAGCCCGTGCTTGCACCTGAAACACCGCATCCGCCGCCGCCAGATCAGCGCGCGAATTAATGCCCAGCGTCTGAGCTTCGTCGCAGGCAACTGCAGTTACGGTCAGCCCTTGGCTGCGGGCGATCTCGACTACGTCAGTCAGATAGTATTCACCCGAGGCGTTGTCATTGCCAACGGCATCGATCAGCGAGAACAAGGTTTCGGAATCGCATGCCAAAAGTCCTGAGTTACAGAAGGTTATAGTGCGTTCTTCATCTGTGGCATCCTTGAATTCGACGATCCGCTCCAAGGCGTCCCCGTTCATCACAAGGCGGCCATAACGGGCGGGGTCTGCAGCTTCGAATCCAAGAATGACCAGATCGTTTTTTGCGCGCGCTTCGATCATCCGCTGCAGGGTGTCGGGCTGTAGAAACGGGGTGTCACCATAGAGGACGACCACATCCCCCTGAAAGCCCTCCAGCGCTGCACGCGCCTGCGCAACCGCGTGGGCGGTGCCAAGTTGTTCTTCCTGCACCGCAATGCTGGCGTTTTCATCTTCGGCTTCAGCCACACGCGCGACTGCTTCCGCACCGTGGCCGGTAACAATCACCGTGCGCTCGGGCGACAGGACAGCACCGGCGCGCATGGCGTGAACCAGCATTGGGGCCTGAGCGATCGGATGCAGGACTTTGGGAATATCAGAGTTCATCCTTGTGCCTTTTCCGGCGGCAAGAATGACAAGGGCAGTGCTCATGAAATCGTTTTCTCTTTTGTTTTGTCGCAGCCCGTTTTATCCGCTGTGGGCAAAGGCGCAAGCGGTTCAGCCATCAAAGAAGATTGCCGTTTGCAACACGACATGGCGGAATCCCGCCGGTTCAGGAGGTGAGCATGCGAACGGTAATCTTTGATCTGGATGGAACTTTGGCGGATACATCTGGTGATTTGCTGGCCGCTGCAAACCATTGTTTTCGCGAGATGGGTCATGGGGATGTTCTGTCGCCCGAGCTTGATGCGGCGGTATCGGTACGCGGTGCACGCTTGATGTTGTCCCATGGATTGAAGCGGGTCGGCGCCTATGATGCGGATGTTGTCGAAGCCTATTATCCGGTCTTTTTGGACGTCTATGGGCAGGCGATCGATACGCATACCTATTTCTATCCCGGTGCGCTTGAAGCCGTCGAAACACTGAAAGATGCAGGTTATGGCGTGGGGATTTGCACCAACAAGCCCGAAGGCCTGGCTGATTTGCTGCTGACCCGGATGGGTGTCCGTGATCACTTTGCTTCACTGATCGGTGCAGACACATTACCGGTGCGGAAACCCGACCCTGAACCGTTACGCGAAGCAGCGCGTCGCGCGGGAGGGCACCCTGACCACTGTGTATTGGTCGGCGACTCAGATACCGACCGAAATACGGCGCGGGCTGCAGGAGTGCCGTCGGTACTGGTGACATTCGGCCCGTCGGGCGATGAGATGGCTGCGCTGGAGCCCGAGGCGTTGTTGCATCATTTTGATGATTTACCGAAACTGGTCTCCGATTTGATCGGAGCGGCAGCCTGATCCCTTGACCCGCTTAACACTCAGCATAAAAACGGATTCATGACTGAGACATTCACAGGTAATTTCACCCAGCAAGAACCCATTCCCGAAGAGGCGATCAAGGCCGCCTTGGCCGTTTTGCGCCATGGTCGTTTGCACCGCTACAATGTTGCCCCTGGCGAATTGAGCGAGACGGCTTTGTTGGAGCAGGAATTCGCCGCCCAAATGGGTGCGAATTACTGTCTGGCAGTCTCGTCGGGTGGCTACGCTCTGGCCACTGCGTTGCGTGCGGTGGGGGTCAAGCCGGGCGATCCGGTTCTGACCAACGCGTTCACTCTGGCGCCGGTGCCGGGGGCGATTGCGTCGGTAAGCGCAAAGCCGGTCTTCGTTGGTGTGACCGAAGCCCTGACCATCGATCTGGATGATCTTGAGGCCAAGCTGGATCAGGCGAAGGTGTTGATGCTGAGCCACATGCGAGGGCATCTATGCGATATGGATCGCCTGATGCAGACGTGTGATGCGGCGGGTGTGATCGTGATCGAAGATTGCGCCCATACCATGGGTGCCGCCTGGCGCGGGCAGTTGTCTGGGCGGCAGGGGGCCATCGGATGTTACTCGTGCCAGACCTATAAACATGTCAATTCGGGCGAGGGCGGGTTGCTGATCACGGATGATCCGAAGCTGGCGGCCAAGGCAACGATGCTCTCTGGCTCATATATGCTGTATGAACGCCATCTGGCCGCGCCTGGGCCGGAGGTGTTCGAGCAGATCAAGTACACAACCCCCAATGTCTCGGGTCGGATGGATAATTTGCGTGCAGCGATCTTACGTCCGCAGTTGCATGATCTTGATCGGCAGGTGCAGCGTTGGAATGAACGTTATGTTGAGATTGAGCATGGCCTGCGTGAAACGCCGGGTTTGACGATGGTGGAGCGGCCTGATGCTGAGACCTATGTCGGTTCATCGATACAATTCCTGTTGCTGGACTGGACGCCCGCGCGCATTGCCGAGGTAATCCAGCGTTGCGCCGCGCGCGGGGTCGAACTGAAGTGGTTCGGGGGGGCTGAACCGTCGGGCTTTACCTCACGCTATGACAGTTGGCGTTATGCCGACAGCGCCCCGATGCCGGTCAGTGATCGGATATTGGCAGGGATCATGGATATGCGCGTTCCACTGACCTTTTCGCTGGAAGATTGTGCCCAAATTGCGCGCATTATCCGGGCTGAAGTCAGCGCTGTCTATCAGTTATAGTCCAGCGGAGTGCGCTTTCAGCGCACGCTCGATTTATCTGAAAACGCCGCCCCTTGCCGGGCGGCGTTTTGCGTTGGCCTGCGTGTCGTCATTGACCCGAGGAGGAAACGCTGCTATCTGATTATTGAACGCTTGTTCATTAATGCAATCGGAGGAGCCCTGCATGTTTATGGCCACAATGCAATTCGATCTGGGCGAGGACGTGAACGCCCTGCGTGAGATGGTGCACCGCTGGGCTCAGGAACGGGTCAAGCCGATGGCGGCCGAGATCGACGCGTCCAATGCCTTTCCGAATGAGCTGTGGAAAGAGATGGGTGAGCTTGGTTTGTTGGGCGTTACAGTCCCTGAAGAATATGGCGGGGCCGGTATGTCCTATCTGGCGCATACGGTGGCAGTTGAGGAAGTGGCGCGCGCCTCGGCCTCGGTATCTTTGTCCTACGGGGCGCATTCGAACTTGTGCGTGAACCAGATCAAGTTGAACGGAACAGAAGAGCAGAAGAAAAAATATCTGCCCGGTCTGATTTCGGGTGAACACGTCGGGGCGTTGGCTATGTCCGAGCCCTCGGCTGGGTCGGATGTGGTTTCCATGAAGCTACGTGCAGAAAAGCGAAACGATCACTATCGGCTGAATGGCAACAAATATTGGATCACCAACGGGCCGGATGCAGACACTCTGGTCGTCTATGCCAAGACCGATCCGGACGCCGGGTCAAAGGGGATCACGGCTTTTCTGATCGAGAAAGAGATGACCGGGTTTTCGACTTCGCCTCATTTCGACAAGCTTGGCATGCGCGGCTCGAACACCGCTGAGTTGATCTTTGAAGATGTTGAAGTGCCGTTCGAGAATGTTCTGGGCGAAGAAGGGCGGGGTGTAGCCGTTCTGATGTCCGGTCTGGACTATGAGCGTGTGGTTCTTGCGGGTATTGGAACCGGGATCATGGCCGCCTGCTTGGATGAAGTGATGCCCTATCTGGCCGAGCGTAAGCAGTTCGGAAAACCGATCGGTAGCTTCCAGCTCATGCAAGGCAAGATCGCGGATATGTACACAGCCATGAATTCGGCGCGGGCCTATGTCTACGAAGTTGCCAAGGCATGCGACCGCGGGGATGTAACCCGTCAGGATGCTGCAGCGTGCTGCCTGTATGCCTCGGAACAGGCGATGGTGCAGGCGCATCAAGCCGTTCAGGCGTTGGGTGGTGCCGGATTCCTGTCGGATTCGCCGGTCAGCCGGATTTTCCGAGATGCAAAGCTGATGGAGATCGGCGCGGGCACCAGCGAAATCCGCCGCATGCTGATTGGGCGCGAAATGATGAACGAGATGTTGTGACGGAAAACCCCGCAGTTCATTGAACCACGGGGCTTTTTGCGATTGGATCAGAAACGATGAACGTAGGACAGGCCAATCAGGAACGGGTCGATTTCGGCAGTGCCGATGTTGTTGCCGTCAAGTTTGACGTCCGAGTCGATGTCGAACCAGCGCACGTTCAGACGCACCGCGCCTTTTTCCGTGACCATGTAATCCAGACCGGCCTGCAGAGAAACGCCGAAGGAGTTGTCCAGATCGAGATCGCCCAAAGGCGAGTCTTCCTCGAAGAAGATGGTGTAGTTCAGACCAGCGCCGACATAGGGCTTCCACGCGCTATTGGTCGGGAAGTGATAGTTCAGCGACAGAGTAGGCGGAAGATGCTTGACGCTGCCCGCGTCAACGCTGCCACCGAGAGTGACGTCATGCTTGTAGGGGGTCGAGGCCAAGAGCTCGATCCCGAGATTGTCCTGAACGAAGTATTCGACGGTGAAAATCGGACGGGTGTCCGAGTCGATTTCGGCGTCGAACCCGGCCAGAGTCCCATTGTCGGATTTGGGGTCCAGATAGCCGACACCAACACCGACTGTCCAATCGCCTTGGGATTGGGCGAAGGCTGGGGCAGCCAGAGCGACAAGTGCGGTAGAAAGGGTCAAAGCGGCGAGTTTCTTTGTCATATTCGTGCCTTTGCTTGCGTTGATGCCGATGTTTTGGATGCCGCGGCGCAGAAATGCTCTGATCTGCATCAAACTCCGGAAATTGCTGAAGCGGGGAGGCTAGCTGCAACCGCTAATGAAATAAGGGAAAATCAGCATGCATCCCGCTGAGCGCATACCGGGTTTGCGCGGCGACCAAAGCTGGGCGATGCCTGATCGGCTGAACATGGCGCAGCAATGCCTGTCGCAACAATCCGATCGGGTTGCTTTGCTGGATCTGACCCGGGGCGATCCGAGCGTGGTAACATTTGGCGAACTGGAGCTTATGGTTGATGGCATCGCTCGCGCGTTGATAGCTCGGGTCCAGCCAGGAGACCGGGTTGGCGTCTTGCTCAGCCAGTCGCCGTGGTGTGCCGCCGCGCATCTGGCGATCTGGAAGATCGGTGCGATTTCGGTGCCGTTGTTCAAGCTGTTCAAACACGATGCGCTGGCATCGCGCGTCAGAGATTCAGGCGCCCTGATTGTTTTGACCGATGCGGAAGGGTCTGCGTTACTGGGTGAATTGGCCCAACCGCTTTTGGTTGATGAGATTAGGCAGGAAGGGCAACCGGTGCCCTTTGCTGATACCGGC
Source organism: Ruegeria sp. E5 (assembly GCF_056534105.1). Taxonomy (NCBI): domain Bacteria; kingdom Pseudomonadati; phylum Pseudomonadota; class Alphaproteobacteria; order Rhodobacterales; family Roseobacteraceae; genus Ruegeria; species Ruegeria sp. E5. Next base: position 1,291,362 of record NZ_JBQFPA010000001.1, on the reverse strand, counting down.
CCCGAGGATCCGGCAGTCCTAATCTACACGTCCGGCACTACTGGCAGCCCCAAGGGTGCGCTGCACGGTCATCGCGTGCTGACGGGCCACCTGCCGGGCGTCTCGATCAGCCACAATCACTTGCGTGAAGGGGATTGCCTGTGGACGCCAGCAGACTGGGCGTGGATCGGCGGCTTGTTCGACGTTCTGATGCCCGGGCTTGCGCTGGGCGTTCCGGTGGTCGCCACGCGGTTGGACAAATTCACCCCACAGGCCTGCGCCGATGTGATCGCGCGGGCAGGGGTGCGGAACGTCTTCTTTCCGCCGACGGCTTTACGGATGCTCAAAGCTGCGGATCAGTCGATACCGGGATTGCGGTCGGTGGCGTCTGGGGGCGAGCCTTTGGGCGCTGAGATGTTGGCTTGGGGCCAGCAGGCCTTTGGTCTGACGATCAACGAGTTTTATGGTCAGACGGAATGCAACATGGTTGTTTCGTCTTGTGCCCACGACTTTCCCGTGCAACCCGGCTGTATCGGTAAACCGGTGCCTGGTCATGAGGTGGCGGTAATTGACGATCACGGCCTACCGACGACGGAGGAAGGCGATTTTGCCATCCGGCGCGGTTCGGCCTCAATGCTGCTGGAATACTGGAATAATCCGCAAGCAACGGCTGAGAAATTCCGAGGTGATTGGCTGATCACCGGTGACCGTGGCGTGTGGGAGGGCGATTATCTGCGCTTTGTCGGTCGGGATGATGACGTGATTACCTCGGCAGGTTACCGGATTGGCCCGGCTGAGATCGAGGATTGCCTGCTGACCCACCCGGCAGTGGCAACGGTGGGCGTGGTCGGCAAGCCCGATGAGCTGCGGACCGAGATCGTGAAGGCCTATGTGGTGTTGAAGCCGGGGGCTGAGGCGTCGGGCGCTGAGTTGCAGGACTGGGTTAAGGACCGTTTGGCGCAGTATTCCTATCCGCGTGAGGTGTCGTTTCTGGAAGAGTTGCCGATGACGGTGACAGGAAAGGTGATCCGGAAGGAATTGAAGGCGCGGGCTGCAGGGGAGGCAATTACATGATGCGAATTGCACTTGCTGCGATGCTAGCACCATCGCTTGTTTCCGCTCAGGGCGCTTGGGTAGACCAGTCGTATATTCAACAGTGTTTTTCTCAGACGCAGCAGGGTGATAGCATGTCATCATGTCTCGGCGCAGCTGCCAATGCCTGCCAAACGATACCGGGAAATGAAACAACCCTTGGCATCACCGAGTGTATTCAAGCCGAAACCCAAATTTGGGATTCATTTCTAAACGAACAGTATAAACTGCGTCGAGCAGAACTGGCTGAACAAAGTCCCGAACTTTCGGACCAGTTGCGAGATGCTCAACGCGCATGGATCGGGTTTCGGGATGCTGAATGTGCTCTGGCCTACGGCATATGGTCTGATGGAACGATACGCTCGATTGTTGCCGCAAATTGCCTGCTGACCGAAACCGCTGAACGCGCTGTGGAATTGCGCGACTTGGGGAAGATGGAATGAAAATAAAATCCAAAGCCATACCAACCTCTGAGGGGTTTAAGGCGAACCGAGCCGCACATCTGGATGCGCTGGCACATATTACGGATGCCGCCGAAGCGGCCCGCATGGGTGGCGGTGAAAAATCGCGGGCGCGGCATGAATCGCGGGGCAAGATGCTGCCGCGTCGTCGGGTGGCGAACCTGCTCGATCCGGGTTCTCCGTTCTTGGAAATCGGCGCGACGGCGGCACATGGGATGTATGGAGATGCCGCGCCCTGTGCCGGGGTGATCGCGGGGATTGGCCGAGTGCAGGGGCGCGAGGTCATGGTGGTGTGCAACGATGCCACTGTGAAAGGCGGCACATACTATCCGATGACCGTCAAGAAACACCTCCGCGCGCAGGAGATTGCCGAGGAAAACCATCTGCCCTGCATCTATTTGGTCGATAGCGGCGGCGCGAACCTGCCCAATCAGGATGAGGTGTTTCCCGATCGCGATCACTTTGGCCGCATCTTCTACAATCAGGCGCGGATGAGCGCGAAGGGGATCGCTCAGATAGCCGTCGTGATGGGCTCGTGTACGGCGGGCGGGGCCTATGTGCCTGCGATGTCCGATGTCACGATCATCGTAAAAGAACAGGGCACGATCTTTCTGGCCGGACCACCTCTGGTCAAGGCCGCGACTGGGGAGGTTGTGACAGCCGAAGATCTGGGTGGTGGCGATGTGCATACGCGTCTGTCCGGCGTGGCGGATTATCTGGCCGAGGACGATGCGCATGCGTTGGCCTTGGCTCGGCGGGCCGTCGGGTCGTTGGGGGGTGCCGGGCTGAAGCCTAGCCTACAGTTCGAAACACCGGAAGAGCCTGCCTATGATCCCGAGGAAATTTTGGGCGTAGTTCCGGCCGATCTGCGCACGCCCTATGACATCCGCGAGGTGATTGCGCGGCTGGTCGATGGCTCTCGGTTCGACGAGTTCAAACCGCGATTTGGTGAGACGCTGGTGACCGGTTTTGCCCATGTCAAAGGCTGCCCGGTCGGGATCATTGCCAACAACGGTGTGTTGTTTTCTGAGGCCGCGCAGAAGGGTGCGCATTTTGTCGAACTGTGCTCGCAGCGCAAAACCCCGCTGGTCTTCCTGCAGAACATCACCGGCTTCATGGTCGGCCGCAAATACGAAAACGAAGGCATCGCGCGGCACGGGGCCAAGATGGTGACGGCGGTGGCGACGACGAGCGTTCCAAAGATCACAATGCTTGTCGGAGGGTCCTTCGGAGCTGGAAACTACGGCATGGCAGGACGCGCCTATCAGCCTCGGTTCCTGTGGACTTGGCCGAATTCGCGTATCTCAGTGATGGGGGGCGAGCAAGCTGCAGGTGTCCTAGCGACTGTCAAACGCGACGGGATTGAACGGCAGGGCGGTACGTGGTCCGCCGATGAAGAGGCTGAATTCAAACGCCCGACGCTGGACATGTTCGAGGAACAATCTCACCCGCTTTATGCCTCGGCCCGGCTCTGGGATGACGGCATCATCGACCCGCGCAAAAGCCGCGACGTGCTGGCCTTGTCGCTGAGCGCCGCACTTAACGCCCCGATCGAGGAGACACGTTTCGGCGTGTTCAGGATGTAAGATGAGCGTTTCATTGAATGAAGTAATGGCCCGCTACCCGGGCGCGCAGACCTTCAAGTTTGGAGACAGCGCATCGCTAAGCGCCGAGCTGCTGGCGTTGGTAAGATTAGGCCGAAAAACGGCGACATGTGGTGCTTTGCGAGACTACCCAGAAGGCAGTGCTGATACCCCGGTCGTTGGGCGTCAGGATATTGCGCTGGAATGGGATGATCGCCCGGCTTTGGTGATCGAAACGGTCGAGGTCTCGACCTGCCGATATTGCGATGTGACCGAAGACTTTGCGTTGGCCGAGGGTGAGAATGAAACGCTTGAGGGATGGCGCGAGGATCATCGCCGGTATTTCGAACGCAATGGCGGGTTCGATCCCGAGATGGAATTGCTGTGCGAACGCTTCCGCCTTGTCGAAGATCTGGCGGTTAAGGGGTAAGCTATGTTTAACAAAATCCTGATTGCCAACCGCGGCGAGATCGCCTGCCGGGTCATGGAAACTGCTCAGAAGATGGGCGTATCTTGTGTGGCTGTGTATTCGGATGCTGATGCATCGGCCAAGCATGCGCAAATGGCGGATGAAGCGGTGCATATTGGTGGCGCGGCCCCAGCCGAAAGCTATCTGAAGGGTGATGTGATCATTCAGGCGGCGCTGGATACAGGAGCGCAGGCGATCCATCCTGGTTATGGGTTCTTGTCCGAAAACCCGGATTTTGTGGATACAGTCGAGGCTGCAGGTCTGACCTTCATCGGGCCATCGGCGGACGCGATCCGCAAGATGGGCCTTAAGGATGCAGCCAAGGTATTGATGGAGGACGCAGGAGTTCCCGTCGTCCCCGGCTATCATGGCGACAATCAGGACCCTGAACATCTGGCTGGCGCGGCAGATACCATCGGGTATCCCGTTTTGATCAAGGCCGTTGCAGGTGGTGGTGGCAAGGGGATGCGGCTGGTCGAGGCGCCCGAGGAGTTCTCGGCTGCATTGGACAGCGCGCGCGGTGAGGCAAAGACGGCGTTCGGTAACGATGCTGTACTTGTCGAGAAATTCGTCGCCAAGCCCCGCCATATCGAGGTGCAGGTGTTCGGCGATGGCACCCATGCGGTGCATCTGTTTGAACGCGACTGCTCGTTGCAGCGGCGACATCAGAAAGTGATCGAAGAAGCCCCAGCCCCTGGAATGACTGCCGAGATGCGCGAGGCGATGGGGCAGGCGGGCGTGCGTGCGGCTGAGGCGATTGGATACAAGGGCGCAGGGACGGTTGAGTTCATCGTCGATGCCTCGGACGGGCTACGCCCGGATCGGTTCTGGTTTATGGAGATGAACACGCGCCTGCAAGTCGAGCACCCGGTGACCGAGGCCATTACCGGCGTCGATCTGGTCGAATGGCAGTTGCGCGTAGCAGCGGGTGAAAGCCTGCCGAAGCGGCAGGGCGATTTGTCGATCCGCGGGCATTCCTTTGAGGCGAGGCTTTATGCCGAAGATGTGCCCAAAGGCTTTCTGCCTGCGACGGGTACGCTGACTCATCTACAGTTCCCGAAAGGCTGCCGTGCCGACAGTGGCGTGCGCGCCGGGGATACGATCAGCCCATGGTACGACCCTATGATCGCCAAGGTCGTGGTGCATGGCCCGACACGCGCGGTCGCTTTGGAAAATCTCCACCGGACCTTGCGCCAGACCGAGGTCGCCGGGACTGTCACAAATCTCGCCTTCCTTGGTGCTCTGACGCGGCACAGCGGGTTTGCGTCGGGCGACGTGGATACCGGGCTGATCGGGCGGGATCTTGATGATCTGGTGCAGGAAGCTGGCGTAAGCAACGCTTCGGCAGTGGCTGCGGCGATGACGGCGTTGGGTCTGGCCGAGACGGTCTCTGAAACGGGCTTTATGCTATGGGCACCGTTACATCGCGCTGTGCAGTTACTGCGGGACGGAGAGGTTGTTGATCTGGATGTCCAGGTCGAAGGCCCGGATCGGCAGATTTGGGAGATCGAAGGTGCGCAGCTTGTTGCGCGGCGGCGTGGCGCTGGCTGGACCATCGATGGGACACCCATACCCAATGTTGTCATGGCCGGGTCACAGGTCACTGTATTCGACGACTATGGGCAGGTATTTGAGGTCATTGACCCTCTGGACCGCGATGCCAGTGCTGCAGGTGACACCAACGTGATCGAGGCGCCGATGCCCGGGCTGGTCAAGGCCGTCTTCGCCTCGGCGGGGCAGGAGGTGAAAGAGGGCGACCGGCTGGCCATTCTGGAAGCCATGAAGATGGAGCATTCTCTATTAGCCGCCCGCGATGGCGTGGTTGCAGAAGTGCTGGCCGAAGCGGGGGCACAGGTCGAGGCAGGTGCGGCGTTGGTTCGGTTGGCCGAGGATTGATCTGTTCGGCCCGTGGATTGCGTGGCAAAGTCGGGCCATCCGCAATTGAAACGATAAGAAACCGGGAAGGGATGCGCTGATGAAAGAACGGGTCGAAATATTCGAGGTCGGGCCACGCGACGGCCTGCAGAACGAACAGCGCGAGATCCCGGTGGCCGAGAAGGTCGCCTTGGTCGATTGCCTCAGCCGGGCCGGTTTCAACCGGATCGAAGTTGCCAGTTTTGTCTCACCGAAATGGGTCCCGCAAATGGCGGGCAGCGGTGAAGTTATGGCTGGAATCACACGGACCGAAGGCGTGCGGTACGCTGCGCTGACGCCGAATATGCGCGGGTATGAGGACGCGTTGGCAGCCAAGGCAGATGAGATCGCGGTGTTTGCTTCGGCGTCCGAGGGATTCTCGAAAGCGAACATAAACGCGACGATTGCCGAATCCATCGAACGGTTTGTGCCCATTCTTGAAGCGGCACGACATATTGATCTGCCCGTCCGGGGCTATGTCTCGTGCGTGACCGACTGTCCCTATGACGGCCCGACCCCACCCGAGAAGGTGGCCGAGGTGGCGGACGCGCTGTTTGCCCATGGCTGCTATGAGATTTCGCTGGGGGACACAATTGGGCAGGGAACGCCGGACAAGATTGCTCATATGCTGCTGGCCGTGCGCGAACGAGTGCCGGTTACCCGGCTTGCAGGACATTTTCATGATACCAACGGGCGGGCAATCGACAACATAGACGCTTCGCTTGCCTTGGGTGTGCGGGTATTTGATACCGCCGTGGGCGGGCTGGGTGGTTGCCCTTATGCGCCGGGTGCGGCCGGTAATGTCGCAACCGAAGCCGTGACCGCACATCTGGAACGGTTGGGATATGAGACCGGTCTGGATGTGCCGGTTCTGGAACAGGCGGCGCGCATGGCGCGGGCAATGCGGGCGGAATAAGATATGTTCGAGACCATTACGCTGAACACAGACGCGCGTGGCGTGGCTACTCTGACGCTGGATCGACCCGAGAAGCACAACGCACTGTCGGCGCAGATGATTGCAGAGCTAACCCAGGCCGCTGGGCAATTGGCAAATGATGATGCGGTGCGGGTGGTGGTTCTGGCCGCCGCGGGCAAGAGCTTTTGCGCCGGGGGAGATCTGGGTTGGATGCAGGCGCAGATGGCTGCAGATCCCGAGACGCGTTTTGCCGAAGCGCGCAAGCTGGCTGAGATGCTGAATGCCTTAAATACGCTGCCCAAACCCTTGATCGGCGCGTTGCAGGGAAACGCGTTTGGTGGAGGTGTCGGGATGGCCTCGGTCTGCGATGTGGCGATCGGTGTGGAAAGCCTGAAGATGGGTCTGACCGAGACGCGGCTTGGCCTGATCCCGGCGACGATTGGACCCTATGTCATTGCCCGAATGGGCGAAGCACGGTCGCGGCGCGTCTTTATGTCTGCCCGCCTGTTCGAAGCGGCGGAAGCGGTCGAACTGGGCCTGCTGGCCCGCGCAGTGCCCGCTGAAACGTTGGCCGAGGCGGTTGAAGCCGAGGTGCTTCCCTATCTGTCCTGTGCACCCGGTGCAGTGTCTTCGGCCAAGCAGCTGATCCAGTCACTTGGGCCGCGAATTGATGACGCGGTGATTGACCACACCATTCGACAGCTTGTCGCGCGTTGGGAAACTGATGAGGCGCAAGAGGGAATCGGCGCCTTTTTCGACAAACGAAAACCTGCATGGATTAGTTAGGTTTAGCCGATCACTTTGTTCCAGAAGTGTTCTCCGCAATCGCCCGCTGGATGATTGTAACAATGCCGACCTGCGCGTTTCTGTTCGGTTGACCCTCTGACCCCACAGGGATAGAGAATGTCCAGTCAAATCGCCAATTGACGGCGCACCCTTTCGGGACTTGCGCAGGAAAGGAGCTATAAGTGGAAGACCTGCTGCGGGAGTACCTCCCGATTCTGGTGTTTCTGGCCGTTGCCGTAGGCCTTGGAATCGTACTGATTCTGGCTGCTGTGGTCCTGGCTGTCCGCAATCCCGACCCCGAAAAGGTCAGCGCCTATGAATGTGGTTTCAACGCCTTCGACGATGCGCGAATGAAGTTTGATGTCCGATTCTATCTGGTCGCGATTCTCTTCATCATCTTTGATCTGGAAATCGCCTTCCTGTTCCCCTGGGCCGTTGGCTTCAAAGACATCAGCGATGTTGGGTTCTGGTCGATGATGGTGTTTCTGGCGGTGCTGACCATCGGCTTTGCCTATGAATGGAAGAAAGGGGCCCTGGAATGGGAGTGATGACGGGGGCAAACACCGCCGGCGTCGACAAGGAAGTCGCCACCCAGGCCCTGAACGCGGAACTGCAGGACAAGGGGTTTCTGCTGACCTCGACCGAGGACATCATCAACTGGGCGCGGACCGGATCCTTGCACTGGATGACCTTTGGTCTGGCCTGCTGCGCGGTAGAGATGATGCACACGTCGATGCCACGGTATGACGCGGAACGGTTCGGCATCGCGCCTCGTGCGTCTCCGCGCCAGTCTGATGTGATGATCGTCGCTGGAACGCTGACCAACAAGATGGCCCCGGCGCTGCGCAAGGTTTATGACCAGATGCCCGAGCCGCGCTATGTGATCTCGATGGGGTCCTGCGCGAATGGCGGTGGGTATTACCACTATTCCTATTCCGTTGTGCGTGGCTGTGACCGGGTTGTTCCGGTGGACATCTACGTGCCCGGCTGCCCTCCAACCGCTGAGGCGTTGTTGTATGGACTGATGCAGCTGCAACGCAAAATCCGCCGAACCGGCACCATCGTACGCTGAGGGAGAGGTAGATGAGCGAAGCACTCAAAGAACTCGGCACTCAGTTGGAGCTGAAACGTGCAGATTGCGTTCTGGCCTGGGATGTGACCCATGGCGAGCTGAACGTCGATGTGGCTCCTTCGAATCTGGTGGAATTCATTGAGTTTCTCAAAAGTGAGCGGACCTGCCAGTTCTCGACCCTGGTTGACATCACCGGCGTCGACTACCCCGAACGGGCCAAGCGGTTCGATGTGGTCTACCACTTCCTGTCAATGTATCAGAACCAGCGCATTCGCTTGCGAGTCTCGATCCGAGAAGATGACATGGTGCCTTCAATCGTGGACGTGCACCCCTCTGCCAATTGGTTCGAGCGCGAGGTGTTCGACATGTTCGGCATCCTGTTCTCGGGTCATCCAGACTTGCGACGCATCCTTACGGATTATGGTTTCCGCGGCTATCCGCTGCGCAAGGATTTCCCGACCACTGGCTATACTGAAGTCCGCTATGACGAAGCGCAAAAGCGCGTGGTCTACGAACCGGTCTCATTGGTTCAGGAATACCGTCAATTTGATTTCATGTCCCCGTGGGAAGGTGCGAACTACATTCTTCCGGGGGATGAAAAACAGGAGTCGTAAGTCATGGAGTTCCTGATCTGGATTGCCGTCACGGTTGCCACGATTATCCCGATGCTGAAGCTGCTACCGCATTTCGGGATCGAGAAATACTGGGTCGTAGCCTGCGTCATCCCGATTGGAACGCTGATCCTGATTTGGATCATGGCCATGAAACTGCAAGAGATGGAGCGCCGTTGATGGGTCTGGGGGAACTGATTGCGTTGGGGGCGCTTGGGGTTCTGTTGGCTGGGGCCGCTGCCAAGGCAGCTGAGGCGGAAAAGGTCCGGGTACGGGCCGAAGCGAAGAAGAAACGAGGGCGTTGATGGACGGCTCAAGATACGATGACGGCAGCACGGACGCGCTGAGCGGAGAACAGAAGATCCGCAACTTCAACATTAACTTCGGCCCGCAACACCCTGCGGCGCACGGAGTTCTGCGACTTGTGCTTGAGCTGGACGGCGAGATCGTCGAACGTTGCGACCCGCATATCGGCCTATTGCACCGTGGTACCGAAAAGCTGATGGAAAGCCGGACGTATCTGCAGAATCTGCCGTATTTCGACCGTCTTGATTACGTGGCACCGATGAACCAGGAACATGCCTGGTGTCTGGCCATCGAAAAACTGACCGGTGTTGAAGTGCCGCGTCGCGGCTCGCTAATCCGCGTTTTGTATTCCGAGATCGGTCGTATTCTTAACCACCTGCTGAACGTGACTACTCAGGCCATGGACGTTGGCGCGCTGACCCCGCCTCTGTGGGGTTTTGAAGAGCGTGAAAAGCTGATGGTGTTCTACGAGCGTGCCTGTGGTGCCCGCCTGCACGCTGCCTATTTCCGCCCCGGTGGCGTCCATCAGGACCTGCCGCCGGAATTGCTGGATGATATCGAGGCGTGGAGCCACGAGTTTCCCGCCGTTCTGGACGACATCGACGGTCTGCTGACCGAAAACCGCATCTTCAAACAGCGCAACGCCGATATTGGTGTCGTGACCGAGGATGACATTCAGAAATACGGCTTCTCGGGCGTAATGGTGCGCGGATCGGGGCTGGCATGGGACCTGCGCCGCGCACAGCCTTATGAATGCTATGACGAGTTCGAGTTCCAGATTCCCGTCGGAAAGAACGGCGATTGCTATGACCGCTATCTGGTGCGCATGGAAGAGATGCGCCAGTCGCTGCTGATCATCCGTCAGGCCATCGCCAAAATCCGCGACTGTCCCGGAGACGTTCTGGCGCGCGGAAAGATCACCCCGCCGAAACGGTCGGACATGAAGACCTCGATGGAGAGCCTGATCCATCACTTCAAGCTTTATACCGAAGGCTTCCACGTCCCCGCGGGCGAAGTCTACGCCGCCGTCGAAGCTCCCAAGGGCGAGTTTGGCGTTTATCTAGTCGCCGACGGCACTAACAAACCCTACCGCGCCAAACTCCGCGCGCCGGGGTTCCTGCACTTGCAAGCCATGGACCACGTCGCCGGAGGCCACCAACTGGCCGACGTCGCCGCGATTATCGGCACCATGGACGTCGTATTTGGAGAGATTGACCGCTAATGCTCCGCCGTCTTCACGCCGAACAACCCGAAAGCTTCGCCTTCACCGCTGCTAACCAGAAATGGGCCGAAGCGCAAATAACCAAATATCCCGAGGGGCGTCAGGCCAGTGCGGTCATCCCGCTGCTGTGGCGCGCGCAGGAGCAGGAGGGATGGCTGAGCCGTCCGGCGATCGAATCCGTCGCCGACATGCTTGGTATGGCCTATATCCGCGTTCTTGAGGTTGCCTCGTTCTACTTCATGTTCCAACTGCAGCCGGTTGGTTCGGTTGCGCATATTCAGGTCTGTGGCACTACGTCCTGCATGATTTGCGGGGCCGAGGACCTGATTGCGGTTTGCAAGGAAAAGATCGCTGCAAAGCCGCATGAACTGTCTGCTGATGGCAAGCTGAGCTGGGAAGAGGTGGAATGCCTCGGATCTTGCACCAACGCCCCGATGGCGCAGATCGGTAAGGATTACTACGAAGATCTGACGTCCGAGAGCTTTGGCAAGATTCTCGATGATCTGGTGGCGGGCAAAGTGCCGACTCCGGGTCCTCAGAACGGGCGCTATGCGGCGGAACCTCTGAAGGGGCTGACCAGCCTGACGGAGTATGACAGCGGCAGAACGCAGTATAACGCAAGTGTTCAGCTTGCGAGCGATCTGGGCGATACGGTCAAGCGCATCGACGGAACCGAAGTTCCGATCCTGACGCCGTGGCTGGGCAAGGATGGCAAGGCTGCTGCTACAAATGCCGCGCCGAAGCCGCCCAAAGCGCCGGCTTCGGCGAAGCCAGCGGTGAAACAAGCCGCTGAGGCGAAAGCAGCGAAAGAGGATCAGCCGGAAACGCTGAGCAGTGCGCGCGATGGCAAGCCCGATGATCTGAAGATGCTGAAGGGCGTAGGTCCGAAGCTGGAAGAGACTCTGAACGAGTTGGGCTTTTACCACTATAACCAGATCGCTGCCTGGACACCCGAGCAAGTGGCCTGGGTGGATGCACGGCTGAAATTCAAAGGCCGGATCGAGCGGGACGGGTGGATCGAACAAGCCGCGAAATTGGCTTCAGGTGAAAAGACCGAGTTCGCCAAACGTGCCAAGGAAGACGGCACTTACGAGGACTAGATGGGTGCCCGTTCGGGGCATCAGGACGATATGGATAAAGACAAGGAACTGGCCATAGCCCGCAAGGGCCGACATATCGGCATCGTCATCGCCGTGACGATGGTGATTTGGCTGGCCATGAATTTGTTCATCGGCCCGGCGCTGGGCTTGACCGCGCGCTATGCGCTGCTGTTTGATTTTGCCGCTCTGGCAGGTTTCATCTATGCGGGCGTCAACATTTTTCAACTCTGGCGCATGCGTCAGGACAGCCAAAGGTAACTGAGCGATGCTGAAGGATCAGGACAGGATCTTTACCAACATCTACGGGATGCACGAGCGCACTTTGAAAGGCGCGCAGACCCGGGGGCATTGGGACGGCACCGCTGGCCTGATTGAAAAGGGCCGTGACTGGATCATCCAGACGATGAAGGATTCAGGTCTGCGCGGCCGTGGTGGTGCGGGTTTCCCGACCGGTCTGAAATGGTCTTTCATGCCCAAGGAAAGCGATGGTCGCCCGGCTTATCTGGTGGTGAACGCGGATGAATCCGAACCCGGGACGTGCAAAGACCGCGAGATTATGCGTCATGATCCGCACACGCTGATCGAGGGGTGCCTGATCGCGTCTTTCGCAATGAACGCGAATACTTGCTACATCTACCTGCGCGGCGAATACATCCGCGAGCGTGAGGCTCTGCAGGCGGCGATTGACGAAGCCTATGACGCGGGTCTGCTCGGGAAGAATGCTGCTGGTTCCGGCTGGGATTTCGACCTGTTCCTGCATCACGGCGCTGGGGCTTATATCTGCGGCGAGGAAACTGCTCTGATCGAAAGCCTTGAGGGCAAGAAGGGTATGCCTCGCATGAAGCCTCCGTTTCCGGCGGGTGCGGGTCTTTATGGCTGCCCGACCACGGTGAACAATGTGGAATCGATTGCCGTTGTGCCCACGATTCTGCGGCGTGGTGCCGACTGGTTCGCAGGCTTTGGCCGTCAGAACAACGCGGGCACCAAGCTGTTTGCGATCTCGGGCCATGTGAACAACCCCTGTGTCGTCGAAGAGGCGATGTCGATTTCCTTCGAAGAGCTGATTGAAACCCATTGCGGCGGCATTCGTGGCGGCTGGGACAATCTGCTGGCGGTAATACCCGGCGGGTCTTCGGTGCCATGCGTGCGCGGTGAGAACATGCGCGACGCGATCATGGATTTTGACTATCTGCGCGGAGAACTGGGTTCGGGTCTGGGCACGGCAGCGGTCATCGTGATGGACAGGTCCACCGACATCATCAAGGCAATCTGGCGGTTGTCGAAGTTCTACAAGCACGAAAGTTGCGGCCAGTGTACGCCATGTCGTGAAGGCACTGGTTGGATGATGCGCGTGATGGATCGTCTTGTACGCGGTGAAGCCGAACTGGAAGAGATCGACATGCTGTTTGACGTCACCAAACAGGTTGAAGGCCACACGATCTGCGCTCTTGGCGATGCGGCGGCCTGGCCGATCCAAGGTCTGATCCGCAATTTCCGAGAAGAAATAGAGGACCGCATCAAGGCCCAGAAATCGGGCCGCATGGGTGCGATGGCAGCGGAGTAAAATCGATGGAAGTCTATGCCGAATATTCCCACGCGATCGCCGCTTTGGTGATCTTTACCCTGATCGTTCTGTTCATGTCGCCGTTCTCGGCGCTTGCAAAAGTGGGCAAGGGGCTGGCACCGGGGGCCACTCCGGATCAGGATTATTCGGACAGGGCCTATCGTTTGAACCGCGCTTATCTGAACGGCACTGAAACTCTGCCTGCCTTTTTGACTGTTACAGTCGCGGCGATCCTGTTGGGGGCCAGCCCGTTCTGGGTGAACCTGCTGGCCTCAGTAGCGCTGCTGGCGCGGGTTGTTATGTTGGTGATTCACCTGCGCGGGATCGGCAAGCCGCATAGCGGGGTCCGGTCTGTTGCTTATGTGGTTGGATGGGCCTGCATGTTCATTCTTGGCCTTATTGCTTTGGTGGCCGCGTTTTGATCCAGCCCGAAGGATATCATCTGGCCGAGTTGAATGTCGGCCGTTTGTTGGCGCCAACAGACGATCCGCGCGTGGCTGAATTCATGGCCAACCTGGATCGCGTCAACGGGCTTGGCAAGCGGATGTCCGGCTTTGTCTGGATGATGGAAGGGTCCGGAGAACCGGGAACAGGCAACACCGAAAACAGCATCGGGGATGATCCGCAATTCGTCGCGAACCTGACGGTTTGGGAAGACGTCGCCAGCCTTGAGAAATTTGTTTGGGGGACTATCCACAAACAGTTCTACGAGCGTCGGCAAGAGTGGTTCGAAATCCTTGGCGAACAACATTTTGTCATGTGGTGGGTGCGGGAAGGGCATTGCCCCAATTTGGCCGAAGCGCTGGATCGTCTGGAAAAGCTGCGCTCGGAAGGACCCAGCGAGCATGCCTTTGGGTGGGCAGAATTGAAACAGGCCAGCAAGTGGCGCGACAATCGTTGCGTTCAGGTCGCGGCGGAGTGAGCGGGATGTTGTTTCATACGCTTTCTCCTGCGCATCAGCGGATGCCACAAGCGCCAGCCACGAAACAGGAGTGGTCATGATGGCGAAACGCGTATTCGTAATGACAATGGTATTGGTGGGAAGCTTACTTGTATCTGCCTGCGGTACAGCGAAATCGAGGGCGACCCGCGTGGCGTTTGATGGCATTTTCTTCAACGCCAACGCTAAACACGTGGATAAGAAGACGACACCTACCGATTTCACTGTGACTGTGAATGGCGTTTCGCAGTCATTGGAAGGCGCACGCGAAGCGGGCCGCTATGAGGCGACAAAATTCTGCATTCAGAATTTTGGATCGTCCAGAATTGTATGGAAGGTTGGGCCGGAGACCGAGCCGCAAAATCTACGGATCGAAAACGATAAGCTGACGTATGCCGGAAGCTGTCAGCGACCATGAGCCACCGTATCGCATATCACGGCAAAACCCATGGGCTGTTATTGCATAGCAGCCCGGCTGACCGCCGTCTTGGGAATCCCAAGACGAAAGGAAATGTCATGACTGTTGTACGACTTCTGGCCGCGATTTGCGCGATTTCGATGCCTGTAATGGCCGAAGCCAAACCACCCTTGAGGGATGTCAAAGAGATCGACAACGAACTCTACTACATCGCGATCGCAAATGAGATTTCGGAGTACTGTCCGTCGATCAGCGGGCGTCGACTTAAGGCGATTGGGGTGATGTGGGATCTGCGGTCCAAGGCGAACAAACTGGGATATTCGGACAAGGAAATCCGCGCCTATGTGGACTCGGATGCCGAGAAAGACAGGATGCGTGCCAAGGGTGAGGCGTATCTGATCCAAAACGGCGTGTCTTATGAAAATCCCAATTCTTTCTGCACGTTAGGGCGGAAAGAGATTGAAAGAAACAGCGCCATAGGCGTGTATTTGAGGGCGAACTAGCGATGTCTGACCTCCGCAAAGTCAATATCGACGGGCAGGAAATCGAAGTCGATGGCGCGATGACACTGATCCAGGCCTGCGAGCAGGCCGGGGTCGAGGTGCCGCGCTTTTGCTATCACGAGCGTCTGTCGATTGCCGGGAACTGCCGGATGTGTCTGGTCGAAGTCGTGGGCGGCCCGCCGAAACCGGCGGCCTCCTGCGCGATGCAGGTGCGCGATCTGCGTCCGGGTCCGGAAGGGCAGGCACCGGTGGTCAAGACGAACTCGCCCATGGTCAAGAAGGCCCGCGAAGGGGTGATGGAGTTTCTGCTGATCAACCACCCGCTGGATTGCCCGATCTGCGATCAGGGCGGTGAGTGTGACCTGCAGGATCAGGCCATGGCCTATGGTCTGTCAGGGACGCGCTTCAAAGAAGCCAAGCGTGCCGTGGATGATCTGGACCTTGGTCCGCTGGTTGGCACCGCGATGACTCGCTGCATCAGTTGTACTCGTTGCGTGCGCTTCACCACAGAGGTCGCCGGGATCACCCAGATGGGTCAGACCGGACGCGGCGAAGATGCCGAGATCACCTCGTACCTGAACCAGACGCTGGATTCGAACCTGCAGGGCAACATCATCGATCTGTGCCCGGTAGGGGCGTTGACCTCGAAGCCATATGCATTCACCGCTCGCCCTTGGGAACTGACCAAAACCGAGAGTATCGACGTGATGGACGCTTTGGGCTCAAGCATCCGTGTAGATACCAAAGGGCGTGAAGTGATGCGCTTTCTGCCGCGCAACCATGACGGTGTGAACGAGGAATGGATCAGCGACAAGACCCGCTTTGTCTGGGACGGCTTACGGCGTCAGCGACTGGACAGGCCTTATGTGCGCGAAAACGGCAAGCTGCGTCCTGCCACATGGCCAGAAGCACTGAACAAAGCTGCTGAGGTTCTTAAGGGGGCCGAGAAACCGGCTGGGATCGTAGGTGATCTGGCTTCGGTTGAGGCCATCTATGCGCTGAAACAGATGATCGAAGGGCAAGGCGGTATCGTTGAGTGCCGCACCGACGGCGCCAAACTGCCTGCGGGTAACCGAGCAGCCTATGCCGGGACCGCGGCAATCGAAGATATTGATGCAGCTGAACGTATCCTGTTGATCGGGACCAACCCGCGTGACGAGGCTCCGGTTTTGAATGCTCGTATCCGCAAGGCCTGGGCACACGGCGCCGAGGTGGCCTTGGTCGGGCCTGCCGTCGATCTGACCTATGAGTATCACCATGTAGGCAGCGACCGTGCCGCGCTGCAGACCATCGTTGATATGGGTGGTGATGATGAGATCAAGAGCAAGCGCTCTCTTGTCATCGTCGGGCAGGGCGCGCTACAGGAGGCCGATGGCTCTGCCGTTCTGGCCGCCGCGCAAGCCATTGCAAGCAATACCGAAAGTGGGCTGATCGTTCTGCACACCGCGGCATCGCGCGTAGGTGCGATGGATGTGGATGCGACCAACGAAAGTGGCATGGAGGCGGTCAACGCGGCCGATGTGATCTATAACCTCGGTGCTGACGAAGTCGAGATCGGCGAGGGTGCTTTTGTGGTCTATCAGGGCAGTCACGGCGATCGTGGCGCGCACCGCGCAGATGTGATCCTGCCGGGGGCGGCTTACACAGAAGAAAACGGTCTGTTCGTGAACACCGAAGGGCGTCCTCAACTCGCCGTGCGCGCAGGCTTTGCACCGGGAGAGGCCAAGGAAAACTGGGCAATCCTAAGGGCGTTGTCTGCCGAGCTGGGGGCTACTCTGCCCTACGATACATTGGCTCAGTTGCGCACCTCCTTGCTCGAATCTGTTCCGCATCTGGCGCGCATTGATGAGGTGATTGAGAATGAAGCAGCGGCGCTACAAGCCGGAAAATTGGGAGAAGCCAGCTTCCGCAATGCAATCAAGGATTTCTACCTGACCAACCCGATTGCCCGCGCCTCGCAATTGATGGCCGAACTATCGGCACAGGCGCAGACCCGCAAGACTGAGAAGATTGCGGCTGAATGAACCAGAAACGTTTCATATCGCAGACGTACGCGGTGCCCGGGTGGCAGATAGCCGCGCCGGATTTGCGTGTGAAATTGAAGATTAAGGGTGGCGTACAGACGGCAGATGCTGTTTACACCAACGCGCCGACCCAGCCGCAGATTGCGCAGGCATCTGGCCTTTGCATCGCACGCGGAAACCAAAATACCCACGGTGTGAGGACCAATGGCTGACTTCTTTAACACCCCAGGCGGAATAGCCATCATCATTCTGGCGCAAGTGCTTGCTGTTGTTGCGTTCGTGATGATCTCGCTGTTGTTCCTCGTTTACGGCGACCGCAAGATCTGGGCCGCCGTCCAGATGCGTCGCGGCCCCAACGTTGTCGGCGTATACGGCCTGCTGCAATCGGTGGCGGACGCACTGAAATATGTGGTGAAAGAGGTCGTCATTCCCGCAGGTGCCGACCGTACGGTGTTTATCCTCGCACCATTGACCAGTTTTGTCCTCGCGATGATCGCCTGGGCGGTGATCCCGTTCAACGATGGCTGGGTCCTGTCGGACATCAACGTCGCCATCCTCTATGTCTTCGCAGTCTCATCGCTTGAGGTTTATGGCGTGATTATGGGTGGTTGGGCGTCGAATTCAAAGTATCCATTCCTTGGGTCGCTGCGCTCTGCCGCGCAGATGATATCATACGAGGTATCCATCGGTCTGATCATCATCGGCATCATCATCTCGACCGGTTCGATGAACTTTGGTGATATCGTCCGCGCACAGGATGGCTCGTTCGGGTTCTTCAGCTGGTACTGGCTGCCGCATTTCCCGATGGTGTTCCTGTTTTTCATCTCGGCATTGGCTGAAACCAACCGGCCACCCTTCGATCTGCCCGAGGCGGAATCGGAACTGGTTGCAGGCTATCAGGTCGAATACTCGGCCACGCCTTTCCTGCTTTTCATGGCCGGTGAATACATCGCCATCTTCCTGATGTGTGCTCTGACCACACTGCTGTTCTTTGGCGGTTGGCTGTCCCCGATCCCAGGCCTGCCTGACGGCGTATTGTGGATGGTTGCCAAGATGGCGTTCTTCTTCTTCATCTTCGCGATGGTCAAGGCGATCACACCCCGCTACCGCTATGATCAGTTGATGCGCCTGGGTTGGAAAGTGTTCTTGCCGTTCAGCCTCGTCTGGGTCGTCTTCGTGGCCTTCGCGGCGAAATTCGACTGGTTCTGGGGCGCGTTTGCCCGTTGGAGCGTAGGAGGCTGATATGACTCAAATCGACTACACCCGCGCCGCCAAGTATTTCCTGCTGCAGGACTTCTGGGTCGGAATGAAATTGGGCTTGAAATACTTCTTCGCCCCAAAAGCGACCGTGAACTACCCGCATGAAAAGGGGCCCTTGTCCCCGCGGTTCCGGGGTGAACATGCCCTGCGCCGTTATCCGAACGGTGAGGAACGCTGCATCGCCTGCAAACTGTGCGAAGCGATCTGTCCTGCACAAGCCATCACCATCGATGCCGAGCCGCGCGAAGACGGAAGCCGCCGCACCACGCGCTATGACATCGACATGACCAAATGCATCTATTGCGGTTTCTGCCAGGAGGCATGTCCGGTTGATGCCATCGTCGAGGGCCCGAATTTCGAATTCGCCACCGAAACCCGGGAAGAGTTGTTCTACGACAAGCAGAAACTGCTGGATAATGGCGAACGCTGGGAAGCCGAAATCGCTCGCAATCTGGAAATGGACGCGCCGTACAGATGAGTGACAGTCCGACAAATCCGTTCGAGCTGATGATGAAGCAAGCTCAGGACATGGCCAAGGCGATGAACCCGGCGATGGAAAATTTCTCGCCCAAAGGGTTCGAGGCGCTGTGGCCGACCATGCCGAAAGAGGTCATGGAGATGATGTTCGGCAATACCGTCAACAAGGACGGGCTGGACGCCAAAACGCGCCTTCTGCTGACGCTGGCCGGGCTGACCTGTCAGGGCGCTCAGGCGGACTCGGCGGTGCGTCAGACCGTGCGCCACGCGCTTGAGGCTGGCGCCAAAAAACAAGAGATCGTGGAAACGATCGGTCAGATGTCGGTCTTTGCCGGCATCCCGGCCATGACCCGTGCGCTCGATCTGGCGCAAGAGGTCATGGGTGATAACGAGGATGAGGATCAATGACCGTCTTTGCCTTCTATCTGTTTGCCATCAGCGCCATCACCGGCGGGCTGTTCACGGTGATCAGCCGCCAGCCGGTGCATTCGGTGCTGTGGCTGATCCTGTCCTTTCTGTCCTCGGCGGGCCTGTTCGTGCTGCTGGGGGCCGAGTTCGTGGCGATGCTGCTGATTATCGTTTACGTCGGCGCGGTCGCGGTTCTGTTCCTCTTCGTGGTGATGATGCTGGATGTGGACTTTGCCGAGCTGAAGGCCGAGATGGCGCGCTACATGCCGCTGGCGCTGTTGATCGGATTGGTGATCCTGATGCAGTTCGTCATGGCCATCGGAGCATGGGACAGCGCGCAGGGTGCCGCCGCCAATCTGGCGCAGCCGGTACCGAGCGACCGCCACAACACTGAGGCGCTCGGCGTCATTCTATACGATCAATACTTCCTTCTGTTCCAACTGGCGGGCCTGATCCTGCTGGTGGCCATGATCGGTGCCATTGTGCTGACACTGCGCCACCGTCAGGACATCAAGCGTCAGGACATCATCGGCCAGATGATGCGCGACCCGGCCAAAGCGATGGAGTTGAAGGACGTGAAACCGGGGCAGGGACTTTGAGACGATGATCGGACTTGAACACTATCTTACGGTCGCGGCGACGCTGTTCGTCATCGGCATTTTCGGTCTCTTCCTGAACCGCAAGAACGTCATCATCCTGCTGATGAGCATCGAGTTGATGCTGCTGGCGGTGAATATCAACCTCGTGGCGTTCTCTAGTTTCCTCGGCGATCTGGTCGGGCAGGTCTTTACGCTGTTCGTGTTGACAGTTGCGGCGGCTGAGGCGGCGATTGGTCTTGCCATTCTGGTCTGCTTCTTCCGCAACCGTGGCACCATCGCGGTTGAAGACGTCAATATGATGAAGGGGTAAGAGAATATGGAAACCACCATCCTCTTTGCCCCGCTCGTGGGTGCGTTGATCTGCGGTTTTGGCTGGCGCTTCATTGGTGAGAAAGCCGCCATGTGGACCGCAACGGGCCTGCTGTTTCTGGCCTGCCTGCTCAGCTGGATCGTCTTCCTCTCATTTGACGGCCACACCCAGCAGATCGAGATCATGCGCTGGATCGAAAGTGGTTCGCTGTCGACAAGCTGGGCCATTCGTCTGGACCGTCTGACGGCGATCATGCTGATCGTGGTGACGACCGTTTCGGCGCTGGTTCACTTGTATTCGTTCGGCTACATGGATCACGACCCGCAATGGCGTGAAGGCGAAAGCTATAAGCCGCGTTTCTTTGCCTATCTGTCGTTCTTCACCTTCGCGATGCTGATGCTGGTGACGGCGGACAATCTGGTTCAGATGTTCTTTGGCTGGGAAGGCGTGGGTGTTGCCTCGTATCTGCTGATCGGGTTCTATTATCGCAAGCCCAGCGCCAATGCAGCGGCGATGAAAGCGTTCATCGTGAACCGAGTGGGCGATTTCGGCTTTGCGCTGGGGATCTTCGCGCTGTTCTTCCTGACCGACAGCATCAATTTCTCAGACATATTCGCGTCGGCCCCGGCATTGGCGGAGGAAAAACTGAGCTTCCTCTGGGGTGAGTGGACTGCGATCGAGGTGATCTGTGTTCTGCTGTTCATCGGCGCGATGGGTAAATCGGCGCAGTTGATACTACACACCTGGCTGCCGGATGCGATGGAAGGTCCGACCCCTGTGTCCGCGCTGATCCACGCTGCGACCATGGTTACCGCAGGTGTGTTCCTGGTCTGCCGTATGTCGCCGCTGATGGAGTTCGCACCGGGGGCCACCGGGTTCATAGCCTTCCTTGGCGCTTCGACTGCGTTTTTCGCAGCAACCGTGGGCTTGGTGCAGACCGATATCAAGCGGGTCATTGCGTATTCGACCTGTTCGCAATTGGGTTACATGTTTGTCGCCGCCGGCGTTGGCATGTACTCAGCCGCGATGTTCCATCTGCTGACGCACGCGTTCTTCAAGGCGCTGCTGTTCCTTGGTGCTGGTTCAGTGATCCATGCGATGCATCATGAGCAAGAGATGACCGAGTACGGCGGTCTGCGGAAGAAAATCCCCTATACGTTCTGGGCGATGATGATCGGCACGCTGGCCATTACCGGTGTGGGCATCCCGCTGACCACGTTTGGCTTTGCCGGGTTCCTGTCGAAGGATGCCATCATCGAAAGCGCCTTTGTAGGTGGCACAGGTTATGCCTTCTGGATGTTGGTAATCGCAGCGGTGTTCACCTCATTCTACAGCTGGCGTTTGATATTCCTAACCTTCTATGGCGAGCCGCGTGGCGACAAGCATACGCATGAGCACGCGCATGAAAGTCCGATGGTCATGCTGGTCCCGCTGGGGGTACTGTCTCTGGGCGCGGTGTTCTCGGGGATGCTGTGGTACAACCAGTTCTTCGGCTACACCGATAAAGTGGCCAAGTTCTACGGTATTCCGCTGGCGGAAGAGACTGGCGGTCATGGCGAAGTTGCCGCAGACGCATCTCATGGTGAGGCCAAGGCAGATGACGACCAAGGCGACGCGAAGGCTGATAAAGGCGAGGGTGGCTACAAGGCGGACAAAAAGCATGCCAGCTTTGGCGGTGAGCCAGGCGAAGGCGCGCTGTATATGGCACCTGACAACAATGTCCTGAACGATGCGCATGAGGCTCCGAAATGGGTCAAAGTATCGCCTTTTGTTGCTATGCTGCTGGGTTTTGTCGTCGCCTATTGGTTCTACATCGTGAACACGTCGCTGCCCGCTCGTCTGGCGGCGAACCAGCGGCCGCTGTACCTGTTTCTCAAGAATAAGTGGTACTTTGACGAGATCTACGACGCGATCTTTGTCAAACCTACCATTGCGCTGGGTCGGTTCCTGTGGAAACGCGGTGACGGCAACACGATTGATGGCTTCCTGAACGGGGTTTCGATGGGCGTCGTGCCCTTCTTTACCCGCCTCGCAGGCAAAGCTCAGACGGGTTACATCTTTACTTACGCCTTCTGGATGGTTTTGGGCATCGCCGCTCTTGTCACCTGGATGTCGATCGGCGGAGGCGCAAACTAATGGACAATATCCTATCTATTGTCACCTTCATCCCCGCCATCGCAGCAGGCATTCTGGCCCTGTTTCTGCATGGCGAGGACGTAGCCGCGCAGCGCAACGCCAAATGGGTTGCGCTGGTTGCCACAACCGTGACCTTTCTGGTCTCAATCGGCATCTATACCGGCTTTGATCCGTCCAACACCGGCTTCCAGATGGTGGAAGAGGGCGAGTGGCTGCTGGGCCTGAAGTACAAGATGGGTGTCGATGGGATCAGCGTTCTTTTCGTGCTGCTGACCACCTTCATCATGCCGCTGACCATTCTGGCCAGCTGGCAGGTCACGGACCGGGTCAAGGAATACATGATCGCATTCCTGCTGCTGGAAACGCTGATGCTGGGCGTGTTCATGGCGCTGGATCTGGTGCTGTTCTACCTGTTCTTCGAGGCGGGCCTGATCCCGATGTTCCTGATCATCGGTATCTGGGGCGGCAAAGACCGCATTTATGCCAGCTTCAAGTTCTTCCTATACACCTTCCTCGGCTCGGTGCTGATGCTGGTGGCGATGGTTGCGATGTATGCGGATGCGGGCACCACGGATATCGAGGCGCTGATGAGCCATCAGTTCTCGTCCGAAGGGTTCAGCGTACTGGGCATCTATATCGTCGGCGGCATGCAGACGCTGATGTTCCTGGCCTTCTTCGCGTCGTTCGCGGTGAAGATGCCGATGTGGCCGGTGCATACCTGGCTGCCGGATGCGCACGTTCAGGCGCCGACGGCAGGGTCGGTCGTGCTGGCGGCGATCCTGTTGAAGATGGGCGGCTATGGCTTCCTGCGCTTCAGCCTGCCGATGTTCCCGGTGGGGTCTGCGGTGATGACCGATGTGGTGCTGTGGATGTCGGCGATTGCTGTTGTCTACACCTCTCTGGTCGCGCTGGTGCAGGAGGATATGAAGAAGCTGATCGCCTATTCCTCGGTCGCGCATATGGGCTTTGTGACCATGGGTATCTTTGCAGCGAACCAGCAGGGCATTGATGGCGCGATCTTCCAGATGCTCAGTCATGGGTTCATTTCCGCAGCGCTCTTCCTGTGTGTTGGCGTGATCTATGACCGGATGCACACCCGCGATATCGAGGCGTATGGCGGTTTGGTCATCCGGATGCCGGCTTACGCTCTGGTCTTCATGCTGTTCACCATGGCCAATGTCGGCTTGCCTGGTACATCGGGCTTCATCGGGGAATTCCTGACCCTGATGGGCGCATTCCAGGTCAACACCTGGGTGACGGCTGTGGCTGCAACCGGTGTGATCTTCTCGGCGGGCTATGCGCTATGGCTCTATCGCCGGGTAGTCTTTGGAGATCTGATCAAGGAAAGCCTCAAGGCCATCACAGACATGAGCTCGCGCGAGCGGCTGATCTTCGCGCCGCTGATCGTGATGACCATTCTGCTTGGGATTTATCCCTCGCTGGTGACCGATGTGATCGGGCAATCCACCGCAGCGCTAATCTCGAACTATGACACGGCTCTGGCCGCGGCTGAAGCCGCAACCCAGACAGCCGCTTCGCATTAAGGGGGCTTTGGAGACATGATCCAGGCTGATCTGACAATCATCCTGCCGGAAATTGTTCTGGCAATTTATGCGATGGCGGCGCTGATCGGGGCTGTCTACACCACCAAGGATGCTCTGGCTCCCATGCTGGTCTGGGCCACTTCAGGTCTGATGGCGGTGTTGGCAATCTGGATTGCGATGAATGGCGAAGGTACCAACGTGGCCTTCAACGGCATGTTTGTGGATGACGGCTTTGCTCGATTTGCAAAGGTTGCGATTCTGCTGTCCGCCGCTGCGGTATTGCTGATGAGCCAGGAATATATGGCGCGCCGCGATCTGCTGCGCTTTGAATATCCTCTGCTGGTCGCACTTGCGGCTGTAGGCATGATGATGATGGTTAGCGCAGGCGATCTGATGTCGCTTTATATGGGGCTTGAGCTGCAGTCGCTGTCGCTTTACGTCGTGGCCGCCTTGCGGCGCGACAGTGCCAAATCCACCGAAGCCGGTCTGAAATACTTCGTGCTGGGCGCGTTAAGTTCTGGTTTGCTGCTCTATGGTGCGTCGCTGGTTTACGGCTTCACCGGCACCACGCTGTTCTCGGGCATCATCCAAACGGTGCATCATGGAGATGTCTCGATTGGCCTCCTGTTTGGCCTGGTGTTCATGATCTCGGGTCTGGCCTTCAAGGTCTCGGCCGTGCCGTTCCACATGTGGACGCCGGATGTGTATGAAGGGTCTCCGACCCCGATTACCGCGTTCTTCGCCACCGCTCCGAAAGTGGCTGCGATGGCCTTGTTCGCGCGCCTGATGCATGACGCATTCGGAGGCGTGATCAAGGATTGGCAGCAAGTGGTCGTGCTGCTTTCGGTCCTGTCGATGCTGCTGGGCGCGGTTGCGGCTATCGGGCAGCGGGACATCAAGCGGCTGATGGCGTTTTCGTCGATTGCCCATATGGGATATGCTCTGATCGGACTGGCCGCTGGGACCGAGATGGGCATCAAGGCAATGCTGATGTATCTGGCCATCTATGTGACGATGAATATCGGAACCTTCGCATTCATCCTGATGATGGAGCGTGATGGCAAACCTGTCACCGATATCGATGCGTTGCGTCAGTTCTCGAAGCGCGATCCGGGCAAAGCTCTGGCAGTCCTGATCCTGATGTTCAGTCTGGCGGGCGTGCCACCGATGCTGGGCTTCTTCGCCAAGTTCGGCGTCTGGCAAGCGGGTATCGATGCCGACCTGTTCGGGCTGGTGATCGTCTCGGCCATCGCCTCGGTCATCGGTGCGTTCTACTATCTGCGGATCGTGTTCTACATGTATTTCGGGGCGGAGAATGAAGACCCGATCGAGATCCGCTCGACCCCGGTTTTGTGGGCAGCGCTGATGGGCTCTGCGGCTCTGATGTTGATTGGCGTATTTTATCAGTTCGGTGTGGAAGGGGCAGCTGCAGCTGCTGCGGCGACGCTTGTCAACTGATACTGCCGCGTTTCGAACAACCGAGGCTCGGTCTCGCGCGACCGGGCCTTTTTGACATGAGCGAATGGCCGCAGGGATATGGCCTGCATATACTGAAAGAAGTCGACAGTACTCTGAATGAGGCGGTGCGGCTTGCGCCAACAGCGACCGGTCCGGTCTGGATCATGGCACATCATCAGACCGCCGCGCGTGGTCGGCGCGGGCGAGCCTGGGCCAACCCCAAAGGTAATCTGGCAGCGACTTTGCTGATGCGCCCGCCGGGTGATCCGGAACAGGCGGCCCTTCGAAGTTTTGTCGCAGCGCTCGCCCTGTATGATGCCTGTGTGGCGGTAACAGGGCGCGCAGTAGGTTTGGCACTGAAATGGCCCAATGACGTGCTGCTCAACGGCGGAAAACTAGCGGGTATCCTGCTAGAAAGCACGGGGCAGGGCCGGGGGGTGTCACATCTGGCGATAGGGGTTGGGGTGAACCTGTCCGAGGCACCGGGCACTGATCGCGTCGAAGCCGGAGCGGTGCGACCTGTTTCTCTGCTCTCGGAAACCGGCGCGCTCACCACCCCCGAGGATTTTCTGACCGAACTGGCGGTAGCTTATGCGCATTATGAGACCCAGTTCATGACCTACGGGTTCGAACCGATCCGCACCGCCTGGCTATCCCGAGCAGCGCGGTTGGGCGAAGTCATAACCGCTCGTACAGCCACGTCCGAAACGGTTGGAACCTTCGAAACGGTAGACGTGGGTGGCAGCCTTGTCCTAAACACCGCCAAGGGCCGGGTCAGCATTCCGGCTGCGGATGTGTACTTCTGAAAGGGGCGCGGGATGCTTCTGGCGATTGATTGCGGCAATACCAACACCGTTTTCTCGATCTGGGATGGCGAAAAGTTTCTGTGCACCCTGCGCACCTCAACTCATCATGCCCGCACAGCGGATGCCTATTTCACCTGGTATTCAACCTTGGTGAAACACTACGGTATCGAAGCTGATATCTCGGATGTGATCATCGCCTCAACCGTGCCACGCGTGGTGTTCAACCTGCGGGTCTTTGCTGATCGCTTTTTTGGATGCCGGCCGATTGTTGTTGGCAAGCCAGATTGCCTGCTGCCGGTCAATCCGCGCGTGGACGAAGGCACCGTGCCCGGTCCGGACCGGTTGGCCAACGCGGCGGCGGCGTTCGACCGCCATGGCGGCAATGTGGTTGTGGTTGACTTTGGGACGGCCACGAATTTCGACGTGGTCGCAGCCGACGGCGCCTACGTCGGTGGTATCATCGCCCCTGGCGTGAACCTGAGCCTTGAGGCACTGCATCAGGGTGCCGCGGCGTTGCCGCATATCGACATCACGAGGCCCGAAAAAGTGATTGGAACAAACACGGTTGGCTGTATCCAGTCCGGCGTGTATTGGGGATATTCCGGCCTGATCGAAGGGCTGATCTCGCGCGTGAAAGCTGAATACGGAATGGCGATGAAAGTCGTCGGTACCGGGGGCCTGGCGCCTCTTTTTGATCAGGCCGACGTGGGTTTCGACGCTATCGAGGATGATCTGACGATGCACGGGTTGACCGTGATTCATCGCTATAACAAGGAAAATGGCTCAACATGAGCAGTGAACGACTGATCTATCTGCCGCTGGGCGGTGCAGGCGAAATCGGCATGAATGCCTATGTCTATGGTTACGGTAAGCCGGGGCAAGAGCGGTTGATCCTTGTGGATCTTGGCGTTGCCTTCCCGGACATGGACACCTCGCCCGGCGTGGATCTGATCTTTGCAGACATCACCTGGCTGAAAGAGCGTGCCGACCAGCTGGAAGCAGTTTTTGTCACCCACGCGCACGAAGATCATGTCGGGGCGGTGGCCCACTGTTATGAGGCTTTGGGCGCGCCGGTCTACGCGCGCGCTTTTACCGCCAATATCGCGCGTCGCAAGATGGAAGAACGCGGCCACCCGACCGAGGCGGTGCAAACTGCGTCTCCATGGCCCGAACAGATCAAGGCTGGCCCGTTTACCGTTGGTTTCCTGCCGGTTTCGCATTCCATCCCTGAAAGTGCAGGGCTCGTTATCGACTCGCCTGCCGGACGCGTGGTGCATACGGGGGATTTCAAGCTCGATTCCAACCCGGTCGTGGGCGAACCATTCGATCCCGATCTGTGGGCCGAGGCGGCAAAGCCCGGCGTCAAAGCGTTGGTCTGTGACAGTACCAATGTGTTCTCAAGCCATCCCGGGCGCTCGGAATCCGAAGTCGGCCCCGAGATCACCCGTCTGGTTCAAGAGGCCAGCGGCATGGTCATCGCAACCACGTTTGCCTCGAACGTGGCACGCGTGAAAACGCTGGCAGAGGCGGGACAGAAAGCCGGCCGTTCGGTCGTTCTGCTGGGTCGTGCGATGCGACGTATGATCGAGGCGGCGACCGAGACCGGCATCCTGACCGATTTTCCAAAAGTTATCAGCGCCGAAGAGGCCGTCGACGTGCCGCGCGCGAACCTGATGTTGATTGTGACTGGCAGCCAAGGCGAACGCCGCGCGGCCAGCGCTCAACTGGCGCGTGGTAAATATCGCGGGCTAGAAGCGAAAGAGGGCGATCTGTTTCTGTTCTCGTCCAAGACAATTCCCGGCAATGAGCGTGGCGTAATCCGCATCATGAACCAGCTCAGTGAGAAGGGCGTGGATGTGGTCGATGACAGCTCTGGTCTGTATCACGTCTCGGGTCACGCCAACCGGCCTGATCTTGAGAAGGTTCACGCTCTGATCGATCCGCAGATGGTCATCCCGATGCATGGCGAACACCGCCACTTGCGTGAGCATGCCAAACTGGCCGAAACGGGTGGTCGCACTGGGATTCTCGCTGTTAACGGCACTATGCTGGATCTGACTGGGAATGCGCCCAAAGTGGCGGATTATATCGAGACTGGCCGGACCTATCTGGATGGTACAGTCAAAATCGGCGCCTTGGACGGCGTGGTGCGCGACCGGATTCGGATGGCGCTGAACGGCCATATCATCATCACCGTGATATTGGACGAAGAAGACGAACCGCTGGGTGAGCCGTGGTGCGATACGATGGGCCTGCCCGAAACGGGATCATCCCGCGCGGGGCTGATTGAGGTGCTGGAAGAGGACCTGAACCAGTTCCTGATGCGTGCGGGCGCAAAGACGCTGCGTGATGACGACAAACTGGAAGAAGGGTTGCGCCGGATCGCACGTCAGACCGCGCAGGCCGAGATCGGCAAGAAACCCGAGGTAACAGTGGTTGTTAGCCGAATGCGTTAATCTGCATAGGGCATCGGATAGCCCCGAAGCTGCAGGAAAAGGCTGGCCTCTTCGTTGTTGAGAAAGAAGGGAACGGTTTCAGGCGGGTTCGGGTCCTCTGCACGGGCAGCGACTTCGGCCAGAACAACTTCGGTGATGAAGGGCAGGTCGAACTCTCGCGCTTGGCTGATCTTGACCCATTGCAAATGCGATAGCTCGTCCGAGGCATGGGTGAAGTCGTCAAGATCCCCCTGAATCGCGTTCGCATCGACCAGAAAGAACCTGGCGTCGAACCGGCGGGGTCGCCCCGGTGGTGTGACTGCGCGAAAGACAAATTGCAGTGCTTCTGCAGACGGCAGGTAGCCCATCGCCGCAAAGCTTTGCCAATCGGCTGGGATCGCGCCTTGCCAATCCCCTTGTTGCCCCAGAACAAGTCCGGTTTCTTCCCACAACTCTCGGATCGCCGCGACAGCTAGAGAGGTCTGCAAGTTTGGCGCTGATTGTTGTGACAGGCGATCGGTGCATAGATCGGGCAATGGCGCGCTAAGTGGGATGCCCGCATCGGAAGCATCAACCGCGCCGCCCGGGAACACGAATTTGTTCGGCATGAACGCAGCCTTGGCACCGCGTTGGCCCATCAGGATCGACGGGTCTGTGAACCGATCACGCAATACGATTACGGTAGCAGCATCCCGGATTGCGGTTTTATCCGCCGTCATCCGGCCTTGCCAAACCCGTGCATCCGCCGCGCCCATTGATAGGCGACCACGGCCCCTTTGAGACGGGGCAGAAGGAACAAGGACAGCGCGACGCAGCCGATCGAGAATGCAATCGCCATGGTCCATGGATCGGGACGCCACTGCACGTAAGAGACATGAAGGGCGGGTGCCAGAAGGTGCCCCACCAGCAGGATCGTCAGGTAGGCCGGGCCGTCATCAGCGCGATGATGGAACAATTCCTGCCCGCATTCCGAACAGGTGTCATTCACCTTGAGATAGCTGTGCAACAGCGCACCCTCACCGCAATTCGGGCATTTGCAACGGAACCCTCGGATCAATGCGGGTTTTGTTGGGCGGTCTTCTTCGAGCGAACTGTCAATAGTTTGGTCAATCATATGTATCTCGCGCATCTTTCCTGAAGGCATATAGGCAGGATCAGACCCAACGGAAAAGGGGGGTGCGTCGCTTTGTGGCGCTGCTGCTTAGCGTATCATTTTCTATTGGCGTTTCAAATAAAGCAAAAAAAGTTGTGCCGGAAGCGACGGAAACCCGCCCAAGCCGCGTTTGAATAGGTATCAACAGCGGCAAATGGCCGCCAAATTCAGGGAACTATGTAATGAAAACCAAAAGCTTCATTTCGGCAATCGTCGTAGCTGCAGTTACTGTGACCGGCACTTCCGCTTTGGCCAAGGGCCCGCGTGCGACATTTCAGGAACTGGATGCCGACGGGGACGGGCAGGTGACACAGGCCGAGATTGAGACACATCGCAACCAGAAATTCACCGCTGCCGATACGGATGGCGACGGCCAACTGAGCGTCGAAGAAATGCAGGCTGCGGCGCAGACCAAGGCCAACGAGCGTGTCACCAAGATGTTCGAAAAGCACGACGCAAATGCGGATGGTTTCCTTAGCGAAGATGAATTGCCGAAACCGCGCCGCGCCTCCAAGATGTTCGAGCGCATCGATGCCGACGGCAACGGTTCGATCTCAGAACAGGAATACGCGGATGCAAAAGACAAAATGGGCCGGAAACACAAGCGGCATCAGAAGTCGGACACCGACAACAACTGATGCGGGATGGAGGATCTGACCTCTTATCCCGACATCGAGCATGGCGGAACACCTGCCATGCCCGAGCCCAGCGACGAAGAGTTGCTGGGCCGGTTTTCTGATGGCGATGCTACGGCGGCCCGCCTGCTGACCGGGCGGTTGGGGCCGCGAAGTTATTCCGTGGCTTTGCGAATGCTGGGAAACCCAGCAGAAGCAGAGGACGTGACGCAAGAAGCGATGATGCGCCTTTGGAAGATGGCACCTGACTGGGTGCCGGGGCAGGCGCAGTTATCGACCTGGCTCTATCGCGTAACACTGAATCTATGTGTGGACTTGCGCCGGAAAAAGCGGCCTCAAGCGTTGGACAATGTGGCCGAACCCGAAGATGAGACTGCCAGTGTGGTCGACCAGATGCAGGAGAGTGCCCGCAAGGACGCGTTGCAGGCTGCATTGGAGCATTTGCCGGACCGGCAGCGGCAGGCTGTGGTTCTGCGGCACATCGAAGAATTGTCCAATCCCGAAATCGCGGGGATCATGGATATTTCGGTCGAGGCGGTTGAAAGCCTGACCGCGCGTGGCAAACGATCTCTTACCGCGATACTGGCGGGGCGTCGGGATGAACTGGGGTACGAACATGGCTGATCAAGATAACGAACTCGACCATCTGTTTGCACAGGCGCGTGCGGCGCGGGATGTGCTTCCCGACGATCTGGCTGTTCGCATCGAAACGGATGCCGAAGCCATACGTCTGGCCCGAACCGCACGACCGCAGCGGCGGACATGGCGGCAAAAGATAGGCGTTATCGGGGGGTGGCAAGGGTTGAGCGGTCTTGTGGCCGCAAGCGCAGCTGGCGTCTGGATCGGGTTCTCCGCTCCGGCCTTCTTGCCGGACCCTGTTGATTATTTCATCTCACAAGAGACGACCTATCTGATGGCCGATCTGAATTTAGACGAAAACTATCTGGAGGACACAGAATGAGCGATCATCCCGCACCCAAACGCAAATGGATGCCGATATTGCTGGTTGTCTCTCTTGCTTTGAATCTGCTGATTGTCGGAGTCATTTTGGGTGCGGCATTGCGCTTTAAAGGAAGCGCTCATGTCGATGCGCCTCCGGGATTTGGCCCGGCGCTGTATTATGCGCTGCCAAAGTCGGATCGAAAGGCTCTGAGGGGTGAGTTGTCGGACCTGCGCGGAAAAGGATCACATCGGCGCAAGCAGGATTTTACTGCTCTCAGTCAAGTGCTTAGGGCCGTGCCTTTCGATCCCGCAGCGGTTGCGAGTCTTTTGGCACAGCAGTCGAAGGCAACTGCTGATCTGCAGACTGCGCTTCATCAGCAATGGCTGGCCCAGATCTCGGCCATGAATGATGACCAACGTGCCGCTTACGCGGACCGGCTGGAGGACGTGGTTAAACGCGGCCCGCGCAAACACAAAAAACGGGACTGACTAGTCACGCTGCGCTTTGCCGAATCTGTACCTGGTTGCGGCCCGCTTTTTTGGCGGCATAAAGTGCTTTGTCCGCCGAGCTGATCAATCGACCAACCGGGTCTGTTTCGCCTGGATGAGAGAGTTCGGGCGAGGTACATAATTTCACCCCCACGCTGATCGTTACGGGTACTGGGGCCGGACGATCCGGCAGCTGAAAGGGTCTTTCGCAAATTGTTTCACAAATCTGTTTCGCTTGCTTCAGCGCTTGGTCGGTTGAGGTATTCGGTAGCCCGATCATGAACTCTTCGCCGCCGATACGCGCGACAAAACCGGTTTTTCCTATCACGACTCGCAGCCTTTTCGCGGTTTCGGTCAGAACCAAATCCCCCGCGGCGTGACCGTAACGGTCATTGATTGCCTTGAAGTGGTCCAGATCGGCCAGCATCACAGCGAATCCGTGTTCCGTTTCTGGGGCCTGAAGCGCGATCTGGTCCAGCGCGCGCATCGCATAGCGGCGATTGAACAGTCCGGTCAGCGGATCGATCAGGGATTCGGCCAAATCCCTGCGCAATGTCGCTCGCAATCTGTCGTCTCGGGTCTTGCGGGCGATCAGAGTTTCAAGCCGCAAGCATATCTCATCTGTCTGAAACCCGCCCATGCAGACCGCATCAGCGCCTCGGTCCAGCGCCTCGGCCGCAAGTGCGGGATTATCATCCGGCAACACACCGATCAGTACCGTATTTCGTGTCGCACCGCGCGACCGAAGATCTGCCAGAAGGTTCCGCCCCGAGCTATTCGGTGCAAGCTCAACAACAATTGCGTCCGGGATCGTTCCGGACAGGATGCCTTTGAGATCAGGCAGAGTATAGCCGGTCACACGATGCCGGGTTTGATGGGTCAGAGCATTACTCCACAACGCGCTGGTTCGAACTGTTTGCGTCAGGATCGCGATCTCTGACGTCGATGGCGGGGCGATCAACACCTGTGGCGCCTCGCCAAAGCCAATGGTTTGGGCCGAACCTTCAATGTTTAATTCCTGCCGTTCGGCGCGCGTACGTAACAAGCTGCGTACGCGGGCCAATAGAAGTGTATCCTTGAACGGATAGCCAAGCACATCATCCAGCCCGTCCGACAGTGCCTTCAAACGCGCTGATTTGTCGTTTTGCGGTGCAATCGCAACAATCGGCACATCGATCAGAGCAGGATCTGCCGCCATCACTTTCTTAACATCCGCAGCGCTTCCGTCGGGCAGAGTTTGCGCTGTAAGAACCAGATCAGGCCGTGTCCGCCGCAGCAATGCACCAAGCCCGGCCAGTTTCTCACCCTGCACGACATGGTACCAGGCGGCCGTCAACTGAACCTTGAGCATTATACGATTGGTCGAAACACCGTCGAGGACGAGTATGGTGCCTTGTACAGACATAGCCATTCACCGTTTGATTGCATGCGTTGCTAAAGTGTTTATGAGTCTGGTTAACAAACCCTTTCCAACACAGTGTCCGAGGCCAGTTTATGCCGATCTCCGCCAATTCCGCTGAAACTCTGGCCCTGAATGTGCTGGGCTGGCTGGTGGGAAATGATGAGTTGCTGCCCGTTTTCCTGGGGGCGACAGGTGCCTTGGAACAAGATTTGCGCGACCGTGCGGGTGAGGCTGAATTTCTTGGGTCTGTGTTGGACTTTCTGCTGCTTGACGATTCATGGGTGATCGCTTTTTGTGACGCCAATTCCGTGCCCTACGAAGAGCCGGGTCAAGCCCGTGCCGCGTTGTCCGGAATTTCGGATATGCACTGGACCTAACCCAAAGGAAATTTGTTTCATGGCAATCGACGCCCTCGTGTTCGACAAGGACGGTACTCTTTTTGATTTTGCAGCCACTTGGGGTGCGTTCGGGCGTATCGCGATGCTGCAGCTCTCTGATGGAGATGTGCAGCGCGCGACCGAGTTGGGGAAGGCCATCGGATTTGATTTTGAACAAGAGAGCTACGACCCGAATAGCGTAGTCATCGCCGGAACGGTCGATGAAGTTGCTGCAGCCCTTACACCGCATTTGCCTGAGGTATCTCTGGGGCACCTGATCGAAACACTCAACCGGGCGTCAGCGAACGCAGAGCAGATCCAAGCCGTTCCCTTGGCACCATTCCTTGCCGAGCTGCGTCGCGCCGGGCTGAAACTGGGCGTTGCGACGAACGATGCTGAAATGCCGGCCCTGCAGCACCTGCAGTCCGTTGGTGTGCGAGACCATTTTGATTTTGTAGCCGGATATGACAGCGGACATGGTTACAAGCCAGGTCCGGGGCAGCTATTGGCCTTTGCTCAGCATGTCGAGGTCGCGCCATCTCGTGTTGCGATGGTTGGTGACAGTCTTCACGATCTAGAGGCGGGACGCGCCGCAGGGATGGTCACCATCGGGGTTCTGACCGGCATGGCGACGGCCAAAACACTCGAACCGCTGGCGGATGTCGTCTTGCCCAACATCGGGCACATTCCCGGCTGGTTGTCGAAAACCGAATAACCTCGGTTCCAAATCGCCGGGTTGGATAATAAAACCGACAACTCTTGTCGCAGACAGAACGGCGATGCTGAGTCTTCGGGGCTTTCATGGGAGTGAAAGCGCGGAGGATGGTGATGGCTGAGAGCAAGACACGCAAACGTCGCGGTGGTGGACGCGCGGGCGCAGCCGCGAGGCGCGGCGCGGCGGTGATCGAGCAGATGCCCTGGAACCCGCCCACAAACATCGACAAGCCAATCGAGCCGTTGGGACCCGAGGGAATCGAAGCGGTTCACGAAGGTGCCATGCGGATTCTCGAAGAGATCGGCATCGAGTTCTACAATCAAGAAGCCATCGGGATCCTGCGCAAGGCGGGCTGTACAATTTCCGGCGACAACGTCCGTATGGACCGGGATTTCGTGATGGAAATGGTGAGCAAGGCGCCCAACAAATTTACCATCACGCCGCGCAACCCGGAGCATCAGATCGAGATTGGTGGCAAGACCATTCTGTTCGGCAATGTTTCATCCCCACCAAATTATTGGGACATGGAAATCGGAAAAAAAGTGCCCGGCACCCGGCGGATGTGTCAGGACCTGCTGAAGCTGACGCAATACTTCAACTGTATCCACTTTGCAGGTGGATATCCGGTTGAGCCGGTCGATATCCACGCCAGCATACGGCACCTTGATGTGCTTTATGACAAGCTGACCCTGACTGATAAGGCAATGCATGCCTATTCGCTGGGGAAAGAGCGCGTCGAAGACGTGATGGAGATGGTGCGTATCGCGGGTGGCCTGAGCCACGAGGAATTCGAGGCCATGCCCCGGATGTACACTAACATCAACTCGACCTCACCGTTGAAACACGACCATCCAATGATCGATGGCTGCCTGCGGCTTGCGCGGCGTGGGCAGGCAATTGTCGTGACGCCTTTCACTCTGGCCGGGGCGATGGCCCCCGTGACGATGGCTGGCGCAGTGGCACAATCGCTTGCCGAAGCGCTGTGCGCGATTGCGTTGTTTCAGTACGTTCGCCCGGGTATTCCATGCGTGATCGGGACCTTTACTTCGAATGTCGATATGAAATCCGGTGCGCCTGCATTCGGGACACCGGAATACATGCGCTCGACCCAGATGACTGGGCAGATGGCACGGTATTATGGCTTGCCTATGCGGTCCTCGGGCGTTTGCGCGGCAAATGTGCCTGATGGGCAGTCGGTTTGGGAAACCTCGAATTCCCTTTGGGCGGCGGTACAGTCAGGCACCAACATGGTATATCATGCGGCAGGCTGGCTGGAAGGAGGCCTTATCGCAAGCCCCGAGAAATTTATCATGGATTGCGAAATCCTTCAGCAGATTCAGAGGTATATGCAACCGGAACTGACAGCGACGGGCCCGGATGACATCGCCCTTGAAGCGATCCGGTCTGTTGGAAACGACGGGCATTTCTTTGGCATCCAACATACGCAAGATCGCTATACCACCGCATTTTATCAGCCGTTCCTGAGTGACTGGAAAAACTTCGAAGCCTGGGAAGCAGCTGGTGGTATCTGGACTGCGGAACGTGCCCATCGGATGTTCAAGGAGATCGTGAACAATTTCGAAGCCCCGAAGATGGATGAGGCGATCCGCGAGGAGCTGGCCGAGTTTGTTGAGCGCCGCAAGGCCGAAGGCGGTGCGCCGACCGATTTCTGATCGCTGCCCAATCCGCCCTTCAGTTTGGGATTAGATCGGATTCTCATAATCCCGTATCGGATTTTGGGTGTTTGTTAAGCTTTCTGCGATCACTTGAGAGTGTCTTTCAATCTGAGGCGACACATGCACGGGCTGATCAACAGGGCGATCCAATCCTTTGTCTGCGCCACCTACGGGCGTCAATGCTGGTTGCGCGCGACTCATACGGCCGGGCTGGGATTTGACGAGTTCGAGGCGATGTTGATCTATGACACGGAGATATCGACCCGAGTGCTCGACGCTTTGTGCGCTGACTTGAACCGCCCAAAATCCGAATTTCTTGAGGATTTGGGCACTTATCTGGTCTCACACTCGAACATGGAAGATCTACGCAGGTTATTGCGTTTTGGCGGGGTAACCTATTTGGAATTTTTGCATTCGCTTGATGACCTGTCGGATCGTGTCCGCCTTGCCGTGTCGGATCTGAGGTTGCCTGATTTGGAATTGCAGGAACATTCACCCGGAGAATATCACTTGCACTGCTCTGCTGATTTGCCGGGATATTCCAGCGTCATGACCGGTGTGCTGCGCGCCATGGCGGATGACTACGGCGCGCTGGTGATCCTATCCAATGAAGGTCACCAAAGCGGGGCCGAGGTGATTTCGATCACATTGATCGAAAGCGCGTTTGCCGAAGGGCGTCACTTTGATCTCGGGGCACGTAAATCATGATCAAGACCGCGGAGCTTGGACAGTTGCTGGACACCTTGTGCCCGATGTTCGTTCTTGTTGATGGCAAGGGTCGGGTCGAGCAGGTTGGACCAACCCTGCAGAAACTGCGCCCGGATCAACCGATGGCGGGCCAAAATTTTCTGGATATCTTTGAACTGGTGCGCCCCCGATCCATCAAGACAATTGCTGCGCTAATGACGGTGTCGGACCGAAAATTGCATCTCAGGTTTCAAGACCAGCCGCAGACGGCGTTCAAAGGTCTGATCGCGCCGTTTCCTGGCGGAAGCGGGGCGGTCATCAACCTGTCGTTTGGAATTTCGATACTGGATGCGGTACGCGACTATTCTCTGACCAGCACCGATTTCCCGGGCACTGATCTGGCCATAGAATTGTTGTATCTGGTCGAGGCAAATTCTGCCGCGATGGAAGCGTCACGCTCGCTGAACTTGCGTCTGCAAGGTGCGATGCTGGCGGCAGAAGAACAAGCCTACACGGATACGTTGACCGGGCTGAAAAATCGACGTGCGATGGATCATATTCTAGGGCATTTGATTTCGGCGAAATCGAGTTTTGCAATGATGCATCTGGATCTGGATTTCTTCAAATCAGTCAATGATCGATTGGGGCATGCTGCAGGGGACTATGTTCTGCAGCAAGCTGCAAAGATCATGCTGGACGTCACACGCAGCGACGACACAGTTGCCCGAGTCGGGGGTGATGAGTTTGTCTTGATTTTTAAGGGCATGAACGATCGTACAAAGCTTGATGGTATTGCAGGGCGCCTGATTTCACGCCTGTGCAAGCCGATGCAGTTCGATGGGGCAACCTGCCGAATATCGGCAAGTATTGGTACAGCACTCTCGACACAATTCGAAGTGCCCAAGGCCGAAGATATTCTTCATGCCGCCGATCTGGCTTTATACGCAGCGAAACGAAGCGGGCGATCCTGCCACCGTTTCTATTGCGAGCTATCGGATGCGCAGCATTCCGGTTGACGCAGGTGGCCCCCCTTTGCTTCGCTACAGTGTATCCAACATCGCCGCGATGTGTCGCTTGACCTGAGGAAGCTCTGAAATCACGGGCATTACGTGTCCGTGAAAGCTGGCGCGGGCAAGTTCCTCGGGTACATCTTCCAAAACATGGCCTCCGGTGCAGGCAAAAAACGGCAGGCACAGCGCCTTGCCACCGCACCCGGTGGCGGCGTCCGCAATTGATGGGGTTTGCTCAACGAACCCGGTGCGAATGCTATTGAACGCGGTAAGCCGACCCAGATTCTCGGCGAAACCCTTTGCGACAATGGCCGGATTGGCGCTGCGGCCCGAGCCATGTGCAGCGATCACAAGATCTGTGTCCGCCGCGCTCCAAACCCTGTTCGTCAGTTCCTGATGTATGGCCGCTGTAATCAGGGCAGGCAGTTCGGGATCGATACCCATGGGGTCCAGAATCGTGACAGAACGCTGGCCAATCCGCTTTGGCAGAGCGCTGGTGACAAACCAGCCGCGCGCCATGAATAAGGGGTAGATAACCGTGTCGCTGGTCAATCCATCAAGGCAATTTTCCAACGCCTGCGGGGCTGCCAATGTGGCCGACGATACCGAAACCCGTTGACATAACTCATCTACCTCTCGCGCAAAGGCTGCTAGCGCAGCTTCTGCAGGTGCAGGGTCCGAGGGTTGGCCATGGGCGACGATAACGGCGTGTGTCATGCAGGACTCCGGATAGGTTCTGCGATAGATGTATTGCTGGTGGGCAGAGTCAATGCGGTGTTGGCAATTTCGTCATCCCAGTAGAGTCAGCCACAACCAGACCGTCAATATTGACGCGGTCGTTCCGATCAGAACCGACGACGCGGCCACACGTTTGGCATGTCCGTACATGTTTGCGAAGATGTAGCTATTGATCCCCGGCGCCATCGCTGCGGTAAGAACGCCCGAGCGGAACAGGTCTTGCGGCAACGCCAGAGATGACCCGAAGAACCAAACCAGGCTCGGGTGCAGCATCAATGAGATACAGCAGACGAAAATAATGGTACGCAGATCGCCCTCGGGTCGGTACTTAACCAGCACACCCCCCAGCGCGAACAGGGCACCGGGCAAGGCCGCGCGGGTGATCAGGTTCAAGGCTTCGTCCACAACTCCGGGTATGGCCAGTCCAGTGAGGTTTACGACAAACCCCAACGAGATCCCAAGAATGAGTGCATTCTTGAACATGGCCGACAGCACGGATTTCAACATCAGCACTCCGCCGTTGCCGCGGTTTCGAAGCACCTCCATCACCGTGATGCCGAGGCAATAGCAAAAGGGTGAGTGGAACGCGATGATTGTGAAGTTGCCTACTAAATTTTCGACCCCATAGGCGCGCTCGGTAATAGGCAACCCCAAGAGGACCGAGTTTGAAAACAGACAGCAAAATCCAATAGCAACCGAATCCTCCCACGCTCGTCCGAAGATCAGGCGCGCACCGATCATACCAGCGACAAAACACAGACCAGCTGCTGAATAGAAACTGACCAAAAGCCGAGGATCGAAGCTGGTGCCGAGATCGAGATTGGCAATGGCGAGAAACAGTAGGCAGGGAATGGCAAAGTTCTGCGTGAAACTCATTAACCCATCGATATGGGTTTCGCGAAAATAGCCGAACCTCGTCGCCGTGTATCCGGCACCGATGACCAGAAACACCGGCAGGATGACATCAATCAGGCTTTGTAACATGGCGGCGCCATACGGGGTATCGTAAGCGCGTGCAGCAGCATGCCTTACAGGGCGTGCCGGATCACCATGCCATCATAGGCAGGCGTGATATGATCCGGTGTTTCCGCATCGACCGTCGCATAATCCAGATCGATATGCATGTTGGTCAAAACGGCGCGTTTTGGTTTCAATTGGTCGATCCACTCCAGCGTCTTTTCCAGATGGGCATGGGTTGGATGCGGGGAACGACGCAGAGCGTCAATAATCAGGCAGTCCAGATTCGCCAGTTCAGTCATGCTCTCATCATAAAGCTCTGCTACATCAGGCAGATAGACGATGTTTCCCATTCTGAAGCCAAGCGCATCAATCGATCCGTGGTTCACGCGAAATGGCCGAAGTGGGATCGTGCCACCAGGGCCGGAAATTTCGAACGGCCCATTGATTGTTTTGAGGTCGAGTATGGGCGGATAGGGCGATCCCTCGGGCTGAACGAAGGCATAGCCAAACCGGCTGAGCAGATCGTTCTGCGTGTCACCATCGGCCCAGACGGGGACGCGGGTTTTCATATTGAAAACGATCATCCGCAGATCGTCGATCCCATTCATGTGGTCCGCGTGGGAATGCGTGTAGACGACACCGTCCAATCGCCCAGTCCCGGTGTCCAGCAATTGGCTACGCATATCAGGTGAGGTGTCGATCAGAACTGAAGTAGTCCCGTCCGGCCCGTCCCGTTCGACCAGTAACGAGCATCGCCGACGCTGGTTTTTCGGGTTTTCCGGATCACAATCGCCCCAATGTCCCCCGAGACGGGGGACGCCACCGGATGACCCGCAGCCCAGAATTGTCAGGCGCAGCTCGCTCATGCAGCCGCCTTGTATGTGGCGGCTTTAGTGAAGAGCCGATCAAAATTGGCCTGCGTTTTTGCGGCGAAATCTGCGTAATCCAATCCGAAGACCTCAGCCCCTTTACGGGCGGTGTGTGCCGTATAGGCGGGCTCATTCCGTTTACCGCGATATGGTGGGGGGGCAAGATAGGGCGCATCGGTTTCGACCAGAATTCGGTCAACAGGTGCCGAAGCGAAGATATCGCGCAGTTCCTGGCTTCTTGGGAAGGCCGCGATGCCGGACATGGACAGGTAAAAGCCCAGATCAAGCGCGGCCCGGGCCAGTTCTGCCGACGAAGAAAAGCAATGCATGACACAGGAATAGGGCGTATTACGATGCTCTTCGGTCAGAATGCGGGCCATGTCGTCATCAGCAGCGCGCGCGTGGATGATCAATGGCAGGCCAGTGCGCTGGGCGGCCTCGATATGGATGCGCAGCGATTGTTTCTGAACATCTGCCGACTCGGCCGTGTAGTGATAATCAAGCCCGCTTTCCCCAATGCCCACGAACTTGGGATGCTTAGCCAATGCGACCAGCTCATCGACCGTGGCCATCGGCTCATCAGCGGCGCTCATCGGGTGGGTGCCTGCAGCGTAGAAGACTGGGGCGTGAGCCTCGGCGATGGCGCGCACAGCGGGTTCGTTGCGCAGCCGGGTGCAGATGGTCACCATGCGGGTCACGCCAGCCTCGGCAGCGCGGGCGACGATATCATCCAACTGACCGTCGAAATCAGGGAAATCCAGATGGCAGTGGCTGTCGGTAATTTCGGGGGTGAGGCTCATCAGCTGTGACCGGCGGTTTCCTGTATCTTGAACACCGTATCTAGGACAAGCGAGGCAGGGTCAAGGTTCACCGCCTGCCCATGCCGCGCGCGCGTCGTGATGAGCGCGGCGACCTCCGCCCATTCGCGGGCCTTGTGCTGCGAGTTAGAGAGGCGCGACAGAGTTTCAGCCTCATTCGGGGCGGCCTCGGGTATGGGGGCGGCACCTTTTGCACCTGTCAGCGCCAAACGCGAGAGCGCAACGTCGATCAGCGAAAGCAGCAGATCAAACCGTTCCGCAGCACCTCGCTGAGCAGCCGCTTCTGCCAGTTTTAGGGTGCGCTGGCGGTCGAGCCGGGGAAGGGAGCCCAGAATTGCAATCAGCTCGGCATAAAGCTCTAGCCCGCCGAGATTGATCAAGCGGACGGCATCACCCACTGACCCGGCGGCGAGGGCTGCCAAATGTTCAGCCCGACTAGGGATTTCTGTGCCGGTCTGCACTAGCGCGGCCTTCATGTCATCTGCGCCAAGGGGTGAAAGCCGCAGCGTGCGGCAACGCGAACGGATGGTCGGCAGCAGGCGCGAAGGTTGGTGTGAAATCAGCAGCAGCGTTGTGCGCGCTGGCGGCTCTTCGAGCATCTTCAGCAGCGCATTGGCAGCACTGACATTCATTTCATCCGCTGAATCGACGATAACAACCCGGCGACCACCATCGGCAGAGGACAGGCCGAAGAACTTGCCCAATTTGCGGATGTCATCGACAACGATTTCGTTGCGCAGCCGTCCCTGATCGTTAACTGACCGGGTGATTGCGGCAAGGCCGGGCTCGGCCCCCGCCTGGATTCGGTGAGCGACGGGGTGGTCCGGGTCGATGTCCAACGTCTCAGGCGCAGGAGGGGCGCCAAACAACCCGCCTTCATCTGCCGGAGGTGTGGCCAACAAAAACTGTGCAATGCGCCAGGCAAGGGTAGCCTTGCCCACACCCCGCGGCCCCGTCAGCAACCAGCCGTGGTGCAGCCGGCCCGAGTTATACGCGGTTAAAAACGCCTCTTGGGCCGCATCCTGTCCGAACAGCTTGAGAGTTTCGCGCGGATGCGGGGCACCAGGGGCCTGATCCGGTGTTTGGATATCGTCGCTCATGTCAGCTCAATTGCAGGGACGTCATGACAATATCTGTCACATCCCGCGCAACGCTGTCCATGTCCCGATTGCCGTCGACCACGTGGAAACGGTCAGAGAATTCATGGGCCAGACCCAGAAAACCTGCCCGCATCTGTTGTTGAAGCTCCAAACCGAAATCTTCGAACCGTTCTTCGGTGCCCTGTCGACCTTTGGCGCGCAACAGGCCGGTTTCCGGGTCCATATCGATCAGCAAGGTCATATCTGGCTCTCGCCGGATCATCAAGCTGTGCAACTGATCCACCAAACCCCGCAGATCGCCGCGCGACAGACCTTGATACATCCGGGTACTGTCGGCAAAGCGATCGCAGATCACAACCTTGCCCTCTGCCAACGCGGGTTCAATCGTGCGCTCAAGATGATCGCGCCGGGCAGCGGTGAACAGCAGGATCTCGGTCTCGGCCGACCAGCGGTCCGGATCACCCTGCAGCACAAGGCTGCGAATTTCTTCTGCCCCGTCCGATCCGCCGGGCTCGCGCGTCAGAACGACGTCGCGGCCTTGATGCCGCAAGTGCTCGGCCAGCAGGCGCGCCTGCGTGGACTTGCCTGATCCGTCAATGCCTTCGAAGGTCAGAAACGTTCCGCGCGCTGTCACATTTGCTCCAGCGGAGTGTTGATCACTTCTTTCAGAACGATGCCACCCACGGTCAACATACGCACGACAAACCCGCCCAAGGGAACATCCTTTTCCGCAACCAGCGGGCGGCGGATTTCGGGCAATCCCTCGGGTTGGATCACAAGCTCGGCCAATTGCTGGCCTTTGCTGACGGGTGCGTTGATAGGGCCGTCATAGACAACCTCGGCCTTGATGTCCTTGTCGCCCAAAACGGGGAACAGCAGGGTCAGATCACCCTCGGGCACCAATCCCACAGTCTTTTCCGCCCCCATCCAAAGCTTGGCCTGGGCTACCGGTTCTTCTGATTTGGCAACTGTCCTCTCGACAAAATTTCGAAACGACCAGTTAACCACGGCCTCAGCCTCCTCTGCGCGCTTGGCAGTGCTGTCGAGCCCTGAAAGTACAAAGACAACCCGTCGGTCGCCTTGTTTGGCAGAACCGACCAAACCATATCCTGCCTCTTGGGTATGGCCAGTCTTGAGGCCATCGGCCCCGATATCAAGCTTCAGCAGCGGATTGCGGTTTCGCGCGTTCGAGGGCGCTCGGCCATCGAATTCGAACTCTTCTTCGGCAAACAGCGGATAGTACTCGGGGAAATCGGTGATCAGCCGGTCGGCCAGAACTGCCAGATCGTGCACTGACATCATGTGCCCAGCAGCAGGCCAGCCGTTGGAATTGGCAAAGTTCGAGTTGTTCATGCCCATCTGCTGCGCCCGCTGAGTCATGAAACGGGCGAATCCGGCTTCGCTTCCGTCGGGGCTGAGCGCTTCGGCGATCACGACACAGGCGTCATTGCCCGAAAGCACGATGATCCCGCGCAAAAGATCCTCGACCCGGACACGATCCTGCGTGTTCAGGAACATGGTCGAGCCGCCATAGCTCATTGCATGTTCCGAGACGGGCAAAGTTTCGTCCAGCGTCAAACGGCCATCGCGCAAGGCTTCAAACGCCACATAAAGCGTCATGAGCTTCGACATGGACGCTGGAGGCAGAGGCTGATCGGCGTCTTTAGACAACAGCACAGTACCGGTTTTCTGGTCCATCACATAAGCCGCACGCGCGGTGGTGTCGAAGGCATGGGCAGGCAGTGTCAACAGCGCCAACCCGAGGGCCAGTGTGGTGGATCGCAAAGCGGAAAGCATCATGGGCCTCCTGTTTGATCAGTTCTTTGCCGTGAAAGCATCGGTAAACCCAAGGTCTTTCACATCGTTCAACATCGCCCGACGTTCCGCGCGGGTTGCAACGGGTCCAACCAAAACGCGCCAGACCGACTTGTCCTCGCTTTTCAGTTCCATGACTTCGGCGGCCATGCCATTGCGCCGGATCTTGTCCACCGCGCTCTTGGCGTTGGATTCTACGCTGAAGGTGCCCGCCTGAACAAAAGGTTTTGCCAACCCACTTGTCGTCGCAGCACTCGCCGTCGCTGGTGCCGCCGCCGTTGGTTCAGAGGCCTCGATGGCCGCTGCCGCTCCGGCAATCGGGTCCAGAGGCGTTTCGGTGATTGCGTTAGGGTCTTTCTTTTGCCACCACTTGCGCTTGGCCGGTTTTTCAGCCGGTGCCGTCAGTTCGGGATCCGACAATGCTGCCGTCTGTGTTTCTGACGAAGGGGATTCGGTCTCGGCAGCCGCTGCGGTTGCTGCGCCAGCTGCAGCGACTGCAGTCTCGTCGCTTGGCTTTTTCTGCCACCATTTGCGTTTGGCCGGTTTCTCTGGGGCTGGGGCCTCATTCGCGGCCAATTCACTGGTCGGTGCTTCTGCATTGGTCGGGGCTTCTGCACTGGGCGCATCTTCATCCGACGATGCAACAACGGCAGCCCCGGCAACGACCGCAGCTCCGGTCGCTGCTTCGGTGCTTGGCTTTTTCTGCCACCATTTCCGCTTTTGAGGCTTTTCAGCAGCGCCCGTTTCTGACGCTTCTGCGGTGTCGGTTGTTTCCGAACTCTCTGCACTATCTGTCTCTTCGGCAGGTTCCGCGGCGACAGGTGCAGGGGGTTCTTCAATAGCCTCACGTCGCAACGCGACAACCTGCACCCTGGTTGGAGCACCAGCCAGCATTCCCAATTGCTCGGCAGCGGATGACGAGACCTGCAGCGCGGGTCCCGGCAAATTCCGCTCACGGCGGAACAGTGCACCCGTTACCGATTTGTTGTTGGCTGTATTCTTAATCAGCACCCGTTCGGGTTGAGTCACATTGGGATGCGCCACCC
Organism: Ruegeria sp. E5; assembly: GCF_056534105.1. Classification (NCBI taxonomy): domain Bacteria; kingdom Pseudomonadati; phylum Pseudomonadota; class Alphaproteobacteria; order Rhodobacterales; family Roseobacteraceae; genus Ruegeria; species Ruegeria sp. E5. The sequence continues at coordinate 1,246,537 of NZ_JBQFPA010000001.1, read as the reverse complement.
AGATACCACCCAGCGATGGCCGCCCGTCCCACAACCCTGCTTCGGTGACCTGAAAAACCTCGGGGGCTTCAACATCGCGCTGATTGGTCGCGGCAGCCTCGGGGAACAGTTCGAACCGGTTTGTGTTGTCCGCATCTTCGGCGGCCGTATCCTCAGGCGGGTCCTCTGTAGTAAGTAGCCCTTCTTCGCATCCAGCCAATGCTGCCATGGTCACGACCAAAATTGCCAGCCGTTGTGGCCCAAAGCGTGTGCCCGTAGCTCGCTCCATTTTCTCAATCCCTTGCCTGACAAGGCCATTCCGGCCGCGCCCCACCGCGTCATTGCTGGTTCTTGTTGCCAGTCTTGTGCGGTCTTTCCCGCAGATCATAGCGCGGGCATCGGGCCATGGAAAGACTGCTACATTCGCTTCGGCAAGATTTCCCGCTTTATGGCTTGCCTCCGCGCTCAACTCGTCATAGACCCAGCCTCACGCGGGGAGGTGGCAGAGTGGTCGAATGCGGCGGTCTTGAAAACCGTTGAACGTGAGAGCGTTCCCAGGGTTCGAATCCCTGTCTCCCCGCCACTCATACCTGTCTCACTTCAATTTTACTTTCTGACCCGGAATTGTGCCGCAATTCCCGCGCGTTGGCGCGTGCGCTTTCAATCAGAGACGAAGCAAACCGTACACTCGGAGCACAATTCAAGGCCCAAATCTCAGTGACGCATTTTGGCGGGGTCGCTTTGGACCGGGTTTCCCTGATAAGCGGCAATTTACAGGGAATTTTCGTGAAACAGGGACTGATTTCCGTCATTTCTCATGTCAGAACTGGATGTTTTTCAGAGGTTTATGCTGCAAATTCCCTAAAAAGTGGAACAGGGAATTTTCTCGCGGGTACAGGGAATTGTGCCGACGGATCAGGGAGGGCGAACCCTGTATCAGGGAAGCAGGACTGGAGTTATCAAAAACCGAACAGGTTTTCCTGTTCGGCCCAATCAAGTGGGTGGATCACGCTGACCAGACGCTTGAGTGTAAGTTCAGGCGGCTGGGTGCCGTCGAGAATCGCGGCCTGAATCTTCGGTGAGAGAAACGCGAGCTGAGCACGGGTACGGATGAAGGCGCCGGGGAGGTTTTCGCGGCGGGCAATTTCCATCAGTTGAACGCCGGCTTTTAGATCACGCGCCCAGCCATGAGCGCGGATCAGCATGGACCGGAGGTGGGGATCGGGTTGGGGTGCCATGTCTCCAGCGATGACCTTGGCCTCGACGCCGCGTCGTCGCAGATCGAAGGATGAGGTGATGTGTGTGAGATCCGGGTTCAGATGATCGGCCGCGATGCCAAGTGCGCTTGCCAGAGTTTTAGGGTTCAATTCGAGGTCGATCTGTCCGCGTGCAATTCTGCCGTTGGCCAGAATATCAGCACCGACCTGAGCGCCTTGGCCTCGAAGCCGAGTTACTAAATCCGCAGCTGAAGTCTGAACTGCCTCCGTTGACCCGGCCTCCGGCTGCGCCAGTACCTGATGCGCGACGGCGGCGTCTTGCAGACGTCTGACGATGACATCAATGACCGCGTTTTCCAGCGCCGGTCCGGGCAGTCGCCAGCCGGAAGTATCCTTGCCGCCCGAGATCAATCTATTGGAGATGTAGTAGCGCAACCGTCTGCCTTTGCGCGTGGTGTGGGTTGGCGTCAACCGATCACCTGTCTTATCCCTCAGACGACCCGTAAGCCAGGCGCCGGGGTCATTGGTACGTTGGCGCTCATTGGGTGTAGGGTCTGCACGGGATCGCCGCGACGCTTGGCGCATTTTCTCCTGCACCCGGTCCCAGATGTCCTGGTCGATGATCGCCGGATGTTGTCCGTTCCAGATCTTATCCTTGTGGCGGATTTTACCGAGATAGACCGGGTTGCGCAGCAGATAGTAGATCTGGCCGCGTGACAGCGGACAATCTCCCTTCACGCTTCCATCTTCCCGAACTACCCGTTTAGACCGCAACCGTTCTGCTGTTGCCCGTTCTTCTACTTTGCGCAGGCACCCCAGTTCCCCATAAAGACCAAAGAGAAGCCGGACGGTTCCGGCCTCCTTCTCATTCACCACCAGCGTTCTTACCTTCGGATCGGGGTGGCGGTCATAACCAAGGGGCAGGTTACCACCCATCCAGAGCCCTTTTTTCTTGGAGGCGGCAATCTTGTCACGAATACGTTCCGCAGTGACTTCCCGTTCGAACTGGGCAAAGGACAACAGCACATTGAGGGTCAGCCGGCCCATGGACGATGAGGTGTTGAAGGCCTGTGTAACCGAGACAAAAGAACAGTTCGCCTTTTCCAACCGTTCGACCAGCTTGGAGAAATCGGCGAGCGATCGGGTCAGCCGGTCGATCTTGTAAACCACAACCATGTCGATACGCCCGGCATCGATCTCTTCAAGAAGACGCTGAAGGGCAGGGCGCTCTAGGGTGCCGCCCGACAGGCCACCGTCATCGTAGCGGACTGGCAATAAGGTCCAGCCTTCATGTCGCTGGCTGGCGACATAGGCCGCGCAGGCCTCATATTGCGCGTCCAGGGAATTGAAGTCCTGATCCAGCCCCTCGTCAGATGACTTGCGCGTGTAGATCGTGCACCGGATTCTGCGTCGCGGGCTCATTTTGCCACCTTTACGTTGAGTCCGAAGAAGCGCGGTCCCGACCAATGCGCGCCGGTAATCTCCCGAGCGATGGCTGAGAGCGAACGGTAAGATCGTCCCTTCCACACAAATCCGTCCCCTGTCACATCGACCACATGGGTTACGCCATTCCACTCGCGTAGCAGGCGCCCGCCGGGTTTTAGCGCAGGGCATGTAGGCCGGGGTTTCTTCTCAGAGCCCTTTCCCAGCGCGGCTTTCACCTGCCGCGACAGCCCGCCACGATTGCGGGACTGCATCTCAAAGGCGATAAAACGGCGCAGGAAGGGTTGGCTGAGCATGGCGGGGGCGGGTTGATCAAACAGTTGTTGCCAAATCGTGACCAGATCCGATCGACCCATGGCGGCCAGATCGGCGACATCGCTCGTCTTGGTCACGACTCTTCTCCTGTTCCCACCGTCAGGTGATATGTGGAAGAACCATGTGGTTTGTCGGATGTCCGTCGTTCAATTGTGACGCCTTTCTTCCGCAGACCGCTTAGAGCCGCTCGGACCGAATGAGGCTGCCACCCCGTTGCTTTGCAGAGCGCTTCCAGGCTGGCGCCACTCGGGCGACGCACCAAAGCTTGCACCTTGTCAATTTTGGTTTGTTTGGATTTGGACATGTATTGTCTCCTCTGATCTGGGGCTGGCGGAATGCCTAACCCCGGTACCGAGGAGCGCCCGAATGGCTCGGGCGTAGAGCCAGTGATGCGTGGTTCGCAACAACAGTCCAGTTATTTCTGGGGCAATCCCAAGAGGGGTGCGTTTTGTAGGGCGCTGCTGCCGTACCACCGATTATTCATCAACAATCTTAATTGGTTACTTTTGGATTTAGGAGTTGCAATTACAAAAGCCCGTGCATAAATTCTAGCCAGCCCTGCAAGGGACAAGGTCCCACGGGGAGGTGAATACATCTCCCAGGCAGCATTCGGCGCCGCATTTTTGAAGCGGATAAGACCGAGAGCATTCGAAGGGGCAACGAACCGGATCGATTGGTCCGGAGAGTTGCTAGTCGTGCTCTCTCCGAATTCCCAACACGATCCTTTCTTGTCGACGCTAACGAGCGTCAAACGAAAGGAGGCGGCTATGTCTGCCAAAAAAACACACAGCGACGCCAAGGCGTCCAACACGCCGATCTGGATGGCGGACAAAGTCGTCCAATCTCAGATCAGCCAGATCAAGCCCTACGCCAACAACAACCGCGTGCACGCGGCCAAGAATATCGACAGGCTCAAAGCGTCGGTGGCCAAATTTGGCTTTGTCACCCCGATCCTGTTGGATGGTTCGGGCACAATCATCGCGGGCCATGGCCGTTATGAGGCCGCCAAGGCCCTGGGGTTGATGTCCGTTCCGACTGTTGTCGCGGGTCACCTGTCAGATGCAGAAGTCCGTGCTCTGCGCATTGCGGATAACAAGCTGGCGGAATTGTCGGACTGGAACGAAGCGGCCCTCCAGATTGAGTTTGCCGAATTGATGGATCTCAGCCTTGATGGCGAGTTGGACTACGATCTCGAAATCACCGGGTTCGAAACGCCGGAGATTGACATCATCATCGATGGCGCGGACGTGGCCGCAAAGACTGAAGCGGAATCTGTTGAGACGCCGAACCCTGCAGTACCGGCAATTACGCAGCCGGGCGACCTCTGGATTCTTGGAGATCACCGCATCTTCTGTGGGGATTCCTTGCAAGCCCAGAGCTATGACACCTTGCTGGATGGCGAGAGCCCGCAGATGGTGTTCACCGATCCTCCTTATAACGTATCTGTCAATGGGCATGTCCGTTGCGGCACCGGCGGCGATCATCGCGAATTTGCCATGGCGTCGGGAGAAATGTCGGACAGCGAGTTCCGTGGCTTTCTCTCGGACGTGAACAACGGCTGTTTGACTGCTTGCCGGGCGGGGGCATCGCGATGATCTGCATGGACTGGCGTCACGTTGAAGAGCTGATCGCCACAGGAAAGGCGGGCGGTTTCGATCTCATCAATTTGTGTGTCTGGAATAAATCCAACGGAGGCATGGGCAGCCTATATCGGTCCAAGCACGAGCTGGTTTGCATCTTTAAGAAGCCCGGTGCGCCGCATATCAACAATGTCGAACTGGGTAAACACGGGCGCAACCGAACGAATGTTTGGGATTATGCTGGTGTAAACAGCTTTGGGGCAGGGCGTGAGGCGGATCTCGCTGATCATCCCACGGTGAAGCCTACAGCCCTGGTTGCAGATGCCATCATGGATGTGAGCCACCGCGGCGATGTTGTTTTGGACGCCTTTGGAGGGTCCGGTGCAACCTTGCTGGCAGCAGAGAAAACAGGACGCCGGGCGCGGCTTATTGAGCTCGACCCGGCCTATGTCGATGTCGCCATCCGCCGTTGGCAGAAGATGACCGGTGAGAGCGCAGTGCATTCGGTCACAGGCCAGACGTTCGATGCGCGTTCCGCGGCCAACGATACCACTTCAGAACAGGAGGTGGGCCATGTCTGACGATACGAAAGACTACGAGGTTGGTTACGGCAAACCGCCCAAAGCGACCCAATTCAAGAAAGGCCGATCTGGCAATCCGAAAGGGCGGCCGAAAGGTGCCAAAGGCGTGAATGCCAGCTTGAAACGCGAATTGGAAACCAAGATTACGGTTCGCGAAGGCAGCCACGAAATCCGGATTTCCAAGGCGGAGGCAATTGCCAAGCGGCTCACGGCTGGCGCGTTGAAGGGCGACACGAAATTGTTGATGGCGCTGCTGAAGCTGGACACAGATCTGTTCAACACAAGCGACATGGACGCGCAAGAAAGCGTCCCTGCGGTTGAGCCGGACGCTGTCGACTACGACATCCTCCGGGATTTCTTTTCCAGTCACCCGGATGGTGACGGCGGTCCTGAAGATGGGGAGGTGGATGATGTCAGCTCCTGATCCCAAAATGGTCCGGCAGGTCGCTCGCGAGGTTTGCCGGGATAATTTCTTTCCCTTCGTGTGGCGTGTGTTTGGCACGCTGCACCAGGGGACTGACCGCGGCTTTGATCCGGCCTGGCATGTGCGTGCTATGTGCCATGAGTTGGACAACGTACGCATCGGCGAGAACAAGCGATTGATCATCAACATTCCGCCGCGGTGCCTGAAATCGGTCACCGTTGCCGTTGCATATGTCGCTTATCTTCTTGGGCACTCACCGAGCGCCAAAATCATTGTTGCCAGCTACGGGCTGGATCTGGCGCGTAAACATTCCGAGGATTGTCGTCGGATCATGTCTGCGCGCTGGTACCGGGAAATGTTCCCTGAAACGGTCTTGGCTAAAAAGGGCAACACCTCAGAAGAAATCCGCACCACAAAGGGAGGCAGCCGTAAGGCTGTCTCCATCGGAAGTTCTGTCACCGGTCATGGCGCTGATTACATCATCATCGATGACCTGCTGAAAGCTGGAGATGCGGGCTCCGAGGCCGAGCTGGTCAAGGCACAGGAGTTCATTGAGGGGACCTTGCTGTCGCGCTTCGACAACCCGGCCGAAGGGCGCGTGGTCATGGTTGCACAACGGCTGCACGAGATGGATCCGCCGGGTTATCTGCTTGAACGTGGGACCTATCGGCACCTGAATCTGCCTGCCATCGCCGAAGAACATGAGAAGGTGCCTCTCGGGCGTGGAAGGGTCATGTGCCGCAAACCGGGTGATCTCCTGTGCCCGTCCCGTTTGGATCAGAACACGCTGGATACAAAACGTCGTGAAATGGGCGCAGCTGTGTTCAATTGCCAGTATCAGCAGAACCCGATTGCGCCAGATGGCTCGCCGCTGCGCTGGGAGTGGTTCGGCACCTATGAGACCGTCGAAGATCGTCGCTGGTTCCAACTGGTTGTTCAAAGCTGGGATACGGGCATGTCTGCGGATCCGCGATCCGACTTCTCGGCCTGTACGACCTGGGGGTTCCGAGAAAACGCGTGGTACCTTCTCGACGTCTGGCGTGGGCAGGTGGACTACCCAGACCTGAAAGCCAAGGCACTGCAGCTTGTCGGTCGTTGGGATCCGGATCGAGTTCTGATCGAAGATGCGGCCTCCGGCAAACCGCTTCTGGACGAATTGTTTCGTGATGACCGTCGGCGCTATGAACGCATTAGACCTGACAAGGACAAGGAAACCCGGTTCCAGTCCGCGTGCGGTCCTGTCGAAGAGGGCAAGGTGTACCTGCCTGCGGACGCGCTCTGGCTGGCGACGTTCAAACGCGAATTGCAGTCCTTTCCACGCGGTCGCAATGACGATCAGGTCGACAGCTTTGCCCACTTTTTGAACTGGTCCAAGGGAGTGGGGTTCTATCGGGCGCTGGGCCATGATCATCAGATAAACATCGAACGTCGCGAGCGCCGTCGCGAGCGGATCAGACGGCGGTAGAACAGGAATCAAAGTTCGAGGCTGGTAGTCGGCCTTGAACCGTCCTACGAAACCTCAGTCATTGGGCCCGAAGGGCGGGAAGCCGACCTTCGCTGCAAATGCGAAGGCACGATCCCATTCTCAATAAAGCAGACCTTCAAAAAGTCTGATGGTCATTCGCGTTGTCGTTTTTGATCCAGTTTAAGGGCTATGCAGAAAGCAGATTCAACAAAATCAAGCTAGCGATCCATTCCATACAATTGCCATAACGTCAAAATGCTGCGTTCGCAGCCCTCTCCGCTGCCATTCGCTGCACCTGCTCCATTTCGTCGATGGCAAATATCGGGGCGTTAGAGAAATCGGAGATTTGGTGGGCCGGGCCAATTGTTAAATGTACAGATTGGAAAAACACGAGCGGCAACCAATTACAGGTGGTCGCCGCTTTAGTGTCTCTTTGTCAGTTGTTCGCTGTGAGCGGATCAATTATTTGGGCAACTTCGGTTATCTTTCCGACTGGAATCCCAGACAATTCAGAATGTTTCTGAATCTCGGCCTCACTTTCGGCTAGGTAGATGCAAAAAGTCTTGTCGCCGGCGACATAGGAATGTTGCCATTGAATTGCGGGACCCACGTCGGCGAGGGCTTTATTTGAGGCGCGCGAAGCCGCACAAAGCTCGGTCAAAGAAAACTCCCCGATGCCAGGAATGTCCCGTTCGATTACAAATCTCTTTAGCATAGCTGATCCTCTGTTTTGTCGGGTACAGAGATTGTGGCACTCAGACTTCGAATATCCGAACTAAATTTTCTTTGCCGTACTAAAGAAAATCTGCCTCCATAGTGCGGAATATTGCGTGATCGAAAGAAAATCTTTACCAAAATCACATGGCTACGCATCTAAAGTCTCTTCAAGCCATCGAGGTCGCCCTTCGTGCCGGTTCGCTGAAAGCAGCCGCAAGCGATCTGGGTATCACACCAGCTGCAGTCGGTCAGAGGATTCGTGCCTTGGAAGACTACCTCGGGACGGACCTCTTGGTTCGTGGAAGGTCCGGTTTGCATCCCACCCCCGAATTGGCGGAAGCACTGACAGATCTCCGAACTGCTTTTTCAGCCCTAGATCGCGTATCTGCCACGCTTGATTTTCAGCGAGTCAGCGAGATTCACATCGTCGCCGACCCGGATTGGTCAGAGTTATGGCTGGTGCCTCGGTTGCCAGATTTTCGAAGGAGTTATCCTAATATTCTCTTTTGCATCAATGGCGCGGGCGATGTTCCGATGCGGCTTGGTGCGCCAGACATTCGGGTTGAGTATGGTGGGAAGGAAAAAGGTGAGCTCCTTTTCTCAGATTACCTAGTCCCAATTTGCAGCCCAGACAACTTACGCAGAATTGCCGACTACGACACCGAACACGAAATGGAGGGGATGCCACTTCTTCACTTGGAAGAACACAGAAGTAAAGAAGATAGACCAGGATTTCGTGATTGGTTCCAGGCTTTCGGAATGCGCCGTACTGGTGCCGACCGTGGGCCATATTTCAAGCGAGCTGAGATGGCCCTCCAAGCGGTGAGAGAAGACGTGGGGTTTCTGCTATGTGGCGTTTCTTTGATCGAGAGCGATCTAGAGAAAGGCTCCTTGGTGCTTCCGTACCCGGCCGAAAAAGGGCTTTCGGCGCCGAACCCATTTCGAATGCGTCTACGAGAGCAGACCTCACAGCGCCCCCAAATGCGACGCTTTGTAGATTGGATAACGGGCGAGGCAACAAAAACCCAAGAATGGATTGATATCTACAGGAATAGTGGGGAAGTTTCGTAGCTCGGCTCACTGACACCCGCGGATCCTGCTGATTTGATTTCCTTGGTTGGGCTCAATGCCGTTATCAGAACCAAAGCTGCATTTGATCTAGGTTCGGCTGGTTTGGATGGGCAGCGCTAGATGGTCATTGGCGATCAGCGTCCAACTTTTGCACCATGAACACAGCGACACAGCGACAGAAGTATGGAAAGTTTGACAGGCGCGGCGAGGATGCGGACTCAGGCCAATTGCAAGGAGTAGCTTTTGGGTAATCGGCGACTGGGCATTGGCTTGATCCTATTGGGTGCTTTGATAATCTCCCCGACAGGTGCTTTAGTTGCTGGACTGGGACACATCAGTTCTCTGGAAATCGTCATTATCCGCTGTTTTGGCATCGCAGCCTTCTTTTTCTTGATTGTGGTTGCAACGTCTGGATTTGGCGGTATCGCTCGATTCCGAAAGTCAGGTTTGCCAGGCCTCGTAGCATCTTTCGTGATGGGCACGATTATGGTGTTGTCTATTTATGCTTTTCACAACGCTCCGGTGGCACGGGTACTCTTACTGTTTTCGACCGCGCCTTTACAGGCGGCTTTGATTGCTCGTTTTGTGTTGAGTGAACGCTTGGCCAATACGATAGTAAGATCAGGACCGTTCTTAGCAGAAAGCGATCAACTTGGCTCGGCTCAAACTCGAACATCTACAAACATTTCTTTCTGTTGTGCGCTTCGGCAGTGTCAGCAAGGCAGCCGAAGTACTTAACCTGACGCAGCCTGCCGTGACTACTCGCATCAAGTCCTTGGAAGATGGTTTGGGAACGTCGTTGTTCAAACGTGAAAGCGCTGGCATGCGCCTCACCAAGCGTGGCGATATGCTTGTCCACTATGCCGAGCAATTTCAGCACCTTTCAGATCTGGTCGAAGAGCACGTTGTGGATACGAGCGCCGTTGACAGGTTGATCCGCCTGGGCGTGTCCGAGACTATCGCTCAAAGTTGGCTGCCCGAATTTGTCGGCGCATTGCGAGCAAAGTACCCGTCTCTCAAGATCGAGATCAGCGTCGACATTTCATTGAACCTCCGGGATCAGTTGCTGGGGCGTGAAATCGATCTGGGTATTCTGCTTGGGCCGGTCTCAGATTACACGGTCGACAACGTGGTGCTTCCGGATGTACCACTGGCCTGGTTTCAGGCAGCAGGCGGAACTCTAGGGCAAAACGTCGATCTGGCTGGCATCCCAATCGCGACCTACGCCAAGAACACCCGGCCGTACCGGGAACTGAGGGCCGCACTTTTCGAACGATTCGGTTCCGAAATCTCCCTGTTCCCGTCCTCTTCTTTGTCTTCTTGTTTTCGGATGGTCGAGGCCGGGCTATGTGTTGGCGCGCTGCCGATCTCGCTAGCGAAGAAGCTGGTGCAAGAGGGAAAGCTGGTCGAATTCGACCCGGGCTGGGTTCCCGAACCTCTTCAATTTTCTGCCTCTTACCTGGGTGATCCGCGCAATCATCTGCTTGAGGCCGCAGCGGTCATCGCCCGAGATGTAGCGCTTCAACAGGTATAAAAATATATTATGTAGAAGACAAAAATAATACAATTTGATTTTATGCCCTAGTCGCACGAACGTATTCCAAACTAGGGAGGGTCGTAATGAGCGATCTGTTTGAGCCGTTGAAATCTGCGACAACAGCGTCTGTGCGCGCGCAGATCAGGTCACGGGCCTATCGCGGTCACACAGCCGGATTGGGCGGGAATACCCTGCAGGCCAATCTGGCGATTTTGCCCGAACATTACGCGTTGGATTTCATGCGCTACTGCCAGCGAAATCCAAAACCCTGCCCGATTGTCGGCGTTTCCGATACGGGCAATCCAAACATGGACACCTTGGGAGTTGATATTGATATCCGCACCGATACTCCGGCTTACTACGTATATCGCGACGGCATCCACGTCGACACGGTTCATGATCTCAAGCAACTGTGGCGCGATGATTTTGTGGCGTTCGCTTTGGGGTGCTCATTCACTTTCGAACATGCATTGCAACAGGCCGGCGTACCGCTCTGGCACATCGAAAACGACCGCACAGTGCCGATGTTCGTGACCAATATCCAAACGATCAAATCTGGTCCTTTCGAGGGGCCAATGGTTGTCAGTATGCGGGCGATCCCTGATGCCAGGGTAGACGAAGTTGTCTATATCTCACGCAAATTTCCTCTGGCGCACGGAGCGCCGGTGCATTGGGGCGAGCCAGAGAAAATTGGTATCGCCGAAATAAATAGCCCGGACTGGGGCGATCCGGCTCCGGTCTCAGACGGCACCACGCCAATGTTCTGGGCTTGTGGCGTCACACCACAGGCTGCGATCAAGAATGCCAAACCTTCAATCGCGATCACGCACAAGCCGGGGCACATGCTGATCACCGACATCGCGGATGACGCTGAAACACCCATCTATCAATCAAAATAATACAACAGGAGAGAAACCAGATGAAGAAACTCGCAACAACTCTCGGCGCGCTCGCTGTCTCAACAACCGCAGCGTTTGCCGACAATCCCGTGGTTTTGAACGCAGTAGGAACGTGGTCCAGCCTGACCAACTACCAAAAACACGAAGAGCCATTCTTTAACCAACGGCTCAACGAGGCATCGGGCGGCGAAATAGTCGGAAAAATCCAGTCGCAATCCGGTTTGGGGCTAAAGGGCTTCGAGATCATGCGCATGGTCAAGAACGGTGTCTTCGACTTTGCCTTTGGCTTGCCCGGCTACGTCGCCGCCGAAAATGCGATTTTCGAAGGCGCTGATCTGTCCACTTTGACACAGGACATCGACACGCAGCGTAAGGTGGCCGACGCCTATTTCGACACGTTGTCCTCGGCGTTCGAAGAGATCTACAACGCCAAGCTGCTTATGCTGTACCCGTTCCCAAGCCAAACCCTTTGGTGCAACGCTGAAGTGAACGGAATTTCCGATCTGGAAGGCAAAAAGATCCGCGTCTACTCGACGACTTTGGGTGATTTTGTAGAAGGTGTCGGGGGCACATCCGTAACTGTCGCCTTCTCCGAGGTTATTCCGGCGCTGGAAAAAGGTGTCGTAGACTGCGCGATCACCGGCACCATGTCAGCCTATACGGCCAAGTGGAACCAGGTGGCCACTCATGCCTATACCTTGCGTGTTGGCTGGGGTCTGGCATTCGGAGCCATGAACCTGGACAAATGGAACAGCCTGACGCCAGAACAACAGGCACTCTTGGAAACCGAACTCGCGGTTCTGACGGACTCCATGTGGGCAGAGACGGCAACCGAAGATGATATTGCGATTTCCTGCATCACCGGCGGCACATGTGAAATCGGTGAAGCCGGATCCATGACGCTCGTCGAACCCACGGCAGACGATTTGACCGCACGGGACAAGATCGCGACCGATGTCGTGCTGGCCCGTTGGGCGGAACGCTGCGGCGCCGATTGTGCTGCAAACTGGAATGAAACCGTTGGCCCGATCCTTGGCCTGAAAGCCGAAGCCAAGTAATCCGGCCGATTCAGTGGGGCGGTCAAACTCCCGCCGCCCCACCACAAAACATCAGGTAATCAAAATGTTAGACAAGCTCTTAGGCGGCGCGCGAAGGCTGAGCCTTTGGATGACGTGGCTGGGTGGTACACTGATCGTGTTTTCGGCCTTCCTCATCACTCTCGAAGTCTTTCTACGCAAAGTTTTCAACATCTCGCTGGGCGGGGCGGACGAAATCTCGGGCTATGCCTTCGGTGTGGCAACCGCGTTGGCGATGTCTTTTGCGCTGTTTGAACGCGCGCATATCCGGGTTGACGCCCTGCTCGGAGCAATTCCCAAGGTGCTGCACCCAATTATCAACCTGTTTGGCCTCGTGCTTTTGACAGGATTTGCCTTGGTCATCGTTGTGATGGTGTGGGGTATGGTGGCCGACACGCTGGCTAACGGTTCCCGGTCGATTACTCCGATGCGCGTACCGTTGGCCATTCCCCAGATACCGTGGCTCTTGGGTTGGATGTTCTTTGTAGGCTCGGGCGTTCTGATCGCTCTGGCCGCGATCAGACAATACTTACGAGGCGATCTGGCCGGAGTGCAGGACCTGATCGGCGTGAAATCCCTGGACGAACAAATAGAAGACGAGACGGTATAGACCGATGCTGATCAAGACACTCCTGATCCTACTTGCCCTCATCGGTTTGGCCGTTCCTATTGCCGCCTCGTTGGGTTGGCTGGGCCTGATCCTGCAATGGACCGACAGCCCGATGCCGTTGCACCGCGCAATATCGGATATGGCATGGCAGACCAGCACGGACTTTCTGCTGGTGGCAATCCCGATGTTCGTAATGATGGGAGAGATCCTTTTGCGTGCTGGCATCACCGAACGGATGTACGACGGTATTGTCAAATGGCTTGGATGGTTGCCGGGTGGGTTGATGCATTCCAATATCGGATCCTCGGCCCTGTTCGCGGCCACGTCTGGGTCATCCGTAGCCACAGCCGCAACCATCGGAACGGTGGCTGTGCCGCAGATCAAAAAACGGGGTTACAACGAGCGGCTGTTTCTCGGCACTGTGGCTGCCGGAGGAACGCTCGGCATTCTCATCCCGCCTTCGATCAACCTGATCCTATATGGTTTGTTGACCAATACTTCGGTGCCGGAACTGTATCTGGCGGGCTTTCTGCCTGGATTTCTGCTGGCACTGTTGTTCATGGCAACCGTCGTTGTGGCATGCATGATCAGGCCGGAATGGGGCGGGGACCAATTACGCCACAGCTGGGCAGAGCGGCTTGCTGCGCTTCCTGCACTGATCCCCCCTCTTGGCATCTTCATGGTGGTCGTCGGCTCGATTTACGCAGGTCTGGCTACGCCTACCGAAGCCGCAGCATTGGGCGTTGTTGCCTCGATGGCGCTTGCGGCGTTCAACGGCAAGATGTCGATGGAAACCATGCGTCACGCAATCGAAGGCACAATGCGCACGACCGCCATGATCATGCTGATCATTATAGCTGCGGTGTTCCTGAACTTTGTCCTTTCAATAATCGGCCTGACCCAGGCTTTGACCGATTTTGTCACAGGGCTGGGCTGGAGCCCAATGCAAACCATGTTGATGATCGTCGCGGTGCTGATCCTGATCGGCTGCTTCATGGAGACGTTGTCCATGCTGTTGACCATGGCGCCGCTGGTTACCCCGATCGTTGTGGCGCTGGGTTTTGATCCGGTGTGGTTTGGCATCTTGTTGATGGTACTTCTGGAAACCGCTCTGATCACACCGCCGATAGGGATCAACCTTTATGTGGTGCAAGGGATCAGGAAAGCAGGACCGATGATGGATGTGATCCGCGGCGCATTGCCATTTGTTGTTACCATGTTCGTCATGCTCGGGCTTCTTTTGGTTTTTCCGAAGCTCGCAACCTGGTTGCCTTCCTTGGTGTACTAAACCGCCGAGGCTTCCTTCCCCCTTCATGAAATTCAATGCCGGTTTGGCCGGCAAGCAGAGGAGTTATGTCCATGTGGCAGTTTTGGGTAGATCGGGGTGGCACGTTCACCGACATCGTTGCACGCAAGCCGGATGGAAGTTTGCAGACACATAAGTTGCTGTCCGAGAATCCTGAACGCTATGCCGACGCCGCTGTACAAGGTGTTCGTGAATTGCTGGGTCTGGAAAGCGATCAGGACATCCCAAAAGGGTCAATTCGTGCGGTAAAGATGGGAACCACAGTCGCGACCAACGCGCTGCTGGAACGGAAAGGCGAACGAACCATTCTGTTCATAACGAAGGGGCTGCGCGATCTTTTGCGGATCGGGTATCAGAACCGTCCGCGCCTGTTCGACCTGAACATCCAGCTGCCCGAGCTTCTGTACGAAGACGTAGTCGAAGTCGAGGAACGTGTCGCGGCAGATGGCGAGGTCGTGACACAGCTGGATATCGACAAAACGAAAACCGCGTTGGAAAAGGCCTATTCGGAAGGATATCGTTCCGTCGCTGTCGCGCTTATGCACAGCTTTCAGCATCCCAGTCATGAAAAACTGATTGGTGAGCTGGCGCGTGCCGTTGGGTTTCCACAAATCTCGCTTAGCCACGAGGTGAGCCCGCTGATCAAACTGGTGGGCCGCGGAGACACCGCAGTGGTTGATGCCTATTTGTCACCCATTCTTCGTCGATACGTAGAGCAGGTAGCGACAGCTCTGGGCGCCGATGAAGGCGGGTGTGATCAATTGATGTTCATGCAGTCTAACGGCGGCTTGACCGACGCGGATCTCTTCCAGGGTCGTGATGCCATTTTGTCCGGACCAGCGGGCGGAGTCGTCGGGATGGTACGCACCGCTGCCGATCATGGCTTTGACAAACTGATTGGTTTCGACATGGGCGGCACGTCTACGGACGTGTGTCACTATGCCGGTGAATATGAACGATCCTTTGAAACCGAGGTTGCCGGCGTCCGGATGCGTGCGCCGATGATGTCAATCCATACGGTCGCTGCAGGTGGCGGTTCCATCCTGTCCTTTCGCGATGGCAGGATGCAGGTCGGGCCGGAAAGTGCCGGTGCCAACCCCGGACCTGCTGCCTATAGACGCGGTGGCCCGCTGACCGTCACCGACTGCAATGTTTTGCTTGGTAAACTGCAGCCCGAGCATTTTCCTTCGGTTTTCGGCCATGAAGGCAACGAACCGTTGGATAAGGAAATTGTGCGCAGAAAATTTGAAGCTCTGGCGGCCGAAATGGGCACGGATAAATCAGTTGAGGAACTTGCCCAGGGCTTCTTGCGGATCGCTGTCGAGAACATGGCGAACGCGATCAAGAAAATCAGTGTGCAACGCGGTTACGACGTTACCAAATACACCATGAACTGCTTTGGCGGTGCCGGGGGACAGCACGCCTGTCTGGTCGCCGACGCGTTGGGGATGGAACGGATTTTCATTCACCCTTATGCAGGCGTTTTGTCAGCTTTTGGTATGGGTTTGGCGGACATCACAGCGATCCGGGAACACCAGTTCCAGTCCTCTGTTCTGGATCCAGAGGCACAGAATATCTGCGATGCTCTGGCGAAGTCCGCCAGGGCTGAGGTTGCGGCTCAGGGCGTGGCAGAGGTAGATATCTCGATCTCAGCAACTGCCCATATCCGCCCCGCGGATGCGCAGCAAAGTCTGTCCGTGCCATTTTCGGACCCGGTTTCGATGCGCGACGCATTTGTCGTTGCGCACAAGCAGCGCTTTGGATTCGCGCCAGATACCAGCGATCTGATCATCGAGATGCTGGTGACAGAGGCAATCGGAAAGACGGGTGAGCAGGTCACCTTGCCCGACAACATCGCGGCCGGGGCCACTCAGACCCCGGTGAAACTTTATAGCAGTGGGCAACACCAACAGATTCTCCTTGTCGATCGGACGCAGCTGGGCATTGGTCAATCGATAAAAGGCCCGGCGATCTTGACCGAACCCACCGGAACAAATGTCGTCGAAGACGGGTGGACCGCGACTTGCCTGAGCGGCGGCAATCTGGTTCTGACGCGTGAAACACCGCTGCAGCGGGTTGAAGCAGTCGGCACAAGTGTCGATCCGGTTATGCTGGAAGTGTTCAACAACCTTTTTATGTCTATCGCCGAACAGATGGGGGCAACGCTTGCGAATACGGCGTATTCAGTGAATATCAAAGAACGGTACGACTTTTCCTGCGCGATATTTGACCAAAACGGTGATCTGGTTGCCAACGCGCCGCATGTGCCCGTGCACTTGGGCTCGATGTCGGAAAGTGTTCGTACGATCCTGCGCCAAAACAAGGGCAAAATCCGTCCAGGCGACGTGTTCATGATGAACAACCCCTATAATGGCGGCACCCACCTTCCCGACGTTACCGTCATAACCCCGGTTTTTGACGAAGCAGGTGGTAAAATTGTGTTCACCGTCGCCTCGCGCGGCCATCACGCTGATGTCGGAGGTAAAACTCCTGGGTCGGCTCCACCCGATAGTCGCCACATAGAAGAAGAAGGCGTGTTGATCGACAATTTCTTGCTGGTCGATCAGGGTGAGTTGCAAGACGATGCGGCGCGCGACCTGTTGGGTTCAGGGCGTTACCCGTGTCGCAATGTCGATCAGAACATGGCGGATCTTGCGGCACAGATTGCAGCGAACGAGACCGGCGCAGCCGAACTGCGCAAAATATCGGCGCAGTTTGGTTTGCCAACAGTCCACGCCTATATGGGGCACGTTCAGCACAACGCTGAGGAAAGCGTGCGACAGGTTCTCGACGTCCTGCGAGATTGCAGTTTTTCCTACCCATTGGACGGAGGGGCAAAAATCGAAGTGGCAATTTCGGTAGACAGGGAATCCCGAACCGCCACTATCGATTTTTCGGGCACATCCGATCAATCGCCCCTCAACTACAATGCACCGCTGGCAATTTGCCGTGCCGTTGTCTTGTACGTGTTCCGAACGTTGGTCGGCAGCGACATTCCGATGAACGAAGGCTGTATGAAACCTTTGAAACTGATTGTTCCGGCTGGCACGATGATCAATCCCAACGCACCCGCGGCAGTCATTTCCGGCAATACAGAAGTCTCGCAAGCCATTGCGGACACCCTTTATGGCGCGCTTGGGGTTATTGCCGGCAGCCAGGGCACGATGAACAACTTTGTCTACGGTAATGCCTCCTATCAAAACTACGAAACCATCTGCGGCGGGACCGGAGCCGGCAAGGGCTTTAACGGTACGAGCGCGGTACACAGCCATATGACAAACACCCGCATGACGGACCCGGAGGTTCTGGAAAGCCGGTTCCCGGTACGGTTGGAGGAGTTTTCGATCCGCTCTGGTTCAGGCGGGAACGGTGAGTTTCAAGGTGGCGACGGTATCCGCAGGCGGTTGCGGTTCTTAGAAGAAACAACCGTGACCATCCTTTCGTCCCACCGGGATACCCATCCACACGGTGCTTCAGGCGGCGCCCCCGGCGCGACGGGACAGAACGCAATTGTCCGTAGCGACGGAGCCGTACAAAAGCTCTGTGGCAACGACCAGTCAGTTCTTCATTCGGGAGACGAGTTTGTAATGGAAACACCCGGCGGCGGTGGGTTCGGTCAACCAAACAAATCGGTTTAAGTTGGGGATATACGACGAAAGAAGGGTTTTCGTAATACAAAGGTGCCTTTGACTTGCTCAGGATATTGTGAAAACGCTTTCTTTTGCTACGGAAAAAACAGCTGAGGCCAGCTTCGCTCTGCGGTGTTGGCCTACTGTTGATCAGCTATCTCTTGTGTCGTGAACGGTCGCATTGGGATCTGTTTAGCAACATCGAACTGGTGGATGGAATGCAGCTGTGGGCCACCCGTCGTAGTGCAACTCGATTAGTTCCAGCTGATGCAGCGCTGCATCCGAGGACTGAAAGGAGTCTGAAGGAGAAGAACTAAGTTTGTGCTACGGGCGTACGAAGAAACTACCTTGCTGATCTTGCACCCTTCTAAGCGCTGCGCGGCAGCGTGAAAACCGGCCATTCGTTCAGGACACAACGAGATTAGAGCGGGCAACTTACGGGTCGCGGACGAAACTGTCCTATCTTGGAGCAACGGTTACTCACTGATTATTTCAGAAGACGGACCATCCGGTTTCTTGAGTCAAATAGGCGGCTGCCCGTGTACCAGCATTTGAATTGCCGTAGAAATTCAATCCCGGTGACCAAATGCCGATGGAAGCAACGTTGGGTGCAATAATGAGAATTCCGCCACCTACGCCACTTTTCCCTGGCAATCCAACGCGAAATGCAAAGTCGCCGGAACCATCGTAGTGACCGCAGGTCATCATCAACGCGTTGACACGTCGCGCGTGATTTAGGGACATCACTCTTGGCGATCCCTTCAAACCGGCAAGAACGCGACCGGCTCGTGCAAGTTGGATGGTTGTCATTTCAATTGCGCATTGATGGAAGTACGTTCCAAGGACCAAATCGGGCGGGTTAAAAAGGTTCTCATAAGACGCCAGATAATGAGCGAGTGCCTTGTTTCTGGCCCCAGTCTCTTGCTCGGATCTGGCCACGGCGCCGTTGATATGAATGTCATCATCCTCGGCCATTGCGCGCACGAGATTCAAGACTTCGGCCAAAGCCAGTTTGGGCTCACGGCCAGACAGGAGGGCGTCTGTGGTAACAATAGCGCCTGCATTCACAAACGGGTTTCTGGGGTGGCCTTTGTCGCTCTCCAAAAGAACGATCGAGTCGAAAGCAGTACCTGAGGGTTCGCGATCGACCCGTGCCCACAATTGGTCGCCGATCCTTCCCAAGGTTGCAATAAGTGCAAAGACTTTAGAGATGCTTTGTATCGTGAACCGTTGATTGGCCAGCCCCGCAGAATACGTCGCCCCGTCTGCCAAGCAGACACTGATAGCAAATTGGGCGGGTTCAATTTCAGCAAGATCCGGAATGTACTGCGCAGGCTGTCCCCAATCCGCTTCGTGATAGATTCGATCTGATATGCTTGTCAGCAGCGCCTGTAAGTCGAGCATCAGCCAATCCTAATTTTAGCAGTGACGTTGTTGTTCAGCACACCGGGGCCGGCCTAGCTTACAGCTTCTCTGCACCTCCTACAAAGATCGGCAGATCGTGACGGGCCGCAAATTCAGATGTGGCATTGCGAAATGCTCGTTTGAGGACGACATACATAGACACATTTGTGTTTTCCATTGGCATCACAAATTCCATCTCAATGGTAACCCGCGGTTCGAACCTGCGTGCAACAACGCCATGCGGTGCAAATAGCGGCAGTGAAAATGGTTCCGCAATGTTGACGTTTCGTTTGTTGGCCAACAGCGCGTACCGCATTACGGATGATTGGCACCAGATTCGCTTGGATATGCTGCCAGACGCTTCGCCAATCAACCGGGTTTCGTCATCATTGGGTAAGAACATCGTTTCGCTTTCAAACCCCACATGACTATGCCCGCTGAGATCTGTATTTTTGATCACCTTCAGATTGGCTAGCTCATGGTCCTGATGCACAGCGAACACATAATCGGCCGTTGCAAAGGCTTCGGTATGGATCCCTTCAAGATGACCAACTTTGTGCGTTACGGCAAAGTCGAGCTTTTTGTCGTAGAAAGCTTCCACAGTTTCTTTGGCATCCTGATCATAAATGTCGACGAAGGCATTTGGGTAGTTCTGATGAAATGACTCTAGAACCGAGGGCAATACCGCGGCGCCGATAGTCGGTAGGCAGGCTAGGCGAACCCGATCTTCGATCCCTGCACGGATTTCAGCAGCAGCGCGTTGTAGCGATTCGGCGCTATCGTAGACACCCTCAGCGATCCTAAAAAAGGCCATACCCTGAACTGTTGGTGTTACGCCCCGGCCCACGCGAGTAAAAAGTTCGAACCCTACATTTCGCGAAAGTTCGGTGACAAGTCGACTTACACCCGATTGTGTTAACCCCATATGTTCAGCGGCGGCCGCCAATGTCCCAGTTCGCACCACGAGCAGAAACGCCTGAAGCTGCCTAAATGTCATCGTCCAACCCTCTTCGAGGAATGATCCAATATAGTGTGGCCAACAGTTCGTTGAGGATCCTTCAGGTAAAAAAACGCGATTCCCGACCAATACCGGCGAAGTTCCGATAGGCGTCAGATTACGGTGCACGCCATCGCTTCGCAAGTTGGAGGCGCTCAAATAAGCGGTGGTCGCAAAGAAACCGCTCGGCGCTCGCCGCCATTTAACATCTTAGGATAAATGCGAAAAATTTGTATTGCTGACGTAAGGTCAAGTACCTTGATGATTCAGCAGGATTCCGAAGGGAAAATGTTTGCTACCACTCCGACCACGATGAACCACAAGGCACAGCAAGGCACAAGATAAGGCCTGGCAAACTAGCGACCAAGTGAAGTCCTGCGCATTCTTTTTGCTGATGCCACTGTACATACTCGGAGCAAACATGATCTCGAACCGCGCACTTGCATTGTCCTCCGTAATCAGCATGGCGCTGCTTGCATCGCCCTCAATCGCGGATGTCCATCCTGTCACCAATGAAGAACTAGCCGACGAGCAGGTGTTTACATACCGCGTCGGTGATGAATTTGCCTCGATTGATCCGCAACTGGCGGAAGATGTCCAAGGCGGTGAATTCATTCGGGACCTTTTCGAAGGGCTGATGAACCAGGACGCAGATGGCAATCTGGTGCCTGGTGTCGCCACACATTTTGAAGCGAACGCTGACAACACCGTCTACACATTTCAATTGCGTGACAACGCCAAATGGTCGGATGGCAAACCTGTGACCGCCCATGATTTTGAGTATTCGTGGAAGCGACTTGCCGATCCGAACACGGCCTCTCCTTATTCCTGGTTCGCTAAAGAAATGGGGCTGAAGAATGTCAAAGCTGTTATGGCCGGAGATATGGATCCGTCCGAGCTTGGTGTGAAAGCCTTGGATGACCACACACTGGAAGTTCAGCTGGAAAACAGCATGGGGCACTTTCCGCTGATGACGACGAGCGAACCGACATTTCCGTCGCCAAAATGGGCGATCGATGCGCATGGGTCCGACTGGACCAAGCCCGGGAACATCGTATCAAACGGTGCTTATGTTCTGACCGAACATGTCCCCCAAGAAAAATCCGTGCGCGAACGCAATCCGCTTTACTGGAACGACCAGAACACGATTTTGGAAAGGGTCGAGGCTCTTGTCATCAGTGACGACAACGGTGCCCTGACGCGCTATCTCGCCGGTGAGTTGGATCGCACAGAGGTGCCTACCGGGCAATACAATGCCCTAAGCAAAAAACACCCAGACGACGCAGTTAGTTTTCCGCGTCTCTGTGCCTACTATTACTTCATCAACATGACGGAAAACACGCATCCCGCACTGCTGGACCCGCGTGTTCGCGAGGCGCTTTACCTGGCCATTGACCGAGAGGTGATCACCAATGCGATCCTGCAGGGTGGCGAATTTCCGGCCTACACCTTCACGCCCGAGGCGACAGCTAACTTCGTCAGCCCAGACAGCTCGGCACGTGGAATGACGCAAGCCGAAAGAGACGCGCGCGCTTCGGCTTTGCTGGCCGAGGCTGGCTACTCTGGCGAAGAGATTGAGCTGGATCTTCTTTACAATACCAGCGAGGCGCACAAGAAGATTGCGATCATTGCGTCCCAGATGTGGAAACAGAAGCTGGGTGTCGATACCGTCCTACAAAACATGGAATGGAAAACCTTCCTCGAAGCGCGTTCGAACCAGCAGTTCGACATAGGCCGCGCCGGATGGTGCGGGCCATATAACCTGGCATCGTCCTTCCTGGACCTGATGAGCAGCACACACGCATATAACGATGCGGGCTATGCCAATGCCGAGGTTGACGCACTGCTGGAAAAAGCCAAGACCAGCCCCGATCCGTCTGCAAGTTTTACGCGTATCGAGGAAATCCTGGCCACCGACTTCCCGATCATTCCGATCTATCACTACGCAGGCGTTTACATGATGAACGACGATCTTAGGAACTGGCCCGTTGGGAATGTCGAGCAGAAATGGTACTCGCGCGAGCTCTATTTCGCGGCTGACTGACTGGGCAGCGCCGGACCGCACACCACGTCTCTGGTCCGGCACCTCATCCCGAATTCGCCCCAAACATTCCCTTTCCGCGGGAGGTCCCAATGACCGAATTCATATTCAGACGTCTGCTATCCGCGATTCCTACGCTACTTGTTCTGATCATCTTCTCCTTTCTGCTGATGCATTCCGCACCCGGCGGCCCGTTTTCTTCTGACCGACCCCTGCCGCCCGAAGTGCTGGCCAACATCGAGGCCAAGTACCATCTCGACGATCCTCTTCCGCTCCAGATCTGGAACTACGTTGTGGGTGTCGTCACCCAGTTCGATTTCGGTCCGTCCTTTCAATATAAGGATAGGACGGTAAACGAGATCATCGCTCAGGGTTTTCCGGTGACGTTGACTTATGGGTCGATCGCATTTGTGGTTGCCGTTGTGTTTGGGTGCGCCTTGGGCATCACGGCAGCGCTGAACCAGAACTCGTGGCTGGACTATTTTGCCGTGGGTGTTTCTATCGGCGCTCAGGTGCTGCCGAACTTTGTCATGGCGCCGATCCTCGTGCTGATCTTTACGCTATGGCTCGGATGGCTGCCCGGCGGTGGGTGGAACGGTGGGCAATGGCCCTACCTGGTCATGCCGGTGATCGCATTGTCGACCAGCTTCATGGCGTCGATTGCCCGGATCATGCGGTCGTCGCTGTTGGAAGTGATGCACAGCAACTTTATACGAACCGCGCGCGCCAAAGGCCTGTCGGCGCGTGCTATCCTTTTCCGGCACGCCTTGAAGCCGGCGATGCTGCCGGTGATTTCCTACCTCGGGCCGACCTTCGTGATCATGATCACCGGATCTGTTGTGATCGACCTCTATTTCACCACCGGCGGTATCGGGCAGGCCTTTGTAAACTCGGCGCTGAACCGGGACTATTCGGTGATGATGGGGATCACGATCCTGATCGGCTGCCTAACCATCCTTTTTAATCTGGTCGTGGACATCCTCTACGCCTGGATTGACCCCAAGATCAAACTATGAGGAGGCCGCACCATGTCTGACACCGCCATTGCAGCTCCTGACGGCCACGTGGAAACACCGACAAAAGGGCGATCCCTCTGGCAGGACGCGCGCCGCCGGTTCTTGCAAAACCGGGCCGCTGTGATCAGCCTATTCGTGCTGAGTTTTATATGCCTTGTTGCCGTTCTTGGCCCGTTTTTTACCGCATGGAACAACGAAGAGGTGGACTGGAGCGTCTTGGGCGACATTGCTACGTTGGGCGCGCCGTCGCTAGGAAACGGCCACTATTTCGGCGTCGATGAACTTGGCCGAGACCTCTTTGCGCGTGTCGTTCAAGGTACGCAGGTTTCACTCATGGTCGGGATCGTCGGTTCGTTGATCGCCGTCACCTTCGGGACCCTCTATGGCGCGACAGCTGGATATGTAGGCGGGCGCACCGACAACATCATGATGCGGCTAGTCGATATCCTGATGTCGATCCCTTACATGTTCGTGCTTATCCTGCTGCTGGTCGTCTTTGGCCGCTCGATGTGGCTGCTGTTCGTGGGTGTCGGATTGATTTCCTGGTTGGAAATGTCACGGATCGTACGCGGCCAGACATTGACCCTGAAATCCAAAGAATATGTCGAGGCGGCACTGGCTATCGGGGTCAAGCACCATGTGATTGTCATCCGGCATATCATCCCGAACTTGCTGGGTGTGATCGTGATCTACGCCACCCTGCTGGTGCCTCAGATGATCCTGACCGAGAGCTTTATCTCGTTCCTTGGCCTCGGAGTTCAGGAGCCCAACACAAGCTGGGGAGCGTTGATCTCGGAAGGTGCCTCGACCCTGCAATACGGCACCTACTGGCAGCTCTTCTTCCCGCTCGCTTTCTTTATTGTGACGCTCTTTTGCTTCTTCTTCATCGGTGACGGCCTGCGCGACGCGCTGGACCCCAAAGACAGGTAGGGACCATTCATGAGCTTGCTAGAAGTCAAAAACCTCTCTGTAGAATTCGACACGCCCGACGGGCCGGTACGTGCCGTGCAGGACGTCAGCTTTTCGCTCGGAGAGCAGAAGACTCTGGCCATCGTCGGAGAAAGCGGATCAGGGAAGAGCCAGACGGCGTTTTCAATCATGGGGCTGCTCGCCGGCAACGGGCGGGTGACCGGATCGGTCAAATTCGACGGAACCGAGATTCTTAATGCGTCGGAAAAAGTGATGAATACCTACCGCGCTGCGCAGATTGCGATGATCTTTCAAGATCCGATGACATCTTTGAACCCTTTCGTCCGAGTGTCAAAGCAGATGGCTGAGGTGCTGATGCTTCACAAAGGGTTAAGTAAAACGGACGCCATCAAGGATAGCACCAAGATGCTGGACGCCGTTAAAATCCCCGACCCGGCACGACGTGTTCACATGTACCCGCACGAGTTTTCCGGTGGCATGCGACAGAGGGTGATGATTGCGATGTCCTTGCTATGCCACCCCAGGTTGGTCATCGCCGACGAGCCGACAACTGCGCTGGACGTAACTGTGCAAGCGCAAATTATGGATTTGTTAAGTGACCTGCAAAGCGATTTTGGTATGAGCATCGTGTTGATTACCCACGACCTTGGAGTCGTAAAGGGATCGTGCGAGAACACGCTGGTGCTCTATGGCGGGCGTGTAATGGAAAGCGGCCCGACGGATCAGCTCTTTGAGGCGCCCACCCATCCCTATACCCGTGGATTGTTGCATGCGGTGCCAAGGTTGGAGTCAAATGACGCCAAGCTGGCTACCATCCCCGGGAATCCGCCCAACATGCAGCAACCACCTAAGGGCTGCGCATTTTCTCCGCGCTGCGGGTATGCCAACGACCGCTGCATCGCCGAGAAGCCCAAGCTGGAACAATTCAGAGCGGGTCGCAGCCGCACTTGTCATCTGTCCTTGGAGGAGCTCGTATGACCAGTACCGAAACATTACTCAAGGTCGATGGCGTCAAGGTCTATTTCAAGTACGGCGGAACCGGCCTCGCGAAGAGAACGGAACAAAAGTACATCAAGGCTGTTGACGGGATCAGCTTCGACATTAGACGCGGCGAAACGCTGGGGATCGTCGGCGAAAGCGGTTGCGGTAAATCCACGCTGGCTCGCGCTGTCATACGGATGGTTCCTGCGCATTCCGGGCGTGTGTTGTGGATGGGTCAAGACCTGCTTGAATTGGATGGAAACGCCATGCGCGACCAGCGCAAGGACCTTCAAATGATCTTTCAGGATCCGCTAGCCTCGCTGAATCCGCGCATGACTTTGGGGCAGATCATCGCGGAACCGTTGAAAACACATTTCCCCAAGATGCCCCGATCCGAGATCCGCTCGAAGGTGGCTGCCATGATGGCGCGAGTTGGCCTGTTGACCAGCATGGTCAACCGCTATCCGCACGAGTTTTCCGGTGGCCAGTGTCAGCGGATCGGGATTGCGAGAGCACTGATACTAGAACCCAAGCTGATCATTTGTGACGAGCCGGTTTCTGCGCTGGACGTGTCGATCCAGGCGCAGGTAATAAATCTGCTGATGGACCTACAGAAAGAGATGAACCTCTCCCTGATGTTCATCGCCCATGACCTGAGCGTTGTAAAACACATCTCCACACGCGTGATGGTTCTGTATTTGGGTAATGTGGTGGAATTGGCCGAAAGCGAAGCCATATATCGGAACCCGTCACACCCATATACCCGCGCTTTGATTGCAGCCGTGCCGGATCTGGACAAGCCCGCCCCGGCAGACCGGGCGTCATTGATGGTCGACGGAGAGTTGCCCTCTCCGCTGGCGCCTCCGTCCGGGTGCCCATTTCGTACGAGATGTCCCATGGCCCAGGATATTTGCAGTACTGACAAGCCGAAACTAAAAACATCGTTCGACGGCCACAGTGTTGCGTGTCATTTTCATCGGGTTGACCAACACGACAACTGAAATTTGCTGTTGCGTAAACAGCGACGGACATTCCACTTACAGCGCTTGCGCCGGGAGGGTTATTGCGAGTTGAACCAGATTGACGGCTCCGATCACCGAAGGCTCGAGGATCGAAGCGACACCTGCACGCTGCTCGTATTCATTTACGATGCGACCAACTTTCCAATTCTGAACTTCATCACCTCAGCCAACAACAAATTTGCCAACGATGTATAGGTTCAACCTTAGCTCGATTTTGCGCTCGCAGCGAACGGCCGGTTTGACGAGCCGCACCGCAGCGACCGAGACGTTGGGTGAACGGCTGCTGTGGGCCGTTAGTGATGGCGTATTGGTGGAATTGCGAGTGGATGTTGCATTGCTTTCCACGTCTGTTGTTGGTCCAACTCAGCCAAAGCAGCCCTTGTCAGTTCACGATGAGGTGGAAGTTTACGCCGCCGCTCGCGCCAAAGCTGACAATTCGTCATCCAAAGCGTATTTTTGCTGGCTGACCGCGTCCCATGAAGCAACGACGGAATCGACCTTCTTTTTCTGTCGTTCCATCCGTTTCTTGAGATCGATCAGCGATTGGCGGGGTTTTGAATAGATGTATTTGTTATACATGTCCTCTTGGTTGGCGAGGATCTCCTGATGAGTCCAAACTGCTTTGAATTTCTTGTCCAGCAACGATTCAATCTGCAAGTAGCGCCGACGGATTGCCTCGAACTCAGGCCTGCGATAGGTGTTGCAGACTTTCATTTTCTGCAGAACGCTGTCTTGCTGGTCCTTTCGCCATTTCTTCATGTCACGTAGCAAACTGCGGGCGGTCAACAGAATTGGTGTGTAAAGCACTTCGTCTTGCGCGATTTGCTCCATATCGCCCATGATGCGTTCCACTTCGTCCATCGCTTTGTTGTAGGACTTCAAAGCCCTCAGCGCCCTAGCCAGGTTGGCTTTGCCATCTTTGAGAAGTTTGGATTTCGTCCGAGGGTCTTGACCATCTGCGGAAATGAAGACGCCTTCGGCAAAGACCAATGCAATTGTTGGCGTTTCGACCTCACGCCATCGCGCTTCTGCCGTTTTCCAGACTTTGGGCATGAGTTTTTGCCTGTATGACATTTTGGGAACCTTGCTTTTGGCGGCAAGGCGCATGACCTTTTGCATTCGTGCACGGCCTTCGTTTCGGCGTTTCTTGGCATCAATGACTATCGAGTCTGGGGCCACAAAAGGATATTCTTGTCTTGATCGCCGCGATGTGCTGCCACCAAGACCAAGCGAGGCAAGTGTTGTTTTATCCACAACTCCAGTCACTTTCAGACGACTGTGTTTTTGCCATTTTCGAACCGCGTCTTCCGTTTTGGCGCCGAACTTTCCGTCGACCTTTAAGCGCGCCTTAATTTTTGAAGTGTTCAAGGCTTTCTGAAGGGATTTGACGTCAGAGCCTTTTGATCCATTCTGTAATTTCTTCATCGTAAATTCCTTTTTCAAAGTCAGCTTCGGTTTTCCCGCTGGACACTCGAGGTTGCGGGATGAGGTGTATGGATTGAGAGAGAGAACACTCTGCGTTTGAATGGCATTACGCAGAGTGCATTGAAGGAGTGACTCACCAGAGGATCAAAGTCCGTGCCGCTTTGGTAACGGAACATAGAGTTGGACGTGTGTTTTGGTCGAAAATTCACCTGTGTCCGGTCCCCAGGTCTGCCCATCACTGTGCCAGGCAATGGCAAGTTCTGAAATTAGCTGTTCACCGGTAAGCTGAAGGCAAGGCGTTATCGTGCGTTGGAAATGTGCGAACCCGTCAGCATCGGCCCTGAACGCGTTTTCCGAACCATCGCGGGCGCCAAAAGGCAGGTCATAAAACCCTTTGAACGGATCGGTTGGCGGCCAGACGGCAAAGTCGTGCCACATCGTGTAAAGACCGTTTGGCACGAGATTCTCAAATCGCAAATCCACCTCACCTGTGCCGTCCTCGCACCGGTACGTACCCTCACCTTTGGCGGCGAACCATTCACCAAGCGTGATACCAAGCGGCTTGCCTTTCGGCCACGGTCCAGTGTTTTCCGTTTGTAGCGGTGTGTGTGGCACTGGATTCGCTGGAGCAAAGAGCGGCGCATTCATATCGCGTGTTGCGGCCGTCGGGCGGAACACCTCGCCTGAGCCAGGGACTTTTTCGAAGAAAACATCCTGCTCGGTCAGCCCTTCGTCTATGTGGAACATGAAGCTGAGCGACATTGTCCGCTTTGCTTCATAGGCGGCCATCATGATGTTGACCTCGGGCGCGTGTTCAATCGGCCCAACGGCACCTCCCGAGTCGTATTCTGTGTGGCTGAAATCATCTGCCGCAGCGATGCCCGTAAGGGTCATCGAAAACAGAACAGTTGTGGTTTTCAAAATGCGAAGCATGGGAATCTCCTTTTCAATTTTCGCAGATGAACTTCTCAAAATGCGCCTAGGGAGCGCGGGCTGAGTAGTTTTCTATGCGCGTTGTGGGGCAGGCCCGCGTCACGCATCAGAAAGCCGGATAGATGGTCGCAATACTTGCACCGCGTCACATTCACACGACGAACGGAAGCTAAGCGGCACGGATTGCTTTCGGATTTGACCAACCAGAAAAAGTAGGGTTTTGCGCAATGTGTCATCGGAAACTTGCTATTGGTTCAACGCTTTGGTTGTGGTGGAAGCCCCGACGGCACGCTGTCAGGAACCAGCGCGGACAAGTCAGTCATCGTTGGGTCGGTCAAGGCGTTGAGAAATGCGACAATGTCGGCGATCTCTTTGTCCGTCATTGGTTTGGGCATAAGATCGTTGGCTTCGGCGATGCGACCTCGCAATCGTTCTGAGCCTTGAACAAACCCGTCCCGCGCATCGAACGCGTGCCGCCGCGCAGGATTCAGCGGTTGAAAGATCAGAACTGAGCCTCTTCCAGTCTGCTCGATTACGTCGTTGATCCGCTGCAAAGGCGGCGCGTCATAGGATTCAAGGCTTTCCAAAGGATTAGTGTGATGCCGAACCACATCTTCAAGCGTGTCATATGCTCCACTGTGTCCCCATGGCCCTGTCAAAGCGACGTTGACCAGTGACGGCGTGCGAAACCGAAAAAGATCCTCAACCTCGTAGGTTACGCGATAGCGCCCCTCATCCTCGAGCCGGTCCATAAAACCAGAGGCCCGCCAGTAGCCTGTATCCTTTCCGTGACCTTTGCCCGGGCCGATCTGCGGCATCGCAATTGCGTGAAACTCATGATCCGTAAGAAGCGGCCCTTCATGGCATTCCGCACATCCTGCAGAGCCATAAAACAGATCCATCCCCCTTTGAGAGCTGTCCGATAGACTTGAAGAATCAGAGGATGCCAAAGCCCAATGAAAGGGGCTGTCCACTGACCGGAACACCACGCTTTGAAACGCCGCCAGGGCTTCGGCAGCCTGACTGAAAGTTATCTGACCCGGTCCGAAAGCCTCCTCAAAAAGGTGCTGATATCCGGGAATACCGCCCAGTCGCTCAGCGATCAGGTCCCAAGCATCAGTTACCCGATCTTCGGCTACTGCGGTCGCGATCGGGTTTTCACCCTTTTGGCCTGCCATTTCGATGGGCGACAGAACAGGGAACATTGCCTGCGCGGTCAGCGCGTTGGGCAGTCCGGCGGGCAAGTGTTCGCGCGCGGGGCTCCAGAAACCGCTTGGGAAGGTCTTTTGATCATCGGGCTCCAGCCTGCCATCGTGGAACATACGCGTGTAACTTTTCGCGCCAATATTGTAGAGCGGCTGGGCATTGCGTGGTACGCGTCCGATAACGCCGTCCTTCGTCTCGCGCTTCTGACCAGCGCCTTGGCCGCCCTCGCCAATACCCAGTGCCAATCCGTCCCCAGTACCTAGCGACGGGTCGTGACAAGTTCCGCAGGAAATGTTGCGATTGCCCGAAAGAATGGGGTCAAAGAAGAGATTTTGTCCAAGAGTGACGAGCGCCTGGTCAGGATTTCCATCCCACAGAAAATCTGTATCCATCAGAGGCGGGGGCAGGTGTTGAACGTCAGCCCGCGCAGCCCTGCAGGCTATCACCATTGTCAGGCATACTATCGAGATGATCAGCTTCGCCGAGCGCTTGGCGCAATATTTGAGAGTCATGTCTTTTCCCTTCGCAAGCTGACGCCTCTCGCCACGTTCGATTGAAACGCAGCAGCTTTGGGTTCGCTGGTTAATTGGAATGGTTTGCCTGGTGGCCGACACGCAAATCAGTCGCCGCATGATGATCCGACAATCGGCCCATCATCACCGCATCGACAAAGCCGCCCGGACGACGGGCGTATTTGCGAATGACGCCTTC
Source organism: Ruegeria sp. E5 (assembly GCF_056534105.1). Classification (NCBI taxonomy): domain Bacteria; kingdom Pseudomonadati; phylum Pseudomonadota; class Alphaproteobacteria; order Rhodobacterales; family Roseobacteraceae; genus Ruegeria; species Ruegeria sp. E5. The sequence continues at coordinate 1,216,022 of NZ_JBQFPA010000001.1, read as the reverse complement.
CCGCTCAAATCCAAATGCTTCGTAAAGCTCGATGGCGTGAGTGTTGTCCGACCACACCAAGAGGCCGGTTCGTTCCAGCTGCAACCAGTTATCACAGAGATCCAGCATCGCGCCCAACAACGCTTTGGCTATTCCCTTGCCCTGAAAGTCGCTGCGGACCGCGACCAGATCAATTTCGCCTGCGTGATTGTGGCGTGGCACGTCCGGCGTCGACGACATAAAGCAGATGCCAACGACACTACCGTCTACTTCAGCCACCAGTTTGTAGTCGCCCGGTCCCGTGTTGATACGCGCTTCGACATTGGCGTTTGCAACATGTGGCAGGCGCATTGTGCCCAACATCACGGAATCATCAGTTAATATGCGTTTGATGTCCGATACGTCCTGTGCTTCGACATGGCGGATTTCAATTCTCATATTTTGTCCTCTCAATCAGGTCATCTGGCGCGCGCGAATATTTGCCCGCGCCAGATTCTTTGCGACGTCGGCTTCTAGGCCACGATCATGGAACCTTGGGGCTGCGCATTCGCACGACCCAAAAAGCGTTTGTTGATGGGGCTGTGTGGTTTGACAGCAATCCGCTCGTTTGCCAGCGCTTCTGCCGCATTTCGATTACCAGAACGCAGCGCAGCTTCGGTCAACGTCCAATCGATGATGTCGCGTTGCGCGTGACTGCCGCCAAACGAGTTCGCGATAAACCGCGCACCATGAAGCGCTTCGGTCGCATCTTCGTAGCGGCCCTGCCAAAATGCCCGGAACCCTTCGATCAAGGGCAGCCCTGTTGCCGCGGCCCACAGCGATGTCTCGCCGCCACCGGCGGGTGCATTGCGATATTGATCAACGATACGATCGACCTCTTCATCGCGACCGGATCCCAGATAGGCCATGGCTGCGTGCCAATCATTGAACGGGTACAGCTTGCCATCGGCGTGGTTGTCCCAGCACGCTGCAACATCGGCCCAGCGGTCGGAAATGTCGTGATCTTCCAGATGCAAGCGCCACAGCAAGGCCGAGGCATCGACCAAATCCAGTGCCACGTCGCTTTTTCCTTCGCGGATCCGCGCATCGTACAGCTTGATCGCCTCATTGGCCTGACCAAGGTCGAGGTGATAAAGCGCCTTGTGCCACCAGTTGTGGACTTTAAAGAAGTTGTCATCACCCGACCAATTCAGTTCGCGCGACGCCATCCATTCGATGCCGTCCTCAGCACGCCCCTGCATTTCCAGCACATGCGCGACAGCGTGCTGCGCCCAGCAGTCTAAGGGATCGCGTTCAATCGCTTCCCGACCGACGGCTTCAGCACGGCCATAATCACCAGTCTCTTCCAGCCCAAAGGAGTACATGCCCAGGAGGATGGAATAGCCCGGCTGGTCTTCCGACCACTTCGGTAGGACCCGTGCAATTCGGTCCCGCATGTCGCGAGCATTGGCGCGGTAAAAGTCCATCAGGTGACCAGCTTGCAAGCCCAGAATGTCGTGTGGAAACGACATGTTGTGACGATCCAGCTTGACGGCAGCTTCTGTCCAATTGTTGGCAAGAAGCGCATTCAGGGCATCGACATGCGATTGTTCCAGGTCGGATTTGGCAAGTGGGCGGACTGCCGCCAAAATGTTCCGTGCCTCGACCGCGGCATCAGGCTCGGTTGCCAATCCGAACAGATAGGCTTTCAGAATATACGGCATCGCATAGTCCGGAGCGGCCTCAATCGCCTGGTCGACGAGCGCCACGGGATCGCCCCTGTAGATGTTGAACGCGCGCATGGCGGCGTTGAAATAGTCTGCGGCGACTTCTTTTGAGCCCGCAGCAGGCCAGTTTCCGGACAATCTCGTTTCTTGATGGGACATGTCATTCTCCAAACTCTTTATTGACTGGGCGGATTGCCCGAATGCGATGGCTCTACCGCGCCGCCGCCTGCTCTGCTTGAAGCCAACTGGGAGATTTTTGGGAGATCATTGGAAATCTGTATTTGAGACTTCACTTGGGATAAAATGGCAAGACCGAGGGAGCAGTACGAGAATGCGATACGAGTTTGATGCCTTTACGTTAGACACTGACACCCGCGAGCTTCGCCATGGTGCGACCGCTGTCGCGCTTGAGCCGCAAGTCTTTGATCTGTTAGTTCTTTTGCTTGAAAATCGCCATCGGGTGGTTTCCAAGGATGAGATTGTCCAACGCGTATGGTTTGGACGCGTGGTTTCGGACTGGACCATCCTCGGCCGCGTAAAATCGCTACGTCAGGCATTGGGCGATGATGGGAGCGCTCAGAAATACGTTCGTACGTTGCGCGGGCAAGGGTTTCGCTTTGTGGCACCCGCCAAATTGGTATCGGTAGAAAGTGCCACGGCACTGGAAGCGTCTGAAACAGCCGAGCAGAAAACAGTCGGGGCGCCACCATGTATCGCGGTATTGCCGTTTTCGGCGATCGGCGACCTGGAGATCGGAAGATCACTGGCGGATGCAGTCCCGCGCGAATTGATCAGATCGCTTTCCAGTGTGCGTTGGTTGCGTGTCATTGCACACGGATCGTCATTCAGGTTCCGAGGACAGACGATTGAGTTTGAAGACGTAAAGTCCCTACTGGGTGCACAGTACTGCATCTCGGGAATGGTGGAGGCGTTGGCTGGCCGTCTCTATGTGGAAGTAGAAATGGCCGATACCCGTACCAGTGAGGTCGTCTGGGCAATTCGAAAAGAAGCCCCGATTGACGAGGTGCAACGATTGCGAACCGAAATAGCCGGGGCCGTGCTCAATATCTCTGAATTTGAGCTTCCCGAACACGAGGCGCGACTTCTGGAAGTGGATGATGCGGAAAACCTGGATGCATGGTCATCTTTGCATCTGGGAATTCGTCATATGTATCGGTTCAACAAGTCAGATACAGAAATAGCCCGAAAGATGTTCGAACGTGCTGTAACACTGGAACCAACATTGGCACGCGCGCATGCTGGAATTTCGTTCACCACTTTTCAACGCGTGTTTCTGGGGTATTCGTCCGACCTCGCCGCGGACCGACTGGCTGCCAGGCGCAGCGCCGAGGAAAGTGTTCTACTTCAACCGCGTGACCCGTTTTCGAATGTTGTGATGGGCAGAAGCCTATGGCTGACAGGAGATACAGAAGCGAGTAAACCTTGGTTTGATCGGGCAGTCCTTGAAAGTCCGAATTACGCATTTGGCCGTTACGCTTCCAGTTGGGCAAAGGTCTTCACATCGGACTACGAAGGTGGAAACGAAATGACTGACCTCGCAATTGCTCTTAGCCCGCTTGACCCGCTTCGAGGCGGCATGCTCTGCAACAAGATGTGGATCGCGCTTGCCGCGAAGGACTATGATGCTGCCGTTCAGTGGGCACAGCAAACCGCGCTGACGCCTGGTGCGCATGCGGGCCACGCGATGTTTGCGGCGATGACAAACCGATTGATTGGCAATGATGACGGTGTGTCGCGGTGGTTAAAAGAAACGAAACGCCGTAACCCGGGGTTCAGCAAAGCAAAAGCAAAGGCTCTGGTTCCGAATAGTCACACCGAATTTCGCGCCTTAACTGAAGAGGCTGCGATCGCGCTTGGTCTTCCCGACTAGTGGTCGCGACGCAAAATTGGAATTGGCGCGAGCTGCAAAGTGCATCTTCGGCATTTGTTGCATGAGCAGACGTCGGTCTGGTCTTATGATCGAGATTCGTAGAACCTAGTTGCGAAAGTCTGGATTGGGGTGCCCTCCGACGCTCAAACAAAACAATGGCCCAAATCTGATGGGGCGCTCTAGAGGTCCGCTTTAGGGAAGCTGCAACGCAGCAATGCTGAGCGGGATGGATGTCGCCTTTGGGCCGTCTCCTAACAAGTTGTGGAAAAAATCACGGTATCACCTTAAATATCAGTGCTATCGCTCAGATTGTACCAAGTTGGCTACGCCAATTCGCTGACAATCGACTTCAGATGGCGCATGTCGGTACCGCAGCATCCTCCAAATACTTGGATCGACGGATTCTGCCTCGCAATCGCGGCAATCTGCTTACCAAGTTCAATTGGATCGCCTTCGTCCAGCTCATCTGCTTCGTCAAGTTCCGCATGCGAGCAACTCGAAGCGTTCGCCACCATGCCTCTCAGCCGGGGGTGGTTGCCAAGCGCTCCGGCGAAATGGGTCGGATGAGCGCAGTTGACCATAAAAAACAGCGCCGCCGAGTCGGTTGCCTCGTCGATCTGATCAATTCCGTCCACAAGTTTGGTCCCGTCCGCCAGACACCCGTCCGTTTCGACAACCAGAGACATGATGATCGGCAGATCTGCGTCTCCGGCGGCGAGGATGCATCCCGCAGCCTCACTTGAACGGTTGAACGTATAAGCGGTGACCAGGTCGACGCTTGTGTCTTTCAGGCTGTGCATTTGTGCGGCGTGGTATTGGCGTGCATCTTCGACCGTCACCGGAGGGATGTCGGCGTAAGGATCATAGCGCGGGCCGATACAGGCCGACACCAGTATATCATTGCGAGCGGAAGCTTGGCGCACGTCTTCCATTAGACTGACCGCGTCTTTGTTCACCTCAACGAGCCGTTCTGCATCGTACCCCAAAGGCGCTGCCCGGTCGGCGTTCGCCATCCATGTGGGCGCATCAAGGATGCATCCGACACTCATTTCACCGGCGAGATCGACAAGTGCCTGCATTTGACCAGCCAGTATTGCCCTGGTGTCAGGTTCTTCCAGCAATGGAAACGACGCGAAACCGGGTAGCTCGACTCCATGATTGAATATCAGGTCTGTGCCAGTGCCGGCATAAACCAGAAAGGTCTTGTCACCTTCGAGTGGGAACTGTCGCGCCATTCTGATCCACGCCTATTGCTGTCAAATCTTCATAGAAATCTACATTGTCTCGGATCTCCTGTGAACCTTAGGGCGGCGACAGAGTGTCTTCCGCGAGCATGACCTCATCTTCCCGGGCAACTCGCTACTGCAGCGAGTGTCCCCTTCGGCGGACTGCACCGCAGCGTCATCAAGCCCTTGCCGATGCCCGATCTGGGCCGCCATCAATTGGCTGGAACCGCGTAACCCCGTACACCATTAGTGGTGGGTCCGCAGAGTTATTGCTGATTGTAAATGCTTTGAAGGCCCTTAAGATGAGTGGCAATCTTTGGAGGACCAGATGAGAGTCCTACGGATTAGCCTGCTTTTGGCGACACTCGGTGTTCCCGCCAGTGCTGACGAGCAACGCATCGAAATCAACAATGTCTACCCTCTAAATCAAGAGAACTTTGACCTTGGGGATCACATTTTTCACCTAACAGACAATCGGGGTGGTTTCGAAGTAATTGAGGGTCCAATGGATGATGGGCCTGCCAGATGTTTGGGTTCTGGATTTGGATTTGAAGACGGCACCAACTCAATCAATGGAATATGCGTTTTCGGTGAAGGTGATGACACTTTTATCATGCGATGGAAGGCCGGGGAAAAAGGCGAGGCAAACACTTGGGAAATCGTCACCGGGACGGGGCGCTACGAAGGAATGACTGGCAGCGGCATAGCGACAACAGATATCGCCTCAGCATACCAAGCGCTGCCCCTGAGGCGAACTCATATTGTCGGAACCGTGGAAATCCCGGACTAGGACGGCAGCGGATCTAGTATCTGTCCAGTTTCGATTGGTCTCGAACTAATTCGGTCTTAAGTGGCTTTTGCGGCTTGGCCTCAATCCTTCCGGGATAACTTGCATTAGTGCGGCGTACGTCCGCTTAGTCCCACGAAATGTGAGTTCGTGTATCGTCCGCCAGCACCTCAAACCATCATACCCATGGAGCAAAAGCCGCTGATGCACTAACGATCATTTTGGATCAGTCAGGTGAGGCTGCTCAGCAAAGTGGAATTCTGCACCACCGCCGTCTCAAAAAAGCCCTTTCCGTAATATGGTACGGTCAGACATCGGGAGGGATCCAGATATGCTCGAAAAGGTAACAATCGCATTGTCCATGTTTCTGATTTCGGGGCAGGCCTTTGCGCTTGATTGTGGAGATGTATCCAATCCCTGCAAAATAGACACCGGTGAATACCACATCGCCCTGCCAGATGAATGGCGGGGCGGGCCGGTCGTGATGCACTTGCATGGTTATGGCGGGTCCGGAGCAAAGGTACTTAAAAACAAGCAGTTCGTCGAAACATTCACTGCGCGGGGTTATGCGTTTGTGGCACCGACCGCATTGCCATGGCTGGAAGGAAAACCTGCTGACTGGTCGGTTAGGGATGGGTGGATTACCTATCCCCGCTCTGATGTCAGGTTTCTCCGTGACGTGCTGGCGGATCTCGTGATCCGTGCAGACGTAAACCCGGACCAGGTGCTGCTGACAGGGTTCTCACGAGGTGGTTCCATGGTGTGGGAAGTTGCGTGCCTCGCGCCTGACCTGGCGCGTGGCTATGCCCCTGCGTCCGGTGGCTTCTGGCTTCCCATGACTGAGGAGTGTTTTGGCCCGGTACATATGCTTCATACGCACGGTTTCACTGACAAGGTTGTGCCGCTTGAGGGCAGATCAATACACAATGAAGAGTTCGATATCAACATTACCCAGGCCGATGTCTGGGAGGGTCTTGCGTTATGGCGGCGAAGAAACGAATGCCAACACAACGCGACAGAAAACGAAGTAACGGCCAATCTTTGGCGCAAACGGTGGGAATGCGAACACGGTAGTCTTGAACTCTTTTTGCACGACGGTGGGCACGGCTATCCAAAAGAATGGGGAACGATGGCGCTCGACTGGTTCGAAAGCCTGGAAAACTGACGAACCACGAAATCACAGCGGTCGGGTGATCGCTCAGCCAAAACTAGCCCATTTGCTCCGAGGCACACCGTGTCGGGTGAACTTCACTTACCCTTAAAGGAAATTGCCCAGATAGCAGCAATGATGACACCGGCGCAGGCGGCGGACACCAATGCGATAGCGCTGAAGAACAAACGCGGCTGGCTGGAGCGGCGGATAATCGAAAAATGAATTCTTATCTGGCCTCTGAGTAAACCACCCGCTGCCATGGATATTGCAAAAAGGCCAAGTGACAGCGCACTGGAACCGCCCCATAGCCGTTGCCATTGCTCATTCTCAGTCACTGACAGCAGTAAACCGGTTAGGACAAAAAAGCGCTGCGAAGAGCCACATCAGATAGGTAGAAATAATCAACCCGGTGACCGCACGCCTTGGTCAATCCAGTAGTTGACCAATGCAGTTTCCGCTAACTCACCGAGATCAGGATGGTCGCTAAAATAGTACAGAAACCTCAACACGGCCTCGTTCTGTGCAGGCGTCAATTGGTTGAACTTGGACTTCCTGAACTCATGCAGCAGTTCTTTCGACGTGCCGGGGTCGAGTGCAAGTAGGATGCTTTCACTGGCATATTCCGGACTGTCTGAATTTCGCAGAGCCCATAGCAGATACGCGGGCAAATAATACTGAAATGCCTTGGCGCTGAAGGCAGTGGGGGCAGCGTAACCGTAAACGATCATTTGATCGGTCATCTCATGCCATTTGACCCCGCCATAGAATTCAAGAATATCCACGTCATCCATACATTCGGGGTGAAGAAGTTCATAATCAGTAGGTGGATCTAGGCCGTCAAATGCAGCAATGATTTGGGTTGCAAGAGCTTCCGTTGTTGTCGTTATCTTTGGCATGGTCACATATTAAACTGGCTGAAACCTCGAAATCGAGCGTATCAGCAACAATTCGGATTCGAGTGATTGCGATGGATAACGGACAGAGGCTCTTTCAGGATATCGTTCGAAGTTCAGCTTCGTAGATGAAGAAGCCGCTTTGGGGCAGCACAATAGGGTTGTATGTGTAGAAATGTATTGAGGAAGCCGGGCGTCCCTAGTGTATTGCAAAGAGCGCCCCTGATCGATCTGGGAAAAAGATGATGGGCGGCGATTCTGAAACCTACCGAGGAATCTGTTATTGCGGCGCATGTAGTGTTTCTACTGCCGGTGAGCCGATGGTCATGGCTTATTGTCATTGCCACTCTTGCAGAAAATGGCATTCGGCGCCGGTCAATGCCTGGTGCCTCTGGTCGGCAGACAATGTCTCGTTGTCAGGACCGACGGTTCACTCGGACAAGAATGATGAAAGCCATCGTGTTTCCTGCGGCAAATGCGGGGGTGCATTGGTGAATATCAAACCCGGAAAGGACATTGTAGCGGTCTACGCAATGTCGCTGGCCGAATCCGGTTTGAGCTTCGAGCCGGCCTTTCACATCTTCTACGGCGAGCGTGTTTTCGACATGGCTGATGGCCTGCCGAAGTGGAAGACGGTTCCGACATCGTTTGGAGGGGTTGGTGCCGCTGTGACCGAACCGGACAAAACCGGTTGGATTTCCTTGAACACGCGAGCCGAAGGTTGAAACGCAAACTCACTTCGATCTTGGCGGCTGACATTGTCGGCTTCTCGCGGCTTGTGGAAACCGCCGAGGAAGCCACGCTGGCCCGTCAGAAAGAACTGCGCGTGTCCGTGTTTGATCCCGGTGTTGCGCAGGCTGGGGGTAAGATCATCAAGTCAACAGGCGACGGATTTCTGGCCGAGTTTTCAAGCGTTGTGGAAGCGGTGCGGTTCGCGATAGCGGCGCAAGAAGCGGTTCGCGCAGACGAAGAATCCGTGCCTCAAGATCGGCAGATCAGTTACCGCATGGGACTTCACATAGGCGATGTGGTTGTTGATGACGGCGATATCTATGGTGACGGTGTGAATCTCGCAGTTCGCTTAGAGGGCGCAGCCCCGACGGGCGGGATTTGCATCTCCGCTGCCGTTCGTGACCAGATCGTTGGCGTAATGGACGAGCTATTTGCGGATGTTGGTGAATTGACATTAAAAAACATCTCGCGCCCGATCCGCGCCTTTGTTTGGCCCCCGGACCAAGATGGTGCGCAGGACAGTGTCAGCACACCACCCATCGGTGGTACATCCAGGAAACCGACCATAGCCCTCGCGGCATTCGAAGCCCTTGGCAGCAATGATGATGCCAAGATGCTGGCAGAAGCCTGCAATCACACCGTGGAGGCGGCGCTGGCCAATCTGACGGGTTTGGATCTGATCGCCCCCGACGCGGACCCGGATCATATCGCCACGGCGGTGTTTCAGGCGTCCGGCAACCAGGTCCGTACCACCCTAAAGCTACGCGAGACGAGCACGTCAGCAACCTATCTGACCCAGCGGATGAACGGTGATCTTTCCGACCCTTTCGTGGCAGAAGATCTGTTGTCAGGGGAAATCGCGACAACGATCCGATACGGAATTCTGCAACGAATTGCTGAGCACGCGGCCGAGACTGAGACAAGCGACCCCGAGGTAATGCTGAATCTTGCGGGGCATTACATGATGGGATCGCAGCCCGAAGAATGGGAGGCGGCGGGTCGTCTGTTGGACAGGATCCTGACGGTCCAGCCACGCAATTTCATGGCCGTTGGGATGAAGGCGAACACGTTGATCGGCGAATTGGTATGGGGTTACCGTCCGATAAGCCCGGAGGATATTGAAGCCGCCGACGCCGGGCTGAGCAAGGCGGTGTCGTTGAATGATCAAAGCGACTACGTGCACCTGATCCGGGGGATTTTTCACTACGGCATTACCGGCGATTTGGATGCGGCGGTGCGGTGTGTTGAACGTGGGTTCGAAATCAGTCCGCAGTTTGCCCAGGGACATATGGTACTGGGCTGGATTCAGAACCTGATGGGCCAACCAGAGTTAGCGCTGAACTCCATCAAAAAGGGCTCATTTTCTCTGGCCAAGAACCGGATATATCACCGTGTCCCACAAGCGTTGGCCCAGACATATCTGGTTATGGGCGACTTCGAGAATGCCATCGCCAATGCCAACCGGGCTCTACAAAACTCGCCGGGGCTGCCGGTCGCGCAATTGTATCTTGCCAGCGCAGCGGGTCAGGCCGGTCTAAATGCTCAGGGAGAAAGGGCGCGGGAGGCCCTTTTGGCATCAGATCCGCACTTCCGGATCAGCGGTGTGCGCCGGTTCCATTTTAAGGATCCGGCACGTTGGGACGCAATTCTAGATGGGCTTCGCGCAGTGAGGCTGCCCGAATAGAAGTTCGTCCGAGATAGTGCCACATGCGTTTTAAACTGGATGCGATGGTCGTCTTCCAACTCCACGAGATACGCGAATGATCGTAAACCTAGTTTTGGATTAGCGGGCAGCGAAAGCGCTCAATTCGCAATGCGGACGTCGATGACGATTTGTTCAGCGAAAATTTCTTAACCCTGGAAAGTGGCAATTTTTACTGATGCTAACTTTCGCAGTCACAGCGAATGCCGCGAGCGTGGGCTGCAATAGCAGCATTCGGAGGCGATGTTCAATGTCCAGTTCGGGCTGTCCTCGACAGAGCGAGACAGTGCCAGGTTTAAGATACTGCCATTACACTGATGGCAGCAATTATCCCGGTGCGGGCCTTTAGCATGTCAGGCCAAATAAGATTCAAAACGCACGGCGTTACTCCAGGAATTGCACCTCGAGTTTTCCGGACAATTGAACGCTAATTATTTCGGTCGGACCTGACCCCGCCGTCAGGACTTTGTGTGCGGTGCCGGCCGGGATTATCAGAATATCACCAACGGTCACTTCCGTTGTGTCGTCTCCAACAATTACATGTGCCTGGCCTTGCCTGACGATATAGACTTCATCGTATGGATGCTTGTGAAGTGGGGGACCTTTGCCTGCATCGCTGACTTCATTGAAAAGAAATGACACGCCCACGCCGGCATCCGCCCCTTCGAACTTTCCGTTCCAACCGTCGCTAGAAGCCCAGTCAGCTTTTCGGAGAAGTCGCCAAGACATGGAAAGTCCCTCTCTTTGAGACGGGCAGTATAACAACGGCGCAACCATATGCCAGCTTCGTCCCAAATTCAGACATTGAGACCGTTGGCTCGGCCAAAATCGGTGTAGAAGGAATCGCTAGTTAGTTTTGTGCGCGTTTGCTCATCGAGTGCTCCGGAGTCGTGCACAATTTTGCTGATACCAGAGCCTTCAATGATACGGTTCACCAAATTGAACACGCCGCAAACCTGAATAGCATCGAACAATGCTTCTTCTGACCATCCAGCATCGTAGACCGCCTGTGAGTCCTCTTCTGTCATACGGGCAGGTGAGAGTGTGAGTTTTGCGACGTAGGCGAGAATGGGCCGGATCCGAGTATCCACCGAGGCAGAGTTTGGATCCTCCATCAGTGCCTCAATCACCTTTGGATCAATGCCATAAGCACGGGCAAAGACTGTATGGGCGTCGTAGCAATATGAGCATGCATTCAAACCAGAAACATAGGCGGCAATAAGCTCCCGCTCAGAAGCAGAAAGTTCGCTCTCTCCCCGCATTACTAGGCTTTCATACTCACACCATGGAGCCAACTTTTTTGGAAACATCTGAAATACGTCGCCGAGCGTAGCGCCGTCGGAAAGTGACGGGAAAAGCCTTTTCATTTGGTGTCCTCCACGACAAGAAATCTTGACAGAAATATGTGCTGCCCAAAACGCCTCATTGGCATCAGACTAACATCTCGCTCGGTCTTCACAAATGTCAGCTTGGTCCGCTAGGCCGTGAGTTCGACTACCGACGGACATCGCTCCCGAAGCGAAAGTCCGGTTCGGTGAAGCTGCATTGCAGCGTGAGCTTACACGATGAATGGCTGGAATGGGCCGTTCTACGCGATCAACTGACTGCGGGGCAGGGGACTTGCTGCACCTGCTTCGAGGTCCGGAATGAGCCCAAGGTACCTAATGCTGTTTTGTGCCCCGACAGCTGCTAAACCGAGCATACCTGCCGTTCCAAGCGACATGTGAGTTTGTCCTGTGAAGGATGGCGGCGATCCAGGCTGAAATTGGTCTCTAACGCCCCGCGCCACCTGTCGGAACATGAGCAAACTGCGTTTTCGTCCACAGAGCCAATAAATTTGCTTGCTGAAGCGAGTTGGACGGGCGGATATGGTCGGATCATTCAGTCAAGTCGAAAAAGGAAGTCACTTTGTCTTTAAGCGCAACACGCACGGGCGGTTCGCCAACGGGATCCTGTCGGGCGGATGCGGTCGCTTCAGCGTTTGACAGTTTTTATTCCGACTACCAATACATTTTTGTCGAGTTTTTGATCGCTCATTTGGTTGACGCGGCGGGTGCTTTCGACGGGGATTATCAGGAGATGCTGGTGTTGGCGGTTATTGGGCAAGCCCGGCTGGGCGCCGTGCGTACTGCTTCCAGCCCGGGCTCGACTCTGCCGGACATCGAGGCTGCCAAAGAAAGCACCAACGCGTCCAGGATCGCAGACATCACCAATATCCCGCGCCAAACAGTCCGACGCAAGCTGGCGTCACTCGAGGCGCGCGGCTGGATCGAGCGGGATGACGCCGGGGCGTATCGGCTGGTGTCCAATGGGGGCCAATCCACTGCCCGCCGCGATCTTGCAGAGACGGATCGCCGGGCAATCGATCGCGTTGCACGGCTGGTCGCCGATCTCGAGACCATCGTCGAAAAGCATCAGCACCTGATCGCCAAGAGCAGATAGCAGTAGGTCGCACTATGGTGCTCAAAATGAGCACCCCTTCTATTGTCAACCATTCCCGCACGCCTAGTTCGCATTCCAAAGGTGAAACGGAGACATGCATGTTCGATCCAAAGGCATTTCAATTGGAAAATCAGGTGGCCCTCGTCACCGGCGCGGGCGCTGGTATCGGCAGGGGCATTGCAGAGATGTTCGCCGGCGCGGGAGCGGCGGTCGTCGTGAGCGACCTCAAGCAGGAGACGGCTGACGACGTGGCCAAGGGCATTGTGGAAGCTGGTGGCAAGGCCGTGGGCATTGCGTGCAACGTGACCAAGGAAAGCGACCTTGAGACCGCAGTTCAGACGGCAATCGATAATTTCGGCAAGCTGACTATCCTTGTGAACAACGCTGGTGGCGGTGGGCCAAAGCCCTTTGACATGCCGATGGATGACTTCCGCTGGGCGTATGAAATCAACGTCTTTTCTGCCTTCCGCCTAACGCAACTTGCAGCGCCGCACATCGAAGCCGCCGGCGGGGGATCGGTGCTTAACATCTCTTCCATGTCAGCCGAGAACAAGAACGTGCGCATGGCGTCTTACGGCTCTTCCAAGGCCGCGATCAGCCATTTGACCCGCAACATCGCCCATGACCTTGGATCCCGGAAGATCCGGGTGAACGGGATCGCGCCCGGCGCGATCCGGACGGCAGCGCTGGCCACGGTTCTCACGCCAGAGGTTGAGCAGGCCATGCTCAAGCATACGCCAATCAAGCGTCTTGGTGAGCCATCAGATATCGCGGGTGCCGCGCTATATCTCAGCTCGCCTGCGGCGGCTTGGGTCAGCGGTCAGATCCTTACTGTGTCAGGCGGCGGTGTGCAGGAACTGGACTGACACCCGAAACGCATTCAGGCCGACCGCGCATTGTGTTGCCTACCACATATGAAATTACGGAGATAACCATGAGCTTTGATGCTTTTGCAGAATTTCGGCTAGACGGCCACAATGTGATAATCACAGGCGGTGCGCAGAACATTGGTGCCGGTATCGCAAAGACGCTTTCGGGCGCCGGCGCAAAGGTGATGATCGGCGATCTGAACGGTGATATGGCTGCCGAGACAGCCGCCGAGATCGCCAAGGAGACCGGCAATGATTGCCGGGGTATGGCGTGCAACGTAACCTCGCAGGATGACATAAACGGTTTGGTGCAGGCCACGGTCGATGCGTTTGGCGGCATCTCCACGCTCGTCAACAATGTTGGCTGGGGCGGGCGCCAGCCAGACACGACCGCAATTCCGGACGAGGAATTCATCAACTCCTACAAGCTGAATACGATCAGCGCATACCGGATGAGCATGGCCTGTCTTCCCTATCTTGAGAAGGCCGAGAACGCTTCGATTACCAACTCGGGTTCGTTCTCTTCAGCGGTGCCAGCCTATGACATTCTGCCCTACGGCACGGCGAAAGCCGCGCTGAACCAGATGATGGTGTCCATGGCACACATGTTGAACAAACGGGTTCGAGTGAACTCCATCCTGATCGGCACTGTGATGACGGCGGGATACGGCGATGCCGGCATCTCGCCCGAGATGCAGGAGAAACTGGCACATCCCGATAACCTGACCGGCCGCCCGGGCCGGCCCCAGGACATTGCCAATGCGATGCTGTTTCTTTGCTCGCCTGCCGCGGGCTGGGTCAGCGGTCAGACGATCAACGTGCACGGCGGCGGTGCTGTTGTGCGCCTCTTTGGCAGCTGATGAAGGGGCCGGCGATGCGCATATCTGCCCGCCTGCACGGTATTGTGCTTTCGCTGGCCCTCGTCGCTCTTGGCGGTGCGGGAGCCAGCGCAGAAGACTCCGGCGTTATACCGACAACAGGCCCCGCCACCATGGATCAGGTCATGCTGTTGATGTTTGCCGATCAAGGGCGAACCGTTGGCTATCAAAGCATGTTGTCCGGCATTCATCTGGAGACCATCAAGGCGCAGCTTGACCGAGACGCTGCCATCCTGGAACGCAACCGCGCCCTTTATGAGCGCAACGCCGTTTCCCTTTTAGAGCTGGAGGTTTCGCAACTCAAGGACGCGTGGAACAGGCTGCAACTGCAAGTCGCGGAAAGGAACCTGGCTGCCGTCGCGGCGCAGGTGACGGCGATCAGCATGCTGAACGAGCATTTCGCGGGGACTCCCGTCGATTTGGGCGAGCTTTACGCCATCTACCTGCGCGGTTGGGAAGCGGGCTGCGACAAGGGCCCCATTGAGGCGCGCGCCAACGAAGCGTGGATGGCCTATGCCGAAAAGTCGCTGGAACGCTCCCGGCAGTTGCAGGCACGTGGCAGCCTGTCCGAGGAAACCGTGCTTGCCCGCGAAGCCGACCTCCGCATCGCCACCGTAAATTTCGAACGCCGGTTCGAACGGCTTGATCGGTGTCGTGAGGTGTTCTTTCCCAGTTTTGACGACGTCGCTACGGCAGGCCGGTGACAGGAGCAAACCATGACCACCACAAATTCATTGCCGGCTACGGGCCTAACCTTGACGAAGCACCAAATCCTTCAGGGCGCAGTGATCTCCGGCGTGATCAATGCCGTGATCAACGGGGCAATCCAGTACTTCCTGCTACGAAATTCCATGCCGATGCCCCTCACCGTGGATTCGATCGGAACTGAGGCACATACGGTCCTCGGGTCATCTGTGCCGTTGGCTGTTTCATTGGCGATGATTTTGACGGCAGTGGCGCATTTCACAGTGAAAGGTACAAAAAAGCCATTCGTGCCCACGACCCTGTGGCTCGTCATCAAGCACGGTCTGTTCGCATTTGGTGCCGTGGTTGCGCTGGCTGTTGTCTGGCAACGCGCCATGGGCTCGGTAGAGGTGGGTCTCGGAGCCGCAGTTGTGCTTCTTGCTCTCGTCGCAGGTCTGGTCGCTGCCATAGTGAATTACATGACGATCACCGCTGTTGTCGAGGAACAGGCATGAGCTCCGACACACTCGCGCAGGTCCCTTGGGGACAGCTGTTTGGGCTGCTGTTCATGACGATGGGACCAATTCGTGCCATCGCAGTGTTCTCGCGCGTCGGATCGGATGATGCAGATCCATCAGTCAATGCAATCGCCTGGCGCGCCAGTGCATTGGTTGCGGGCGCATTCGTCGTCGCGGTCGTGATTGGTTTCGGGGCGCTAGGAGCCTGGGGCGTAAGCTTCCCGATCTTGATTGGCGCAGGCGGAGTGGCGTTGTTTGCCCTGTCGCTGCGGGACCTTTTGAGCCAGCCCGCCCCGGCGCGTCAAATTGATCCGTCTCAGGTCGACGCATCGGCTATCGCTTTTCCTGGGATCTTTCCGCCCATTGCTGTCGTCGTGCCGCTCATCTTTGCGACAGCTTTTCCAGGGATTGAGAACAAGCTTGGCATCTTCGCCATGGGGCTCGGTATGATTGCGCTAAACTACATGCTGATGTTGCGGTCCAAAGCAATTTTGCGTGCAATAGGACCTGTGCCTCTGCAACTCTTTGGTGCCGTCTTCGGTGTGTTGCAACTCGCCTTGTCACTGCAGTTCATATACGATGCGGTGATGATGCTAGCGTGATCAGGCAAAATCGGTGCTGCGCGCTGTTCTTCATTTTCGGTTGCGAACAATTACCGCTGATAGCTTTCAGCGTTCCAAAGGAAGATGACTTTAAGTTCGGCGCAAAATTGACCAAAACACTTGAATTCAAACAACGCACTGATGGAAAAGCTTCGACGTCGATTCAGTCCCCTGAAAGGCTTTCCAACTCTGAAAATCCTTCGTCAGGAGCTTGGAGGATGTGGGTGACATGCGCGCCTTGATAGGGATAAAGCAATATAGATATACACGGCCTGTGAGATTAGCCTTGAATGCCCGCATAGCGTCGCAGTACTGACCTTTGTGGTTTTCAAACGATATGCGGCTTTGTCCGCTCACCAACGATCCCGCGTCGGACTGTGAACGACCGTTTTGGGGCTGAGAGCAGTCATTTCCGTCCGTGGGTTGAACTTCGGCTTCGTCCGCAAACTGTGAGCTCGGCCTTGTCAAAACGCTGCTCTTGCAGCGAATGACCGCAAAGCGGGCTGCGACCGCAGAAATTCGATGTGGTGTTCAAAGTTGGCTCTGGGCCGTCTGCTGGCCCTGTCGCTGATACTGTGATGCACCCTAGGTCAACTGTGAGCCTAGCCTGTGAATTCGATTTTCTCGCTTGGTGCAGCCGCAGTACCAGAAGTGTTGCAAACGTTAAGTATGGTCACTGCTGCTCGTGTAGAGGGAACGTCTATCAAGCCGGAGTTGAGCCGGACAAATGGGGTTGTCATCTATAACTTGACGATCCGTTCTCGCGATCCAAACATTTTCCGTGGAAGCTGTGGCGGCTTCACAATTGCGCATGATAAACTGCTTGCAACGCATAAGATCAGAGATGAACCATGCGGTTACCGGATGAAAGCGATACGGAATATGGAGCGGGCAATGTCCGGGCATTTCTGGAAAGCTTGACCGGTCCGTCTCGCGGAACCGTAACCTGGCTTGTCGGCACCGCTTTGTCCGCTTCACTAGGTCAAGACCGTATCCTGAAGATAAGGCGGAAAGAGGATGTACCCCCACATGACGAAGATGTGGCGACCTTTCAATGGTCGCAAGGCGGTTACACGCTAAACGCGCTGCCCGGCCGGGAAATCTGGGTCAATGGTCAAAAGACTGCTTCGGCAGTTCTTAGGCATGGCGACATGATCGAGTTTGGTGAAAAGGGTCCCATGTCGCGCTACAGGATGTGTGACCACTCATTCCCTGCACATCACACGGTCGAAGACATAATAGGTGACGCTTATGTGTATGCGCGCTCCAGCCGACGACCCTTCGCCAGCAAAATGTCCAGTGCGCTGCGCGAAGGCGGACGTCGACTGACATCACAAACCACGGTTTTGTTCCGGTTTACCGTTATCGGTCTACTTCTACTGATTACAGCCTTTGGCTATTTGCTTTTTCAGAACGATCGGAAGCTGGCGGATAGCCTGAAACAGGAATCTCTCAAGATCGAGGCGGTTGCTGTCATGCTTACGCAGACGCGAGAAGATGCATTGACGGCGGATGATCTGGTCGCGCTCAGAGAAGCGTTTGACAATCAGGTGCTTTCCACCGAACAGCGCCTTGGGACATTGGAAGAGCGTGCTGGTGCATCCAGGCGGGTAATAACGGGCTCGACGCGATCCATTGCCTTTATCCAAGGGGCCTACGGATTGCGTCAAACCGAAAGCGGCAAATTACTGCGGCATGTGCTTGGCCCAGACGGGGAGAAACTAAAAACTCCATTCGGGAAACCGTGGATTGAGCCAGATGCGGCAGGCGCGCCGGCAGAGTTTCAGTTCACCGGGACCGGGTTTCTTTTGCAGGACACCTCTCTGTTGGTGACCAACCGTCATGTCGCCTTGCCCTGGACGACCGGGGATCGGGCACAGGCCCTGAAGGCAGCAGGGCTTGAAGCCGAGATACTTAGTCTGCTGGCTTATCTGCCAGAACAATCCGAGCCAATGGAAGCGGTATTGCTTAGGGCAAGCAAAACGGCCGATCTGGCGCTTCTGTCCGTTGATGCGAACCGTGTTCAAGGGCTTGGGCTTACACTGGCACCTGACCCGCCGCGTGCAGGTGAAGAAGTTTTCCTGCTTGGATTTCCAACTGGCCTAAAGGCCTTGATTGTGCAGGCCGGGCCGGATTTTCTGAAAACGCTGGAGAGCGATGGCGCCGTCGACTTCTGGACGATTGCAAAAAATCTTTCAGAGCAGAACAAGATCAGGCCTCTGGCCAGCCGGGGAATCGTCGCCCAGACCAGTCCCGGTGCAGTCGTTTATGATGCTGAAACCACAACCGGCGGAAGCGGCGGACCTGCCCTGAACCGAAATGGCGAGGTGGTGGCTATCAATGCCGCGATCTTACCTGAATTTGGCGGCTCCAACATCGGTGTTCCTGTATCGCACCTCAAAGTGCTTCTGGAGGAAATCCGGTAGCAGCCACTGGGGCGAAACTCCCGCTGACTGTTACCGTCAACAGAGATAGCTCAGAATTGTATCAGTTCTGCGCTTAGCTAGGGTCTAAACATTGTATTCCTTGTTATGGATCGGGAACGCAGGCCAACGCGTACCCGATCAGCTGAGGCAGGTCGTGTAGCATGAAAGATGCTTCGCGCTGCCGGGAGCCGTTCTTCGACACTCACTTCGAGATGGGGGACTCTGAGACCCTGGGGTCGCAACCGAACAGCGGCAGCAGTTTCATGCTACGAGCCAAATCTGCCACATACTGTTTTAGTTGAATAGCGAAATTGCTTCATGCATTATATTTGAAAATCGAATAGATACCCCATGGATATTGAACTCGCGCGAACATTTCTGGCGATTGTCGAAACGGGCAGTTTTCTGGAGGCTGCCAACAAGGTTTACGTCACGCAATCAACAGTGAGCATGCGTATTCGGTCACTCGAACAACAGCTTGGACGACCAGTGTTCGAGCGCGGAAAATCGGGTGCTACACTTACTCCGGCCGGGCACCGCTTTCATAAACACGCGCAGGCACTTGTCAGGTGCTGGACACAGGCCCGGATCGACGCCTCCCTGCCTGATGCGGTGGAAGCTGCTCTGGAAATCGGTGCTGTGCCCAGTTTGTGGGACGGGTTCCTGATCGACGCGATGCCAGAGTTTATGCAAGCGTTTCCGAATGTGGCGGTTCACGGGTCTACGGTTTCAACTGAAACACTGCTAAGCCAAACGACTGCGGGCGCGCTGGATTTGGCTGTGATGTATGATCCGCGAAACACTGTCGGGCTGACCGCAATGCAGTTGTTCGAAGATGATTTCGTACTCGTAAGCAGCGATTTTGATACCTCGCGAAGCCCATTTGAAGAAAACTATGTTCTAATCGACTGGGGGCCGGAGTTCCGTGCCGATCACCTGCTGAACTTTCCGGAAATTCCGACGCCAATGTTGCAGCTTGGAATTGGCACTCTTGGCCTGAACTACTTGAAAGCCCAGCCGGGAGCCGGATTTTTCCCCTGGCGGGTAGTAGCGCAGGAAGTCGAAACCGGTTGGTTGAAGGTGATTGAGGATGCTCCTCGGTTTGCTTATGCCGCCTATGCTGTTTTTGCAGACGATGATCCTGAAAGCCTCCCCTGCAAGGCCGCCCAGCTATTGAGTGCCTTTGCAAAAGAACAGTTTCCCGTCACGGCCTGAGATGGCGGACTACTCACGGCTTACCATGTAGAAGGCGAATGGTCAGTTTTCGGAAGCCTCCAGGGCTTCGGTTGCTGCGGGTTGCATTTTGCCAGACTCGAACATTAGACCTGCAGTAATCCCGACCATCAAAACGCCGCCCATGATGGCCCAGTACCTCCAACCAAAAGACCTGTGCAAACGCATTTTTCTCTCCACGGTCGTCCATCGAGACCAGAACAGTATAAGGAGGGATAGAAATCTGCCAAATCGTGGGGACTGACCCTCAAAGAGGCAATATACTGAAAACAAACATCTATTCAGATCATCGATAGCACAGTTGAGAAAAAATCATAAGGTTTGGCACTCCGAAAACGAAGATTGATCCCCTAAAATATCGAAGCAGAGGGAAAGGAGGTTTCGATGGATAGGCGTTGGATTAATCGCGTTACCGAACACATAAGGCGTTTCATTGCGTCACAACGGTTCGGGATCGTGAAGCATTCGGCAGCAAAACAGCAGGATTTGCAAAGCCCACAAGATTGGGACGATGCCGCCGAGATATGGGACCCGTCCGAATTCGACCCGGAAAAAGAAAACCGGGAACGACGTTTGCGCCCGAGCGATTACGAATGGGACACAACCGGCGAACTTCCTTGGCGCGGGCACAATCACCGATTCAAAGGAGGCTGAGGGGAACCCAAGGCCTGAATATTGGATATTTCAGTCACAGGTGACGCAATACTCGCGTCCCCTGATCCCGCATCGCATACCGTTTGGGATCCGAGCGCCCCGAAGAGGAAATCCCGCTCCGGATAGCGTGACCGAAAACATTTGAGATTATGGAAAAAAATTACGTCGCTTTCGGCCTCTTAGGTCGAAAACAGCGCAGCGCCTTCTGTGTGTTTTGGCAAATTCCAGTACCAATCAAAAACGGTGTACAGAATGCTGGAAGTTCATTCGATTCCCGGTGCATTTACCGCGCGGGAATGTGAGCAGATTGTTGCTGCATCACAAAAAGCCCCGGCGAACGAGGCTCTGCTTGTCGGGCAAAACAAGGATTATAATCTGCGCAGAGCGGATGTGACCTGGCTGGACGACGGCGAAGGCTCTGATTGGGTGATGTCACGCCTGATCGATGTGGTCCGTCGCTCCAACACCGACAAGTTTGGCTTCGATCTGAGCGAGTTCGCCGAAAGTCCGCAGATTGCCTGCTATAAAGCATCAGATGGTGGTCATTTTGCGTGGCATTCCGATATCGGCGACGGGCCAGTCGCCCAAAAAAGAAAGCTGTCGCTGGTCGTTCAACTCAGCAAACCCGGAATGTACGACGGCGGAGACTTGGAGATAATGCCGGGGGCTTATGCTGTAACGGCGAGTCGGCATCAGGGCAGCGCGACCATCTTTCCCAGCTTCTTGTTGCATCAGGTGACACCGGTCGAGAATGGTGATCGGTATTCGTTGACGGTCTGGGCGCATGGCCCGGCGTTTCGGTGATGATTTCCGTACTCGATTGATTAAGAGTCCGAGACTACAAGGCTAACGATTCCTTTCGTGTAGGAAACAGAGTCGAAAGAGTTAGGCTTGCCTTTCACATATGCGCTGAAATGGCATTTCTTGTAGTCCAACGTCTCTGCTAAATTCTGGAATCCGCACGGGACTGACGCCTGAGTTGCTTTGGTCACTCAATGGCTGGCCTCTATTATGTATCCGTCGGCAAGCGACTGGTGACTGATTTTTCATGGATTAAGTTTGGCAGGCTCACCATATCAGAAGCAACTTTGCCAGCTGCCTTTGAAGTACTTTCGACAGATATGCGTGTCTGACCCAACCGGGGGTGCAGCTTACGAGCCAGAATCCACGTCCAAAGCAAACCTGCGCCACCCGCGGCGAACACGCCAGAGAGCGGTGCTACGAGAAGAACCAGCCAGGCGGCACCAGGTGTAATAATACCCGAAACATCGCGAAAGCTCGCGTAAATTGCTGACATCTCAGTTCGTTCGGAAGGTTTGACCGCGAGAAGGAACGGCAAACCTGCGGAAACATCGAGCAAGATCAGGAAAATCGAGCCCATCATTAAGAACGCGATTGTGACTTCAGGGATTCCGAATGGAACTCCAGCAAAAAGAAATAGCAGCCCGGACATGAGGAATCCGGTTCTGACTGCTGCGCGCACCGAACTGCGCTGCATAAACCTAAGCATCAGCGGGGTGCAAAACAGGGCGGCATTGGAAATCGATAAAGAAATCCCTCCAAGCTGGCTGCCTAGCCCGTTCTGAACCGCATAGATGGGCAGATATACGACATAAATCCACCACCCGCAGGAACGAACGACTGCGAATACCCATCCGGCAACCAATCGCGGTTGCGCAAAAAACCTCCCGAAATAGGCGAACGGATTTGCGGGAGCGCATTGGCTTCTGGTGATGAGCCTGCCGTTTCCGAGGCGCATAACAAGAAAGATGAGAAGCATGACAATCGCTGCACCGGCTGCAATCAGGAACGGTGCAGGTTGCCACCACTCGTACAATATCGCGCCAAGTGCAGGGCCAGCCGTCCAACCCAGCGCACTGTAGAAAAGCCGAGATGTCTCAAAACGTCCCAGTTCAATCCTGGCAACATGGTCGAGCACATAGGCGTTGAAGCACACAAATGTCGTCACAACGGCGAAAGTCGTGAGTGCAAGCCCCGCAATAACGGTAGCAGGGGTCGCAACGGTCGTCACAACCGCACCCGCGACGTACGAAAGAGTGCCGAATACATAGACCCATCTCCTTGGGACAAACCGGATCAGGTAGGGAACCAGAAGACCGATCAAGAGTGATACCGCGCCAATGGCGAAATAAATTTCGGATACAAATCGCGCATCCTTCAGCGCGTTGTACATCGCTACCGGAAAGACAGAGATCAAAATACCCCTGGCAATCGCCTCCGTTCCCGCCAGAACGGCGAATCCCCGCACGCTGGGTGCTGGCGCATGGCGAAGCCATTCTGGTATTCGACGTTGGTGCATGAGAAGTGCTCAATGGACTGGGAACTAGTCAAACCCGTTTCCTCATTTTATCTTTCCTGCCAGCGACCCGATGTCGTTTTTGCTAATCGTGCAAGTTACAAAAATTCAAAAACGGAATTTCGTTTTCTCTTTTTGGGAGCCCGCTTCGCTGGCGTTCAATTCTCAACGCTGACTACACCGAAAGCATAGCTTGAACTCGGGCTGGATTCGCCCAGTAGAATGGCCGCAAACGGGAAATCACTGCACGACCGAAAAATCTACCGCTGCGGATGCGAGCACTTTCAGCATGAGCAAAAGTCGTGGCTGCAAAAGTCGGTTTTTTCCGCGATCTGTGAATTCAGGCTCGCCCAGATTTTGCTGCCGCAGCGAATGTCGGCAAAGCGGGCTGCTGCTGCAACACCTGATGGCCTCGCTCAAAGTCGGCAATGGGCCGTTGAAAATGTCTCGAAAAACAGGGCAGGGGCTTATGCTGCGTCAGCTCCGAGTTTCGCAAATCCGGGATGAAATCACCATGGCGATGACGGACCTCGGCGGGGAAGTTGTCATCGAAATCGAGGACCGACCTCCTGGTAAGCGAGAGGGCCGCGTCCGCGATCCTTTCGGAAATGTTTGGATACTGAGCAAGACAATTGAAACTCTGACAAACGAGCAAATTCAAAACCGCTTGGTCGGACAGCTTGGTCTGATCGACATCACGGTGCTCACCTCTTGCAGGGAAACTGACCAAAGGTATGCTTTGTCCATGAACATCCACGGCTTCGATCACATCGTTCTCTGCGTTCATAATGTCGACGTAACGCTTGAGTTCTATCAACAAGTGTTAGGCATGACCCCGCGAGAGGAACGCCCCGGCAAATGGTCCCTACACTTCGGTTCAAACAAAATCAGTCTTCAAGGTGTGGGCACAGCACCGGATCTGGCGAATAAAACCGTTCCGGGAAGCGGTAATTTCTGCCTACTGACCGACACACCAATTGAGGAAATCACCGCGACGCTTCGCGCGCATGACGTCACTATCGTGGAAGGTCCTTCTGAGAAACTGGGCGCCGTCGGCAGGCTTATGTCCGTGTACTTCCGCGATCCAGATGACAATTTGGTCGAGGTAAGCAACAGGCTGGCGTAATAAACGGAGTGCAACACGATGTCAGCCACGCAACCAGGGTCGGGAACGAGCACAAGCTTTTCGAATTTTGCATCGTAGAGAGTAATCATTGTAGCCTCGATGTCGAAACCAAGAGCACAAATCAGCTGGCTGATCACAGCTAAGGTAGGGGCCATGAGGCTCTAAGAACTGGAGAGCAGTCATGCCCAGAACGGGATTCATAGATCATATCGGCATCGCGGTGCCGGATCTTGCGGCGGCGAAGGCCTACTATGATGAGCTAATGCCGATCCTTGGCCTCAAGGAGTGGTTCAAAACCGAACCGGCATTCAACTACGGACCGGATGGGAAACTCGGGACGCAGCTGTTCTTCTACCAGGCGAGGGACGATGGGCACTATTTGCGCCACGCTACCGGGCTACAGCACTTGGCATTCTCGGTGGAAAAGCGTGAGATCGTGCATGAGGCGTACAATTGGGCACTCTCGCGGAAGTCACATATTCTGGACGAACCCCAGGAGTTTCCTCAATACGGGATCCACTATGCGGCCTATTGGCTCGACCCACACGGCATTAAGCTCGAGGTTGTCTGCCACAAAGATGGTGAAAGCAGTTGAGACATCAAACTATCACCAGTGCTCCAAATGCGGAGCTTTGACAAACTGTCGAAAAGCGCTGCGCTACGTCCTCCCAAACGTCTGGCGGTGTAGGTCCGGCGAGAGCCCAATGCGGGCTT
This sequence comes from Ruegeria sp. E5, assembly GCF_056534105.1. NCBI lineage: Bacteria > Pseudomonadati > Pseudomonadota > Alphaproteobacteria > Rhodobacterales > Roseobacteraceae > Ruegeria > Ruegeria sp. E5. Next base: position 1,191,490 of record NZ_JBQFPA010000001.1, on the reverse strand, counting down.
TGCCAACCTTTCAAATCACCATCATCCCCGACCTTTTCAGTTCGAGTTTCAATCCCTAGCGGGCAAGGCAACCTCGCCTTCCCAGTCAGAAATACGGTGCGGTAGCGCCAGGAATTTTGACGCCACACGTGTTTTGGTCGTTCCACTTCCAGTCATCCCCGAGTATTTGCCGGTCGAGGAAACGATCCGCCAGTTGTTGACGCCGAAGGCAACAACCTCCCATCTCATGGTGAACGTGTCTTCTTCTTCACCATAAACGCAGACGCCACCGCCACTGACACCGCTGGGTCCGCCGAAACCCGAGCCAACGCACCGGACAAACCCAGGATCGATTGGTCCCTCGTCAACGGTATAAGTCCCATAGTTGTCCTCTTTCCAGAACACGTCCTCGCCCGCGGAAATTTGCTCTTGGTTGACGACATAGAAGTTCGTTACCGACACTTTCTCTGCAGCAGTCAGACAATGAGGTGCAATAAGAACTGCGGGGATTAGCATTGAACGCAACATGTTGTTTCCTTCGACAGTGGGGCAAAGCCAGCATGATAGAGCCTACGGAATTTATTGCTAGGAAGTGAACTCGTAGCCAGACCTGCAGAGTCAGCTTTGTCCGCAACGCAGACGTTGGCTCCTTATTGTGAACTTCGAATGTCTGCTCCGAACCCAGAACGTTCGATGCTGCACTCTGTACGAGTGTTAGCTTTGGGTCGGGTTCTGATCTTGTCGCGTTGAGGCTTCTTCGAGACGTGTTTTGAGACGGTCAACAACATTTTGCGCTGTCGCAATATCATCTGGCGACAGGCCTTCCGAGAGTTCATTCACCCATGGGATTTGCCTCGCAATTGCGGCTTCGTACAACACCTGCCCCTTTTGGGTCAGTACAACTAGGTGTGCCCGCTTGTGGTGTGGGTTCGGCTGAAACTCCACTATGCCTTCTTTGCTCATTTCATTGATGATCCGTTGAACGCCCTGCCGGTGAACGCCCATCGTCCGTGCATGCCAGGCAACGGATTCCGGTCGATCAGAATAGGCGATGGCGCCAAGGATCTGCCATCGGGCACTTGTCAGACCAAGTTCTGATACGAGGCGATCACCGGCAAGCTGCAATCGACCGTTCAGCCGAAACACATCCAGTATCAGCGTTGTCACGGCTTCTCCTGCTTCGGTCCTTTGCTCGTTAGGCATATCGGCTCCTCATTTTATTTGACAACGTGTTGTCATTGTGTTTGATGCATCCTAAATATGACAACATGACACCAAAATGAAGCTACTTTCAAGGAGCAGCGAAATGGTCAGTTTCAAACCCCTCGACCCCGAGTTTCCAATTGAACGGCAATTGGGTATCGACGCTGGACCCGTCGTTCTCGTCAATCTCTTCACAGTCGATCCCGTTGACCAAGTCGCCTTAGTCGAAGCCTGGAAGAGCGATGCCGAATGGATGAAAAAGCAGCCTGGTTACATCAGCACTCAGCTGCATAAGGCAATTGGTGACGGCAGCATGTATCTGAACTACGCGGTCTGGGTGTCTGTTTCGGACTTCCGCGCTGCGTTTTCAAACCCCGAGTTTCAGCAGCAGCTCAGCCACTATCCCTCAAGCGCTGTGACCGCCCCCCATCTGTTCGAGAAGGTTGCCGTGCCGAATTGCTGCACGGCCTGACGAAATCCTTTCCAAAAGCCAATTTGAGTGAACCGCTATGAAAACAAAGATTCACGCCATCGCGGGCGGCATCGGCTTTGTGATGATCCTCCTCTTCTGGACATCAACAGCCACCAGCGAGCTCTTTGCGAGCCATGAAACAGTCGCGACCGTCAAGGCATTGATCCTGAAAGGCATGTTCATCCTCATCCCGGCAATGGCCATCGCTGGCGGATCGGGCATGGCAATGGGCAGGAAACGCAAAGATGCGCTTACGAAAGCCAAGAAAACCCGAATGCCTATCATTGCGTTGAATGGTTTGCTGATCCTCGTACCAGCCGCCTGGTTTCTGGCCGGCAAGGCTGCCGCTGGCGAATTCGACAGCACATTTTACACGGTACAGGTGATCGAATTGATCGCTGGGGCAACCAATCTCACGATGATGGGACTGAACATTCGTGATGGCTTGCGAATGACCGGCAAAATTCGAAGGTCTCGCTGAAAGCTCGATGCTAGTCCAACCACTGGCGAAATTGCCGAGATTCGAGCAAATGCAGCGAACTAATGCTATGTCCGCTTGTCGGGATTTGCAAAGTTCAGTTTGGAATGTCCGATTAGGGCTGCTCCAGTCACTAGAGCGAACAGTGGTGAACGCGGCTTCGAGCCTAGCGCCGTTAATTCGCTGGAGCGATAAACCCTCCATTCCGAAGTTTTATTGGGCCGCAGCCAGCGGTGATGCCGCCACGGCCCGCGTGGTAAAACGTCAATTCGTTGGGGTCACATCGACTAACGTTGGTTCGCGATCACCGCTGGTTTCAAAGACGATCATCTCGTCTCCCATAGCTCCGAAGTCAATCTGCTTCATATCGACCATGTGCACCGTTCTGTCGTACATCGTGTGATAGTAGTAGACGAGGTTGAGGGAGTCCGCAGCGGTCGTGATCTGAGTTGCGCTGTAAAGCAGGTCGTCCGACTGCACATCGTCTTGAGCGCCCTCCGCTGCATCGGCCGGAATGTTGAAATTATCCAGAATGCGAAACGCCTCGCGCACGGTGTCATAGCCACCTTGCGTCTCCCGCGCCGTCTGGGAAAAGGCGACTGCGCGGACAAACCGGGATGGGGGTGTGAAGTCGCCTGGCAGCCCTATCATTCCACTCCCAGCGCCAAGGGGCGCGAAAGTAACGCCACTTGCCTCAACTTCCGGAAGCCCAAGGGCCGACAGGTTTACGTAGTTGTTTAGGTTCGTCATGTGCCAATCGTAGTTTGGCGAATTGGTGATCACGCCAAGCGGAGCATCGAAAATCGTCAGTTCACCGTCAATGTACTCGACAACGATCCTGCCGCCGAACCGGTCAGCAACCAACATATGAAATGGGAAGGGAAATCCGAGAGTCTCATCTACGACCCCGACAACACGGACATTCGCCAACCCGGTGGCAGCCTCTTCAACTGTCTCAAATTGGGAAAGAACATAGCTGGCTAGCAAATCGCCGGGAATCGTGTTGTCGGAAAGGTCAGGGTCGTACTCCTGATACTCAGTAAATCCGGGCAGATAAAACAGCCCGGCGGTCAACCCAGCTTCGTTGATGCCATCTGCGGGAGCCCCATGATCCAACATGCTGATACCGACCATTCCAAATCGGCCGGTCCAGTTTGCTCCGTCTTGCCCATCTGGCATTTCGCCTGCGGTATACGTGAAACCTCGCGGAATAATGTTGATCTTTGTCTCAAGATCGAACGGCCCCCATTCGGCGGTCCTTGCGCGAACGATGCTTCCATCCTGCCCTGTCAACATGATGCCAGTGCATCCCCAGGCCATCGATACTGAAGCCACAAAGGCTATGGTCGCCTTTGGTAATATCCGAAATAATTCGATATGACGCATGGTCGTTCTCCAATTGGAATGATCTGATCTCATGAACTCACTCGACCAAGCTACCACACCGGTTCTCAAGTTGAATGAAGTTTGCATGATCTTCAAATAGGCAAGAAAGTCCGCCTATTCCGTCCCTCGGACTTTGCAAAGTCTAGTTGTGAATGACCGGTTTGGGCTGCCACCTGTCATTAATGTGAAAAGTAACGAAAGGCGACAACGAGCTCATTTTGACCGATGCTGCGTGATGTCCCAATGACTACAATGCGCAGAAAGCAGACTTTGCAAAGTCCGGTTGACCACATTGTCCACCAAAGGCGACAGTTCTGCTTCGCGACTGGGCTATACATAGCCCTCAAAGCGTATTGTTTGCGGGACTTCAGTTGCACCGTTTTCCTGAGCGAGTAGGGCGCGTGCTGACGAAAAGGTAGCAAGCGCAAAAAGAACAAGAAGGGCCTTTATCATCGTAGCGCCTCGGATCCGGGTTTTGAACTTGGGCCGGGGTTCACAAATGATCGCCCCGGCCAGCGTCAGGGCAAACGAGGTAGTTCTTGCCCTGAAACATCGTACTTTCGCCTAATTTAGAAGATCACCGACGATGCCGACGGCATCGACCACGGTAGACAGGTCATTCGTAACTTCGAGGACTTCGTCATCGACCAGAATGTAGCGGTTTCCTTTGCCCGGCTCCCCAAGCTTCCATTTGGAAAGGTCCCCAATATCCTCGAACTCCAGGTCAGATGGGAGCTTGGCACCGCGCGTGTAGCGCTTGATCTGTCCAGGTGGTACAGCTTTTGGGCCTATGCCGGGTTTGTCTTCTATCTGAATGCTGACATCACCGTTCTTGCCCCCCTTGTTCGGCTTTTTACCCTTGTTGTCTTTGGCATGGGCATCGCTGCCTCCAAGGATGAAAAACACAACTGCTAAGGCTGCAAGAATTCCGTATGCAATCTTCATAGATTGTTCCTTTGCTTCCCAACTTCATTCGACCGGCGTTGAAAATTCCGGCACGCGCTTGATCTCTCTTAGTTGCCCTTTGGCACACCCCTTAGTGACTGCCTTCACCCCGCATTAGAAAACGATCCGGGTTCTTAGACCGAACAGGGTAATCCGGTCCTGATCGGGATTTAGAAGCGGGTCGGAAATGAATTGTACCGATGGCGTGATCTGCAGTCCGGGTGAGATTGAAAAGCGGTAGAAAGCTTCAAGCGTGAACTGATCGCCATCTATGCCTCTTGCTTCGGCCCAGTTTAGGCCCAGACCGGCCAAATCGGTGTTGCGACCATAGTAACCGAGACCGGCAGAAATCGACCGTTCATAAAGCGCTGCGGTTCCCTTCGAGGCCCCTGCACGGAAGAACGGCATCCATTTATTGTCAACAAACCATGCGGCGGAAAACGCTGCGCCGTAATCTTCTGCTCGACTGCCATCGTCAGCCGCATCCGCATGCCAGAGGGTCAGATGGATATTGTCGAAGTAGATGCGATCAAAGCCGGACGTGTACCCAAGTTCGAGCGACTTGAAGAGATTGCCATCGCTAAACACATCAAAGTTTGGATCGGACGGGTCGGCGTTTGCGTCTGATACGCTGGCAACGGCGTAGAGGTTCTCGCTCAGCTTTACCCCACCGGCAATACCAAGGCCTTGGTTGGGCGTGTTGATTGTCGGGTTGGTATTGAAAGACAGGTTTTGAAAACCACTGTAGGGGCTTACCAACCCGTAGATATCCACAAAGTCCGTTACATCAATCTGGCCGACTTGCAGCGCCCACGACCCATTCTCAGCCCTTTGGGTCCAGAACAAATTGGTCAGAAGCAAACCGTTGTCATTGAAGGCTGTTCCCGTGATTGAAAGGGCTCCGCCATCCAGCCCGAGAAATTGCGGAGCAACGTCAGTATAACTTTGCCTGTCTTCGATCTTGAATGTCAGAGACCCCCGTTCAGTTGCCTGCCAACTGCCGTAGAACCGCGCAATTCCGCTGGCTGCTTCGCCGGTTCCCAGATCAGCATCCGTGGTTTGGCCCAATGCCAGGTAGTCAATGTTGAACCGAAAACCACCCTCAGCCAGTCGGTCTTTCCACTGAAACCAACCCGGTGCGATGTTGCGTGGAAAATCGGAACGATATTGCGGATCGGTGAGCCCGTCTCCGGGCGCAAGATCGGCTTCGACTGAAGATGGCCCGGATAGTCCCTGAGCCGACGCTGCGCCAGCAAATGCAAGGCTCAATGCGGCAACCAGAAGTCTTATCATTTTGACGCCTGTGCCCCACCGGTCTTGCGATTTCCTGCCGCGCGGATGCGATCAGCAGCACGCTGCTTCCATTCCAACCTGTCTGCCTCGGTTTCCAGAGTTTCGACACGTTCCGCCTCTAGCTGGAAAGTCGCATTCATAGGCATGAGGCCATCCACAACCATCATATTATGAACGGAAGGATCGATAGTCAGCGTGCCTGTCAGCCGAACGGGTTCGTGGAAATAGCTAGGCGCCCAGTCCCCGTTCAACCGCACACGGATCATCTGGTTAGGCGGAGGTGGAGGCATGTGGCTGCACATCCCTCTTTCTGGCACCAAATACGCCACAGGCCGGCCGTCCGGATCGCTTGGAGCAGGAATGGCAAAGCCCGCGAGTGTGATTGTTCTGCCGTCGAATTGCGGGTTTCCGCTCGTTCCAGCCTTTCTTCGACGTTCAGTCACAACCTCGCGCTGATCGAGTAACCAGTCGACGTCAATTCCGTCTGACACCAAGGCGTCTTCGGTCTCTGCTAAAAGCAATTGCCATTTCTGCCGTTCTTCGGCGCTGCCAACCTCCTGCTGCAACCTGCCGCGTATACGCACAACGAAAAGAACATCGTCGAACTGTTCGGGGCTGAGTTCACGATAGGGGTCATCAAAGACCTGCGCAGACGGATCTGGCAGATCTGCCCAGTCCAACGCGGTTCCAGGCGTCGCCGCAGCATTATAACCGCACAAAACCAACCCTGCGAATACTGCGGAGCAAAACCAATTTCGCATGAATGCTCTCCGGCTGCTTTATCTGGTCAATCCAGTGTGTTTTTGTAGATCACACCGTCCTTCATGATCAGGCGGATTGTTTCCGGGCTGTCCGGCCTCGGGTCCGCACCGAACCACTGATCGCCTGTTCCAACGACAGAGAAGTCTTCGAGGGGGTTGCCGTCTATCAGCAGGATGTCGGCATAGGCGCCTTCTTCGATCACACCCAGTTTGCCTTCCGGATAGGGGTTCATGAAATCACCGCTAAGTGCCGCGATCTCGCCACCTACCGAAGTTAGGGTTACCATCGACGCATAGGGGCCGAAGAAATGGTTATTCAGATGTTTCTCGTAGGCGATCTGGATGTTGCACGCTTCGACCGAGCCGACGCAATCGGTTTGGAAACCGCGCGGCGCCGGGCATTCCTTCATACTTGGAATGTAGGCTTCGAAGGTCGCCGAGGCCGATTTGGCCTTCCTCAAACTGTTGGGGTTGTTTTTCACGGAAGGAACATCAAGTAGGCCTGGATCAAATGCTGTGATGTTCGTCGTGATGTACGCTCCTTTTTCTTTCATCAAAGCAGAAATCTCGCAGTCAAAGTGAAATCCGTGTTCAATGGTTCTGACCCCTGCATTCAGGGCATTGATGATCGCTTCTTTGCGGTAGGAATGTGCCATGACATAGGTGCCGTACTCGTTGGCAACCTGAACAGCGGCCTCGATCTCTTCTTTCGAACCGGCGAGCAACTGCCATGGATCGAATGCCGAAATCACCCCACCTGATTGCATGAACTTCAATTGCGTGGCACCCATGCGCAGGTTGTTGCGGCCATACATGTAAATTTCGTCAACACCGTTGACCTGTTGGGCCATATTCAGAGTCCCAAAGTTGGTCACCCCACCCGGCGGAGATGTGAAGGATGCGAAATCGGCGTGACCACCACGTGTTCCGAGAAATGCCCCGGAAGGATAAAAGCGGGGGCCGACGATCTGGCCGGCGTCAATTGCGCGCCGCAGCCCGCCGCCAGCGCCCCCGGCATCGCGAACGGTCGTGAAGCCCTGCATCAGGTACATTTCGGCCATCCGGGTCCCGTGGATGGCGAAATCCTCCCAGGTCGAGTTGGTTTCCATCTCGGCAATCGATGGCCCCATGAGCATCAGGTGCGCGTGATTCTCTATAAAGCCCGGTGTCAGAGTGCGCCCACCGCCGTCGATAACCGTCGCGCTCGGCGCATCAATGGCATCGGTTGAGACGGACTTGATCAGATTGCCCTCGACCAGAACACTGGCATTTTCAATGCGTTGCTCATTCACACCGTCGAAGACATGCACGTTGGTAAACAGCGTTTGGGGTTCTTCTTGATCCTGAGCCTGCGCGGTCGCCGAAAAAGAAAGAACTGCCGCGACAATTGCCGTCGAGCAAAGAGACATTCGTAAGCCGGACATAAGTACTCCCTTCATATTCATGTTTTGCCAACTATAGTCTGGAATTCATTGGCTCGGTTGCCCCTTTTGAATTAGGATGTACGAATGTGACTGCAAAAATGGCCACTTCTTAAAGCTAATCCAACAAGGGTTATGAGCTTGCCTTTCAACTCCACCTCCCGAGAGCATAGCGAGGGCTTTGTTCGCCTCTCTTTAGCCGCTCCCTTTCTGCAATATCTCACCGAACGTAAGATCAATCCGCAACCAGCATTGGATCAGGTCGGCTTGAAAGCTGAACTGATGACTAACCCATCCGTGTTCGTTCACTCCGAGTTGGTTTACGGCTTGGTAAATGCTTTCTCAGAAGTATCAGGGGATCGATACCTAGGACTGAATGTAGGGGAAGCGTTTGACCTACAAGGATGGCCGCCCTTCGCTCAAGCCTTGCAATCTACAAAAACGCTGTTCGAGTTTTTTACCCGCTTTGTTGAGCTCGTGCCGCAGGAGTCCAATTCTGTGCGGCACAGCCTTGTCATTGAAGCAGACAAAGCGACTTATCGTATCGAGAGGCAACAGGAACCAACCGTCCCACCCATTCAGGTGACCGGTTTTGGTGCCGCAATCTATGTACGCCTATTGCAGACCGTCGTCGGAGAGTCCTGGGACTCTTCCCGTGTGCGATGGGAAAGCAGATACATCAATGGGCTGCCTATCGACTACAAAGGGATCGAGGTTGGCCTTGGGACTGATCCCGGAATGCAAATTAGTTTTCCTGTGGAATGGTTGTTTTTGCACCACGTCTCTGAGGGTTCTGCCAAGCCCATAGCATCACTTCGACAAGATGAAGAAGTAACCGTGGTGGCAGCTTTGCGATCTGTCTTACGCGACAAACTGGATGAAACCGATTTGGGACCAGAGGTGGTGGCTGGATTGTTGGGAATACAACCGGAACGGTTTCTGAAAGCGCTTCAAAAACAAGGCACAACGCTACCGCGCGAAATCAAACGGCTGCGTATCGATGTCGCCAAGGAGCACCTCAAACAAAACCAGATGACAATTGCAGAGATCGGACTGATGCTCGGCTATTCTGACAAGTCCCATTTCACTCGCTTTTTCCGAGGTCAGACCGGAATGACACCGACCAAGTTCCGAAGCAAGTAAATGTGGTCGAGCCAAATGAACGCTTCGAAGATTAGGTCCTCGTGGGATCAGTTCGGAGAAGTTGTAGTGCGACGTTGAACAGGTTAGTCGACGACATGAATGGTTGGTTGCCACCGCCGATACAACCTCTGCAACTGGCCGTTTCGTTGTGTATTTCGGAGTTAGCAAAGCTTGGTTGCGAAGGTCCGCTTCGGGCTGCGAGCGGTCCCCAACCAACATTGAACCAACGACCAATTTGTCCCGCAGAACGGTCATTCGTCGCAACTCTGTTCAATGTCTGCTTTGCGGAACGAAGCGGCCAATCGTATTGGATGCGGTAAAGGGTCTTGTCAGAAGAACTTGGGTTGAGCGGGGCAGGGGTGTTGCGTAACTTTTGTCCATGACCAGACCTGCCTCTTTCAAGTACTTCAAAACCAGTCCCGAGGTTATCCGCTTGGCGGTAATGCTGTACATCCGATTTCCGCTCTCGCTTCGGAATGTCGAAGATCTGCTGCATGAGAGAGGCATCGACGTGAGCCATGAAACCGTCCGCTACTGGTGGAACAGATTTGGCCCGATGTTTGCCGCTGAGATCAGGCGGAAGCGGGTGCAGCAACTTCGTTCATACTCGAAATGGAAGTGGCATGTGGACGAAGTATTCGTGAAAGTGAATGGCAAACGGCATTATCTGTGGCGGGCTGTTGATCACGAAGGCGAGGTGCTGGAAGCGGTTGTCACGAAACGCCGAAACAAAGCTGCGGCACTGAAATTCCTCACGAAATTGATGAAGCGACACGGTTGCGCCGAAGAGATCGTCACAGATCGCTTCGCTTCCTACAAGGCTGCGCTCAGAGAAATGGGCGCGCTTAAAAAACAAAGGACGGGCAGATGGCTCAACAACCGCGTCGAGAATTCGCACCTCCCATTTCGACGACGCGAACGCGCGATGCAACGCTTCAAACGCATGCGAAGTTTACAGAAATTCGCTGCCGTCCATTCCTCCGTCTACAACCACTTCAACCAGGAAAGATCGCTAGCCAGTCGAGACACCTTCAAGCTGACCCGCGCCGCCGCTCTTAGCGAGTGGCGTCAACTTTGTTCCGGATAGGTTCGCGGTTTCCGCCGTAAACTGAGACTGGTTCGAATTCGTCTGACAGCACCCTACGAACGCATTAAACCCGACAAAGACAAGGAAACCCGGTTCCAGTCCGCTTGCGGTCCTGTCGAAGAGGGCAAGGTGTATCTGCCTGCAGACGCACCCTGGCTGCCGGTATTCAAACGAGAGCTTCAGTCCTTTCCACGCGGGCGCAACGACGATCAGGTCGACAGCTTTGCCCATTTTCTGAACTGGTCCAAGGGACCGGGCTTCTACCGGGCATTGGGCCGGGACCACCGGATCAACATCGAACGTCGGGAGCGCAATCGAGAGAGGGTCAGACGGCGGTAGGACCTCAGCGTCAAGCTTGAAAACTCGTTGAATATTGCTGGGAGGGCCGATGTCGGACCAATCCTGAGAGCGGCCCCAATGACCGCTCGCAACCACAAACCAGTCTCATCGCTAATGCCGTCGGATGACTGCTTCGAGACATGGGTTTTTCGCTTGCCGATGCAAAAGTGCTTCTCAACCTATCCGAAGGTGATAGCGAGGATTGCCAATCCGTTAAGGAACTGGCCGAGCTTCATATCTCCAATGTGCGTATGAAGATAATCGAACTTAAGCGATTGGAGGCCGCCCTGAATGAACTTACGGCCAACTGTAACATCGGGAACGTTTCTTGCCCGATGCTTGCGCAGATACGGACCTACTAATGGCACTTTGAGGCTCGCAGTCGCCCTATGCCAACGCAGCATGACCCAAGATTCGGGCCGCGCAGAATCTACCGTTCGTTAGAGAGGTCAACTCGTTGATTTAGCAATGTTTCAATCACTCAATGAACATTTGTGCCTTGCCGCGGTGTTCTTGAAGCACGCGGCGATTTCGGACAGTGAGCCCTACCTGCCGTGCCTGAGCAATCAATTTGCTGCATACGCATTCGGCAGGTTTTATCGGAAGCCGACCTCTGATTTCCGAACCACAGAGCAATGGTTCTGCTTATCTTTGTCCCAAATTGGGCTGGGCAGACTTAGATCTTCTGTTGCTTTCCGTTGTATCAAGGCTTGTATCGTGTGTACTCGAAGTCCATATACACAGGGCTTACGTTTTTCTTTTTCGACCTGCTGTCTCCCAAACTCGGCGTTCAGTCTTTCGATTCAGACCGACCACGCCGAGTCGCCGCAATGATGCGGGCGGCAAGTATTAGGAGGCCTCCACAATGGCAAATGGCACAGTAAAATGGTTCAACTCGACCAAGGGTTTTGGCTTTATCGAGCCTGAAGACGGCAAGCGCGATGTGTTCGTACATATCTCAGCAGTCGAACGTTCCGGCCTTAGCGAATTGAAAGACGGTCAGAAGGTTACATTTGACGTCGAAGCTGGCCGTGACGGACGCGACAGCGCCGCCAATCTGGCACTCGCCTGACCTCTTATTGGGCACCCTTGTTGGGTGCCCATTTGCACACTGGGCTACTATAAGCCGTTGGAGAACAAGTACGTTGCAACCAAAAGACTGGACGCGGGCGCTCGCGCAATACCGCGTGCCCGATGCGAAGCGCAGTATTTATGAAATTGCGATCACCGTTGTCCCCTTATTCGCGCTATGGGCTCTAGCGTGGATGGCTTTATCTTTTAGTGTCTGGATCGCAATATTTCTGGCCGTCCTGAATGCCGCATTTCTGGTCCGTATATTCATCATAATGCATGATTGTGGTCATGGATCCTTTTTTAGAAACCGCACCGTATGCAATTGGACTGGCCGGGTTCTAGGTGTTCTTGCCCTGACACCCTATGACGTTTGGCGGCAAAGCCATGCGATTCACCACGCCTCAACCGGTAACCTTGATCGGCGTGGCATGGGTGATATCCCTACATTGACCACTGAAGAATACCTGAAGCGGAAGTGGTTCGGGCGTGCCGCTTATCGTCTAACCCGGAATCCCATCTTCCTGTTCGGTGTTGCGCCGATCTATACGTTCTTTCTTCAAAACCGTTTACCTTTTGGTTTCATGCGGTCGGGCTGGCTGTACTGGGCAAGTGCGATGGGAACAAACGTCGCGATTGCAGGGTTATTTGCTCTGGTTTTATGGGTCGGAGGCTTTGAAGTGTTGGCGTATGTTTTCCTGCCGACCATGATTGTCGCATCATCGATTGGTATTTGGCTTTTCTATATTCAACACCAGTTTGAACACACGACCTGGGAACGGGAAGAAGGGTGGAACCTTCAGAACGCCGCATTCTATGGAAGTTCTCATTATGCCCTACCAGGCATCCTGCGTTGGTTCTCTGCCAATATCGGCGTTCACCATGTTCACCACCTTGCCAGCCGCATACCGTTTTACCGGCTAAACGAAGTTTTGCGTGACCATTCTGCGTTAGAAAATTGCCAGCGTATTACTCTATATGAGAGCTTTCATTGTGCACGATTGCATCTTTGGGATGAAAGAAGTCAACGTCTGCTGACATTTTCCGAGGCTTTGTCGAACGCCAATTCCAATAGGCATTTAGTGTAGTCTGGCGCGTACCAGATAGGCTTCGACCGTATCACCGCCCAGGGCGCGAATGGCCTCTAGTCGGTGAAGGCCTTCAATCAGCACGAACCTCTTGTTGTCCGAGCGTATCTGTATCGGGGTCTTCTGGCCGTTCTTCAGGATATCTTCGGCCAACGTCAGAACTTTTTGTTGATCAAGCGTTTTCGCCCGTTTCACAGGTACATAGATCAGGTCGAGCGGATATGGTCTTTTCTCCAACATAAGCTACGTGAGCAACCTTTCGTACATTTGTTCCGGTTCGAAGTTCGCTACAAGAGCTGGGGCTGGAACGTACGTCATAGAACCGAACGAACAGCGTCGCGCAGTTCCTGATGCATAATCCAGGTTGCTGGCTCGTCGTCACTTTCGATGTGAGAAAATGCCAGGACCTGAGCGGCACCATCATTCTGTACCGATCCGCCTTCGGGAAGTTCGAGCTCTAGATACTCCGCAATCAATAGACCGATTTTCTTAAAGACCTTGATGGAGGCCTCGCGCGATTTGTAACCGGCCGCCTGAGACAAGTGACCAATGGTCAGACCGTCCTTGCCTGCGATTGTAAGTGCTTTGAGCAATGTGACCTGCGCGGGGGTGAGCCTGATCTGGCGCAATGCTTCGGTATATTCTCTTTCACTGGGAACGAGCGTGCCGGAGTTTCCCTCCAAACGGCGTTGACCGCTACGTTTCCTGTCTCGTTCTCCGAGAATTTCTTTTAAGGCTTCAATGGCCAATGCTGGTGTTTCGCCAACTGCATCGGCAATCATTGCCTGCGTTTTAGCCGGCGGCTTGGGGAATGCGCGTGCAACGCTGTTACCACTCAGAATGCCAGCCTTAATCAGGTACTTTCCAAATACTTCCTCAATCACACCAGATACGTCAGCGTTCCGCGCCTTGCGAACACTGCGGTCCTGAAATGCTCTTTGTTCCAGACCACGTGCTGACATCTTGGAGGCCGGGAGGGTTACTTGAGGGGCATTTTTACGCATCAGAGAAACACCACTACAACTATCGCCGCAACAAACACCGCTATCGCGATAATCATCTTTATATTGTATGACCAGCGATGAGCCCTTTCGGCTTTGAGCATTTTGCCTAGGTTTTCGTCAATCGAATTATGGTTCACGGCTTGCTCCTTCCGGCTATGTCAGGCGGTTTTGATTTCCACCAACCTATTGTCGCGGCACATTTTCGGTGCACTTATCGTTCTGTCGTGTGAACGGCCTATTACATTCCCATCCATCACCTCTTCGATTCAAATGCGCGTTTGAAGGGACAATGATCGCAACGCACCTGTCGCGGTTTGCGCGAAAGCCACGCTCGCATCGCCATCCGGAATAAGTTTCAGGTGCAAGGTATGCATGCTGTGGAACCGCCACAGGCTCACAGTCGTTTTCGGCTGCCCTGTAACCTCTGAGACATACCCATCCATCCGAGCTTCGTTTGTCGCTCAGCCGACCGTTTTTTGGGACTTCTATTGCAACACAATCCTGGTTCTCCCTACGAAATCCCCAGTTGCAGTGTATTTCCTGCACGCCAAACCGAGTTTCGACGTACCCATTTTGAGGCGAAATCACTTCTTCACATTCTTCTCCGACACGCTGGAACAGCCGATTGCACGCCCACTGATCTCCGGTTGATGCAAGATAGGCATTTTCAGGAACTGCTATTTCCTCACAAAGATCTCCAACACGCTGGAATCCATGGTTGCATTCCCAAACTGGACCATAGGAACTGCCGGTCAAATGCGCATTTTGAGGTGCGTTTGCTCTTTGACACGATCCGTTCTTGTTTTCGAAACCTTCGTCACAAACCGATCCGTCGGCATTGCCTGCGACTTGGGCAGGAAGCTGCGTTCCTGAGAGCAACACCAAGAGTGTCGGGATCAGGCAAAGAACGCGGCGCAAAAACACGATGAATGACTGAATGAAGCGGAGCCTGAGACCTGATCTATCGGGCATCAAGCACGCAATTTATGAGCCATGTGCTGTTCATACGGCGCCTTCTTTAATTGGTCACCCGATGACTGGGGCTTGTCAGGTGACAGTTGCGAATGCTTGCGAGGAACGAGCTCATAGCGAAGACCCCAGCGAAACCCGTTCCTATGCTGGGGCACATGCTACAGTTATTCTGAAGGCCATTGGATCATCGAAGCCGGCAGCATCGCGGCGACGAATAACTTTCACCAATGCACTTTTGTGGTCCTTAGCCAGAATAGAGTCAAGGAAGTTTCCCTTGTCGCAATGCAAGTACCGCCAGGGCAGGTAGTTTTTGAAACTGCCGGTGACCAAGATCCTTGGTGAACTACCGAAAGAAATTGTCTGGCCTGAGTGCGGCGAAAGAGGAGTATGTGATCAAGGCTTCCCCGTGACTATGAATGACTGGCCTGATAACATTGGCTGCAACGCAGCGATTTTCGCGCCGCTTCTGCACAAGTACTCGCGGCGTGATCAAATGGCCGCTCGGTCCCGCACCCTGTAAATTGCGCCTGAGCCGAGAAAACTGTGCTGCGAGCGTACGCAACAAGATTTTGACACTTCCGCTCAGGGCACGCTACGTCCCACTCCTGCGTAAAAGAACTAGAACCACTATGGATTGGCGACCGACAGCGCCGCTCGCCAAACTGTCTCAGATGTCTATGCGCTCTGCAATGCTTAGCGCGTCTTCCAATTCAACGCCCAGGTATCGCACGGTGCTATCGACCTTTGTGTGCCCAAGCAGAAGTTGGACCGCGCGGAGATTTCCTGTCTTGCGGTAGATCTCAGCTACTTTGGTTCGGCGAAGCGAATGCGTGCCATATCCGCTCGGTTCCAATCCGATTGCGGTCACCCAGTCTCGAACCAGCCTGCCATACTGGCGCGTCGAGATGTGTGGTCGATCATGGAATCGGCTTGGAAACATGAACCGGCTAGCAAACATTTCCGGTGATTTTACCCATACCAATACAGTTTCTCGCGTGTTTTCCGTCAGTTCGAATTGAACAGATCGCTTGGTTTTGCTCTGGATCACCGAAACACGCTCACGGACGCGATCGTCTTTGACAAGATCGGTCACAGCGAGTTTGACCAGATCGCAGCCGCGTAGCTTGCTATCAATCGCGACGTTGAACATTGTGAGATCACGCAGATTTCCAGAAAGTTCGAGCCGGGCACGGATCGCCCAGACCTGTTTTGGGAGTAGCGGTCGTTTCTGACCGATGATCCGCCCCTTGTTCCAAGCTCTGGGTTTTGGGGTGACTGCAGGTAGTTGGACTCTTGGCATATTTTGCACTCCGATCCACCCTCCGCACCCAAGCAACAGCACCGCGCTGACCACCGAATAGTACAAGCGGCGTGAATGCCTGCTGTCCGATTATGAATACTGGCATGGTTTAAGTGTGTGCATTAGGCGGCTTGAGCCCATATCACTACGCATAAGAACGGTTCGAGTCCAAACCGCGCGTACGCTTCGTCTTCAGCACCGATTACCGATCGGGTTCCACGATAAAAGGCCCGGGTCAGCACCAATAAGATAAAATGAGATATGATCAGAAAAGCTGGTAAGACCGGCGTCAGGTTATCAGCGACGCCGAGCTAACCCAGGGCTTACTGATACGCCATTTCGCCACGCGCTCAACCCCTTGCAGCGTCGACAAATCCGCTCTCCGAACCCTTCGCTCCAGAATGGCGTTCTGCAACGCAGACACGGGCGTTCTTGCGGCACGTCATTGTGGGCGCGAGCCATGATCGTATCTGCTTCGTTGTCAGAGTCTTCCATCAGTTCTTAGCCTCGATTTCTGTTTTGGTTTATACAGCGACTGGAAAAGAAAGTTCCGAGCCCTAAGCCTTGAGATTGAAGGAGCTGCCTGGTTCAGACTGTCCGATGGGACGGCCTGTAATCCGAGGGGTTTTAATAGGACGAACTGGCATTCCTTCGTTCTCAGCAGCTTGGACAGCGAAAGCATACCGAGAACCGCTTGCGCATCCTCGTGGTATGGCTCGTTGATCTGATGATCCGTCGTCTGCCTCAGAAATGAGCGACTCCGAGTAGAGGTGCCGAAGTTGAGTCTCAGACACACCATCCGCTTCCATGATCAGTTGCACCATCGGATCGGCCAAAAGTTGGTCGAGCAAGAATTGTGACAACTCTTTCGCAGACAATTTATCTATTGCGCGTGCTCTGTCCAAATCAGCAAGAGAAACGGTCAAGGTTCGCGCCAGACCGGGGTGAGATTTCCGTGGATGCAGAGAGATTAGCACTGATGCTTTCCAGGCTTCTGGATCCAAATAATCTGGTGGTGCGGAAAGCTCAGTTTCTATGTCGTATTCGCCCGCCGGGAGTAATTCGTCAAAGCCAGGGAAAGTAAACGGCCTGGAAAAGACTGCGATTGTCTTGCTGGTTATCTGGTTCATTTGGGTAGTTCTCCTTTGCTGATAGCGCTCGGAGATGCAGACAAAAACAAGCCACCCTCTCCCGGCAGGGTATTATGAACTTTGAGGTTTCGGCTTTGGTTTTTCGGGGACGGTGTCAGGCGCTTCAGACGTAACTTCTTTTTTCGGCGCGTCCGCATCGTTTTCCTTCAGTGCGGCAGCCGCTCTGGTCGTCAAGTCCTTGAAAGACATCATTTTGATCCTTTGATTGTCCGCACCACCCACGAGCCCAGATGGGGTGTGAAAAGTGAATGCGGATACCACCAATATAGGTATTGGTGGCCCAATTTACTACGTAAAGCCGTAGAATAAGACGGGTGGCTGAAGCAGAACCGAGGCGGCGGCAACCCTGGCGCGCTACTTTCGCTTCGAATATGGGCGATCAGTGTTCGCTGCGGTGCAGTCAACCAATGCGCCATCACCATGGAAGACTTTTGCTACATCGGGTGCAGCCATGCCGCGCGAGAGCGCGCTATAGTTCAATTTCAGCTTCACCTCGCCACCAGGGCGAAGCAGACAACTGGTGTTTTCAACAACGATATGATCACTGGTGGCTCCGACGAACGTGACGCCAGCAGGGAATATTAGACCCGCCGCATCGGTGTCCTGGAGTCCAATCGCAAGGATCGACCGAGTATTCGAAGGACTGTCTAAAGTCACACACTGCATTGAAGGTATAGGATAATTCATTTGCAAGGGATTTGGATTTGATTTGGCTTTCGTTTCGATCACTTCCGCCCAAAGCGTAAAAGCATCTGTGTAAAGCCCGCCGATCGCGTGCCCCGATACGGGATCGGTACCCAACAGGATAGCCTCACCCAGACGCAGGTTGTTGATCTTTCCGGTCGCACCCTTGCCAAGCGCCCATGGCAAACTGGCGGAGCCGCCGCCTGACACTGTTTCAAGAGCGGGTCCAAACGCGCGCTCGGTGTCGATGGCAAGCGACGAAAGCAATGCCATTGCTTCTGCAGAGGGTGCCACATGACCCAGACAGGCAAAATTTGCGCCAATCCCCTTCAGAGAAATACCTTCCATTCTAAGAATTTGAAACACAGTGCTTTCAAGGTGTTCAGGCGGGATTCCTTCCCGCATATCCCCCATTTCCACCATCAGGATAATGTTGTGAGTAATGTTCTTTCCCATCGCACTCATGGCCAGGCTTGCGATAATGTCCATCTCTGTGTTGAAGCTTACATCGCAGTAATCAACAACTTGCGCGACCTGGCTCAGCATGGGTGTTCGGATCAAGGATATGGAGCACGAGATTCCAGCATCGCGCATACGCATGATATTGCTGATCCGCGCGTCCGCCAGCCCTGTCGCGCCGCCTTCAAGCATAGCATTCGCAATCTCAGGGTGACCGCACACGGCTTTTGTCACGCCTGTAACCGTAATTCCACGGGGTCTAAGGCGATCGACAAGGAACCGTGTGTTGTAAAGAATTTTGCTCAGATCAATGTCGATACGCAGCTTGCTCATTCAATCGTCGTTACAGGTACGTGCTGCAAACGCGGAAAGGCAGAAAGAACCATGTTCACCAAGTTTGATGAAGGACGGTTCAGAGCGTCAGTGACCGGGAGGTACAATTTGCAGTTATAATCTGTGATGGCCTTTGAAATCTCAACATCATTCATTCCTTCATGGTTGATCGTCATGCCAATTACCTCTGTGTTCGCAAAAGCCTCGATCAGGGTGATTTCATCGCAAGGGTCGGGCATAGTCATGTTGGGGAAATCACATCGACGTTTTCGTTTAGGCGCGTGTTGAAGAATAACTGCATGTGGCTGACTGCCTCGCAGAATGAATGCTGATGTGCAAAAGGCCGGATGGCTTAGCGCGCCCTGGCCCTCGATCACTATGACATCCGGGTGTTCATCTTCAGATGCTGCAACAACAGCGCGCTCAAGCTCGCCACAGCAAAATTGCGGCGGCACCGAATCCATCGCGACACCATACTTGGCGCCCTGCATCAATCCTGTCTGGCCGGTACCGACCAAAACTGTTTTGATCCCATGCGCGTTAAGGGCACATGTCAGGATTGTCGCGGTTGTACGCTTTCCAATTGCACAATCGGTGCCGAACACCGCGATGCGGATCGCCTGGACGTCTCCAATACTGCCATCTAACAGGCGCAGGTCGGGATTGGGCCGCGGCTTGCGAATGTCGCGTATCGTGACATCGTGAATTTTGGCAAATCCGGCGAGCTCTTTATCATCACTAAGAAATTCATGCAGTCCACTCACGATGTTCATTCCGAGCGTTATCGCATCCACAACAACTTCGCGATCCTCAAGGGACATTCTGCCGCTGGCCGGCGCCATTCCGTAAATAAAAGTGTCGGGGATCGTAGCTTCATTAGCGACGGCGGCATCAAGATCATCGAAGATGGGAACCTGATTTGCGAAATTATCAAGCACTTTGCCACTGTCACAACCGCCATACGTGCTGTCGATCACCGAAAGAACGCGATAGGCCTGTGAATGTCGAACCAGACCATTAGCCGTCTTGCCATCGATCTTTGCGAAGTTTCCTTCGCAATACACAATTGCAGTCGGTGTATCTGTCACGAGTGTCTTGCGGTGAAGCTCTGGAAAAACTGCTTGTTCAGGCGCCAGCTTTTGCGCATCGCTGGCAATGAACTGCTTGGCATCCGACGCAATGGGTACGGGTTTCATATTTGTTCCTTTTTAGAGTGTGAAACGCGCGTCCTTGGTAAGAACGGGCACAAATTGTGAAGTTTGGAAAAATGGGCTCTCTGCCTAAAACCTCAATTGTTCAGAACACACTGACCTTCTGACTGATGATAATTTCTGTGGCATTCCCACCTATTACCGGATCGGTCGATATGGGCATTTTCTGGTAACTCGATTGCATTGCAGCGATCACCGGACGCCTCGTAACCACGTTCGCATTTCCATCCAACTCCATGGATCGCGTCATCGTAGAAAGCATTTTCAGGCACAAACACGGCATCGCACTGTCCGTCGCGCTCAAAATACCCACGCTCGCACGTCCAGGGACGCCCGCTGGTTGATGCGTTCAGAAAAGCGTTTTCCGGCACCGCTACTGCCACGCATGCTTCTCCGTCTTTTTCGTAGCCACGGTTGCAACGCCATGCAGATCCATAAGTGCTATTCGTTAGGTAAGCATTATCCGGCACCACGATTTTCTGGCAGCTATCGTCTACTCTTGTGTATCCACGCAGGCACCGCCACCTCTCACCTGATGGATCGAGATATCCACCCTCAGGCACAATCACTTCAGTGCATGAGGTGCCGCCAACTTCAACAAAGCCATGCATACATGCCCACCCTGAGCCATAGGTTCTGTTTGTGGGGTAGGCATTTCCCGGCACGACAATGGCCACGCATTCTTCGCCTTTCAACCGATAGGACAAATCGCATTCCCAACCGTCGCCATACTTTTTGGGATGCGCGTTATCCGGGATCGAATTTGTTTCGGCCGATGCGGGACTTGATGAGATAAAGGAGCCCGCCAAACTGCTGAAGACGACAACAAACAACGCAGCCATTAAGTGAGCGCAAAACCGGTACTGATTTTTTCGATTTGCCCTGATGCAAACGGCGTTGTCCGAATGTTGAGTGATTGAGTTACGATCCATCCAGGTTCAGCCCCTCGATACAGGCCTGCGCCAGGTCTTTGTTAGGAGTTTGGGATCCCGGCACCGTTGCCCAGCCAGCCGCCATGACGGCATCCTTCTGCTTGAAAGAAGAAGCCTCTTTGATCGTCGTTATTTTTTCGGCGCGTTGGGCGTCAGTTCTCGCCATGTCGACGCAGACCGGAACCAACGCAGCGATTACATTATCGCGGGACATGGCGTTGGCCATCTTGTCCGCGCTACCGCCGGTCATCCATCCACCCCATGAAAATCCAACGACGCCTACGAAAACCCCGCCGATCAGAGCACCGTAGATTCCGGGTTTAAGCCATTCGGGCGTGTTCATAATCTATTCCTCCTGCGGGGAAAGCGCCGCATCGCTGTCATTGTTAGATGTGGCCAAGGTCTGGTCGTGCTTGAGCGCCAGTTCAAAATCTTCTGGGTCAATTGGGCGCATTTCCGTGCGGCCTGGCTTGCTGCCTTTGCCCCGAACTGTCAGGTAGGTTCCGGTTCTGCGATATGCTTCGAAACTCAGGCCCTGCAGTAGCTCTTCTTCGACAACTACTTCATACTCGCCTGCAGGAAGTACATCCGGGTAGCCGGACAAAGAGAACGGATTTGAAAACGTCACCAAAGAACTGGACGATCTTGTGCTCACCTTTGTCCTCCATTTAGTTTGTTGGATCTTCCCCGCGCAGTCTGCCGCGGTACACGCTCGTAAGCGCCGCGGTAGTACTGGCGTTGTAATTTAGAATAATGTGCAAATGGCAGGCGCGCGCTGATCGATGTTAGTCGGCGGCCAATGACCTGAGATTTTATTGGAATCTTAAATGCATTTGGTGTCCGAGGATCAGGTGACGCCGAAAACGAACTAACCTGCGTCAGTGCAACGATGTTTGGATTCCGGCAACGTGATGTGTGTTGGCGGGATATTTGCTAGCGTGTTCTTAACGAGTATTTAAGAAGCGCAGGAAATCCAGTACCGCAATCGGACTGTATTTATCTTGCGCTTCTTTTTCAGTGAAATCCCAAATCTGCCGAAGCGAATTCCGTCTCTAACAGGCAACGATCATCAAAATCCCGGCATCGCTGTAGGGGTGAACTTATTGCTTCAACAGTGGCCCGGCCTGATCCAGATAAGTGGGGTCAAAACCGGCCAACGTCACCAGTCCTTCATAATCATCAAATACCACTTGCCCGGATTGAAAAGTAACCAACCCCTTCTCCCGCAGTTGCCGTAGGACACGATTAACATGCACGGCACTCAGTCCCAGCGCATCGGCAAGGTGGTATTGTGTCAGGGGGCAAGTGTATCCCGTCTTGTTTGCCATCCCGACCTGAGTCAGCCTCACACCAAGTTCCAAAAGAAAATGCGCCATGCGCTCACCCGCATCGCGCCGTCCTATGTTGACCAGGTGCTCAACCACCATCGCTTCATCTCGGGAGACTGCCCAAAGAATTGCTGTCGCCAGCCGGGGCGTCTGCGCAAATGCTTCCAGGAGATCATCCACTACTACTTCAATGGCTTGGATTTCCATGATTGGTTCTATGCTGTGATCCGAGGTGTGCAGCAGAACGCTTCGCAAGCCCAGAAAGTCACCCGGTATTTGGAAATCGACGATCTGACGCGACCCGTCAGTCTGGGTTTTGTAGGAACAAACCCAGCCCGAGGCCAGAATGTAGGCAGCCTGCTCTGATTGCCCTTGATGCACAAGGTCACGTCCGGCTTCAAAGGTTCTGCGACGCTTGTGCAGGCGTGCCAATGCCGCAAGTTCAACCTCAGTCAGAGCGACGAAGTTTGAAAGCTTTCGGGTGAGTGGACTGTTTTTGATAGTGCGCAAGTGTTCTTCCTTCATCGATGAGCAGCCCGCGAAACTATCCGACGCCAAGACTGCTTTCGATCAGTTAAGTATACAGCAATCTATGCCAGTATGATGCAATTCATTGTGGCGCTTCCTTGCTTGGACGCCTGTTAAAAAAGGACGTCTACCATGGCTGACCGGCAAGACCACTCAGGAATGGCCGCACTCTCAATTTGTGAAGCGCTTTTGCTTGCAATTAAAGATCGTGAGCTTCTGCCCGAACATGAAATTGTGGGAGTTCTGCATGACGCAGCTGCTGTCCACGAAACAGCGGTCGGCAATAACGATGAAAAGGACATGCACCAGGCCGCCGCTGTTCTGATAAACAAGATCATTGCTTCCGGCTATCGCGTTCGGCAGTAACGTTAATTTCCTGTCAGAAAAACAAGAATACGCTCGTCAAAAAAGCATAACAACAAATAGAAGCACTATTGGTGCTTCGTTCCCGATCAATTCAAACACGAAGCAAGAACCAAAGATCCAATCTCTGCAATATCTCAACTTAATGAAAAATTCCACGACCGCGAATTACTCCCTCTTCCCCGCCACCTGCATGAGCCACAACGAGAATTTTCTTACTGGCTGAAGGCCCGCATGGCCTGTCCTGCTGCACTGCCTGCGACAACGCAAACGTTGGCTTTGTTCGGCGTCTAAGTTGCTGATCCTATGTGCCTCGAAACTACAGTTTGATAGTATCGCATCATCATAGCTTTGAATGACCGGTCTGGCGACAACAGCTGCAACGCAGCGATGAATGTGCTGCGACAGCAAATCAATGCCGCGTCAGCAATTGCCGCAATCGCACAAGTCCGGTTTGTCCGCACAGCAGACACTGATCGCCTCACCCCGAATGACCGCTCTGCGGACTAAGCTGCCGTTGACTTTTGGCGGTCAAATGTCCGCTTTCTCGGTGGTTTAGTGGTCTCGGTCGCACAAGTCATGGTCGGCCAACGATGCTAATACGTAGCAGTCTTCGGAAACGCCTTCACCATTGCAGCCCTTTGATATCCGGCTGAGTTCCTTTTCAAGTGTTCGGAGGCGTTTGATCTTGGCGCGGACCTCTTCAAGTTGAGATGTTGCGATATCCGTCGCAGCCTCGCACGACCGGTCGGGGTGCTCTTGCAATTCGATCAGCGAAGAAATTGCTTCAATTGAAAACCCAAGATCACGCGCGTGGCGAATGAAGCTCAGCCGCTCTAACCCAGCTTGATCGTATCGTCTTTGGTTGCCTGACGTGCGCTCTGCCTCGGGTAGTAGTCCCATTTCCTCGTAGTACCGGATGGTCGGAACTTTGACCTTTGTGCGCTTAGAAAGCTCGCCAATGGAAAACATGAAGAAACCTCTTGAACCTCTAGTTGCTAGAGACATTACAGTATGAACAACTAAAGATGAAAGAGGATTCCCATGGCTGGTTGCTGCGGACATGACGCCAAGTTTGACGGTGTTTCAGATGACTACAAAAGACGACTCTGGATCGTGATCGCGCTCAACGCGACGATGTTCTTCGTCGAGATGACAGCGGGTCATTTGGCCAAATCCCAAGCGCTGCAGGCAGACGCACTCGACTTCGCAGGCGATGCGCTCACCTACGGAATTTCGCTTGCTGTTATCGGGGCCTCTCTCCGCGCAAGAACGAATGCAGCGCTGTTCAAAGGCATCAGCCTTCTGATGATGGGCCTTTGGGTGTTCGGATCGACTGTCTATCGCGTCTTCTATGTTGGCGTTCCAACTGCAGAGATCATGGGGGGCGTTGGCTTTCTTGCGTTGCTTACCAATCTAGCAAGCGTCTTGCTTTTGGTCCGCTACAAAGATGGTGATGCCAATGTTCGGTCAGTTTGGCTGTGTTCGCGCAATGACGCGATTGGGAACGTGGCTGTGATGTTTGCAGCACTTGGCGTCTGGGGCACGGCAACAGGTTGGCCTGATCTTGTCGTGGCAACCGTCATGGCCGGGCTTTTTCTGTCGTCTGCCTTCCAAATTGTGCGCCAAGCCTTGGCTGAGCGTCGGGAAATGACCGACCATAAGCACGCGGAAGCATAATGAAGCCGACCAAGCGCAAAAGCAGACCTTCGCCATAGTGCGGCATCTTGGGCGGTATGGGCTCAATCCCGCCGTTTTCCGCATTCTGCCCGAACGGCGGGTGTAGAGTCTTCGAATGCCCGCTTTGGATGAAAGTCACGGCAACTCTGCGGGCCGAATGGGCAGAAGACTTGTGGGGTGGTTCGCGACAAGCGGTGATGGGTGGTGCGCTCAACCAGAAGGCGGTTCACATAACACCCCCACTGCGATGTTCGTACTGTGTTATCGTGGCGCAGAACATCCGGTGGTCGCAAAGCATGCCATTTGACAGTCCGTCCACTATTGTCGCAATGCGCAATAGAGTGTGATCTCGTGGCACTGCGCCCAATGACGGATTTCAGAAACCAGATCTAAACCCGGCGCAATTCTGAGACGACTCGGGTTTCTTGGAGCGAGAGCATCAATCGGGATGCGGCGTCGAACGTAGATTTTTGACGTTTTTGCACTTTTGATTTCGCCGGCCCGAAATGTGTTGCCGGTGATACGACTATTACTTTGGAGATATACGAATTTGCAAAGACACCGCAGGCACTGGCGACATTCAACATTGTCTTGAACGCTCAATGACACCCTACTTTCGGTTGCAATAGGATCTGTTTCCATATGGCTGTTTCGTCGTAAAGGGTCCACTCACGACGAAGCTTTGGTTTTCCTGTAACCAATTCACCGTATTCGGCGTGGGTTGCTCCCAGGACGAAAACCTCGGCACCTGTCGGCTCACCAAATGCGCCATATCCTTCGTGTATTCCGTGAAGCGTCCAGCGAACGGCGGCACGAGGTGGCATCGCGGGATCATCACGACCAATTATATGGTGTATCTTGAATTCAGCCGTTGGGAAGCTGGCCCGCAATCCCATCCAAAATTGATCTGCACCGTCAAAGCTAACAGCTGCTGCCCCACCTGGATACTCCAACTGCGCGGCACGTTCATATTCTTCGGGGATTGCTTCGAATTCGGCGTGCATCAAACGTTCAAGCAAGTTCGCCAATCGCGTGCCCCAGATATTGCTATTGCCTGTCCCGGAATACGGACCACTGATATCATTCGCTGGAGAGTAGGGCTGGACGCATTTGCTCGGTCCGCCTTCTCGTTCAATCAAACCGCGTGCGTATTCTTTCGGGTTCAGACCCAATTGTCGCACAATTGCGCCTTGATCGCGAATAAGCCATTCGTCGTTGATCTGGTTGTTGATGACGTGGCAATCGGCGATGATCCTGTATTGAAGTTGTTTGTCCGTGGGTGCGCCGTAAACGCCGGGATGCGTATGCGTCGCCGTCGACAAAAGCCTGTGAGATGACAGCATTCCGTCTTCTGGCGTACCACACCAAATCACATCTTCGCCCAGCAACTTGCGGTCTGGAAACTCTGAAAGCGTCGCCATAGTCGCT
This sequence comes from Ruegeria sp. E5, assembly GCF_056534105.1. NCBI lineage: Bacteria > Pseudomonadati > Pseudomonadota > Alphaproteobacteria > Rhodobacterales > Roseobacteraceae > Ruegeria > Ruegeria sp. E5. The sequence continues at coordinate 1,165,451 of NZ_JBQFPA010000001.1, read as the reverse complement.
GCGATCACGTCCTTGTTGCCTACAACAACCGACGCGGGCGAGCGAACGACAATATCTGGGGCGTAATAGTCGTGCAGTTTGGCGATGCGGCGGTCTTCCCACAGTTCTTTCGTGATGCTGATGATATAGTCGGGCAAATCGACAAACTTTGGGTCAAAACCGTTCATGTCTAATGTCCTTGGTATGACGGCATCAAGCGTCTCCAATCGGGAAGGATAGTCGACCCGGAACGCGCACCTTGTTGAATTCACGCAATCGCGCAAAAACGTCCACGCCGAGTTGTTGATAGGCATCCAGAAGGTCAACCATGACCCAGTTTTCCCGAATCTTATTGTGTTCCAGGCGCCAGAAATCCAATGATTTCATGGTGATGCGTTTACCCGTGGGTGCAATACCCATCCACCCATCGTTGGTCACGGTTTGGATCATATTCGGCCACCCGGTCACGGCTGCATAGTTGCCGTCACCGAAGAAGTGATAGGTTATTTCATCTACGTATCGGCCGCGATCCGGCATCCCATTCAGAAATGGGATCTGATGCCAATTGCGGAAACCAGCGATGCCTCGGCCTGTGCCAATTCCGGCCGGGCCGTACCAGTTGACGCGTTCGCTCCAGAAACGCGGCATTTCCATCTTTTCGGGGCCGCCCTGACTCGGGTGTTTTTTCATATGCTTCAGCATTGTAACGATGTGGTCGCAGGATGCGTTCGCCTTCACTTCGTCCCACGGTCCGGGTATGATGCCGTCGTTTGTGGCGGGGCCCGGTATGCAAAACTCTAGCCCCAATGACGGTGCCATCGGCCAAGCCTGGGCTTGCATCATCACTTCCGGAATGTCCCAAAGGGTTTGAATTTCGACAACTTTGTCGTTCACAATCCGATAGAACTCGTGAAAACGCATATGTGTCAGGTGCCCGGTTGGCGGAATGTCCAACCACGGCCCTACAAAGGTGCCAACGTAGTGGCCGCCGCATCCGACCCAATCATCCCCCCGCTCGGTCCGGCCTGCCATTACAATCCAATCTCGACGCTCAAGGTCGGGCATTGCTTCGAAAAGTGGCACATAGCAGGCGTCGAAAAAGTCCGTCGGGCCGCAAAAATCACCAAACGGGTGCGGCATGTGTATGACCGCATCTGCCGTAAAGATATCGGCAATGGCCGAGCGAACGTTACTTAGTTCAAAATTGACCATCGCATTTCGAAGAGGCTCCAAGATCGCCTTGTTTCGCGTGTGTATGTCTGAGACGGGACTAGCGTCGTTCATAGTATTAGCCTTTGACTGCTCCAGCGGTCAGACCGCTTACGATTTGGCGCTGGAAGAATAGGATCAGGACAAACAGCGGTGCTGTTGCGGATACCACGGCGGCAACCGCATACATTACCTTGCCTTCGACTTGAGTGGTCCCCATGAAGCTGTTGATTGCGGGGATTATTGTCTCGTTCTCTTCGCTGAGAAGCATCACGGCGACGGTGAAATCATTATACGCCAGCAGAAAGCTGAACAAACCGGTGGTGATTACACCAGGCCACATTACGGGAACAATCACGTGTCTGAAGGCCTGAAAACGTGTACAACCGTCGACCATGGCACTCTCGTCCATGTCTTTAGGGATGTTCTTGAAAAACGAATGCAACATCCAAAGGGTAAAGGGTTGATTTATTGCCACCAACACTATGATTGTAGTCGGTAATATGCCCCAGACATTCCATTCGAAGAACCACAACAGATAACCCGAAACCAATGTTATATGTGGCATGGCACGAAACACGAGTGCGGCCATGAGAATCCAAAATGCATACCGAAAACCCGAGCGCGCCAGGGCATAGCCTCCAAGCGTGCCGAACGTCAGGGAAATGACGACTGTAAAGAACACGACAATGCTGGTGTTCTTAAAGTTGAACCAAAAATCTTCCGTCACCCACGCGCCGTAATAGCCTTGTCCAGTGAATGTGCTGCCGGTTTGTTCGAGTGTGTTGGTCCCTCGCACGGCGTTCATCCAATCCGCTTTGGACAGGAAATCGGCTTGCACCTTGAAACTTCCCCAGAAGGTCCAAAGGAAGGGGAACGCTGCGATAAGCAGCCATAACCCTACCATCGTGAAGGAGAACAGTTTCAGTGGGGTCATGCGTGTTTCTGCTTTTCTCGCCATGATCTTGTCCTCAGTGAGATTTGCGTGTGAAATCGCGCCAAGTGCGAACGAGTACCGGCATCATCAGGATGACAACCAAGAAGATTGTGATCAAAGACGTTGCCCCGGCTGAACCGTAGAGTGGGTTGCCGCTTTCGCGCAGGTCGTTAAAGATAATCCAGCTCAGTGACCGGGCGTGGGCCTCGGCAGAGAAACTCACGATCGGTTCAAACACCCGCAAATTGTCCATGATCAGCATCAGTGTCACGAAGGTCACGAGTGGCATCAGATGTGGCACCACGACGTAGACCAAGCGTTGCCACTTCGAGGCTCCGTCGATCTGCGCGGCCTCCATTGTGTCCGCGGGAACCGTTTGTAACCCGGCATAAAATGTGATGAAACTGAAAGGCAAAGTGTGCCAGACACCATATACCATAAGCATGAACCACATGAGACCGGTGGAAGCTTTCAAGCTGAGGTTCGGGTCATTGAAGATGTTTTGAATGGTTGCGCCGATGACACCGTCGCCATCCACCATCCAGAACAGGATCAGCGAGCCGACCAGCGGTGTGACAAGGAAGGGCAAGAGTGAGACAAAGATCGCTGCGCCCTTGAGCTTGCGCGGCAGGGTGTTCACACCCACCGCTACGGCCATACCGAGGATCAGGACCATCGGCGTTACTATGAACGTGTAAGCTAGGGTAAAGGTGAGAGCATTATAAAATGGCAGGTCACCCAGCTCTCGCCAGAACTCGCCCATTGTCTCGGTGTTTGCCCAAGCCTCGCCAATTTCGGCAAAGGCCAAGTGCGAGCGGTTTGTATAGGTACCCAATCCATTGAACTTGCCTAAAGGTGCTTCATCACGAAGTTTCTGTGTCGCCTCAAGATCGACCGAGGTGGACTCCTTGCATCCAAAAGGTCCACAACTTTCCGAAACAACCAGAACCTGTTCGTGTTGAACGAAAAGCGATTGGATAAAGACAGAAACAATTGGCAGAGCGATGAACAAAATCATTGCTGAAAGAGTTGGCAGGATGAACCAGAAGAATGTGCGATGCTTCATGTCAAATGTCCCCGTCGGTGGGTGTTAGGTTGAGGGGGGCTTACAAGTACCCCCCTCGCGCGCTCGATCAGGGGAGTTACTGAAGGAAGCCCGCTTCTTTCGCCGCTGTCCTGTATGCAGCCTCAACATCGGCAAGCGCCTTCTCGGCGCTTTCGTCACCTTTTAGGAAGTCCGACAGCTCGGAACCCAATGCAGCGTGCAGCAATCCGATCTGAGGAAGCATCGGGTACGGTTGCGCCCCGCCTTGAACAGTTGCCGCAACACCAGCTGCCGCTGGGCCAGGCGTAAATCCTTCGAGCAACCAAACAGCGTCGTCGTTGTTGGCCGCGACCATTTCCGGCGTCAACGCGCTTGCCAGTGCAGCGAATGTCGCTTCTGCTTCAGCGTCAGATACATTCGTGGAGATTGTGAAGCCATCCCACCATAGTGTTGCTCCGGGGATGCCACCCGGTTCAACTGAGGGTGCAGCGGATAGAACTGTATTCGGTCTTGTCAGAAGAACTTTGGTTGAGCGAGTTAGGGTTGTTGCGTAGCTTTTGCCCATGACCAATCTGGCCTCTTTCAAGGGTCTTGTCAGATTAACATTGCTTGAGCGGGGCAGGGCGGTTGCGTAGCTTTTGTCCATGACCAAGCCTGCCTCTTTCAAGTACTTTAAAACCAGCCCAGAGATCATCCGCCTTGCGGTGATGCTGTACGTCCGTTTCCCGCTCTCGCTTCGGAATGTCGAAGATCTGTTGCACGAGCGAGGCATCGACGTGAGCCACGAAACTGTCCGATATTGGTGGAACAGGTTCGGGCCGATGTTTGCTGCTGAGATCAGACGGAAGCGTGTTCAGCAACTGCGCGCGTTCTCCAAATGGAAGTGGCACGTGGACGAAGTTTTCGTGAATGTAAATGGCAAGCGGCATTGTCTTTGGCGGGCTGTTGATCACGAAGGCGAGGTGCTGGAAGCCGTTGTCACCAAACGCCGAAACAAAGCTGCAGCACTGAAATTCCTCAAGAAGTTAATGAAGCGACACGGCAAAGCGGAAACCGTCGTCACGGATCGCTTTGCCTCATACAGAGCCGCGCTCAGAGAACTGGGTGCGCTCGAAAAACAAAGGACGGGCAGGTGGCTCAACAACCGCGTCGAGAACTCGCACCTGCCTTTCCGACGACGCGAACGCGCGATGCAACGTTTCAGGCGCATGCGAAGTTTACAGAAATTCGCCTCCGTTCATTCCTCCGTCTACAATCACTTCAATCAGGAACGATCGCTCACCAGCCGAGACACCTTCAAGTTGACACGCAGCGCCGCTCTTGCCGAGTGGCGTCAACTTTGTTCCGGATAGGTTCACGGTTCCCGCGGCAAACTGAGACTGGTTCGAATTCGTCTGACAGCACCGTTGGGGGGGCTTTCAAAAAGAAGGTGCCGAGTGGGATTTTGGGTTGGTTTTGCGGCCCGACGCCTTTGGACTTGGGAAACGGATTTCCAAAATGGCAATCGACATTGCGATCGCTGACAAACGTATCCCCTTTGTCACGTTTCTGCTGCCACCAAGTAGAAAAAACCTGGGTGCACTCCGGAAACTCGGTGCCAAACACATCGGCGAGATCGAATACGAAGATGCTCAGTTTCTCAAGTTTCGTCTGGATACGGAGTGAACTCTGTTCTTCCTGATTTTTCCCGGTGGTGCGCCAAATACCCGTTTGAAGGCTTTGTTGAACGCAGGCTCTGACAAGTATCCGATGTCAGAAGCAATCTGCGAGATAGGTTGATGGGTGGACACCAACCTTTCACTGGCCAGGTGCATACGCCACGTTGCAAGATACTGGATTGCTGGAACGCCTACCAACTCAGTGAACCGTGCCGCGAAAGCGGATCTGGACATACCAGCAACCTCCGCGAGAGACTCGACTGTCCAAGCCGCAGCAGGCGTACGGTGAATTGCGACTATCGTGCGCCCGATCTGCGGGTCTCGCGCAGCTTTTAACCAGCCTCGATCTGCATCGGGTGCGCTGTTCAGCCAACGACGAATGGCCTCAATGACAACCACATCGGCCAGTCGCGTGATCACGGTTTCGCCGCCCGGTCTCAATTCCCGCGCCTCTTTTGCGATGAATTGCAAAGTTGCCTGTAACCAGCTTCCGGCGTCCTCCTCCCAAGGGTCGATTTTGAGTACATCCGGAAGCAAGCACATCAACATATCACTGGCGGCGTGATCTATTCGGACCAAGCCGTACATGATGCCCGTCTCCGCGCCGCCGCCGCCGTTTTCCAGTGTTTCATAAAGCTCGGTTACCTTGCGAATGGGCAATTCCTCCAGCGACAAAAGCGGCGTGTCTTCTGAGCTAAAGAAACCGACCGGTGCTCCGTTGGTCATCAAGACCAGATCGCCTTTTTCGACCTCGAACGGGTCATCGTCACCGACCTTCATCAAGCACCGCCCGTGTGTGATGACCGCAAAGCTCAGTACGCCGGGAAATCCCGGTATCGATACTCCCCACGGTGCAGTCAAGCGAGACTGGCAATAGAATGTACCTGTCAATTTAAGTAAATGAAGGATTTCCCCCAGCGGATCGCCGATCGGCTGTGCCAGTGCATCTGGGTCAGGGACATGCGGTTCAACCTTGTTCATGTGGGAACCTTGGCTGAAATTTAGCTCTTCGTCTATTTACTTTGGACGATCGAATAAGAATTCCGGATTCTGAAGAATAGAACATCTCTATTTATTGCCTAATTTCGGGCCATCAAGTGAACTCATGGAGATGACCAATGATACAGCAGCCCATTCTTGTACTTGGCGCAACAGGCAAAACCGGATCGCGGATCGCGACACGTCTGGAAAAAAAAGGGCAGGCAGTCCGGCGCGCATCGCGGAACAGTGAAACGCCATTTGACTGGGACCAACCGCAGAGCTGGCCCGCAATCCTGGAAGGCGTCTCGTCTGCTTATATTTCTTACTTTCCTGACATCGCTTTTCCAGGCGCGGTTGAGCAAGTCGAAGCGTTCACAGCATTGGCTCGTGAAAAGGGACTACGGCGTCTTGTGCTGCTAACCGGGCGTGGCGAGTTGCATGCGGAACGAGCGGAAGCCGTCGTACGCAATTCCGGAGTTCCGTTCACTATCGTTCGTGCTGCATGGTTTGCGCAAAACTTCTCTGAAGGGGCATTGCTTGGTCCGGTCATGGCAGGTGTCTTGCCGATGCCCGCCGGCGATGTACGCGAACCAATCATCGACGTGGACGACATCGCCGATGTTGCCGTAGCTGCTTTGACAGAAGAAGGACACGATGGCGAACTGTACGAGGTCACGGGACCACGTCTCATGACGTTTGCCGACATGGCCGCAGAGATTTCGCGCGCCATGGGCAGGACTGTGCAATACCTGCCAATTTCATTCGAAGACTTCCACGCGGAAATCGCGCATGCGAATGGCGAGATGATGGCTGATGTGATTACGGACATCGCGCGTGAAACGCTGGACGGGCGCAATGCGAACCTCGCGGACGGGGTCCAGCGTGCGCTTGGACGCGCGCCACGCGACTTCGCCGACTTCGCAAACAAAGCTGAAATGTCTGGCGCGTGGACCAAAGCCGCATAAGCCAGGCCAAGGGACATTGGAGACAAACATGAAACTTGAAATTAGAGGCAGACTTATCTTGGGCATGTCCGGATTAACTGCATTCGCCGTAGGTCTGGCCATCACTCTGGACCCACAGTCTTTCTACGCCAACTACGGCATCGTACTCTCGCCGCAGCCAAACCTGATGAGTGAGTTGCGTGCACCTGCTGCCAACCTCTCGGTACTTGGCCTGATCATTTTAGGCGGAGCATTTTACCAAAAGTTGGTCCAGGCCTCAGCCTTGCTTGGGGCTACGGTTTTCTCAGCTTTCGCCGTGGGCAGAACAATCAGTTTCGTCCTCGATGGTTGGCCATCCGATAACATTCTTGCCGCATTTGCGATAGAGGTTTTGCTTGCGGTGTTGTGTTTGTGGGTTGTCGGTGGAAATGCGAAATCTGCAGCGCCGGCCTAAGACGGCTTTGTCCGCAAAGCAGACATTGAGTGAAACTCACTGAAAGTCAACATCGAGCCCACAGCAGAAAGGCTTGAAGGGTAGCGCGCCAACGGTCTGCTTTGCAGTTTACTTGCAAATCGGCAATTCCAGTGGTGGCTGTTTAGGCAAGGATGCTCTCCAACTATTTATGATAGGTTGGAGGCTACTTTTGGGCCAAAACTTTGGTGCGCCAATCGCTTTTAGGCAAGCTGCGTTCCAATAAACTCCAGCTCGAGAAAGTGATTTTCCCTTTTTTAACGCTTTGGTGACAGCGTTTATGTCTTTGGATTCTGGGTAGATGTAGAGGGTCGTCGGGTTCCCTTCTACAAGCGCCAAAATCTCTTTTGAGGCGGATTGTGACCAGGTTGTGCAACCATTGCTACGACCACCAGTGTAGTTCACAAGTTTTCCGTATGGGACATAACCGTCGTTGTCTGCATGAGTGCTTCTAGGTTTTTTGAACCTACACTGCCACTTCAGGAAGACAGCCGGATGGCCTCCGATGGCGCGCTCGCGAGCATTGCTCGTTTCTCCTTCACCATCAAACAAAAGAAACGTGCGGTAGAAAGGCTGCGTTTTGCCGGAATGACTGTGATAACCTTTGAAGGACGTGCGGGTTTCAGCCGTCACATAGGCACCTCCGGCGGTTAGTTTAGAGCCCTCTGCATTGCTGAAGTTCTTCGCACATTGTCGGCCATTCGAAAAATTGGCGCGCAGGAGTTTTCTGCCATTGCCATAGCCGGACGAAACCGCTCGGAAGGACTTTTGTGACTCGCAGATGACAAAAAAACGCTTGCCCGGATTGCCGTTACTTGCAGTGCTGGGGCGGGTCGCATCCTTGGCAAGGTAGCAAGGGTTCCTGACTTCGCCTCGGCGTAGTTTCTTGATGTAAAGCGCTCGTGCCCTTTCCAAAACGATTGGCGCGATTTGCCCCTCACCTGTACCGACGTGCTTTTGTAGCCACGCTGGAACATCTTGCGTTATCGCATTGGCGCGGTCCGGTAGGGTACCCACCGACATGGCGATTGTTATGACCGAGAGTGCGAGACGGAGTGAATTCGTTAGCAACGGGAGATCTCCTGCTAGAATGTCCTCGGGGTCAGTCTAACACAATTCGTAAACGCAAGGATGCTGGTCAATTGTACGAACGAAGCCTCCCGTTGCCTCAAATCCCACTTTTCGTTGTGGAAGCTTTCTTACATCTTGGACAATAAATCTTGGGATGTTGCGTAGGTGTCTGGACATTCCGAGATTTGCTTCCAAATGAAGGCCATGATCACACGTCGAAAGCTCCTGTTGGTTACCGCAACCGCAATTTGTGCTCCGTATATTGCGCGGGGACGAACGGTGGCGCTGAATGATGCAATCAGCGGTCTTCCGCAGTTGCATTCACTTCAAATTCAACGCGGCGACGATGTCATTTTCGCGCAGGCCCATCAGGGTGCAGGCCTGGATAGGCCGGCCAATATTAAGTCTTGTTCGAAAAGCATCGTGGCTTTGTTGCTGGGGACAGCGATTAACCGGCAGGAAATTCCATCTGTAGAATCCACCTTGCAGGAGGTCGCTCCACGGCTTTTGCCCGCTAATACGACAGCCGGTTCCGAAAGCATTACGATGGAGGATCTGGTGACGCTGCGCGCAGGGCTCGAAAGAACTTCGGGCAGCAACTACGGAGAATGGATCAACTCTCCCAACTGGATCGCAGACGCGTTGACACGACCGATGGTTGCTGAGCCCGGACAGCAGATGCTCTATTCTACCGGATCGACCCATGTGCTTGGTGCAGCATTGACCGTTGCAACCGGACAAAGCCTATTGAGACTGACGCGTGAAAGGCTGGGTGCACCGCTTGGTATCGAGATACCTGCTTGGACGAGGGATCCACAGGGCTACTACTTGGGTGGAAATGAGATGGCGATTACGCCAAGATCGATGTTGAAAATCGCGGTCCTGCTTCGGGACCGCGGGGCTTTTGCCAATAGGCAAATCATTCCTGAGCGTTGGGTCTTGGAATCGACCAAGCCACACGGCCGTTCGCCTTTCTCCGGTTTGGATTACGGCTATGGCTGGTTTCTGTCCCCTTCAGGCTATGAGTTGGCACGTGGATATGGGGGCCAAATCATAGCGGCCCATCCTGATCGAAACCTTGCTGTCGCAATTACATCTGATCCTACGCGTCCGGCGCGTTCTGGAGGCTATTTTGGAGAATTGGTCAGATTGTTAGATGGTCCGATTTTGAATGCTACCTAGACGTTTCATAAACACTGCTTAGAGTTGGTCACGCTTGGCCTGGACGGCGCTGAACTATCAAACAGCCTTCGTCTTCCGTGGGCGGTGGAGCAATAGGAGCGCCGATTAAATTGCTATTTTGAAAGGTGAAAGAGGCGGTGGCCAACTTTACTATGTTTCCAAAATCTCGCTTTGCCGGTCCAGTCATGTCGGTCAAAGATCCCGTTCAGATTTGGCTTGCTTGAGTGGCGCGATCCGTGCGCGGCATTGAGGACACTCCCAATTGGCGCAACTAAGACCGCTTCGAATTTGTCTTAGAGCAACACTCATTTGTTTCAAACGAGTTTGTAGACAGCCTAGTTTGGCGGCATAATCGCTCAACTCAGAGCTCACGAAGCTTGGTATTTAAGGTGTGTCTCGAATCGCGACCTGCCACCGGCACGAGTTGCCTAAAACAACGACGTTGAGCCCACAGACGCTTGATGAATACTGCTTTGTTTTCCTGTATTGTTCGGTTGCCAAACTTGGCCAAACGCCTCTTGGTTTTCTCGATCAGTTTTGAAAATGAAGCGAAGAAATACCTCAAGAGTTCGGCTTAGCTAATTGATTAAATAAGGATACAGGCCCGTGACCAGTCTGAAAGCAATCCACCATGCTGCAGTCATTTGTTCGGACTATGAACGGTCCAAGGCGTTTTATTCAGAGACGCTTGGTCTGAGGATTGTTGCTGAGAATTTCAGGGCTGAGCGGCAATCTTGGAAGCTGGATTTGGCGTTGCCGGACGGTTCTCAGATTGAACTGTTTTCCTTTCCCAACCCGCCCAAACGCACGTCTCGCCCCGAAGCGCGAGGTCTGCGGCATCTTGCGTTTGTTGTGGATGATATCGAGGCGCTGAAAGACAGTCTGGAACAGAAAGGTGTCCTCGTCGAAGACATCCGTGTCGATGAATATACCGGCCATCGGTTCACTTTCTTCAGCGATCCGGACGATCTTCCATTGGAGTTGTATGAAGCCAAGCCGATTGCATTGAAGTGATATGTCTCGTCTTCTAGGCTGAGCGAAGCAGGGAGGAGGGCGCATGGAAGTAAAACCTCTCACGGGTGGATTGGGTGCGGAAATCGTCGGGGCGGACATCCGGTGTGAAGATCAATTCGACGCAATTAAGTCAGCCTTCGCAGAGTATTCCGTTATCGCACTGAGGGGCCAAAGCGTTAGTCCGCAAGAGCATCTGACCTTTGCGAGAAGGTTCGGCCCAATCAACGTGAACCGATTTTTCAAACCGGTTGTCGGCCACCCAGAGATTGCCATGGTGTTGAAAGAGAAGGATCAGAAAGAAGCTGTGGGAGAGGGGTGGCATACTGACCACTCTTATGATCAGGAGCCTGCTATGGGCTCGATCCTGCACGCCCTAGAGGTTCCGCCCCAGGGTGGCGACACGCTGTTTGTGTCGATGGCTGCTGCCTACGAAGCTTTGTCGCCCACGATGCGTGGTTTCTTAGATGGTTTGTGGGCGGTGCATTCCTCTCGCCATGTCTTTGGCGCCAGCATCATGGACACAGAAGCCGCAAAAAGCGGCCGTTTGGGTAACGCCGAAGCTGCCACGCAAGACGCTTTGCACCCCGTGGTCATCACGCACCCTCTCAGCGGTAGGCGAGGGTTGTTCGTCAATCCCGTGTTCACGACCGAAATCAGAGGCTTGAGCGCGGATGAGTCTGCCGCGGTGCTGGGTATGATTTACGATCACTGCAAGCAGCCTGAATTCCAATGTCGTCTGCGTTGGCAGGAAGGGGATATCGCCATTTGGGATAACAGAGCGACGTGGCACAAGGCGATCAACGACTACCATGGGTTTCGACGTCTTATGCACAGGGTGACCGTGGAAGGGGTCGCTCTGACGCATTGATGCAAGTGGCGCTCGGCGAATTGCTGCGACTCAGTCAGAGTGTCGGCACGCCGTGAATCTCTTCGGTTCCCTATGATCGTTTTGGATGAGGCATCTAACGTCGCGTTTTTAGACATGTTTTCTGAACTTTAAGGCGCGCATAGAGTTTTTTCTTGCCAAATTTGGAACGTTCCACTAATTTTTTTGGAACGTTCCAATTTTTTGGGGAGGTCAGATGAATTGGGTATTTGTCGGAGCGAGCACTATAGCTTCGCAATATATGTTGGACGCGGTGCGTCAGCAGGCAAGCAACGACGTGACCTGGGTCGTCAGCAATTCCCCTGACCGGGTGCAAACATGGGCTAAGGAGCACGGAATTCCCAATGCAACCACAGACCTGAACGCGGCGCTGTCTGACGACGGCGTGAAAGCCGTCTACATTTCCTCCACAAATGAGAAGCACCATGGTCAGGCGATGGCTGCCATCGCGGCTGGTAAGCATGTTCTATGTGAAAAGCCGCTCGGGATGACGCAAGCGGAAGCTGTCGAAATGGTGCGCGCAGCCGAAGCGGCTGGCGTGACTTTTGGTACAAATCACCACCTGCGATGCTCTGGCAGCCATCGTGCTATTCGTGATCTCATTGCAGACGGTCGCGTCGGCGACGTTCTTTCGCTGCGTATACATCACGCGGTACATTTGCCCGGGAACCTACAGGGGTGGCGCATTAACTCAGCAGGTGCCGGCGGCGGCGTGATCCCCGACATCGTCGTTCATGATGCGGATGTCACGCGGTTCCTGCTCAATGAGGACCCGATTTCCGTCGTCGCGCAAATGGCCAGCTCTGGGATGGGGCAGGGGGTCGAAGACTCGTGCATGTCCGTGTGGACGATGCCATCGGGGGCGATGGTCACGACGCACGAAAGCTTTACGCACCCCTTTGCCGGATCGGGCCTGCAAGTGCACGGGACCAAGGGCTCGATTTTTGCGGATGGCGTCATGACGCAGCGCCCTGTTGGGGCAATAAAACTGGTGACTGAAGCCGGAAGCGAAGAGATTCCGTTTTCGGACCACTCTCTCTATGTTCAAGGCGTTTCGGAATTTGTCTCCGCAGCGGCGGGACAAGGCCGTCCTGCTGCCGACGGACCTGACGGAGTGAAATCGCTGTCAATCGCGTTGAGCGTTCGTGAGACCGCAGCGTCGGGTGAACGTATCAACATAGATTATGGCGGTTTCTGATGACCAAGCTTGTTTCCGTTTCCGAGGCCGTTTCTCGTATCCCAGACAATGCGGTTGTCACCGTGTCGTCGTCCTCTGCGCTCGGGTGCCCTGACCTCGTGCTGAAGGCACTTGGAGAACGGTTTCGCTCTGAAGGGCATCCGCGCAACATTACAACGCTGCACCCTATAGCCGCCGGTGATATGTATGGCGTGAAGGGCATGGATTATCTGGCGCAGGATGGATTGCTAAGCCGCGTTCTTGCCGGATCGTACCCGTCGGGCCCTTCCAGCCTTGAGATGCCGGAAATCTGGAAAATGATCGTCGAGGATCGGGTCGCCGCATATAACGTGCCGTCGGGAATTCTGTTCGACATGCATCGCGAGGCCGCAGCGCATCGGCCTGGTGTTCTGACGCAAGTCGGGCTTGAAACCTTCGTGGACCCTGTCCGCGAAGGGTGCGCGATGAATGCGCGTGGCGCGGCAACGCCCATCGTGAACCGGAGAGAGTTCGACGGTCAGACCTGGCTGCACTTCCCAAACATCAACCCGAACGTTTGCGTTTTGCGCGCAACCACGGCGGATGAGTTTGGCAACCTGACCTATGAGCATGAAGGCGCTTATTTGGGCGGGCTAGAGCAAGCGATCTGCGTCCGCAACCACGGTGGGATCGTGATCGCACAGGTTCAACGTGTGACTGCCGCCGGAAGCCTGCGCCCCCATGAAGTGCGCGTGCCGGGGCATCTGGTCGACCTGATCGTTGAAGACCCGGAGCAGATGCAAACGACTGAAACGTCCTATGATCCTGCGATTTCTGGCCAGATCATGCGCCCTTGGGACAGCTTTTCACTGGCTGAGCATGGCGTCGAAAAGGTCATCGCGCGTCGCGCCGCCCAAGAACTCCGCAGCGGCATGAGCGCCAACTTGGGCTTTGGAATCAGCGCTATGGTCCCGCGTGTTTTGTTGGAAGAGGGGCATCCTCAGGCTGTGACATGGGCGATTGAGCAAGGGGCCGTTGGAGGCGTCCCATTGACCGGATTTGCCTTTGGCTGCGCGTCCAACGCACATGCTTTCGTGCCGTCCCCACAGCAGTTCATTTATTTCCAGGGCGGCGGCTTCGATATGTCGTTCCTCTCGTTCCTCGAGGTTGATGTCGAAGGCAATGTGAACGTCTCCAAACTGGGTAAGAAGCCCTATTTGACAGCAGGGTGCGGCGGTTTTGTCGATATCACCGCGCGGGCCAAAAAGATCGTGTTCTCGGGCTGGTTCGAAGCTGGCGCCAAGATTGATCTGGCGGATGATGGTATCCGTGTGAATGCCCCCGGAAAATTCACCAAGATGGTGGATCAGGTCGAACATGTCACATTCTCGGGCCGCCGTGCCCGGGAAACCGGTCAGGATGTGCTCTATGTAACCGAGCGTTGCGTTATTCGCCTGACGGATCAGGGGCTGGTCGCGACGGAAATCATGCCCGGCATTGAGGTGCAGCGCGATATTGTCGAAGCTTCAGGCGGTCGCGTCAAAGTCGCGGAAAACGCGGTTCAGATGCCCAAGTCGCTATTCGCAGTTGGCTCGATGGGGATGACACTTTGAACAAACTGCGCATTCATATCGAGGGTGCAACCGCCGTCCTGACTTTGGACAACGAGGCCAAGCTCAATGCGCTAACTGTAGATATACTGCACGCGCTGGAAGCTGGCCTGACAGAGGTCGAGCGTGACGTGTCTATTCGTGCGCTTGTTCTGACGGGCGCGGGTGAAAAAGCGTTCTGTTGTGGGGCCGATATTGGCGCTTGGGGTGGTCTGAGCCCCGCTGAATTCGCGCGCCATTGGGTCCGTGATGGACATCGCATCTTTGACCGCCTGGCGCGGATCGGCAAGCCAACAATTGCTGCGATCAACGGTCATGCGTTCGGCGGTGGGCTAGAGCTGGCCAGTTGCTGCGATCTGCGCCTGATGACCCCGCGGTCCACGCTGGCTTTGCCTGAAGCTCGGGTTGGGATTGTACCCGGCTGGTCCGGGACACAGCGGTTGACCCGGCTGATCCCCGAAGCTGCGGTGAAAGAGATGGCACTCTTTGGGCGCCGTATTGGTGCTGACCGCGCCGTGGCCTTGGGCTATGCGACCGAGGTGACTGACGACGTTCTGGCGCGCGCGCTTGAGATCACCGCCGAACTTAGCGACCTCTCGCCTCGCGCCACCGAAATCTCAAAAAACATGATCCATGCAGCGGTCGGTGAAGACACTCATGCCGTGGTCGAAACCCTTGGTAGCGCAGCGATTGCCGCCTCAGCGGACCGCGAAGAAGGCGTTGCCGCATTCATGGAAAAACGTAACCCCACATTTTCTGGCCTTTGACAATATGAAAGATATCACCATCAACCCTGCCATCCCGTTCGAGTTGCCGCCGTTGTTCGAAGGTCGGCATCTCATCGATGGCAGGTGGCAGAATAGCGCGTCGGGTGAGACGTTCGAACGGCGCTCGCCCTCGCACGGGCACATCGTCAGCCGTTCGGCCTTGGGTGGCGAGGCTGAAGCCGAGGCCGCGATCCAGGCGGCGCGCAAGGTGTTCGACAGCGGTGATTGGAGCCGGGCATCAGGCAAAGAACGGGCCACCGTTTTGCTGAAGGTTGCCGACCTGATTGAGCAGAATGTCAACCGGATCGCGCTGATCGAAACGCTGGAAAGCGGTAAGCCGATCAGCCAATCCAAGGGCGAGGTCGGCGGTGCAGCAGACCTTTGGCGCTATGCGGCCTCATTGGCACGCAGCACACACGGCGACAGCCACAACACTCTTGGCGCAGACATGATGGGTGTCGTGCTGAAGGAACCCATCGGTGTCGTGTCCATCATTACGCCGTGGAACTTCCCCTTCTGGATTCTCAGTCAGAAGCTGCCCTTCGCGTTGGCGGCTGGTTGCACCGTTGTTGTGAAGCCGTCTGAGATGACACCGTCGACAACCTTGATGCTGGGCGAGTTGCTGGTCGAAGCTGGATTGCCCGCCGGTGTATGCAATATCGTTCTGGGCTACGGAGTTCCCGTTGGCAGTGTGATGTCGAGCCATGACAGCGTGGACATGATCAGCTTTACGGGCTCAACGGCTGTGGGCAAGACGATCAGCGCAGTAGCATCGGATACACTCAAGAAAGTCGCGCTTGAGCTTGGGGGCAAGAACCCACAGGTCATCTTTCCCGACGCCGATCTAAATGCAGCCGCTGATGCGGTTGTGTTCGGTGTTTATTTCAATGTGGGCCAGTGCTGCAATTCAAGCAGTCGCATCATCGTGCATGAGGACATTGCCGATGAATTCCGCGAACGTGTCATCGCCCTTTCGCGCAAAGTCAAATTCGGCGATCCTCTGGACCCGACGACGCAGGTTGGGGCTATCGTAACGTCCGCGCACAACTCAAAAATCGACGCGTATGTTAAACAGGCGCAAGCTTCCGGTGCGACTATTGATCTGGGTGGTGAGCCGCTGGAAGTTGAAGGCCTCGGCGCTCAGTTCTATCAGCCGACGGTGATTTCCGACGTCTCGCCCGACATGCCCATTGCCCGCGATGAAATATTCGGGCCTGTTCTGTCTGTTTTGACTTTCAAAACACTAGACGAAGCCATCGCGCTCACCAATGATAGCGCTTACGGTCTGTCGGCAGGGGTCTGGAGCGAAAACGTTCACACCTGCCTAGAGTTTGCCCGCCGAGCAGAAGCGGGAACGGTCTGGACCAATACCTGGATGGACGGGTTCCCCGAGGTCGCTTTCGGTGGGGTCAAACAATCCGGGCAGGGGCGGGAAATCGGACGATATGGGTTCGAGGAATTCTTCGAAGTGAAATCAGTGGTCATGCGCGTCGGCAACAGCCGGGCGCCATGGGTTCCGCACGACTAAGACCGGGCACCAGATTGGTCCCGAGTGAGAATAACGCATTAAGGGAGGAAACAAGAATGCGTAAATTTTTGAAGACAAAATCGCTGTTTGTGGCAGGTCTACTGTGCACGACCAGCCTTGCGCACGCTGAAGACGTGGAAGTTCTGCACTGGTGGACTTCTGGCGGTGAGGCTGCAGCATTGAACGTTCTCAAGGACGACCTGTCCGGACAGGGCATCGGCTGGACCGACATGCCTGTTGCAGGTGGCGGTGGTGAGCAGGCGATGACCGTTCTGCGCGCACGCGTCACCGCAGGCAACGCTCCAACAGCCGTTCAGGCTCTGGGCTTTGACATTCTGGACTGGGCCGATCAGGGCGCGCTGGCCGATCTGAACGAAGTGGCAGCCCAGGAAGGTTGGGATGACGTCGTCCCAGATGCGCTGAAAGCCTTCGCCAAGCATGACGGCAAATGGGTCTCGGCCCCTGTGAACGTGCATTCGACCAACTGGGTCTGGGCTAACAAGGCGGTGCTGGACGCCAACGGCATTGAGCAGCCCACCAACTGGGACGAATTCGTCGCCGCAGTTGAGGCGTTGAAAGCTGCTGGTGTCACTCCGATCGCGCATGGTGGTCAGGCATGGCAGGACGCGACCGTGTTCGATGCTATCGCGATGTCGACGCTGGGGCCTGACGGCTACAAAGCGGCCTTCATCGACTTGGACGAGGAAACGCTGGGTGGCGACGCGATGAAAGAAGCGTTCGACCGTATGGCCTTTATCCGCGACAACGTGGATGAGAACTTCTCGGGTCGTGACTGGAACCTGGCGACGGCGATGGTCATCAACGGCGAAGCCGGCTTCCAGATGATGGGTGATTGGGCCAAAGGCGAATTCCTGAACGCGGGCAAAGTGCCGGGTGAAGACTTTTTGTGCTTCCGTTTCCCGGGTACTCAGGATCAGGTCACCTTCAACGCTGATCAGTTCATGATGTTTGATCAGGGCGGTACGGTATCGGCCGAGCAAGCCGCGCTGGCCAGCGCGATCCTTTCGCCATCCTTCCAGATTGCCTTTAACAAGGTGAAGGGCTCTGTCCCGGCTCGTACTGACGTGGATGGCAGCGATCTGGATGCGTGTGGTCAGCAGGGCATGAAAGATTTGGCCGCCGCGGCTTCGTCAGGCAACCTGTTCGGCTCGATGGCACACGGACATGCCGCGCCCGCGTCAGTCAAGAACGCCGTCTATGACGTGGTGACCGCCCACTTTAACGGCGAGTACGGCAGCGAAGATGCCGTGACCGAACTGGTTGACGCCGTTTCGATCGCCAAGTGATCCACAAGTGATCCTCCCGATGGGGCGGCGGTCTGGCCGCCCTGTCACCAAACGGGCGCAAAAGCTCCGATCTAACACGACTCGAACGAGGAGGGCGCGCCATGGCTGCTTCAGCCGACGCGGATTTTAAGACACGCCTTCAGAACTGGATACCCAAGCTGGTCCTGTCACCGTCACTGGCGATGATGCTGGTCTTTGTCTACGGGTTCATTCTGTTTTCGGTCTACCTGTCATTCACCGACAGTCGCATCCTGCCGTCCTTTGGATGGGTCGGATGGGAAAACTACGACAAACTGTGGCGGCTGAGCCATTGGGAAACCTCGTTGATCAATATGGGGATTTTCGCGAGCCTATACATCGTGATCTGCACCTGTATCGGCCTGGGTCTAGCGATCTTCCTTGATCAGAAAATCCGGGGGGAAGGGCTGCTGCGTCCCATCTACCTCTATCCGATGGCTCTGAGCTTCATCGTCACCGGTACAGCCTGGAAGTGGTTCCTTGACCCTGGCATCGGGTTGGAAAACGTGATGCACACATGGGGCTGGACCAGCTTCGAGTTCGACTGGATAAAAAACCGTGATTACGCCATCTACACAGTTGTTCTAGCAGCCGTCTGGCAGACGAGCGGCTTCGTGATGGCAATGTTTCTGGCTGGCCTGCGTGGGATCGACAATGAAATTCTGCGGGCTGCGCAGATGGACGGCGCGTCGAACTGGAACCTCTATCGCCGGATCATTATCCCGCAACTACGACCAGCCTTCTTGTCGGCCTTCGTGATCCTCAGCCACCTGGCGATCAAGACCTTTGACCTTGTCATCGCCCTGACCGGGGGTGGGCCCGGTCGTGCTACCGAACTGCCCGCAACCTTCATGTATTCCTATACGTTTACACGGAACCAGATGGGCATCGGTGCGGCCTCGGCCACGATCATGCTGATGACCATTGCCGCGATCATGATCCCGTATCTTTACGCCGAATTGCGGGAGAAACGCTGATGTCTCAAGCTACACAGGATACCGCAATCCGAACAGGCCGCGTTACGCGCACGTTGATCTATCTGGTGCTGCTTCTGTTCGGTCTGTTCTACCTGCTGCCGCTTTATGTCATGCTGGTGAACTCGGTGAAGCCATTGGAAGAGATCACCGGCGGCGGCATGATGAACCTGCCGCAGGTGTTCACGATTGAGCCGTGGCTCAAGGCGTGGTCTTCGGCGCAGATCGGCGTCGATCCGACAGGGTTGAAACCCTACTTCTGGAACTCGATCAAGATGGTGGTTCCGGCGGTGATCGTCTCGACCATCCTCGGCGCGTTGAACGGCTATGTGCTGACCAAATGGCGCTTCAAGTACGACACCATCTTATTCGGTCTGATGCTGTTCGCCTGTTTCATCCCTTTCCAGATCGTGCTGATCCCGATGGCGCGGATGCTGGGTATCATCGGGCTGGCAGGTACCACGTGGGGTCTTGCGCTGGTACACGTGGTCTATGGGATCGGCTTCACTACGCTGTACTTTCGCAACTACTATGCCGTGTTCCCGACCGAGCTGATCCGTGCGGCGCAGATTGATGGCGCCGGGTTCTTCCAGATTTTCTGGCGCATTCTTCTGCCCAGTTCCGGGCCGATCGCCGTGGTTTCGATCATCTGGCAGTTCACCAACATCTGGAATGACTTTCTGTTCGGCGCGTCCTTTGCCGATGCCAACAGCCAACCGATGACGGTGGCACTGAACAATCTGGTGCAGTCATCAACCGGTGTGAAGGAATACAACGTTCATTTTGCAGGCGCCATTCTGGCGGCCATGCCAACTCTGCTCGTCTACATCGTGGCCGGTCGATACTTCGTCCGCGGCCTGATGGCGGGTTCGGTGAAAGGATAAGACCTCATGGGTTTTCTAGACATAGACAACGCGACCAAATCCTACGGGGCGGTCGAGGTTCTGCACAAAGTCGACATCTCGGTGCAGGAAGGAGAGTTCCTGGTTCTGGTCGGCCCCTCGGGCTGTGGCAAATCCACTCTGCTGAACATGATCGCGGGGCTGGAAGAGATCACCAGCGGCGAAATCCGCATCAAGGATCAGGTGATGAACGGGGTGCACCCGTCCAACCGCAACATTGCCATGGTTTTCCAAAGCTATGCTTTGTATCCTAATATGACGGTCGGGCAGAACATCACTTTCGGTCTTGAGATGCATGGTGTGCCCAAGCCTGAACGCGACAAAGCGATGCAAGAAGTTGCCAAGCTCTTACAGATCGAGCAGTTGCTGGATCGTAAGCCCGGTCAGTTGTCGGGCGGTCAGCGCCAGCGGGTTGCAATGGGTCGCGCGTTAGTACGGAACCCTGATGTCTTTCTGTTCGATGAACCGCTCTCGAACCTCGATGCCAAGCTTCGCGTCGACATGCGAACCGAGATCAAGAAGCTGCATCAAAATCTCGGGACCACCATCGTCTATGTGACGCATGACCAGATCGAGGCGATGACGCTTTCAAGCCGGATCGCCGTGATGAACGGCGGTTATGTCCAACAGCTGGGTACGCCGCAGGAAATCTATGACACGCCTGCGAATATCTTCGTTGCAACATTCATGGGTTCGCCTGCGATGAACGTGGTACCGGCCAAGGTTACGGTTTTGAATGGCCACCCTCATGCAGAGGTCGCCGTTCACGACGGATCTATGGCGCAACTTCCGTTCAGCCAGGACAACTTGGCCGCATGGGATGGGCGCGAGATCTTGTTGGGAATCCGCCCAGAGACTATCACCGATATGGATGGCGCGGATCGAAAGTCGTCGAACATCGCGCAGATGGCCAACCGTATCGTGGTGACGGAGCCAGCTGGATCGGACACCTTCGTCTCGATGCAATTGGGTGGACGAGATGTGATCGCGCGTATGCGTTCGGATGCCGAAGTGGCACCGGGTCAGGATTTCAACTTTGCAGTGAACATGGAAAAGGCCGTGGCTTTTGATCCCGAAAGCGAGATGCGGATTCTTCCATGAATCGAGCTGACGTCATAATCATTGGGACGGGTATCGGGGGGGCAACGCTGGCTGCGGCGTTGGCTCCGTCCGGTCGTCGCATTCTGATCCTTGAACGAGGAAAGCGGTTGCAGCCCTCACCGCAGGATCGAGACCCAAAAGCGATCTTTGCCAATGGGCACTTTCGCCCCGATGAAACATGGCTAGATGGAGCAGGCAAACCTTTTAACCCCGGAAACTACTACTGCGTTGGTGGAAATTCTAAGTTCTACGGCGCAGCTTTGATACGCTATCGGAAAGAGGATTTTGAGCCGCGTCAGCATATGGGTGGTTACTCGCGCGGCTGGCCCATGCCCTATGAAGAGCTTGAGGCGGATTACACCACCGCGGAACAGCTTTACGACGCACGTGGGACCACCAAAGAGGACCCCACCGAACCGCCGCACAGTAGGGGTTACCCGCACCCACCTGTGCCGGATGAGGTTGATATTGCAAACCTGAGGAACCGGCTAAGCCACGCAGGCCTGACGCCATCCTCAGTGCCGTTGGGCGTGGATATTGAAACCTGGTTGCGGGCTGGGCAAACAACTTGGGATGCGTTTCCCAATACATGCGGCGGCAAAATGGACGCCGAAACCTGTGCCCTCGCCGAGGCATTGAAGCATAGGAATGTCGAGCTTTTAACTGACGCGCGTGTCCGAAAATTGAAGGCTGATGCCGTTGGTCGTGTCACAAGTGTCGAAGTTGATGGTCACGGTACCCTGCATGCGCAGGTCATCGTGCTTGCAGCAGGTGCGGTACAGTCCTCGGCACTGTTGCTGCAGTCCGCGAACGACAATTGTCCAACCGGTCTTGCCAATCGGTCCGATCAGGTCGGACGGAACTTTATGAACCACAATTGTTCGGCGGTGCTGGCCCTTCATCCGCTGCGTCGAAATAGGGCGGTCTATCAGAAAACGTTGATGTTTAACGACTATTACAACAGCGGCGGGCAGGGTGGTTTGCCATTGGGCAATATTCAGATGCTGGGAAAGATCACCGGGCCGATCCTTTCGTCGCAAACCAGCCTGCCGAGGCCAATTGCAGCGCTAATCGCCAATCGCAGCTTTGATTTCTATGCCATGTCCGAAGACCTGCCGAACCCAGACAGCCGGGTGACGGTCGAAGGAGACCAAATCACGCTGGACTGGAAACGCTCGAATTGGGCGGCGCACGAGGCCTTGGTTGCGCGGCTAAAGGCGCATCTGAAGCAGGCGGGGTTTCCTGTGGTACTGTCGCGACCATTTGATCGGCGCACTCCGTCGCATCAATGCGGCACAGCGCGGATGGGTAATGACCCGGCAAGCAGTGTCGTCGACACGTTCTGCCGCAGCCACGACCACAAGAACCTGTTCATCGCCGACGCGTCAGTTCTTCCGACATCTGCGGCAGTGAATCCGGCTCTTACTATAGCCGCACTCGCACTCCGGGCAGGTCGTCACATTATTGAAACGGAGTTTGCCGCATGACCGGAACAGCATTGGTGACCGGAGGACAACAGGGCATTGGACTCGGGGTGGCGCGCGCCTTGATCGCCGCAGGGTACAAGGTCGCAATAGCCTCTCGCTCGGCGGCCTACAAACCGGTCGTTGAGGCGACTTTGGCAGAGCTTGGCCCAAGCGCAATTTATGTGCAGCACGACGTGTCCGACATTGATCACGTTCCGGCGCTACTGGATCAGATCGAAGCCGATTTGGGCCCGATCACCGCGTTTATCAACAATGCAGGCGTAGGGGCGCCAGTGCGCGGTGACATGCTGGACCTGAAGCCCGAGAATTGGGATTTCGTGCAGAACATCAACCTGCGTGGCGCGTTTTTTCTGGCGCAAGAGGTGGCCCGGCGCATGTTGGAGCAGACGCAAGATACCTATCGTTCGATCACCTTTGTCACCTCTGTCAGCGCGACAATGGTATCGATCGAACGCGCCGATTACTGCGTGTCCAAGGCGGCCGCAGCGATGATGGCTCAGTTGTTCGCAGTACGCTTGGCCCCCGAAGGCATCGGTGTCTTTGAGCTACGACCGGGAATCATCGCGACCGAGATGACGGCGGGCGTGCGCGACAAGTATACCGACCGTATCGAGGGCGGTCTTGTTCCCGCGGCACGCTGGGGTGAGCCCGAGGATATTGGGTCAGTTGTCGTCCCACTGGTTCAAGGGCACATGCACTTTGCGAACGGTGCCGCCATCCCGGTGGATGGCGGCTTGTCGATTTCACGTCTGTAAGTCAGGGCACACAAGAATGTCTGAAGGATATGATTTCATTGTCATTGGTGGCGGCTCGGCAGGCTCGGTGATCGCTGCGCGTCTTTCGGAAGAACCATCGACGCGTGTGTTGTTGCTAGAGGCTGGCTCCACCGACCGTCACCCGTTCTTTCACCTGCCAGCCGGGTTCGCGAAGATGACCAAGGGTATCGGCAGCTGGGGCTGGTCCACGGTTCCGCAAAAGCACATGCAGAACAAGGTCTTCAACTACACCCAGGCCAAGGTGATCGGCGGAGGCTCTGCAATTAACGCGCAAATCTACACGCGGGGTGCAGCTCAGGACTACGATGACTGGAGACAGATGGGGTGCGAGGGGTGGAGTTATGCCGACGTGCTGCCCTATTTCAAAAAGTCCGAAGACAACGACACCTACGACGACGAATTTCACGGCAAGGGCGGACCGCTGGGCGTGTCCATGCCCGCAGCCCCTTTGCCAATCTGCGATGCCTACATCAAGGCCGCTGGGGAAGTGGGGATACCTGAAACACGCGATGTGAATGGGGCCAAACAAGATGGAGCGGGGTACTATCAGCTGACCCAGCGCAATGCGCGACGATCCTCTGCTGCGATGGCGTTTATCGCGCCGAACCGCAGCCGCCCGAACCTGACAGTGCGCACTGGCGCACAGGCCCGCCGCATTATGGTGGACAAGGGCAGGGCGACTGGTGTCGAGATGATGAACGGGGACAAGATCTCCGCCGCGAAAGAGGTCATTCTGTCCTCAGGTGCCATCGGTTCGCCGCGCTTGTTGCAACTGTCGGGAATTGGACCGGCGGATCATTTGGACAGCCTTGGCATCGACGCAGTTTTTCATCAGCCGCAGGTGGGCGCGAATTTGCAGGACCATCTGGATTTGTATTCCATCTGCGAAGTGACCGGCCCGCACACCTACGACCGTTTTGCTAAGCTGCACCTTTCAGCTTTTGCAGGCCTGCAATACCTTTTCACCCGCAAGGGACCGGTCGCGTCCAGCCTGTTCGAAACGGGTGGGTTCTGGTACGCAGACCCGGATGCGCGTTCGCCGGACCTTCAGATGCATCTAGGGCTTGGTACCGGCATTGAGGCAGGGGTCGAGGCGATGCCCAACGGTGGGGTTACACTGAACGCCTGTTTTCTGCGACCCCGGTCACGCGGATCCGTCCGATTGCAAAGCTCGGACCCTGCGATGATGCCGCTGATAGATCCCAACTATCTGGCGGATCCCTACGATCGCGAGATGTCCATTCGGGGCCTGAAGCTGGTGCAGAACATCCTCGCTCAGGATGCGTTGAAGCCGTACATCTTGGCAGAACGTTTGCCGGGCCCGGACGTGCGGACCGAGCAGGAGTATTTCGATTATATCTGTGTACACTCCAAAACATCGCACCACTGCGCTGGTACCTGTCGTATGGGCAGCGATGCCGAAGCCGTTCTGGACCCGCGCCTGCGGTTCAATGGGATCGAAGGGCTTCGCGTCGCGGATGCGTCGATTATGCCGACAGTGAATTCATCGAACACCAATGCACCTACAATCATGATCGGGGAAAAAGCTTCCGACATGATCAAACAAGATCAGGGTTTCTAAAAATGATCCGCCATATCGTACTGACCAAATTCCGCGCCGACGTGACCGAGGAGACAATCGGAGCCATCTACAAAGGTCTCGAGGACGTGTCCAAGGCCCTTCCCGGGGCCAGCGGGTTTACCGGGGGCCGCAGTGAGAGCCCCGAGCAGATCGAACGCGGATACATGCATGGGTTTGTGATCGACTTCAACGATTGGGGCGTGCTGGAGGCCTATCAGAACAACGAAACGCACAAAGCGCTGGGCGCGCAACTGGTTGAGAACGCCGTGGGTGGCATCGACGGCATTCTGGTTCTGGATTTGGAGGTTTGAGACAGTGAAATTGATTTTGCCAAATCCTGAGGGGCAGCTGGAACCCTATGCGCTGACCGGAAAGCCGTTAGTACCGCGCAAGCCGCAGGTGCCTCTGACGCGCACGGCCTTTGCGGCGGCTCATGTGGTTTCAGACCCGCTGGCGGAACGTAATCCCTGGGATGGGCGTCCCGCAGTTGATTGGGAAGCGACCCTGCGATTTCGTCAGGGACTCTGGGATCAGGGGCTGGGTCTGGCCGAAGCCATGGATACCGCACAACGGGGTATGGGCGTCGATTGGGAGACCGCGCTGGAGCTGATCCAGCGCACAATGAAGGCTGCGCAGGCGCATACGTTGTCGCCTCGGGTGGCTTGTGGGGCAGGGACTGATCACCTGCCTCTAAGCGCGTTGAACACAGCAGGTGAAATCCTGTCAGCCTACGAGCATCAGGCCGAGGCGATCGAAGCCGCCGGAGGGCAATTGATCCTCATGGCGTCACGCGCCTTCCCATCGATCAAGGCAGGTCCGGACACCTACCATGATGTATACCGCGCGCTGATCGATGGGGCTGCGGAGCCTGTAATCCTGCACTGGCTGGGCGATATGTTCGATCCTGCATTGACAGGCTATTGGGGTAGCACGGATATCGACGCGGCCAGCGACTTTGTACTGTCCCTGATCAACGAAAATCCCGCCAAGGTTGATGGGATAAAAATATCCTTGTTGGATCAGGCACATGAAGAATACTTTCGCGCACGTTTGCCGGACGGCGTGCGCCTCTACACTGGTGACGATTTCAACTACGCCGAGCTTATTACTGGGGATGGAGCGCATTTTTCCCACGCTCTGCTCGGCATTTTCGCTGCTATCGCCCCCGCCGCCAGCCAGGCGCTTGAGGCGTTGGCAATGGGCGACATGGATCGCTACAACGCGCTGTTCGCACCGACTATTCCCCTCAGTCGAGAGATTTTTAAGGCTCCGACGCGGTTCTACAAAGCCGGGATTGCCTATCTGGCATGGCTGAACGGAGCCCAGTCCCATTTCATCATGCCGGGTGGGTTCCAATCCAGCCGTGACATCTGCCACTACGCGCAAGTGTTCAGATTGGCGGATCAGGCCGGTTTACTCTCAGACCCTGAACTGGCTAAAGCACGGATGGCCACGCTTCTCAGCTTGCATGGAGTTGAACAATAATCTGAATGCGAAGACCCACGATCATAGATGTCGCCAACTCGGCGGGCGTTTCCAAGTCGACGGTAAGCCTTGTGTTGCAGGGCAGTCCGCAGGTGAAGCCGGAGACACGCAAGCTCGTCCATACCGCGATGAAAGAGACCGGGTATGTCTATAACCGATCGGCGGCAAATCTGCGATCCACAGGAGCGGCGCTAATAGGTTTGGTGATAAACGACCTGACCAACCCGTTTTTCACCGAGTTTGCGACTTCGTTGCAGATGGCGCTGGCGTCCCGAGGCTATGCGGTCGTATTGGCGAACACAAACGAAGACCCCGAACTTCAGGATCAGGTGGTGGGAGCGATGCTTGAGCACGGTGTTTCTGCTTTGATCCTATCGCCTGCTTATGGCGATGTCACAAACACCCTCTCCGCGGTAGAGCGAGCTGGCATTCCGTTGATGCAAGTCTTGCGACAGGTTGAAAGCGAAACAGGCAGATTTCCCTTTATCGCCCCTGATTACGCAGAGGGTGGACGCGCGGCAACGCAGTATCTGATCGAAACGGGCGCGCGGAACATCGCCTTTGTCGGTGGTCTGGATGGTGCCGAAGTCACTCAGGAAAGACTGTCCGGCTATATCAGTGCGATGAAAGACAACCACTTGCAGCCTATTGTAAAAACAGGGGAATCCAGCCGATCATTTGGACATGAAGCAACGGTCAACCTCTTCAAAGAGCATCCTGCGTGCGATGCCGCAGTCTGTTTCAATGATCTTGTTGCTTTTGGGATGATTAATGCCTGCCATGAAACTCAAGTAAAGATTGGCACGGAGTTTCAGATTGTCGGTTTCGACGACATCAAGGAAGCATCAGAATGCTGGCCAGCTTTGTCTACCGTACACTGCGGCGTCTCTGAGTTTGGAAAACAAGTTGCGGACACTGTTTTGCTGTGGTTGCAGGATGGTGCCACGCCAGCACAACACACGCGGACTTCAACGCGCTTGGTATTGAGGCAAACTACGAAAGACACGGTGTAGCAAAAGACTATACCAGCCTTTGTCGAGAGGTCTTGTAAGAAGAGCTTTGGTTGAGCGGGACATAGCGGTCGCGTGCTTTTGCCATGACTAGACCTGCCTCTATCAAATTCTTTGAAATTAGTCCCGAGATCATCCGCATTGCAGTGACGCTGTACTTCCGTTTGCCGCTCTCGTTTCGGAATGTCGAAGACTTGCTGCACGAGCGAGGCATCGACGTGAGCAACGAAACTGTCCGATACTGGTGGAACAGTTTCGGCCCGATGTTTGCATCAGAGATCCGAAGGGTCTTGTCAGAAGAACTTTGCTTGAGCGGGGCAGGGTGGTTGCATAGCATTTAGGAATGACCAAACCTGCCTCCTTCAAATACTTCAAAACCAGCCTCGAAATCATCCGCCTGGCGGTGATGCTGTACATCCGATTTCCACTCTCGCTTCGGAATGTCGAAGATCTCCTGCATGAACGTGGGATCGATGTAAGCCATGAGACAGTCCGCTATTGGTGGAATAGGTTCGGCCCGATGTTCGCCGCTGAGATCAGACGGAAGCGTTAGCAGCAACTCCGAACCTTTTCAAAATGGAAGTGGCACGTGGACGAGGTCTTTGTGAAAGTGAATGGCAAACGGCATTATCTTTGGCGCGCTGTGGATGACGAAGGCGAGGTGCTGGAAGCAGTTGTAACGAAGCGCCGTAACAAAGCTGCAGCACTGAAATTTCTCAAGAAATTGATGAAGCGGCACGTCTGCGCCGAAGAGATCGTCACAGATCGCTTCGCTTCCTACAAGGCTGCCCTTAGAGATTTGGGTGCTCTCGAAAAACAACAGACGGGCAGGTGACTAAACAACCGCGTCGAGAATTCGCACCTGCCGTTTCGACGACGCGAACGCGCGATGCAGCGTTTCAAGCGCATGCGAAGTCTACAGAAATTCGCCTCCGTCCATTCCTCCGTGTACAACCACTTCAACCAGGAAAGATCGCTAGCCAGCCGAGACTCCTTCAAGCAGACACGCACCGCCGCTCTTAGCGAGTGGCGTCAACTTTGTTCCGGATAGGTTCGCGGTTTTCGCGGCAAACTGAGACTGGTTCGAATTCGTCTGACAGCACCGCCACTCATACCTGTCTCACTTCAGTTGTGTTTTTTGACCCGGAATTGTTCCGCAATTCCCGCGAGTTGACGCATGCGCTTTCAATCAGAGACGGAGCAGATCGCACACTCAGAGCGCAATTCCGGCCCCAGTCTCAGTGTCGCAATTTAGCGGGGTCGCTTTGGGCCAGATTTCCCTGATACCGGGCAATTTACAGGGAATTTTCGCAAACCGGGACTGATTTCCGCTATTTCTCCTATCAGAACTGTATGTTTTACAGAGGTTTATGCTACAAATTCCCTAGAAGGTGGAACAGGGAATTCTCTCGTGTGAACAGGGAATTGTTCCGCCGGATCAGGGAGGGCGAACCCTGCATCAGGGAAGCATGACTGAAGCTATCAAAAGCCGAACTGGCGTTCCTGTTCGGACCAATCAAGAGGGTGGGTCACGCTGACCAGTCGCTTGAGTGTGAATTCGGGCGGCTGGGTCCCTTTGAGAATCGCGGCCTGAATCTTCGGTGAGAGAAAGGCGAGCTGGGCGCGGGTGCGGATGAAGGCGCCAGGGACGCTTTCGCGGCGTGCGATTTCCATCAGTTGAACTCCGGCTTTCAGATCACGGGCCCAGCCATGGGCGCGGATCAGCATAGACCGGAGGTGGGGATCGGGTTGGGGTCTTGTCAGAAGAACTTGTCTTGAGCGGGGCAGGGGTGTTGCATAGCTTTTGCCCATGACCAGACCTGCCTCTTTCAAATACTTCAAAACCAGTCCCGATATCATCCGTCTTGCGGTAGCGCTGTACATCCGCTTCCCGCTCTCGCTTCGGAATGTCGAAGACTTGTTGCACGAGCGAGGCATCGACGTGAGCCACGAAACCGACTGCTACTGTTGGAACAGGTTCGGTCCGATGTTTGCCTCTGAGATCCGAAGAAAGCGTGTTCAGCAATTGAGAGCATACTCCAAATGGAAGTGGCACGCGGACGAGGTTTTCGTGAAGGTGTATGGTAAGCGGCATTATCTTTGGCGGGCTGTTGATCACGAAGGCGAGGTGCTGGAAGCCGTTGTCACGAAGCGTCGAAATAAAGCCGCAGCACTGAAATTCCTCAGGAAATTGATGAGGTGGCACGGTTGCGCCGATGAGATCGTCACAGATCGCTTCGCTTCCTACAAGGCTGCGCTCAGAGAAATAGGCGCGCTTGAAAAACAACAGACGGGCAGGTGGCTCAACAACCGTATCGAGAATTCGCACCTGCCGTTTCGACGACGCGAACGCGCGATGCAGCGTTTCAGGCGCATGCGAAGTCTACAGAAATTCGCCTCCGTCCATTCCTCTGTCTACAACCACTTCAACCAGGAAAGATCGCTAGCCAGTCGAGACACCTTCAAGCTGACCCGCGCGGCCGCTCTTAGCGAGTGGCGTCAACTTTGTTCCGGGTAGTTTCGCGGTTTCCGCCGCAAACTGAGACTGGTTCGAATTCGTTTGACAGCACCCTCTAAGATGTCCGCTCTTTTCCCACAGCCAGACTTTACTCTAACTTGACCCAAGCTGCATTCCTTGAAGAGCTTTGCACGCATGCGGCTACAAACTTTACACCATTGAGTCCATCATGGACCGTTGGATAGACAACCGAAGTATCAGGTGAAATCCCGCCTCGGAAAGCTTGGATTGCCTCAGCAGCCTCTCCATAGATATTGGCGAAACCTTCAAGATATCCCTCGGGATGGCCCGGAGGGACTCTACTCAACCGATTGGCAGCGTCACCTGCTCCAGCTCCATTTCGGGTGATCAGACGCTTGGGTTTGTTGTATGGCGTGAACCAAAGGTAATTGGGATCTTCCTGAGACCACTCCAACCCACCTTTTTCGCCATAGACCCGCAAGCGCAATGCGTTTTCGTTACCGGGCGCCACC
Organism: Ruegeria sp. E5; assembly: GCF_056534105.1. Taxonomy (NCBI): domain Bacteria; kingdom Pseudomonadati; phylum Pseudomonadota; class Alphaproteobacteria; order Rhodobacterales; family Roseobacteraceae; genus Ruegeria; species Ruegeria sp. E5. The sequence goes on along the minus strand of NZ_JBQFPA010000001.1, from coordinate 1,135,379 downwards.
TGAGACGACCACAGCATACCACGCGCGCCGCCTTCAAAGCGAAGCAAAACGTGGGCGTTATCATCGACCTTGCGCCCCGGCACAAAGGCCTGCAAATCCGCCGCCAGGCTTTCCGCTGTCAGCCCGGTTACAAAGCAAGCGAGGTTGTAGGCATGGGTTCCGATGTCACCGGTTGATCCACCCGCGCCCGAGCGTTCGGGATCGGTTCGCCACTCAGCCTGTTTGAAATCCTGCTGCTCGGTCAGCCAGTCCTGCGGGTACTCAACTTGAACCACACGAATCTTGCCAATTTCGCCGTTGGCAACCATTTCACGCGCCTGCCGAACCATCGGATAGCCCGTGTAATTGTGGGTCAAAATGAACAGTGCCTTCGCGCTTTCGGCCGCCTTCACCAGTCTTTTTGCATCCGCAAGGGTCGAGGTGAGTGGCTTGTCACAAATGACGTGAATACCGCGTTTCAGGAATTCACGCGCGGCTGCATAGTGAACGTGATTTGGCGTGACAATTGAGACTGCCTCGATCCCAGATTTCAATCGGGCTTCCCGGATCGCCATTTTCTTGAAGTCTTCATAAACCCGTTCGAGCCCCAATGCCTGCCCACTTTCCATGGATTTCTCTGGCGTCGAAGACAAAGCACCGGCGACCAGCTCGAACTTGTCGTCCAGTCGTGCAGCTATGCGATGAACACCCCCTATGAAGGCGTCGTTTCCGCCGCCAACCATGCCAAGCCGAATGCGTCCTGATGTTTCTTCACCGCGTCCTGTGACCATCACTCAATCCCCAGCATTTTCCGATTGGCGGCTTCGTCGGCGCCACTATCAGCGAAATCATCAAAGGCTTTCTCGGTCACACGGATGATGTGATCTGACACAAACTGAGCGCCTTCACGCGCGCCATCCTCGGGGTGTTTGAGACAGCATTCCCATTCGACCACAGCCCAACCATCAAAGTCATTCGCCGCCATTTTTGAGAAGACCGCACCGAAATCCACTTGGCCATCACCAAGCGACCGGAACCGCCCAGCCCGATCAACCCAGCTTTGATACCCGGAATAAACACCTTGCCGCCCGGTTGGGTTGAACTCGGCATCTTTGACATGGAACATCCGGATCCGATCTTTATAGATGTCGATATTGTCCAGATAGTCGAGGCATTGCAGCACGTAGTGCGACGGGTCGTATAGCATGCAGGCCCGTGGGTGATTTCCCGTCCGTTCCAGAAACATCTCGTACGTCACACCATCGTGGAGGTCCTCTCCGGGGTGGATTTCGTAGCATACATCAACGCCGCAGTCTTCGGCGTGATCAAGGATTGGCACCCAACGACGCGCAAGCTCATCAAACGCCGTTTCAATCAAGCCGGCGGGGCGCTGCGGCCAAGGATAGACATAAGGCCATGCCAACGCGCCCGAGAATGTCGCATGAGCCGAAATACCCAAGTTTTTTGAAGCTGATAGCGCTTTCTTGACCTGGTCTACTGCCCATTCTTGCCGGGCTCTCGGGTTTCCTCTGACACTTTCAGCTGCAAAACCGTCAAATGCACTGTCATAGGCCGGGTGAACGGCCACAAGCTGGCCCTGAAGGTGCGTTGAAAGTTCAGTAACTTCGACACCATTGTCCCTGGCTTTTCCTTTGAAGTCATCGCAGTAACCGGTGCTGGACGCGGCCTGTTCCAGGTCGAACAGCCGGCCGTCCCAACTGGGCACCTGAACGCCTTTGTATCCACAGTCAGCTGCCCATTTTGTGATCGCGTCCCACGAATTGAACGGCGCTTCGTCCCCCGCAAATTGCGCAAGAAACAAAGCTGGACCTTTGATCGTCTTCATAAAATCTCCTCCCCAAAACCTGAGCCTCTATGGTGGTAAATTTTCCTTCAGATAGATGTCGATGCGGATACGTTCCTGCGCTTTGTTGAACGGAACCTTATCCGAAGTCGCGCGCAGCAGGCGGACGGCTGAACGTACAATGTGCCCAGTGTCTTGCGAGATCAGAGCGTCAAATGTACCGAGCGTGAGCGCCTCACGACTGAGCGGTGTAAGCTCATGAGCTATGATCACCAGATCTTCGCTGAGCTTGTTTTCTGAAAGGAATTGAATCAGGCCTGCGTTACCCGCTGCTGACGAGTATATTCCGACCAGATCTGGATAGGTTTCAAATATTTCGGGCATCATCCTGTAAATCAGATCCGGGTCATCTCGGCCCTCGACTGATGCTACGACTTCGAGGTGCGGAAATTCCTCAGCCACAACAAGGTCAAAGCCTTGACGTCGTTCGAGGTGGTCACGTGCCAAACGGGATCCTGTAAGTACCAAGACCTTGCCGTCACGATGCACAAATCGCCCCATTAGCTGAGCGGCGGTTCGTCCTGCCGAAACGTTATCGATTCCCACAAAGTGGTCTCGCTCAGAACTCGGCAAGTCAGACACCAACGCAACCACCGGAACGCCTTTGTCCCTGAGCCTTTTAACAGCATCCCGGACAGAAGGCGTTTCGGGCCCGAAAACGGCGACTCCGTCTACATCCAAACTGTCTACAGCATCCAGAATGTTGACGATATCTTGGGGCTCAAACGGAGCAACCTTCTTTATTGCAATGCGAGTCCGCTCGATAAATTGGTCGCGTGATTGTTCTGCGATCTGACTGCTGATTGCCTCCACAAACTCGTTGTCCGTGTCCGGCAGAACAAAGAGGAAGTTGTAAACTCGGTTACGCGCAAGGTTGGCCGCGGCCGTGTCGCGTACATACCCCAGCTCATCAATCGCCTTTTGTACTTTCTGTACGGTCACCGCCCGCACGCCGGGGCGTCTGTTCAAGACCCGGTCAACAGTCGCTAGGCTGACACCCGCAACGCGCGCGATGTCATTAACGGTTGGCTTTTTCACCAATTCTAATCTTTGTTTTTGGTCTTCCACGTGTTCTTCAGCCCTCAATCTCCCGCGCTAAGCCTTCAAACAACAAAGCAACAGCCTCAGCGCCGGGATCGTTATGTCCAACAAGGTTTTCTTCGGGAACATAGGCTGCGCGGCCTGCCTTAGCACGTCGAATATTTGCGGTGTTGTTCGCGCCTTTGCGGGCAGCCTCGGCCGCATGCGTCAGACCAGATGGTAGTGCGACAAGTGCCGGTGCCAGGGCGTCAATCATTGTCCTGTCACCGACCTTGGCACCCCCAACCTGGCTGACGCGATTCAGTCCTTCGACGAGAGATTTCGGTACCGATGCTCCGCTCGCACAGGCATCTCCAGCTGCGTTGAAGAAGATTGCGAGTATCACGCCGGAAGAACCACCCATTGTCTGACTTAACTCATTGCCCAACGCCGGAAACAGTTGTGTCAGATCAGCAAGCGGCATGCGGTCAAGGCTACCTTGCAATGCTCTTGCGGCAGTCGCCAATGTGCTTCCTGTATCGCCATCTCCAGATTTCGCGTCCAGTTCGTTGAGGTTCTTCTCTGCGTTGATGAGCAGTTCAGACAACCGGGTGATCGTTTCCCTTGTGGTGGGATTGTTAGAAGGAATTGGATCGATAGGGGTCAGGCCATCAGGCAATGGTGCCACTTTGATCGGGCCGATGGAATCGACCCCGGGCCATGCGGCCAGATCAACTGGTGTTTCAAGGGCTGACAAATCGTCCTGATCCACAGGCAGAATGGAAACCGAAAACCCGTGCATATCCAGCGACGTCATCATGGGTGCCGGGCCAATGATATGGTGGGCAAAACCAGTTTCGGACAACGCATGCGTAAGGACAGCCATTTCTAGCGGAGTTGTAGAACCCAGGTTGTTGACCAACGCCACGCAATCCCCGGACCCCACCCTTTGCTTCAGCTTCTCCACCACTGTGGACATAGCCGATACAGCATTTGAGAACTCGACTTGCTGTACACCGGGTTCGCCATGAATACCCAAGCCAAGCTCTGCTTTCCCGGGGGCGATCCGGTCTTCTTTTGGAGATCCCGGAACGGTACAGGTGTCCAAGCTCATACCGATGCTGACAACCTTCGCAATGGTACTTCTTGCAGCATTTGTAACGGTGTCTAGGTCAGCACCGTCTTCAGCAAGCGCTCCGGCGATTTTGTGTACGAACAACGTACCCGCCACGCCACGTGGTTGCGGAAGGTCGGGCAGGGCGATGTCATCGTCGACAACGACCATCTCTACCTTGCGGCCCAATGCACGGGCGCGTTCAGCTGCCAGTCCAAAGTTCAACCGATCACCGGTGTAATTTTTGACGATAAGCAGGCACCCAGCCTCACCCGTGACCGCAAGAATGCCCGCCAAAACCGCCTCGACTGACGGGGATGCAAACACTTCCCCGCACACCGCGGCTGTCAGCATACCGGCGCCAACAAAACCTGCATGGGCGGGTTCGTGACCAGACCCCCCGCCAGAAACCAGGGCGACCTTCGACTTGTCCCAATCCGACCTGTAAACAACCTTGATGTGCGGGTAACCGTCCAACCGGGTCAGTTGCCCTCCGGAAGACGCCAGAAGACCGTCTATGGCCTCTGTAACCAAAGTTTCTTTTGTGTTGAGGAACTGGGCCATGCTTTTGCTCCTTAATTCACGCGCGCGCCGGACGCGTCAAAATACAACGGGTTGTGTGGGCGGATTTTTATAAGTTTTCCAGATGGATAATCCTGATGTACATCAATCAAGGTCACAACCGGGTGACCGTTCAGGTCCAGGTGTAGCCGCGTTTGATCCCCCAGATGCTCTGCGCGTATTACCCGCGCTTCGCTGCCTTCTCCTTCGATGATGTTTTCCGGGCGAAGACCTATTTGCGGACCTTTGTGATTGCCTCCGAACAGCTCGGAAGGCAGAATGTTGATCCGCGGCAGTCCCAACCGGCTGGCGACATAAACGCTACCGGGGTTTTCATAGATGTCCCGGGGTGTTCCGTACTGAACCAGCCTGCCGTTTTCCAAAACGCCGATATGCGTCGCCATTGTCATGGCTTCGACTTGATCATGGGTCACGTATAGCAAGGTCGATCCCAGATCCGCCTGAATCCTTTTTAATTCGACCCGCAAATCCGCCCGAAGCTTGGCGTCCAAAGAGCTGAGGGGTTCATCCATCAAAAATATCTGGGGGTCTCGCACCAGCGCTCGTCCAATTGAAACGCGCTGCATTTCACCGCCAGACAGTTCAGTCGCTTTGTTGTTCAACTTGTGCGGAATCTGGAGGATGTCCGCAACTTCGTTAACCTTCTTCTTGATCTCATCTTCTGGCGTCTTCAGGATCGGCGACCTCAGAGGAAAAGACAGGTTCTCCCGCACTGTCATATGCGGGTACAGTGAGTATTGCTGGAAAACCATAGCCACATCGCGCTGGGCTGGCGTTTCTATTCCAACATCCCGTCCAGCAATGCGAACGGTTCCAGAATCCAGTTTCTCAAGTCCGGATATCAATCTCAGCGTCGTTGTCTTTCCCGCGCCCGTTGGACCCAATAGCACCACAAAGGCGCCGTTGGGGATCGTCATTGAGATATCATCCACCGCCTTTAGATTGCCGAATGACTTCGAGATATTCTCTAAAACGACTTCAGCCATTACTTAGTACCTCGTCGTTCAGAGCGGACCTCAACGCGCGTCCGGTGGCCTTTTCAAACAGTGTTACTGCGGGTGAGCGGAACTCTAACCCCACCGTCTCGCCGGGATTTACGACTTCGCGCGCATCAATCCGGGCTTTCAGCTCTCCGTTCGGGCTTTGCAGCGTCACGATCTGGGTGGTTCCCAAATATTCTGTCGCCAGAACCTTGGCTCTGTAGGCGCTCGCATCCGATAGAAAAACATGCTCAGGGCGAACCCCAAAAACTAAGTCACCTTCCGCCCCCTCCATCAGTTTGGGCACGGCTTCGTCATGGCCATTTAGTCGAACCATTTCCGAGTCAGGCGCGACCTTTCCTTGAAACGGCAGGAAGTTCATGGAAGGGGACCCGATAAAATCTGCAACGAACATTGTGGCTGGTTTGTCGTAGATTTCCTGAGGTGTGCCGAATTGCTCAATCACAGCGTTGTTCATCACTACGATCTTGTCGCCCATTTGCATGGCTTCCAACTGGTCGTGTGTCACGTAAACAGTGGTTGCGCCCATACGGTCATGAAGCGCGCGTAACTCTTCGGCCATGTGTTCTCGAAACTCGGCATCTAAGGCACCCAACGGTTCGTCCATCATGAATGCCTTGGGTTCGCGAACGATCGCGCGGCCCAGCGCCACGCGCTGCCGGTCGCCACCTGACAGTCCACCTACCGGGCTATCGAGGATGTCGTTGATCCCCAGAATTCCCGCGACTTCTTCTACTTTGGCTTTTACAGCAGCACGCGGCATGCCCTGCGATATCAGGGGGTAGCTGATATTTTTGCGCACGTTCATGTGGGGATACAGCGCAAACATCTGGAACACGAATGCAATGTCTCGCTCTGATGGGGGTCGCTGGCTGATTTCTTCGCCGTCGAGATAGATCTCACCCGATGTTGGAAGCTCCAAGCCTGCGATCATCCTCAGCGTCGTTGTTTTGCCGCAGCCCGATGGACCAAGCAGCATGAAGAATTCACCATCTTCAATCGTGAACGAGCTTTCCCGCACAGCGGTGAAATCGCCGAACATCTTCTTTACGTTTTTGACAACGATCTGGGCCATTTCTACTCCGGAAAATGGCTGACGATGATGAACATGACAGTTCCGATCAGCGTAACGATGAAGGAATAAGTGAACGCCCAAAGGACGAACGGTTGCATCAGCATAAATACGCCGACCGCGATGAGGATGGTCGCGACCATCTCCCATGGGCCTCGGCGAAAACGCATTAATCCTGATAGAAACTCGCTCATTTGCGCACCGCTCCGAATGTGATCCCGCGCAGCAGGTGTTTGCGCATCAGGATGGTGAAAATCATGACCGGAATCAGGAAGATCGTGGCACCAGCCGCAACTGCAGGCCAATCCAGCCCACCGATCCCGATGATGGTGGGAATAAAGGGCGGCGCGGTCTGCGCATTCGCGGATGTCAGCAACACGGCAAACGCATACTCGTTCCATGCAAAGATAAGGCAGAAGATCGCTGTCGAAGCGATACCCGTCGCAGCCTGCGGCAGTACAACTTTGTAAAACGCCTGAAACCGGGTGTAGCCGTCTATTAGTGCCGCTTCCTCGTACTCTCGCGGGATTTCGTCGATGAACCCTTTCAGCAGCCAAACAGCCAACGAGATGTTCACACCCGTATAGAGAAGGATCATCCCCAAATGCGTGTCGCTTAGACCGAGGTTTCTGAACATCAGGAAGATTGGGATCGCAACGGCAACCGGGGGCATCATTCTCGTACTGAGGATGAAGAATAGAAGGTCATCCTTGAGCGGCACCTTGAAACGGCTGAATGCATAAGCAGCCAAGGTGCCAAGGAAGATGCTTAGGAACGTCGATCCAAACCCGATGATCACCGAATTCATAAAACGCTCGCCAAACTTGGATGGCCCGACAATAACCATGTCATATTGCCGGACGATCTCATCGGCCCAGTTCTGTGGCGGGTTTGCTTCCAGGAACTCCTGCGTCTGCCGTGTGCGAGTGGTGAAGAGATTGACATAGCCTTCAAGCGTTGGGTCAAAGACAACCTTGGGCGGATAGCTGATCGCGTCGGCTGGAGACTTGAAGCCAGTTAGCAAAATCCAAACCAGCGGGATCATCGTGATCAGCGCATAGGTGATAACCAGAAACCCGGCGATCCACTTTGAACGGTTCGAAGGTTCGGTGACGGAAAAACTGCTCATCTCTGTTTCACCTTGTTCAGGGCTTTGACGTAGATCGACGCAAGGCCGAACACGGTGACGAAAAGGATGATCGCATAGGCCGAGGCATAACCCGTGCGCCATTTCTCAAAGGCTTCGCGCTTCAAATTGATGGAGGTCAGCTCCGTAACAGACCCTGGCCCGCCGCCCGTCAGTTGCACCACCAGATCGAACATCTTGAAGTTCTCGATCCCTCTAAACAGCACCGCCAACATGAGGAATGGCAGGACCATCGGGATGGTAATCGTAAAGAACTGGCGCAGCTTGCTGGCCCTGTCGATCTCAGCTGCCTCGTAGATGTAATCGGGAATACTGCGCAGCCCGGCCAGACAGATGAGCATCACGAAGGGGGTCCACATCCAGGTGTCGACAATCACGATGGACCAGGGCGCCAGCGTTACGGACCCGAGCATCTCAAAGCTCGACGGGTCTTTGCCGGTAAACCACGATACGATGTAGTTAAACAGACCGATCTGGGGCTGATAGAGAAACTTCCAGAAGTTCCCGACGACGGCAGGCGACAACATCATCGGCAGCACGATGATCGTGGTCCAAAGATCATTGCCCTTGAATTTCTTGTTGATCAACCACGCCAGAGTAAATCCGATCAGGACTTGAAAAAAAATCGTCCAGAACAGGAAATGCGCCGTCGCCTGCATGTTCAGCCATGTGTCCGAGTCTGTCAGGATGCGCTCGTAATTCCTGAACCCGACATCTTTGACCTCGCGCCCGATCCGGTTGGCCTTGTAGTTGGTAAAGCTCAGTTGGATGGTCCAGATCAAAGGGAAGATATTGATCGCCAGCAGTAGAAATATCGTTGGGGAGATGAATATCCAGGCGATCGCGCGGTCGGATAACCCCCGAATTTTTCGCGCAACTCGCTCGGGCGTTGCCTGCGCAACGCGATCTACGGTCCTGTCAGACATCTCTTTGCCAGTTCTTGTTGGTTTAGGACTCACGGGTGAAGGTAGAGCGGGTTTGCACCCGCTCCTGCCTGTGTCCGGACTAAAGCTTGCCTTCGTCTTCGAAGACTTCCGTCCAATCTTCGATCAGAAGATCAAGCGCTTCTTGAGCTGTGCCTTGGTCGGCAACCACGTAGTCGTGGATGCGCTTCTGCATTGCCAGCAGCAGTTCCGCGTAGGCAGGCTCTTGCCAGAAATCCTGCACCCCGGCCATTGCTTCCAGGAAGTCACCGGCGAACGGTTGGCTGTCTACGAAACCAGGATCTTCCAGCACCGAATTATGTGCCGAGTAGCCGCCTAGTTCCCACCATTTGGCCTGAACTTCTGGCTGCGCGAACCACTTAATGTACTCAAGCGCGGCGTCCTGTTTGTCAGAGTAGCTGACAACAGAGATACCTTGTCCGCCCAGTGTCGAGCCTGCCTGATTTTGTGGTGGGTTGACGAAGAAGTCGATCTTGTCACCACCGGTATTGGGATCGGCATAGAGACCCGGGAAGAACGCAAACCAGTTCATAGCCATGGCGACCTGACCGGACTTAAAGGCGTCCAAGCTCTCGCCCATGTAGGAGTTTGTGTATCCTGGGGGTGTCGCTGTTTTGTAGAATTCTTTGTAAAACTCTAGCGCTTCGACTGCTTCGGGCGAATTTACGGCACCCTCCATATCGTAGGATCCTGGTGTGTTTTCATATTTGAAGCCCCACGGATAGAGCGCTCCGGTCACACCCATGGTGATCCCTTCGGAACCACGCTCAGTAAAGATCGCCGCACCGTAGACCGTCTTTCCATCGATCTCACGGCCCTGGAAAAACTGCGCGATTTGCAGCAATTCTTTCTGAGACTGAGGTTCACGCAATTCTTGCCCTGTTGCTTCCTTGTACGCAGCTTGGATGTCCGGATTCTCGAACCAGTCCTTGCGATAGAACCAGCCGTTTGCATCCCCCATTGCGGGCAATGCGTAGTAGTTCGGAGTACCTTTAGGCCATGTCGAATAGGCGTAAACCGTTGCCGGCGCGAAATCGTCCATGCTGATGCTCTCGGCATCGAAGAAATCATTCAGTTTTACATAATGACCGTTTTCAGCGCCCCCGCCGATCCACTGACTATCTCCGATCAACAGGTCGCAGAGCTTACCCCCAGAGTTCAGCTCGTTCAGCATCCGGTCGGCAAAGTTTGGCCAGGGAACAAATTCGAAGTTCATCGTGTGGCCGGATTCTGCTTCGAATTCTTTTGATAGCTCAACAAGCGCGTTGGCCGGGTCCCATGCAGCCCAACAGAGCGTCAGGTCTTCAGCATTTGCCTTGGTAGAAAGAGTAGTAGCGGCAAGGACTATTGCGCTGGCCGAAGCCAGTTTTGTGTAAGTCATCCATTCCTCCCTTTTTTGCGCCGTCATTCGAGGATGTGCGAATCGCGGCGTGTCTATAAGGCTATTTGAGGTACGCACCTCAAGTCCAGAAATATTTGAGGTTCGTACCTCAAAATGGCGGAGAGGAACGTTCAATTTGCTTCTTAGTCGTTGATTATATGAGAATTTGTTTATTCGCCTTGATACGCATCTATTCTCGTCAGCGAGGTATTAAATGGCTCTATCGACTAAAATTGGCACAGCCTACAATCGCGGCCATCATGCGGCCAACGCGTTTAGCGAACCCTCTGCTGAAGCACTCACAGATTATTTGGTCGATACCTTAGAGAATTGGAGGTAGCGTCGAATAGCGCGGACCACTCGGGAACGTGTATAACTCGTTTGGTCAGGTGCAGACGTATGAACACACTCTCTATCGTCAGATTGAACCGCTATCCAATTAAAGGATTGAGTGCCGAGCCTATGCAAACCGTGACGCTGCGAGCAGGGGAGGGGATTCCAGGTGATCGCCTTTTCGGGTTCGCGCGCTACAACTCCGGATTTAACGCACAGAACCCTCAGCCTCTGCCGAAAGATCGCTTTGTTGTTCTATTAAATGAGGCTGCTCTGGCAGGTGTTAAGACGAATTTTGATATTGAGACCCAAGATCTTGTGATCAAAGCGAGCGGCAAAACACACAGCTTTAGCATGCAAGCTGCAGAAGATCGGAAAAATGCGTCAAATTTCCTTTCTTCAGAGATCGGCTTAAAAGATCCCGAACCGCCAATATTCGTTTCGTCGGCTCCTCATCGGTTTACAGATGTGTCTGTCGTATCACCCAAAATGATGAACGCGATATCCGTTTTAAATTTGGCGTCTGTGGAAAAGTTGGGTGAAAAACTGAACGCAGAAATCCACCCAGCGCGCTTCCGGGCGAATATCGAGATGGACGGTTTACCTCCGTTTTCTGAGTTGGATGAAACTGGATCAGTTTTCAGATTTGGCGATGTTGAGTTAAAGATACTTTCACGTACGAAAAGGTGTGCAGCCACTGAAGTGAACCCGGAAACGGCCGAGCGGGACATGAAGATACCCTATCAAATTCGGGTGTTGATGGGTCATACGGACATGGGTGTCTATGTTGAGGTTGCTAAAGGCGGAACGTTGAGAGTCGGCCAAACTGGGGAAATCTTAAATTGAATGTTACTCACACCGCCAAAGTAGCAACCCCGTGCGGTTTGTCCCGCGTTCTCTCAAATGATTTGTGTCTACTCTCAGCAAAGCGGCGATTTCTGCCATTTGAGGCGTTACATCATTTCGCTTCGCAATGAGAAATTCTGCTACGACTTTTTGAACTTAGGAGGGCCTGTCTTGTACCGCGCTGAGTAGGACCTCCTCTGTCCCAAAACTGCATTGTAAAAAATCCGGCGTTCACCGGGCTGCAATCTTTGCACACTATATTGATATTGGGCTGCGACCTCGGGTCCTGCTTCCTTCAGAACGTAACCTATGGCAGCTTCCACGTTGAAAGCATGAAGATCGGGATTGCTGACGTCCATGGGAGAACATGGGTTCCGGTGTTGAAGTCGTTGAACAACCTCAATCTACCGATCAGTCCCGCGGCGCCTCTTTGTCCACCCGGCGTTGCGCTTCGGAATGTCGAAGATTTGTTGCACGCGCGAGGCATCGACGTGAGCCACGAAACTGTCCGGTATTGGTGGAACAGGTTTGGCCCAATGTTTGCTGCTGAGATCCGAAGAAAGCGTGTTCAGCTATTCAGAGCATACTCCAAATGGAAGGGCACGTGGACGAGGTTTTCGTGAAGGCGAATGGCAAGAGACACTACCTCTAGCGGGCCGTCGATCATGAGGGCGAAGTGCTCGAAGCAATCGTTACCAAACGTCGAAACAAAGCAGCAGCACTGAAATTCCCCAAGAAATTGATGTAGCGATACGGTAAAGCGGAAACCGTCGTCACGGATCGCTTCGCATCGTACCGGGCCGCTCTTAGAAAGCTTGGCGCTACCGAAAAACAACAGACGGGCAGGTGGCTTAACAACCGAGTCGAGAATTCACACCTTCCTTTCCGACGGCGTGAACGCGCCATGCAACGTTTCGGGCGCATGCGAAGTCTGCAGAAATTCGCCGCCGTCCATTCCTCCGTATACAACCACTTCAACCAGGAAAGATCGCTAACCAGCCGAGACACCGTCAAGCTGACCCGCGCCGCTGCTCTTAGCGAGTGGCGTCAACTTTGTTCCGGGTAGGTTCGCGGTTTCCGTGGCAAACTGAGACTGGTTCGAATTCGTCTGACAGCACTTCGGTCCCGAAGGGCGGGAGGCTGACATTCTCTGCGGTTGCAAACCTATCCGGTAGCGGAGGCGAAATCCGACCTTCGCGGTCGACGCCTACGGCTAGAATCGAAGATACAAAAAAGCCCCCTTGATTTCGTAGGCGTAGATAGCTTGGACGTGCGTTACGAAACTAAACAGACGCTCCCATGTTAAGGCAGTCAGTTTGAAGAGGCTGTTAAGAAACAACATTTTACCTAACAATACGGCCATTCGTTGGTTTAGAACCTTATGGAAGCCGTGAGTTCTCCGACAACACTGGATCCACCACCAAAAGTTGATTGAAACTCGCCGCTGAAGCCTATCGATCGGTTTCCATCTGCAGAGGTATGTTCAAGCGTAATTCCAAGAAACCCTGCAGCTGCATCTTCTGTTGAAGCTACGAAAGAAAAGGGTGTCGCTGCTACGATTGCGTCCACATCGTCGGATCCTGCATCAAAAGTTGCATCTACTCCAACGGCCCAGTTCAGGTAGGTACTCGATCCATTTGCGGCCTCGTAGAGGCGGGGCAAGTTCAATTGAGCCCGCGTGTTGAACAGCGAAACGTTCCGATCTTCGACAGTCAGCGGATACGCGGTTCCTGTTTCGGTATATTCATCAAGTTTCAGAAAGACATAGCTTGCGCGTGCACTGAAGAAGGCAGGAATTGGCAAGGCGTTGATGGGTGCCGAGATCGAGAGCGATGGCGAAACGAACGTGCCGTCAAAATCGCCTTTCGCTTCGCCGCCATCAACGTTTCGGGTCGCTTCATTGTCGGTTACGCCAGCAAGAAGCGCTGCGTTGAGGCTGTATCGTCCGTAGTCCCTTTCGAGGTAGACGCCCCCAAAATATGACGTGATATCGGTATCTCCTGCGTCTTGATCCAGCGAGACATGGCTGTCGTCATATCCGACAAGAACACCAAAATCGCTGTTATCGATAAATTCATTCGTCTCGGCACCAACTACGAAACCGTACATACGATGGCTGAATCCAAGATTTGAACCGTCTTCTTCAACATCGCGATCTCCTCCGAAGGCTGAACCCCAGACATATGGGCCGTTATCCTGTTCAACATACCCGAAAGGACCCAGGTTTCTGCTAACCTGGCCACCGGACGAGCCGGACGCATAGGGGCTGGCGGTGTCAATCGTATTGAACACCGCGTCGGTGAGATCGCTGATAAAGGTACCTTGGGCCGCGAATCCCGTCGTATCCACCGAACCGCAGTGAGGCCATTGTTGGCCACAACGCCGGCCCCTTCAAAATTGACGACTTCGGGGGCGGATGCGAGGTCATTATCGTCACCCGATGCATCAGCAAAATTTACAACCGAATTCATCCCGCGCGCAAAGTTCAACGTGTCAATGTCATTCGGGTTCGTGCCCCCCATGCCATCGTTGCCATTGCCGAAATCGACCGATCCGTTCAGAATCGAGCCGGGCTCGAGATTCAACGTGTCGTTCCCATCGCCGCCATATACGATGGAAAAGCCTTCTCGACCGGTGATGCGGGCGGAGTTTGTGATTATTGCAGCGGCGTTGTTGTCGCGATCTTCGATCTCGATACCGTATTCGAACGCATCAATATTTCCAGTGTTCACAATGGTGATTGAACCGGCTCCGTCCACGTCCACTTCGATCCCGTTATTGTCCAGCGAACGCAACGCCCCGCTGTTGGTCACACGGGCATCGCCGTCACCGTTTAGTTCGATATCGATCGCGTCGGAATCGGCGGTGAGCTGGGCAGAGTTCACAATGCTGACATCGCCGCTTCCCTCGATATCCACTTCGATCGCATCGTCTTCGCGAGAGGTTATCCGCCCCGAGTTTCTAATGAAGACATCGCCATCTCCGAAGATTTCGGCGTCAATTCCCTCGTCGTTTCTGGCGGTTATGGATGCAGCGTTTGTAATGCTTATGTTGCCGTTCTCGGTCACATGGGCGAAGATTCCGTCAACTTCGGCATCGATGGTACCGGATGCCGAAATAGTAACATCGCCGTTTCCGTCTATTTCAGCGTTAATGCCATCAATATTTTCCGCCGCAATTTCACCCGACGCTTCAACCGAGATGTTTCCGTCGCCAGCAACAAAGCTGCGGATCCCGTGTTCGCTTGCTTCGATATCACCGTTCATCGTGATCGAGATGTCGCCGTCACCATCAACTTCGGCTTCGATGCCGTCATCCGAACCGGCGCGGATATCACCTGTGACCTGAATGTTGATATCACCGGAGTCCTCGGCATCAGCGTCAATGCCGATCGCATCGCCAGTGATATTGCCCACCACAGTGACGTCAATCACACCTCCGGGGCTGCCGGTTTCCACATCAATTGCATCGCTATCGAGGGATTGGACGTCGCCCGTCACATTGACGGTCACATTCCCGTCCTCCGCGTCAGCAAAGATCGCATGTTCTTCTTCAGCAGAAATGTTGCCGTTAGAATTGACCGTTACGTTGCCTGTTCCATTTGCTACGCCGTAAATCCCGTATTCTCTGCCAGTAATATCCCCGATGCTGTCGACGACGACATCACCAGCGCCATTCACCGTGGCGTTGATACCGTCGCCCGCTGCTGCGCCGCTGACATCGCCCCGGTTCGAAATTGTAATGTCGCCATCATTGGTCAGAAGCGCGCGGATGCCGTCCCTTGCGGACGAAATATTGCCCGACGAAGTGACGCTGATATCTCCGTTTCCGCCCCGTTGGCGGACAAAGATACCATCGGCGTTGTTTCCTTCTGTCGTGATATTTCCGGTCGAGCGGATCGTGATGTTGCCATCACCGTCGTCTTGCCGTGCAAAGATCCCGCGGGCGTTATTTCCAGAAGTCGAGAGGTTGCCCTCGGATTCAACTGTGATATCCCCATCGCCGCCATTTTGACGCGCCAAGACGGCGTTCGCGTTGTTTCCTTCTGTTGTGATGTTTCCGGTTGATTGGATCGCGACATCGCCATCGTCATCGCTTTGCTGTCCAAGTATACCGCCAGAGTTGTTTCCAGCCGTCGAGATATTGCCATTCGACACCACCGAGACATCCCCTTCGCCGCCACTCTGAAGAGCGGTGATGCCTGTTGATCGATTTCGAATTGTGCTGATATCGCCCGCTGAGTTGACCGATACCGTGCCGTCTCCACCGTCCTGATTGGCGTAGATTCCGTCTGAACGGCTGCCCGATGTGCTTATACGACCCGCTGAAACCACTGACACATCGCCATCACCACCTTGTTGCGTAGCGCCGATACCGGCGCTTCTGCTGCGTCCAGATGTCGTGATATTGCCCGTCGAGTTAACCGAGATGGCACCGTCACCCTCTAGATCGGACCGAATGCCAAAGGACCGACGTCCGTCGGTTGCAATGTCGCCGGTCGAAGTGATCGAAACATCCCCGTCGCCGTCCGCATCCACAACAATCCCATCCGCGCCATTCCCCGTCGTGACAATGCCGTCGGTTCCATTCGTCTGGATGTTAAGGGTTACGTTACCTGTTGGTGTGCTGAAAGCCACTCCGTCTGTTCCACCGCCTGGTGCAATTCCCGGAGCTGTCACGTTGTTGATATTGAGCGTTTCGAGTGCTGGCCCGGCTGCCTGCACACCTGTTGAAACATCTCCCGAACAGGTGGCGAGGTCACCCGCAACAATGCACGGACCGTTTGACGGAGGAACAACCGTTGCGCGATCGAAGGAGTTGCCACTCCAATCGATGCACCAAAACCTATCGCACCGGCAGCAACTGGAGCAGCGAAAGCGCGATATGCAGCAGATTTTCCTTGATGGTATTTGTTCGTCTGTGCTTTGGAAAGCGCCGCCGCACGACGGCGCGCTTTGCGGTTCAAACCGCTTACTCGTAACATCTTGTTCACCCCTTAAGAGTGGTCTGGAAACCACCGCAACTTCTTTGCGCGAAAACCTCCGCGTATTTGTTAGCAGCAAAAAAAGATGGCTTTTTGATGTTCCGATTAACGATATATTAACGAACTTCTGAGCGGCCTATTGAATGATGCAAATTGATCACATGCATGCTCTGAAAAAACCGGCCAGCGGCAGCTCCCTACTTGGATCCGGTGGAATGATAGAATTATTCAAATAACCTCCATCTGTCTGCATGAATGCCAAACGGGTTTAGAACTCGTGCCCACTCGAATTTCTGCTGAGCGCTCTTAGCGCAGAACTTCGGATACACGTCGAATGTCTGCAACGGGCCGTCAGCGCTTTCCATCAGGACATAAAGTCGTGTCGCCTGCTAGGTGGTCCAGAAGCGCGCGCACCCGAGTTGTAATGCGCCTGTTCTGTGGAAACAATGCAGCGACGACATATGGCGACACCCGGTTCTCGGGAAACAGCTCGACCAGATCGCCGGACCGTAAGGCATCTGCGACTGTATATGCCGGGCACCGTGCGATGGCGGCGCCTTGTTCGGCAAGGCGAGCTGACGCAGCGGGAGCATTCATTCGGAAGCGTCCGGTCACTTGGACAGCCTCTTCGTGGCCGCCGAAGTCGAACCTCCACACTGTAGGCTCTGTCATATTGCCATCGAGGATGCACTCATGTTTGGCCAGTGCCCGAGGATGGTCCGGGCGCCCTGCGCGTTCCAAATAGGTGGGTGAGGCACAGACAACCAAGGGCATGCGGCCCAATTGCCGAACCTTGAGCGAGCTGTCCCGCATTGGGCCAATCCTTACAGCAAGGTCGAGGCCTTCTTCAACAATCGACGCTCTGCGATCAGAAAACTTCAGATCGAGCTCTACATGGGGGTGTTTCTCAGCGAATTTTGCGAGCGAAGGTACCAACCGCAATGCGCCAAACCCCGTTGGCGCCGAGATATGGATCACACCGCGAAGGGACGCCTGCTCATTTCTGACCCTGTCTTCGAGTTCGTCGAATCCGTCGAGAAGCGGCTCGCACAACATCAGGTATGTTGCACCCGCATCTGTCAACGACACGCTGCGGGTCGTGCGATTGAGCAGCTGTACACCAAGCGCGTTTTCCAGATCAGCTACGTACTTACTGACCAAACGCGCAGACCGCCCCATGCGCTGCGCAGCGACGGTGAACGACGTGTTCTTTGCAACCAGCGCAAAGGCCCGCATGCGGTCTATCTTGTCCATCCCATTGCGCCTTCTGAGGGCTTAAAGTTCGTCAAATATAGGAGATTATCATCAAGAAGCGCAATGTGTATTGCTTGTTCAACACCTGCAACCAACCGGAGAAACCCATGTCCAACGCTGTTCGTATTCACCATTTCGCCAAATCTGGCCATGCACACCGAGCTTTGGTCTTTGCGAAACTTGCCGGGATTGCACATGAGGTTGTTCCCGTCGATCTGGCAGCTGGCGCGCATAAGTCGCCTGAATTTCTTGCCATGAACCCAAATGGGCAAGTGCCCGTCCTTGAGGATGGCGAGGTTGTTGTGTCCGACTCGAACGCGATTCTTGTCTATCTTGCGCGGACATATGCGCCTGATTGGATACCGAGTGATGCGGTCGGAGAAGCAAATGTGCAGCGTTGGCTCACTTTAGCGGCTGGAGAGATTGCGTTTGGTTCTTGCGCTGCGCGGTTGATCACCGTCTTTGGCGCGCCGCTGGACCCGAACTTTGCAGCCGCGACTGCCGAAAAAGCGATGCAGAAACTGGAGCATGGACTCACGGGCCGCGACTGGCTCGTCGGCGAGCAACCCACGATCGCTGATGTGGCTAACTACTCCTATACGGCACACGCGCCGGAGGGGAATGTCTCTCTCGAGCCATACCCGAATGTCCGCGCCTGGCTCGCTCGGTTTGAGACCTTGCCCGGTTTTGAAGCGATGCCGGCGACGGCTGTTGGTCTTGTTGCAGAGTGAAAGGGCAAACCCATGACGACCGAAGCCCAACGGCATCCTTTGCCACCGTTCTCAAAAGAAACTGCCATTCAAAAGGTGCGCCTGGCTGAGGACGGCTGGAACGGCCGGGATCCGGCCAAGGTCGCGCTGGCCTACACGCCGGACAGCAAGTGGCGCAACCGGATCGAGTTTCCCCAAGGGCGCGATCAGATTGAGGAGTTCTTGACCCGGAAATGGGCCAAGGAACTGGACTACCGTCTGATCAAAGAGCTTTGGGCACATGACGGCAATCGCATCGCGGTCCGCTACGCCTATGAGTACCACGATGACGGCGGAAACTGGTTCCGGGCCTATGGCAATGAAAATTGGGAGTTCGACAAGGATGGCTACATGGAACGCCGGTTTGCCAGCATCAATGAACACCCCATCCAAGAGGCGGACAGAAAGTTCCGCTGGCCGCCGGGGCGCCGTCCGGATGACCACCCCGGTCTGAGCGATCTCGGGCTCTAGCGTGGCTCAGGTGAAAGGATCAAGCGATGGCACAGATACATAAATCGCACAGAGGTGAGTTGATGCTGCAAGAGCGGCGTCACACTCCCAAAGAGGTGAGCGATGCGATTCCGCACTACATCGAAAGCGACATGCCGAAACAGCATGCGGATTTCTTTGCGGGTCTGTCCTATTTGCCGCTCGCAACGCTTGATCGTAATGGGCGTCCGTGGGTCAGCCTTCTGGTTACACAATCAGACAGCGACCCTTCTGTTGGCATTCAGGTTGCGGGCCAGAACACCACGCATGTGGTCGCGGAAACCAATCCGCATGATCCCTTTGTGCGTGCTGTGAGCCAGGATCCCGCATCGGGCCTTGAAGCGCGGCTCTTTGCCGGGGTTGGGATCGATTTCGGTAACCGCCGACGAAACAAAATTGCGGGCTCCATACGTACCGCAGATGTCGAGGGCGAGGAGAAGATCAGGTTACAACTGTTGTCCGATCAGCACTTGGGGAACTGTCCAAAGTACATTACAGTCCGTTCCTTAGGGCACACGCGACGCAACCCTGAAATTATCCATGACAGCTTCGATATGCACTCATCTGTGCTGTCGAATGAGGCCAAATCCGTCGTGGCGCGCGCCAGCACCTTGTTCTTGGCGACAAAACATACAAGCGATGCCACCACTGCAGGCGCTCAGACCGATATGGGCGTCAATCATCGCGGCGGCGCGCCCGGCTTTACCCGGCTCTACGAGGAGAACGACGGGGCGCGGGTTACGACCTATTTGGTTCTGCCCGATCATTCTGGCAATCGCTTCTACCAGTCGCTGGGCAATATCGAAACGGACCCGAAGGTTGGGCTGGTCTTTCCAGACTTTGAAACCGGTGAGATCCTCTACATTACGGGGGATGCTGAAAATCTGCTTGGGGATGACGCAGATGCGCTGATGCCGCGCGTGAGCCTGCTGACACGTATCAAGGTAACGGGCGCGGTTTTTGTGCGTGGAGGCCTAAACCTCAAGCAGGCATCAAAAGAGCAACTCTCCCCCTACAATCCGCCGGTCAAATATTTGCGCGCAGAGTTGGAGAAGATGGGGCATGCAATAAAGGCGCACGACGCCGCTATCCCGTTGACCGCCAAGCTTATCGCTACAAAACCCCTGTCCAGCACAATCAGTACCTTCGAATTCGAGTTGTCTGAGGCAATCAATGCCCCATTGCCCGGTGGCTTTGGCGTCTTTGACTTCTCCGACCTGGTGGACGCCGGATACAGCCACATGAACGAGACAAACCCTCAGCTTGTGAACGAGGACTACGTCCGCACATGGACGCTTTCCGGAGCGCCAAAGTTTGACGAAGAGAACAACGCGTTTCGCACGACCAATCGGATCAGTGTTACGGTCAAACGCAAACCAGGCGGTCTGATGTCCAACCTCTTGCACAACAACGCGGAGAAGCTGATCACGTACAATCTTCCAGTTAAATTCAAAGGCACCGGAGCGGGCTTTTCCTGTTTTTCCGAAGTGGCTGAGGGCAGCCCCCCAAAGTTCCCAGCAAAGATGCTTTGGATCGCGGGTGGCGTTGGCATCACCCCGTTCATGGTGATGTGGGACGGAGTCAAACAAGTGGTAGAGACTTACCCGCAGGACCAGCCCATCGATATCGTGTTTCTGTTTTCCGGTCGGGACGATGACATTGCAGTTCTGCAGCACTTTGCGAAAAAAAACAGCTCTGTTTCGGACCAGGTGACACTACGTATTGTCGCGTTTCAAAGCGCAGGCGAAAACGCATTGGCTGCGAAATCCGCACGCGATGATCTGAACGCGACTTTCACCGACCAGCTGCTGAAGATTGAGGAGCGACGCATGCAAAGCGAAGACGTTCAATCGGTCGCGCATCTCGGAATGCGAGATGTGTACATGTGCGGTCCTGAAGCTATGATGACCAGTACGGAGGCGGCGCTCAACGGGCTGGGCGTTGAGGAAGCAAGACGCCACCGCGAGACATTTGTGTTTTGATAGGGAGACAAAAAGCCTGCCCATGACGTCTCCGGGCAGCATAATCAACTCTATGATTGGGTGTTGGAAAGGTTTTCACCAAGTCGAAACGATACCGGTTTCCTCAGTGCTATCCCGGATCGATGACCGCTATGTGGGCTGCACTCGCGGAAACTGATCGCTCCGCGCAAGGCCCGGTTTAGGCCGTTGGATGTATCGTGGAGAACGGGGAAGGCGCTTGCGCTGCGTCTGCACCGAAGTCTGCAACGAGCCTGAAGCCGACCTGTTTAGACTCAAAGCAGATACGCTTTTCGCAAGACGTGTCTATTTTCGACTAAACAGCGCCTTGTGACTGATGTTGCAGCTTGCGGACTTTCCCTGGAGGCATGTTAAAAACCCGTTTGAATGCTTTGTTAAAAGAAGGTTCAGATAGGTACCCGATCTCAGCCACGATTTGCGAGATTGGTTGATCGGTAGCAATTAATCGTTCCCGCGCCAGATGCATTCGCCAAGTTGCGAGGTATTGTATTGCCGGCACGCCGACGAGTTCGGTAAACCGTGCGGAAAATGCCGATCTGGACATACCTGCAACCTGTGCAAGAGACTCGACTGTCCAGTTTGCTGCAGGTGCGCGATGAATGGAAACAATGGTGCGGCCAATCTGTTGGTCTCTGGCGGCTTTCAGCCAACCTCGATTGGCGTCGGGCGCACTGTTCAACCATCGGCGAATAGCCTCGATGACAACCACATCGGCCAAGCGTGTAATCACTGTTTCACCGCCCGGTCGTAATTCACGCGCCTCTCTTGCAATGAATTGCAAAGTTGCTTGTAGCCAGCTCCCTGCATCCTCTTCCCACGGATCGATTTTGAGCACGTCGGGAAGCAAGGCCATCAACATGCCGCTGGCCGCGTGATCTATCCTGACGAGCCCGTACATGATTCCGGTCTCGGCTCCACCGCCGCCGTGCTCTAGCGTTTCGTAGAGCTCGGTCACCTTGCGTATGGGCAGTTCTTCCAGTTTCAAAAGTGGGGTGTCTTTTGAGCTGGAGAACCCAACTGGCGCGCCATTTGTCATCAGAACCAAGTCGCCTTTCTCGACTTCAAACGGCACATCTTCTCCGACCCTCATAAAGCAACGCCCGTGCGTAATGACCGCAAAGCTCAGTATTTCGGGGAAACCCGGTATAGAAACGCCCCAAGGCGCAGACATGCGCGACTGGCAATAGAATGTACCCGTCAGTTTCAGAAGATGAAGAATTTCCCCGAGCGGATCACCGATTGGCTGCGCCATTGCATGGGGGTCGGGAATATGGGGGTTGATCTGGCTCACTGCACCAGACTGTTCGATATCTCCCCAATTGTCCACAATATTTGGATGAATGGATAAAAAGTCAGGACAATGCAGACTTCTTCGTCCTTCGTGCTTACCTATTTTG
Organism: Ruegeria sp. E5; assembly: GCF_056534105.1. Lineage (NCBI taxonomy): Bacteria > Pseudomonadati > Pseudomonadota > Alphaproteobacteria > Rhodobacterales > Roseobacteraceae > Ruegeria > Ruegeria sp. E5. The sequence continues at coordinate 1,113,223 of NZ_JBQFPA010000001.1, read as the reverse complement.
GGGTCATTGACTGATTTTACGGAGATGACCGATGACACAGCAAACCATTCTCGTACTTGGCGCAACAGGTAAAACCGGATAACGTATCGTGACGCGCCTTGAAGACAGGGGCCATGCAGTTCGGCGTGGATCGCGGAATAGCAAAACCCCATTTGATTGGGAAAAACCGCAGACATGGCCTGCAATCCTGGACGGTGTTTCTGCCGCCTATATTTCCTATTTTCCTGACATCGCCTTTCCGGGCGCGGTCGAGCAAGTTGCGGCCTTTTCGGCATTGGCTCGAGAAAAAGGACTGCAGCGACTTGTGCTGTTAACAGGTCGCGGAGAATTTCATGCCGAACGTGCCGAAGGGGTTGTTCGGAACTCCGGTGTGCCCTTTACGATCGTCCGTGCGGCGTGGTTTGCGCAAAACTACTCTGAAGGTGCATTGCTGGAGCCGGTAATGGCCGGTGTGTTGCCCATGCCCGCAGGTGACGTGCGTGAACCGATTATCGACGTGGACGACATTGCCGACGTTGCCGTCGCCGCCTTGACCGAGGAAGGACACACTGGCGAGCTTTATGAAGTTACAGGGCCGCGTCTCATGACATTTGCCGAAATGGCTGCCGAGCTTTCGCGCGCAATGGGTAGAACCGTGCAATATGTGCCGATTTCGTTTGAAGACTTCCATGCGGAAATCATCAACGCGAGCGGAGAGATGATTGCTGACGTGATTGCTGACATAGCGAGGGAAACGCTTGATGGTCGCAATGCGAACACTGCGGACGGTGTTCAACGTGCCTTGGGGAGAGCTCCGCGCGATTTCTCTGATTTTGCTGATGAAGCCGCAAAGTCTGGTGCTTGGACACAAGCTGCATGAGTCGGTCTGACTACAAAGGAACACAATCATGACGTTTGACGTAAAACGCAGGCTTGTCCTGGGGTTGGCGGGTCTTGTTGCAGCCACCCTGGGGCTGATCATCACGCTGGCCCCACTGGCCTTTTACTCCAGCTACGGCATTGATATTTCGCCGCAGCCGAACTTGATGAGCGAATTGCGCGCACCTGCTGCCAATCTGGCTGCACTTGGCCTGATCATTCTGTCGGGAGCGCTATACCAAAAGATGGCCCAGACATCAGCTTGGCTTGGAGTCACTGTGTTCTTCGCCTTTGCCGCGGGGCGCGTGGTCAGCATTATGCTTGATGGACGACCATCGGAAAGCATCCTTTCTGCTCTTGGGATAGAGATGGTACTTGGACTGATGTGTTTGTGGGCCGCAAGCAAAGGGCGGCTAACGAAAGCTGGCATGCACCTCATGTCGTCGCGTAAACTTCGGATTTGAGACACAGTGAAAGCTGCCTGAGAGCATTTGGCCATTCACCGATACAGAGTGGGTGGCCAAAATATCTGAGTGACTCCGCGAAATACTGAATGGCTGGCGCTACCGATTGTGAGTTATGACGTTAAAACCTTCTTCGGGTGATGGTGCCTCGAAATACCTCGCCAAACGCCAATATTGATCTTCCGTTGCTGCAAAGGCATGCGCACCTTCACTGTTGCGCTTGTGCAGCCGGCGCAGACAAACCTCATCCGGCAAGTCCAAAAAGTGAAGCTGGTGCGTCGCAGCAGTTTCTTCCAGCAGCTTGCGCATCCAGGCTCTGTTTTCAATTGTGTTCGCCGGAAAGTCGAGAATGACAGAAACCCCGGCCTTCAGCAACGATGCGATGTGCCGCCCCATGACCGGCCGCAATTTCAAGGCGCAATTTACATAATCCTGCAGGGAGTTCATCTGGTCGCCGAATAGGACGCTAAGCCATTCATCTTCTGAAATGAGCACCGCCTTGCCGCTATTCGCAAGTTTCGCCGCTAGACTTGATTTTCCTGAGGCGACTTTACCACAAAGCAAGTGAAGCGTTGGTTGGACCTGTGACATAGGGTGAACTCCCGGACTACCTAATGGCCCCTGTGCTCAGTTGATCTGCAAGTTGATCAAACACCAACCTGATCCTTCGCGCAGTATGTAATTCCGAGTGCGTCGCCAGCCAAATCGGGAACTTAAACGGCTCTCGGTCGGGTAGCACGCGCTCCACACCTGGTGTCAAGGCAGCCACGTCATCCGACATTACACTGATGCCAAACCCTTGGCGCACCAGCTCCCAGGATACAATTCCGCTTTGCGAGCCAATCCGGAAACTCTTTCGAGTGACCTTAACGCCCGCCGGATCGAGAAAACCGATCATCGTGTCAATGTCGCCAAACCCCACGAAATCCAACTTCGCGAGCTCGTTTTCATTTTTCGGCCTTCCCAACTGATCAAGGTACGCAGGTGCTGCGTAAAAATGTGCCGTCGCCTCGGCAACAAGCTTTGCGGTCAGATCTGGTTGCGTCGGGCGTACATGTCGGATGGCGATATCAGCCTCACGTCTCTGTATGTCTCGTAAGTCATTGGCAGCAACGACGTCGATCTCAAGACGCGGTGCTGCAAGTCGGATCTTTTTCAGTATAGGCGGCAGCTGATAGGCAGACATCACATCTGACGCGGTGATCCTGACTTGCCCTTCGACAGTTTGCGACTGGCTTGTAGCAGTAAGGGAGATCCTGTGCGCGACATCCGCCATTTCTCTGACATGCAACAAAAGCTCGGCGCCAGCGGTCGTTAGACTAAGCGATTTACCAACTCTTTCAAACAGGGTGATCCCAAGCGCCAATTCCAGCGCCGCAACCTGACGACCGACAGTAGGTTGAGTTTGCTCGAGAACGCGCGCCGCTGCGGAAAACGAGCCTTCTTCAGCCGTCGCAAGAAAGGTCCGTACCTGATTCCAGTCGAAATTGATGGCATTCCAGTTCATGCATTTATGCATAACACTTCTGCGAATTATGGCAATTTAGTAAATGTGTGTATGGATGTATGGGGTGCGACAACAAACTTGAAAGAGAGTAATAAAATGGCTGCTTTGTCCAAAGATGCCGCGTTCTGGAGCAGAATCTCGCGAAAGTATGCGGCGGACCCAATCCGGAACATGGAAGGGTATCTGAACACACTCGAACGTACGAAGTCGCACCTAAAAGCAGAAGACAGTGTACTGGAAATCGGTTGTGGGACGGGTTCAACCGCGCTGTTGCTTGCACCGCATGTCAACCATATCACCGCCTCGGATCTCGCTCCGGGCATGATCGAGATTGCCAACGAGAAGCGTGCTAAAGAAGGACTGGAGAATGTCACTTTCAAGGTGGCCGAAGTTCTCGAGCACGATCCTGTTGAAGGTGGTTACGATGCGGTTTTGGCGCATAACCTGCTTCATCTCCTGCCTGATTTGGATCAAGCGCTAGAGCATATTGCCAAATTGACAAAATCCGGTGGGGTTTTCATATCCAAAACGGTGTGTGCGCCTGAGAATGGTGGGTTCAAGTATGCGATGATCAGTCGTGTCGCGATCCCTATCATGCAGTTTTTTGGGAAAGCCCCGTTTGTGAATTTCGTGTCTATGTCGATGCTTGATAGGAAAATTGAGCGTGCAGGCTTTGAAATCCTGTATACTTCCGATCAAGCCTCGATGCTCCAGAGTCGTTATGTTGTTGCGCAAAAACCTTGAAGCTCTAGTTCATTCAGCTTTGCAAGTGGAAACGCTATCTGTGTCACATCACCAGTAACAGTAAATTCCTGAATGAATGGACTGCATTCAGGTTTGTTTCCACCTTTAGAAAGCTATTGCGATTGGCGGCGTTGCCCGAAAACCATGAGTTAATAAGAACCAGATGTTGCGGCCGCGGCGAAAGTAAGGTCTGTCGGGCCGCAATTCAGCGTTGAGAACTGTTTGCCAATAGAAGGTCAGAGCCGTCCACACGAACGGCCCAAGTGTTTAGATTTCGATAGCTTCTGCAATGGCAAATCACTTAGTGATGGTCCAAAGCACCATTTGATCGGTTTTTCCGCGGGCATTGTAGGCGGGAAGTTGGGATAGCATTTTGTTAACTTCATCGGACAGTTGTTCCCTGACAGCATCCGAGATCACCACTTCTACTCCGAAGTCTCTGGCAGCACTTTCTATCCGGGCGACGGTGTTCATTGTGTCGCCCAGCAAGGCTACCTCCTTTTTCCATGTCCCGATCTCACCTGCCGCAACCGGCCCACAATGTAGAGCCACCCTGATCTTTGCCTCTTGCCCAAATCTGACGACGTATTCTTCGGTCTTACTCTCTAACGTGCGGGGCATTTCCTTCGCGCACGCAAAACTCCGTTCGTAACTCTTCGGGCTCGCTGTCGGCCATGTCACGATGACTGCGTCTCCCACGTATCGATGCACTTCGCCCCCACTGCTCTCTATGGGCTGGGACAGATCGTAGGACACGTCAGAAAGGAACTCGTGGAATCTCAAATCGCCAATCCGCTCCGCGAGCGAGGTCGACCCTACCAGGTCGGCAAAAAGAACAATTCGGTTTTCTAGCCGGGGGCGTCGATATTGTCCGGTGAAGATTGCCAAAGTTGCCTCCCGGCCTAACAGTCTTAGCAGTTCAACTGACGTGGAAATGACAGAAGCGATCGCAGCGGATAGAGCAAAGTTGAATGCAAACTCAGGTTCCTGCCAGAGTTTCTGATCAAGCAGTACGCGCGCGGGAAGTATGATCCCGATAACGATAATCAGACTATAAGTGACGGCCCTAAATCCGATAATGACGATAAGCGGGGTTTGCCGCAGCCATCGGATCGATTGATTAGAGAGAAAGGTGAGCTCAACCGTTAGGCATCCTGCACCAATGATTAACCCGGTCAAACTGCCGACAATTGCATCCACTGGTTTCTCGTATCCGTCTAGGAATATGAGAGGCGTGAGCGCGCCAATGCACATAGAAACTGCAATGACCTTCAAAGCAAAAATCGCTGTTAGTCTGTCGATCAACGCTGCCCCCGGAACGAGAATTCTCTGTTTTGCTATCAGAATCGTTGGGTGGCGGGAACGTGAACTTCAAGGGGCGGCGCATTCAATTTGTCACGCGGAGAATTCATAGGCAAATGCAGCGAATTGGCGCTTTGACCCGCAAAACGTACGAAGTCTGCCATCCCGCCTTGCGATTGCGCCGATAGTCCGGTCTGACGGGCCGCGCCGCAGCGCCCTCAAGGTCGGTCAAAGGCCTAGTATGGGCCGTTGAATGCAATCCAGTTGGCTCGCGCTTCCGATTGTCGAACGTGCTTTAGTGCGTCTACCCACGTTCATGAGTGCCGCGAGTGCCAGATAAACGAGTGAGTGCTTTTTCATGATTCTGTGCGAAATTGTTGGGTTCGACGGTGAGTCTGTCGGGCGACCGGATTGAAGGCCCTGCGTTGGATCAAGCAAAGCTCCCACCGCGGGGTGTTATCATTGGATTGTCGGACGCCGCGATTGCCTGCAGGCACCTTTTCTCTAAGCGGTCAGGCTAATACCCCAGACCAATTCGAGAAACGGCGACATTTGGATGATGCTGAATGGTCTATCACCGAGTGAAATGACGTGACGCGCGCAATGGTTTTCATGGCGCTGGTCGCGAAATGCTTTACGACATTGCCGACAGAAACCGATCCGAAAAGGATCAGGGATTGTACGCATGATCGACGCGTGCTGGTGTTCCTCGACATCGCAAAAAGCGGACGTCGCCGATGGTGCAGCATGGAAACCTGTGGCAATTGCAGCAAGGCTGCTGCATTCAGAGCAGACTTACACCAGTAAGGTTTTAGCTTAGGAACTGCTCAATCACGGCTGCTTGTTGCTTTTTTCCATCCGGGTCTGCTTCGGTTTTCAGGCGAGTAAACGCCTCACCCCAGTTTGAAGTGCGAACGCGGATCGGCGGGTCAGAGGCTTCAATCACGCCCAAGACAACTGATGCCACTTGTTCCGAAGTTTGATAGATATCGCTGCCATCCATTCGCGCCTGAGCGCCGCCAATATACTTCTGGAGAATAGGTAGATACTCATCCTCAAGCATCCCGCCCGTGGCCTCGACATGTTTCAGCACATTGGTCGCAAACTCGGATTGAATACCGCCCGGTTCAACTGTCGAGAAATGGATACCGAAATTGGGCGTGACGTAGCTGGCCAAAGCCTCAGTGTACCCCTCAACCGCGAACTTTGCGGCGCAGTAGATCTCGTTGAACGGCTGACCCACTAGGCCGCCTACGGATGAGATTGTGATGACGTGGCCCGAGCGTGCTGCGCGCATGTGTGGCATCACCGCTTTTGTGCAGCGCACGACACCCATGAAATTCACATCCATGACCCAGGCGACCTCTTCTTCGCTGGCTTGTTCGGTTGTACGAACAAATCCGGCACCCGCATTGTTGATCAGCTTATCGATCCGCCCCTCGTTCGCGATGATCTGATCGACTGCGGCGTTTACGCTGGCGCTGTTCTGCACGTCCAGCTCAAGCACGTTGAAATTGACGCCAGCGTCAGAGGCGGCCGCATCCAAGATGCCGCGCTTGGCGAGGTTTCGCATAGTCGCGTAGACAGTATGGCCCGCTTGGGCCGCTTGTATGGCGATTTGAACACCAAGGCCGGTTGACGTGCCGGTGATCAGAATGACTTTGGGCATAATGGAAGCTCCGAATATCAAATGAATTGCTTGCGGCAACGATCCGATGTGTCGGGGCGAAGGTCAACAGCGGGACTTTAAAACGCCCAAAGCCTCATCGAAGGTATTCACATTCTCTTCTGCGCGCGCGGTCAGATGCGCGCCTTCTAAAAGGGCCAGTACCGCGCTGGACTCCGAGGTAGGATCGGTGATGCCGGTGATTGATTTGTCCTCTTGGCCAAGCTTCAGGATCTCTTCGATTTGGGTAACCATCATGGCGCGGAATTTTCTGATCTTTTGGATCACGTCATCCGAAAGGCTTTCACGGCTGCTGATAAGCGACACGCAGAGGCACAAGGTTTTCCCGTCATTGAGTGCATCCCGGTAGAGGTCGATCAGGGCCAGCAATTGCTCGGCCCCGGTTTTGTGTTCTACCCGGATGCGGTTGCACTTTGCCTGCAGGGTCTCATGATAGCGACCCATGAGTGCCGCCGACAGCGCCGCTTTGGTCGGGAAATGATAGTGGATTGACGCCTTGCGAATACCCACCGCCTCTGCCAGATCGGCATAGCTGAACCCGTCAAACCCCCTCGCACGCGCAGCGTGTTCGGCAACATCCAGAAGGGCCGTCTTGGTATCACTCGTCATACGTGCTCAAACCTTTTCCGTCATGATCAGGGCCAGCGCGTTTTCCGCAGACTCCAGGGCGCCTTCGATATAGCCCCCGAACTGTGGTGCAACTTCGGTCCCGCCAAAGATTAGTCGGCCATCCCACAGACGGGTCATCGCATGGGGCAGCCCGTATTGCGGATGAGCGTATAACGGCTGTTGATCCGCTTCGATAGAGGTGAACGGGTCAAAGGCCCAATCTTTGACAAAGAGTGTCTTTGGCTCCGCAGCTTCGGCGCCGAACAGCCGGGACAGTTGCTCTTTGAGCAACTGCCTCAGCCGTTCTTCGTTGCTGCGGGTGCGCGGGGGTAAGCCGATAAAGCCGAACAACGCGTAAGGTCCGCCCTCGGCAGGGGAGGCGTCGTGTATTTCCACCATCGGCCCCCTGCGGCTCATCGCGTCACCGGACAGCCCGGCCGTGCGCCAGAACGGGGTATCATAGACAGCGATGACTTTGGCCTGTCCGGCCATCCAAGTCGCGATCCCGGTCATTGCCGCTAAAGCTTCATCTGGTAAAGCAGGTGAGAACGCGATCTTGCTCGCCACGCGAGGAGGGAGGGCCAGTACGACTTCCTGAGCATGGATGACTTGCCCAGTTTGAGCGTTCGTGGTGATCCCAGACGCAGACTTCTCTAACCCGACGATTGGCGCGGATAAGATGAGCCGCTTCGACGGTATCTCAGCGGCAAGCGCATCAGTGAGGGCGCCCAGACCACCTTTCAAGCGATAAGATCCTTGCATCGAGGCAAACCCGCGATCGCGCTCGACCTGGCCGATCTCGTTTTCAAAGCTGAGAGCGCCTGTTGAATATTGCTCGAACCACTCCAGTCCGAGCCGCTTTATTAACGCTGCAATACGCGGCTGCCCGGGCCAGAACCAGGCGGGACCCATGTCGAAGTACCCACCCTCCAGCCTTTCCGTCAAGATACGTCCGCCCGGACGACCCCGCGCTTCGACCAGCAGGTAGTCATGGTTTCGTGCCTGTAGCTGTCGCGCAAGGCAGAGGCCAGAAAGGCCTGCGCCAATGATCAGAGTTTGCGTCTGCATCGCTCAGAACCCCTCAGATGCCGGGCGCAGGTCCAGCTCATGGGTCCAGGTGGATTGCGGTTGATGGGCTAACTGCCAGTAGGCCTCGGCAATCTCGTCCGGTTTCATCATCTTCGACGGATCCAGCGAGTGCAAATCCCGCGAGCGGGGTGTATCGATGATCCCGTCCAAAACGACGTGCGAGATATGTACGCCAGCCGGTTGATATTCACGTGCCAGCGATTGTGTCAGCCCGCGCAGGGCGAACTTAGCCGACGCAAAAGCGGAAAACCGTGGGCCGCCGCGCAGCGACGCTGTGGCCCCCGAAACGATCAGCGCGCCACCACCGCCGCGCACCATCGGTTGCAGAACACATTGCCCCAGCAGGACCAAAGATTGCACCATTGATGTCCACGTTCTCTGATAGTCTTCCAATGCGGTTTCGGGGAATGGCGCGATCACCAGCTCAGCCGTATTGTGTACCACGAACTTCGGCGGGCCATGCGTAGCGATCAATTCAGAAATCACTGGCGCAACCGCACTCGGATCGGACAGATCGACCTGATGAAACGGCGCGATCGTTTCCTGCGGCTGCGTCCGTCCAAGACCAATGGCCGTCATGCCACCTGCCTGAAACCGCGCGAGAAGGGACTGGCCAAGGCCAGTCCCCGCACCGGCGACAATCGCCAGAGGTTTCTTGCTACTCATGAATTAAACCACCGGTGGCTGTGCAAAGGGCAGGTGGCCAGTCTTCATCCAGACCTTCGCCCCGTCTGGGCCAGCCATAGCCGACAGCGCTTCACCCTCAGGCAGGCGTAGCCAGTCGTTCTTTTTCAGCACGTCACCGCCTGAGGTCAGCGATCCGCCAATCATTAACAGCTCGATACCACCCGGCGCATTCGAAGTAATCTCGGTGCCTGCATCAACATGGCTGTAAGTGACAACCTCGCGGTCATCCTTGTGCAGCGTCGCAGTGGCGACCCCGTTCACGGGTGCGGCCAGTTCGTCGGCCATGGTTTTGCGGAACTGATTGCGATCATCCATGTCGAATTGCCAGAGTTTGACGAAGATCGTGCAGCCGGGTTCTGAGCCGGGCGTGTGCTCGGTCGTTGGGGGATTGCGCACATAGGTGCCTTCCGGGAAATCGCCATGCTCATCCTGAAAGACGCCGTCCAGAACGATGAACTCTTCACCGCCTGTATGGGTGTGGGCCGAAAACTTGCTGCCTGGTGCATAGCGCACAATGGTGGTGGCGCGGGCGACTTCGCCACCAATTCGGTCCAGCATGCGCCGGTCCACACCCTTCATGGGCGAGGCCTGCCACTCAAGCTGATCAGAGTGAACAACGACACGCGAAGAGAAGTCCGAGTTGAGTTCCATGGGAGGGGTCCTTTCAACTTAAATGGCAGTTCTCGCTTAGCCGGCGATAGATGGACGGGCCGCCATCTTAGCACGCCAAGCTTGCAGGTTGGTCAGGGTTTCAGGAATTTCAACTTTGGCAAAATCGGCGAACGCCAATCCTGCAAAGGCGGTGATATCAGCCACCGAGAATGTGTCCCCGGCCAAGTATTCGTTTTCGGCCAATACCGCATCCAGATAGGCCATGGTGTTTCCGGCAACCTCTTTCTGTTTGTTGCCCCATTCGGCGCATTGATAGGTTTCCAGGTCCGGGCCGAGGCCAGGTGTGGCATGGTGGAAGTAGGTGCCGACCGCATTCAACAGACCGTTTTCCGCGCGCAGGTTCATCATCGAGATTCGGGCGCGCTCTTGCGCAGTCACGCCGGTCAATGATGGGCCATCGAAGGTTGCGTCGATATATTCAGTGATCGCGTTGCATTGAGCGATGTGCGATCCATCTTCCAGTTCCAAACAAGGCACCGCGGCATCGGGGTTTTTGGCTTTGAACTCAGGCGTACGATGTTCGCCGCCCATCACATCCACAGGGATGAATTCAACTTTGTCTGACGCGCCTTTCTCAGCCAGCGCAATACGAACACGGGCAGGGTTCGGGAACCCTTCGACATCATAAATCTTCATCTGAGTACCTCCGTCGGGGTTTGTGCTTCATCCAATCTACCTATCAATAGGTAGATAGTATTGCAAGCCTTTTTTACGTCTTGTCAGATTGAATTGCTCTGATGGTCTTTTAAGAAGAACTTTGCTTGAGCGGGGTGGGGGTGTTGCGTAGCTTTTGCGCATGACCAGACCTGCCTCTTTCAAATACTTTAAAACCAGTCCAGAGATCATCTGCCTTTCGGTCATGCTGTACAACCGTTTCTCGCTCTCGCTTCGGAATGTCGAAGATCTGCTGCACGAGCGAGGTATCGATGTCAGCCACGAAACTGTCCGATATTGGTGGAACAGGTTTGGCCCGATGTTTGTTGCTGAGATAAGGCAGAAGCGTGTTCAGCAACTCCGAGCCTTTTCAAAATGGAAGTGGCACGTTGACGAGATTTTCGTGAATGTGAATGGCAAGCGGCATTACCTCTGGCGGGCCGTAGATCATGAGGGCGAAGTACTGGAGGCCGTTGTCACCAAACGCCGAAACAAAGCTGCGGCGCTGAAATTCCTCAAGACATTGATGGAGCGACACGGTAAAGCGGAAAACGTTGTCACAGATCGCTTCGCCTCATACAGAACCGCTTTCAGAGAGCTTGGTGCTGACAAAAAACAGAAAACGGGCAGGTGGCTCAACAACTGCGTCGAGAATTCGCACCTGCCTTTCCGACGACGCGAACGCGCCATGCAACGTTTCAGGCGGATGCGAAGTTTGCAGAAGCTCGCCGCCGTCAACTCCTCTGTCCACAACCACTTCAACGAGAAAGAGCGCTTGCCAGCCGAGGCACCTTCAAGCTGATACTCACCGCCGCTCTCGCCGAGTGGCGGGGTCTTTGTGACGAATGAAGGACAGCTATACTGGCCTAGCTGAGACTGGTTCGAATTCGCCTGACTGCACCGTTGCAGTTAAAAAACTGTTCCCCGGGTCGGTCGGTTGTTTTCGATATTGAACTTCATTCCGTCTAGCAATTCTTCAAGATCCGGGCGCGCAGCAGGGCCATTCGAAATGTCGACCAACATCAAACTGCCATCTGGTCGAATTCCGAATGCGCCGGGCTCTGCAAACAATGTGGTTGTCTCAGCCTCCGAAAGAGGGTCCGACACGTAGAGTCCAAGTGATCGCATCTGCGTTTCGGTCAATCCAAAGCCCAAGTTAAATGTCCAACCGAACTCTTCCTTGTCGGCCAAAGCCTTTTCTTTAGAGTCAGCAGAAACGACCACTACATCCATGACGCTGCTCCAATCAGCCAGCATGGCGTTCAATTTGTTGAGAAATCGCTTGCATCTGGGACAGTGACGCCCGCGATAGACGAAAAGCATCGTCCATCGATCTTTGGGCCGACCAATCTCTATTTCGCCACCGCAGACATCAAAAACACTGATGTGCTCGACGGGAGCATTCACTTTGGGTTTTTGCGACATGTCAGTTTCCTTTTTTCATTAAGAGAGAAACTCGAACGCAAGCTTAGCTTCAAGTGTCTGCCTTTAAACTTGAATTTACTTTATTCACCCAACCAAGCTTGGTAGTGTTAGTGAAATCGCGGGTACAAAAGTGATAAGCATTAATGCGAAGAGAATTGCCAAGTAGAAGGGCCATATTGTTCGTACGGCTTTCTCCATTGGCAATTTACCCACGGCGCAACCGACAAACAGGCACGATCCGACCGGTGGTGTGCACAATCCTAATCCCAAATTCACGAGCAAGATCATCCCGAATTGCAGCGGATCAATCCCAAGGCTGTTGGCAACGGGTAGAAAAATGGGTGTGCAGATCAGAATAAGCGCTGCCATATCCATAATCATTCCAAGCAACAACAAAACCGCATTTACCATCAACAAGATGAGTATAGGATTTTCTGTCAACCCAGTAAGCAGATCTACGGTTCTGCCCGGAACTCTGTAAAAGGTCAGCATGTAGGCAAACGCACCAGCGCATGCGATTAATATCATTACCATCGCCGTCGTGCGCACAGCAGAAGCGACAGCAATACAAAAGTTTTCCCACGTTATGCTTCTGTAGACGATCAGTGTGACCACGAATGCATATATGGCCCCAAACGCTCCGGACTCCGTAACGGTGAAAATACCCGACAACACACCGCCGACGATAATCACAGCCGTCAAAAGCCCTGGAATAGCACTGAAGAAGCTCACCACGAGCGCTTGCCAACCCGGGAAGGTTTCAGCTTGATAACCTCTGCGCACCGCTACAAGGTACGCCGCCACAGCAAGGCAAAGGCACATCAAAACTCCTGGAATAACGCCTGCAAGAAATAGCTTCGAGATCGATATTCCACCCCCGGCTGCGATCGCGAATATGATCATATTGTGACTGGGTGGAATAATTATTCCGGCAATCGAGGACGTGACGGTCACGTTTACGGCGTAATCTGCATCGTAACCTTTCTCTTTCATCACAGGAACCAAGATAGACCCTAGTGCGGAAATGTCTGCGATGGCCGATCCTGAAATCCCCCCAAAAAGCATCGAAGAAAACACGTTCACAATTCCCAAGCCGCCGCGCACGGCCCCGACAGCGGCCGAAGCAAACCTGACGAGACGCATGGCTATCCCGCCGTGGAACATCAGTTCACCCGCAAAAATGAAGAACGGGATCGCCATCAACGAGAATACATTGATCCCGGAGACGATCCGCTGAAATCCGATCATCAAGGGTAAGCCTTCGAACCAAAATGCCGAAATGGCCGCTATTCCAAGCGCGAATGCTACAGGCGTTCCGATCAGAACGCAGAGGGCGAACACGCCAAGCAACAGAAGTATTCCCATCATTCGCCTCTATTCTATGCTGTCATTGCGCTCGTCAAAACCGACATAGAGGCGGATTAGATGACCAACGGAAAAGAGTAATATGAGTCCTCCGCCAATTGTGAGAGGCAATGAACGCAAGCCTTCGGGGACTTGAATCAATGGGATTAGCGATCCCCACTTAAAGATCGTAAGTCGAGCTCCGAACCACAGCATCAAGGCGCCGAACCCAGCCATAAGCACGTCTGTGCAGATAACCAAAATGGTCCTCACACGTGGAGGAACCGCAGAACGCACGAGAGACACGGACAAGTGCGTGTTATCGTGTACACCTACTGCCGCACCGAGAAACGCAATTGTCATGACGAGAAGCAAGGCGACTTGTTCGACCCAGGTCGGCGTCGCATTCAGAACATAGCGACCAAATACTAGCCATCCGAATATGACCGTGATGACAACCAGTGCGACACCGGTCAAAACCCGGCACACGTCGGCGATCCAATCCAGGATCTGGATCATCTTGCGCACAGATGTCGGGGGCAGGGAAGTATAACTCATTGGCTCACAACTCTTGATCAGGCGTCCGGACCCGCATGTGCGGGACCGGACAATATCAGACCCAATGTAGCTAAATCAGTCCGTCGCCTGGATAGTCTCGACAAGCGGGCGTAAATCGGGGTTCGTAGCAAAGTAGGCTTCGTAAACCGGGCCCATAGCCGCTTGGAACGGGGCTTTGTCTGCCACTTCATTCACGACCACACCAGCTTCTTCGACGGCTGTACGGCTGGCTGCTTCGCGCTCGGCCCACAATTGCCGCTGAAGTTTTGCAGATTCCTGAGCTGCCTCTCGAACCGCGGCCTGCATCTCAGGTGACAGTGCGTTGAACGTGTCGGTATTAATGCAGATACATTCGGGTATTATCAGGTGCTGAGACAGCGAATAGAAACCTGCAACTTCGAAGTGGCCAGTTGACTCGTATGATGGCCAGTTGTTTTCGGCACCATCGACGACACCGGTTTTCAGCGCCTGATAAACTTCGGCAAACGCCATTGGCGATGGGTTGCCACCAAGCTCAGAAATCATGCCTGTAAAGAGGTCATTATTCATGACCCGAACTTTCATTCCCTCAACATCGGCAGGTGCGTTGATTGCCTTTGTTCCGTTGTAGAAGGAGCGAGCGCCAGCGTCATACCACGCAAGAGGTGTCAAGCCTTTGGCTGCCATACCTGCCGCAATTGCCTCGCCACCATCACTGTCCAAGACGCGGAACATGTGCGGGACGTCTTTGAATATAAAGGGCAACGATACAACATTGGCCTCGGCGACAATCGGGCCAATTGGGCCCAGGTTAAAGTTGCCGACTTCCAATGCGCCTGCGCGGACCTGTTCAACCGCGTCGGGCTGACTGCCCAGCGTGCCCCCATGGAACATTTGAAGGCTGATTTCACCGCCAGTTTTTTCCGTAATGAGTTCTGCGAATTTGTCCATCGCGATGGTGTTTGGGTAACCATCCACGTGGATATTCCACCCGCGCCAATCCTCTGCGAAGGATGCGCTCCCGGTAATTGCGACCACGGTCGCGGCGCTCATCAGCGTTTTAGTCAGTTTGATATTCATATTTTCCTCCCTAGAAAACAGACAGTTGACTCGATGCCCGGCGAAGGCCGGTTATGAAAAGAGCAGGCCTCCGTTGATGTCGATGTTCGCGCCCGTAATGAAAGCAGCGGCGTCTGAGGCCAGATAGGCGACCAGATTGGCGACATCCTCAGATGTGCCTTCGCGTTTAAGCGGCGTGGCGCCGGCCACGTTGGTCCGCACTTCGCTTTTTGTGAAGACATTGTGAAAATCGGTGTCGATCATGCCCGGGCAAACCGAATTTACCCGGATGTCCGGCCCCAGTTCTTTGGCCAATCCACGCGTCATCGTCATGACCGCACCCTTCGAGGCCGCATAGGCGACCGCGCCTGGGCCACCCCCGTCACGCCCCGCCTGACTCGCAAACCCGACGATCGCGCCGCCTTTTTTCATATGCGGCAACACGGCCTGAACAGCGCGGGCAAAAGAAGTGGTGTTCAGGTCCATGACATGGCACCAATGCTCCATATCCATCTCAGACAGGGTCTTCCGGGCCAGCAATCCGCCGGTCACGTGGGCAAGAATGTCGATCCGAGGTCCGAATGTCGCAATAGTCTCCGAGATCAGCCTTTCCACATCCGCACCGGAGGTCATGTCGCCCTGTATGGCAATCGCCTTACCTCCGGCAGCCGTTATTTCCTGAACCGCCGATTCCGCACCCGAAGATGAGCTGTGATAGTTGATCGCGATCGACGCTCCAGCCTTGGCCAGTTTCATGACGCAGGCACGGCCAATGTCCCGTCCGCCGCCGGTTACGACCGCAACCTTCCCTGCCAGTTCCAAGTTCGGGCCAATCTGTTCAGCGTTCAATTCGGTCATTTTCTTGTCCCCTTGGGTCCCCGGTCATCCAGTCAGTGCGCCCGTTTTGGTCTTTGTGCCTTAACGAGCATTCAGCAGTGTTGCCCATTGTAGTCGACTAGGATACTAGTATTGTCAACAAATTTGTTTGGGAGCCACAAAAGGCTTCGCACGGCCCGTGCTAAATGGATTGGCTGGAGATACATTGAGGAGTATCGGAGGGAGAGGCCTATTGGCCCAGAATGCCGCCGGTGTTGGTCACGCGCAGAAAAAGGCAGGAAATGCAAAGTATTACGGATAAAATCGAGCGGCGCACAACCACTGACATCGTATATGAGAGTTTGTACGAGGCGATCGTTTCACTGGAAATTCTGCCGGGAACAAAACTGTCCGAAGCAGATATTGCAAAAAAGTTCGAAGTGTCGAGGCAGCCGGTCCGCGATGCTTTCAACAGGCTTGAGGCGCAGGATTTGCTGCTGATCCGACCACAGAAAGCCACGCGGGTACGTAGTTTTTCCATGGAACGGATCGGTCATGCGCGCTTTGTTCGCCTCTCGGTCGAGTTGGAAGTGGTGCGCGCTGCATGTCGGAACTGGAAGCCCGAATATTCGAAGCTGCTGGAGGACAATCTCAAGCAGCAGAAAGACGTCGTTTCAAGGAACGAAGCCGAGAAGTTCCATCAGCTCGACTATGACTTTCACCGGCTGATTTGTGAGTTGAGCGGCAACCCGCTGGCCTTCAACACGATTCAGGAATGCAAAAGAAAGATCGACCGCCTTTGCGTTCTAAGCCTTGGGCGCGAAAGCGAGGCCGACATTCTGGTTCGGGATCATGTTGAGCTGGCAAAAGCGCTGGCAGACCGCGACGAGGCGACTGCGACCGAGATGATACGCCGCCATCTGGGCCGCATCGACAAGACCATCGAGGAGGTTCACTCGAAACATGCCGAGTATTTCGAATAAATTGAACGCCGCCAACTGACTAAGGACCTCGCATTATGACCAAGAGCTATCCGATTGTATCACCTGCCTCAGGTGTCACGCGCCAGGTTTTGGCGGATAATGAAGACCTCATGATGGTTTCATTCCGGTTTGAAGAAGGTGCCGAAGGCGTGTTGCACGACCATCCGCATGTGCAGTCGACATTTGTGCGGTCCGGGCGGTTCAACTTTGTCATCGGAGATCAGGAGCGAGCGTTGGAACCCGGTGCAGCCTGATTATTCCGTCCGGTGTAAGCCATGGTTGTGTTTGCCTGGCTGCCGGAGAGTTGATCGACTGCTTCACGCCCAGGCGGGACGATTTTCTGTAAGGCGTTTTCCGTCCGCGCCATGACCTTTGGCCACGTTCTGCGCATTTAGGCAGGGTAGTCTATTTTCGGTGGGTCGGACAGGGCGACGCCATATTCTGCGTTAGAAGTCGGATCAATGACGGGCGACGCCGCAGCTCAGGTTAGGAATTGCGTATCTCGCGGGCTGATCCGATGCCGAGGATCAGGTCGGCGCATCGTTCGCCCAGCATCATGGCAGGTGCGTTTGTGTTGCCGGCGTTGATGTCGGGCACGGCTGACATGTCGCACACCCGCAAGCTCTCAATTCCGCGCACGCGCATCCTGGCGTCCAGCACGGCCATTCCGTCGCCGTCCCGGCCCATTTTGGCAGTGCCCGCCGGGTGATAGTTGGTTTTTACGAATCGCTTGCAATGTGCTCGTAGCGTCTGGTCGTCGTCCGCTGTGGGAATGACGATTTCGCGAACCCTTTGAGCAAGCGGGCCCGAAGTGAATGCCCGGCGAAAGAACCGCTGCCCCCGGATCATCTCCTGCATGTCGTCTTCATGCTTCAGAAGGTTGGGCGAGACCACTGGCATGGTGTGAGGATCGGCCGAGCGAAGCCGGACCTCTCCGCGTGATTTCGGTTTGACCACGACGGTCGTAACGGTCAGGCCAAAGTCATCCTGCACCTCGTCCAGAGCGTCGCGATCCAGATAAACAATTGGCACGCAAAAAGCTTGAATGGTTGGTTCTCCATCAGGAATCGACGGATTGACAAACGCGCCGGCTTCGACTCCGGCGGAAGTCACCGGTCCGCTGCCGAACAGTTTGAACTGGATGCCGTTGCGAAGCATCCGCCAGCCCTCACCTTGTTTGAAGTATCCGTAGGGACCGTTGGCAAAGGCGGTAATTGGAACTTCGGGGTGGTCGATCAGGTTCTGGCCAACCCCAGGCAATGGGCAGATCACGGGAATACCGTGATCGGCAAGATGTGCATCGGGTCCGATGCCTGATAGCATTAGGATTTTTGGCGTCACCAGAGCGCCCGCCGCAACGACAACTTCACCATCGCACCGGACCGTGTGGGCTCCGCGTTTGTCTCGGTACTGCACGCCGACGGCCTTATCGTTTTCGATGATGACTTTGCTGACCGTTGCGCCAAGCTGGATGGTCAAGTTCGGGTTCGTCTCGAGAGGGGCGAGAAACGCATAGGCAGACGAACTGCGCTTACCGGCGCGATTGGTGAACTGATAGAACCCGACACCGCGCTGCGTTGCGCCGTTAAAGTCCGTGTTGAATGGTTCGCCAAGGGCCTGCACCGACTGAACAAACCAACGTGACATGTCGTCGATATGCCCCGGATCCGAGACCTGCACCGGACCGTTGCTGCCATGCAGGTCATTGTGAAGCCTGTTATTGTCTTCCATTCTACGGAAGTAGGGCAGCACATCATCCCATCCCCAGCCGACCCCGTCGTTGGTCTGTCGTAGCAGGTCGTCCCACGCGTCATAATCAGAAGGGCGGCCGCGCATATAGACCTGGGCATTCACAGACGACCCGCCACCCAGCACGTTGGCCTGCGGAATGTCATGCACGCGACCGTCCAGGTGGTCCTGCGGTTCGGTCTGGTGGTAGGTCATGAACTTGGACCCGTTGATCATCTTGAAGATACCCGGCGGCATGTCCAGCAACGGATGGCGGTGCGAATGCCCGGCCTCCAGCACCAGAACCCTGCACTTGCCCTGGTTGACCAGTCGCGCTGCAGCGGCTGCGCCGGCAGAGCCGCCGCCGATGACGATATGATCGAAGGTTTCCGTCATGAGTTCGCCTTCAGGCCCGGCGTTTGGGTTCGCTGATCGAGTCGCGCTCCACCAGTTCGCATTCAAGCTTCACGAGAGGGTGTCGCTGACCATCCGTCGGACCGTGGAACAACTGTTCGATGACCCAGCGTCCCATCGCCCTAGTTGGAAGGATCATCGAGGTCAGGGGGGGCGACAGGTGTCGCGCGGTTTCGTCATCGTCAAATCCGATGACCGAGATGTCTTCGGGGATGGATAGGCCAAGTTCCTTGAGCGCCTCATAGCAGCCGATCGCCATTCGGTCATTCTGACAGAAAATGGCGGTTGGCGGAGAGGGCAGGTCCATCAATTCGCGCGTGGCAGCATAGCCTGCGCTGGGCAGCCAGTTGCCCTCGATGACCAAATCCTCGTCAAATGGGATGTCGGCGGAAGCAAGGGCGTTTCTGTACCCGGTCGTTCGCCCTGCGGCGCATTCCATGAACGGCTCACCGGTGATGGTGGCGATTCGTTTGTGCCCCGCCTTGATCAGGGCGTTGGTCGCCGTATGTCCAGCAGCGACTTCGCCGGGGATCACCGCAGGAAAAGAGAGGTCGTCGCAAAAGCAGTTCAGCAGCAGAACCGGGGTTGCGGTCTGCCTGAGTATTTCCGGAACGACCACCCGCCGGGTGAAAACGGTTGCGTAAATGATGCCCGCAACCTGTTGGTCGAGGAAATACCTAAGCGTTCTGGGTTCGACCTCGGGGTCGTTTTGGGTTTCTGCCAGCAATACAAGATTTCCCGTGTCCCGAACGGCCTGTTTCACGCCATTAAACGCGTTTACCATTTCGGGGCTCGACGCCAGATCGTCCACGACAAAAGCGATGGTGCCGTCTAACGCCGAGGGTCGAGGCGCGCTGTCCTGGGGTTTCCTGAGTTGAGAGGGCATGGCGTATCCAAGCGTGTTGGCGGCATCCAGGACTCTTTGCTTTGTGTCCTCGGAGATTTTGACGGAATCGTTCTTGTTTAGAACCAGCGATACTGTCGTCTGTGAGCACCCGGCGACGCGTGCAATATCATGCATCGTTATGCGCTGCCGGCCCGCGACTCGTCCCACGCCCCTGTGCTGCCCGGTCTTGTTCGCTTGATCGTTCATCGCTCAACCTTTTTGTTCGCTTCCTTTTTATCGACTATGCGGAGGACACGCAACTAATATTAGTGAATAGTAATTAATATTAGTGTTGACGAAATAATATTATTAGTGTTTTGATCGGCAGTGCGGTCGCCAATGTGGTCTGACCGAGCAAACGCGGGAGGCGAAATTGCGGTCTGTGGTGGGGGAGTTGGGTCAGGTGGTTCGGCATTCGATGTTCATCGATGGCCGCTTTACCGACTCTGACGCGGACACGGTTGGTGTCGAGAACCCTGCAAATGAAGAGATCGTTGCGCAAGTTCCAGATGGCGGTGCCGCTCATGCGGATGCGGCCGTCGAGGCGGCCCATCGTGCTTTTAGCTCGTGGTCCTCGCGTCCGGCGATCGAGCGGGCGCGACTGGTTCAGCGGTTGGCCGAAGCCATCCGGATTGACGCCGGGCGTCTGGCAGCCTTGATCACGGTCGAGCAGGGCAAGCCGATCACGCAGGCCCGAAGTGAAGTTGATGCCGCTGTTACCTTTCTTTGCCATGCGGCTGAAGAGGCCCGGAGGATTTCGGGTGACATAGTGGCATCGGACAACAAGTCCGAGGAAATCCAGATCCGGCGTCATCCTTATGGCGTTGTTGTTGCGTTGACGGCCTGGAACTATCCGTTGGCATTGGCCGCCAGGAAAGTCGGGCCTGCGCTGGTCGCGGGCAACACTGTTGTTCTGTTGGGGCACGAAATCACGCCGCTGTCCGGTCTCGCGATCGCCGAGCTTGCCGAAAAGGTCGGGTTTCCGCCCGGTGTTCTGAATGTTCTGACAGGCAAGGGGCCGGTGGTAGGGCAGCGGTTGGTCGAACACCCCGATACCTCACTGATCACAATGACCGGCAGCACACGAGCCGGTAAAGAGATTTTTCGCGCCGCGGCCGACCGGATCAAGGTTGTCCGGCTCGAGCTTGGCGGTAAGGCTCCGTTCATCGTGATGGAGGATGCGGATATTGACGCTGCTGTTTCGGCCGCCATTGCCGCCCGGTTTGCCAATTGCGGCCAGATTTGCACCTGCAACGAGCGTATGTATCTGCATCGCGGTATTGCGGATCAGTTCTTGGAAAAATTCGTGACAGCAGCCCGCGCATTGTCGATCGGAGATCCGATGGAGGACTGCGACCTGGGGCCCAAAGTCAGCAAGGTCGAAGTGACCAAGGTCGCCGAAATCATCAAGCGCAGCATCACGGAAGGTGCCACGGTCCATTTGGAAGGCGGGCCCCTTTTGGACAGCGCGCACCGCAAAGGACACTGGATGTCCCCGACGGTTCTTGAGGTCTCAGACAACGGCAATGCCGCGATGCAGGAGGAGGTCTTTGGCCCTGTGGCGACAGCCATGCGAGTCGAGGATTTTGATCAGGCGATAGAATTTGCGAATGACACATCATTCGGGCTGTCTGCCTATCTCTTTACGGGATCGCACCGGCGATTGATGGAGGCCCCGAGCCGTTTGAAGTTCGGCGAATTGTACCTGAACCGCTCCAATGGTGAGGCCGTACAGGGATTTCACACCGGTTGGGGTTTGTCCGGGGTTGGGGGCGAAGACGGCGCGTATGGCTTCGATGGCTATCTGAGGAAACAGACGACTTACATGAATTGGGCATGACCTAAAACTCGCGGTCAAAACGGAGGCGACCGCACCAATGGAGGAGGAATAACCATGAAACGCAGAACTCTTTTGATCTCGACGGTTGTCGCAGGTGCGCTGTTGGGCACCACGGTGATCGCGCAGGATCTGCCACCGCTTGAGCAGAAGGATCGATACAAGGTCGGCTTTGCGCAGATGGAATCGAACAACCCGTGGCGCATTGCCGAGACAAAATCGTTCCATGATACGGCCGAGGCCTGTGGCTGGGATCTGATCGCGACGGATGCGGCCGGATCTGCGGCCAAGCAGGTTGCGGATGTGGACAGCATGATCGCCCAAGGCATCGACGTTCTGTTTCTGCCCCCGCGGGAAGAAAAGCCGTTGATCCCAGCCGTTATGAAAGCACGCGCCGCCGGCATTCCCACTTTTCTCGTGGACCGCTCGGTTGATCCGGCCGTCGCCAAGCCAGGCGAGCATTTCGTAGCATTCCTGGGATCGGACTTCATTGATCAGGGCAACCGGGCCGCACAGTGGCTGATGGAGAATTTCGACGGCGACAATGGCGTCATCGTCCAGTTGGAAGGCACGACTGGCTCTTCACCTGCAAATGACCGCAAAAAAGGTTTCGACGACGCGATTGCAGCGGATGACCGCTTTGAGATCGTGGCTTCTCAGACCGGTGACTTTGCGCGCGACCTGGGTCGTCAGGTGATGGAAACCCTGCTGCAGGCGCACCCCGATGTGAACGTGGTCTACGCCCACAATGACGAGATGGCAATCGGTGCGATCCAGGCTCTGGAACTGGCCGGCCGCAAGCCTGGCGAGGACGTGACCATCGTTTCGATCGACGGGACACGCGATGCACTTCAGGCTATTATAGATGGCAAGATGGGGGTGACGGTGGAAAGCTCACCCTTCTTCGGCCCTCTGGCTTGTGAAGTCATGAAAAAATACGCAGCTGGCGAGGCGATCCCGGAATGGGTGAAAGTCGAAGATCGCATCTTTACCAAGGACAATGCGGCCGATCACATCGACGAAGCCTATTGATTCTCCCTGGTGGGTGGTGCTGGCCTGTGGTCGGCGCCGCCTGCAAGCAATCGGAGGAAGACATCTCATGAATGCGCTCGTCTCGATGTCGGGAATTGAAAAGTCCTTTGCCGGCGTGCCGGCACTTAGCCAGGCCAACCTGGAAATCGCGCCCGGCGAGGTTCATGCGCTGATCGGCCAGAACGGTGCGGGCAAATCGACGATGATCAAGGTTCTGACCGGAGTTTACGATCGGGATGCCGGCGACGTTCATCTGGCGGGTGTGCCAAGCCGCATTTCCACTCCGCGCGAAGCGCAGGAATCCGGAATTGCTACCATCTATCAAGAGCTCAACCTGGTACCGCTGCGGTCAGTGACCGAGAACATCATCATGGGTTACGAGCCCAAACGTCTCGGCTTTCTGGTCGACTGGCGCGAGGGCAACAGGCGCGCACGCGAGGTGCTTACGCGCTTTGGCATAGATATCGACGTGACCGAGCCGTTAGGAAATTTCTCGACAGCGATCCAGCAGTTGGTTGCAATTGCGCGGGCTGTATCGCTGGATGCGAAACTTGTCATCATGGATGAACCTACGTCGTCGCTGGATGCCAGCGAAGTCGAGGTGCTGTTCGGTGTTGTGCGCGAGTTGAAGAAACAGGGCGTGTCTGTTCTTTATGTTTCGCATTTCCTCGATGAGCTGTTCCAAATATGCGATCGAGTCACAACGATGCGAGATGGGCGCACTGTCAGCACGCGTAACGTCCAGGACACGACCAAACTGGAAATGATCGCGGACATGCTGGGCCGCAACAAGGATGAGATCGCGGCAGACGGTTTGACGGACTTCGCAGGTGCCAAGGCCAAGAAAGGCGATATCGTTTTGCGGGCGGACTCTGTTTCAACAGGCCCGCGGCTGACGCATTTCGACCTCACGCTCCACCGCGGGGAAATCGTCGGGTTGGGCGGATTGCTGGGCTCTGGCCGAACCGAGGCGGCGCGCGCTTTGTTCGGAGTGGACGGGAAACGCAGCGGCGCAATCGAGTTGCATGGCGCGGTCGGTCAACCGTCCGGACCGGGTGACGCGATCGCAAACGGCGTCGGCTTTCTGACCGAAGATCGCAAGGCCGAAGGGATCATTCCAGACATGTCCGTGCGCGAGAACATGACGCTGGCCCTGCTGCCGAAACTGGCCAGTCGTGGTCAAATCGACTTTGCCCGCGAGCGCGAGATTGTTCAGGCGTTCATCGACGATCTGGGCATCAAGGCAGCGCATATGGACCAGCCCATTCGCGAATTGTCCGGCGGCAACCAGCAAAAGGTGTTGCTTGCCCGTTGGCTGGCGACGCAGCCCGACATCCTGATACTCGACGAGCCGACCCGAGGCGTGGATGTTGGCGCCAAGCGAGAGATCCAATCGTTCATTCGGTCTTATGTCGAGAAGGGGTTTGGTGTCGTCCTCATTAGTTCGGAATTCGAAGAACTGGTGGAAGGCGCTGACCGCATCGTTGTCATGCACGAGGGACGCTCGGTCAAGGAACTGACCAACCCCGGGGTCACCGAGAACATACTGGTGCGCGCGCTTGCGCATCATGAAGAAGGAACTGGTTCATGGACCGCGCAATGAAGTTGCCGCAACGGGTCGCATCAATGCCCTTCCGCTTTCACGGCGGCATCGCCGCGTTGGTCGCCCTATTGGTATTCAACGCGTTTTTCACACCTAATTTCCTGCAACTGCAAACCCTGTTCGTAAATATCAGCCAGGTCGCTACGATCGCCATCGTGGCCATGGGGATGACGCTGGTAATCGCCACGGGTGGGATCGATCTGTCGGTTGGGGCGGTCATGGCGCTGGCGGGGGCGCTTGCTCCGCTGATCTTTCTGTCGGATCTGGGTGCTGCCAATCCGATGCTAGGCGTCACTTTGGCCATTGTCCTGCCGCTGTTCATTGCGGGGCTATGCGGGGTATTCAACGGCGTGATGGTTGCCGTGTTGAACGTGCAGCCCATCGTTGCAACGCTCATTCTCTTCATCTCTGGTCGCGGTATTGCCCAAGTCTTGACGAACGGGAACCTGCAGACGTTTTCAAACCCTTCATTCAGTTATCTTGGAACTGGTAAAGTGCTTGGTTTGCCGTTCCAGGGCTGGCTGGCGCTGGCCATTGCCTGTGTGCTGTTTTGGGTGATCACCAGAACCACATGGGGCCGTTACTTGCTGGCCATAGGGGGCAATGAACGCGCGGCCTATCTGTCGGGTGGTCCCGTTCGACGGGTCAAGATCGGGGCCTATGTCATCTGCGCGGTGCTTGCGGGCCTAGCCGGTTTGATCGTGGTTGCAATCAACTCGGCCTCGGACGCCGCGCGCAACGGCAATCTGATGGAGCTTGATGCCATTGCGGCCGCGGTTGTTGGCGGGGCTCTTTTGCAAGGCGGGCGAGCGCCGATCTTTGGTGCCATACTGGGTGCCGTCATCATCCAGTTGGTCAAATATACATTGTTGGCCAACGGGGTAGAGGACGAAGTTGCACTGATCGCCAAGGCCGTCATCATTATCCTGGCCGTTTGGGTCCAGCAGTTTCGGAGGGCTTAAACGATGTTGGATGAAACGGCTTTTGACCTGCGAAAATACCTTCGACGTAATTCGGCCTCGGTGACGGTGTGGATCGCACTGCTGGCTTTGATTCTGTTCGGGCTGATGCGCTATGACAACTTTGGCAGCGCCTACAATTTCTCGTCTTTCCTGAATTACAACGCGATGTTCATCGCGATTGCGCTGGGCATGTGTTTTGTGATCATGACCGGTGGGATTGATCTGTCGGTCGGGTCCGTGGCGGCCTTTACCTCGGTTGTTGCGGCCTATCTCAGCCCGTATGGGATTCAGGTTGCGTTGCCTGGGGCCGTTCTTGCCGGGGTTGGTTTCGGGGCGATCAACGCCTTTTGCATAATCATCCTTCGGATCCCGCCCTTCATCGCCACGCTGGCCACCATGCTGGCTGCAAAAGGCGGCGCGTTGGTGATTTCGGGCGCCCAGACAATTTCGGTCGATTGGGGGTCGAACTTCACCAAGCTTGGCATGGGGCAGGCGTTTGGCCTGTTCCCATGGGCGATCGTCATCGTGGCCGGACTGACTCTGGCACTTTGGCTGGTGCTGGAAAGAACAACCATCGGGCGGACCGTCTTGGCGATCGGTGGCAGCGAGGATGCCTCGAACCTCATGGGTCTGAAGGTCAATCGCGCCAAGGCTTTTGTCTACCTGCTGTCGGGTGGCTGTGCGGGGCTGGCCGGAGTCTTTCTTGCCTCGGGTTTTGGAGCTGGGCAACCCCTTGAAGGCATCGGATGGGAATTGTCAGCCATCGCTTCTGTGGTTGTAGGCGGCACTTTGTTGACGGGTGGGATGGGATCGATCCCTGCGACCGTCGCCGGCGCGCTGTTGCTGGGGCTGGTCTTCAACGTTCTAAACTTTGAAAACGGTCAGGGCACCATCAGTTTCAGTGCCTATTGGCAAATGGTCATACGTGGAGGCTTTCTATTTGCGGTCATCCTTTTACAGTCTCGGGTTATTGCCAGGCAGCAGAAGGTCTTAGGTTAATGAATCGCATAGAAAGTGTATCAGCGCGGCTGTTCAACGTTCCGCTCGCCGAAGTCCTAGTCGATGCCAAACATGGGGATCACACGTTTTTTCAATTGATCACGGTCACCATTCAAACCTCGGATGGGGTCGAGGGGGTCGGGTATACCTATACCGGGGGAAAGGGTGGTCACGCCATTCTGGCGATGATCAAGCATGACCTGGCACCGTTCCTTGTTGGACAAGACGCCGAACAGATCGAAAGCCTGTACGATGCCATGCAGTGGCACGTGCACTACGTGGCACGGGGCGGGATCGCCTCGTTTGCCATCTCGGCCGTGGATATTGCACTGTGGGATATTCGCGGCAGAACGCAGAATGCGCCATTGTGGCAGATGGCCGGTGGAGCGTCGAAAAGGTGCAAGGCCTATGCCGGCGGGATCGACCTGAATTTCTCGTTGGAGAAACTGCTGCGTCAGACCGAAGGGTACCTTGCGCGTGGGTTCAACGCAGTCAAGATCAAGGTCGGTCAACCAGACCTGGCCGACGATCTTGCACGTGCCCGGGCGGTGCGCGAGATGCTGGGGCCGGACCGGTTCTTCATGGTCGATGCGAATTACTCTATGAGTGTCGAACAGGCCATCGTCGCTGCCAGAGGGTTCGCCGACTGCGATATCCTGTGGTTCGAGGAACCGACTATTCCAGACGATTACAAAGGTTATGGTCGGATTGTCGAAGCGACGGGCGTTCCCCTTGCCATGGGTGAAAACCTGCACACCATACACGAATTTGAATACGCCTTTGATGACGCGAAACTGAGTTTTGTCCAGCCCGATGCCTCAAACTGCGGTGGAATCACCGGCTGGCTGCGCGTGGCCGCGCTAAGCGCACAGCACGGCATTCCGGTTTGCAGTCATGGGATGCAGGAGCTGCACGTCAGCCTTGTTTCTGCGCAACCCAACGCAGGCTGGCTAGAAGTACACTCATTCCCGATAGACCAGTACACGACCCGTCCACTAGTTGTCGAAGACTGTCTGGCCGTGGCCCCGGATACCCCGGGAACCGGAGTGGAATTCGACTGGGACAAATTGAATGCGGAACACAAGGAGATGCATAGATGACGACCCAGACGATCACTGCCGCATACTACAGGGGTAAAAAGAGCTTTGCAGTAGAGCAAGCCCAAGCGACAGATCCGGGTCCCGGCGAGGCTGCCATTCGTGTTGCCTATTGTGGGATTTGCGGGACGGATATGCACGTCTACCACGGCAACATGGATGCCCGCGTCGGCCTGAACCGGGTGATTGGGCATGAGATGTCAGGTGTGGTCGAAGCGGTGGGCGAGGGCGTCGATACGGTCAAACCCGGCCAGAAGGTCGTTGTCCGACCGCTTGATCACTGCGGAGAATGCCCAGCTTGCAAGCGGGGGCATCAGCATATCTGTCAGAATCTCAAGTTTCTCGGCCTCGACACCGATGGCGCTATGCAAGAGATCTGGACTGTTCCGGCCCACACGTTGCACGTTCTGCCGGATGACTTGCGCATGGATCATGCGGCGCTGATCGAGCCGGTTGCCGTTGCCTGCCACGATGTGCGGCTGTCTGACCTGCAACCTGGAGAGGACGTTGTCGTTATCGGCGGCGGCCCGATTGGCATCCTGGTTGCCATGGTTGCGCGGGACGCGGGTGGAAATGTCGTAATTTCCGAAGTGAATCCGAACCGTCTTGCGATAGCTGAAAAACTTGGCTTTGACACGATCAACCCAATCGAAACCGATCTGGTGTCCACAATCAACGCGCGCACGGGCGACAAAGGGGCAGATGTAGTTTTCGAAGTGTCGGGAACGCAGCCCGGTGTTGATGCGATGACCGCTGTTGCAGCGACTCGGGCCCGGATCGTAATGGTCGCGATCCATGCTCAAAAGCCCCAGATCGACCTGTTCCAGTTCTTCTGGCGAGAGCTGCAACTGATCGGTGCTCGGGTCTATGAGCCAGAGGATTACGAGAAAGCCATTGCAGTTGTCGCCTCGGGCGGAGTGGACGCGGATGTTGTGATCACGGACGTCAGCCCTCTGGCAGACATCCAGGCCGCGTTCGAAGCACTGGATCGCAGCCCAACCGCAATGAAAAGCCTGATCGAAGTAGGACCGCGTTCATGAGTGTTTTGCAAAGTTTCGACCTGACGGGAAAGACGGCCCTTGTGACCGGGTGCAAACGCGGTATCGGGCGCGGTATGGCCGAAGCATTGGCATCGGCCGGAGCCAATATCATCGGAGTGTCCGCCTCGCTCGAGCTGTCTGGCTCGGATGTCGAAAAAGCCGTGACGGCGATGGAACGCAATTTCCGGGCCTACCAATGCGACTTCTCGGATCGCACCGCGCTGCATGGGTTCATTGATCAGTTGAGGGCCGACGGACAAACCCCTGATATACTTGTCAACAATGCCGGCACGATCAAACGCAAACCCGCCGCCGAACACCCGGACGACTGGTGGGACGAAGTGATGGAGGTGAACCTGTCCTCGCAGTTCGTTCTGTCACGCGAGATCGGCAAGGACATGCTGGCGCGCGGCTCGGGGAAGATCATCTTCACTGCATCGCTGCTTACTTTTCAGGGCGGCATCACCGTTCCGGGCTATGCGGCCTCGAAAGGCGGGATTGGACAGCTGACCAAAGCCTTGGCCAACGAATGGGCCGGGCAGGGCGTAAACGTGAATGCGATCGCGCCTGGCTACATCGCGACCGACAACACCCAAGCCCTGCGGGATGATCCGGTCCGGTCGAAGTCGATCCTGGAACGAACACCCCAAGGCCGTTGGGGTACGCCTGTTGATTTTGCCGGACCGGTGGTCTTTCTGGCCTCTGCTGCGTCGGACTTCGTCAACGGTGAAATCCTTGTAGTCGACGGGGGCTGGATGGGGCGTTAGCACTGCCAACGCTCCATGTGATCCAAGGCATCACGTCCCGATGTAGTGCACCTTCAATCGGCGTGCCTTGGGTGCTTCCCGATGTTCGAACAGGTACAGGCTTTGTACGCGACCCAGCGGAAGCTGCCCCTGTTCGACCGG
Organism: Ruegeria sp. E5; assembly: GCF_056534105.1. Lineage (NCBI taxonomy): Bacteria > Pseudomonadati > Pseudomonadota > Alphaproteobacteria > Rhodobacterales > Roseobacteraceae > Ruegeria > Ruegeria sp. E5. Next base: position 1,084,280 of record NZ_JBQFPA010000001.1, on the reverse strand, counting down.
GATCGATACCTGAGTTTGCGTCAACAGCGCCCGCAGATGCGATGGAGCGTTGTCGTCCTCGGTCGGGCGGTGGTGATACTTGCCTGGTGACTTGGGCACGAGTTTCTCGAAGAACGTCTCGATATCCTTGAGCACTTCGGGATCGGCATTGGCCTGCACCAACAGCGCGGCACCGGTGTGGACGCACCAAAGGGTCAGCAGGCCCGAGACAAATTCGTGTTCGGACACTGCACGCTGAACGATCCCGCTGATGTCGATGAGGGATTTGCCCGGCGTTTCAATGGACAGGTCAAAAAACTCTTGCTTCATCCAGCAGGCCCTTTCCTTGATTTCACGCGATCGCGACCAGTCTCGTATACCCCATTCGGCATTCAGCTGCGGGGCTCAAATATCTGATTTATAGGGTATATTGACTGTAAGTTCATGCAAACAGGCTTTTGAACCTGTCCACACACAGACGAAAACCATCTTCGAAATTCCCGTTGCCGGGGTGATAAACACTCTCGAAGGAAATGACGCCATCATAGGCGTCGGTTCTGAGCGCGTCCGCGATGGGTTGGAACAAAGGCGCAAGCTGACCTTCCCCCATGCGGCGCACTTCCAGCGTTGCCCGTGGCGTGTCGACCTTCACGTCCTTGATGTGAATGTGACCCAGATAGCCGCCGCGCAGTTCTTCATAACCGTCCGGATATGCCAGTTCATGGCACCAGCAGTTGTTTCCGGGGTCCCACAGCACTTTCAAAGAGTCTTTCGCGTCCAACTCGTCAATCAGCTTGCGGGCTGTATAGTTGGAATTGACCAGCGTGCCGTTTCCGGTTTCCACGACAAGCGTCACGCCCTCAGCTCTTGCCAGTTCAACCGCCGGCGCGATCAGCGGCGGCATCGAGTCCCATACCCCATGCGCTACGTTCCACTTCTCGGCGCCGTTTTTTCCCCACAGTATCTGCTCTTTTCGTTGCGTCATGATCCGAACCAGCGGAGACCCAACAACATGCGCCATGTCGATTACGCGTTTCAAGGCGTCCATATGCCGAGTGTGGAGGTCGTCGCCGGGCCTATTGGCAGCTGTCATCCCCGCAAAGATATGGCGCGACAGACATGACACAGGCTTGCCCCGGTCGCGCAAAAGCGCGTCGATCTCGGCAATTTGCTGCGGGGAATGATCCCCGACCTCCGCATCGCCAACAAATTGAAGCTCTGCATAGTCCAGGCTGAACTCGTCCATCACGTCCACGGCATGCCGCAGATCGCGGGAAATGCCGTCGCAAATTACACCCAATTTCATGTCCGGTCCCCTCAGCGATGCAATTCTGCGCCAACGATCTCTTCGATGACGCGAGTACACACCCAGTTGTCGCCATTCGGGTATTTAGTTTTTCCTGCGTGAAAGATCTGCATTGCGGATGACGCTGTGTGCATGGGAACGCCCAATGCACCGGCGAGTGCCAGCGAGATCGTCAGGTCCTTATGCATGGTTGCGATATGGCTGCCGGTGGCCTCGAACTTGCGATCAATGATGTTTTCAAGGGCGGAATTCACGACGCCGCACCCCGCGCTGGATGAGGAGAACACATCAAGCAATGCCTGACCGCTGACACCGGCTTTGGCCGCCAGGGCCGCAGCCTCGAATGTGGCGGAAAAGATCGATCCGATCAGGGATTGCAGGCAGGCTTTCACGGTTTGCCCGTCGCCAGCGTTTTCTCCGACTCGATGAATTGTTGCAGACACTGCCTGCATGACTTCGGCGTTTCGGTCCAGCACATCCGCAGCACCGGCAGCCATCATCGTCAATGTGCCGTTCTGCGCGCCGGGAAACCCACCTGAGACCGGCGTGTCGATCAGATGTATGCCTGAGCCTTCCATACCCTGCCCGATGGCGCGGGCTTCGGCCGGGGTAATGGTCGCCGACAGGATGACCGTTCCGCCTTTGGCCATGTTCGCAACCAGCCCGTTTTCACCCAGAATGACATCGCGGGCCTGATCTCCGTTCATTACCATGACAAACACACTGGCGGCGTGTCTACCGACCTGTCCCACGCTGTCCTTGGGTCGGCCGCCCATGTCAGCAAATGCCGTCATGCGCGTCTCGCTCAGGTCGAAACCTGATGTTTCGAAGCCATTCTTGATCAGGTTCTTGGCAAGGCCGCTGCCCATGTCGCCAAGACCTATTACGCCTGCAGTATTCATTTGGGCTCCTCCCGATATTTCGCCGTTGCCGTATGGCAGGCGTTTCGAAAAATGATGCCTAATCGCATCGGTTTTCGCGGGAGTTTCACGCGTCTTGAACAGACGTCGGGCGAGTCCGGAAGACACCCGCTGCCCGTTTACGTACCGTAATTAAACGAAGAATGCGGCGCTCAGGCAAGCATAGAAGTGTTGCGGGCGAAAAGAAACCGCCTGATCCGACGCATTACGAGAACGCCGCCATGATGCCGCGCAGTTCCGCAAGCCCGCGCATACGCCCGATCAACGGATAGCCGGGAGTACTGTGTCCACCCAGATCGCTCAGCAGTTCTTGTCCGTGGTCGGGCCGCATCGGAATTTGCCAGTCGCGACGCCCTTGGGATTTGCGGCGGCGCTGTTCGTTCATCAGTTCGCGAATTGTGCCGACCATGTCGGTGTCGCCCTCCAGATGCGAGGCCTCAAAGAAGTCCGGCTTCTGGCTGTCTGACCCGGCGATGCGTTGGGTATTCCGCAGATGGACAAAGTGAATTCGGTCGCCATGCCTGCGCACGAAGTCCGGCCCATCAAATTCGGGAGACACTCCCAGCGATCCGGTACACAACGTTGCGCCGTTCGCCAACAAATCAACCGCATCCAGAACGGCGCCGTAGTTATCGGTACTGGACATGATCCGCGGCAGACCAAGCAACGAGAACGGCGGATCATCTGGATGACAGCACAAGCGTAGTTCCAGTTCTTGGGCGACTGGGGCGACTTCTGACAGGAAGTCGATCAGGTTTGCGCGAAGCCGGTCACGGTCGATATGTGCATAGGTCTGCAACAAAGCGCGCACGTCCTGCACGCTCCACTGATCGTTGGCGCCGGGCAACCCCGCTGTGACATTATGCTGCAACTGGGCCTTGGATTTATCCGACATGCGCAAGAAGCGATCCTTGGCCGTTTGCTGGACGTCGCTGGAATAGTCTTCGGACGCGCCCGGACGTTCAAGAATATGTATGTCGAAAACAGCAAAATCGGTCAGGTCGAACAGCATGGCCGTTCCGCCGTGCGGCTGCGGTGCGCGAAGGGCGGTGCGCGTCCAATCCAGGATTGGCATGAAGTTGTAGCAAACGACTTTGATGCCACGGGCGGACAGGGACCTGAGGCTGGACTTATACGCCTGCAGATGTTCAGCCATGTCTGCGGACTGTGTTTTGATCGCCTCGGAGACGGGCAGGCTTTCGACAACGTCCCAACTGTACCCGGCAGTAGCCAGAACTGCTTGCCGATCGGCGATGCTTGGTTCATCCCAGGGCTGTCCCGGCGGGATGTGATGCAGCGCGGTGACGATGCCCTGAACCCCGACTTGATGGAGAGCGGCAAGGGCGATCGGATCATCGGGTCCGAACCAACGCCAGCATTGTTTCATGGCAGCCATCCTTCATACAGCGGGTGATCGGACCCGATGGGAAGAGCAACGCGCTGCCCGGTGCGCGCCGCGTGATAAATCGCTGTCACAAGGCCGATGGATGCAGCGCCATCCTTCAGCGTAACGGCCGAATTTGCCTCGGACCGCAGCGCCCTGCCGACTTCGGTAAAGAACCCTTCGAAACCTGTTGGCTCGTCAGTGGCGGCTGCAAGGGCCTCGTCGATAGCGGCTTGATTCACAGGGTCTCGCGCGACGAATGTCCAGGGCGTTTGACCCGGGGCATAGGGTTCGGTGCCAGAGGTGGCGGTCACCTTTTCAAAGACGAACCGCAGGCGGGTTTCGTCCGTGGCGGCGCCCAAGGTGATATTGCTTGTGCACAAAGCACCGGAAGTCATGCCAAAACAGATCGCGGCGCAGTCTTCGGTCTCGATCGGGTTGACCCGCGTTGTCGCCATTGCAGACACCCAGGCGATATCACCCGCAATATGAGTCAGCAGATCATGGTTGTGGATGGCATGGCCCAGCACTGCGCCGCCGCGTTCACCGGCCCATGTTCCTCGCCACGGCACTGCGTAATAGTCAGCCCCTCGGGACCAATGAGTTTCAAGCGCGGCAGTTTGGACCGCTCCGGTCAGGCCTGCGCGTTGCAAGTGGCGCAATTGGGCAAGTGACGGGCCCCACCGGTATTGAAACACCGGAAACACCTGCTTGCCCGCGTTGCGTGTGGCTGCCGTGATCCGATCCACATCTTGCATCGAGGTCGCAAGAGGCTTTTCGCAGACAACGTGTTTTCCTGCGGCCAGTGCCGCAAGCGTGGTTGGTACATGCAGATGCGGCGGCAGGCAGATGTCGATGACATCAATCGCCGGATCATCCAGAGCGTCCTGAATGTTGGTTAGTGCTCGAAAATCCGAGTTCTGCCGTATCTGTTCGATCCGGTCCGTATTCTGGTCGACCACGGCGGCTACGCGGAAGGTGCGGTCAAGCCGTTCCAGAGCGTCCAGATGTTGCGCACCGATACCTGCGCCAAGGATCGCAACGTTGATCATCTGCGTTCCGCCATTTCCTGCGCGTGCAGTGCCAGTTCCATGACCGTAAAGCAGTGGGTCTGTGTCATCGCGGTTTCGGTCCGGTTGCGGATGTCATCGGCCAGGCGCGCGAAGTAGGGAAGGCCGGCGTCGGCTGCGTCGATCTTTTGGCAGGTTTCACCATTGACGAGGATCAGATGGTCTGTCCCTGAGGCCCCACCCACATCGACGTATTTCCGCAACTCGATATATCCTTCGGTTCCGAGGATCGTCAGACGACCATCCCCCCAGTTTGGCAAGGCATCCGGCGTGAACCAGTCAACCCGGATGTACCCGGTGCCATTCTCGCTTCTTAGATTGAGTTCTCCGAAATCCTGCAATCCGGGATCTTTGGGGTTTGCGTAGTTCGCCACATAAGCGTTCGTGATTTCTGCGGTTTTCGAACCTGTGTAATGCAAGAACTGATCGATTTGATGCGAGGCGATGTCGGTCAGAATGCCGCCATAGTGGTCACGCTGAAAAAACCAATCCGGCCGGGTTGCCCGGTTCAATCGGTGCGGGCCAAGCCCAACCGTCTGGATCACGCGCCCGATGGCACCGGACTCGACCAACTCGGTCGCCCGGGTGCTGACGGGCGTTTCAAATCGTTCGGAAAAATTCACCGACCAGATTCGACCGGTGTCGGCGACAGCTCGCTTGATCTGGTCGAGTTGCTCGAACGTCGTGCAGCCCGGCTTGTCGCTCATGACATCCATGCCGTTTTGCATGGCGCGGATCGTCAACGCGACCCTATCTGCCGGTATTGCCGAAATCAGCGCCAGATCCGCCCCACAGGTTAGGGCGTCTTCCAGTCGGGCCAGCCGCGGAATATCGGGAAACCTTTTGACGTAGCCCGGTAGCGTTTCCGGATCGCCTTGTGTCCAGTAGCCAACGCAGTCCACGCCGATTTTACGCATGTTTTCCGTCATGCCATAGATATGGCGGTGGTCCAGGCCAAGGGCGACGCAGGTCAGGCTCATGAGATGACTCGTGTTTTCTGGCCGGTTCGATTGGCGATCTGCATCGCGTCTATGACGGCGTGGGTCAAAAGGGCACTGCGTCCGGTGGCCATGGGCAGCGTGCCATCGGCAACAGCCTTGGCAAAATCCTCGATGACCGCCTGATGCCAAGCATGGGTGAACGCCATGGGATCGGCCCCTCCGCCTGTGGCGGACGTTTCGCCAACCGTGGATTTATGACCATCGAAAGTCGTTAAGGTCAGGACACCTGACTCCAGATGCGCTTTGGCGCGTGTGCCTTGGATGGTAATGGACTCAGCGGCCCCGGGATATTCGGCAGTAGTCGCCATCATAGTGCCCACGGCGCCTCTATCCGTTTCAAAGACTGCACCTGCCCAATCCTCAGCTTCGAGATCGTGTAACGGAGTTTTTCTCATCATGGCTTGAATGTCCGAGATCGGCCCCAGCAGCCACATCGCAAGATCAAGCGTGTGGATTGCCTGCGAGATCATGACACCGCCTCCGTCGCGCGCATAAGTGCCGCGACCCGGCTCGTCATAGTAGCTCTGATCGCGCCACCAGGGGACACGGATCTCCACCGTGGCGATCGCGCCCAGCTCACCCTGTTCAATGGCTGATTTCAGCGCCTGCGAGGCGGCGCGGGCGCGGTGCTGAAAGGTTATGCCCAGCGGCACACCGGATACCTCGCACTGCTCGACGATGGCTGTCGCGGCGCCCAGCGTTCTCTCGATGGGCTTTTCCATCAGGATCGGTTTCGAAGCGCTCGAAAGAACCCGAACCAACTCTGAGCGCTGATCGGGCGGTGTTGCGATGATCGCAAAGTCGACGTTTGGGTCGTCTGCGATTTCCTCGATCGAGCCGAATGCGCGGGTGCCGTTTCGCCGCGCGAACTCAGCTGCTTTTTCAGAGTTGCGCCCGAGGACGCCGGCAAGACTGAGGCCTTGATCCGATGCTTGAATGGCAGCGACATGCGTGCCCGAAACCATCCCCAAACCAATCAGCGCAATATTCATTCATTCCCCCGGATCACTCGGTCAGTCTGCGGGTTCGAACGGGAAAGATGCAACCATTAAAAACTGTGTTAACAATTGCGGGCAGCAGTATCGGAGGCAGAATTGACTGGCAATTTGAATGGCATGGCAGAAAACCTGTACTTGGGCATCAAGGACCTGCCAATCGTGTCTCCGCATGGTCACTGCGATCCGGGGTGGTTTGCAACCGATGAGCCGTTTCCCAACCCGGCAGAGCTGCTTGTGGTTCCCGACCATTACGTGTTCCGTATGCTCTATTCGCAGGGCGTTCCTTTGTCCGAACTTGGCGTTGGGGAAGAGGGGCGAAAGAAGGATCCCCGCGCCGTTTTTCGCACCTTTGCCGAACACTGGCATCTGTTTCTGGGAACGCCATCCCGGATCTGGATGAGCTACGTGCTGCACGAAACGCTGGGCGTGTCTGAGGCGTTGTCTTCTCGCACGGCTGACCTGATTTATGATGAGATCTCAGAAAAGCTGACGCGACCCGAATTTCGTCCGAGGGCTTTGTTCGACAGGTTTGGGATCGAGGTTCTGGCGACCACGGATTCCGCTCTTGACGCACTCGTGGAGCATCGGGAGATCCGTACAAGCGGTTGGGGCGGGCGGGTTGTTCCGACGTTCCGCCCAGACGGGGTTTTGGATGGGGCGGACCCGGAGTTCGTACAGAACCTGAACAAGTTGGCCGAGCTGACAGGCTGCGATCTGGACAGCTATGATGGCTACCTCAACGCGCTGCGAATGCGGCGGGCTTATTTCATCCAGCTGGGATGTACTGCCACCGACCACGGTATCGAACGCGTAAAGACCGAGTGGCTGGACGACCCGGAAGCGCTGTACCAGCGGCTGAGACGGCGGGAAGGTACCGAACAGGATGCTCGCCGGTTCTATGGGCATATGCTGATCGAAATGGCGCAGATGTCTGTCGATGATGGCCTGACAATGCAGATACATGCTGGCAGCAAGCGCAACACGAACCACGCGGTACTGCGGGACTTCGGACGGGACAAGGGGGCCGACATTCCAATCGCGATGGATTGGGCCACGGGCCTTGAGGCGCTATTGAACCGGGTCGGTAACTCGGCAGAACTGCGCATCATACTTTTCACATTGGACGAAAGCACCTATGCCCGTGAATTGGCCCCGATGGCGGGACATTGGCCGTGCCTTAGGATCGGGCCGCCTTGGTGGTTCCACGACAGCCCAGCCGGGATTGCGCGGTATTTCGATCAGGTCGTTGAAACGGCCGGATATTACAATCTGGCCGGATTCAATGACGACACGCGGGCTTTTCTGTCCATTCCTGCACGTCACGACCTGTGGCGACGGGGTGTGGCGTTTCATCTGGCGGAGCAGGTTGCGCGCGGCTATTTCGGTCGGGACAGTGCCGAGCATCTGGCGAGATTGCTGGCGGTCGATCTGGCGAAACAGGTTTACGGGTTGCAAAGCTAGATGGGTACAATTCTTCACTTCGGTCTTGGAAACTTCGCCCGGGCGCATTTGCTGGACTACACCGATCAAGCGGGCGGATGGGACGTTGTCGGCGTCAGCCTGCGTTCATCCTCGGTTCGGGATGGATTGGCCCGACAGGGTTTCGAGTACGATTTGTGCGTACAGGGGCAGGGAGTCCGGCGCATCAAAGCTCTGCGTGACGTTCTGGTCGCGCCCAAGGATCGCGCAGAGATATTCGATGTGATGGCGGATGCCGAGATCATTTCGGCAACCGTTACCGAAAAAGGTTATCACTTGGACGCCGCGGGCAAGCTGAACCTTCAGGACCCGGCGATTGCCGCCGATCTGGCAGGGCAAGGGCCTGCGACGCTGATCGGGTTTTTAGCTTATGGCCTTGCTGAACGGCGCAGGCCAGTAACGGTACTAAGTTGTGACAATCGCATGGAAAACGGCAAGACGCTCGAAACGGCAGTTGCCGATTTTGCGGAAGCAGCCGGTCTGGACGTGAATTGGGACTCTGTTCGCTTTCCCAACGCGATGGTCGACCGGATCACCCCGGCTACCACGGACGCCGTTCGCGCAATCAGCGGCGATCCTATGGCTGTTCCGACCGAGGCGTTCTCGGAGTGGGTGATCGAAGACAGCTTCTCCGGTCCGCACCCGGATTGGCCGGGAGTGCAACTGGTCGATGACGTAGCCCCGCACGAGATGCGAAAGCTGCGCATGTTGAACGGTGCCCATTCCCTGTTGGCTTATGCCGGGTTGGAGCGGGGCATGATCTACGTCCACGAAGCGGTTCGAGACCCGGTTTTGCGCCCGCTGGTTTCTGAGTTGATGAAGGATGCGGGCGCAACGCTGCCCGCTGCACTGCAAGCACAGGTTCCGGATTATGCCGAGGCTTTGTTGCGCCGCTTTGAAAACCCCGAGCTGGCGCATCGTCTGGACCAAATCGCGATGGATGGCAGCCAGAAGCTGCCGTATCGGTTTGTTCCCACACTCCGTGAGACCGGCTCTCAGGCGGTGATTGCAGGGATGCGGGCCTGGATCTCTTTTTGCATGTCCGAGATCGCAAAGGGCAGGGCGCTGAACGATCCTTGCGCGTCGGAAATTGCCAAGGCCGTCAAGCAGCCGGACCCGGTAGCGCTGCTTTTGGGTCTCGTTGGCGCTGAGGATCTCGCGCCACTTATCCGGGAATGATCGCGCCGCGGAACTGAACAACGGTGGAAGCCAAATTGTGTCCAGCCATCAGGGCGTCGGCCTGTGATTTCCCCATCAGCAAGGCCGCGAGGTACCCACCGTTGAAACTGTCGCCCGCCGCTGTCGTATCCAGCACGTTTTTGGCAGGTTCATAGGTTTGGTCAGTGTTCTGACCGATGGACAAAGGGCCATTCTCTCCGCGTTTCAACGCACCGACACCGTGATGATCGGCAAAGCGTGCAGCCACCTGGTCCGCGCTTTCCCCGAACAATGCCATCTCGTCGTCAATGGACGGCAGGGCAATGTCTGCACGTTGCCAAAGCCGTTGGTTAATCTGCCGAGCGTGTTGGACGCTGTCCCAAAGACGCGGACGAAAGTTGCTGTCATATACCAACCGAACGGAAGAGCCTTCGAGCCAGTCCAGAAGCGCAAGCCTGACTGCATGCGGAAGAATGGCCACGGAAATCCCTGACAAGTACAGCACGTCGTAACCGTTCAGCGGGCTGAAGTCGTGATCGGCAAAAAGCTGGCGGGCGGCCGCCTCGCTGCGCCAATAGGTAAAGCTGCGTTCACCGTCCGCAGATGTCGTGATCGCGTATAGTCCCGGAGAGGCGTTCGGAATGATGCGGATGCCGGATGTTCCGATGTCATGACTGGCGATGAAGTCCACGATACGCCTTGAGAACGGGTCGTCGCCTAGACATGTCACATACTCCACCTGCAGGTCAGGCGCGGCACGGTGCATGTAGATGGCCGTGTTCAGCGTATCCCCCGCGACGCCCACCTTTGCGCCGGTTTCCAGCATGGACAATTCGATCATTGCTTCGCCGATGCAGGCAATTCGCGTCATTTCTTTTCTCTTTTCCAGATGATGAGACCGGCAGCCATGATCAGCGCAGCCCCCGCCAACGTGAATGCGTCCGGTACCGTGTCAAAGAACAGATAACCCCAGATTGCCACGTAGATTAGGAACGAATAGGTGAATGGCATCAACTGGTTCGCCGTTCCAAACCGATGCGCGTTCGTCAGCAGCTGATGCCCGCACCAACCAAACACACCAAGGCCGATCAGTACAATCAGGCTCCACGTGTTTTCTGGCTGGACCCAAAACCAGATGGCGAACGGCAACAGGACCACCGTACCGGTAAGCCCGAGGTAGAATTGCATAGTGTCCACGGCAACAACCCCGGACAGCCTGCGCGTCATAATCGAGTACAAAGCCAAAGCGGTGGCATTATATACGATCAGCAGCATGGTCGGATGAAAGGCCGAACCAAACGGCCGTACGACAACCAACACCCCCAGAAAGCCCAGGATGATAGCCGCCCAACGCCATGGGCCCACGCTTTCTTTCAATACAAAGACGGACAGAAAGCACACGATGACCGGGCTTGAGAACATGATTGCCGACACAACGGTCAGTGGCAAAAACCGTAGGGCATAAAAATTGAAAACGGTCGCCGAGATCAGCAGCAAGGCCCGGCTTATCACCTGCCATGGATGGTCAGTCTTGAACCGACCGGCCTCTATCCCGCCCTTGGCGATCACGCCCACTGAGATCACGAAGTGCCCCGCATAGCGCATGAACGCCAACTGAAATGCCGGCACGCCGGCCAACGCCAACCACTTGGCCCCAAGATCCACCAGCGAAAAGAATAGCCACGCCGTCAGCATCAGCACGATGCCAAGGCGCGGCAGGTCCGCAGTGGGGTTGGCGGAGACGGCCATCGATCAGGTGTTGAAACGCTTGACGTAGTAGTCAACCATCTGGCTGACCATGTCGTCCGCTTGACCGTGGTCGCGCGCGTCATTCAGCGCCGAAAGTGCGCCCTGCGACATCAAGCTGATAACGCCTGCCTCGCGTGCCATACGGTCATAATACCCAAGGTCTTTTGCTGCGTTCTTGATCGCAAAGGCCAGCTGGTTTGGGTCGTTCTCGACGCCGTAGGCTTTGACAAAATCCATCATTCCGGAATGCAACGGCCCTGCGGCCATAACGTCATACACTTGCTTGCGGTCAACACCGGTGATGTCAGCCATGGCAAAGGCTTCGGCCATCGCGTTCGCAACGGTCATTCCGAAGAAGTTGTTGATCAGCTTGATCGTGTGCCCGGACCCAACGGGGCCAAGGTAAAAAACGTTTTCGCCCAAATCTTTCAGTGTCGGCTCGGCCTTGTCAAAGGCAGCCTTGTCTCCAGACGTCATAATGTTGAGCTTGCCTTCTAGCGCGTGTGAAGGTGTCCGGCCAAGCGGTGCATCAAGATAGCTTCCGTCGGCTGCGGCAACCTCCTCGGCCAAGGCGCGTGTGCTGCCAGGAAGCGAGGTGCCAAAGTCGATGACAATCGCGCCGGACTTCAATCCCGCAATCACTCCATCTGCACCGTGCATTCGGCTCTCGACCTGTTCGGAGGTGCCCATGCACAGCATCACGATGTCGCTGGCCTGAGCCAGTTCTTGGGCGTTTCGCATCTCGCGGGCGCCTCGGTCAATCGCGGCGTCTAGGTACGTGCGGTCGCGGTTTCCCAATACAGCGACCGAATATCCTTGGTCCAACAGTCGGCTAACCATGGCTCCGCCCATTAGTCCCAAGCCGATAAACCCGATTGATGGTTTGCTCATTGGTTTCCCTTTCCGTGAATGTGTCTGGTTTTTATTCTTGTGTTTGTTGCGGGCGGCTTTGCTTTTTTAATGCTCATATTGCCCGGTGGATAATCATTGGTTTTTGGGTGGTCCGGCATTTGGCCGGGCCGCATGTCCATCAGGCCGGCGCCCGCGCTCGGGTCGTTCGCGCCTTTAGCCCCTGTTCAATCCGTGATGTGACCTCGAGCGTTCGGGCTGCATCCTCGACGTCAATCAGTGGAGGAGCGCCATCGATCACGTCAAGGAAGTGATCCAGCTGCACCTCTAGCGGTGCGCGTTGTTGTTCCGGTCGTGTAAGTTGGTCTTTTTGGGCCGCAGTGCCCCAATCCTGTCCGCGCCACAGGGTCATGGAGGGAAAACTCACAGCGCCACTGGTTCCCGTGATCCAGATCATGTCCTGATGGGTCGTGCCGATGTTCGGGTTCTCGCCGGTTCCGGCCTCAAACCCCCAGGGGCTGGGTGCGGTATCGGCAAAGCTGATAGTGCCCGTCGCGCCGTTTTCGAATGCGATCGCGACAGCCCCGCTTTCTATCCTATCCGATCCGCGGATGGGCGCTCCGGGCAGGGCGACGACATCCGAGATTTCTCCGATCACAAAGCGCAGGACATCGATATCATGCACCAGATTGATCATGACTGGGCTGCCATCGGAAGTCCGCCAGTTCTGTTCAAAATAGCTGTCGGGTTTGCGCATGGCCCACAGCAACGAGACATTGATGACTTGTCCGATCGTACCTTGCGCGATCACCTCCTTCAGGTGTTGCAAGATTGTATGATACCGCCGATGGTGGCCTACAAGACTGCGGACATTGGCCTGGCGAACGGCCGTCTTCAGGCGCAGGGCATCATCGACCGATGCTGCAACCGGCTTTTCGATCAGCATGTGCCAACCGCGGGATGCGGCCAGAATGCCATGTTCGGCATGCAGTCGGGTTGGCGTCGCGATAATGACGCCATCTATCGGGTCCTGCACCTCGTCCATACTAGCAAAACGCGGCGCGTCGATCTGGATCGAGCCATCTGGATCGGCCAACCCGACCAACATGCAGCCGGGATGCTCAATCACGGCGCGGACGTGGCGGATACCGATTAATCCGCCGCCGGCTACAAGGATCCGTTTCACATCACCGCTCCGATTTGCCAGGGAACAAATTCGTAGTCACCCAAGCCCTGCGCCTCGGACTTGGTCCGCGCGCCAGAGGCGACTTGGAGCAGCCGCCGGTATATTTCCTGTCCTTTTTCTTCGACGCTGGCGCCTTTGGTCAGAATGTCGCCCGCATCCACGTCCATGTCTTCGGGCATGCGTGCTGCCAATACAGAGTTGGTAGCGATTTTCAGCGTGGGTGCCGGCTTGGACCCAAATGCAGAGCCGCGTCCCGTGGTGAAGCACACAAGGTTGCACCCAGCCGCGATCTGCCCGGTCACCGAGGCCGGGTCATATCCGGGGCTGTCCATGAAGGTGAAGCCTTTGGCGGTGATGGGTTCGGCGTATTTGAATACACCGGTCAAAGGGGTGGTGCCGCCCTTCGCCGCTGCCCCCAGCGACTTCTCTAGGATGGTCGTCAGACCCCCTTGCTTGTTGCCGGGGCTTGGGTTGTTGTCCATCGAACCGTGATTGCGAGCGGTATAGTCCTGCCACCAATCGATCAGTCCGATCAGTTTTTCCCCAGTTGTGCGACTAAGGGCGCGGCGGGTCAAAAGGTGTTCGGCTCCGTAAATTTCGGGTGTTTCCGCAAGGACACCTGTGCCGCCTTGCGCAACCAACAAGTCGCAGGCATGTCCGAGCGCCGGGTTCGCGGTCACGCCGGACCAAGCGTCCGAGCCACCGCATTGCAGCGCAACCATCAGTTCGGACGCCGGGGCTTCGCTGCGCCTCGCCTCATTGGCAATGGGAAGCATCTTTTTGATCTTGTTGATGCCCATTTCCACGGTCCGACGCAATCCGGCGACGTTCTGGATGTTCATCGTCTGGAAGGTGGGACTTTGCTTCAGCCCATACGCGTCCAGCAGCCAGTCGATCTGGTTCATCTCGCAGCCTAGACCGACCATCAGAACGGCAGCGTGGTTGGGGTGTTTTGCAAACCCCCACATGACCCGTTGAAGGGCTTCAAAACCGTCGCCGGAATCGGCCATTCCGCAGCCCGTTCCGTGTACAAAGGCCACCACGCCGTCGACGTTCGGAAACTCGGCCAGCTTGTCCGGCGTGAAGTGATTGGCGATCATGCGGGCCGCAGTTGCCGAACAGTTCACGGTGGTCAGAACCGCGATGTAGTTGCGCGTACCGACCCGACCGCTATCCCGGTGGTAGCCCATAAACGTATCGACCGAGTTGGCGGGTTTCGTGGGTCTGTGATCCGTCGCAAACTCGTAGTTCACGCTTGTGTTGCGGAACTCGACATTGTGGGTGTGCACATGGTCGCCGGGTTCGATCGGTTGGGTGGCGTAGCCGATGATCTGGGCGTACTTTCTGACCGGATCGCCGAGTGTAAGATTCCGCGTGGCGACCTTGTGCCCCGAAAGGATGCGCGCATTGGTCGTGACATCCTCGACCATACTGCCGGCCTCCAGGTGCCGAGTTGCAACCACTACGCTATCCGTTCGATCTAAACGTACAAAAGTCATAATCAGCTTTCCTGGCGGCAGCAGCTAGGCGCAGAACGGTGAGTCCGATGTCCACCGGTGAATATCTATATGCGGCTTGCCGGACAGTCTTGCTCGCGCCGCCTCCCAATTGGACTTGCAGACGCGCCAATCTCGCAGCTCGGTTTCGGGGCGCGATCTGGACCTCGCGATGAAGCTGGGGAAATGATCTCGACCGGTCGGCTGGCCTGCCGCGCTAAAGCGGATGTCGAACGACCAGCGGAACCGGTCCGTTTTATTGATCAGCGAAGCGTGTGGCGTCAAAGGGTGAAACAGGATGATCCCGCCGGCCTTGACAGGAAGGGGCACGGCGCGGCCTTCATCAATGAACCCGTCGGCAATGCCTGTCTGCGTCCGGGCACAATGTGGCAGGATAGATTGGTCTTGTGCCATTGGCAGCACTTGCAGGCAGCCGTTTTCGACGGTTGCATCGTTGACGGCAATCCACACCGTGACCATGTCGGTCTGATCAGCATCCTCCAGCGCAACCGCTCGGTCCTGATGCCAGTCCGTTGCGGTGATGTGCGCGCGCACCTCGTCCTTGGACAGCTTCAGGGCAGGGGGCTTCAGCCGAACGTGCTGGATTGGATTGCTCACCAACTCTGGCCCGATCAGCTGCTCGACGATGTCAAGCATGGGACGGGCCGTCAGCAAGTCGAACACCGCGGGCCCAATATGGAACGGTGTGTCCGCCATGATCCGATCGCCGGGCAGCGAGATGTCCAGCGGCTGGAAATAGTCGCATCCGGCCTGATAGGCGGACAGAAGTTTGTCCCAGAAGGTCATTCCGGACGGCTCGTCCTTGACCAGTCCTTTTTTGTACCAACAGTCATAGAGCCGGTTCAGGACATCTGAGTATTCCGCTTGCACCCGACCCAGGACATCGCGGGGAATTACATCCTCAACCACGAGGTATCCATCGGTCTGGAACTTGCCAATCGCATCTTGTGTCAGCATGGGTGCAACCTCACAACAGCAGCGCGATGATACCCGGCCAGATCAGAAGAACGGAAAGCGCCAGCAACTGGATCCCGATGAATGGCAGGAAGCCGCGGAAGATATCCGTCAGGCTGATATGCGGCGGAGCCACTGACTTCAGGTAGAACGCGGCCGGGCCGAAAGGGGGCGAGAGGAAGCTGACCTGCATGTTCATACAGAACACGACGCCGAACCAGATGGCGACATGACTCGGCTCCAACTGGCCAAAGACTCCGATTTCCTCGATAGGAAGGCGCAGGACGATCGGCAGAAAGACCGGAATGATCAACAGTACGATGCCGACCCAATCCATGAATGCGCCCATGAACAGCAAGATCAGCATCATTACCAGAATGACCAACATGGTCGGCAGCTCCTGGCCGACGATCAGGTCGGCCACGTATTGGGGCCCTCCAGCAATGGTATAGGCACCCGCCAGCGCGGCGGCCCCGATCGTAACCCAGATGATGGTGCCTGTGGATTTTAGTGTCCGCATCAAGCTGTCCCAAACCAGCTCGAACGATCCTTCGCCCCTTAGGATGGCGATGATCAGGACTGCGAAGGCGCCCATGCCTGCAGCCTCAGTGATACCTGTGATCCCGCCATAGATCGAGCCGAGCACGACGCCGATTACAACCAGCGGCGCGACGAGACCCTTGCCCATTTCCCAACCGATTTTTGAGCGTTGTCTGCCAAAGACGAAGAAAATCAGCAGAAGGGCGACGATCGTGATGCCGGCAAACCAGGGCAGGTAGTCAGCTGTCCCCAATCGCGCTGGTTCGCCCTGGCTGGCAGCGTTGGAGCCTGACAGCTCGAAAAACGCGGCTCGGATAAACAGAACGGTGGAAAATCCGGCGACGACGATGCTCATGAAGGCACCAAACAGTTTGCGTTTCTCGGCTGGTTCGGGGTCGTTCGGGTCCGGTTCCGGCAGCGGAGCGTGATGAGGATTCAACCGCGTGCGGATGATGATGTACAGGATGATCATCGAGGCCAGCATGAAGCCGGGAATGAAAGACGCGGTGAACAGTGACTTGATCGAGGTTTCGGTGATCAGCCCGTAGATGATCAGAACGATCGAAGGAGGGATCATGGTTCCCAGCGACCCAGAGGCGCAGATGACGCCGATCGCGAGATTCTGATCGTAGCCCAGGCGCAGCATTTGGGGCAGGGCGATAAGGCCCAGCAGGACAACCTCACCGCCGATGATGCCGGACATGGCCGCCATGATCACCGCCATGATCGAGGTCACGATCGCGATGCCGCCGCGTGTTCTGGACAGCCAGACATTCAGCGACGAATACATGTCGCGCGCGATCCCGGACCGCTCAAGCAGCGACGCCATGAAGATAAACAATGGCACGGATATGAGCACGTAGTCCGTTAAGAGCCCGTATATCTTCTGCGCCAGGATATAGAGCGGCCCAGTCCCAGGCCGACCTGTGAGAATCCCGTCGCCGAATGAAAACGGGTTTAAAAGCAGTGTCGGTTCGAACTTGAGCACAAGAACCAGAACCGCAAGCGAAGCCGAGGCCAGACCCAAGGGCATCCCGATCGCCAGAAGCACAATCAGGGCGACCATCAGGATGAGTGAGATTGTTCCAATGTCCATCAGTCTTGTCCCACCGCCCGTTTGATCATTTCAATTTCGTCTTCGTCCGGTTCATCTGTGTGGATTTCCGGTTCTTTGTTCCAATCCGCGACCAGGTTCAAAATTGCTTGCATTGCGACGAGCGTAATCACGATCAGCACCATCGGCTGCAACGTCGCCGGGATCGGCGGATTGAAGGCAGAGCCATAAAGCTCCCATTTGTAGAGCTTGTTGACGAACACCTGTTTGTAGCTGCCGTAGACAAGAAAGAAGGCAAATAGCACGATCAGTATAGTCGAAACCGTATCAAAAACGCGCTGAAGCCAACGTGGAACTGCGTCGTACAGCAGGAATATTCGAATGTGACTGCGTTGCTGCATGGCGTAGTAGCCAGACATCAAAAACACAAAGCTGGCGAACCAGAGTGTCATTTCGTTCGCCCACTCGGTCGGCTTCTCCAGGATATAACGCATGAAGACTTCGTAGAGCATCACGACAGTCATGATTGCGATCATCATCATCGTCACTCGACCTATGAACAGGGCGAAACGGTCCATAACCGTCGAGCCTTCGAACTCCATCGTCGCCGGGCGCACGGTCTTGGTACCAATCACTGCAAGAAACGGTAGAAGGACGAGCGCGGCCATGTCGATGATGTCGACATACCCCCCGAATACGCCAGACAATTCGGGCGTAACGTCGCTGCGCAGATATATTTCAGTTACCTGACTTTTGAGGGACTCAGAGGTGTAAGGCAGCCAGTCCAATAGGAATGCGGGAAGATGCCAAACAAGCCAGCTGGCTGTTGCGACGAAGGCCAACGGTATGAGCCATTCAATTAGTCCGCCTGAGTTCTTGTGCATCGCGTAACCCTCGTCCCTATCCTTCGATCCTGTAGTGATCGATAAAGTCTCGGTCCGGCTCGACACCCAATCCGGGGCCAGTCGGGATCGTGACACGGCCGTTGTTGGCCTTGACTTGATTTTGAATTTCCAGCGGTTCGGTCAGCAGATCGTCCCGAAACTTGTTGTCCGTTGTGTCGAACTCCAGCATCGGCTCCCATGGATGCAAGCCGCCTGGAATTGCGGGCATGGCCGCTAGTAAATGCAGATTAGTTGCGACGGCGATGGCGCTACCCCAGACGTGATTTACGACCGGAGTGAAATGTGCGTGGCATAGAGACAGTACCCTGAGATACTCTGAAACACCGCCCAAAGCACAAACCTCTGGCTGCGCGATATCGATGCCACGGTTTTCAAGAAGATTGCGCCATGCCCAGCGATTGAATACCGCCTCTCCGCCTGAGATGTTTACTTTAAGCGAAGTGCGCAGTTCGCGGTATCCGTCAATGTCTTCTGGCGCGACCGGTTCTTCGAACCAATATGCGTCCAGTTCTTCCAGCGCCCGACCGACAAAGAACGCGTCTGAAGTCGTATAGGCATGGTTTGCATCGACCATAAAAGGAAAGTCGTCACCAACTCCGCGTCTAACTGCTTCGCACAGTTTCACATCAGGCTTCGGGCCAAAGCCCGTTTTCATTTTGGTGGCGGTAAATCCCATTGACTTGATCTTAGCGGCTTCATCCTCAAAACGGCTTGCAAGACTAGAAATCGGTTCATCCCGGAGCATCATGCCGTAGCCGTAGCAAGGAACGCTTGCGCGATGAGCCCCGCCGACAAGCTTATGGAGGGGGAGGCCAGAGATTTTGCCGGAGATGTCCCAAAGTGCGATGTCCACCCCGGACAAAGCCTGTATTGGCATTCCGCTTTGGCCATGGTCTCGCAAAAGATTGTACACCTTGTGCCAGATCACGTCTTTGTCCAAAGGGTCCATGCCAAGGACCATTGGTTGGATTACCTTTTCCACGATGGATTTGTTCGCAATGGCTACGTTTCCGGGACCAAAGCACTCCCCCCAACCGGTTACCCCTTCATCTGTCTGAATCTCGACCAGATGGGTTGTACGCTTGTCATAATACTGTTGCGAGTAGCCCAGAACTTCCGGCATGTCGTACTGCAGTACATGACTTATTATTCTGGTGATTTTCATGAAGTTCTGGATCCCGGCGCCGATCCGGAGAGGCCGCAAGCGCGGCCTTTCCGTGTGTCGTAGTTCGATCGAAGCCTGATTATTGCATTGCGCCCAGGTCACGCAGGAAGTTGATGTGGCTTTCCAAAAGCGCCTGTGCTTCAGGTGTCGTTGCGAACTCCGTCCAACCGACCTGAACGGCCGCGCGATACGCTGCCAGGTCTTCAGGCGACCATTCGTACAACTGCACGCCTTTTGCCTTCAAGTCTTTTGCAGTCTGAGCGTTCTGCACCTCATTGATTGTGGCATTGTGCAATGCCAGGCTATCCATTGCGACTTCCATGATCTTCTTGTGATGCGCGGGCATCGCTTCCCAGACGTCTTTGCGACAAGCTAGGTGATCTGCAGGCATCGAGTGGAAACCGGGATAGTTTGTGTGGCCTGCGATCTCGTACAGACCGAGGCCTACATTGTTCGTCAGGTTCGCAGCATCCGCACCATCAATGATACCGGTTTCCAAAGCCGTGAAGATTTCGTTGAAGTCCATCACGATCGGAGAAGCACCAAGTTCCGCGAACACCTTGGTAGCAAGGCCTGGAGGCGAGCGGAACTTCCAATCTTTGAAGTCTTCCACTTTTGCAATCGGCTTGGTCGAAGACAACGACTCTGGCCCGGGAATCCACCATCCGATGAATTCCATGTCGTAGCCGTTGTATAGATCATTTACAGCTTCTCTTCCGCCGCCATGAAGAAGCCAAGCCATTTGCTGATATGGGTTCTGATATCCGCCGAGCAGGTCGCCCGCAAACTGGAAGGCCGGGTTTTTACCGGTCTGATAGCCGCCGCCCGTCATGTCGCAATCCAGAATTCCTGTAGCTGCGGCATCGAAGGTTTCAACTGATTTGACCACCGAAGAGGAATAGAACATTTCAACTTCGATTTCGCCGTTCGACATTTCCTGAATGTCTTCAACGAATTTTGCAGCCATCTGGCCTGACAGAGTTTCGGGCGAAAAATGGGTTTGAATTCTAAGCTTCGTTGTTTCAGCCATCGCGAAACCGGCTGCCATTGTCGTGGCTACGGCCGCCAGGGCCGCTGTCTTGACTATTTTCATATTGTCCTCCCAGACGTTGAGCGTGCGCGGTGTGGAAGATCTTGCCGCCTCCTTTGCTGTCGCGCAGGTAAACGTTAAGCCGACGAATCGAATGCAACAAGAAAAAATTGAAATTTCTAAAAATTTCGAGATTCTTGCGATAATTCGAAAATAAGGTTAGGACGCTACTTGGACAAAACTTGAAGGTGCATACTGGAATGAACGACGAAATAGATATTTATCAAGATCTTAAGATGCGCCTGATCTCTAATGGATTCGAGCATGGAGCGAAGGTGCGGGCTGAAGAACTTCGTAAAGTGTATGGCTGTTCTGCGAGCGCCGTTCGTGAAGTCCTTTTTCGTTTGGCCGCTGTTGGTTTGGTGGACTTTCAGGAACAAAAAGGTTTCCGCGTGCCAATGCGTTCGCCGCAGAAGCTTATCGAATTGACGCACGTCCGTGTTCTGTTGGAGGCCGAAGGCACCGCAATGTCGATCCGTAATGGCGGGGTGGATTGGGAAGCAAGATTGACGGCCGCACATCACAAACTCAGCCATATCGAAAAACGCATTCACGCCACAGACGACCCGAGCGGCCTTATCGAGATATGGTTTGCCTCGGAAAAGGAATTTCACCAAACACTTATTTCTGCCTGTGGCTCGGAAACTTTAAAACAAATGCATAGCCGAGTTTATGCGCAATTCAGACAGCAGTTGATGGTGGCAGACCGGAACTTTGAATTCATTTCTCAGAACATAAGACACCATGCCGATATACTTGAAGCAGCATTGTCAGGGGATGAGCAGTTAACACGAGAGAAAATTCACGACCATCTGGAACGCCATCTAACTGGAAAGACGATGGGCGACTAAAGCCGAAAATCGTCTTCCAAATACACGCGAATGATTTCGTCGAAGCTTGATTCCGCCTCGAACCCCAACTCCAGAGCGCGATCTGTTTGAAAGTCTCGCGGCCAATTCTTGACTATTCGTTCGATTGTCTCGTCGGGTTCTTGCCTGATTAGGCCAACCGCTTCTTGGCCGGCCACTTTGCGCAGAGCTTCGATTTGTTCGGCGACGGTGCAACTTACGCCAGGCATGTTCAATGCGCGTCTGTCATTCAAAAGCTGAGTGTCCATTGTTGCTGCGTGGGTCAAAAAAGTCGCAGCGGCGCGGGGGCTGGCGTGCCAGTGGCGAACGGTTTCGGCAACTGGCAAGACAGCCTCATCCCCATTCAATGGCTCTCGGATTATACCCGAAAAGAAGGACGAAGCGGCAGCGTTGGCTTTGCCCGGGCGCACACACAAAGTGGGCAAGCGCAAGGAGATACCGTCGATGTATCCTTTCCTGCTGAAATCCGTGATCATCAATTCAGCCGCCGCTTTCTGCGCTCCGTAACTTGTCAAAGGTGCCGAGAGGAACTCATCGCTTATCTTTTCGGGGAATGGTGACCCGAAAACTGCTATGGACGAGGCAAAAACCAGACGAGGTGTGTACTCGTTTCCTGATGCCTCGTGTTCATCCTTAAGTGCGTTCAGCAGTGCCCACGTTGCCACAAGGTTTACATCCCAGCCCAACGCAAAGTCTGTCTCAGCTTGGCCTGAAACGATAGCTGCAAGATGAAAAATGACGTCTGGCCGCTGCGTAGCAAAAGACTTAGCTATGCCTGACGCAGTCAAGTTCCCCACAATTTGATTACCTGCCGCACTGTCGGGCGGGAACGAGAGATCGAACAGTGAGACTTGGGCATCGGCTCCAAAGGTTTCTTGGGTCGACACGCGATGGGCCAGTTTCTGGCCCAGCATTCCTCCGCCGCCTATAATCAGGATCCGCGTCACAGCATTCCGTTCCGTTTTTTGAGCTCTAGATACAAAGCTGAATGATCCAGTTCGGCCCCATCCATTTCGTCTATCAGATATTCGAAACGGTCGCGCACAGATCGGGTGCTAGGTAGCTCAACGCCAAGGCTTCGTGCTTCCTCCAGCGTGTTGTCCAAATCCTTTAGTTGAAACTTAGACAAACCCCCGGGTGTAAAATTTCCATCAGACATGCGTTCGCCATGTTGTTGCAAGATAATACTATCCGCAAAGCCCCCCTTTAGTGCGGCCCTTAACGCGGTGGGGTCCGCACCGCCTTGCTGAGCCAGTAGAGTCGCCTCGGCGACTGCCGATATTGTTACAGCGACAATTGTTTGATTGGCCAATTTGCACAATTGACCAGAACCACTTGGGCCAACATGCACAGGCCGGCCCATTGCTGTCAGAACTGGTCGCACGCGCTCCATAACGTCCTGATCGCCACCGACCATGATCGCAAGGGTGCCAGCTTCGGCACCTTTGGTGCCACCGGAAACCGGGGCGTCCAGATGCAGCACCCCCATCGAGGAAAGCTGCGCGGATTGCTCTCTTGCGTGTTCGGGTTTGGCGCTCGACATATCAATCCAGATCATCCCCGGTTTGAGTTGCTCGCGGAAAGCCTCGTCAGCAAGTAGCGCGCCGGCCGCGTATCCATCCGAGAGCATGGTTATTATTACGTCTGCACCCGAAACCGCCAGCGGGGCAGTTTCCACCAATGTCGCGCCTTCTGCTGTCAACGGTTTTGCCTTTTTCAAGCTGCGGTTCCATACAGTGAGCGGAAACTCGGCGCGCAATATATTCCGCGCCATAGGAGCTCCCATCAGGCCGGTTCCCAACAGAGCCACTTTGAACTGCTTGCTCATCATCTACTGTCCTTCCGAAGGTGCGCCACGCATGGTTATGGCCAAACCAAAATCTCTGTCATACGCTAACGGCTCTGTGCCCACATGCCAGAAGTCGTTGCAAATCCGCCAAGGTTTCTTTGCTTCTCGGTTGATCTGTGGGACGAAGTAACACTTGTCCAGTCGCCACTTTTGAGGTCGGAATATTTATATGTCAGAAAGACTTAAGGGAAAAAGCGTCTTGGTCACAGCCGCCGCACAGGGGATCGGACTTGCAAGCGCAATTGCAATGGCAAGAGAGGGTGCAAAAGTCTATGCGACGGATATTAACCCTGAAAAACTAAATTTGATTCGCGGTCGGAATCTCGAAAATCTCGAAATTTTCGAGATGGATGTGACGAATAATGACAGCATTCATCATGGGGTCGCGCGAGCGAAGCCGGACGTTTTGTTCAACTGCGCAGGGTTCGTGCATCACGGAACTATTCTGGATGCAACCGATGAAGAGTGGGATTTCGCAATGGACCTTAATGTGCGCTCAATGGTGCGCACGACAAAGGCTGTATTGCCGGGAATGCTAGAGCGCGGAGGAGGCTCGATAATCAATATGTCTTCCGCGCTGGGTTCCATAATCGGTGCGCCAAATCGTTTTGTATATGGAACGACAAAAGCCGCTGTTGTCGGGCTGACGAAATCGGTAGCCGTGGACTTCATAACAAAAGGAATCCGGTGCAATTGCATTTGTCCGGGAACAGTCGATAGTCCCAGTTGGCGTGACCGCGTAGATGCGTTGGGCGAGCAACTGGGCAGCAGAGAAGAGGCCCTTGCACAATTTGTGGCGCGTCAGCCTATGGGGCGTGTAGCGAAAGCAGAAGAGATTGCTGCATTGGTCGTCTATCTGGCGAGCGATGAAAGTGCATTCACCACAGGACACACGCACATAATTGACGGGGGTTGGTCAGGCCAATGACAAAAGTATCAAAAAACGATTTGCGATCTCGCAAGTGGTTCATGAATTCTGAGAACCTTGAGATGACTGCATTGTATCTGGAAAGATACCTGAATTACGGATTGACCCGTGAGGAACTGCAATCAGGCAAACCGATCATTGGCATTGCTCAGACCGGCAGTGATTTGAGCCCCTGTAATCGGCATCATATCGAATTGTCCAAACGTGTTCGCGATGGAATCATCGCCGCCGGGGGAACGTGCATCGAAATACCGGTCCACCCGATACAAGAGACAGGTAAACGGCCAACGGCGTCACTCGACCGCAACCTGGCTTATCTGTCCTTGGTTGAGAGTCTATTCGGGTATCCGATTGACGGCGTTGTTCTGAACATTGGTTGCGACAAGACCACGCCCGCGCTTCTTATGGCCGCTGCGACCGTCAACATCCCAGCGATCGCCCTGTCGGTCGGTCCCATGCTCAACGGCTGGTGGAAAGGTGAGCGCGCCGGATCGGGAACGGTTATTTGGAAAGCGCGCGAAGACCTTGCGGCTGACGAAATCGACACCGATGAGTTCATGGAAATCGCAGCCGCCGCAGCACCTTCGGTGGGTTATTGCAATACGATGGGAACAGCAACGACCATGAATTCGCTTGCTGAGGCCTTGGGTATGCAATTGCCCGGATCAGCAGCCATTCCAGCCCCGTATAGAGAGCGCGGTCAAATCAGTTATGAAACGGGTAAACGCATTGTGGACATGGTCTGGGAGGATCTACGCCCCAGCGATGTGATGACACGTCAGGCTTTTGAGAATGCGATTGTTATCAACTCTGCGATTGGTGGATCGACGAATGCGCCGATCCACCTGAATGCAATCGCTCGGCATCTTGGTGTTCCGTTGACCAACGATGACTGGCAGAAACTTGGCCACGACGTTCCACTGTTGGTTAACATGCAGCCTGCGGGTGAGTATCTGGGCGAAGATTACCAACAGGCCGGAGGTGTACCCGCCGTTGTCGGAGAGCTTCTTCATGCTGGATTGCTGCCGCATCCCAATGCGATAACGGTGAACGGCAAGACAATGGGCGACAATTGCTCGGCACGCCGGTCTCAGAATAGCGACGTAATCAAGCCCGTCAGTAACCCGGTTAAGCAACAGGCGGGGTTCATCAATCTCTCAGGCAACCTGTTCGAGAGTGCGATTATGAAAACATCTGTGATCTCACAGGCATTTCGAGAGACCTACCTGTCGAACCCGGATGATCCGGATGCATTTGAGGGCAGGGCGGTTGTGTTTGATGGGCCTGAGGACTTTCACCATCGGATTGATGATCCTGCAGAAAACATCGACGCAAACTGTATTCTGATTATGCGCGGAGCGGGACCAAAAGGATACCCTGGTGCTGCAGAGGTCGTGAACATGCGGCCGCCCTCATATTTGTTGAAACAGGGCATCGAAGCCCTTCCTTGCATCGGTGATGGACGGCAATCCGGTACATCAGGAAGTCCGTCTATCCTGAATGCCTCACCCGAAGCTGCAGAGGGTGGTGGATTGGCTTTGGTGCGAAATGGTGACCGACTGCGCATCGATCTTGGCAAAGGCACAGCAGATATGCTGGTTTCGCTCGAAGAACTGCATCAACGCGCCCGCGATCTGGAGGCAAAGGGTGGTTATTCAACCCCGCCCAACCAATCCCCGTGGCAGGAATTATTCCGCGAAAAAGTAGATCGGTTGGATCGCGGTATGACGCTCAAGGGTGCAGAAAACTACCGCGATATCGCGCGAGGCTTCATGCCACGCGATAACCACTAAAAGGAACAGAAATGAAACTTGTTCGTTACGGAGCCAAGGGCTCGGAAAAGCCAGCCCTGGTCGACTCTGAGGGTCAATTGCGGGATCTGTCCGCTCATATCAATGATATCACGGGGGATATGTTGGATGACGGAACGCTTGATAACCTGCGGTCATTGGATCCGAACAACCTGCCAATTGTAAAGGGTGACCCTCGTATCGCTCCGTGTGTCGGTGACATCGGCAAATTTCTTTGCATCGGTTTGAACTACTCGGACCATGCTGCAGAAACCGGCGCAGATATTCCCGAGCATCCGATACTTTTTTTCAAGGCGAACTCGGCTGTCATTGGTGCTTATGACGATGTTGTTATGCCGCGGGGGTCTACACATACCGACTGGGAATGCGAACTGGGGGTCGTCATTGGTAAGACAGCCAAATATGTTTCCAAGGCCGACGCACTCGAATATGTTGCGGGCTATTGCATTGTAAACGACGTGTCGGAAAGGCATTTTCAAACGCAACTGACAGGTCAATGGACCAAAGGAAAATCCTGCGACACTTTTGGCCCTACCGGCCCGTGGCTAGTGACCCGGGATGAGGTGCCGGATCCTCAGTGTCTTGGTATGTCTCTGGATGTAAACGGTCAGCGCATGCAAACCGGGAATACCGCCACGATGATCTTTTCCGTTGCCGAGATCATTGAGCATCTAAGCCAACTTTTTACACTGCACCCCGGTGACGTCATTTCAACTGGAACACCGCCTGGTGTTGGAATGGGAATCAAACCGGAACCAGTTTATCTGAAAAATGGCGACGTCATGGAGCTTCGTATCGATGGGCTTGGTGTTCAGCGGCAAAAGGTCGGCCAAGATGACTGACTTGTTGCAAATCGGAGGGATCACTGAACGGATGCGAGGACGCCTGTCTTCAGTGTTCAATATTCATCAATTGGACGATTTCAACGCGGAAAGTATTACGCATATCGTAACGAACGGGCATGATGGCGTTCCGCATGACCTAATGATTTCACTCAGTAATCTGAAGATGATCAGCGTCTATGGAGTCGGCTACGACGCCGTCGACGCTAATGCTGCGGCTGAGCGTGGGATTGTTGTGACGCACACGCCCAATGTGTTGAACAAAGAAGTCGCAACCACCGCCGTTCTGCTGTTGCTGTCATGTTATCGAGAGCTCATACGTGACGATGATTACGTCCGGTCCGGGCGATGGGAAGTTGAAGGTAATGCCCATTTGACGCGATCAGCGGACAATCAAAAAATAGGCATTCTTGGTCTTGGTCGCATTGGTCAGGCGATTGTTGATAAGTTGGAGCCGTGGGCACCCGAAATCTCATATCACACCCGCAATCAAAAGGATGTCCCGTACCGATATTTCGACAATTTGGTTGAAATGGCAGAGCATGTGAACGTTCTCATATGCATCACGCCTGGCGGCCCGTCGACCAATAGGCTGGTCAACGCTGAGGTGTTGCGCGCGTTGGGGGCAGGCGGCACTCTGATAAACGTTAGTCGAGGTTCGGTTGTCGACGAAACTGCCTTAATTACTGCATTGCAAAATGGTGAGCTCGG
This sequence comes from Ruegeria sp. E5, assembly GCF_056534105.1. Lineage (NCBI taxonomy): Bacteria > Pseudomonadati > Pseudomonadota > Alphaproteobacteria > Rhodobacterales > Roseobacteraceae > Ruegeria > Ruegeria sp. E5. The sequence goes on along the minus strand of NZ_JBQFPA010000001.1, from coordinate 1,056,966 downwards.
GTGGGCAGGACTTGATGTCTTCGAGGACGAACCGCGCGTTCCAAAAGCATTGCGCGAGTTGTCCAATGTCGTTCTGCTCCCTCACGCTGGTAGCGCGACTTTTGAGACGCGTGCAGCAATGGGTGACCTGACTGTCGACAATCTGCTGCAACACCATAAGGACGGATCGGTGATCACAGCTGTGCCGGAATGCAGAGATCTGTAATAGGCCAATCTGAAAAGTGTTTGAGTTTGCTGTCGCGGTTTTCTTTCTGCTGATTACGCCGGGCCCGGGTGTTCTAACAACTGCGGGTATCGGATCAGCATTTGGTTTTCGAGCTGGACTCGCCTTTGTGGCTGGTCTGATGCTGGGCGGGTTCATCAACATGATGTTAGTTGTCTCTGGAGTCGCTGCGGTTGCTTTGGCTGTACCGGTGCTTAGAACTTTGTTGCTATTCGCCTCTGTCGGGTATCTGGTATTTCTCGCCTGGCGTATTGCCAGCGCCGGCTCAAAGGTCGGATTTTCCCCTGCGGTTTCGCCGCTTGGTTTTGCGAACGGTCTGACACTTCAGTTCATCAATCCCAAGGCTTACGTGGTCGGCACAGCATTGTTTTCAGGGTTTGCCTTTTTGCCCGATGCGCCCGTTTGGGAGGTCGTCATAAAAATCGTAGTATTCAATATGATTTGGGTTCCAGTGCACATGATCTGGCTGGGTGCTGGCGCAAAGCTGGGTAGCCTTGATTTAAGCGAGAGATCGCATCAAAGGATCAATATTGCGATGGCCGCTTCATTAATGGTGGTTGTGGTGATTGCCTTGGGGTCGGCGCTATGAACGATATCTAAGTCGGTCTTACTTAGCAGGCGATTGGAAGCTGCAGATCAAAGTGACGCCGTTATTCCACCATCGACATAGAGAGTATGACCATTGACGAAACTGGATGCAGGGGAAGCAAGGAAAATGGCGGCGCCGACAAGTTCTTCTACATTGCCCCAGCGACCGGCCGGGGTACGTTTCTCAAGCCATGAGCTAAACTCTGGGTCGGCAACCAAGGCGGCGTTCAAAGGTGTATCGAAATATCCAGGCGCAATGGCATTGCAGTTTAGACCATACTTAGCCCAATCAGTTGCCATTCCTTTTGTAAGATTGGTCACGGCGCCTTTTGTCGCCGTGTAAGGCGCAATACCCGGTCTTGCTAATGCGGATTGAACCGACGCAATGTTAATGATCTTACCAGACTTTCTTTCAATCATGTGCCGTGCCACAGCCTGACCGACGTGAAAGACGGACGCTACATTTGTCTGTAGCAGGCGCTCGAAGGCATCAGCGGGGAAATCCTGTAACTCCGTCCTATGTTGCATTCCGGCGTTGTTTATCAGGATGTCTATTGGGCCGACTTTTTCTTCAAAGTCGTCCACAGCAGATCGGACACCTTCATGATCGGTTGCATCGAACGAAAGTTCGCGTACCGAGGCACCTGTTTCGCTCAGCTCGGATGCTGCTGACGCTAGTTTAGTGGCATCGCGCCCGTTCAAAACGACCTGCGCACCGGCGGCAGCCAAACCACGAGCCAACGCAAATCCGATGCCTTGGCTAGAGCCTGTTACGAGCGCGCGTGTTCCCTCTAGGCTAAACATTTCAAGCGTCATGCAAAAATCCCTTGGTTGTCAGCACCGACTATCCGTATCTTTTTGCAATCTGTATAGGGAGTCCGTGCAATGTCTTCGGCCAGTGTTGCTGTTGTTATCCATGCCGCAAAAGATCTGAGGTTGGAAAACCGGGATGTGCACGACGTGGGGCCAGACGAAGTCTTGATTGCCATGCGCGCGGGAGGGATTTGCGGCTCTGACCTGCATTATTATAACCACGGTGGTTTTGGCGCGATCAAGTTGCGTCAACCGATGGTGCTTGGACACGAAATCGCCGGGGAAATAGTGAGAGTTGGGTCAAGTGTGCAGGGGTTGTATTTAGGTCAACTGGTTGCAGTTTCTCCATCCCGACCTTGCCAAGCCTGCATTTATTGTCTGAACGGGCAGCAAAACCACTGTCTTGATATGAAGTTCTATGGCAGCGCGATGCCGTTCCCGCATATCCAAGGCGCTTTTCAAAGCAAACTCGTAGCGAAAGCCAGTCAATGCGTTCCGGCAGATGGGTTAAGTCCTGCGCAGGCCGCTATGGCCGAACCTTTGGCGGTCTGTTTGCACGCGATTAAACAAGCCGGGAGCCTCTTAGGTAAAACGGTTCTTATCACGGGATGCGGTCCAATCGGCTGCCTAACGATCTTGGCGGCGCGTCGTTCTGGGGCTGCCAGAATATTGGCGACGGATATCTCGGACCAGCCCCTCGCTCTGGCGCGTGAATGCGGGGCAGACGATGTCATCAACACCTACGCCGATCCGCAAAAACTGGAGCAGTTTGAAAACGGCAAGGGCCAGGTTGATGTACAACTGGAGTGTTCCGGGGCTCAATCGGCTCTGGCTTCTGGCGTCGCATGCTTGCGCCCGGGTGGAACATTGGTTCAGCTTGGTCTAGGCGGAGACATGACAGTGCCGATGCAGGCGTTGACTGCAAAAGAGATATTGCTTCGCGGGTCTTTCCGTTTCCATTCCGAGTTCTCAGTCGCGGTCGAGATGATGCGAAGCGGACTAATTAACGTCGACCAGTTGGTAACGCATTCCTTCGAAGTTGGCGAGGCTGTCACTGCCTTTGAGGTCGCGTCTGATCGAACCCAATCAATGAAGGTGCAGTTAACTTTTCCGGATAATGACAATGGATAAACGAACGCGTGATATTGCAAAGACTTATGAAAGAGATGGTTTCGTAGCTCCGCTGGATATCCTGACAGCTTCTGAGGTCCAAACGCTGCGCGATGATTTTGAGAAAGCTGAGCGCATTCTCAGAGACGACCCAGATAAACTCAAGCTTCTATATTCTTATCCGGACAGGCTGATACCATCATTCGATGCACTACTTCGCCATCCGAAGCTGATTGAGGCTGCTTCAACGGTGTTAGGGCCGGACCTCATGGTTTGGAGCGGTGCACTTTTCGTAAAAGAAGCGCGATCATCGAAGATAGTCTCGTGGCACCAAGACTTGACCTATTGGGGATTGGATGATGCTGAAGAGGTTACCTGTTGGGTTGCGATTTCAGAAGCGTCTGAGCAAAGCGGGTGTATGAAGTTTGTTCCTGGCAGCCACAAAAGCCGTATCGTGCCTCACGTGGACACCTTCAGCGAAAACAATCTTTTGTCACGCGGGCAGGAAATCGCAGTCGATGTGAACGAAAAAGATGCAGTTGCTGCCGAATTGCGTGCGGGGCAGGCATCCATGCATCACGGGCATCTCTTTCACGCATCCGGGCCCAATAACACAGACGATAGACGCATTGGTGCGGCGTTGCGTTTCATAAAGCCTTCAATGAAACAGCAGAATGGCGTGAAAACTTTGGTTGCGCTAGTCGCAGGGCGAGATGATTTTGGGCATTTCTTACTTGCGTCCTCCCCTCAGGGCCTTTTGCATGAGAACGATTTCGTTTTGTGTCAAAGGGATGCAGACCGCAAGAAACAAATACTCTTCGCCGGAGTGAAGTGACGCCCTTGGCATGCCAAGAACCATTGCTACATCGACCCGGAAGCAGACCTGAATCGCGAAAACTGGTGGACTTACAAGGGTTACCATCGTCGCTCAGCTTTTCTTCCATCGGGCAAAAAGCTGAGGAGGTAGTCTACGGCAAGCTCGAAATTAGACTATTCATCGCTAGCTCATAAGGCATTCTGTTTGGTCTTGTCAGAAGAAGTTTGATTAAGCGGGGTAGGGGTGTTGCGTAGCTTTTGCGCATGACCAGACCTGCCTCTTCAAGTACTTCAAAACCAGCCCAGAGATCATCCGCCTTGCGGTGATGCTATACATCCGTTTCCCGTTCTCGCTTCGGAATGTCGAAGATCTGCTGCACGAGCGAGGCATCGACGTGAGCCACGAAACTGTCCGATATGGGTGGAACAGGTTCGGTCCGATCTTCGCCTCTGAGATCAGACAAAAGCGGGTGCAACAACTGCGTGAATTCTCGAATTGGAGGTGGCAGGTGGACGAGGTTTTCGTGAAGGTGATTGGCAAGAAACATTACCTCTGGCGGGCCGTAGATCATGAGGGCGAAGTGCTGGAAGCCGTTGTCACCAAACGTCGAAACAAAGCTGCAGCATTGAAATTTCTAAAGAAATTGATGAATCGACACGGCCAAGCGGGAGCCGTCGTCACGGATCGCTTCGCCGGATACAGAGTCGCGGTCAGAGAGCTGGGCACGCTCGAAAAACAACCGACGGGTAGATGGCTCAACAACCGGGTCGAGAACTCGCACCTGCCGTATCAACAACGCGAGCGCGCGATGCAGGGTTTAAGGCGCATTCGAAGTTTACAGAATTTCGCTTCCGACCATTCCTCCGTATACAACCACTTTAACCAGGAAAGATCCCTCACCAGCCGAGACTCCTTCAAGCTGACGCGAACCGCCGCTCTTGACGAGTGGCGTCAACTTTGTTCCGGATAGGTTCACGATTTTGAGTCAAATTGAGACTGGTTCGAATTTGTCTGACAGCACCAATGGAGTTTGAAGCCTAGGACCCACCCAGTGTTTCGTTGTAAGATGATACTCGGATATTCGCGCTATTATTTGTCGTGCGGTTATCCACGCTTGGATTGCCAGAATCCACTCATCTGACGAATGACGGGCTTCATGATCCGCGCCGCCAGTTGTGGAAATGGGGCAACTCTCTGAGATTGGTTGTTCAATACAAGCCAGAATTGGACGCGCAAAAGCGGATGAACCTAACTATACCACGCAGTTAACTGCGAGGTGTTTGGCGAAGTAATTTGGGAACCACTTCCTCAACGAACAGGGCGACGATTGGCTTCATGTTTGCGATGCGCAGGAACAAGACGGCTGCGCTTGTTGTGATGTGCGCTACTGATCAGAGATACGGATTTCGCCGTTTGGTCGATAAATCTGCAGTGGTGCGGGGTTATCTCACTGAGAAGCCAACTTGCCTGAAACTTTTGTTGACAATATCTATCCGGCTATTAATTTTAGCAACTAAAATAAAGGTAGGTGAGTTCAAAGATGTATCTTGGATTGGACTTGGGAACATCCGGTCTCAGAGGGATTCTTGTCGACGACGCAGGTTCCGTCGCAGGTAGCGCTGAGTCCATTATCCTTACGTCTTCCTCAAAACCCGGATGGTCCGAACAGTCCCCTTTGGATTGGGTGGAAGCTTGCAAAGAAGTCGTCAGTCAGCTTCGGGCTGCACACGGAAACGCGTTTTCTGCGCTGCGCGGCATTGGTTTGAGCGGGCACATGCACGGTGCGACCCTTTTGGATGCCAATGGTAACGTGTTGCGACCGTGCATTCTGTGGAACGACACGCGGGCATCTAAAGAGGCAGAAATTCTTGATCAACTGCCGGGTATGCGTTCGAGTTCAGGCAATATCGTTTTTCCGGGGTTCACGGCCCCCAAGTTGGAATGGGTCCGCGCAAATGAGCCTGACCTGTTTGCTAAAACTGCCAAGGTCCTACTACCGAAAGACTACCTGCGGCTCTGGCTGACCGGAGACTACGTCAGCGATATGTCTGACAGTGCCGGAACTTCATGGCTGGACGTTGGTGCGCGGCGATGGTCGGAAACCGCACTGGAACAGAGTCACATGAACATCGAACAAATGCCTCGACTGGTCGAAGGCAGTGATCCGGGCGGGGAGTTGCGGTCCGAGTTGGAGCAAGAGTGGGGAGTGTCTGGACCGGTCGTGATTGCAGGGGGAGCAGGGGACAATGCCGCTGCCGCCTGTGGGATAGGCAGTACAAGCGATGGAACTGGCTTCTTGTCCCTCGGAACCTCAGGTGTGTTGCTGGTGTCCAGAGACATCTATGCTCCAGCGCCAGAAACGGCGATACATTCTTTTTGTCATTCTGTCCCTGACAGGTGGATTCAGATGGGTGTTATCCTTTCTGCGACAAACAGTTTGAACTGGCTTTCCCGCAATCTGGGCCAGTCCGTTGGGGACATGATCGCCTCGCTGCCTGCCGATCTGGATGGCCCATCAGAGATCACGTTTCTGCCTTATCTTTCAGGTGAGCGGACGCCTCACAATGACAGTGCAATCCGTGGTGCGTTCCTGGGTGTGGATATTTCCTCGGAGACCACTGATTTGACGCGGGCTGTCATGGAAGGCGTCGCCTTTGCAATGCGGGACTGTTTGGAGGCCCTCAAGAGTACCGGAACAAAGCCAACCAGCCTTTTGGCCGTTGGCGGCGGTGCGCGATCTCGGTATTGGTTGAAAAACCTGGCCACCGTGCTCAATACGCCCCTTGCCTTGCCCCGGGGCAGTGAATTTGGTGCCGCCATCGGCGCCGCCCGCCTGGCAATGTGCGCCGTCAATGGCGCAAACCCGGACTCTGTGATGATGTCGCCCAAAATCGACACGGTGATCGAGCCTCGTGGGGATCTGATCGATGCATTCGAAAATGAATACCAACGTTACCGGCAATATTATTCGGCCTTAGCACCTTTTGCGAAACGATGAACAAAAGGCGGGACATACCTCCTCAAATCGAACGAGCCGTCCTGAATGATGGCGACATGCGCGTGTCGCTACTCAGCTACGGGGCGACAACTCAAGGTTGGTGGTACAAGGGGATGCCAATGATCCTTGGATACGAGAACCCGCGGGACTACGCCACCGATAATAATTATCTGGGCGCAATCGTTGGGCGTGTCGCCAACCGGATTGGAGCAGCGCGTTTTGACATGGAAAATGTTCGGTATGAACTGGACGCAAACGAGGGTCGAAATTCCTTGCACGGTGGGCGGGCAGGCCTATCGCATCAGAATTGGGCTCTTGAGCAGATGACAGCAAACGAGGCCGTATTGCGCCTCACTTCCCCGGAGGGTGCCAGCGGTTATCCGGGAACCGTCAGATTTGAAGTGCGAGTAAGGCTGGACTATCCGCGTCTGGTTTATTCGATTTCAGCACAGCCGGATCGGCCGACACCCGTAAGTATAGCGCAACATAATTACTATAGCCTGGGTTGCGTAACGGGCATTTCAGAACATTGTCTGCGGCTGACTTCAAACCGTTATCTTGAAGTTGACAATCAGGGTATTCCCTCGGGCAAGATTGTGGACGCAAGAGATAGTGGTATGGATTTTTCCGCGCCGAAAGCGATCAGTGCCGTTTTGACGGATTTGGACAACTACTTCGTTTTCAACAGCGCACGAGAGAAGGGGCTTCCGGTCGCCGACCTTACTACACCCACGGGTTTGAAGCTATCTGTATGGTCAGACCAGGCAGGGGTGCAAATTTACTCCGGGGCTCACCTCACGGAACCCTTTTACAAGAGCGCTGGCGTGTGCATCGAGCCATCGGGTTATCCCAACGCGCCCAACATCCCCGAGTTCCCGTCGATCATATGCGCTCCTGAAGCCCCTTACGAGCAGACATTGATTCTGCAGATTTCAGAGGGTGTGACATGAAGCTTGTTACACCGATTGTTGCTTTTAGCGTGGTAATTGCGTCCATTACGGTGGCAGCGGCTCAGAACCTTGGGCCAATCCCAGAATTTGTTGAACCTGGCGTGAAAGAGGTCCAACTTGGGCGACTGCTTTTCTACGACCCGATCTTGTCCGGGAACAGGAATATCAGCTGTGCGACTTGTCATCACCCCAAACTCGGCACGTCCGATGGGCTCTCGCTTGGGATCGGTGAAGGTGGTGCGGGTCTGGGGGCAAAGCGGAAATTCGATGCGAAAAACCCGCCGGAGCAACGAATCCCGCGCAATTCGCCGGGTCTTTGGAATCTTGGCGCAACCGAGTTCACAGTCTTCTTTCATGATGGGCGCCTTGAAACTGATCCGACACGCGCGAACGGTATCAGGACGCCGCTGGGCACTCATATGAGGTCAGGTTTCAAATCTGCTCTGGCAGCTCAGGCAATGTTTCCGGTGCTGTCTCCTGATGAGATGGCAGGCCACTATTCCGAGAATGACGTCAGCCAGGCTGTACGCCTCGGGTTGCTTACTCAGGAAGGCGGGGCGTGGGATTTGATAGCGGCTCGCGTCGCGGCCATCCCGGAATACGAACAGCGTTTTTCTCAGGTTGCACCGGGGGATACGATCACCTTTTCCGCTATTGCGAATGTAATAGCTGATTTCATTGCCTTCGAATGGCGCGCTGTCAATAGCCCGTTTGACCTTGCGATGCGGGGGGAATCTGAGTTGCCGGAAGATGCACAGCGCGGCATGCAGTTGTTCTACGGGAAGGCAGGGTGCAGCATCTGTCATTCGGGCTGGTTCCAAACAGACCACAAATTTCACTCCATAGCGATGCCGCAGATAGGACCCGGAAAAGCGGCGCGGTTCGAAAGCCATGTCCGGGATGATGGGCGCCTAAGCGTGACTGGTGACGCAGAGGATGCGTTTGCGTTTCGCACGCCCTCGTTGCGTAATGTAACGCTGACGGCCCCGTACGGGCATAACGGTGCCTATGCGCAGCTTGAAGATATCGTGCGCCATCATCTCGACCCAGAGGATTCCCTGCGTTCGTACTCCTTGGAAATGGCTGTGCTTCCTGACTTTCCGGGTGCAAAGGATCAGCTGCCATTGTCGAACCCGGAGAATTTGGATGCGATTGCCAGAAGCAGCGACCTGTCGAGGATAAGTCTGACGGATCAGGAGATCAGCGCGCTACTGAGCTTTCTGGCCAGTCTGGAAGATCCCGCGGAACGTCTTGGTGTTCCAGAACAGGTTCCAAGTGGACTGCCGGTTGACCAATGATCATCGCTCAATTTGAATGATCTGATTTGATTGGATTTCCTGCCATCCTCCTTCTTCGCCATCAGGCCAAATAACCCGAACTTCGATTGCCTTCGCATCCCCCAGTCCAAAATGATGAAGCCCTGCGATACCGCTGATGTGCCCTCCACCGATTGTGATTTCCCGGGTTACCACACCTGACTCGGTCCTGGCCTCGATAAAGCCGCCGACCGCGAAGCGGTTTGGTTTATCTTGGGAAATGTCCAGCATCACCCAATTCCCGGTGTGGGGCTGGTTTTGATAGACCTCAAGTTCCGAGCCCCGGTTAATCACCACCAGATCAAGCCAGCCGTCATTGTTGAAGTCAGCCAAAGCGGCGCCGCGCGACTTGGCCATAGAGGCAACGCCAGCCTCGACTGAAGCTTCTTGAAATTGACCATTCTCCAGTTGTAACAGTAGGTTGTTGGGGTCATTCAATGCTGCATCTGGCATCTGCTCGACATTTCCCTTGGCGACAAAGATATCGTCTAGACCGTCGTTGTTGACGTCGCCAAATTGCGCATGCCATCCAGTTGATGGGCGACCGTCGTCTCCAATATGTGGCCTGTGAGCGGTTGTGCCTTTGCTGTAAGTGGCGTCTCGCCAGGTTGGGCCGCCAGCTTCGGGGTCAAAAACTTGAAATTTTTGGTCACCCATAGAAGTCAGGTAAACTTCGGGGAAGCCATCGCCTGTTAGATCTCGTGAAGCGATGCCCATGCCCCAGAGCGAATATGCCAACCATCCGTCTTCTTTCGAATAGGGGCGTGGAGTTTTTTCCATTGCCCACAATTGCTCGTGGCCGCCACGTACATAGTAATGGCGATCGTTACTGACCCGCAGATCCGCTTGCCCGGTGCGGGACCAGTCAGAAAAGAGAATGGACAGCGCGCAATAGCCTGGTTCGAGATGTTCCGGTGGCTGGTAACTGCCGCCACTGGGCCGGTATAGGACCGTGGGTCCGCAAGTCTCAAACGGGCCGTCGGGATTGTGACGATCAACATAAGTTCCGTAGGCCAATGTTGGCAAAGTCTGATTAGCTTCCCAGGTGGCAGAGAACCCGGTTGTCCAATGATCCTCTGATCTGAAGCCAAGGGAGCTGAAAGGGCGGAACTTGCAATCAGGCTCACCTTTTATAAGCAGATCGGGGCCGACGCGCAAAACAGCCAGATCCATAACGCCATCACTGTCGACATCCAGCGGGTAAGCCCCAGTTACGTCGACCATGGAAAGCAGCTCGGGGGTATCAGCACGAAATGAAACGCTTTCGTGCGATGTGTTTCTAAACAGTTTGGATGTGTTGGTGCCACCCGCTGCAAAGAGTTCGGGCAACCCATCACCGTCACAATCGAAAACGGCGACTCCGCCGCCAACAAAGTGCTCCCAGCCGCCGTCATAAATATGAGCGCCGATGTCAATCTTTTGGAATTGCGGAGCTTGAGATTCTGCGCTGGCCGCAGATGCAAAAGCGAATAGGATACAAAGCTCAGGGCGCATTTGTCGACAGCTCCTTTACCTTGAGGATCGAGACCTGCTCAATCCCGTACGCCGCAGCTCCCTTAGCCCACATAAGGTCGCCCCAATGATGGGCTGTGATTTCCGGCAAGGGGGTATCGACATTCACGACGCCACTGCGAATTCGGGTCATCACCTCGTCCGAATTCAGGTGTTCTAAGTCCATCTGAGCTCCGGACAAAATAATGCGTTCGGGATCAAACAGATTGATCAGATTGGATATTCCCAGACCAAACATCTGGCCCGCGCGGGCCAGAACGGATTTCGCCCTTTCGTCTCCGGATCGAGCATTTTCGTGGATCTCTTTAATAGTTTCCGTTCCAATGCGTTGATCGGCGACGGTTGCTTCCCGGATCAGTGCATAGTCCCCGACATAGGCCTCAAGGCAACCCCGCTGGCCGCACTGGCAAAGCGCGCCGTCCAGTTGGACTTTTGTGTGGCCAAATTCCGCTCCGCAGCCTCTTTCCCCGCGATATAGCTTACCGTCCAGGACAATTCCAAGCCCAACGCCGTGTTCGATCGTGACGACAAGAAAGTTCTTAAAACCCTTGCCTAACCCAAAGAGTTGTTCCGCCTTTGCTACCAGGTTGGCGTCGTTTTCTATAAAGGCGGGGCAGGGCAGCTCTGTTTCCAGAAATTGGCTAAAATCGACGTTTCTATCGGTAAGGGAAGAGGACCAGTGTACGAAGTTCCTTTCTGCGTCCACGAGACCGGCAACCCCAATTGACACTCCGGATAAGGTGTCGAGGGTCTCGTTGATCTGAGCGCAGGCCTCATCCAAGGCCTTGCGAATGGTTGCCACTAATGCGCCTGGCGTCATCCGGACGTCGTCCAACGGATGTTTGTATGACGTGACCTCGTTGCCTTTGAAATCTACAAGGATGACCGAGATCATGTGGCGCGCCACTTTGAGGCCCGCAACAAGGTAAGAGCGGCCATCCAGCTGAAGTAAAACTCTGGGCCGACCCCTTTTGGCGGATTTGGATTGCGGTTCGGATTCGATCTCTTTGATCAGCCCCGCAGATATGAGGTCGGCTGTGGCTGCAGTAACCGTCGCAGGGCTGGTCTGCAAAGCGCTGGCGATATCTATCCTAGAGATCGAGCCTCTTGTCCGAATATGTTCCAACACCCGCAGGCGCGTAATGTTCCGCTGGTCCGCGGCATTTTGAGAAGCTTTGCTTTTCAGCATCTTGGCCTCACGAATCTGGTTCTTACCTCAATCTATTTGGATTTCGCCTGTCCTAACAGACTAAATATTTTACCGGCTGAAATAAATATGGTATTCAAGTTTGTGAGAGCCGCGAATCGAAATGCGATGGCTCAGCAAATGGGAGGAAATCATGAAGAGAATTCTCAGCTTTTCGGCTGTGGCCACTTTGTTGGCTTCGACCGCATTCGCAGAGCCAGTGGTCGGTGTAAGCTGGTCAAACTTTCAGGAGGAGCGTTGGAAAACAGACGAAGCGGCCATCAAGTCGGCACTTGAAGCAGGCGGTGCCGAGTACATTTCGGCAGACGCGCAATCGTCCTCCGCAAAGCAGCTATCGGACATCGAAAGCCTGATCGCCCAGGGTGTGGACGCGCTTATCATCCTAGCGCAGGACGCGCAGGCCATTGGTCCCGCGGTTCAGGCCGCGGCGGACGAAGGTATTCCTGTGATAGCCTATGACCGTCTGATCGAGGACGACCGAGCATTTTATCTGACCTTCGACAACGTGGAAGTCGGCAGAATGCAGGCTCGGGCTGTCTTTGAGGCCATGCCCAAAGGCAACTACGTGATGATCAAAGGCTCTCCTACTGATCCGAACGCAGATTTCCTGCGCGGGGGTCAGCAAGAGATCATCGGAGCAGCCGTCGACAGCGGTGACATCGTGATCGTTGGTGAAGCCTACACAGATGGTTGGTTGCCCGCGAACGCGCAGCGGAACATGGAACAAATCCTGACCGCGAACGAGAACAACGTGGATGCAGTCGTTGCGTCGAATGACGGTACTGCAGGCGGTGTTGTTGCGGCCCTAACAGCACAGGGTATGGAAGGCATTCCGGTGTCAGGTCAGGATGGCGACCACGCAGCGTTGAACCGCGTTGCGCTGGGCACTCAAACCGTTTCGGTATGGAAGGACGCTCGTGAACTCGGAAAGGCCGCTGGCGAAATCGCAGTCGCACTGAGCGGAGGGACAAGCCCTGCTGATGTCGAAGGTGCAATTAGTTGGACATCACCGGGTGGCACCGAGATGAACTCGGTCTTCCTCGCACCCGTTCCGATCACCAAGGACAACCTATCCGTTGTTGTGGACGCTGGATGGATCCCATTGGAAGATCTGTGTCAGGGCGTTGAAAACGGACCTGCTCCCTGCAACTAAACTTCAAAGTCCCTGGCCCCGTCTGGGCCGGGGACTATTGCTGAATATGAAAGATCGGAAATGACCGAAACTTCGTCTCAGCCGGTACCTGAAAAAGCGAAACCCAGCCTGTTCCAGCAACTGGAACTGGATATGCGGCTTTTGGGAATGATCGGCGCGTTTGTCATCCTGTGCATCGGGTTCAACATCTTCACAGATGGAAGGTTCCTGACGCCGCGCAATCTATTCAACCTGTCCATCCAGACAGTTTCGGTCGCCATTATGGCATGTGGGATGGTGTTCATTATCGTCACGCGACACATCGACTTGTCGGTAGGAGCGCTGCTGGCAACTACCTCGGCTGTGATGGCAATGACGCAAACTGAGCTTTTGCCGCAAGTACTTGGTATGGGTTTGAACAATCCAGCAACCTGGGCGATCACCATTGTCGTCGGGCTGTTTGTCGGCACGCTGATTGGTGCGTTTCATGGCTGGATGGTCGGATACCTGACGATACCAGCCTTCATCGTCACGCTTGGTGGATTTCTGGTTTGGAGAAACGTGGCGTGGTATTTGACCAGCGGTCAGACGATTGGTCCTCTGGATAGTACATTCCTGATGTTTGGCGGGACCAACGGGACATTGGGAACGACGACAAGCTGGCTGTTCGGCTTGTTTGCTACCGCAATCGCGATCTGGGCTTTGTGGAGCAGTCGTCGCGCAAAGGCGGCACATGGATTCCCCGTCAAACCTGTCTGGGCCGAAGCCACTTTGGCCGGGATAATCGCAATCGCCATCCTTGGGTACGTTTACATCGTAAACAGCTACGCCATACCGACGCGCCGACTGCAACGTATGTTCGAAGCACGCGGAGAGACAATGCCAGAGGGGCTAGTTGTAGGATACGGCATACCGATTTCTGTACTCATCCTAATCATCGTGGCTGTCACGCTGACAATTGTGGCGCGAAAAACCCGGTTTGGTCGGTACATCTTTGCCACTGGCGGCAACCCGGATGCGGCAGAGCTTTCGGGTATCAACACTCGGCTGCTGACCGTGAAAATCTTTGCTTTGATAGGTTTCTTGTGCGCGGTGTCCGCGGTGGTCGCCTCGGCTCGCTTGGCGAACCATTCGAACGACATTGGTACGCTCGACGAACTTCGGGTCATAGCAGCTGCAGTGATCGGAGGAACCGCATTGTCGGGCGGCATCGGCACCATCTATGGCGCGATCCTGGGTGCATTGATCATGCAGGCGCTGCAATCGGGCATGGCAATGGTTGGCGTTGACGCGCCGTTTCAGAACATCGTCGTCGGCAGCGTCCTCGTGTTGGCCGTCTATATCGACATCGTTTACCGCAAGCGACTGGGGGCAAAGTGATGCAAGCTCAGGATACGCAGAAAAAACCTTCTGGCACTGGGCGCGGTTCAGGCGCGCCGCCATTGGTCGAGATGCGCGACATCTCGATTTCCTTCGGTGGGATCAAGGCCGTCGACCATGTGTCGGTCGATCTCTATCCGGGTGAAGTCGTTGGCCTGCTTGGCCACAACGGGGCCGGAAAGTCCACGTTGATCAAGGTATTGTCCGGCGCCTATCAGATGGACCACGGCGAGATTCTGATCGATGGCAAGCCGGTCGAGATTGGCAATCCCCGTGACGCCCGGGCGAACAATATCGAAACGATATATCAGACGCTCGCCTTGGCCGACAATCTGGACGCGACATCAAACCTGTTCCTGGGGCGCGAGATGACGACGCCTTTTGGCTTGGTCAACGACGCAGCCATGGAGGCCGAGTGCCGAAAGATCATGGCGCAGCTCAATCCGAACTTTCAAAAGTTCAATGATCCCGTTTCCGCATTATCCGGCGGTCAAAGGCAATCGGTGGCCATCGCTCGCGCGGTCTATTTCAACGCCCGTATCCTGATCATGGATGAACCCACAGCAGCGCTTGGGCCACATGAAACTCAGATGGTGGCGGATCTGATCCACCAGCTAAAGGCGCAAGGCATCGGGATATTTCTGATCGATCACGACGTGCATGCCGTCATGGAACTGTGCGACCGCGCATCGGTCATGAAGAACGGAAAACTGGTTGGGACGGTCGATATCGCAGATGTAACTGATGACGATCTATTGTCGATGATCATTCTCGGCAAGCAGCCAGCACAAAAAGCAGAGTAGGGGGCAGAAATGCCAAGTGGATTTTTTGAAGGGATCGAGAAGGTCCAGTTTGAAGGCGTGGATAGCAAGAACTCGTTGGCCTTTCGTCACTACGACCCGAATGAAATCATCATGGGCAAGCGTATGGAGGACCATCTGCGGTTTGCTGTGGCCTGGTGGCATTCATTCGCATGGGAGGGCGGAGACCCCTTTGGTGGACCTACGTTCGAACGCCCATGGTATCCTCAGGACGATATGGGCCGGGCCCGTCAGAAGGCAGATATTGCATTCGAATTGTTTGAGCTTTTGGGGCAGCCATTCTTTTGCTGGCACGACGCTGACATCCGGCCCGAACAGGGAAATTTTGCCGATAACCTGCGCACATTAGAAGATATCACCGATTATATCGGTGAAAAGATGCAGGTGTCTGGCACCAAGCTGCTTTGGGGCACGGCCAATATGTTCAGCCATCGTCGCTGGATGTCTGGTGCCAGTACCAATCCTGATCCCGACGTTTTTGCGTTTGCAGCTGCGACAGTGAAATCCTGCATGGATGCGACCCACAAGCTCGGCGGAGAAAACTACGTTCTATGGGGTGGCCGAGAAGGCTATGAAACCCTGTTGAACACGGATTTGAAAACCGAGTTGGACCACATGGGCCGTTTCTTGAACATGGTCGTTGAATACAAACACAAGATTGGGTTCAAAGGAACTATTCTCGTTGAGCCCAAGCCTCAGGAGCCGTCCAAACACCAATACGACTACGACGCCGCGACTTGTATTGGATTTCTCAGGAAGTACGGGTTGGAGGACGAGGTCAAGTTGAACCTCGAGCAGGGGCATGCGATCCTGGCCGGACACAGTTTCGAGCATGAAATTGCGGTCGCCGCTGCCGAAGGGATGCTTGGCTCGATCGACATGAACCGAAACGATTACCAATCCGGATGGGATACGGACCAGTTCCCGAATAACACGCCAGAGGTTGCTTTGGCATATTACCACATCCTGAAAGCTGGTGGCTTTACAACTGGGGGCACAAATTTTGACGCCAAAATACGTCGGCAATCGCTTGATGCAAAAGATCTTGTTGCAGCCCATGTCGGTGGAATGGACATTTGTGCACGGGGCTTGAAAGCTGCGGCTGCTATGATTGAAGACGGTGGCTTGGAGGACGCGCTGACGGAACGGTATTCCGGTTGGAACACGCCGGAAGCAGTGTCTATGTTGGGTAGCAGTCTGGAAGAGATTTCTGCCCGGGTTCTGCAGGAAAATACCAACCCGAAACCACAATCTGGGCGTCAGGAGATTCTGGAGAATTATGTGAACAGGTTTGTGTGACCAAGGAAAACTGCAATCGGGGAACTGTCAAAAGAGTCTTGTCAGAAGAGCTTTGCTTGGGCGGGGTAGGGGTGTTGCGTAGCTTTTGCCCATGACCAGACCTGCATCTTTCAAATACTATAATAACCAGTTCTGAGATCATCCGCTTGACCGTGATGCTGTACATTCGATTCCCGCTCTCGCTTCGGAATGCCGTAGATCTGTTGCACGAGCGAGGCATCGACCTGAGTCACGAAACCGACTGCTACTGTTGGAACCGGTTCGGTCCAGTGTTTGCCTCTGAGATCCGAAGATAGCGGATGCAACAACTGCGCGCACTCTCGATATGGAAGTGGCACGCCGACGAGATTTTGTGAAGGTGAATGGTAAGAGACATTGCCTCTGGCGGGTTGTTGATCACGAAGGCGAGGTGCTGGAAACCGTTGTCACCAAACGCCGAAACGAGTAGCCGCTTATTTCGGGATCAAGATCAGTGGTTTTGGGACTGGGTAAACAGCCTACTGTAGTCACTGCAGTGATCAGTCACCATTTAGTGCGAACAAAGGATTACAGCGGGCATTGACGCTTAGCTATCGTCGGACAAGCGCCAGATGTCTTGCTCTCCAAACCCACGGATTGTTCGCGCACCGACATTCTCAAGGTCAAACTGATCTTTGAGGACCTGCGCGACTTCGTCCTGGACTGAAATCTGCATCGGGTCAGAGAATTCCTGAAGTCTGGAGGCCAGATTCACAGCCGGACCAAAGATATCGTACACATACTTCTGGATGCCAACGACCGACCCGACTACCGATCCCGTGGCCAGTCCAATTCTGCACCGCCACTGATGCGGATGGCTCAGGTTTCGGCGGGTCAAATAGCGTACGAAACGAATGGCTGTGTTTGCGATTGCCTTGGCGTGATCCGGAGTCGGATCGGGCAGACCAGCGACGGTGATATATGCGTCTCCGATTGTCTTGATCCGTTCGCAACCGAATTGCTCACCTATGCGATCAAACGCGCTGTAAATATCGTTCAGCTCAGTGACGGTGACGCTTGGGTCCTGCGAGGCGACCATATCCGTGAACCCCACGAAATCGAGCATCAGGACGGAGACGGGATCATAGAGTTGTGGCGTGACCACGCCGAAAGTCTTGTACTCTTCGTAGACCGACCGGGGCATCAGATTTAGCAGCAGTTTTTCAACCTGCTCCTTTTCCCGCTTCAACTCGCGGGTGTTCCGTTCGACCATCATCGAATAGGAGTCGATCATGGACTCCAGCTCTTTGATACGGGTGATGTTCTGACATACCAGAACCAGCACATCGTCGTGCGCGACCGTGAAATCGAGTGCGATCACCAGTGTGCGGCGTTTCTTTTTGAACGTGATTTCTGATGTATGCCGCCCGGTGCCGGACAGGCTTGTTTGCACTGTGTCGATATCCAGATCAGGAAAGAGCTGCTGCAATTGGTCTGAAGGGCCATCGGCACTGAACCACTCGTCAAACGTATCATTGCGGAACCCAAACTTCAGCGATTGACGGTCCAGTAGGGCAACGCCCACACCAATCGCGCGAAGGAGCTGTTCATTGATGGCTTCGATGGTCATGATTTATCCAACAATCAAGGGGCGACGTTTACTGAATTCCGCGACAACGATATCGATATCCTCGGCATCAACGCCGTGTCTTTGCAAAGCATCACGGAGCACGACCTCCAACTCGTCGAAATGGTCATCCGTAATTGCGAGATGAGAGTGTAACTGGCGCAGTTGATTGTCGGTGTAGGAGGCCGGACCACCAAGGAGCGATGCTATGAACTTGGTCTGATGGTCGACCATGCGGCTCATATCCACGTTGTCGAAGAAGGGTCCAACCTCGTCGTTGTCCAGCAGGATGTCATAGAACGAGAACACGATCTTGCTGATCTGTGAAAACCCACCGTATTTTTCATAAAGTGTGCGCTCGGCCATAACAAAATCCCCCTTAAACAAACTAATACCAAGAAAATGGTGGATCGACTACACCGGGTGATCTTCATCGTTCTTTGACGGTTGGGTCAAAGAACGATGAGCCAGTGATTCACGATCTCAGCCGCGCTGCATGACAATTTCAGCGTACTCGGATGAGATGCAAAGTGTGTCATTGCCTGAGATATCGAACTTCTCGATCAGGGCCATGATATCGCGCTGCAGCGCCTCTTGTCCCGATGCGTCCAGTGCATCGAAGGCCTTTTGCATCGGGCCATAGAAAGTCCGAAAATACTCTAGGAAGTGTTCGGCTGAACGGTAGCGGAACATGAAGTTCTTGCGTCGGAACGAAACGATGGTGCTGCGCGATCCGAAGGCTTCTTCAATCCAGTCCCGGCTGCCCCACAAAGCCGGAGAGCTTACGCCAGCAGGTGGAGGCACATGTTTACCGATCGTTTTGAACAGAAGGCCGATGAAGCTGTCCGGCGTCCAGTTGGCCAGACCAATCTTGCCGCCGCGTTTGACGACCCGTTGCAGCTCTGCTGCTGATTGTTGTTGGTTCGGTGTGAACATCACGCCGAACGTCGAAACCACCGCGTCGCAGGATTGATCATCGAAAGGCAGGTTTTCGGCGTCGGCAACCTTGTAGGTCACGAACAGACCTTCCGCTTTGGCGCGCTGGCTGCTGGCGTCCAGTAGGGCTTCTACATAGTCGGTCGATGTAACATCACAAAAGCGCCGGGCGAAGGCCAGGGTGGCATTACCATTCCCGGCGGCGACATCCAGTACCTTGGAACCAGGCATCAGATCCATGCTTTCAGCCAGTTCCTCGCCCGTGATTTGCAGCGTGACACCCACTTTGCTGTAGTCGCCGGAGCCCCAGGCGACGTTTTGCTTTGCTTTGATTGCCGCAAAGTCTGTGGTGGCGTTGATCGATGTTTGAATACCCATGATATTGCTCCTTTTGATGTAGCAGTGGTTTGATGAAGGCCGCATTGCTAAATGCGGCCCCGGTCAGGCAGCTTGACGTTCTGGCCAGCTGACAGTTTCAACGGGCCGCTCCACATTGGCCACGTGTTCGAAAATCCTTGAGTTGATCCATTCGGGCTGGAAGACCGGCGCCATATGACCCAGCTCGGGCAGCAACGCGATCCGCGCATTGGGCAAAGCCTTCGCGATCTCGACCGAGACGTGCTGCGCAATCTCAGGTGACTCCAAACCAGTCATTACCAACGTCGGTATTTCAAGCTTTGACAGGTCCTTCAGTTGCCAGGTTTCAGCAAAACCTTTTGCAAAATCAGACATGACTGATGGGATCATCCCAATGAACCGGTCCCGGGCCTGCGCGGGCAGCGAGTTCCAAAACCCCTTCTCGTTCCAGAAATCCAAAAAGTGATGCATACCAGCAGCGGCATCGCCATCCGCTGCTGCGGCGCTCACCACACCCGCGAGAAGCTGGATTTGCCCGAACAGTTTCTTGCTGACCTCATTGCCAGCCTGCAGAAAATGAAAGGCTGCAGGCTCATATACCGTCAGGCTTTTGACAAGATCAGGACGCATCAACGCGATCTTGATGGCAATACCTCCGCCGTTGGAATGCCCAACAAGATGAACGGGGCGTCCCAGCGCTTCGATTTCCCGGATGATCGGAATGGCAGAAAACGCCGCGCCGTTTCGAGAGTTATCTCCAGTCAACGGGCTACGACCGTAACCAGGAAGATCAACGGCGTGAACACTAAAGCGACCTTCCAGATCCGCCGCCAGTTGGTTCCATTGCCCACTATTGGACGCCGAAGAATGCAACGCAAAAATAGGTGCGTTAATCATTTCAGTAGCTCTAAAAGAAATAGTCATCGTTCTTACCCAATCGCACTTAAGATGGGCAATAACTGACCTTTCTATGTTTCATTGTGATGTCTGGAAGCGGTGCCAAGTGTTTCAGTTGTTGCTCTGTGAAGCAGGTCACACAACTTGCTATCTGGCTCAAAAACAAACAGGTTTATCGGCCTGTACTTGGCTGAGTTGGCACCTATTGAAACAATTGAAACACGCGATGCTGATTTTGAAATGGCATTGAAACAATGGTATCCTAAAAATTCAGGATGACGATGGGCATGGCGAACGAATTTGAAGAAATCGAGAAGGCGAGGGACCTTCTTCGTGATGCGATCGAATCTCTCAAAGAAGGGTTCGCCCTCTATGATGATGATCGCCGCCTTGTCTTGTTCAATCAACGATATGCCGAGATGAACAAGGGGGTTGCCGACCTGCTGCAACCCGGACTGGACTGGGAAATCCTGATGCGTGAGACGGCGCGCCGGGGAATTTACGCTGATGCGATTGGCAATGAACAGCAGTGGGTTTCGGACCGTTTGGCTAATGGGGTCGAGTTCATCCAAGACTTTGAGCTGACGGAAACGGATGGGCGTACCTATCTGGTTTCTGTTCATCCTACCAAGTTCGGCGGATTTGTCGTAACGCGTGAGGATATCACCGAACGCAAACAAGCCGAGGTCGAAGAGCGCGACGGCGATCTATTGATCCGAAAGGTGCTGGATGCCAGTTCGGCAATCGTAACTATGGCGCGGATTGGTGATGGTCAGATACTGTATCGCACGCCTGCTGCGCTGCAGATGTTTGGACCTTCCAAATCTGCAAAACAGCATTATCAAAAGCCGGAAGAGCGCGCGGATTTTGTAACCCAGCTTTTGGCCGATGGTCGTGTCGATGACTACAAGCTCGACTTGATTAATGCGGTTGGCAAAACCTTCCCTGCGTCGATTTCGTCTCAATTGATCGATTACAAAGGCGAAGAAGTCATCGTGACCAGCGTGATCGATCTAACCGTCCAGAAAGAGGCTGATGCCCTGATCCGTCAGGTCATGGAGGCGTATCCAGCAGCCATCAACATGACGCATGCCGACACCGGCGAGGTGCTGTTTGCTACGCCCGAGATAAAGGCGCTGTTTGGTGAAGCAGAAAGTTCGAAATCCTACTATGCGGACCCGAATGAGCGCGAACGGTACCTGAAAGACCTCCGGCAAGCGGGGGCGCTTAAGGATCGGCGTATGGAGTTCGTCGATGCAAGCGGGCGAAAGTTCTGGGGGGCGGATTCTTCACGGCTGATCGAGTTCAATGGTGAAGAAGTAATCGTTTCCAATACCCGCGATCTGACCGATGAATTGGCCATTGAGGCCGAGCTTGAAAAGCAACGAGAGCTGCTGTTCCAGAACGAAAAGATGTCTGCGCTAGGCGAACTACTCGCCGGTGTGGCGCATGAGCTTAACAATCCATTGTCGGTTGTTGTGGGTCATTCGTTGATGTTGAAGGAAGAAATTTCTGACCCCGATCTCGGTGTCAGGATTGAAAAAATCGGCAATGCCGCAGAACGCTGCGCGAAGATTGTTAAGACCTTTCTGGCGATGGCGCGTCAGCAGCCCAGCAAGATCGAGCAGGTTGATGTTCCCAGCATGATCGAAACAGCTGCGGATGTCGCCGGGTACGGTAGCTCATCAGGCGAAATTCGCATTGAGCAAAGTGTGCCAGAAGACCTGCCCGCAGTTGCCGGGGATGCGGACCAGCTTACGCAAGTCGTCTTGAATCTTATCATCAATGCCGAGCAGGCCATGACCGCATCCGGCATCGGCGACCAGATCATGCTGTCTGCCGAGGTCAAGCCTGACACCGGAATGGTTGAGATCACGGTTCAGGACAATGGCCCCGGTATCCCCAAAGCCATACGCGCACGTATCTTCGAGCCGTTCTTTACCACAAAGGAGGTGGGTGACGGCACCGGGATTGGGCTTGCTTTCTGTCACCGGATCATTCTGTCCCATGGCGGTCAGATCAGGCTTGATCAGGCCGCTATCTCCGGCACCTGCTTCCGGATAACTCTGCCCGTCGCAAAGATGCAAAATGATGTGGCTGAAGAAAAACCCGAACCCGCCGCGAATTTTGCCAAGCACCGTGCATTGGTCGTGGATGATGAGGTCGAAGTGGGTGAGATCAATGCCGAGATACTGCGGAAGGATGGCTTTCACGTTGATTTCGTTACCTCAGGGGAAGAGGCGCTCAGGCAACTGCAGTCCACCAGCTACGATGTATTCCTAAGTGATATGAACATGCCCGGTGTTGACGGACGCAAGATTTATGAGGCGCTGGTGGCGCGTTTTCCGAAAATGCTGACCCGGACAGCATACATCACCGGGGACACCATGGGTGAAAGCTCATTGGGACTGCTGAAGGAATCCGGTCTGCCCTATCTGGAAAAACCCGTCTCGCCTTCGGAACTGAGAATACTTGTCGGAAAGCTGCTCGCCGATCAGAAGGATCAAACGGATGAATGACCAGAAAACCCATATCCTGGTTTGCGATGACGAGATCGACGTGCGCGAGATGCTTCAGGAATATCTGAGCAAACGCGGGTACGAGGTTTCTGCAGCCGCTGGCGGAGAAGAGCTCCGGTCTGTCATCTCCTCTCGTGCTGTTGATGTCATGATCATGGATATCAATATGCCAAAGGAAGACGGTCTTTCGATCCTCAGATCGCTTCGTCCTGAAAACACGACGCCCGTGATCATGTTGACTGCAGCAGGCGATGTAGTGGACCGGATCATCGGGCTTGAGATGGGGGCAGATGACTATCTTGGAAAGCCGGTTGATCTTCGGGAACTGGAAGCGCGGATCAAGGCCCTATTGCGCCGAGGGGCCATCAACGAAAGTCTGCCCGCAGATGCCTCCGAAGGCAATTTGGCCCTTTTTGGCGACTACACGCTGGATAAAGAGGCAGCCAAACTTCTTGCGCCGGATGGATCCGAGGTCCCGCTAACGGCGATGGAGTATAGTCTGCTCAAGGTGTTTGCTGAAAACAAAGGGCGTGTTTTGAACCGTGATCAGTTGCTAGAACAAGCGCATGACCGGTCCTGGGACCCGTTCGATCGCAGCATTGATATCAGAATATCCAGACTGCGCCGGAAGCTTGAAACCAACCCGGAAAAGCCGGAAATCATCAGAACCGTGCGGGGTATAGGTTATGTTTATGATCCCAAATAGGGTTTGCCGTTCCGGACAAGCAAATTGCGAGTAGCACCGTGGAAACCAAGCTCGTCACGACCATAATTGCTGACATTTCTGACAGCACTCCGTTCTACGAAGAAATGGGGGACGATCAGGCGCAGCAGTTGATTCAGTTTGAAATCGATCGATTGCGCGAGGTTCTACTTGGGTTTGGCGGAGTTCCTGTGGGGCAAAAAGGCGATGATGTCTTGTCCTATTTCAAGGAACCCGAGGCCGCCGTAAACGCGGTTGTAGAGATGATTCAGAAACCGCCCGGAACATTACTGTCGGTCCACGCGGGTGTTCATCAAGGTCCCGTTGTTATTGGCGATAATGGGATATTTGGCGAAACAGTAAATCTGACCGCACGTTTGGCGGCCGCGGCCAATCCGGGTGAAGCTTGTGTCAGCGAAAGCGTCGCCAAGGATCTAAGCCCCGAAAGTCTCCAGATGCTCACCCCAATCGGATTGCTTCGCCTGAAAGGTGTGAGTGACCCGGTCAAAGCCTATTCAATCGTGGCCTCAACGGACGGGTTAAGCACCGTGATGCATCTGCCGACGCAGACGGCCAGCGGATCTGAGGGCATGCAGCAGAATGAAAGCTTTGCGCTCATTCTTTATCACGACGATCATACCTGGCGGTGTCGGGAAGGCGGGGAGCTAACGATCGGCAGATCCAGTCAATGCGATGTCATCCTGCCTGAGCCGTGGGTTTCGCGACTGCATGCGGTACTCAGCATGAAAGGCGGGAAGCTGATGCTGGCGGATCGCAGTTCGTCGGGAACTTACGTACAATTCGAGAATGCGCGTGAAATCCAGCTTAAGCGCGAGAACATAATGCTGGCCGATAGCGGGCTGATATCGCCTGCACTATCAATTTTGCACTCTGATGCGCGCCCATTAGAGTTTGAGGTCGTCCGCCGATAAACGACGTGGCACGCCTGAATTCTGGCTTCTGTGGTGAAAGTCTCAGAAAGAAACTCGCGATTGTGCTAGAATCGGCACCAATTGCGTATTTCAACCAAGATTGGGAGGGAATGATGTCATTGAATACTTCAGGAAACCAGCTTCGTCAGGGCGCTCTGATCCTGGGTGCAGCTACACTCTTGTTCGGTGCTGATGCAACTGCCCAGTCAGCGATGCCCAATGCCTGCCCTGTGGATGGGTGTGAGGTGCAGATTGTATCGGTCGCCAAAGAGGGTGACGAACTGCTTGTAAACTACGATGCGAATTTCACTCCGGACGTATCGAAGAACCATTTCCATACATGGTGGGGCGAAAGCTATTCCGTTGAGCAAGTCGGCAGAAATGCCCAAAGCGAATTCAATGCCGTTCAAGGCAGGTGGCATCGGCACGATGATTACCCAAGCTATGTGACGAAGGAGGCGGCCTCGACATCGGCGCGCGAGGGAGGGACGACACTGTGCGTTACTGCTGCCGATAGGGACCACAACATATTGGATGCGACCAAGTATCATTGCGTGGATGTGCAAGAGCACCTCTGAAGCGCCAAGAATATCATGACTTTTCCCGCGTTCATCGGCCGTTACGCTGTTGACCGTGAAATCGCGAGCGGTGGGTTCGCGGCGGTTGTCCTTGCGCGGGATGACGAGTTGGAGGTTCCGGTAACCCTCAAGATTCTGCACGCCAACCTTGCGACCAATGACAAAGTCATCACCCATTTTCTCGAAGAAGCCCGTCTGTTGCGGCGCATTCGATCTCCGCGCGTTGTCTCCGTGCATGACGTGGGGCGTTTGGAGGACGGGCGGCCCTATTTTGTCATGGACTACGCGGATCGCGGCACATTGGCCGACCGACTAAAGCGTCTAAGCCCCGCTGCTTTGGCCAAACGCGAAGGTGTGGAAATACTGATTGATGCAATGGCAGATGGCTTGTCTGCGGTTCACGACGCGAATGTCGTGCATCGGGACGTCAAACCCGCAAATGTCCTTCTGCAACGAGTGAAGCGGTCCAAAGACGATAACAGCACGACGGTTTCTGATGCTTTGGTCGGCCTAGACGAGAGGGTTTTTCTGGCGGATCTCGGTATTGCAAAGGATTTAGCGATCGGTGTGACCGGCGCGACCATGATGGCTGGGACACCGCTCTACCAAGCGCCAGAACAAGCTGAGCACGGGCAACCCGTGACGCCGATGACCGACATTTATTCGGCCAGCGCGCTGATGTGGCATGTCCTGACGGGAAAGGCGCCGCCGCCATTCCATCGCGTTACCGAGTATCTTTCCAGCCTGCCAGAAATGTGGCGTGATTGCATTGAGCACGGGATGGCAATGGACCCGCAGGCGCGTTTTCTGGATATGGTGTCCTGGCGCAGTGCAATGAATGATGCGTTGGATCGTGACCGGCGAGAGGCCGCATCCGAAGCTGTGACGCAGATATCGGAAAGTAGGGTGGAATGCCCCTACAAAGGGCTCGCCGCGTTCCAGCCAGAGGATTCCGACTATTTCTTTGGACGCGAGGATCTTGTTGAGGAACTTGTGACCCGGCTTCAACAGAGCCGGATATTGGTTCTGGGTGGCTCATCCGGCAGTGGTAAATCATCCGTTCTGCGAGCAGGGCTGCTGCCAGCGATCGCTGCCAACGCGATATCCGGTAGCGAAAACTGGCGCGTTTGTGTTTTTACTCCCGGGCGCGATCCAATGACCGATTTGTACTTTCAACTCATCGGCGACAATTCTCACCTTACGGCTCAGGTCTCGCTCAACGACTTCATCGCCTATCCGAGTGCGGCGCGCCGATTGGCCACCGCGAATGAAGGAGAGTTGTTGATCTGCATTGATCAGTTCGAAGAATTGTTCACGCTGGTCAAACATGAACGCAGAAGCAAGTTCATCGAAGCTTTGTCAGCCATGACGGACCCTGCAGATAGCCGCGTTCGTATCGTGCTGACAATCCGTGCGGACTTTTATGCATCGTGTGCAGAGATACCGTGGCTTGCGGATCGAATCTCGGAAAACCAGTTTTTGGTCGGGCCGATGACACGGCCCGAGCTGCGCCGCGCAATCAGCGAACCGGCACATGCAGCTGGTTTGCACATGGACAGGTCCCTTATTGATGCGATCGTTGATGAGGCCGGGCGCGAAGCGGGTTCGCTCCCGCTGGTGGCGCATTCTCTGTATGAAACATGGAGCCGACGTAAAGGTGCGGTCATGTCTCTGGACGGCTACCGTCAGTCCGGTGGTGTCACAGGGGCAATCAGCCAGACAGCAGAGACACTTTTTACAGACGTTTTTGACAAAGTTCAGCAAGAAGCAACCCGGCGGCTATTCTTGCGTCTGGTTACGCCCGGCGAGGGGACACCGGACACACGGCGGTTGTTGCCGATCGATGAGATCGAGCGCGACTCGGACCCGGACACAACGCGGCGGGTCGTTGAAGCTTTGACAGATGCGCGGTTGCTGACGCTGGATGACAAAAATGTTCAGATTGCGCATGAGGCGCTGCTGCGTACATGGCCGCGACTTAATTCATGGATCGAAGAAAGCCGCGATGATCTGCGCATGCGTCAGCGTATTCAGCATGACGCTGCAGAGTGGGATGTTGAAAATCGCGAGCCCGATTTACTTTATCGCGGCACAAGGTTGTTGTCGGCTGAAGAATGGTCGGTGAAGAACCAGAATATCCTCGGTGCGTTAGAGCGGGAATTTCTGGGCGCTGCACGAGATGCGCGTGACCAAGCGCAGGCTGCATCCAAAATGCGCCGGCGTCGGCGTCGACGTATCAATCAAGTTGCCGTTGCTGCCCTTGCCTTGCTGGCCATTGGCGCAACGGTTTCGTCTTTCTTGGCTATCCGCGCGTCCAACCTTGCCGAAAGCAACAGACAGATGGCCGTTGCCGCAACAGCTGAAGCCAATGAAAGGTTCGCAAGGGCGCTAGGCGCTGCGGCGAACGGGTTATCGGATACAGATCCCTTGCTAGCCCTGTCACTCAGCGCCGAAGCGATTGTCCGAGCCGAAACTGCTGGTTCGACATCAGAAGCGAGGGCGGCGATGCTGATGGCTCGGCAAAATCTGGGTGAGGGTGGGCTTGTCCCACTGGGCAGCCCGTTTACGGTTGGTGACGCGCAGACGATGGCTATTGATGCATCCGGTACGCGTGTTGCGGTTGGATTGCGTGATGGGCGCATCGTGGTTCATAGGGCTGAATCCGGCGGAGCGGTTATTGCTGAACTGGTGGGGCATTCCGGCGGGATAAGGGATGTTGCATTCTCTCCCGATGGAGAGTTGCTGGTTTCAGCGGCAACGGATGGGGATGTTCGCCTTTGGAATGTTGGTTCGGCCAGATACGGCCCGATCACGACACTGTTCTCTGGCAATGACGTCGCATTTGGCGTGGCCTTTGATTCCACCGGCAAGCGTATCGCGTCGGCGACCGGTGACGGGACCGTTCGCCTCTGGAACGTTTCCAATGGAATGCAAATTGGGGAGCCATTGGCGAAAATGCCGCTGGGCTTCAAAAAGGTCGCGTTTTCGCCCGTTTCAGAAGGACTTGTAGCCGGAAATGTCGATGGTGGCATATTCGGCTGGGTCGACGCAAAGGCTACGCCTGCATTTCCGCCGATACCGGGCGGTCCGCTGGGGCCTGACCCCGATCACCTGTCCTTCAGCCGCGACGGGAGAACATTCGCGGTATCCCATACGAACGGGAAGGTCACGACGATTGGTTTTCCGGATGGTTCTCCAATTGTTGATCGTTTTTCAGATAGTACCGATATCGTAGCAGCAGCATTTACCGCGCCGGACAATCTGCTGGTAGGGGCAGGGGCAGACGGAACGCTGCGATTGGAAAATTCAAACATGGAAAGTGTTGGCGACGTGGTGCAAGCGCACAGTCAGAGGGTTGTGGACCTTGAAGTCGCCCAAAATGCCCCGTTGCTGGCGACTTTGGGCCGGGATCAGCAGGTACGTCTCTGGCGGATTGGGATCGACCCCGGCGGCAAAGACACGCTTGTTTTGCAGAACGGGGCAAAGGCGCTGGGCATCGCTTATACGCCGGATGCAAAGTCTATAGCCATCGGTGACAGTGAGGGGAATATCTGGGTCTGGAAGATGGGGGCTTCCATGAAACCCATGCAGCTGAAGGGGCATGAAAGCCAGGTGTGGGCGATCTCTTTCTCGCTGGATGGCAAAACCATGGTGACTGGTGATCGCGAAGGCGGCTTGAAAATCTGGGACATGGCTGCCATCCGGCTGAAAAATCAACTCGATCTGGGGCAGGCTCCCGTCTGGTCGATCATGCCGGGGTCAGGTCTAGAGGTCTTTGTGGCGACAGGAGATGGAGTGCTGCAAATCGATATCTCAGAGGCTGATTTGGTCAAGAGCTTTGCGCCAGCTGACATTCAGGCAAATCGTGTCGCCGTCTCTGAAGATGGCGGCATGCTGGCAGCGGCCTCGGTGGATGGTAAGGTCTATATTTGGTCGATTGGCGACGGTCAGTTGATCAGAGTGATTGAAGCTGATGACAACACGCTTTGGAGTGTTGCTTTCAGTCGTGATGGCACACAGGCTGCAACTGCTTCCAGCGATGAGGTGGTCAAGGTGTGGGATGTTGAAACCGGCGAAGAGCTTGCCGCTTATGGTGGCCATAAGGGTGGGGCGACAGATGTTGCCTTTTTGGCGGATGAGGCAACCTTGGTGGCAATCGACCGATCTGGGGAACTGCATTGGTGGGATACCGCGACGCACCGTCGGCTCATGCCTGTCGAAAAGATTCATGCAGGCCCGACCTGGCGTATCGCGCTTGCACCTGACGGACATTCTTTTGCGACAACCAGCGAAGCCGGTGATGTTCGGGTTTGGGACAGGTTGAGCTTAGAGATCGCATGTGCGTTGGGCAGTCCAACCTTTGATGAAGGGCGCAGGGTTCAGTATTTGGGAAGCGATGAGCCAACAACGACCTGTGATGCCTTCGCGGATTGATCACATGGCGAGTATTGAAAAGCACTGACGGACGCTTGGATTTGAAGCGGAACTAAGCAGGCGTGATCAGATTATGGTCGGTTCACAACGAAATCCGGCATGATTTGCGCCTGTGTGATTGCGTCATCGACGTCATGCCCTGCGAAAAAACCGTACCCCGAAATCAGGGCCGAGGCGATTCCGGCAGCATGGGCCCCCAATATGTCGGTATGCAAGCTGTCACCAACCATAAGCACGCGAGTTTTATCGACCCGGCCAAGTCGCTTAAAAGCCAAGTCAAAAATATTCTCAAATGGTTTGCCGAAGAATTCGGGTACAACGCCGGTTCGATCGGCAAGACGATGCGCGAACAGACCGGGTTCGTCTGAAAACCCGTGCTCGCGTGGTGCGACTATGTCCGGATTTCCAACCAATACCGGACGCGGGCGTTTTAGCAGGGCTGCTTCCAAATGAGCCTGACGTGCCTCGGACCAGACGGCTGAGCCGATCATCAGAAACCCCTCAACCGAGTCATAGGGCTCGGGATCGTCATCGAGATAAGTCAGGTTCAAATCTTCCAGATCGCGAAGGCCGGTGCTGGGTGTTGCCATCAAACCCCAATGCAGCGCGCGTTGACCGCCCAGCTCTGCCAGCAGTGTTGCGCGGCTTGTGATGATATCCTCTGACGCAAAATCATATCCCAGCCGGGCGTATTTCTCGACGAGCGCCGCATGAGGGTGACCAGCTGCATTCGAGACGACCAGAACGCGTTTACCCATGGCTCTAAGCTGATCAATCCGCGCGGCTGTACCGGGAATTGCAGTCTCGCCGATATTGAGGACACCGAACGCATCCAGAAGGAATACATCGAAGCCTTCAGCAATATCCATCAAAGTGTTCGCATGCTGATAGGATTGAACAGCCGGTTCAGCAGCCGGAAGCCGATGCCGAACGGCCTCGTAGGCGTCGAAAGCCTCTTGGGTCGTGAAGCGGCTCAAATAATTGCCCCTCGTACTTTGGCAGACACCCATTCGCTGATCATGACGGCAATCAGAATGACGATCAGGATAAGGCTGACCTGCGGCCATGCCAGAACGTTCAGCGACGCCGACAATTGCAGCCCGATGCCGCCTGCGCCCACAAGGCCAAGAACCGTAGACTCGCGAATATTGATGTCCCAGCGGAATACGGCGATCCCGGCAAAGGCGGGCAATATTTGCGGGACGATTCCATATGCCATGACCTGCCAGCGGGATGCGCCGGTGGCGGTGATGGCTTCGACTTGGGTGTGATCAATTTCCTCGATGGCTTCATAGAGAAGCTTGGCGCAGAAGCCGATCGAACGAATGGCTATGGCGATAACACCTGCGAACACTCCGGGACCAATGATTGCGATTAACAAAAGCGCCCAGATCAACGAGTTGATCGAGCGGGTTGAGACGATGATCAGTAACGCGATGGGGCGGATGAACACGGCCGACGGCGTGGTGTTGCGGGCGGCCAGAAAGGCGACCGGTACGGCAAGGAACAGCGCAATGATCGTACCAAGTGTGGCGATGTTCAGCGTGTCCCAGATCGGGCGGCCTAACTGCGTGATGTAATCCCACTTTGGTGGTGTCGCGCGGGTCCAGATATCGTTCGCGATCCGGGGTGCGTCCCACACAAAGAACCATGTCGTCGAGGCCGAGATGATCTGCCAGCAGTAGACAAAGACCGCCACACCCAACAGCCAGCAAAACCAACGCACAAGGCTTTGACCGGTCGTGCGTCTGCGCCAGATTTGCGTACCTTCATGTTCAAGCACTGGCATTACTGGACCCTCGCGCGGATGATACCCGAGAGGTATTCGAGCGCCATGACGATCCCGATGATCAGGATCAGAATGGCTGCCGCAGTGTCATACTCATAACGGTCAAACGCCGTATTCAGCGTGGCCCCAATGCCGCCGGCCCCCACAAGCCCAAGAATTGCACTTTCGCGAAAGTTGATATCGATCCTGTACATCGACAGCCCGACCAGTCGCGGCATGACCTGTGGCTGCACGCCGTAGTTGATCCATTGCATCCATCGCGCGCCCGAGGCTTTGATCGCCTCGGCCTGCACTTTGTCCATGGCCTCGATGTCTTCGGCCAAGAGCTTGGACAGGAAACCGATAGTGGCGAAGGACAGTGTCAGGAAGCCGGCCAAAGGTCCGAACCCAAAGATGGCAACCAGAAGAATGGCGACGATGATCTCTTGCAGGGCGCGGCTGATCGCAACAATGCCCCGGCAGATCACATAGACCGGGAGAGGCGAAATATTGCGTGCAGCGCCCAGTCCGATCGGGATCGATATCAGGATGCCCACCACCGACGCTGCAACCGTCATCACGATGCTCTCAAGAAGACCGCTCCAGATATCGCTCCAGCGCGATATGAAATCCGGGCTTGTGAAAGCAAGGACAAAAGCCCAACCGCGATCCAAGCCTTCATAAACCCGGCCCCAATCCACCTCGATGGTCATAAATGCCGCAATCAGATAGGCGACGAATCCAACGATCAAGGTCCAGCGCAGTAAGGCGTTTTTGACGAAGGCCGGTTTCCGCCAGCCTTTGCCCAGCAGGTCATCAAGTTCGGGATGGCTCATTCCGCGGCCTCGATCTCTTCGTCGTCTTCAACTTTCTCTATGGTCGCTTCCCAGTCTTCTTCGCCATAGATTTCGGTCAACTTGTCAGGCGTAAGCCCAGAGGGGAGGCCGTCAAATACGATTTCACCAAAGCGTAGGCCAACGACGCGCGGTACGAACATTTGCGCAAGGGCCACGTCATGAATGTTGATTATCGCGGCTAATCCGCGTTCCTGACACAGCTCGGTAATCAAGCGCATGATCTGACGGCTGGTTTTTGGGTCCAGTGAGGCGGTCGGTTCATCGACCAGCAGAAGCTTGGGATTTTGGATTAGCGCCCGGCATATTCCAACCCGCTGACGCTGACCACCTGACAGTTCGTCCGCGCGTTTGTCGGCCATATGCAACAGACCCACGCGATCCAGCAGGCGGAATGCATCATCCACGTCAGACTGGGGGTAACGTCGCAGGAAGCTCCGCCAAAACCCAACATATCCCAGCCGTCCCGACAGTACATTTTCCATGACAGTCAGGCGTTCAACCAGTGCGTATTCCTGAAAGATCATCCCCATTTCACGACGTGCTTTCCGCAGCGCGCCCGAGCCGAGTTTGACCAGGTCCACGTCGT
The DNA here is from genome assembly GCF_056534105.1 of Ruegeria sp. E5. Classification (NCBI taxonomy): domain Bacteria; kingdom Pseudomonadati; phylum Pseudomonadota; class Alphaproteobacteria; order Rhodobacterales; family Roseobacteraceae; genus Ruegeria; species Ruegeria sp. E5. The sequence goes on along the minus strand of NZ_JBQFPA010000001.1, from coordinate 1,024,648 downwards.
CCAGCAGAACCTCGCCACTTGTGGGTTCAACCAAACGGTTAATGCAGCGGATCATGGTGGATTTTCCAGCACCAGAAGGCCCGATCAGCGCCAGAACCTGGCCCTTTGGCACATCTAGATCGATCGCCTTCAGGGCCTGATCGCCGGTTTTATAAGTTTTTGTAAGCTTTTGAAGCCGCAGCATTTATGCCCCCGGTTCGGGTGGTAACGGGCCCCGCAGGGCCCGTTGGATGTAGTATCGATTACTGGCAGGCGTAGGAAACGCCGTTAGCCGCGTCGATCTTGCGGATGACGTCCCAGAACTCCTGATAGGTCATCTCAAGGAACTGACCTTCATTCGATTTCGAGAACTCAGCCTCAAGCGTCGTTCCCTCCCAGTCGAAGCTGAAGAAGGCATTGCGGATTTTCTCCTGTAGCTCCGGCGTCAGGTTGTACACGGTTCCAAAGCCTGTCGTCGGGAAGGTCTGCGACTTGTAGATCGTGATGACGTCGTCTTCGTTGATCACATCGCGCGAGATCATCCGCGATTTGACCGAATTAGCGATCGAGGCAGCCAAATAGTCCTTGTTTGCGACACCCAGGATCGAGTTGTCGTGTTTGCCCGAATAAACCGGCTCAAAATCGCGTTCGGGAAGCAGATCAAAATCGCTTTTCAGGATCGCCGAGGGCGCTTTGAAGCCCGAGTTCGAAGTAGGAGAAGTAAAGGCCAATTGCTTGCCCTTGATATCCTCAACCTTTTCGATGCCTGAACCGGGATAGGTGATGATCTCCATCTCGTATCCGAAGTTTCCGTCTTTCGACGCCATGATCGTGAAGGGCCTGAATCCGGCGCAGTTCACGGCCAACGGGTTTGAACCGGTATTGAAGCCCGCGATATGCAGACGCCCCGAACGCATGGCCTCAATCTGGGCCGCGTTGTTCTGAACTGGAAAGAAAACAATGTCTTTGCCAGTTTCCGCTTTCAGATGATCAAGAAAGTCTGACCAAGCAGTTTTGTATACGGCAGGGTCTTCAACCGGGGTGTAGGCAAAGATCAGGGTATCAGGATCAATCTGATCGGCAGGATCAGCGGGGATATCCGCGATCAGATCGCCATCGGCATCGCAGAACCGCGCATCCAGATCACCGCGCGGGCAGTCTTGCGCCGAAGCCGTGCCCGACAGAGACAAGAGCGCGATTGCGGAAGCTCCGATCAGTAGTTTGATATCAAATTTCATTTCTTCCTCCCAGTCATGCGTGGCTTTTCTGTCCACGGTTTGTCGTTCTTTGTAAGGACTGCTCAGCGACAAGAATCTTCACCCCGGCGTCGTTGATCGCGCCAAGCAAATCCCCTGTTGGTTTGGTATCAGTTACGATTGAATTCAGCCCGTCAAGGTCGCCCACACGGGTCAAACCTTTGCGGTCGAATTTCTCGGACCCGATCAGAAGATGTCGCGTCGCGGCGCGTGCCAGCATCATCCGTTTGACGGTTGCGAAACCGCGCACGGTCTCTGACGGCCCTTCTTCTGACAGGCCGGACGCGCCAATCATGCAGCGATCGACGTTGAAACGAGACAGGAAATCCAGTGTATCTGTCCCGATCGTGGCGGACTCGGCGGTCAGATATTCGCCTGGGCATAGAATGACTTCAACGGGTGCGTGACCAAGGGTCATGGCCACCGGTATCGAATTCGTAATTGCCGTGCAGTGAATGCCCCGATACGCCAACATACGGGCCATCTCGATCGTGGTTGAGCCGGAATCGATCATCACCGTCTCGCCTTCCTGAATCAGGTCAGCTGCGCATTTGCCGATCTTTTCACGCTCATCAAGGCGGGCGTGGGTGCGCTCATCCAGACTTGGATAACGTCCTTGTATCGGGGCAGAGGCACCGCCATGCGCCCGCGAGATCAGCCCATCATCAGCTAGGGCATCAAAATCCCTGCGCACCGTTTCCGCCGAAACATTGAAACGCTGCGCCAATTCGCTGATCCGGACGTGCGGGCGAAGCTTCAATTCCAACAATATCTCACGGCGGCGGTCGGATTTCTTGAACCGACTCTGGCCCTTGTTGGTTTTCTTATCGCGCGTTTCCGCTTTGGGCATCTGGCAATCCGACTCGGTTTCAATCTCACTTTTGTGGCGTTTCAGTCGTTTTGCAACAATTTCTGTTGCAAAGCCCACGATTCATTGTGAGACTTCAAAGAACTGTTTCTATTTCGAGGCGTAGCAATCGAAGTGCACCGGCGTTCTGGATGTAGCCACCTTGTTCAACAGCACGTATGTGTTGCCATTGCCCTTTGCGTAGTGCCAGAGCCAAGAGCGCGCGCATGAGCAAGACCGAATTCACAGATCAGATCGGTGCGCTTCCAGTGCGATGGGACAAGTCCGACAAGCTGCGGGTTCTCATGGTCACTTCGCGTGACCGGGGGCGGTGGGTCATCCCCAAAGGTTGGATGATGGATGGTAAGAAGCCTTGGCATGCCGCTGAAATCGAAGCTTTGGAAGAGGCCGGAGCGGTTGGCTTTATCTCCAAGAAATCGATCGGGTGCTTTCACTATGACAAGCGATACGAGGGTAAAAGCAGCGTGCCTTGCCGCGTAACGCTTTATCCGTTGATTGTGGAACGGCTCAAACGCCGTTGGAAGGAACGCGACGAACGCAAGCGCCACTGGTTCTCACCTGCCAAGGCCGCAAAGCTTGTCGAAGAGAAAGAACTGGCGCGTTTGTTAAAGAGCCTGTCAGATAATCAAGAGACGTTGGCTGTTATCGAAAAATTGCGAAAGGCCGCATGAGGAAGGGCATATAAGAGCCGGGGAATCCGGACGCAGTGAACTTAAAGGGAGAGAAATCAATGAAGAAATTTACATCCACAACGTTGGGATCGCTTATTGCCCTTGCCGCATCGATGTCAGCGGCACAGGCTGACAAGTTGACACTTTATTGTTCTGCGCAAGAGGATTGGTGCCAGCTTATGGCGCGCAGTTTTGAGGACGCGACCGGCATCGACGTTAATATGACCCGTAAATCCTCGGGTGAGACATTTGCTCAGATCCGTGCAGAAAGCTCCAACCCAAAGGGTGACGTTTGGTGGGGCGGAACGGGGGATCCGCATCTGCAGGCCGCAGAAGAGGGCCTGACGATGGAATACATGTCGCCGATGCGTGACCAGCTTCATGATTGGGCGATTTCTCAGGCGGAAAGCGCGGGTAACAAGACCATCGGCATCTATTCAGGTGCGCTTGGTTACGGCTACAATGCCGATCTTGTCGCCGCGAACAACCTTCCCGAACCTGCTTGCTGGAAGGACCTTCTGAAGCCCGAGTACAAGGGGCACGTTCAGATGGCGAACCCGAACTCATCAGGTACGGCCTACACGACCCTGGCCTCGATGGTGCAAATCTTCGGCGAGGACGAAGGATTTGAGTTCATGAAGGGGCTGCATTCGAACATCAACCAATACACCAAGTCGGGCTCGGCACCGATCAAGGCTGCTGGTCGAGGCGAGAATACAATTGGTATCGTTTTCATGCATGACGCAGTAAAGCAGGCGGTATCGGGTTTCCCGATCAAAGTCGTCGCGCCATGTGAAGGTACTGGTTACGAGATCGGTTCGATGTCGATCATCGAAGGCGCGCGCAACGAAGATGAGGCCAAAAAGTTCTATGACTGGGCATTGTCGCCCGAGGCGCAGAACCTCGCCCTTCAGGTAAATGCCTTCCAAGTCCCGTCAAACAAAGGTGCTGAAACTTCGGAAAGCGCGCCTGACATGAGCCAGATCAAGCTGATCGACTATGACTTCAAGAAATACGGCTCGTCGGATGAGCGCAAGCGCTTGCTGCAGAAATGGGACGAAGAGGTTTCGGTACTGCCGCAGTAAATGACTGACGACACGACAAAAACGACCCATCCGGTTCTGATCTTCTGGGTCATCGCCGGGTGGGTCGGATTCTGCCTGCTGCCGTGGTACATGGTTGACGGTGGCCTGTGGTCGTTCGAGTGGCTGCTGGACGGCTACCCTTTCGACGAAGATTATGCGCCTGCTGCCTTTCTAATTGGGCAGGGTGAAAAGCTGTGGCTTGCGCCGCTTCTTATCGCTCTTCTGCTGCCGTTTTTGGTATTGAGGCGAGCCAAATCAGATCCGCTTTATGCGCGCATTCTGATCCTGTCGGGGGCGCTTGGGTTCGGCTGGCTGATCGCACAAGGGTTCAGCATCGGAATCCGAGGCTACAATTTCGATTGGCTGGAAGCCTTGTTCGGAGAGCTCGGTGATCGGCAGTTCGGCATGGGCTATGGCGCGATGATCTGCGCGTCGAGTTTTCTGTTCCTTCTGACCCAGGGTGTCGCCGCACGTGGGGCGATTAACGGAGACGTCTTCGTGGTCAGCGCCATCGGTGGTGTGATCACCATCGTCACCGCGTTTGTATTCTTTCCTATCGCCAAGATGCTGTTTGCTGCCTTTGTGACGGAAGAGGGCGCGTACTCCATCGCAGTGTTCTTCTCGAAATTCTTTGACGACCGGCTTTGGGGGCTGGGATGTTTCTGGGGCGCACGATGCGGGGCGGCATGGAACTCACTGTTTCTGGCCATCCTCGTCGGCTTCATCACCACTGCGCTCGGCTTGTGCTTTGCGCTTGTCGTGACCCGCTCGGGCTTTCGGTACAAGCGCGCGTTGCGCGCACTGACGGTTCTGCCGATTATCACGCCACCGTTCGTGATCGGCCTAGCGCTGATCCTGCTGTTTGGATTGTCGGGTTCAGTAACGCAGTTCTTTGCCGAATTGTTCGGCACCCAACCCACTCGCTGGCTGTATGGCATGCCGGGTGTTCTGATTGCGCAGACGTTGGCATTTACACCCATCGCCTTCCTTGTGCTGATTGGCGTCGTTGAAGGGGTGTCTCCCTCGATGGAAGAAGCGGCCCAGACATTGCGCGCGAATAGATGGCAGACGTTCAAAACCGTGTCCCTACCGTTAATGCGCCCTGGCCTTGCCAATGCTTTCCTTCTGGGCTTCATCGAAAGCATGGCCGATTTCGGCAACCCACTTGTGCTAGGTGGCAATTTCGATGTGCTGTCGACCGAGATTTTCTTTGCAATTGTTGGTGCGCAATATGATCAAGGCCGCGCTGCGGTTCTGGCCATGGTGCTTCTGTTCTTCACGCTTTCAGCCTTCTACGCGCAGCGAGCCTGGCTGGGTAAGAAAAGCTACACCACAGTCACGGGCAAAGGTGACGCTGGCGTACATCCATTGATGCCAACCGGCCTTTCCATCCCGGTGCTAACCGTCGCCCTTGGCTGGGCGGTGTTTACCATCGTCGTCTACGCCATGATCGTCTACGGCAGCGTGGTTGAACTGTGGGGAGTCAATAATTCCCTGACGTTCAAGCACTACGTCACTGCCTTCTCGGTTCGGTTTGAAGCAGAGGGTATTCGCTGGACAGGAGCCGCATGGGACAGTTTCTGGACGACTATCACCATCGCCGCAATTGCTGCTCCACTGACGGCTGCCGTGGGGCTCGTGACGGCCTACCTTCTGACCCGACAGAGTTTCGCGGGTAAAGATGCCTTTGAGTTCGGCACCATGCTGTCCTTTGCCATCCCTGGCACGGTGATCGGTGTCAGCTACATTCTCGCCTTCAACGTGCCACCGATCGAGATTACGGGCACGGGTGTCATCCTTGTTGTCAGCTTCATCTTCCGCAATATGCCGGTCGGTGTCCGAGCCGGCATCGCCAGCATGTCGCAACTGGATCGCAGTCTTGACGAGTCATCTCTGACCCTCGGGGCAAATTCCTGGCAGACTTTCCGCCGGATCATCCTGCCTCTGCTACGCCCGGCAATTCTTGCCGCCCTTGTCTACAGTTTCGTGCGGGCCATGACGGCGATTTCGGCCGTGATCTTTCTGGTCAGCGCGGAATATGACATGGCGACCAGCTATATCATCGGGCGGGTCGAGAATAACGACTATGGTCTCGCCATCGCCTATTCCACCACTCTGATCTTTGTGATGCTGTCAGTGGTTGCCCTTATGCAGTTGATCGTGGGCCGGACCAAGATCGGGCGACGAATGACGCAGTCGCGGACCAATGTTTAGGAGAGTTTGACATGAGCCTGCAGTCCAAAGCCGCGCCGGTTCGGTTCGAGTCCGTCACAAAGATGTTTGGCAAGGATGTCGTTGCTGTCGACAATATTGACCTGAATGTCGATGCAGGAAAACTGGTCACGCTGTTGGGCCCGTCAGGCTGCGGCAAGACGACGACGCTGAGGATGATCGCAGGGCTCGAAATGGCCACCTCAGGAAAGATCACCATCGGGGATCGCGATGTGACCAAACTGCCCGCGACGGATCGCGACGTATCTATGGTGTTCCAGTCCTATGCGCTGTTTCCTCATATGAGCGTGCTTGAGAACGTGATGTATGGCCTCACGTTCTCGGGCTTTGCTAAAGACGAGGCCCGCCGCCGCGCGCTGGACGGTTTGGAGCTGGTTGGCCTGAAAGGTTTTGACGGCCGTCTCCCGTCAGAACTGTCTGGTGGCCAACAGCAGCGCGTCGCTGTAGCGCGGGCTTTAGTGTTGGAACCACAGGTGCTGTTGTTTGATGAACCGCTTTCGAACCTCGACGCGAAATTACGCCGCCAGGTGCGCGAGGACATCCGGGCCATTCAGCAAGACCTTGGCCTGACCGTCGTCTACGTGACACACGATCAGGAAGAGGCTCTGGCGGTGTCCGACGAAATCGTCGTGATGCGGAATGCCGCGATTGCCCAGATTGGCACGCCTCGCCAGCTTTATGACGCCCCAAATGATCGCTTCGTTGCGGATTTTATTGGTGAGGCCAATCTGCTTGCCTGCCAGATCATCTCGGTCAACGGCGACATGGCCACCATCGAGATCGAAGGCTACCGCCATACCTTGGCATCCCGTGGCTTGACCGAAGGGCCTGCGACCGTCGCCATCCGGCCTTCTCGACTTGTGATCGGAGCCGCGCAAGGGGTTGCAGCGACCGTCTCCAAAGCCACCTATGTGGGTGTCCGAATGGAGTACACTCTGACCGGTGCGTTCGGACAGGTCTTTGCAGTCCATGACGATGTCGATGCGCCGCTAGAGCCGGGTACAGAAGTACAGATGGCCTTCGCCGAGAAAGGTCCGGTGCTTTTGCCCGAATAGATGCCCTGTCTTCTAATCATCACGCACCCCGAGGTCATCATTGACCCGAACATCCCCATTCAGGACTGGGGGCTTAGCGCGGAAGGCCGCCGCCGCGCTGCGGCCTTCGCAACCAGCGGAATTTTTGCAGAAGTTACCCACCTATGGGCCAGCACCGAGCAAAAGGCCCGCGAGACGGCCGACATCCTGGCCGCGCCCCGAAGCCTGCGGATAAAACAAGATGCCGCACTTGGCGAGAATGATCGAAGCGCCACCGGTTTTCTGCCGCGTGACCGGTTCGAAGCTGCCGCTGACGCATTCTTTGCCGACCCCAACACCAGTTTTCGCGGCTGGGAAACTGCCGTTGCCGCCCAGCGGCGTATAAACCAAGCAGTAACTTCAATTATCGAAACGCATGATGGCAGTGACCTCGCCATCGTTACCCATGGGGCCGTCGGGACCCTTCTGTGGTGCTCCTTGTCGGGCCGCCCCATTGATCGGAGGTATGATCAGCCCGGGCAAGGCCATTATTGGCAAGCCGATCTAACGGACCTTAAACCGCTGAGCGGATGGCGCTCAATCGACTAGATTGTCAGGCCTGCCACGCGTTCTCCGAGATTTCACACAAAGTATCAAACACATCCGGAGTACCAGCGATCACCCGACCGCCGTTGCGGATCATTACACCTGCGTCCTGATCTTCGACCACGCCGCCTGCTTCCGCGATCATCAATTGACCAGCCAGACAATCCCAGGCGTTCATATGTTCTTCGACATAGCCAAGCAGCCGGCCCGCTGCGACATAGGCCAATGACAGCGCGCCACTGGCGTTTCTGTGAAACATGGCCCCACGCTCGATCAGGTTCGCGACGATTGGAACAATGTTACGGTTATCCACCCGGTTTGAATAACCGACTGCCACCGTTCCTTGATGCAGCGCGACACCCGAAGCGACCCGCATTGGCGCATTATTCAGTGTTGCCCCGCCTCCGCGCGAGGCTACGAAGGTCTCATTGATATTTGGGTCATGGATTACACCGATCTCGGTATTTTCCTCAGCGACGCCCGCCAGAACGATGGTCCAGGCCGGAATGCCATTGACGAAATTCGTGGTGCCATCGATTGGATCGATCACCCAGTCAAATCCGCTTGAACCTTGTGTTTCACCATGCTCTTCGCCAAATATGCCATCGTTGGGCCAAGCCTCGGCGATCCTCTGGCGGATGAAGGTTTCGACATTCCGGTCTGCCTCGCTGACCCAATCCTGTGCGCCTTTTTGATCGACGATCAAACCGCCCCGGTCGGAGAAATATCTGAAGGCGATTGTGCCAGCTTCCTTGCAGATCGCGATCGCGAAGTCTTTGCGTTCTTTGAGGTAATCCATTGGGAATCCAAATCATATCTGTTGTTGGCCAAAACTGTGCAGGCTTGGTGATGGAATGGCAAATACCAAATGCTGGTGAACTCGGTCCGGGGCAGCCATTGACAGGCGTGCCTTCAACCGCATTTCGCGTCTTCAAAACGGGGCGCGCAGGTTTCGTGCTAAACACGATGCTGTAAGAATACGTCGCCGGGAACGATTTTGGCATTGAAGAAAATGGTAGCCCGTAGGGGAATCGAACCCCTCTTTCCAGGTTGAAAACCTGGCGTCCTAACCGATAGACGAACGGGCCATTTAGACCAGACAAGCACAAGTGGTAGCCCGTAGGGGAATCGAACCCCTCTTTCCAGGTTGAAAACCTGGCGTCCTAACCGATAGACGAACGGGCCACGCTGGCTTGTGGAGGGCCTTTTACGGTTTACCTTCCCCCCCCGCAAGACGAAAAACGCAAGGCTGTGAAACTTTTTTGGCCGTTCCTGAGCGGCGTTGAAACGGTAGTCAGACAGCTTCTGCCGCGTCTTCCAGCCGCAGCTGCACGCTCTGTCGTCCGCCCCAGGTATTCACCTCAAGCCGACCCGCGAAATGGAACCGCGCGCCGCCGTGATTAGACAGGCGATCCCCCAACGGGCCGTCGAACGCGCCAAAGGCGATGGCATCCAGTCCGCCAGACATTCCATCCGAAAGTGACAGCTTCAAATGTGTTTCGCCCACGCGTTTAGCAAAGCGCACTTGCAGATCAGGCAGCGCATAGCGCGGGGCAGGGGCACCGGCCCCGAAAGGACCCGCTTTCTCTACCTGTTCGATCAGATCGACTGTCGCGGCCCCGGGCATCAGCGCCCCGTCCAGTTTCAAGTCGGCGGGACCGCCTTGGCCTGCACCCTGCTTGGCCAGAAGCTCGGACAGGCGCGACATTGCAGGCTCCAACTGATCACGCATCACCGTGAGACCGGCCGCCATCTTGTGGCCACCACCCTTGACCAGCAGCCCTTCGGCAGCCAGTCGCTGGATCGACGCGCCCAGATCAACGCCCGAGATCGATCTGCCTGAACCTTTGCCCTCATCCCCGTCGAACCCGATCACGATAGCGGGCCGGTTTGCCGACTCTTTCAGCCGCGAAGCAACGATACCTACCACCCCGGGATGCCAACCGTCGCCTGCGGCCCAGACCAGCGGCGCATCCAACCCACGGTCCTCGGCTTGCGCCAAAGCCGCCGCGCGGACCGCGTTTTCGATCTCGCGCCGTTCCGAATTCAGGGCATCCAGCCGCTCGGATAAGGCTTCGGCCTCAGTGATCGAGTCCGTGCTCAGCAGCCGCGCGCCAAGATCAGCCTGACCAATGCGACCGCCAGCATTGACGCGCGGCCCCAGCAGAAACCCCAGATGATAGCTGTTGGGCGCGGTATCCATGCGCGCCACGTCTGACAACGCGACCAAGCCGGGCCTTTGCCTTTGGGTCATCACTTTCAGGCCCTGTCGAACCAGCGCCCGGTTGGCGTCGATCAACGGCGCAACGTCCGCCACCGTGGCCAGCGCCACCAGATCGAGCATTGCCATCAGATCCGGCCCCTTGGCCCCGGCCTCACGCAACTGACGACCCGCCTCGACCAGCATCAGGAACACCACCGCAGCAGCGCAGAGATAGCCCAGATCGCCGCTTTCGTCCTGTCGGTTCGGGTTCACCACGGCGACGCAATCCGGCAGGGTTTCTGCACCCAAATGGTGATCCAAAACGATCACATCCGCACCCTTCGCCGCCGCGATAGGTTCGTGGCTCAGCGTTCCGCAATCCACGCAGATGATCAGGTCATGGCTAGCCGCAAGTTCCTGCATTGCAGGCACATTTGGCCCATAGCCTTCATCAATCCGGTCGGGCACATAAAGCGTCGCGTCAAGCCCCATCTGGCGCAGCCACACCAACAACAACGCAGCCGAACTGCCCCCGTCCACATCATAGTCAGCAAACACTGCGATCTTTTGGCGCTTGCGCACAGCCTGTAGAAACCGGGCCGCAGCGACGTCCATATCTTTCATCGATCGCGGGTCGGGCAGCAGTTCCTTCAACTTGGGTTCCAGGAAACCGGCGGCCTCCATCACCGGTACACCGCGCCGTGCCAAAACCTGACAGACGGCGCGAGGCAGATCTGTCTGCTGCGCCATCATTTCTGCTGACCGCTCGACCTCAATCCCCGGTCCGATCCAGCGTCGCCCCGTCAGAGATTGCTCTACGCCCAGAAATGCCACATCTCACCTCATGCACTAAGGCCGGACCCCTGGGGATCCGGCCTCTTGGTCTTTTATGAATACTCTTGCTGAAGGCGCTGGCGCAAGCCGCTATGCTTCGTTGTGTGGCCACATCGGCGTGCGGTAGGACATCCGCCGCACCGAGCCCGTTTTTGATCGCATGAGCAGCGTCGTTGTTTCAACCCAACCCGGTTCCCGCTTGATGCGCGGCAGCAGTGAACCTCCGGTGACCCCAGTAGCAGCAAAGATTACATCCGCCGTTACCATCTCGTCGCGCGCATAAACACGGTCCAGATCTGTGATGCCCGCCTTGGCCGCCCGGCCACGTTCGTCGTCATTACGGAACAACAGGCGGCCAAAGATCTGACCGCCCATGCATTTCAGCGCGGCTGCGGCAAGCACACCCTCGGGCGCGCCACCTTGACCCATATACATGTCGATGCCGGTCACTTCGCTTTCGGCGCAATGCATCACACCTGCGACGTCGCCATCTGTGATCAGGCGGATCGACGCACCGGTATCGCGGACTTCAGCAATCATCGCTTCGTGGCGAGGACGCTCCAATATGCATACGGTAATATCCGCAGGCTCGCAGCCTTTGGCCTTGGCCAGCGCTTCAACTCGCTCGCGCGGGCTCATGTCCAAGCTTACGACACCTTCGGGAAAGCCCGGACCAATGGCCAGTTTGTCCATGTATACGTCCGGAGCGTGTAGCATTGAGCCGCGCGGGCCCATGGCAATGACGGTCAGCGCGTTGGGCATGTCCTTGGCGGTCAGGGTTGTGCCTTCAAGCGGGTCCAGCGCAATGTCTACGCCCGGGCCGTTACCAGTGCCAACCTCTTCGCCGATATAGAGCATTGGCGCTTCATCACGCTCGCCCTCACCAATGACAACGACACCCTCAATGTCCAGAAGGTTCAGTTGTTCACGCATAGCGTTGACGGCAGCCTGATCGGCAGCTTTCTCATCACCCCGGCCAACCAGAGAGGCGGACGCCAGCGCGGCCTGTTCTGCCACCCGTGCAAGGCCCAGAGACAGCAGGCGGTCGTTGAAATCGATCTTGGCAGCGTTCATCTTCGCATATCCTTTGGTCAGCTAAGGCGTTTTATCCGGCATAGCCTGCGCGCAGCATAGGCCGCAAGGGGTCAGACTTGTTCGATACGCAGGGCGACGGGTTCTCCGGCCACCACATCGGTGGCGCGCAGGCCATCCAGTGCATGGTCCAGCGTCGCCCGCGTGGTTTTGTGGGTCACGATCAGCACAGGCGCTGTGCTTTCTGTGTGCCCATACTGCCGCATCCGGTCGATCGAGACGCCAGCATCGCCCAGAATCGCCGCGACCTTTGCCAGCGCGCCGGGCTTGTCCAGAAGGCCGAGCCGCAGATAGTAGGGTGCAGGTAGGCCAGTAACGGCGGAGGCTGCGTCTTGCAGGGTCGTCGCGGGGCGGCCAAATGTCGGTATATGCAGGCCTCGCGCCAGATCGCAGACGTCGCCCATCACTGCGCTGGCGGTGGGGCCTTCGCCAGCACCGGGGCCACGCAGAACGATTTGTTCAACTGCGTCCCCATCCAGCACAACCATGTTTGTTCCGCCTTCCAACTGACCTAGCGGAGAATTGCTTGGCACTAGACAGGGTTGCATCCGCTGTTCCAGTCCGCGCGCCGTTCGCTGTGCCACACCCAACAGCTTGATGCGATACCCCATGTCGTGGGCCTGATGGATGTCATCGAGGCTAATATGCTGAATGCCCTCGATCTCGATCCCGTCGAAATTCGGCTTGGTGCCAAAGGCAATCGAAGACAGCAGCGCCAGTTTGTGCGCCGCGTCGATGCCGCCAACATCCAGATTAGGATCAGCTTCAAGATAGCCAAGCTGCGCGCATTCCTCGAACAGGGCGTTATAGCCCAACTCCTGCGATTGCATCCGGGTCAGAATATAGTTGCAGGTACCGTTCATGACGCCCATGACACGCGTGATCTCGTTACCCGCCAGTCCTTCGGTCAGAGATTTGATTACCGGGATACCACCCGCGACAGCCGCTTCGAAGCGAATGACACGACCTGCGGCTTCGGCCAATTCCGCCAGTTCCTGCCCATGAATCGCCAGCAGTGCCTTGTTTGCGGTGACGACATCCTTGCCACTGTTCAGCGCCGCCTCGACCGAAGCTTTCGCGGGGCCGTTCTCGCCGCCCATCAGTTCGACAAAAACATCGATGTCTTCGCGTTTGGCCAATGCAACGGGATCGGTTTCCCATGCATAATCCGAGAGGTTTACGCCACGGTCCTTGCTGGCATCACGGGCCGAAACTGCGGTGATCTCGATGCGACGCCCGGTGCGGGCGTGCAACAAATCGGCATGACGACGCACAATTTTGACCACACCCACGCCAACGGTTCCCAATCCGGCAATTCCAAGCCTCAGCGCCTGTGTCATTCCCTTGGGTCCTTTCTGCTCGCTATACCGCCCGCGATGGCGAAGTGTCCTTTGCGGGCTGCCTTAGCGGGTTCGAGGCAGGGGTGCAATCCGTCTAATCTTTTGGAGCTAGTGACGTGACCGAAATCCTAGTTAATCTCGGCATTCTGCAGCGCTTCGGCCTTTTCCGCCAACGCTTCGCTGCGTGCTGTTAGGTCTTCTTCTACCTCTTCCGCTTCGCTGATTGGATCGGTCGGAGGGCCGAGGGCGGGATCTAAAGCAATAAGCTTGGGGTAGGGTGCCTTGCGCAATGCGGCGGTTTCGCTGCCTTCCAACTCAGGGATATTTGCGCAGCCGGCGGTGGCCAGCACAAAGAGAATGGGCAGCAAAAGCTTCATCGCAGTCCTTCGGGTCGCAGCGTGTATCCCGTGATGCACGTTTTGTCGGAATGGTTCAAGCGGGGTTCTATCTGAACGTCTGTTCAGATACGATCGAAGCATGGCGCGTACACAAGGTTCTCATTCCGATATAACCGGCCCCCGCATTCGTGAGGCCGCACTGGGGCTGTTTGCCCGTCATGGCTATGCTGCGGTTTCAATGCGGCAGATCGCAGGCGAGGTGGGGGTGCAGGCTGGGGCACTCTATAATTACACGCCCGACAAGCAGAGCCTGCTGTTTCGGCTGATGCGCGATCACATGCAGGATCTGATGGCCGCCTATGACGATCTCGACCGGTTTGATGATCCACAAGATGCGTTGCGTCAGTTTGTCGGGTTCCACATCCGTTTTCACCTGCAGCGTCCCGACGAGGTGTTCATCGCTTATATGGAGCTGCGCAATCTGAACCCCGAAAATTTTGCCGAAATCGAGGCTTTGCGCCGCCGTTACGAGGACTCGTTAGAGCATATTCTGCGTAACGGGCAGCAATCGGGTCAATTTTCGGTCTCCGATACCAAGATCGCTACCTTGGCGGTGATCGCCATGCTGAATGGTGTGATCACTTGGTATCGCAGCGGCGGCCGCCTGTCGCTGGATGAGGTCGAGCAGGTGTATTGGGACATGGTCCGCAAAGCGGTTACCGCCTGACCAGCCCTTAGTGGGCCGGGCGGATGAACGTTCCGTTCCGCAACTCCCGAAACGCTTGCTGTAATTCTGCCTGCGTATTCATCACGATCGGGCCATGCCACGCCACGGGTTCATCGATCGGAGCGCCCGAGATCAAAAGAAACCGTACACCCTCGGGCCCGGCCTGAACCGTGATTTCGTCTCCGGTCCCGAACCGAACCAACGTCCTGTCTCCTGACATGTCGCGGATGTTGACCTCTTGCCCGGCGATCTCTTTCTCTAGAAGAATTCCAGTTGGCTGAGACGCATCCGCAAAGGCAGCGCTGCCTTCAAAGATATAGGCGAAGGCCCGGCGGTATGTGTCGATCGGAATGGTTTTTTTCACCCCTGCCGGTATGCTGATATCCAGGTATTGCGGATCGGCAGCGATACCGTCCACTGGGCCCGTACGTCCCCAGAATGTACCGACAATCACACGGACCTTTGTCCCATCATCATCGATGATTTCTGGAATATCAGTGCTTTGAACGTCCTGATAGCGCGGGGTGGCCATTTTCTGATCTGATGGCAGATTGCCCCACAGCTGGAACCCATGCATCTGACCGCTGGCCGACCCCTTGGGCATTTCCTGATGCAGGATACCTGACCCGGCGGTCATCCACTGGACATCTCCGGCACCCAGCGTGCCGCTATTGCCCAGCGAGTCGCTGTGTTCGACTGTACCGGACAGGACATAAGTGATCGTTTCGATGCCCCGATGCGGATGCCACGGAAAACCGGCCATATAGTCCAATGGGTTGTCATTCCGGAAATCATCGAACAGCAGAAACGGGTCCAGTTCCGACGGGTCCTGAAACCCAAACGCCCGGTGCAATTTGACGCCCGCGCCTTCCATTGTCGGGACCGCCTTGCGGAATTCCAAAGTTGGTCTGAGTGACATAAACGCCTCCTGATCCTTTGACCGGAACTTATGCGTCGGCCTGAGGCAGTCAATTTGCGCAGGAACACTGAAGCTGTGCGAAGATGCTCAGACAGGTGACGCGGTGCTGTCCTTTGCGTATCAAAGCGGTTAAAGCGGGCGGACAATCAGGAGAACAATATGCAAGAAGAAGTGCTGGCTACAGTCGCGGCCTCGGCACCGCGGCGCTGGACTGGGGTAGGGATGCTGGTAACGGTCGGGGCGTTGGTCATTTACGTCGCGTTGGCATCGCCGCCTGAGTTTGGCTGGCAGGTCTTCTTACTGGTTTCCGGGGCAGCCGCGTTCTGGTTGGCCCGTCGCATGTGGTACGCGACCGAAGACAGGATCGAGCTGACCCAATCCCAATTGCGCACAGGCTCGGGGCAGGTGATCTGCAATATCGAGGATGTCGAAGGCGTAGACCGGGGCGTGTTCGCATTTAAGCCATCAAATGGCTTCTTGGTAATCACTCATGCACGAAGCTCAAACCAGTGGGCGCCCGGTCTTTGGTGGCGTGTCGGACGAAGGATTGGCATAGGCGGCATGACAGCCGCCGCCGAGACCAAATACATGTCGGAAATGCTGTCGGCGATGCTTGCTGAAAAGAGTTAGACACCCAAGCAAGCAGGGTCGGTATTGACGATCTGGTCGAAAACACGCGGGTGTGTGAAGACCAGATTATCCATTTCAAAGTCAGCAAATTTGAATGCCATCTGGAATGGCGCTTTATATGTATTGTTGGTTTCGACCAGGATCATTGAGCCGTTATCAGGCATTACCGGAAGCCGTTGTTTGATTTTCACGATCTCTGCGTCGGTCCATTTCTGATATCCGGTGCCCCGCACGCAGGACCATAGAACATCGTGGAGATCGTTATCACCATCATAGGTCAGATAGGTCACACGCATCGAGACCGGTGCTCTGGTATCAACCATGTTTTCCAGAAGGTCGTACATGGTGTTGATATACGCGGCGTTAACATCTTCAGCTTCGCGTGAGAGCACATCCGCAACTGCGTAGGCTCCTTTGATGTTGATCGCGCTTTGGCGATAGCTGTCATAATAGGTGTAAGACGCAAACATTGACCAGAACAGCAGCGGCAATATCAGCATTGCCTCGACCGATAAGGCGCCGTCTTCTCGTTTGAGAAAGCGGTTCAGCAGTGCCTTGGGAAGGTTGCGATTCTCTTTGTTAATTCGAGGCATCGGCCACATCCACTGTTGTGTCAGATGAATCGTCAGGATCAGCTGATGAACCACCAAATGGTTCATGAACAAATACGGTCGTCGCCTGCAGTTCCCATTGGCCGTCGTTGTCCTGCTTCGCAATGCCGCTCAGCATCGAAAGCCCAAAAACAGGTGAAACCTCAAGACAGGCGCGGATAATCATAAGCTCATTTGAAGTCCCTTGTTCAAAAACAACTTCGTCCGGCTTACGAATTGTCTCCGGAGTGTCGACGCAATAGGGGGTTGGATCCAACTGATTGCCGACACGCGGATCAATGGACTTCATCTCGAGCGCAAGGTTTTCCGAGCAATTGGTTATCAGCGCTTCGTCACAGATCATTTTCTTCAGCAGCGCGTGATCCCATTCATCTTCCCCTTCAGGAAGGCGATTAAGCCGAACCTCCCGAATTGTCATATCCAGAGATCGTTCAAGATCGGCATGGTGGAAGGATTGCAATCCCAGATCCATGCCTGAATAAGCGACATACAGGAAGAATGGAAACCAGAAGATAAACTCGATAGACGAGTTTCCATCCTCATTCTTTCGAAATCTCCGAAGCCGATTCCGCAGTGTCTTTGTCATTGGGTCAGCCTCAGGTTTTGAATGGAGGTGCTGATTGAATCGAAGACGCGTTCAATCTGATTGCCGGTCGCTTCATAGTAACGGGCAGGTTTGATCGCGCAGTCTTTCAGCATCTGCTTAACACCGTAGGGTGCCTCAAAAGCGATCGAGAAGATGATGACATTATCTTCTTCAGCTTCTTCGCAGAGATCTACAACATTTGGATTTTTGGTCGAAGGACCAATTTCGGTCGTGGAGTCAGCTGCAAATTCTTCGCCGCGATCCCAGCCATAAGCGTGACGCAACATATTCCGAATTGCGTATTTTTCAGTATGCGCCCAGACATCAGGCCATTCCAGTTCTACCGGATCGGAATCTGTTGAAAGCCCTTCGGAGTCTTCGCGTGTTTGCGATCGATCCATCGAATAGCAGGTGCCGTTGTAGTAATCCGTACAGCGGTAGCGCATATAAGTCCCATTGCCATGGGCATGATCTTGGTATTTGTCGCGGGTCCAGCGCCTGTACGAACTGTCCCGCACAGTTGTGGCGACATTAGGCCAAGCCCAGCGGTCATACTCTTCATCGTAGATAGAATACGTTTCGGCATCTTCATTCCAATAGATGTCCGAGGGGCCGTCATTATAAGGCGGATTCACTTTGTGCTGATAAGTGTTTTCGCCATCCGTCATCAGCACCAGAACCTTGAGGGTGTCCGTGGTCTTGTTAGGGGCTGGCCGAATTGCGAACGAGTCCGGAATTTCTGAACTGTCTGCAATCTGAGCGATCAGCGGTTGGATACTATCGTCAAGCAAAGTTAGACCCCACTTGAGGCCCACATCGATCGAAGTCCAGCCGCTTGCCACAAGATTCTGGATCTGACCTTTCAGAATGTCAGGATCATTCTGGATTACCGTCATCTCTCGCCGATCTGTGGTGGTTTCAAGACGGCACGTATTGCTGGTTACCAACGTGTCGCTGAACCTTTTGTCGCTGGAGCCATTATCCTTGAAATGAAGAGTTTGCGGGACATAATCCCCTTTTGTGATGATGTTTCCTTCGTCGTCCACGATGTCGTAATAGTTGAAATCGGTCGTTGTGTAGTCCGAAGCCTGGAAATCGATGCAATTGGCCCTTTCGTTAGCCCCGATCGTGTTCAAAGCATTCATAAGGTAGTCAGGCACCGACACCTGTTCCGAGTAGGGCACGATTGAGATCGACAATCTACCATCTTCAGATTTCAGGATCATCTCATCGATAAAGTCCTCAGCGGCACTTTTGAGGTTGGTCAGCTTTGTCCCGCGCATCGAACCCGAGACGTCCAGAACCAATGAAATTTCGACGTTACCAATCGATTCTTCGGCGATGCTGGTGGCGGTTGTATCAATGTAATCGACGCCACTCCATTTCATGAAGTGTGTCTCAATGCTCATGTCGGCGCTGGCTTCGACTTTCCGCTTTCCTTCAAGTTCTGCAACCTGAGTCACGGTTCCGTCGTCGTTTGTCGTGCATGTCTCGGGCTCGACCTTGATATTTTTGATGATATTCGTATCGAAACCTTCTTTGCGAATGTAATCATTCACCACGACCCGTGGGCAAAGCTCTTGGTCCAGGTCAGCTGCGGCAAGGACCGCGCGGTCCAGTGCGTATTGTAGCCTTACCCTTTCGCGATCATACCGCATGACGTCGACCGCGAACCCGGCCACGGTGAAGACTATCACGATCAGGAAAAGGGCAAGGATCGTCATCGTGCCTTCTGTCGAAGAAACAAAGTGCCGCAAGTGCCGCGAACAACTGTTTTCGCGGCAGAGACGGTTGAATTGGGCCTTCAAATCAAACTTGCGCATAATTGGTTCCTCGGTCGATCAGACACACTGATGCCAGCACTTCGCAACTTTAATAATTTACCCACGGATCGTGGCGAGATTTGGGCGCAGTGGACACTATGCTGCTCGTTTTTAACGAGATTCAGCTTTATTCCCGGTGTTATTGGTGGTTTTGTTTCGCGCCTTTGGACAATCGCGCGGCTTTCGTTAACGCCCGACTCACCAATGGAGCTGAAAAGTAAAGTTCACAAACTGATGAAAATACGTGCAGTTACTGATTGCGGTATTTGGCAAGCAGTGCGACAAAAAGTCATGACGTATCTCGTCTACCGGCACGGAGGATTTTATGACCGGCATTAAAGAACCCAGCTTTCGTGAGAGTGTTGATTTGATGTTCAACAGAGCGGCGTCTCTGA
This sequence comes from Ruegeria sp. E5, assembly GCF_056534105.1. Classification (NCBI taxonomy): domain Bacteria; kingdom Pseudomonadati; phylum Pseudomonadota; class Alphaproteobacteria; order Rhodobacterales; family Roseobacteraceae; genus Ruegeria; species Ruegeria sp. E5. Next base: position 1,005,440 of record NZ_JBQFPA010000001.1, on the reverse strand, counting down.
TGGATTTGCCGCCCGGGCTAGAAGAGAAGATACGGGTTTGTAATGCCACCTACACCGTTCGGTTCGGGGTGCGTCTGCGGGGGCAGATCCACACCTTTACCGGATATCGTTCGGTTCATTCGGAACATATGGAGCCGGTAAAGGGTGGCATTCGCTATGCCTTGGCGGTGAACCAGGATGAGGTCGAAGCGCTCGCTGCGCTCATGACTTACAAGTGTGCACTGGTCGAAGCGCCCTTTGGAGGCTCGAAAGGGGGCCTTTGCATTGATCCTCGCCAGTATGAAGAACATGAGATGGAACAGATCACGCGTCGTTTTGCCTATGAGCTGGCAAAGCGCGATCTGATCAACCCCTCACAGAACGTGCCTGCGCCCGATATGGGAACAGGCGAGCGCGAAATGGCGTGGATGGCTGACCAATATGCGCGGATGAATACGACCGATATCAACGCGCGAGCCTGTGTGACAGGTAAACCGCTGAACGCGGGAGGCATCGCGGGCAGGGTCGAAGCAACCGGGCGCGGCATCCAATACGCGTTGCGCGAATTCTTCCGAAACCCGGAAGACGTCAAGAAGGCGAACTTGTCAGGCACGCTGGACGGAAAGCGCGTCGTCGTGCAGGGATTGGGTAACGTGGGCTATCACGCAGCCAAGTTCCTCAGCGAGGAAGACGGGTCGCGTGTGGTCGGCATCATCGAATGGGATGGCGCACTGTACAATCCCGATGGCATCGACGTAGAAGCCGTGCGGCAGTGGATCGTCAAGCATGGCGGCGTGAAGGACTATCCCGACGCCACGCATTCCGCCGAGGGCGGCGCGGTACTTGAAGCCGAGTGTGACATCCTGATTCCGGCGGCGCTGGAGGGGGTAATAAACCTATCCAACGCCGAACGTATTAAGGCACCACTGATCATCGAGGCCGCCAACGGGCCTGTCACGGCGGGTGCTGATGAGATCATGCGCAAGAAAGGCACGGTGATCATTCCTGACATGTATGCAAACGCCGGTGGTGTGACCGTGTCCTATTTTGAATGGGTCAAAAACCTCAGCCACATCCGTTTTGGCCGGATGCAGCGGCGTCAGGAAGAAGCTCGGCATGAGTTGATCGTCAGCGAACTGGAACGGTTGGATCGGTATCTGGGTGACGCTTGGTCGATGTCTCCGGATTTCAAGGCCAAGTACCTAAAGGGCGCTGGCGAGTTGGAGCTGGTGCGTTCTGGTCTCGATGACACGATGCGCATTGCCTATCAGTCGATGAGCGAAGTCTGGCATGATCGCGCAGATGTCGACGATCTGCGCACGGCGGCCTATATCGTTGCGATCGACCGCGTCTCAAAAAGCTATCGCGCCAAGGGCCTCTGAGCGCCCAGACAACAGAAGATTCTTGAGTGGCCAACCATCGGGTTGGCCATTTTTCATTTAGGTCGAAGTCGTCAGAGTGAATGGATTAGTCGCCCAGCGACAAGTTTTCGTCGAAAACAGGAGTGGAACCGGATTCCGGCGTTGTTACTGCTGGGTGAAGTTGGTTTGATGCCGACACACCTGTAGGGAGTTCTGAATGCGTTTCTCCGGCTTACGTGTCCTGAAAGAGGGCCTGACCGGCAACAAAGGCTGGACGCCGCACTGGCGCGAGCCTGAACCGAAATCCGAATATGACGTCGTCATTGTCGGCGGCGGAGGTCATGGGTTGAGCACGGCCTATTATCTGGCCAAGGAACATGGTCTGACCAATATCGCTGTTCTGGAAAAGGGCTATATCGGTGGGGGCAATATCGGGCGCAACACCACCATTGTGCGCGCGAACTATTTTTTGCAGGGCAATTCCGAGTTCTACTCGCACTCATTGAAGCTGTGGGAAGGTCTTGAGCAGGATCTGAACTACAATGTCATGCATTCGCAACGCGGGATCATCAACCTGTTCCATTCGGACGGGCAGCGTGATGCCGCTGCGCGCCGGGGCAACATGATGATCAGTCAGGGTGACGATGCTATCCTGCTCAATCGCGATGAATTGAGGCGGATGGTGCCCTATCTGAATTTCGATGACCTTAGGTTCCCTCTGTATGGCGGTCTCTACCACCCGCGCGGAGGTACAGCGCGACACGATGCCGTGGCCTGGGGCTATGCGCGCGGAGCGGACCAGCGCGGCGTGGATCTGATCCAGAACTGCGAAGTGACCGGTATTGATATCGAGAATGGCGTGGTTCGCGGTGTTCAGACCTCGCGCGGGCCGATCCGGGCCAAGAAGGTGGCGATGGTTGCTGCCGGGCGTTCAGGTCAGGTGGCGGCGATGGCTGGAATGAGGCTGCCGATTGAAAGCCATGTCTTGCAGGCCTTCGTGACCGAAGGTCTGAAGCCCTGCATCGATCATGTGGTGACGTTTGGCATGGGGCATTTCTATATCAGCCAGTCAGATAAGGGCGGGCTGGTTTTTGGCGGTGATCTGGATTTTTACGCCTCCTATGCGGCGCGAGGTAACTTGCCCACCGTCGAAAGCGTGATGGAGGCCGGGATGGCGCTGATGCCGATGATCGGCAAGGCGCGGGTGCTGCGATCCTGGGGCGGGATCATGGATATGTCGCCCGATGGCTCTCCGATCATAGACCGAACGGATATTGATGGGCTCTATCTCAATTGCGGCTGGAACTATGGTGGCTTCAAGGCGGTTCCGGGTTCGGGGAATGTGTTTGCGCATCTGATTGCGACGGATCGGTATCACGAGAATGCCACCGGCTTCCGACTGGATCGTTTCCGCACCGGGCGCGGGATTATCGATGAAGAGGGCAAGGGCTCTCAGCACAATCTGCATTGAGGGGCGCGATGTTGGATTTGGGTATTATTGAAAAGATCAAGAAGGGCGCGCGGCTATGAGGATCACCTGTCCATATTGCGGCGAGCGGGATCGGCGCGAATTCTACTATCGCGGGGCGGCAGTGGATCTGGACCGACCGGCCCCGGATGCCGGTGAGGCGGCTTGGGATGATTTTGTCTACCAACGGGAAAACCCGGCAGGGCCGACACGAGAGCTTTGGTATCACGAAGGCGGGTGCGGTACATGGATCGTGGTCACACGAAACACGGTCACGCATGAGATGATCGACGCGCAGCCGGCATCGGAGGAGCGGGCATGAGGATCGATGGAAAGGGTCTTATCGATCGTACGCAGTCGATTCCGTTTGTTTTCGATGGTGCCAGCTATAGCGGCTATGCGGGCGACACCCTGACCTCAGCGCTTTTGGCGAATGGCGTGCGACTGATGGGGCGTTCGTTCAAGTACCACCGGCCTAGGGGTGTGCTGAGCGCAGGCAGCGAAGAGCCGAATGCGCTGATGACCTTGGGGGCAGGCGCAGGTCAAGAACCAAATATTCGCGCCACGATGCAAGAGATCTATCCGGGACTTGAAGCGCGCAGCCAGAATCGCTGGCCCAGCCTGAGTGTCGATTTGATGGGGATCAACGATCTGGCTTCCCCGTTCTTGGGCGCGGGTTTTTACTACAAAACCTTCATGTGGCCGAAAAGCTTCTGGGAAAAGCTATACGAGCCGATCATTCGACGTGCCGCCGGATTGGGTGCACTGTCGGGCGAAGACAATGCCGACAAGTACGAAAGCGCTTATGCCTTTTGCGATCTGCTGATTATCGGGGCAGGGCCTGCGGGGCTGATGGCCGCACTGGTCGCTGGTCGTGCTGGCGCGGACGTCATTCTGGCCGACGAAAACAGTCGCGTGGGTGGGCGTCTGCTGGCCGAGACCTATGAGGTCGACGGAAAACCGGGTCCCGTTTGGGTTGACGAAGTGCTGGCCGAGTTAGCCGCGATGGACAATGTCCGCATCATGACCCGGACCACTATCGCAGGCGCCTATGACCAAGGTACCTTTGCGGCGTTGGAACGCGTTTTTCACCATACGGATCACCGCCCCAACGGGGCGCCGTTGGAAACCTATTGGCGGATCGTGGCCAAGCGGTCAGTTCTGGCGGCAGGCGCGCTGGAGCGCCCGGTCGCATTCCGCAACAATGATCGCCCGGGGATCATGACCGCTGGCGCGGTTCGGGCGTATCTAAACCGATGGGGTGTCAGCCCGGGCCGCAATGTGACGATCTTCGGAAATACTGACGATATCCATCGCACTGCGCGTGATTTGTTGGATGCTGGTGTCCATGTGGCGGCTGTGATCGATAGCCGCCATGACGCGCCCTTGTCTGACGACTACGAGGTTCTACGCGGGGCGCAAGTTTGTAACAGTTCGGGCCGTAAGGGGCTGGAGGCGATTACAGTGCGCCGCGCCAGTGGAGAAGAACGGATACACACGGATTGCCTTGCCATGACAGGGGGCTGGAATCCTTCGGTTCATCTAACGTGTCACATGAATAGCCGCCCGATCTGGAAGCGTGAGATCGAGGCCTTTGTGCCAACGCCGGGGGCCGTGCCGGGCATGGTGACAGCGGGTGCGTGCAACGGATCTTTCTCAATTACAGCCTGCCTTCGTGAAGGGATTGAGGCAGCCAAAGGCGTGCTCGGCGATCTTGGCTACAAGGCCTCGAAGACTGTGCCACCGCAGGCCGAGGATACGCCATACGAGATCACGCAGCTTTGGGCCGTTCCCGGCAAAGGGCGCGCGTGGCTGGATTTCCAGAACGATGTTACAGTGAAAGACGTCAAACAGGCCGCGACTGAGAACTTCCGGTCAGTCGAGCACATGAAGCGCTATACGACGCAAGGTATGGCGACGGATCAGGGCAAGAATTCGAACGTGGCGGCGTTGGCCATTCTAGCGGACGTCACCGGGCGCGCGATACCCGAAACCGGAACCACGACGTTCCGCCCTCCGTATTCTCCTATCGCCATTGCCGCGCTGGGCGCTGGGGCTGAAGGCAAGGGTTTCAAACCGCAACGCTTTATCACTTCGCACAAAGCGACCGTAGCGCGGAAAGCTCCGTTGGTTGAGGCCGGGCTGTGGTATCGCCCCAGCTATTTCCCAAAGGATGAAGAAACCACGTGGCGGCAATCCTGTGACCGTGAGGTCAATATGGTGCGTCAGGCCGTCGGGGTGTGCGATGTCTCGACGCTTGGCAAGATTGACATACAGGGGCCGGATGCGGGGGCGTTTCTGGACTTCGTTTATTCGAACATGTTCTCGACCCTCAAAGTTGGCCGAACGCGATATGGCCTGATGTTGCGTGAGGATGGATTCGTCATGGATGATGGCACCACCGCGCGGCTGGGAGAGACGCATTACCTGATGACCACCACCACAGCAGGTGCTGGCGATGTAATGAAGCATCTGGAGTTCGTTCATCAGGGACTGCGCCCTGATCTGGATGTCTCGTGCATCTCGGTCACTGAACAGTGGGCACAGTTTGCCGTGGCCGGACCAAAATCGCGTGAATTGTTGAACGATCTGCTGGACACACCTCTTGATGAAGAAAGCTGGCCCTTCATGGCTTGCGGATCGATCTCGGTGCTGGGTGTGCAGGGGCGTTTGTTCCGGATCTCGTTCTCGGGCGAGCATGCATATGAAATCGCTGTGCCTGCGCGCTATGGCGCGACCCTGTTCGATATTTTGACCGAGCGGGCTGAGACACTGGGCGGTGGTCTTTATGGGATGGAAGCGCTGAACGTTCTTCGCATCGAAAAGGGCTTTATTACGCATTCCGAGATCCACGGACGGACAACTGCCTATGATATCGGCATGGGTCGGATGGTGTCGCAGAAGAAGGATTGCATCGGCAAAACCATGTCGCAACGTCCAGGGCTTGAAGAGCCGGGGCGCGAGCGGTTGGTCGGGCTCAAACCCATTGGCGAAAGCAAGGAATTGCTGGCGGGTGCGCATCTTTACCGGGAAGAGGCCGAGCCGGTGCGCATCAATGATCAGGGCTATCTGACCTCCGTGTGTTATTCCCCGACGCTGGAAACGATGTTGGGCTTGGGCTTCCTGGCGGACGGGCCTGAGAGGTATGGAGAAATCGTGAAAATGGTCGATCATCTGCGCGGCGTGACAACCCTGTGTGAAGTGGTGAACCCGGTTTTCTTTGACCCCGAAGGAGGGCGCGTCCGTGGATAATCTGACCGCCAAAACACCCTGCGACGGGTTGCTGCCTTTGACCTTCGGCTCTGTAACGCTCAGCGAAGAGGATGCGGGCGCGATCCATTCGATCTCACCTTTCAAGGGTAAGCAAAAGGCGCTATCCGAAGCTTTGAAAGCAGCGCACGGGATGGCCTATCCATCGGCCAACCGCGCAACGGGTAAGGCTGGCGCGCGGGCGATCTGGTTCGGCCCGGCGCATGCGATGCTGATCGGGCCGTCTCCTGATGCGACCCTGACCGAGAATGCGGCCATTGTGGACCAATCAGATGCCTGGGCTGTGGTCCGGTTAGAGGGTGCTGATGTCGAAGACGTACTGGCGCGCGTAGTGCCTATTGATCTGCGTAAGGCGAACTTCAAGCGCGGCCACTCCGCCCGCACCCTGCTGTTCCACATGACCGCTTCGATCACGCGCGTTGGGGAGAACACGTTTCAGATCATGGTCTTCCGATCCATGGCTGAGACACTGGTTCACGATTTGAAAAGGGCGATGGAAGGCATCGCCGCGCGCGGGTAAGCTGCGCTGAAAGAAACGAATCTTCGGAGATCCCCATGTTGCGTATCGCCATCGTTGCGGCCGTGCTGGCCACGCCAGTGGTTGCACAGGAAACCAAGGAACAGAGCTGCAAGTATCAGGCCGACGTTGTTGCAGCGATACAGAAAGCACGACTTGACCGGGTCAAGGAACGCGATGTGGCGCAGGCGGTGGCCGACAGTGGTCCTACCTGGCCCGAGAACTACAATGCCGCTGTTCCGCTGATCACGCCTTGGGTATATGAGCAGAAGATGCGCGACGTGCGTAAGAAGGATCTCGGAGCTGCGTGGCTGGAGTTGTGTTTACAACAATAATCCACAGTCAGATCATTTCTCTGTGGACAACCGCGCGCCATCCCCTTGGCGCGCGTTTTCATTTCTGGCAGGTTTGACCCATGTCTTTGCCCCCCGGATTTCTGGATGAACTGCGCACGCGCCTCAGCCTGTCTCAGGTTGTTGGGCGTAAGGTCATGTGGGACCAGCGCAAATCCAATCAGGGCAAGGGGGATATGTGGGCGCCTTGCCCCTTTCATCACGAAAAGACCGCCTCGTTCCACGTCGATGACCAAAAGGGATTCTATTATTGCTTTGGCTGCCACGCCAAAGGGGACGCGATCAGTTTTGTGAAAGAGACCGAGAATGTCTCTTTCATAGAAGCCGTGGAAATTCTGGCGCGCGAGGCCGGGATGCCGATGCCCGCGCGTGATACCAAGGCGCAGGAAAAGCAGGACCGCCGTTCACAGCTGGCCGAGGTGATGGAACAGGCTGTGCAGTTCTTTCGTTTGCAACTCAAGACTGGGGCAGGGGCGGCGGCACGTGATTATTTGACACGTCGCGGTCTTGACGCGAAGGCGCTGGACCGTTGGGAAATCGGTTTCGCACCCGAGGGCTGGCAGGCTCTGTGGGATCATCTAACCGGTAAGAGTGTCTCCGAGGACCTGATCCTTGGGGCCGGGCTGGCCAAGCCGTCGAACAAAGGTAAGAAACCCTATGATACGTTCCGCAACCGCATCATGTACCCGATCCGCGACCCGCGCGGGCGGTGCATTGCGTTTGGTGGCCGGGCGATGGATCCCAATGACAACGCCAAATACCTGAACTCGCCCGAGACCGATCTGTTCGACAAAGGCCGCAGCCTCTACAACCATGGCCCCGCACGACAGGCGGCAGGCAAGGGGCAGACTTTGGTTGTGGCCGAGGGCTATATGGACGTGATCGCTTTGGCTGAGGCCGGGTTTGGCGCGTCGGTTGCGCCATTGGGGACTGCGATTACCGAGCATCAGTTGCAACTACTTTGGCGCATCTCTGACGAGCCGATCATCGCTTTGGATGGCGATACGGCAGGGCTGCGCGCGGCGATGCGAGCGGTCGATTTGGCACTGCCGTTGCTGGAAGCGGGCAAATCCTTGCGTTTTGCCTTGATGCCCGAAGGCAAGGATCCCGACGATTTGCTGCGCGCCGAAGGTTCGGGGGCGGTGCAGGGTGTGCTGGATGCTGCAATCCCGATGGTCAAACTGCTCTGGCAACGCGAGACGGAAGGCAAGGTCTTTGACAGCCCCGAACGCAAAGCGGCGCTGGATAAATCCCTGCGAGAGAAGATCAAGCTGATCCGCGACCCCTCGATCCGATCGCACTACGGGCAGGAAATTAAGGACCTGCGCTGGCAATTGTTTCGCCCACAGCGACAATCACAAAATCGCCCGTGGCAACCGCGCGGAAAATGGCAGCCGCAGGCACAGCCTGCCACGCCAGGCGCACGGGCGTCATTTCTGGCCTCGGCTGAGAATGCGGATATTCAACTGCGCGAAGCGGCAATTCTCGCGATTGCCATCCTGAATCCACAAGTTGTCGTGCAATTCGAAACTCAGCTGGAAGAAATGGATTGCCACGACCCTGATCATGCGGCCTTGCGGGGAGCAATCCTGCGCCATGCCATCGACGATCCGGACAATCTGCAGGATCACATCATGCAAACTTTGGGACCGGAACCCCTTGAAAACCTGCTGGCCCTTCGCCATGTCGCAGTGATCCCCTGTGTGTACAAACCGGGCGACGTTGAAAAGGCCGAGATGACGCTGGCCGAGGAACTCGCAAAGATCAAAGCGCTCCAGGGGTTGGATGCTGAGATTGCCGAAGCGGCAGAGGAATTGTCTGATCTGGCCGATGAGGCGCTGACATATCGGCTGGCGCAAGCCGCCGAAGAGCGCAACCGTACAAGCCGCAGCCAGAACGAAGACAGGGCCGTTTTCGACATCGCCGACAATGGTGCGCGAATCAACCGCGATGAGAAAGACGCGTTTGAGGCCATCACGTCTGGCATCAAATTCGAACGGAAACATCGATGAAGTGGTGTTTTCGTAAGGCACTGGAAAAGAAAAACGGGTAAACGGGTGGCCGAATCACTTCTACGCGCTAATGATTCGGTTCAAACGAATCACCCATCCCTGCAGGAGCATTGAATGGCCGCCAAGGATACGAACGAAGACCGCAAATCCGACGAGCAGGAACAGGAAATCTCGCTGGACATGAGCCAGGCCCAGGTCAAGAAGATGATCGCCGAGGCTCGCGAGAAAGGTTACATCACCTACGACCAGCTCAATCAGGTTCTGCCGCCTGATCAGGTCAGCTCGGAACAGATCGAAGATGTTATGTCGATGCTGTCCGAGATGGGCATCAACATCATCGAAGATGAAGAAGCCGAAGAAGAAGAAAACAAAGGCTCGACCGAACTGGTCACCACCGAAGGTCCGCGCGAGGTTGCGCTGGCTGGTGCTGCAACCGAAAAGCTGGATCGCACCGATGACCCCGTACGCATGTATCTGCGCGAGATGGGTTCAGTCGAACTGCTGAGCCGCGAGGGCGAGATTGCTATCGCCAAGCGGATCGAAGCCGGTCGGAACACCATGATCGCTGGTCTGTGCGAAAGCCCGCTGACCTTCCAAGCGATCACCATCTGGCATGACGAACTTTTGTCCGAAGACATTCTGCTGCGGGACGTCATCGATCTGGAAACCACTTTCGGCAACCAGATGGATGAAGACGGCGAGGTTGAAGAGCCGGTTGTCGATACCTCATCGGTGCAGGCGGCCAAGCCTGCCAAGGATGAGGGGCCGGAGCTTGACGCTGACGGCAACCCGATTGCCAATGATGATGACGATGATGACGACGATCAGGCCAACATGTCCCTGGCCGCGATGGAAGCAGCGCTGAAGGATCAGGTTCTTACCACGCTGGAACGCATCTCGACCGACTTCGCTATGCTGTCCGAAATGCAGGACAGCCGGATTTCTGCGACGCTGAATGAGGATGGCACTTTCAGCGCGAAGGACGAAGAAACCTATCAGAAGCTGCGCGCTGAGATTGTTGAACTGGTGAATGGTCTTCACCTGCACAACAACCGGATCGAAGCTCTGATCGACCAGCTTTATGGCATCAATCGCCGGATTATGTCACTGGACAGCTCGATGGTGAAGCTGGCTGACCAGGCTCGCATCAACCGTCGCGAGTTCATTGATGCTTATCGTGGGCGCGAGCTAGATCCGAACTGGTTGGCTGAAATGGCTGAAAAGCCGGGTCGGGGTTGGCAGATGTTCATCGAACGCTCGACCGAAAAGGTTGAGGAACTGCGCAACGACATGGCCCAAGTCGGCCAATATGTCGGTCTCGATATCCCTGAATTCCGCCGCATCGTGCAGCAGGTTCAGAAGGGTGAGAAAGAGGCGCGGCAAGCCAAGAAGGAAATGGTCGAGGCCAACCTGCGTCTGGTGATCTCGATTGCCAAAAAGTACACGAACCGCGGCCTGCAATTCCTTGATCTTATTCAGGAAGGTAACATCGGCCTGATGAAGGCGGTGGACAAGTTCGAATACCGCCGGGGCTATAAGTTCTCGACCTATGCAACCTGGTGGATCCGTCAGGCGATCACGCGTTCGATCGCGGATCAGGCGCGCACGATCCGTATCCCGGTGCATATGATCGAAACGATCAACAAGCTGGTCCGGACAGGTCGTCAGATGCTGCACGAAATCGGCCGCGAGCCAACGCCGGAAGAACTGGCCGAAAAGCTGCAAATGCCGCTTGAGAAGGTGCGCAAGGTGATGAAAATCGCCAAGGAGCCGATCAGCCTTGAGACACCAATCGGTGACGAGGAAGACAGCCAGCTGGGCGATTTCATCGAAGACAAGAATGCCGTGCTGCCGCTGGACAGCGCCATTCAGGAAAACCTCAAGGAAACCACCACACGGGTTCTGGCCTCTCTCACCCCGCGTGAAGAGCGGGTTCTGCGGATGCGCTTTGGCATCGGCATGAACACCGACCACACGCTGGAAGAGGTCGGTCAGCAGTTCAGCGTGACGCGCGAACGTATCCGCCAGATCGAGGCGAAGGCGCTGCGTAAGCTGAAACACCCGAGTAGGTCGCGTAAATTGCGGTCCTTCCTGGATCAGTAAATCGAAAGGCGCCTCATCCCGAGGCGCTTTTTTCTTTCGCCCGCTCACAATGACTGAACTTCAAATCAAATTGGCGGGAATTCGCAAGGAGTCCGGCGATGCCATCTTTATATCGCCGCTGTCCACTCATGGACAGGCCGGGGCGAGGTGATTGGGCTGATGACCCCCGGCCACGTTGTAGCTTCATGAAAGCGGATGAGAGACACGTTTGCGAAAAGCAGTCGGGGCCTGACCCGTCCAACGTTTGAAGGCGGTGGAAAACGCAGCCTGATCGGAATAACCGAGCGAATACGAGATCTCGGACAGATGCATACCGTTCTTGATAAAGGTCTGCGCCAGGTCACATCGTAAATCTTCAACAATCTCGCGATATGAAGTGCCTTCGTCAGCCAGGCGGCGAGCCAATGTTCGAGGGCTTAGGCCGAGCTGGGAGGCGGCGTCGTCCACCTGTACGATTCCCCCCGGCATCGCATCTGTGATCAACCCTTCGATCTGTGCTCGGGTTTTCTGTCTTGGCGACTGTCTTTCGGCCAGCAGGCGTTCGCCAAATTCAACCAAATGCGCGCGCAGGCTAGGGTCGTAAGTTGGGATCGGTGTTTCCAGCGAGGGCAGCGACAGGATGATTTCCAAGCGTTCGGCCCCGAAGGTAACTGGGAAACCTCCGATCTTCTGGTAGGTGGCTTGGTGTTGCCCAACTGTGTGCTGAAACCGTATCTCAATCGGATTCAGATTCAACTGAGTCAACGCCCGCATCCGGGCGATGGCGCCAAACAGCAGGAACTCGGTCCGCCGATGATAGCGGGAAAAGCTCGGGTCTTTCCAATCGGCCTCAAGCGAGGCAGCGTTACCTGAAAGGCGCAGATTGAAGGCCAGGGCCGGGTCGATAATGCCATGAAACCGCGCCGTATTCTCGATCACCTGCTTCAGATCACGAGAGTATTTGCTGATATAGGCCGTAATGCTGGAAGAAGAACTGAATTCCAGACCCGCCCGCGCGCCAAAGGTGATATCGCCAAGTGCATCGCAGGCGTGTCGGACAAACAGCGCTTCTTTGTGGGCGCTGTACCTTTTGGCAGGCGGTTCAATATCGCTGCGGGTCAATGCGCAGTCACTCAGGACCTGTTCCACCACGGTCGCGCTTGCGTGATCCTCAAGGGTCCGTGTCAGCAATTGAATGCGTGAAATGTCGACGTCCATCACCCAGCCCAAAAAACGCGTTACTGTAATACCGTTACCCTAGCGGCAAACCGTGGCAATGCGCCAGCCTCGGTGCTGATACCCAGGAATTGACCGCAACTCACAAAGATATGGCAGAAATGGCCATGTCCGTAGCCTTGGCCAATAGCTACATGACCGGTGTTGTCGGGTCAGCGCCTTTTGGGGAAAAGGTCAGAGCCTGAGCGAGCGGTCCACCAAGCCGTTTCAACGGGTTCCCCGGCACGCCCCTCTCATTCTTCTGGTCAGTCATGTCGCATTGCTGCGGCGCATTCGACGTGACAGCATCACGGGGAACCTTTTGTTATTTCTTGATCTCTCGTGGCTGATGATCTTTCCATCGATACAGATTTGATCGTCTTCGACGGTGAATGCGTGCTGTGTTCAGGGTTTTTTCACTTCATGTTGCGCCATGATCGAGATCAGAAATTTCTATTTGCAACTGCGCAGTCACCGCTTGGGCAGCAGCTTTATACTCTCCTGAACCTGCCGACAGACGAATTTGAAACCAATTTGGTGATCGTCAAAGGAAAGGTGCACCAAAATCTCGACGCATTTGCCGCTGCGATGCGTGCATTATATGTTCCGTGGCGGGTATTGTCCTTGTGTCGATACCTGCCGAGGTTTCTGAAGAACCCGCTGTACCGGATGATTGCCCGTAACAGATATGCGCTATTTTGGCGGCGGGATGAGTGCCTGGTTCCTGATCCTTCTCTCAGATCGCGGTTTGCCCAAGATGGATTCTGATCGTGATCCATTCCTGCAGGCGCTGGGTATAGATGAAGCTGTGCCTGGATTGGTCAGGGATTTGCACAGCGGGGAAGGTCGCTACTCTGGTCGATGCAGCATTCAGCGTGGCCGAGGCGTTTTGGTCGCTCTGGCACTTCGCATCGGACGATTTCCACCTGCGGGCGAAGATTTGCCGGTCACCCTTACGATTCGAAAGTCCGGCGCATATTGGCAATGGGAACGGGATTTCGCAGGCCACAAAACGCGTTCACGGATCACTTTTGATCCGCTGTGTGGCATGGTGCGGGAACAGATCGGCGGGCTGACAATATGGTTGCAGCCGGTGCGAACTGATAAGGGGCTGACCATTGAGATCCGCCGCCTCGCTTTATTTGGCATTCCGTGTCCGGGGTTTCTTTTGCCACCTTCCGGATCGACCGAGGCTGAGGACGCACAATTGAGGTTTCGCTTTGACATTTCGGCGACAGCACCGGGATTGGGGCGCTTGATCCGCTATGAGGGATGGTTAGAGCCTGTTCACGAACCACGTGGGTCAAGCTGACATGATCGTTAGTTCGCTGTGCTGACGATGGCGACGCACTAGTCTATATTTCACATGGAAACAGGAAGATGGTCACAATGAAACAGACAATACTTTGCGCATTTGCAGCACTGCTTATGACCAGCTCTGCGGGCGTTGTCGATGCAGCGCCGAACGGTTATCGAACAGAACCGATGAGCGGCACAGACTTCGAGGTCATTCCAAGGACACGTCAGGATACTGATGGATATTGGTGCGCCGCTGCTGATTTTGCCCGCCGGAAATTGGGTGCTGGGTGGCAGCAACAAATCTACGTTCTGCGCGGCTACGGCCCCAGCGTGACAACGGGACGCCGGACGGCGGTACAGTTCACACTGAAACAACCCGCCAATGTCCCGCAGAAAGGCAGCTTTTCGGTCACAGCCGGGTTCCAGCCGGGTGACAGCATGTCGGTACAGGGCGCAAATGCGCGGTGCGGCGTCCGTCCGTTTATCAATTGACCTGCGATGCAGACAGAATTCTCGATCCAGACACAGGGCGTGGGGCTCTATGAGATTACCGCCCCTGTGCGCAGTTGGCTGAGGCCGGTTTCGGACGGTTTGCTGACGCTCTTTGTACGCCACACTTCTTGTTCGCTGCTTATTCAGGAAAACGCCGACCCCGAGGTGCAGACTGACCTGCGCGCATTCTTTGATCGGTTGGTGCCGCAATCGGATCATCCGTCGATGGCTTATCTGCGCCACACCTATGAGGGGCCGGACGACATGCCAGCCCATATCAAGGCCGCGATGATGCCTGTATCGCTGTCGATACCGGTGTCAGATGGGGTACCTGCGCTGGGCACATGGCAGGGGATATATCTGTTTGAACACCGCAACGCGCCGCATGAAAGAAAGGTCGCTGCGCATTTTGGGTGACGCTTTATATTGGGGTGGAAAATTCCGACTACCCAAACTCTAGAGGCTGTCCTATAGTTGTGGATAAGTAAGCCGCAGCGCTTACAAAAAGTGGCCAGCTAGGGACGAGGAGACGGCGGATGCGCTGCCCGTTTTGCGGAAATATCGATACTCAGGTCAAAGATTCACGCCCGGCAGAGGATCACGTCGCGATCCGCAGACGGCGGTTCTGCCCGGCCTGCGGCGGACGGTTCACCACCTATGAACGCGTGCAACTGCGTGATCTGGTCGTCATCAAAACCAACGGTAAGCGCGAAGACTTCGACCGCGACAAGCTGGAACGCTCGATCCGTATTTCGATGCAGAAGCGGCCCATTGATCCCGATCGGATTGATCAGATGATCTCCGGTATCGTGCGCCGTCTTGAAAGCATGGGGGAAACCGATATCCCTTCGAATAAAATCGGTGAAATTGTAATGGAAGCGCTGGCCCGGATTGATACGGTCGCATATGTTCGCTTTGCGAGTGTGTACAAGAATTTCCAGGCGGCCGATGATTTCGAGGAGTTTGTCCACGAGTTGCGCCCGCCGCAACCTTCGACGGATGAGTGAGCGATACAGATAAGCGATATATGGCGCTGGCCCTATCATTGGGGCGGCGCGGCCAAGGCACCTGCTGGCCGAATCCGTCCGTCGGGTGTGTCGTCGTGCGCGATGAACGCATCGTTGGTCGCGGCTGGACGCAGCCCGGGGGTCGTCCGCATGCAGAACCTATGGCTCTGACGCAGGCGGGTAAGGCCGCGCGAGGTGCCACCGCCTATGTCTCGCTTGAACCCTGTTCACACTACGGAAAGACGCCGCCCTGTGCCGAAGCGCTGATTGCGGCCGGTGTTACCCGTGTGGTCTCGGCGATCGAAGACAGCGATCCTCGGGTCGCAGGGCAAGGGTTTGCCATGTTGCGCGAGGCCGGGATTGAGGTCACCACCGGTGTTCTGGCGGAACAGGCAGCACGCGACCACGCAGGGTTTTTCCTGAAAACCGAGCAGGGCCGCCCGTTTGTGACTTTGAAACTGGCCAGCAGCTTTGATGGACGGATTGCTACGGAAACCGGGCACAGTCAGTGGATCACAGGTCCAAATGCTCGCCGCGCGGTGCATGCGATGCGTGCGCGCCACGATGCGGTGATGGTTGGGGCAGGGACAGCGCGCGCCGATGACCCGTCGCTGACGGTTCGTGATCTGGGCGTGCAGCATCAGCCGGTGCGCGTGGTGGTCTCGCGTCATCTGGATTTGCCCTTGATGGGGCAACTTGCGCGAACCGCGTCCGATATCCCTGTCTGGCTCTGTCACGGCCCCCATCCAGACCCCGAGCGTGCGCGTGCGTGGGAGGGGTTGGGTGCCCGTCTGATCCCTTGTGCGCTGGATGGTCATCACGTGGATGCGGCTGATCTGTTGCAGCAGCTTGGGCAGGCCGGATTGACGCGTGTCTTTTGCGAAGGCGGATCAGCATTGGCTGCATCTTTGCTAAAGGGCGATCTGGTCGATGAGTTGGTCGGTTTTACAGCGGGGCTGACCATCGGGGCCGAAGGTCTGTCCGCGATCGGGGCACTGAGGCTTGATACTCTGGATACTGCCCCCCGATTTGATCTGATCGAAACACAGGTCGTTGGCGGCGATATCCTACATCGCTGGGCGCGCGTGACGCACTAGCCTTCAGCGCCACCAATGCGCATGCGTCGCCAGTGCGCCCTGAAATTTGGCCAAGATGCGATTTACGGGTCCGGTAGGGGATGGCGTACCCTGCGCAAGCCGTTCGACCGCGATTTCGACGGGGCAGGTCTGTCCCGTCACCGGATCGAGATAGCGGGGGTAGTCAATCAGCGTTGCGTGCACCAATCCCATCAACGAAGGCCGCGCGCCACGTCGCGCAGGCACCGCCCCCAGATCACTCGTCAGCCCCCAACCGGCATAGAACGGCGCACCGAGAGTGGTGACCCGGACGCCACGCAGCAAAGCCTCGAACCCCAGCAGAGAGGTCATAGTCCAGACCTCATCCACCTGTCCAAGCAGGGTGGAAGGATCGGTGCCTTCTACATTGACATCGGCCAGATCAGTTTCGATCTTGCCGTCGCGCAGACCAGCTTCGACATCCGGGTGCGGTTTATAGATCAACACAGCGTCGGGATTGGCCTCGCGCGCCGCTCGCAGCAGATCGAGATTGGTGCGGATATTGCTTGTTCCCATTCGGATCGAGGCGTCATCTTCAACCTGACCTGGCACTAGAACGCGACGCCCCTCCGGTAGGTCCGGGGCGGGGTGGCCGATGTTGTACTTGCTTAGGCCCTCGGTCAGCAGCTGGGCTGTCAGCCGCTCGGCGCGGAGCCTCTGATCAGGGCGCAAGGTTTCGCGCGTGGTGATCCATTCTTCCAGGCGGCTGGGATGCGTTGGATCGTAGTAGATGCCGATATCATCGGTCACCAGCGACAGCGGTGGAACCAGCTCCGCGCCCAACCCGCGGGATCGTAAAAAGCCATCCTCAATCCGGGTTGCATTCAGCGTCTCACCGGCTCGGCTGGCCCAGACCATATGGGGTTGTTTGGTGTTCTCTGGCTGCTCGGCCACGAAACGCACCTTATGGTGCTGGCCGAAAATGCGTTGCAGGTGGCGGCGTTTCCATACCCGCATCCCGGAGGCGGTCCAGCCTTTGTGGTCCTGCCGCCAGGCCCGGGTTTGCGCCTCAAGCGTATCGAGCACGCATTCCAATTCGCACAGGCGATCATGGTAGGGATCGTACCAACGCGGATACAAGATCATCGCAGCTGCAAAAAGCTGCGCCCGCGTAAGATTCCGTTGGCGACGGAGCAGGGGTGCATCATCTTGCGTCAGCCCCCACCCAGCGTAGAATGGTTGCCCGAACACGCGAGGTTTGTGCCCGGCCAATATCGCCTCAAATCCCATCTGCGAGGACAGCGTGTAAACCCCGATGGCCCCTTCAAGCAGCGACCATGGGCTGATGGGGCTGTCCAGGATCGACACCCTGTCACTCAGGTCTTGATCGGAAAAATAGCCTTTGCGGTGGCCTGCCGTGGTTTCAGGATGGCTTTTGATGAGGATGCGCGCACCGGGGTTTTCCTCTTGCGCGATGACCAGCATCTCGCGGAACCGTGCATAGTCGCCGTTGCTTGCGGTGACGGCAGCATCTCCCTGCGTCTGGTCGATCACTAGAACGTAGCCAGGATCGGGAGGCGTCAGATCAAGGTCAAAGGCCGAGTATTTGCTCAGATGCAGCTCTCGGATGCGCGCGATTGCGCCTCGCGCGCGATCCAGCAGGGCGGTGTCATCCAGCGGATGCGTGGCTAACAGAGTTTCCAGATCCGAAGGCACACTCGGATCAAAATGCAGACCCGATCGATCCAACAACAGACCCATGGGTGCCTCACCGCTTCGTCCAGGGTGCAGAGACCGCAGGAACGCGTCTTCGACCCTCAGGACGGGCACATCGCGTTTCTGCGCGATACCCATTCCCCGATGGGCTGTCGGGCTGTTGCCCCAGACCCCGACCAGATCGTCTGGCTGTGGCAGACCAAGCCGGATGTCATACCCGGCCAGAGACAATATACGACGCAGCCGCGACTGTGTCAGGAACCCACCGTTGTAAACAAAAAGCCGGGAGCGTTCGCCCCCGGCCGTGTTCTCCGATTCAGAGAGCATTCATCAGTTACCCGTAAGCGTCGCCACATTCGCAAATGGCGTCAGACCTCCAGCAATCAGCGAGACAGATTTGCTCCACTGTGCATATGGGGCCTCGGTGACGTATATCGTGTCATCGTCTCGGATCACGAAATCGCGGGCGATGAACAGGCCATTGGGCGCGGTCAGGTTCAGCAAATAGATCATGCGCTGATCACCCTGTAGCTCGGGACGTCCCATGACATTGCGCGCCACATCCTGCCGTTCCTCACGCAGAACAAAAATACCGGTCGGGTCTGAGGATAGCGGCTGTAGGCCTCCGACCTGTGCCAGCGCCTCAAGGGCGGATAGGTCCTGACTTTCAAAGGCCACGCGGGATTGCCCGCCGGTCGAACCCAGCGCGATGTATGAGCGGCTGTCCTGTTCGACCAGAATGCGATCGCCGCCGCGCAGGGCGATATCGGTTTCCGGGTTGCGGAACAGATCGTCGTACCAGATGGTTCCTCTTTGCTTGCCCCTGATCACAGTGACCAATGCGATATCGGATGCAACTGCCACCCCGCCAGCTTGCGCGAGCATGGTCGACAACGAGCCAGTTGGTCGCTCAATCGGATAGATTCCCGGCGCGCCGATAGTTCCGGTCAGAGAAACGGTCGACCCATCGCCCGGAGTGCGCGACACTTGGACCTGCGGATCCGGAGTCTGTTCCTCCAGCTTCGAGGAAATTAACGTGCGGAGCTGTTCGGGCGTATTGCCCGCTGCACGCAGCCGCCCTGCATAAGGAACAAATATGTAACCTTCGCTGTCGAC
Organism: Ruegeria sp. E5; assembly: GCF_056534105.1. Classification (NCBI taxonomy): domain Bacteria; kingdom Pseudomonadati; phylum Pseudomonadota; class Alphaproteobacteria; order Rhodobacterales; family Roseobacteraceae; genus Ruegeria; species Ruegeria sp. E5. Next base: position 986,498 of record NZ_JBQFPA010000001.1, on the reverse strand, counting down.
CTGCACCTGATCCAGAACGGTTGCGCCACCGGCTGCGGAACTTAGCAACCCATCCTCGACATTTTCCCAGATGCTGAGACTCAGAATATCGCCGGGGCGTACGGTATCGGATGCGACGCTTTGCGCGCTGCGGAAGGATTTCGAAAACCCGTATTGCGGAATCACCGATGTGGCCCGCGCAACACGGTCGTCGACCTCAACCACAAAGGCGTTACCCCCGTTTTCGACCGACCCGGCTAGAATTTCGTTTTTGTTCGGCCCGGATTTGGGAAGCTGGCATGCTGCCAGCAGGCCAAGGGTCGCCACAAGGGAAACCCCCCGGATCCATCGGGTAGGAAAGCGCTGCACTGCCGATTTACCTCAATCGTCTTTGTTTTGTGAAGGTTACCCGCATCGCTTCGAAACATCCAGCAGCAGGTTGCCCGCGATCATTCAACAACGCGCAACTGTGGCGTTGTGGCCTCTTTATCGGAGAGCAACCCTTGATAGGGGTCCTGAGCCGATAGCATCATGTCAGCCGCCCGCCGCAGCAATTGACGACGCCCTTGGCGAGAATAGAACCCCCCGGGGACTTGGCAGGTTTCCAGAAGAAATTGGCGATAGGCCCGATAGGCCTTGCCGCCCGGGGCATCTGGCTGGGCAAAGAATGCCTCAATCGATTGCCGAGATACGAATTCGGGCTTGTCATAAACCGACTGCCCAAAAATTCGCAAAGGTATGCCACGCCATAGAACCTGCTGGCCTGCCGTGGAATTCACCGTCACGGCGGATTTTGCATCGTCTAGCAACCTGGCCAGCTTACCACCGGGCACATAGTGAATTCGGTTTGTGATGCCGTGCTGTGCTGCAAGCTGGCGCGCCCGCAGCCGCAGCGGTTCACGGTGGTTCTCAAGCGGGTGTTCCTTGATGACAAGGTGGTGATGCGCAGGGGCGCCTTTGGCGAATCCGGCGATCACTTGTTCGAGAAAATCGGACATACCGGAAAAATCCGAGTGATATTGGACCGAGCTGTCATGCCCCAATTGCAACAGCACAAGGTGATAGGGAAAACCGCTCCACCTGACCTGAGCTGTGGCCCAGCCCCGCTGTAGCCTGTGAATGGGCATCAGTGTCAGGCGTTTGAAGTATAGACGAAACTCTTTCGAGACCGGCAGCTCTCGATGGGGTCGGAATTTCTGATATCTGCGGTTCAGAAACAGCACAAACCAGTGATAGAGGGCACCGTAAAAGATGTGCTGGCGCATATCGCCCCAATGGGAAGGCGGTGGGGGTGCGTGCCCTTCGGACTGTTCCAGCGCCGTCCGCATCTGCGCCACATCCAGTTCCATCAGGCGTGAGTTTCCGTTCGACCCGTTTCGTTCATACGTCACCCACCATGGGCGCAGGTAGCCTTCTTCAAACACATGAACCGTGATCCCGTGTGCTTTGGCAATCTCAACTGCTCGTGCATGCACGGGCCGGGTGTCGCCATAGAGCACGATATCGGTCACATCATAGTGGGTGAGCAATTCGCTTAAGGTCTCCGGCCAATCATCTGGCGCGCCGCGATATGGAATGTAACTGGATTTGTCGCCCCAGAAAGCCTGATCGCCCGCGTTGAAGCCGACCCGCCAGACCTGAGCACCCGCAGCCCGCAGCATCCGACCAAGCGCGTTAAAGAACGGACCATGCGGTCCCTGTAGAAACAGGAACACACGCTGGTCGGGGCAAGCGGTCAAGGGTGCCATGCAATCTGCTCGTCTAGTGGCCTTGTGGTGCGTTTGTATAAAATTATGCCTCTTTGTCGTTTTCACGGCAAGGCAGGGCTTGCCGGTAGAGCTGCGTGCCTTTACCTCGGCTATTGAAGCTAGGTTCAGAGGGTTAATGATATGTTCACAGGGATCGTCACCGATATTGGCACCGTTACCGAACTGGACCAGCAGGGCGACCTGCGGGCACGGATCAAGACAAGCTATGAAACGGCGGGCATTGATATTGGCGCTTCAATCGCAAGTGATGGCGTCTGCCTAACCGTCATCGCGTTGGGCGATGATTGGTATGATGTGCAGATCAGCGCTGAGACGGTTTCGAAAACCAATCTGGACAGTTGGCAGGTGGGCAAGCGCGTCAATCTGGAACGTGCCTTGAAAGTCGGGGATGAATTGGGAGGGCACATCGTCTCGGGCCACGTGGATGGCGTGGCAGAGGTGGTCTCTGTGATAGACGAGGGTGACAGCACGCGGGTGACATTGCGGGCGCCGGCCAATCTGGCCCGGTTTATCGCTCCGAAAGGGTCCGTCGCGCTGAACGGCACATCGCTGACGGTTAATGATGTGGACGGGTGTGACTTTGGTATCAACTTCATTCCCCACACCAAAGAGGTCACCACATGGGGTGACGTCTCGGTTGGTGATCGCGTGAACCTTGAGATCGATACTCTGGCCCGATACGTCGCGCGACTGGCCGAGATGTCCTGACCTTCAGGTGGAAGGTCCAAATTTGGCCGTCAGCCTCTTGGACAGCCACCAGAAGCATGAAGCCAGCAGGATTGAGACATACCCGTCGATGGCGTAGTGCCAGGCGAGGTGAACCGAGCCTAATAAGATGATGAAGGCAAACACCGACAGCGCCCAGCCGAGCCAACGCGAATAGGTGAAGCCGTAGAACGCCAGCAGCACAGTAGAGGCAACATGCATGCTGGGCATCGCCGAGATTCCGCCTGCTAGCCCATTATTCCGATAACCATCCAACAGCATTTCATGCACATTCAGCGCCCAGACCGGGCTGATTTCGTGTGATTTGCGTAACAACTCCATCTGCGGAACGAAGTCAGAGCCAAGATTGAAGGGTTCGTAGTAAACGGGACCAACCGAGGCAAAGATGGTTGCAATCACATTGCCGCCTACAAACCAGCACAGAGCAAACGCTACCAGAAAAACGGTGCTGCGGTTCGGGTCACTGCGGTCCAGACAGGCGACGCAAACCGCGATGTAAATCATGGGAAACCAGATGTGATAGGCGCCATTTATCGCAGTGGTTACGATCGGGGATCCCAAAATGGGCCATAGCAAGGTCCACGGATCGACGCCGCCGTGCAGAAACCGGTCCCATTGTACAAATTGCTCATCCCAGAGTGTCGGATTCACAGCATGTATTTCGTTCTTCAGGAAGGTATAGGTCAGGATAAGAGCGACGATGCTGAGAAAGCAGATAACCGCATCGGTCGCTTTTTCAACATCTGCCACTTTGGATCGCAGATCTTGCAACATCCATTGAATTGGCTTTTTGGGTCGCACGACGAACATGGCAACGCCAAGTCGCCAAAGTACGAAATTTGCGAACATGAAACCAAGCAGACGAACTGAGATGACAATCAGGGAAGAGGTCGAAAAATCCCAATATGACCGTCCTACATAGATGCTAACGGCAATGGCATTGACCATCTGCAGTGCAATGAGTGATAGCAGCAGCCTGTTTCGCCGAAGGGCGCTTACACGCACGAAATTTGCAGCGGGCAGATCAGCGGTCTTAGACACTGGGCTCAAATTCTCGTCTAGCTAGGACATTATACAATGACTGGTGCCCAGGATATCAGGCGATCCAAGGGCCCAATTGGGGCAATTTGTGGACAAAGTTCACGCAACCGGCCTAAAGGTTCAGCTATTGGCAACAATGCTCAGAAAAGGCCTAAGTCAAAACTGGCGCATAGGATTGGTAAACTGAGTTGGCACCAGATTTCATCGCTGGCCCTATAGCGCTGGGCATATCAATCTATCTCACAGTGCTTACAGGCTGGTCTTTGCGTCCACTCTGGTCTATCCCGCCATTCAAACCCGTTGTGCGAAAGGCTGCCCTATGAGTTTTGAAACCCCCGGACCGGTAGAGGCCCAATTGCGCGAGGCGATCAGTCCGATCGAGGAAATCATAGACGAGGCCCGAAAGGGCCGGATGTACATTCTTGTGGATCATGAGGACCGCGAGAATGAGGGTGATCTGGTGATCGCGGCCGAGTTCGCTGACGCGGAGGCGATCAATTTCATGGCGACCCATGGGCGCGGGTTGATCTGCCTGCCGATGACGGCGGAACGGATCGACAGTCTGGGCCTGCCGATGATGGCGGTGAACAACTCGTCGCGTCATGAGACAGCCTTCACCGTGTCGATAGAAGCCCGCGAGGGAGTTTCGACGGGAATATCGGCCGCTGATCGCGCACTAACGGTGGCGACCGCGATCAACGAGCAAAACACTATGGCTCACATAGCGACCCCAGGCCATGTCTTCCCCTTGCGCGCCAAAAGGGGCGGGGTATTGGTGCGGGCGGGGCATACCGAGGCCGCCGTTGATATCTCGCGTCTTGCCGGGCTGAACCCCTCGGGCGTGATCTGCGAGATCATGAAGCCCGATGGCACAATGGCGCGCCTGCCTGATCTGGTCGCCTTCGCCAAAGAGCATGACATGAAGATCGGCACGATCAGTGATCTGATCGCCTATCGCTCACGCAACGACAATCTGGTTGTGGAAACTTCGCGCGAGATGGTGACATCAGAATATGGTGGCGCGTGGGAGATGCGGATTTTCACCGACCAGACCCACGGTATCGAACACGTTGTCATGATCAAGGGCGACATCACAACGCCCGAGCCGGTCCTGACCCGGACCCACGCCCTGCATGAAGCGCCCGATATTCTGGGTCTTGGCCCGAAATCTTCACGAGAGCTGCCCCGCGCGATGGAAAAGATCGCCGAAGAGGGGCGCGGCGTCGTTTGCCTTTTCCGTCAGCCGCGAAATTCGCTGTATGCCGCAGACGACGAAGGCCCGCGCACGATCAAGCAAACCGGTCTGGGTGCGCAGATTCTGTCCAAGATGGGTATTCAGGAACTGGTGTTGCTGACAGACTCGCCTGAAACCGTGTATCTGGGGCTCGACGCGTTTGGACTGTCAATCGTCGGCACCCGCTCGATCCTCAAGGAAGACTGATAATGGCTGAAAAAGACAAACATGGCATTCTGCCGACTCCCAGCTTCGACAAGCCGGTGAAACTGCTGCTGGTGGTGGCTCCGTTCTACCGTGCCATCGCCGACAACATGGTCGCTGGTGCCAAGGCTGAGATCGAGGCCGCAGGCGGAACCTGCGACGTGGTCGAAGTGCCCGGTGCGCTGGAAATCCCGACCACAATCGCCATGGCCGACCGTCAGTGCAACTACGACGGCTATGTCGCGTTGGGCTGTGTCATTCGGGGCGAGACGACGCATTATGAAACCGTCTGCAACGACTCTAGCCGTGCAATCCAGTTGATGGGCCTGCAGGGCCTGCTGATCGGCAATGGCATCCTGACTGTCGAAAACGACGAACAGGCCGAGGTACGAGCAAACCCCGAAAAGATGAATAAAGGCGGTGGAGCGGCGGCTGCGGCCTTGCATCTGATCGCGCTCAGCCGTAAGTGGGGCTCTTCCAAAAAGGGCGTGGGCTTCAAGCCACCGTCCGAGTCCATCCTTGTGGCGGGCGACAGCAACGGACCCACGACAGCATGACCCAGACAGACGCGCCGAAACCGGCCAACCAGAAACGCCTTATGAAATCCGCCGCCCGGCTTTATGCCGTGCAGGCACTGTTCCAGATGGAGCAGTCGGGCCAGACGACTGAACAGGTTGTGAATGAGTTTCTGGATCATCGGTTTGGCGCGGTCTACGAGGGGGATGAGATGCTGGATGGCGATATCAGTGTCTTCCGTAAGTTGGTGGATGACGCCGTGAACTATCAGGCCACCATCGACCAGATGACCGATCGTGCATTGGTCGCCAAATGGCCCATTGCGCGCATCGATCCGACCCTGCGCGCTGTGTTTCGCGCGGCCGGGGCTGAGTTGACCCAGAGCGACACGCCGCCAAAGGTCGTGATCACCGAATTCGTCGATGTCGCACGTGCGTTCTTCCCGGAAGGCAAAGAGCCCAAATTCGTGAACGCTGTGTTGGATCACATGGCGCGCGAAGCCCAGCCCGAGGCGTTCTGACGCCTTTACCGCGACCCTGCATGCGCTAGACTCACCATCACAGCGCAAGGAGGTTCGCCATGCCCAAACTGGTCCGTCTCTACATTACGCAAGTCATCTGGGGCTTTGTGATCTCGGCCGTCTTTGTCGGGGTGCTGCTGGCGCTCAACGTGGCCAATCTACGGCATCTGATCACCAGTTCGGAAATTGGTCTGATCGCGTTGGCCATGATCTGGTTCATGAACGGGATCGTCTTTGCGGGTGTGCAGTTCGCCTATGCGATCATGTGCATGGCTGAGAAGCCGAACAAACCACGTGGTGGAACACCGATTGCTCATGGTTTGAGGCCTGCGCCGATCAAACAGGAAGTGCGCGCAGGGCGCTGATTTATTAGGTAAATATGTGGCGGGACCACCAGTCAACCGTGCGGTTTGATTCCCGAGGACCTGTATGTACAGGTGGGCGCCAGGTAATCAGGCCAGGACCTGAACAGAGCCAGCCCCCTCGGAATTGCTTAAGGCCACCAGAATGCTACCTGTCACAAGAAGGGCAGAACCCGCCACGGGCCTAAGTAGGGCCTGAAGCAGGTTCGCACAAGGGGTTAAGCATCAACAGTTTCGTGCAATGCGGTGCGCATCTTGCCGAAATGTTCATCCCATCCGTCATCCAGCGAAAGGATCAGGCCAAAGGCGTCAGCCCCTTGAGGTAAGCCCTCGTGCAGCAGTCCAAGGCGTGTACCGCCGGCGACGGGTTCCAGCGTCCACTTGACCACACTTTCGGCGCCGCCCATCGGTTTTATGGTGAATGTATATTCAAGATACTCTGGACGTCTCGCTTCACGCACTTCACCCCAAATCAGAAGGTCGCCACTGGTCGTCCCGAACATCTCAAGCTTTTGTCCAGCAGCAAGGGGACGTTCGGGTTTGTGAAACCACTCGGCCAACCGGTCGGGATCAGTCAAATAGTCCCAAACGACTTCCGGTGTGGCGCGGAGAAAGATTGTTTTCTGCAAAACTGCGTCTGTCATTTCTTATTCCCTTCGATAGCTTTTTTCAGATTTGCGAGGCGATCATCCCAGAACCGGTCGAAGTAGCTGAGCCAGTCCAGAACCGGAGCCATTCCTTTGGGTTCAAGGCGATTGATGCGTTCGCGTCCACGAGCTTCGACGGTGATCAATCCTCCGTCGGACAAAACGGTCAGATGCTTTTTGACGGCCGCGCGGGTCATGTCGAAACGTTCGGTTAGTTGAGCGATCGTCATATCCTGCGCTGCTAGCATCTGAACGATGTCGCGGCGGGTCGGGTCCGCCAGGGCGCGAAATGCGTTTTGGGTCTGTGTATTCATCGGGCACCTCTTATTAGATACCATTTGGTTTCATATTATTGCGATACCAAATGGTACTATGTCAAGCTGCTTGATTTTTGTTCATGAATTGTTCACATTCTCGGAATGACACTAATTATGCAGCCTGGACAGAAGCTGGCCCGTGGTGTTTCGCGTCACTTGTTGACCCACGGCTATGTTTCGATTGAAGAATTTGTCCCTACCCGAGGGCTGCGGGTCGATGTGATGGGGTTGGGCCCAAAGGGTGAGATTTGGGTGGTCGAGTGTAAATCCAGCCGCGCCGATTATCAGTCGGATTCCAAATGGCAGGGCTATCTTGACTGGTGTGACCGATTCTTTTGGGCGGTTGATACGGATTTCCCGACCGAGCTTCTGCCTGCGGAAACAGGCTTGATCATCGCCGATGCCTATGATGCCGAAATCATCCGTATGGGGCCAGAAAGCAAGCTGGCCCCGGCGCGGCGCAAAAAGATGGTTCAGAAATTCGCGATGGATTCTGCACGTCGGTTGCAGGCCTTGCGCGACCCCAGGGTTTAGCTTTTGATGGCGCGCGCGGCTTGGGCTGCGGCGCGGATTTCCTCGGCGATTTCTTCGGCCTCTTCGGGGTCGAAATCCATTGGAATCTCAATACCGGCACCTTCAATGAACAGCCGCACCATACCATGATCGGTGGGGCCGATCTGCAGGTTCGCTTCGATATCGCGTTCGGTATTGATGCTCATGTTCGCCTCCGGGAAATGCGCTTTGGTGCTAACGCGCGATGGGTTGAGAATCAAGCCGACTATGAGTTCAGATAGGGCATGGAGACGGCAACGCTCAGACCTTTCCGCGCCGAGGATGCGCCGTGGCTGGTTGAACAGCATGGAGTGCTTTATTCCCGCGACGAAGGGTTTGATGACAGTTTCGGCCCGCTGGTTGCCCGCATTCTGACGGAATTCATCGCGGATCATGATCCAACTTGCGAACAAGGCTGGATCGCCGAGTGCGACGGGGATCGTTTGGGTAGTATTTTCTGTGTCAGGCTGGATGATCAAACCGCCAAGCTGCGGTTGTTTCTGCTGCTGCCCGAGGCTCGTGGACAGGGGCTGGGCAAGCGGCTACTGACTGCCTGCATGGGTTTCGCCCGCGACGCAGGATATCGCCAGATGGTGCTGTGGACCCATGAGAGTCACGCCGCCGCTTGCGGGCTGTATCGTACGTTTGGGTGGGAGCTTGTCGACAGCAAGCCGGTGCATTCCTTCGGTGTCGATCTGGTCGAACAAAGCTGGCGAATTCAGCTTTAATCCCCTTGCAATCCCCGTACGCCTTCGCTAAATCGCCCCTCACAAGTGCCGCCTTAGCTCAGTTGGTTAGAGCGCTGGATTGTGGATCCAGAGGTCCCCTGTTCAAGCCAGGGAGGCGGTACCATCTCCCAAAACCCAAGAACGGTTTGCCGGTTGCAGGTCTTTCTGTATACCCGGTACTTGGCGAAAGCTGCGTTCCGATGACATGAGCAAGATATGCCGGATAAGAAACCTGTAGACATCCGTAGAAGTGCGAGACTTTCTGTCGCGCCGATGATGGATTGGACCGACAAGAATTGCCGGTTTCTGCATCGTTTGCTGAGTTCTGAGACCTTGCTTTATACTGAAATGGTCACAGCGCCTGCTTTGGTGCGCGGCGGCGCGCTGCATCTGCTGGACTTTAATCCTCAGGAGCACCCGGTTGCGTTGCAGCTAGGGGGTTCTGACCCGCAGGAATTGGCGCAGGCGGCCATGCTGGGCGCTGAAGCCGGATATGACGAGATCAACTTGAACTGTGGGTGTCCGTCTGACCGGGTGCAATCAGGGACATTTGGTGCGATATTGATGCGCGCACCCGAAAAGGTCGCGGAATGCGTTGCGGCGATGCGCGAGGCAGTGAAGGTCGAAGTCACGGTGAAATGCCGTATCGGTGTTGACGAACAGGAACCTTCAGAAGTGCTACCTGCATTCCTCGATCAAATTCGCAAGGCCGGATGCCAACGTGTCACGATCCATGCGCGCAAAGCTTGGTTGCAGGGGTTAAGTCCCAAGGAAAACAGAGATATCCCGCCACTGGATTATGATCTGGTGCATCGGATGAAGGCTGATTTTTCGGACATGCACATCTCGATCAATGGTGGCATTACGTCGCTTACTCAGGCGCAACAGCATCTGGAGGCTGGGCTTGATGGTGTCATGATCGGTCGTGCCGCCTATCACCAACCGACAGATATTCTGGCGGCTGCGGACCCGTTGATCTTTGGAACGGGCAGCGTCGCGGATCCCATTGAAGTGGTGCAAAATATGCTGCCCTATGTCGAGGCGCATCTTGTCGACGGTGGTCGATTGCACCAGATCACGCGGCACATGCTGGGCCTGTTCGCGGGGCGTCCCGGTGCGCGGGGATGGCGGCGGATGCTCTCCGAAGGTGCTGTGCGCGAGAATGCCGGCACAGAAGTGATCCTGCAGGCTCTGGACTCTGTCGCTGCGCTATCGCAGGTGGAACAGGTAGGCTAAGACGGCTTCGAGCCGCTATGGGGGAATGATGCCCGAGACGATGTTGCTGGCCCAGATGCTGGGCCTTTTGCTTGTGATCGGCGCTTTGGCCGGGGTATTGGCTGGACTTTTGGGCGTTGGCGGTGGAATCGTTCTGGTGCCCGCGTTTTTCTATGCGTTTCAGACACTTGGATATGGCGGGCCTCAGCTGATGCAGCTATGCCTCGCAACTTCGCTGGCGACGATCATTGTAACGTCGATCCGATCGGTTCTTAGCCATAACAAGAAAGGCGCGGTGGATTGGGGCATCCTGCGCGGCTGGGGGCCAGGCATAGCGGTGGGTGCGGTGATCGGTGTTCTGGTGGCTTCAGCTCTGAGGACAGAGTTTTTGCAGGCGCTGTTCGGCATGCTTGGCATGGTCATCGGCGTCTATCTTGGTTTGGGAAAATCCGAGTGGAGGTTGGGGGATGCAATGCCCAAGGGATTGCGCCGCGCTGTGCTTTCGCCTTCGGTCGGGTTTCTGTCGGTACTGATGGGAATTGGCGGGGGCAGTTTCGGCGTTCCATTGATGAGCCTTTATAACACTCCGATCCACCGGGCGGTTGCGACCGCAGCGGGCTTTGGCGTGATCATCGCTGTACCGTCGGTGCTTGGTTTTTTGTTTCTCAACATCGCTCCGGAGCATCGCCCGCCGCTGACCATTGGCGCGGTCAATCTGGTGGCTTTCGGTATCGTCGTTGCGATGACTATGATCACCGCCCCGTGGGGCGTTAAGCTGGCGCATGCGATGGATCCGAAGCCGCTCAGGCGGGTCTTCGCGGTATTCCTTACCCTGGTTGCTCTGAATATGCTGAGAAAGGCGTTGGGGTGGTAGCGTCGTTTTACGAGCTAGGTTGGGTAAAGTTTCCTTATGATGGAGCGTTGGCGGATTGGGTGGCGCACGCTCTTCCCACTGCGCGTGCGTCCGTCAGCGATCCGGCTCATGCAGCTTGGCACGATTGCGATGGCACGTGGTTCATTGGCGTTGATGCACTGGACAATGATGCGCAGGGCAGGGTCGCGGGTTCGCCTGCACTGGCGGGCGCGGCCATCGAACTGGCACACCAGCAGTTTGGATCGATTGATCTGCACAAAGGGCAGGTGTCGGTAATATATCCGGGCTACCCTCAACCCCGGTGTGGCGAAAGCGAGGCTGCGGCGCGGTATCGTGCGCGGCGAGATGCGGCGCATGTGGACGGGCTCAAGCCAGCTGGCCCTGATCGACGACGGCGGGTGGATGAACCTCATGCCTGGATATTGGGTATCCCACTTACCGAGGCCAGTGTGGACGCAGCACCAATGGTGCTGTGGGAGGGAAGCCACAAAACCCTCGGCGATGCTTTTCGGTCCGCGATGAAGAAGGTGCCGCGGCATGAATTGGGCGAGGCCGATATCACAGATGTCTATCAGGCTGCGCGCCGCGAAGTATTCGAGACCTGTCCGCGCCTCGAACTACCAGCACGCCCAGGCGAAGCCTATCTGTTGCACCGCCACTGTCTGCATGGTGTTGCACCATGGGGTCCGAATGCCAGCGCTGGACCGGATGGACGGATGATCGCCTATTTCCGCCCTCAGTTGCCTGGTGGTGTAGCGCAATGGCTCGAATCCCCGTAACCTCCTGCCATTGTTTGGCTTTGGAGAGTTGGTTCGATGATTACGGTTCACACGAATGCAGATGGTGCCCTTATTGAGGTCGAGCTTTCGGGCGAGGTCACTAGCGCAGATTACGCGAGCACGCTTGTTCCCGCTATTGAGGCCGCATTGGAAGAGCACGACGCAATACGACTGCTGGCGATCGTTGGGTCCGAGTTCAAGGGATATGATCTGGGTGCCGCATGGTCTGATACCAAGTTGGGGCTCAGCCATTGGCGCGGATTCGACCGGATTGGCGTTGTGGCGGACCAGGGATGGGTGCAAACAAGCGTCCGCCTGGCTGCCCCGATCCTGCCTTGCCCGGTGCACGTTTTTGGAATGGATGAGGTGGAGGAAGCGCGTCGCTGGATGCGCGAATCTCTCGGGGCGATCCACGTGACGGATCTGGGCGGACCTTGCGTGCAGATCAGCCTGATGGGCAAACTGGATTCGCAGGAATACGGTCAGGCTCAAACCGATCTTGATGCGCTGTTGCGCGAACGTGACGGGTTTCGCTTGTTGATCGATCTGCGCGAGTTCGATGGTTGGCAGGGTCTGACTGCAATGGCAGCCCATTTCAGACTGGCGGCTGGTCATATTGGGATGCTGGATCGTGCAGCGATTGTCGGTGACAAGACATGGCAAAAAATGGCGCAACGCATGGCCAGCCATGTTCTGGGAACGCGGACCCAGTATTTCCCGGCTGAGGAATACGAGAATGCAAAAACCTGGCTTGCGACTGGCTAAATGCTCTAAAAATGGTTCAGAAACAATGCCTTGTAATCATAGGCATTGTTCTTTTTTGCGTTGACGTTACGGAATGCAACTTTAAGTTAGCGCTATTATTGACTGGTCGGTCAAATAACTTAAAAAGTCCTTACCTGTCCCGGATTTAGAGGGAGAGGCAACAAGCTGTTTCGCGTCGCTGTGGGCCACCACTCACTCAAACACAGCTTCCGGACTCTTCCCCCTCGGTGTTCGGAACGGTCCCGCAGTGGCGCGTCGTTTATTACATATTGGAAGAGCAATGATTTTTCGCTCAGTACTAAAGCGCATTCTTTCGAAGGACACTCCCGAACAGGCTGAAAGCCATGAGTTGGAAGCTGAGTTGCGCCCGCGACCTGCCAAGACGACAACCCAGAACGAGCTGGTTAAACTGTTCGGTTCTGAATTGAGGGATCACGAATCTCTGAGTGATCTTAAGCCTACGCGGAGACCAAAATACTAGGCTTGCGGATCAGGACCCATGCAGCCGGGCGGCACGGCCACCACGGCGCTTTGCCAGACGGGGTTTGCGTTCCGGCAGATCCTGCATGATTTCGGCCCGTTCGGTGCTGTCCATCTTTGACCAGCGCGTGATCTCGTCAATGGTGCGGTAGCAGCCGGTGCAGATACGTTCGGTCGGATGAACGACGCAGATTTGGATGCAAGGGCTTTCGACCTCGTCCCGTTTCCAAACCATATTCGTCATGGGCGTTTTCCGATCCGTCAAAGAAAGCGCAGTCTGTCCAGCGCGCCTTGCAGAATATAACCTGCCGCTACGTGATCAATAACCTGTCCGCGACGTTTTCGTGTCGTATCCGCCTCAAGCAGTGCTTTTTCTGCCGCAACGGTGCTTAGTCGTTCGTCCCAGAAACCGATGGGCAGATCGGTCAAGCGGGTCATGTTTCGTGCGAAGGCGCGGGTTGACTGGCAGCGCGGCCCTTCGCTGCCATCCATGTTGCGCGGCAGTCCGAGGATAATGCCGCCGATCTCACGCTCGGTCACAATCTCGATCAAACGCGCGGAATCCAGTGTGAATTTCTTGCGTCGTACCGTCTCAAGCGGGGTGGCCACGCCGCGCATCCGGTCCGAGACGGAAACGCCGATGGTCTTTTCTCCCAGATCCAGCCCCATCAGGGCTGACATTGGGGGCAGGGATGCTGCGAAGTCTTCGAACGCGTCGTGGATCATTGAGCGATTCCGGCCTGCAGCGCGGCAGCGTCGATCATCTCCAACGCTTCAGCGTTACCCGCAAATACTTCCTTGGCTTCGTTCCTGATTTTGATGGCGCGTTGGCCTTCGCCCAGCACGCCCAGGGCGGCAATCAGGCGTGCCCACTCCTCGGGTGTCCCGCCCTCGGTCGCAAGGCGGTCCGAAAGGCCATCGACCATGCCGCGGATCATTTCTTGTCGTTCTTCTGGCGACATCTCGGCAGCGGCATTTACATCGTCCTGGCTAGGGCCGGATGCAGCAGAAAAGTCGGGTGTGTTAAACACGCCTGCGCGGAATGCCAATTCATCGATCTGTGACCGGATGGCATTCGCCCATGGGGCGCCAGCCGGGGCGTCGTTAAGGGTTTCGACCCAAACGCGATAGGCCATATCAGGCCGCCCGGTCTGTGCCAGCATCTGCCCCCAATAATACCGGGCAGGACCCAAGCGCTGATTGCGCTCAAGCGCCTGTCGCAAGGCGGCTTCCGCTTCCGGTGAGACGTAGCCGCCAGCGGCCAAAATCATCATCTCTGCCTGATCCGAATAGGCCTGAGCCGACGCGTTGTCACCCGACAGTTCGATCACACGGGTTTGTGCCTCATACCCTGCTTTGAAGTTCCCCGCGTTGGTTTCATGCTGTGCCAGCAGGGTATGGCCTTGCAGATCATCGGGGCGTTCGGCCACTGTTTCGCGCAGCCGGTTCAGCAAAGTTGCATAGCTTTCGTCCAGCGGAGGCGTCTGGACCGGTGTGGCAATGCCCTCGGCCTCAGCCTGGCTGGGTCGATTTTCGCGCAGGTCTTCTGCCATTTCCAGACGAATTGAAAGGGGCATGTCAGGGAAACCGGCAGCACCCAACTGGCGATACATCGCCAACCCGCCACCAACCAGAACGGCGGCCATGGCGAGGAACGCAATTATGGTAACCAAGCGTGATGGCCCGGTGCCTTTGTCTTCATTGCGCATCTGCGCGTCTGCGGCCAGGATACGGCGCGAGATTTCCGTGCGTACACGCTCGGCATCAGCTTTCGCGATCACGCCGCGCGCCAAGTCTTTGTCAACGCCTGCTAGCTGTTCACGATAGACCCGCAGATCATAAGCAGCTGTCGGGCCGGTGCCGCGACGACCGCGCAGCATCGTGTAACCCAGGAAAATCGCGATCAGCAGCGCGATCAAGAAGATGAGAACCCAGAACGGCATGGTCCCTCCAAAATGGTTGCCCTGACTTAGACCTGTCGGCGCATGGAAAAAAGGGACAAATAGCCGCGAAGGGCGCTCATGTCGCAATAGTGCATTATTGCGGCGTTGCGCGGCAGGGTTAAAATGTACGGGCACGGCATACCTGCGCCCAATCATCGAAGACCGGACGGATTCGCACATGAAACACTACTCAGCCTTTGCTGTAGCGCGCGAAGCGCTGCGCTATCACACCGGATGGGAGCGCGCATGGCGTTCGCCGGAGCCTAAGAAGCGCTATGACGTCATTATCGTCGGGGCCGGCGGTCACGGCCTGGCAACAGCTTACTATCTTGGCAAGAACTACGGCATCCAGAACGTTGCCGTAATAGAAAAAGGCTGGTTGGGCGGTGGCAACACCGGTCGGAACACGACCATCATCCGATCGAACTATCTGCAGGATCCGTCAGCGGCGATTTACGAAAAGGCGCGCGGTCTCTACGAAGATCTGAGCCAGGAGCTGAACTATAACATCATGTTCAGCCCGCGTGGCGTAATCATGCTGGCGCAGACCCAGCACGAGATTCGCGGCTATCAGCGTACTGCGCATGCGAATGCGCTGCAGGGTGTTCAGACCGAATGGATTGGGCCCGAGCGTGTGAAAGAACTGGTGCCGATCATTAATCTGGAAGGTCCGCGCTATCCGGTTCTGGGCGGGCTTTGGCAGGAACGTGGTGGGACCGCGCGCCATGATGCGGTGGCATGGGGCTATGCCCGCGCATGTTCGGCCATGGGTATGGA
Source organism: Ruegeria sp. E5 (assembly GCF_056534105.1). Lineage (NCBI taxonomy): Bacteria > Pseudomonadati > Pseudomonadota > Alphaproteobacteria > Rhodobacterales > Roseobacteraceae > Ruegeria > Ruegeria sp. E5. The sequence continues at coordinate 971,070 of NZ_JBQFPA010000001.1, read as the reverse complement.
CATCATCCAGAAATGCGAAGTCACCGGCGTCCGGTCCGAAAACGGTCGTGTTGTCGGGGTCGATACCACAAAAGGTGCCATCGATTGTGACAAGCTGGGCATCGTGGTTGCGGGGCATTCTGGCCAGTTGGCTGAGATGGCGGGCTTCCGTCTGCCACTGGAAGCCGTTGCACTGCAAGCGTTGGTGTCCGAGCCGATCAAACCCTGTATGGATGTCGTTGTGATGGCGAACACCGTACACGGCTACATGTCTCAGTCCGACAAGGGCGAGATGGTGATTGGTGGTGGCACAGACGGGTTCAACAACTATACCCAGCGCGGCAGCTTCCACCATATCGAGGAAACGGTACGCGCATTGGTCGAAACTTTCCCGATGATCTCGCGCCTGAAAATGCTGCGCCAGTGGGGCGGTATTGTGGATATGACCGGCGACCGTTCACCCATCCTGTCGAAAACACCGCTTAATGGCTGCTTTATCAACGCAGGCTGGGGCACCGGCGGCTTCAAGGCCATTCCGGGATCAGGCTGGGGCATGGCACAGCTGATGGCCACGGGGCATTCACCACTGACCGAAGCCTTCTCGCTGGATCGTTTCAAAGAAGGCCGCTTCATCGACGAAAGCGTCGCGGCCGGGGTGGCGCACTGATGAAGATTTTTCGTCGAAAAATCTCGCACGCCCGTCACGCAGAATCTGCAGGCAGATACGTCTCGCCTGCTGCCAAGAGGATGATCACATGCTGATCTTGAAATGCCCCTATTGCGGCGTCGAAGCCGAAGAAACTGAACTGGCTGCAGGTGGCGAGGCGCATTTGAAGCGTTATGGCCCGGGCTCGTCAGATGATGAGTTCCACGACTACCTGTTCATGCGCGAAAACCCCAAGGGCGTTCATTTCGAACGCTGGCGCCATGCCAATGGGTGCGGCAAGTGGTTCCACGCCGCGCGCTGTACGAACACGCTTGAGGTCTTCGGCACCTATCCGGCGCAGACAACCGAGCCGCCGCAAGAGATCAAGGATGCCATCAACGCCAAGCGTCCCGGCTGGACGTGGAGAGAGTACAAATGATCCGTACAGCCATCCAAAATACCGCCTGCGAAAGGTCCGCATCATGAGCACCCGTCTCGCAAAACATGGCCGTTTGATTGATCGGTCGAAAAAGGTCAACTTCACCTTCAACGGCACCTCGATGCAGGGCTACGAGGGCGATACGCTCGCGTCTGCCTTGCTGGCAAATGATCAGATGATGATGGGCCGGTCGTTCAAGTATCACCGCCCGCGCGGCGTGGTCGCCAGTGGCGCGGAAGAGCCAAACGCCCTGGTCGGTCTGGGTGAGGGCAACCGGTTTGAGCCGAACCAGCGCGCCACCACGACAGAGCTGTTCAATGGTCTGACATCCGCGTCACAGAACCACTGGCCGAACCTCGAGTTCGACATCGGCGCGATCAATACGCATCTGTCGCGGTTTCTGCCAGCCGGATTCTATTACAAGATGTTCATCCATCCGAAACCGTTCTGGAAACATGTTTACGAGCCGTTTATTCGCCAGTCGGCGGGTTTGGGCAAAGCGCCCGACAAGGACAACCGTGACGCGGACACATACGAGCATTTTTACGCCTTCACTGATGTCTTGGTGATTGGTGGTGGTATCGCGGGTTTGCAGGCCGCCAAGGTGGCAGCCCAAACCGGTGCCAAGGTGATGCTGATCGAGCAGACTGCGCACTGGGGTGGTCGTGCTCCGGTTGATGGCGGAACCATCAATGGTGAGCCTGTGGATAAGTTCGTGGAACAATTGGTTTCCGAAATCGAAACAATGGACAACGTCACCATGCGCAATCGCTGCATGGGTGCGGGGGTCTATGACCATGGTTATGTACTGGGTTATGAGCGTCTGACAGACCACAAACCGGGTGTTCAGGGGCCGCGTCACCGCCTGTGGCGCATTCGTGCGAAGCAGGTCGTGACCGCGACCGGTGCCATCGAGCGTCCGCTGTCATTCGCAGGCAATGATGTGCCTGGCGTTATGCTGGCCTCTGCCATGCGCGACTATGTGGTCAACTGGGGCGTGACGCCGGGCGAGCGTGTGATTGTCGCCACCAACAATGATGACGCCTACCGGACTGCAATTACCTTGAAACAGGCCGGTGTCGATGTCCTGCGCGTGGTTGATGCGCGCGACACCGCCGGACCTCTGGCCGAAGAGGCGCGTCAGCTGGGTATCCGCGTCGATCCGGGCAAGGCGATCGCAAAGGTCAAAGGCGGCAAGCGGGTCAAGAAAGTTGCGATCTGCAATCAAGAGGGGATCGGAGGCGCCCGGGAAGAGGTCGAATGCGATGCGATTGCCATGTCAGGTGGCTGGTCTCCGGTCGTGCATATGTGGTCGCATTGCGGCGGTAAGCTGATCTGGGACGAGGCGAACGCGCATTTCCGCCCCGATCCTTCACGTCCTCCGCTGGGGGCAGACGGTGAAGGTTTTGTTCTGGCGGCAGGGGCTTCGAACGGCCCGCTGGCCCTGGGGGATGTCCTGAAGGATGCAGATACTGCCGGCAAAGCGTCAGCGAAGGCGGCCGGGTTCTCCGCGAAGCGCACCAAAGCGCCAGTTGGTGAGACTACGGCCGAGGCCCCAATGGCCGCTGTCTGGCTCATGCCTTCTAATGCCGAGATTGATCTGCGCATGAAATCGTGGCTGGACTTCCAGAACGACGTCAAGGTCTCGGACGTGCAACTGGCTGCGCGCGAGGGCTATGAAAGTGTCGAGCACACCAAGCGTTACACCACGCTGGGCATGGCAACGGATCAGGGTAAGTTGAGTAATATCAACGGTCTGGCAATCCTTGCTGATGCGCTGGATTCGGAGATCCCGAAGGTCGGTACCACCACCTTCCGCCCGCCATATACTCCAATCTCGATGGCTTCGATTGGTGGTGAAGCGCGTGGTGAGGTGTTCCAGCCGATCCGTCAAACGCCGATGCATAACTGGCACGATAAGAACGGGGCCGATTGGGAGCCGGTCGGCCATTGGCGTCGAACCTATGCCTATGTGCGACCCGGAGAATCCGTGCATGATGCGGTGAATCGCGAGGTTAAAAACACCCGCGAAAACCTCGGGCTGTTGGACGCTTCGACCCTCGGCAAGCTGATCGTCAAAGGCCCCGACGCAGGCAAGTTCCTGGACATGATGTACACCAACATGATGTCCACGCTGAAGGTCGGCAAATGCCGCTATGGCCTGATGTGTTCCGAGAATGGCTTCCTGATCGACGACGGCGTTGTTGCCCGCATCGATGAGGACACGTGGCTGTGCCACACCACCACCGGCGGGGCCGAGCGTATCCATGGCCACATGGAAGAATGGCTGCAGACCGAGTGGTGGGACTGGAAAGTCTACGTCGCGAACGTCACCGAGCAATATGCGCAGGTCGCCGTGGTAGGTCCGAACGCCCGCAAGGTACTTGAGAAGCTGGGCGGCATGGATCTGTCGAAAGAGGCGCTGCCCTTCATGGAATGGCGCGATGGCAAGATCGGCGCATTCGACGCGCGGGCCTACCGTATCTCGTTCTCGGGTGAGCTGTCCTATGAGATCGCGGTCCCTGCAAGCCAAGGTCAGGCGTTCTGGGACGCTCTGATCGAGGCAGGGCAGGAGTTCGGAGTGATGCCATACGGCACCGAATGTCTGCATATTCTGCGTGCCGAGAAAGGCTTTATCATGATCGGCGATGAGACCGACGGCACCGTGATCCCGCAGGATCTGGGGCTGCACTGGGCGCTGTCCAAAAAGAAAGAGGATTACCTCGGAAAACGCGCCCATTCGCGGACCCATATGGCCGATCCTGAGCGCTGGAAACTGGTTGGTCTTGAGACTGTGGATGGATCGGTTCTGCCGGACGGTGCCTATGCGGTGGGCGAGGGCGTGAATGCGAACGGTCAGCGCAACATGATCGGTCGCGTAACTTCGACCTACTACTCGGCCAATCTGGGCAAAGGCATCGCCATGGGCCTGATCAAACACGGCCCCGACCGGATGGGCGAAGTGGTCGAGTTCCCGGGCACTGACGGCAAAACCTACAAGGCCAAGATCGTGGACCCGATCTTCTATGACAAGGACGGGGAGAAGCAGAATGTCTGAACCCATCAGCGCACTGAACCACGCCTCATATGATGGCATCGCCAAGATCGAGGAATGCGGCCTACAGGGCATGATCACACTGCGCGGTGATCTGTCGGATAAGGTACTGGCTAAGGTTGTCAAAGACGCCACCGGGCAGAAAGTGCCCGGTCAGCGTGAAGCGTTTGTGAATGGCGACACCGGTGTTTGCTGGATGTCCACCGACGAATTGCTGGTGCTTGTGCCTTATGCCGAGGTCGAGGCCAAACTCGCCGCGATGACCAACGCGCTAAGTGGTACGCACGCACTGGCGGTCAACGTCTCCGACGCGCGGGCCGTATTCCGCGTTTCGGGCGCGAACACGCGCGAGGTATTGGGCAAGCTGGCTCCGGTTGAGCTGTCGGCCGAGGCATTCCAACCCGGCCAGATCCGCCGTTCGCGTTTGGCGCAGGTGGCAGGTGCCTTCTGGATGGACGACGCTGAGACTTTCCGCATCGTCTGCTTCCGCTCTGCGGCGGACTATGCGTTCAAATTGCTGAAGGTTGCGGCGCAGCCCGGCAGCGAGGTCGGGGTTTATTAAGCCCTGATCGCCTGATGATATGTGGGTGAGGGGGCTTTGCCCCCTCGGCCTGCGGCCTCACTCCCAGGATATTTCTGTTTAGATGAAGGTCGGATCTCTGGTTCGGGTCTCAGGGGGTCGTGCTGAACAGGAATGTCGGGAACTGAGTGAGTGCACGCTGGCCCGTGAGGGCGGACTCACCGGTTTCGCGTGTGTGTGGGTCGTGGCATTGGCGATAGAAAGCCAGGTCTTCTGATAGTTTTTTCATGGCCGCGCTGCGGTTGTCTACGCTCAGATAAGGTGCGTGCGTTGAGAGAAACAGCGCAGGGTTATCTTTTTCTAACCAAGACAGCATAGAAGGCAGGACCGAAAATTCAGCGCCTTCGATATCCATTTTGACCAAAGAGACATCAGTCAGGTCGACGGATTCAGAAAATTGATCCCAACCGATGGTAAGTGCGTCGGTGCCATGGCTTCCTTCGTGGAGCAATGATGACGTTGAATCGCCTGCCTCTCCGTGCGCTGAAGCCATTCGTGTCACTCCAAACCCATCTGACAAGGCGATGCTGAAGGCTGATACGTTTCGGATGTCGTTCAGCTCTAGGTTCCAGACCAAATGGCGGTAAGCCACTGGGTCAGGCTCAAAACACCACACATGGCGAGCGCGGCGCGCGGCATAGAGGACCGTGGGGCCGATCCATGCACCGATATCAAGATAGTCCTTTTCGGGCGACAGATAGTGGTCCAGCACCGAAAATGTCTCAGGTTCCCACTCCCCGGCTGATACCTTGCGCCAGAATTTCGAGTGATAGGGGTCCAGGCGAAAGGGTTCACCGTTCAAGTTGCCCGCATAGTATCCGCGGGCGCGATAGAACATTTTGCGCGCCTGTGTCAGCATCGCGGACCTCCGGGTTTTTGTGTTGCGGCCCTTGACCTGCGGCGGCTGTCAAAGCATTTAACCTTTGGAACCGCAACATTCATTTTCAACAGGGGGCCGAGATGGCTTTTGAACTTCCTGATCTTCCTTATGCACATGACGCGCTGGCAGCCAAGGGTATGTCCGCGGAAACGCTGGAATATCACCATGACCTGCACCACAAGGCCTATGTCGACAACGGCAACAAGCTGATCGCCGGCACCGAGTGGGACGGCAAGTCACTGGAAGAGATCATCGTTGGCACATACGACGCAAATGCCGTCGCGCAGAACGGTATCTTCAACAACATCAGCCAGCTGTGGAACCACAACCAGTTCTGGGAGATGATGGGCCCCGGTGGCAACGCGATGCCCGGTGAGCTGGAGAAGGCTCTGACCGAAAGCTTCGGTTCGGTTGACGAATTCAAGTCGCAGTTCAGCGCTGCCGGTGCCGGTCAGTTCGGTTCCGGCTGGGCGTGGCTGGTCAAGAATGCCGACGGTTCGTTGGCAGTGACGAAAACTGAAAACGGCGTGAACCCGCTGTGCTTCGGTCAAACCGCACTGCTTGGCTGTGATGTGTGGGAGCACTCGTATTACATCGATTTCCGCAACAAGCGTCCGGCGTATCTGTCGAACTTCCTCGACAATCTTGTAAATTGGGAAAACGTCGCCTCGCGGATGTGATTTCCACTTGGTAGAACTTAATGAATGGCCCGCTGGCAGTGATGCTGGCGGGCTTTTTGTTATGAATTGATGGGTGGCCGGTAAAAACCTGCCGGTACGTCAACTTTCATTATTCCACCTATTGTGCACGGCCTTTCAGCACCTACGTAAAGTAGGCGGAGGGAGAGTACCGCCAATCAACCAAAAACCTATCAAAATGCGAGCGAAACACCAACGCCGCATCGTTAAACAGGTGTGTCTAAGGGACAGGCGAAGGCCAACCTAAGCGATACAGGAGATCACGAATGGCTGCACTTGAACAGGGAACATGGGTTATCATCGCCGATGGGGAAAAAGCGCTGGTGATGGAGAATATCACGGACGCACAGGACCCCAACTTGGTCGTCGTGTCGGTCGAAGAACAGGACGCAGCACCGACCAAGCCAAGTGACAGGGCAGGGCGGCGACCCGATACGGGACCGAACCAGAAATCTGCAGTTGAAGAGGAGACATGGAAGTCCCACGCAAAATCTCTGTTCGTTCAGGATGTGGCGAACCTTCTGAATCGCAAGGGGCTGAAAGGGGCCTATAAACGATTGGTGTTGGTTGCCAGTCCGCATGTTCTGGGCCTGTTGCGCCGTCGGCTGCACAGTGAAGTGCTGGCAAAGGTTGTGGCCGAAGTCGACAAAACACTCACAAACCACCCGTTGCACAAGGTCGAACGGATACTGAAGACTCGGTTGGCGAAACCTGCCTAAACGAATACTGAGACTCGGGCGGTTTGCGCCGCCCGATTGCCAGTTTTTCTTAGTTCAGTAATTTGCGAAGCGCGGACATGGTCGCATCCGGTGTGTCGACCCAGGTGATGAATTCTGCCAGAGAACCATCTGCAAACCCCTGACCGATCAGTTGATTCAGCAGCGTGTGCAGCGTGTCCCAGTACCCGTCAACATTCATCACCAGAATGGGTTTGTCATGAAGCCCCAGTTGCCGCCATGTCAGTGCTTCGAAAAGTTCGTCCAATGATCCGGGGCCGCCGGGCAGGACAACTACGGCATCCGCGTTCATGATCATCACTTTTTTACGCTCGTGCATCGTCTCGGTCACGATGAACCGGGTAAGGTCGGTCTTGCCGACCTCGCGCTGAAGCAAGTGCACCGGGATCACCCCAAATGTATCGCCGCCGGACGATTGTGCCGCCCGCGCGACCTCGCCCATAAGACCCACATCTCCGGCCCCGTAGACCAGCCGCCAGCCTTCGTTGGCCAACAAGGTTCCAAAGCTGTGGGCAGCGGCGGAGTAGGCAGGATTCACACCATTGCGTGACCCGCAATACACACAGACGGATTTCTGGGACATAGGTAGGGCTCTCTGCTCTTGTGTTAGGGGTTTTGACCCCTGATAGCGGGATTGATAGGTTGGCTCAACCGCTCCATGAAATGCGCGCCAAACTGGGCATTTCCCGGGCGGAGTGAAAGGAAAAGAATGAACGCCAAATCGGGAAGCGGAGGTTCTGGTACCTTCATATGGGGGCTGGTTGCCGGGATCGTTGTGGTGCTCGTTGCGGGCGGGTTGTACCTGTCCGGTCTGTTCGGCGAGCCGGAACAGCAGGCTGAGCAGGAAGCAACCGAAACATCTGAGCCGATTGCGGAGGTCGCCGAGCCGGAAACCCAGCCAGCGGAGGCGCAGCCCGAACGCCAGGCGGCGGAAGCCGGCGAATCTGTTGCTGAAGACACACCGCCCGAGATTTCCGATCAAACTCCGGATAGCGAAGATGCGGATGTTCCGGTTGTGGCCGCGCCGGTTCTGGATCAGATATTCGTTGAGTCCGATGGAAATGCGGTACTATCCGGCAATGCCGAACCGGGGTCCGAGGTCAGTGTTCTGCTGGACGGTGAGACTGTTCACAGCTTCACCGTCGATGACAGCGGCCAGTTCGCCGAGTTTGTATCGATCCCGTTTGCAGACGACGCTCGCGGGCTTGTTCTTGAGACCCGGAAAGGCGAAGACACCAGCCGTTCAGATGATTATCTGATCGCGGCGCTGCCCGAACCGGCCCCACCGGCCGTGTCGGAGCCCGCTGCCGATGAGCCGGTCGAAGAGTTTGCCGAGGCACAGACGACGGATACGGAAACAACCGATCAGCAAGCAGCCAACCAAGTTGAAACCGAAGAGAATGAACCAGAAGTTGCAGGTGCCGCAACGCCACCTGTGAATGAGACCGCGCCCGCGACTGAAACTCAGCCGGAATCAGGCGACGCGCCTGACCAGCAAGTTGCGATCCTGCGCTCGGGCGAAGAAGGGGTTGAACTTTTGCAAGCACCCACTGTTCAGGATACGCCGCCAGAGCAGATTGCCCTGGACACGATTGGCTATTCGGACGCGGGTGATGTGGAATTGACCGGGCGGGCACAGGATGGATCGGCCGTACGCTTGTATCTGGACAACCAGCTTGTGGCCGACATTGCACCAGCGACTGACGGGCAATGGCGCGGCGAGGTCGAGGGCATTGACCCCGGAGTTTACACTCTGAGAGTGGATGAGGTTGCCCCTGATGGCACTGTGGTCAGCAGGCTTGAGACGCCGTTCAAACGCGAACCCGTCGAGGTCCTGCGCGCGACCGAAACCACCAATCCGGGTGAGGCCTCAACCGACGCTCCGGCGATCCGCTCGGTCACGGTTCAAAAGGGTGATACGCTTTGGGCGATCTCGCGCGACCGGTTTGGTGACGGTGTGCTGTATGTCAAACTTTTCGAGGCTAACAAAGATTCGATCCGTGATCCTGACCTGATCTATCCAGGGCAGATTTTCACCATTCCTGAATAAACATGACCACTGGCCCAACCCGGGCCAGGGCTTTTCTCTGACCGCAGTTAAGGTACGTGATGAGACAACCATCCGCGATCAAAACCGACACGGACGAGCATCGTTCGGGCTGGCGAACCATCCGCAAGGTTTCGCCCTATCTTTGGCCCGAGGACGAGCCATGGGTGAAACGGCGTGTCATTTTGGCGATGGCGATGCTGGTGCTGGCCAAGCTGATCGCTGTGTATACTCCCATCCTGTACAAAGGTGCCGTGGATGGTTTGGCGGGCGAAGGTGTACCGCCGCTTGCGTTGGGTGCGATTGGATTGACCGTTGCCTATGGTGTGGCCCGCATGATGACTGTTGGCTTCCAGCAATTGCGGGATGCGTTCTTTGCACCGGTTGGGCAACGCGCGCTGCGAGCGCTGGCGCTTGAGACGTTCCAGCACATTCACCAGCTCTCGATGCGCTATCACGTGACCCGGCGCACGGGTGGTCTCAGCCGGATAATCGAGCGGGGCGTGAAAGGCGTAGAGTTTCTGTTGCGGTTTCTGCTGTTTTCAATCGGGCCGCTGATTCTGGAATTGCTTCTGGTGTCGATCATCCTGCTATGGTTATTCGACGTCTGGTATCTGGTCGTCGTTGCGGTGACGATTGCGCTTTACATATGGTTCACCTTTGCGGTGACCGAGTGGCGCGTGAAGCTGCGGCGCGAGATGAACGATCAGGATACCGAGGCCAACCAGCGCGCCATCGACAGCCTGCTGAACTTCGAAACAGTCAAGTATTTCAATGCCGAAACCCGCGAAGCCGAACGGTATGATGTTTCGATGAAAGGTTACGCGAAGGCCGCGCTGAAGACGGCCTATTCGCTGGCATTCCTGAATTTTGGTCAGTCGTTCCTGATCACATGTGGCCTGATTGGCGTGATGGTTCTGGCTGCAATGGGCGTGCAGAAGGGGGCGCTGACCGTCGGCGATTTCGTGATGGTTAATGCTTACATGATCCAGATAACCGTACCGCTGAATTTTCTTGGCACGGTGTACCGCGAAATTCGTCAATCACTGGTGGATATGGGGCAGATGTTTGATCTGTTGGAACAGCCAGCAGAAGTGATGGACAAACCCTGCGCCCCGAACCTGAAGGTAAATGGTGGGGAGGTCACGCTTGAAGATGTCCGCTTTGGATACGAGCCTGATCGCGAAATCCTCAAGGGCGTTTCCTTGGCCGTACCAGCCGGTCAGACCGTTGCGATTGTCGGCGCCACCGGGTCTGGGAAATCCACAATCGGGCGGCTGCTGTTTCGGTTCTACGATGTCACCGGCGGGTCGCTGAAAATCGACGGGCAGGATGTGCGCGATGTTAGCCAGTCAAGCCTGCATGCCTCAATCGGCGTCGTTCCGCAGGATACGGTCCTGTTCAATGACACGATCCGATACAATATCGCTTATGGGCGAGAAGGTGCGACCCAGCAGGATGTAGAGACCGCCGCCAAATCCGCGCAGATTCATGATTTCATCGTCAGCCTTCCAGAAGGGTACGATACCAAGGTCGGCGAACGCGGCCTGAAACTATCAGGCGGTGAAAAGCAACGCGTCGGCATCGCCCGAACCTTGCTAAAAAACCCGCCGATCCTGTTGTTGGACGAAGCGACGTCAGCCTTGGATACGGATACCGAGCAGGACATCAAAGATGCTTTGGCCCGAGCGGGTGAGGGGCGGACGGTGATCACCATCGCACACCGCCTTAGCACCATTGCCGAGGCCGATCGGATCGTCGTTCTGGAACGTGGTGAGATCATCGAGCAGGGAACGCATGATGAGCTGCTCAGCCGCGAAGGGCGATATGCCCAGCTATGGAACCGTCAACAGGCCGACAGCGAAGCGGCCTAGGCCCGACAGCCTTGACTTCCAATGATTGTGCGGATCGGTTCGAAAAGAAAATCGGCTGCTGTGGTACGGTTTCCGTTTGACGCGGACCCGCCGCCGCGACACTTTGCAGACCGAAACACAGACAAGGAAAAACTTCATGAAAATGCGAGCAGCAGCAGCGTTGACTGCAACACTGTTGATGGCCACTTCGGCGGCAGCCGAGGATCTGGAATTCTTGATTATCAACGAAACCAGCTATGACCTGGTTGAGTTCAACGTGTCTCCGGCCTCGTCCGGCAGCTGGGAAGGCAACCTGCTTGAGGGTGGTTATCTGGGCGCGGATTACGAAGTAGACGTCCTTATTGCGGACGGGCTGACCACCTGTGTCTATGACATCCGTGGTATTTTCAGCGACGGGGAATCAATTGAAGACTATGGTCTGAACCTGTGTGATCTGGGCGAATACGCGTTCGTCGAGTAACGCTTCTGCCAGAATTGAAAAGGCGAGCCCGAAGGTTCGCCTTTTTTTATTCCGCCGCTTTCAACGGTGTTGTTGGAGGATGATCGGGGCGATCGTCCTGAGCGCTCTGATCAAGGGCAGCTTTATCCTGTTCATCGGTCCAGATCATTTCGGCTGCTTGCACATCTCGCGCGCTTTGGCCGATCGCCATGTCCTGCGCGATTTGGCTGGATCGACCCGCCGTGGCGCGAGCCAGCGCCTTACCCAGCCATACCGCGTAGGTTGTGACCCACACTCGCAGCGCCAGGAATGACGGCGTCACGATCAGTGTCAACACCGTGGCCGTACCCAAGCCAAAGACCACCGCCGTGGCCAGCTGTTTCCACCACAATGCCGTGGGGCTGTCGATCGAATACCCTCCGCCGATGAAATCCAGCGACAGGCCGAACATCATCGGGGTCAGACCCGCCATTGTTGTCAGCGTAGTCAGCAGAACCGGACGGATGCGCGCCTCAGCCGTGCGGACAATTGCATCAATGCGAGACATGTAGCCGCTATATTCCTGGTAGGTGTCGATCAGAACAATGTTGTTGTTCACCACGATACCGGCCAACGCCACGATCCCGGTCCCGGTCATGATGATCGAGAACGGTTGTTGCATTACCATCATGCCCAGCAACACGCCGGTCGTAGACAGAACCACGGCCAGCAGCACCAGCACCGAGTTGTAGAACGAGTTGAACTGCGCCAGCAGGATCACGAACATTAGACCCAGTGCTGCCAGGAATGCGCTGGACAGGAACGCCTGGCTTTCAGCCTGATCCTCCTGATCGCCGGTCCATTCCCAAGTGATGGTGCGACCAAAAGGGTCGGTTTCCAGCCACTCGGTCAGCACGGCAATCCGTTCGTTCGGATTGATCAGGGCAAACCGAGCGTCACCGCTTTCGATGGCGGACCGCACTTCACCCACGTTCTCGGCACCCGTTAGTTGAACGAGTTCGAACTCTGCTCCGTCCGCGCTGGTAATCGTGGTGCCAGTTGGTGTGGCACCTTCGCCAATCGCGCGCACGGTTGCCAAACGCAGCTCTGCACCGTCAGGACCGGTGGTCACGATCTTGCTCAGCCCAGGCTCGACATCCGCTTTAACGTCATAGTAGCGCTGTTGATCCGCGCGATTGATCTCGGCGAGCTTAGCCACGGGTTTGCGGGTGACGAAGTTCGACAGGGGGACCAACCCGTCCGGTGTGCGAACTTTCAGCGTATCCAGCGTCGACAGGACGCGATCCTGATCAGGTAGGCGGACGCGGATTTCTACCTCTTCATCGGTTGAATCCGGTCGCATTTCACCCAGCAAGATGCCACGCGTCACAAGCTGTACCATCGCGCCAACGGTTGCGACGTCCGCGCCGAATCGACCCGCCTTGGCCACGTCCACGTCGATCTGCCAGTCGATGCCGGGCAGGGGCAGGGTGTCCTCGATCTTGATCAAGCCGGGTGTGGTGTCAAAGGCTTCTCGTGCTGTGACGGTCGCGGCCGTCAGATCCTCCCAGCTATCGCCTTTGATGCGCAGATGAACGGGCTTGGCGGAAGCAGGACCTTGTTCCAGCGCCTGAAGATCAACGATAAAGCCAGGAAGGGTTGCCAGCTCTGCGGTCAGTTCGTCCAGAACAAAATTGCCGTCATATTCCGCCGCGACCTCTTCCTTTGCAAAGCCAAGTAGGCCTGCAATCGGTCCCCAGAACCAACCGGTAATCTGTTCAGAGCTGATTGGGCGATCTTCCCAAGGAATGAGCTCGAACTGGACGCGACCAATTGTGTCGGCGGGGGCTTCTGCACCGCCATTGTTCTGATTGAGCCCGCCTTCGCCCGCAAAGGCAAATACGTTGATCACCGCCGGGTGTTCGCTGATTACGCGCTCGGCCTCAAGAACCATTTCGTCCTTTTCAGCCAGAGACAGGTTGCCGCGCGCCCGGACATAGGCCGTGGCCTGTTCCGGTTCGCTTTCCACGAAGAATTCAACGCCGCGAGAGTTTTGCGGGAATATGATGAATGCGACCCAGAACACCGCCGCAAAGACGACTGCGATGGACACCACCGGCATGACCGGATTGCCGACTAGGAACTTGATCACATAACCGAAGGGCGTGTGCTCTTTAGCGGTATGAACATGTTCATCCGGGGCGCGTTCGATCTTGGCAGCACTCAGCGTGACCGACCCAGCAAAGGCGCCGAACAGAAACAGTAGCACGCCAGAAAGTGAACCGCCGGGCAGCAGATAGTTGGGGTTCAAGACCTGCATTGCGCCGAGGAAGATCATATATAGTGAAGGCGGCACCAGAAGCACTCGCAGCCACCAAGGCGTGCGGGCTCGCAGCCAGTTCGAGCTGCGCTCGAAACTGCGGCTCATACGGCCCGAGACACCGCCCACGACCGGCAGGTAGATCAGTGCCACGATCAGCGAGGCCGACAGAACGAAGATCAGCGTGATGGGCAGCATCTTCATGAACTCGCCGGGAATACCGGGCCAGAACAACATCGGAAGAAATGCACACAGGGTCGTGGCCGTCGACGAAACAATCGGCCAGAACATCCGTTGCGCCGCCTCGACATAGGCGTGCATCGGACCAACGCCTTCTTTAATGCGCTTGTCGGCATATTCCACAACAACGATGGCGCCATCGACCAGCATGCCCACGGCAAGGATCAGGCCAAACATCACCATATTCGAGATGGTGACCCCGATCATCGCGAGGAAGGCGAAGCACAACAGAAACGAGGTTGGAATGGCAAAACCCACCAACAACGCGGCGCGTGTTCCCAACGAAGCCAGCACCACGATCATAACCAGCGCGACAGCGGTCAGAACCGATCCTTCAAGCTGGCGCACCATTGAATCGACGATGCGGCTTTGGTCGTTTGAGGTGCCCACATCAACAGCGGCCTGCAGTTCGGCTGGCCACTTGATTTGTTCTTCGGCGACAGTGGCTTTGATCAGCGCAACGGTGTCGATCAAATTGAAGCCCTTGCGCTTGACGACCTGCAGCGCGACGGTGGGTTCGCCGTTGAACCGGGCCGTGCCCGCGCGGTCTTCAAACGTATAGTTGATTTCGGCCAGTTCGCCTAAGGTGACCACGCGGTCTCCGTTGACCTTGACAGGCAGGCCATAGACGTCCTGAGCAGTCTTAAATGACGACGGAATCTTGACCGAGAACGTGCCCTGTTCGGTCTCGACCTCACCTGCCGCGATCAGTTGGTTGTTGTTCTGCACAACGTTGATCAGTTCGGCGGCCGTGACGTTGTAGGCCTCAAGCCGCAGCGGGTCGATCACGACCTCAAGCATTTCATCGCGGTTTCCGGCAATGCCAGCTTCCAGCACTGCGTCCAACGCCTCAAGTTCGTCCTGCAGATCTTTGGCAACGCGCGCCATTGTACGCTCAGGTACCGGGCCGGTCAGGTTAACAATGACGATGGGAAACTCGGAGAAGTTGACCTCGGTAATCGTGTATTGCTCAGCCCCATCAGGGAAATCAGCTTGCGCGGTGTTCATGGCATCGCGAACATCCGCGATTGTGGCGGATTTGTCCCAACCGAACTCGAACTCCAGCAGAATGCCTGCGTAGCCCTCGGCGGCGGTGGCGGTCATTGTGTCCAACCCGTCGAGATCGGCCATCTCGGTTTCCATCGGCCTGATCAGCAGGCTTTCGCTGTCCTCGGCTGAAATCCCTGGAAACTGCACCGACACAAAGAGCATCGGGATATCGATGTCGGGTTCACCCTCTTTTGGGAGCCCGACATAAGCATACCCACCGATAACCAGCGAAATCGCGATGAAAGCCAGCACCATTCTGGCACGGCTTGCGGCCCAACTGACGATACCCGTCATTGCGATGCTTCCCTGTATGTCGGCGCGACCGTCACACCACGTGTGACGAATTCCTGCCCGATCACGATGATATCAGCAGTTTCCGGCAGGCCACCAACCCATACACCATCAGCGGTGTCACGCAGAAGGCGGATCGGAACAAAATCAACGACATTGTCGGCTACCACGGTGCGAACACCAAGCTCACCTTCATTGTTCAAGGTCAGTGCGGATTGGGGCAGCAGATGTGCCTTGACCCCTTCGGCCGCGATCTGAATGTTGGCGGTTTGGCCGTCACGGATCAGCAGTTCCGGGTTTGGCACTGTGATCTCGACCTCGAATGTCCGCGTGGTCTCATCAGCCGAACGGCTGAGGAAGGTCACGCGCCCCTCGACCTGCAGCCCCGTAACCAACTGCGCAGTTGCCATCGATCCGACAATGATCCGATTCACTTCTGATTCAGGCACAAAACCCACCAGCTTGATCGGATCGAGCTGGATGACGGTTGCGCAGAGCGAGCCGGGCTGCATCAGGCTGCCCAATTCCGCAGTATCACTTTCAAGCAGACCCTTGAACGGTGCGCTGATGGTCAGGCGATCAATCTCGCGCTGGGCGGCTGCTACTGCTGCGGTGGCGGCTTCAATCCCGGCTTGCGTAGCTTCCAGACCGGCCTCGGCGGATTTGATTCCGGCCTCGGCAGTGCTCATTTCGGCTTCGCTTGAGATACGGCGCGTTTCTGATCCAAACCCGGTTTCCGACAGCTTGCGGGCTGCTTTCAGATTGATTTCGGCTTCAGCCAAACGGGCGTGAGCTTCTTCCAGGCGCGCTTCGGCCTCGGGAACGCGGCTTTCGGCCTCAAGCTTGGCTGCCATGGCTTCGGCCAGGCTCGCGGGCCGGGTTCCGGGGTCAAGCTCGCACAGCAGATCTCCTGCTTCGACAAAAGCTCCTTTGCGCTTGGGCTCGGACAGGACTGTCGAAATGGTTTCGGCAAGGACCTCGACCTGGCGGTTTGCCTTGGTCTGACCCCGTAATTGAACGGCGCTGCCGATCTCGCGCGCAGTCGAGCGCAGCACGACAACGCCGATCGAGTCCGGTGATTGCACCGATTCCGAGGCCTCGGTCGCGGTCTCGGATGGCTCGTCTCCGCGACCTGCAAACGCAAACAGCGCGTCGCGCTCGAAAACAAGAAAATACAACGCAACAATAACCAAAATGGCGTTAACGAATGAAATCAATCGCATGCGGTAGAATCTCCAGATCTGTTCGCGCGGTCGGCTTTAGCCGCTATCCCTTAAAATGGGGCTGTGGCCATGTCTTTTCCATACTGAACTGAATAGTTCGGTTTAGTTTTTTACGCAAGGGTCACCCACATGGTGGCAAATGTATGAATTCGGGCACTTGGCTTGGCCTGATCGCCGGGGTATGACATGGCGCTAGAAAACCGGACACTTAAGCCTGGGGGCAGGGATGAGCGACGCCGACAGTTTTATTGAAGAGGTCACCGAAGAGGTGCGCCGCGATCGCATGTACCTTCTTTTGCGCCGTTGGGGCTGGGTCGGTGTGCTGGCTGTCGTGGCCATTGTCGGGGGCGCTGCGTTCAACGAATACCGAAAAGCACGTGATACCAACCAGGCCGAGGCTCTGGGTGATGCGATTCTGTCGGCGCTGGCTGAAAACGGATCGGCCGAACGGGCACAAAGCCTGCAGGCGATCGATGCTGCGTCTGTCGGCGGTGACGCGGTTTTGAACATGTTGCTGTCCGCCTCTCAGGCCGAGGCCGGATCGGCGCAAGATGCGGTGAACAGTCTGAACGCGATCGCCACGCAGGGGGATTTGCCTGAAATCTATCGCGCGATTGCAAGTTTCAAGGCATTGCTACTGCAAACTGACACGATGCCAGTGGCGGATCGTCGTCAACAGTTCGAAGCGCTGGCCATACCTGGTGCTCCTTTGCGTCTGCTCGCCGAAGAACAATTGGCCCTGATCGATGTGGCCGAGGGCAATACGCAAGCCGCTTTGGACCGTTTGCAGGCGTTGCGCCAGGACGCCGAGGCCAGCGTCGATCTGCAACAGCGCGCGGCTCAACTGATCGTCGCGCTTGGGGGCGAACCCGAGCCCGTGGCGAACCAGCAGGGTTAACCGGCAGCGAAACGGAACATCACAGGCGAGTTTGTAGATTATGCTATCACGTTATTTCTCAGGCTTCGGATTGCCGGTTGCGGCAGCCGCGCTCACCGTTCTCAGCGCCTGTCAGGAACCCGAAGTCATTCTGCCGGGTGAGCGTGAGGATATTCGTGCCTCCATCGACAACGAAACCGTTGAAACCCGTGGCGCCAAACCGATCAGTATTCCGGCTCAAAGCCGCAACGCCAACTGGTCGCAAAGCGCGGGAACACCCGCCTTCCGCACTACAAACGCAGCGCTGAGTGCCACACCGCAGCGTATTTGGTCTGCTAACATTGGGTCCGGCGATAGCCGAAAACAGCGGATCACCGCAGACCCTGTTGTTGCTGGTGGCCTGATATATACGCTCGATTCCGGGGCAATTGTCTCGGCTGTTACGCCCCAAGGGCAGGTCGCCTGGAGCACAAACCTGATCCCGCCGAATGAAAAGGACGGGGATGCCACAGGCGGAGGGCTCGCCTATGCCGACGGTGTGCTTTATGTCTCGTCGGGTTTCGGTAGGTTGACCGCGCTCGATGCGAAATCCGGGGCGCAAAGGTGGCAGAAACGTCTGAATGCAACTGGCAGCGGTGCTCCTTTGGTTAGCGGCGGCATACTCTATCTGGTGGCCGGGGACGAAACCGGTTGGGCGGTGAATACCAAGGATGGGCGGATCATCTGGCAAATCGAAGGCACGCCGAGCGTCGGCAACGTTCTGGGTGCACCTGCTCCCGTGATTGCCTCGGACCTGTCAGTCTTTGCCTTTGGATCGGGTGATGTCGCGGCAACATTCCGCCGGGGCGGTATTTTACGCTGGAACGCGTCCGTTGCAGGCGGGCGTCGGGGCCGAGCGGCAGCTCAGATCGTGGATGTGACCGCCGGGCCCATGGTGTCGGGTAGTTCGGTCATAATCGGCAACCATTCGGGGCGCACGGTCTCGTTCGACGGGAATTCGGGTGAGCGGAACTGGACAGCACCGGAGGGGGCCGTTGACACAGTCTGGCCGGCGGGGAACAGTGTTTTCCTGATCAGTGATCGCAGCCAGTTGGTACGGTTGGATGCAGCCGATGGCTCGACTGTCTGGGCCATCGATCTGCCGGGCTTTGTCAAGAACAAGCCGGGCCGCCGGGGTCCGATCTTTGCCCATTACGGCCCGATCATGGCCGGTGGACGCCTTGTCGTGGCTTCGAACGACGGCTATCTGCGCTTCTTCAATCCCGTCGACGGAGCGCTGGTGCATCAGGTCGAAGTGCCGGGTGGCGCGACCACGGCACCGGTTGTGGCGGGTCAGACGCTGTATGTTGTGTCGACCAAGGGCGAACTGCACGCTTTCCGTTGACGACAAGATGCGTTAAAGGGCGCATCTTGAGTCTTGAAAGTTGAATATCATGTCGCTGACCCTCGCCATCGTGGGGCGCCCGAATGTGGGCAAATCCACTCTGTTCAATCGCCTTGTGGGCAAACGCCTGGCTTTGGTCGACGACCAGCCCGGCGTGACGCGTGACCTGCGCGAAGGTGAAGGGCGGCTGGGCGATCTGCGTTTTACCGTGATCGACACGGCGGGTCTTGAGGACGCAACCGATGACAGCTTGCAAGGTCGGATGCGCCGCCTTACCGAGCGTGCAGTGGACATGGCCGATGTCTGCCTGTTCATGATTGACGCGCGGGTGGGCTTGACGCCCACGGACGAAATGTTCGCCGAGATTCTGCGTAAGCGCTCCAAACACGTGATCCTGGCAGCGAACAAGGCCGAAGGGAACGCGGCTGATGCGGGCGTGCTTGAAGCATACAACCTAGGCCTTGGCGAGCCGGTGCGTCTGTCGGGCGAACATGGCGAGGGGATGACGGACCTCTATGCGCAATTGATGCCACTGGCTGACGCGGCTGAAGAGGCGCGCATAGAAGAGACGCCGCAAACCGATATCGAGCTGGACGAAGACGGGGAAGGCGAAGCCCCGCTGATCACCGCTGACAAACCCCTGCAAGTCGCTGTAGTTGGTCGTCCGAATGCCGGTAAATCCACCCTGATCAACAAGATCATCGGCGAGGATCGACTGCTGACCGGCCCCGAGGCCGGGATCACGCGCGACGCGATCAGCTTGCGGATCGACTGGGCCGACCCTGATGGGGACAGCACCCCGATGCGGATTTTTGATACCGCCGGGATGCGGAAGAAGGCCAAGGTGCAGGAGAAGCTTGAGAAACTCTCGGTTTCCGACGGGCTGCGCGCAGTCAAGTTTGCCGAGGTCGTCGTCGTGTTGCTGGATGCGGCTATCCCATTCGAGCAACAGGACCTGCGCATTGCCGATCTGGCCGAACGTGAGGGTCGTGCTGTGGTCGTCGCCGTCAACAAATGGGACATCGAAGAAGACAAACAGGAAAAGCTGCGCGATCTGAAAGAATCCTTCGAACGTCTGCTGCCGCAGTTGCGTGGAGCGCCGCTGATCACAGTCTCCGCTAAAACAGGCCGCGGTTTGGAACGTTTGCGCGCCGCGATATTGCGTGCCCATGACGTGTGGAACCGCCGCGTGCCGACCGCTGCGCTGAACCGTTGGCTGACCGCCATGCTGGAACAGCACCCGCCGCCAGCCCCGCAGGGGCGCCGGATCAAGCTGCGGTATATGACGCAGGCCAAGACCCGTCCGCCGGGGTTTGTGGTCATGTGCTCGCACCCTGACAAGATGCCTGACAGCTATTCGCGTTATCTGGTCAATGGCCTGCGCGAGGATTTTGATATGCCGGGCACTCCGATCCGCCTGACTTTGCGCGGGCAAGGGGACAAGAACCCCTACAAAGGGCGGCGCAAGAAAAACGCAGGCGCACTGGCCAAGCATCTCAAGGGACGGGCGTAACTGCGCTAATTTCAAGCATTTTCAGAGAGGGGGCGTGACAGCCCCGTTTCTGCGCGTTAGCATTCAAGCACGTGCATTTGTTTTGCACGTGCTGCTTGTTTGCGGGATCTCCGCACTTAATTTTGAATTTGTGATTGGTCGGACCTCCGTGGGGAGCGGGCGTGATGGATCTGAGAGAATATACAAGACAATACGCGGTACAGGACAACAAGCTTGCCGCGCTAAGTTATTTCGGAACATTCGCGGTGTATTTCGCATCGCTTACATTGGCGATCACCTATGTCGACCGCTGGTACATCATGATCCCGGCCGGGATCGTTTTTGCCTTCTCTGCCGTGCGTCTCTATGTCCTGCAGCATGATTGCGGGCACCATTCGTTGTTTGAAACGCGCGAGCAGAACGAATGGGCTGGCCATGGGTTATCGCCCTTCACATTTGCCCCGTTCGAGGTGATGAAGCAGAACCACAATCTGCATCACGCCGGAATCGGCAACCTCGAGCATCGCGAGACCGGTGAAATCCACACCATGACGCTGCGCGAATGGAACGAGGCGGATTGGAAAAAGCGTTTGTTTTACCGACTGTATCGGAATCCCTTCATTCTGGTGCCGGTTGGCGCGCTATTCACATACTTCATCCGCTATCGCTGGCCCAAGAACACCGTGCGGTTCGGCGTGATGGGCGTGGTGCTGCACAACCTCTCGATTGTTGTGTTTTTGGGGCTGCTGTATTTGATCGCCGGTGCCACCGGCATTCTGGTCTGGCTGGTGTTTTCGCTGCTGGGCGGGATGCTTGGGGTGTTCCTGGTGTATTTGCAGCACAATTTCGAAGACACCTACTGGGATCGCCGCCCCGAACTGGATCCGAAGCTGGCTGCGTTGGAGGGGTCCTCGGCGCTGGATTTCGGCTGGTGGTTCGATAATGCGGTGGCCTGCATCACATTGCATGACATCCACCATTTCAATGCCCGCATCCCATCTTACCGGCTGCGCGCGTGCCACTATAACCTGCCGCCAGAATACACACCGCGACGGATTAAGTTTCCCGAGGCAGTGGCGGCGCTGAATCTGAAACTATGGGATGAAGATGCCAAAAGACTTGTCCCATTTCCCAGCCGGACTGCAGGCCATCGCCTGGCCGAAAGCGGGTAACCTCCTATCTAATTCTTGAATTGGCGCTCTCGCAGGAACGTATGTGCTGTGCGTTTACAATCTGGGGGAGTTAACGAAAGGAAACGAAATGACCGCAGTTACTGAGGTGCGTGGCGTAGGGCCAGCGCTGGCAAAGGCCTTTAATGCAAAGGGCTACAAAACAGCAGAAGCCATTGCCAAGGCCAAACCGGAAGATCTGTCCGGCACCCCGCGGGTCGGTTCCACTCGCGCGGCTAAGCTGATCGCGGCTGCGAAAGAAGTCGTTGGTGCCAAGCCCAAGCCCGCGCCCCGCGCTGCTACCCGCAAGCCTGCAGAGCGGAAATCGGCTGTGCAGCGCGCGACAGCCAAAAGCAATGCGGCTGCGAACAAGGCCGAGGCCGAGCGTAAGGCGGCAAAGGAGCGCGCGGCGGCAGAACAGGCCGCTGCCGAGGCCAAAGCAAAGAAAAAGGCGAAAGCCAAGGCCAAGGCTGAAAAGGCGGCCAAGAAGAAGTCTGAAATGGAGGCGGTGTTTTCCAAAGCTAAGGAAAAGGTCAAAGAAAAGTCCAAGAAGGGTAAGAAAAACAAGAAGCCCAAAAAAGACGTTAAGAAAAAGGACGCCAAAAAGAAGGACGATAAGAAGTCTGATAAGAAGAAGTCCGACAAGAAGCCCGGAAAGAAGAAAGATAAGAAAAAGGCGAAGAAGTGATACTTCTCCGCCTTGTCTGATCGGAAACCGGCGCCTAAATGCGCCGGTTTTTTTATGTCAGCGTGCCGTTGGTCTGAAGGGTTAGCTTGCCGCCCAGATAGGGTGCCAGAACCTCGGGCAGGGTGACCGTCCCATCCGCATTCTGACCATTTTCCAACACAGCTATCAGGCAGCGCCCCACGGCCAGGCCCGAACCATTCAGGGTATGGACATATTCTGGCTTGCCCCCGGCCTCTGGCCGGAAGCGCGCATTCATGCGGCGCGCCTGAAAATCCCCGCATGTCGAGACCGAGCTGATCTCGCGATAGGTATTTTGGCCCGGCAGCCACGCCTCGATGTCGTAAGTGCGTCGTGCACCAAAGCCCATGTCGCCGGTGCACAAGATCACGGTGCGATAGGGGATGCCCAGCTTTTCGAGAATGCCTTCGGCGCAGCGCAGCATACGCTTCTGTTCATCATCCGACTTGTCCGGATGGGTGACCGAGACCATCTCGACCTTTTCGAACTGGTGCTGCCGCAGCATCCCGCGTGTGTCCTTGCCCGCACTACCAGCCTCGGACCGGAAGCACAGCGAATGCGCGGTATAGCGGCGAGGCAGGTAACTCTCCTCGATCATCGTGTCGTTGACGATGTTGGTCAGCGACACTTCGGAGGTTGGAATCAACCACCAGCCTTCGCGGGTCTGATAGCTGTCTTCTCCAAACTTCGGCAACTGGCCGGTGCCCTGCATCATTTCCGAGAGAACCAGAACCGGGCCGTTGACCTCGGTCAGATCATTCTCGTTGATATGGGTGTCCAGCATGAACTGCGCCAAAGCTCGATGGATGCGAGCGACGCCGCCCGACAGCAGCACAAAGCGCGAGCCGGAGAGTTTGGCAGCCGTCTCAAAATCCATGCCATTCTGAACGGCATCGATTTCAAAATGCTCTTTCGTCTCGAAATCCAATTCGCGTGGTGTGCCCCAGCGGTTGATTTCGACATTGTCGTTCTCATCCGCGCCTTCGGGCACATCCTCGGCGGGCAGGTTCGCGATGCGGATCAGCTGGTCGGCCAGCAGAGCGTCCAGATCCTTGGCTTCGGTCTGCATCCGGGCCACTTCGGCCTTTTTCTCGGCGACCAGAGCGCGCAGGCGTTCGAATTCAGCTTCATCCCCGCGCCCTTTGGCAGCGCCAACCTCCTTGGAGGCCTTGTTCTGCTCGGCCTGAGCTGTCTCAGCAGCCAGAATCTTGGCGCGGCGGCTTTCGTCCAGCCTCAGCAGGTCTGACGACACCGGCGCGTCCCCGCGGCGCGCAAGGGCGGCGTCGAAGGCGGCTGGGTTTTCGCGTATGGCGCGGATGTCGTGCATGGTTCAGATCCTTAACTGCGTGAATCACTGAATCCGCTTATGCACCATCTGAATGGCAGGGTGTAGCACCGGTTACGACTTATCCGATTCCTCGTGGGATTCATGCGCCAGATGGCCATCCCACTCTTCGGTTGGGATTTTCGGCTCGGGCGGGTCGGCCATGTACGAAGGTGTCATGATCTGCACGTTATTCTCATTGAACACGGCCACGATGTTGCGATGCAGGTCCGAGCGGATTTTCGGGATGATACTGCCCCGCGTGGTATAACCGTTGATCTGATAGTTTATCGCGTAATCGGCCAATGCGGTCCATAAAACAAAGGGTTCGGGCTTTGCCTTGATCCCCTTGGTGCGATGGGCGGCTTCTATCAGCATTGCCTCAACTTTCTCGGGTGGCTCTTCGTACCCGATGCCTACGGTCGTGTGCAGCAGCAACCCGCTACCGTCGGTTCTCTTCGAGAAATTCACCACGTCCGAATTCATCAACTGGGCGTTCGGGATCGAGATCAGTTCGTTCTTGATGGACTTAAGGTGCGTCTCCATCAGCTTGATCTGCACCACATCGCCAATATGTTCCCCGATCTGGATCCGATCCCCGATCGAAGTTGAGCGGCGATAGATCACGAAGAGCCCCGCCAGCATGTTCGACACGACCGAGTTTGCGCCCAGCGACAGCATGGCACCAACCAGAATCGTCAGCCCCTGAAACGCCGCCGAGTCTGACCCGGGGATGTAAGGGACAGCAAAGACCAGAGCGATCAGGATAACGACGACGCGGGCGATGTTGAAGGTCGGGTTCACCCAGTGGCTTTCAAAATCGCCCATGTCAAAGGTTCCCGCCTCGACGGCGTCAAAGAACACACGCATGCCCCGGATAATATACAGCGTTATCCATGCGATCAGTATCAACATGATCAGGTTTGGGATGTAGCTGAGGATGCCTTTGAAGATTAGCAGGACCGGTTCGGTCAAGTAGGTCAGCAGGAGTTGCGCGAAATAGCGCGTCTCGGCAAAGGCAAGCAGAACGAAGGAAAGGTAGTAGTAGAAGCCGAGGAAAAAGATCACCAGCAGGACAAAATTCAGAGCATACCGGATCAACGCGGCGATGGCCTCGGCCTGAACGCTTTTTGCGGTCGCGGTTTCGACATCCTTGAGGTAACGCTTGACCAGTTTCAGCGTACGGCGGCGAATGCGCCGGTGCAGCCACAGGATAACGACGACAAAAAGCGCGAATCCAGCTGTCCATGCTAAGGCTTCGATGGCACCCGAAACACGCGCCTGTTCGGTGCGGTTTGCGCGATAGCTTTCAATGGATTGTTTAATAGCGTCGCCGTGCAACAAACTGAGAACGTTCAAGTCCATCTGCTCAAGCTCGGAATCGGCATCGGTCACGATCGAAACTTGAACACCATCGGCAAAGATTCGAATGCCGAACTCTGAGTCCTCGAAGGTTATAGAGACCTGCTCGGCGTCTGAGGCCTCGGCGATTTCGATGATCTTGTTCTGTACACTCGCGGCCCGTTCCGGAGCGGGCAGCGCGCTGGAGCCGCGCAGGTGAAACAAGGTGTCGCCGTCAACGATAACCGGAGCCTGAAAAATCTCTGATTCAGTGTCTTCTATAGCAGGCTCTTCGCTAGTGGCGTTCTGTGCCCATACGGGCGACGCCAAAAGACCTATACAGGTTGTCACGAGCATCAGGCGAACAAATGCGCCAAGGGTCTGGATTGATTGAATCATTAGGCCTCCTGCCACAGGACTATATCTGACTGGAAGGGTCTGCCTAGAACATATCTGCAACGTCCGGCAGCAAACCTTTGAACCCGATGGTCGAAATGGGGCCAGGTTTGCTTGCAAACCCATGTTTCAAAGCATAGGTTCCCGCAAACTTTGCAGAGAGCTCTCTGCATCATCAGAACAAAGGAATATCCCATGGAAGGTGGCGCAATCGCCCAGTTTCTCCCGCTGATCCTGATCTTCGCGATTATGTATTTTCTGCTGATCCGTCCGCAGCAGAAAAAGATGAAGGAACATCAGGCCATGGTCGAAGCCGTGCGCCGGGGCGATCAGGTTGTCACCCAAGGCGGGCTGATCGGCAAGGTGTCGAAGGTCAAGGAAGGCGACAACGAGATCGAAGTCGAGATCGCCGAGGGCGTTAAGGTTCGCGTGGTCAAATCGACCATCGCTCAGGTTCTGAACAAGACCGAACCTGCGAAGTAACTTCGCGCGACAATTCCTTGAAAAGGCAGGGTAATGCTGCAAATTGATTCCTGGAAGCGGGTTCTGATCTGGTCGGTCTGTGTGATCGGTCTGTTCCTTGCCCTGCCGAATGCGTTTTATACGCGCGTAGAACAATCTAACGATGCCAAGGCTGCGATTGAGCTGGGCATTGATACACCTGAAATGCAGGCCGAGGCCGCGCAATGGCCGAACTGGCTGCCGTCGTCTCTGGTCAATCTCGGGCTCGACTTGCGCGGCGGCGCGCATTTGCTTGCCGAGGTCAAGGTTGATGATGTCTACGAATCCCGGATGGAGGCGATGTGGCCCGAAATCCGCGACGCGCTGCGTGATGAACGCGCGACGGTCGGCACGATCCGTCGTCAGGATTCGGCGCCTGACGAGATTCGCGTGCGCATCAGCCAACCCGAGGGCATGTCCCGCGCATTAGAGGTTGTGCGCGGTCTGGCCCGACAGGTGCAGACGCTGACCGGGGCAGGGGCAACAGATATAGAGGCCCGCGCTGAGGGGGACACTATCGTTGTCCAACTGTCCGAGGCCGAAAAGCTTGCTTCGGATGATCGTACTGTGCGCCAGTCCCTTGAGATCATCCGCCGTCGGATCGACGAGGTTGGCACACGCGAACCAACTATCCAGCGCCAGGGCGCTGATCGTATCCTTATTCAGGTGCCCGGTATCGGCAGCGCCGGGGAGCTCAAAGAGATTATCGGCACGACGGCACAGTTGACATTCAATCCTGTCGTTGGACGCGGGACTGACCCGGATGCAATTCCGGGCGTTGGTGAGAAGCTTGTGCCTTCGATCGATGAAGATGGTGTGTATTACACTCTGGATGCCGCACCCGTCGTGACCGGTGAAGAATTGGTCGACGCGCAGCCATCCTTCGACCAGAACGGCCGCCCTGCGGTCAGCTTTCGGTTCAACACCTCTGGAGCGCGCAAATTCGGCGATTACACGCTGGAAAACATTGGCGCACCCTTTGCTATCGTCCTGGATGACGAGGTGATCTCGGCCCCTGTAATCCAAAGCCATATCCCAGGTGGTTCGGGCATCATCACTGGCAATTTCACGGTTGAGGAAAGCACCAATTTGGCCGTCCTTCTTCGCGCAGGTGCCTTGCCTGCAGGTCTGGATTTCCTGGAAGAGCGCACCATCGGCCCTGAGCTGGGTCAGGACAGTATCGACGCAGGTAAGGTCGCGACAATCGTGGCTTTTGTCGCCGTGTTGGTATTTATGGCTCTCAGCTACGGCCTGTTCGGCATCTTCGCCAATGTTGCGCTGATCCTGAACGTGGGGCTTTTGTTTGGCCTGCTCTCACTGATCGGCGCCACGCTGACCTTGCCCGGGATCGCGGGTATCGTGCTGACCGTCGGCATGGCAGTTGACGCCAACGTGCTGATCTTCGAGCGTATCCGCGAAGAGCTGAAATCTGCCAAAGGTCCGGCGCGTGCCATCGAGCTGGGATACGAAAAAGCGCTTTCGGCCATTCTGGACGCAAACGTGACCACATTCATTACCGCAACCATCTTGTTTGCCATGGGCAGTGGTCCCGTGCGCGGCTTCTCCATTACGCTTGGTCTGGGTATTCTGACCTCGGTCTTCACCGCGATCTTTGTGACGCGTCTGATGATCGTGATGTGGTTCGAACGCCGCCGTCCGAAAACGATCGAGGTTTGACATGAGACTAAAACTCGTACCCCAAAACACCTCGTTCGATTTCTTTAGCCGTTGGAAGGTCTGGCTGGGCATCTCGGGTTTGATGATGGTGATCGCATTCACGTCATTCCTGCTGCAAGGGCTGAACTTCGGCATCGACTTTCGCGGCGGCACCACGATCCGGACCCAAAGCGCGCAAGAGATCGACGTCGGCGCCTATCGCGACGCCATCGCGCCGCTTGAGCTTGGCGATGTGACTATCACCGAGATTTTTGATCCCACCTTTGGTGAGGATGAAAACGTCGCGATGATCCGCATTCAGGCACAGGACGGGGCCGAAGCTGTGGCGGCCGCAACCGTCACAGCCGTCGAAGAAGCGCTGACCGTCGCCGCGCCGGATATCCAGTTCGTCTCGGTAGAATCGGTTGGCCCCAAGGTTTCGGGTGAGTTGATCCAGACCGCGGTCATTGCGGTCGCCTTGGCGATTGGCGCAGTGCTTGTCTATATCTGGCTTAGGTTCGAATGGCAGTTCGCACTCGGGGCGGTCGCCGCGTTGGTGCATGACGTGATCCTGACCATCGGCATCTTCTCGGAACTACAAATCCGTTTTGACCTGGCGATCATCGCCGCTCTACTGACTATCGTCGGCTATTCGCTGAACGACACCGTGGTCGTCTTCGACCGGGTTCGCGAAAACCTGCGGAAGTACAAGAAGAAAGACCTCAAAGAGGTGCTGAACATCTCGATCAACGAAACGCTCAGCCGGACGGTGATGACCTCTGTGACCACGCTGCTGGCGCTGATCTCGCTCTATGTACTGGGCGGAGACGTGATCCGAGGCTTTGTCTTCGCGATGATCTGGGGCGTGATCGTCGGGACCTATTCGTCGGTCTTCGTGGCCTCGACCATCCTGCTGTGGCTGGGGGTCAAGCGCGACTGGTCGAAGCCGTCGAATACGGCGGGCAACCAGTTTGCCAACATTGATGCCTGAGTATTTCGGCCAGACCCCAACCGGTCTGGCCGTTATTATTTTCGCCGCCTTTGTTGGGGGCATCGTGCGTGGGTTCTCCGGCTTTGGGACGGCCCTGATCTTCCTGCCCATCGCCAGCCCGTATCTTGGCCCCTTCGGTGCCATCATCGCGCTGACGGTCATGGACATATTTGGCCCGATCCCGAACCTGCGCCGCGCATGGACGGTTGTTGACAAGGCAGATCTGATGCGCCTTCTGGTCGGGTGCGCGCTACTTCTACCGGTTGGCTTATGGCTGCTAACCCGGACCGATCCCGAAGTGTTTCGCTATATCGTCAGCCTGATTTCATTGTCGATGCTGGCCGTTCTGGTTTTTGGTCTGCGCTACCGGGGAGCGGTATCGCGTGGCATGGTTGCTGCGATCGGCGGGGCTGCAGGGCTACTGGGCGGGGTAGCCGGGATACCTGGGCCTGCTGTCATCCTGTTTTATATGTCACGGCCCTTACCGGTTGAGATCATCCGCGCGACGATCCTACTGTTCCTGTTTGCTTTCGATTTGCTGATCCTTGGATATCTTGGCGGGATGGGGCGTCTTTCGATCGCGAGCATCGGATTGGGCCTTGCGCTTGCGGTTCCCAACATCACGGGCAACTGGCTGGGGGGCTGGATGTTCCGACCCGAGTACGAGAACCTCTACCGCGCCGCAGCCTATCTGGTGATTGCAACAGCGGCCTTGTCCGGCCTGCCGCTTTGGGGCTAGAACCCTGCACATGCGCCTGAACGAGATCACATATACAAACGCTCAGCCGGTTGATGGCTATGGCCCCGGGTTCTTTCGGATAGGCGGGGAAGTTCATGATGGGGCAGTCCTGACCGGCCCCACTGGTACATCGGCTTGGGCGGGTTACTCCGACGCCCAGACCCTGCTGGCCTTGTCCGAACATGTCGATGTTCTGTTCATCGGTACGGGCAAAGAACTGACCCACATCCCAGCCGACTTGCGCACCACATTGGAAGAGGCAGGTATGGGTGTCGAAATCATGAACTCTCCGGCGGCCTGCCGCACCTACAACGTGCTGCTTTCCGAAGGCCGCCGCGTTGCGCTTGCGCTGATCCCGGTCTGAGGATCTGTTCTTCCACTGGCTAAAAATATCCTGGGGAGTGTGAGGGGCTGGCCCCTCACTGCGACCCAACCGGCCGCTCTGCGGCAATTCCGACCTTTTGCCCACACGCACAATCCGCTAAGCGGGCTTCATGACTTTAAAGGTAACCGATCTGGCCATCGCACGCGGCGGAGTTCCCGTGCTCGAAGGGCTGAGCTTCTCGCTCGAGGCAGGAAGGGCGCTGATCCTGCGGGGACCGAATGGGATCGGAAAGACAACATTACTGCGTACGCTTGCGGGCCTGCAACCGCCGCTGGCAGGGCAAATCGTCGGGGCAGAAGACCAGATCGCATACGCGTCTCATTCCGACGGGTTAAAACCGACCCTGACCGTTGTCGAAAACCTCAACTTCTGGGCGTCGGTCTTTGGCACCCGTGATATCCAGCACGCCCTTGATGCGTTTGAGCTGAACGAGTTGGCTGACCGCCATGCGGGCAACCTTTCGGCGGGGCAGAAACGGCGTCTGGGATTGGCGCGCATGTTGGTTACTGGCCGCCCGATCTGGATGCTGGACGAGCCGACGGTCTCGCTGGATCGTCACGCCGTGCAGATGTTTGCGGATGCGGTGCGCGCGCATCTGGGGCAGGGTGGTTCGGCCCTGATTGCGACCCATATTGATCTTGGACTGGACGGAGAGGTTCTGGACGTTGGCCCCAACAAGGCCAAGCCCAAACCTATCGACGATTTCGACGGAGGTTTCTTGTGATCGCCTTATTGCTGCGTGATCTGAAATTGGCCTTCCGTGCGGGGGGTGGCTTTGGCCTCGGTCTTGCTTTCTTCCTGATCGTCACCGTTTTGGTGCCATTCTCGGTTGGCCCGCAATCTTCGCTGCTTTCGACCATCGCACCGGGCGTTCTTTGGCTGGGCGCGCTTTTGGCGTGTCTGCTGTCACTTGATCGCCTTCTGGCGCTGGATTGGGAAGACGGCTCGCTTGATCTGCTCGCGACCGCGCCGCTTCCGTTGGAATCGGTTGTTACCGTCAAAGCGCTAGCCCATTGGCTAACCACCGGATTGCCGCTGGTTCTGGCCGCGCCGTTCCTAGGCGTGTTGCTAAACCTGCCTGTACCCGGGTTTTCGTGGCTAGTGATCTCACTGCTCCTCGGTACTCCGGCGATGAGCGTTATCGGCACCTTTGGCGCGGCCCTTACTGTTGGTCTAAAACGGGGCGGTCTGCTACTGTCGCTTCTGGTTTTGCCGCTCTACGTGCCGACTTTGATTTTCGGAGCCGAGGTCGCCCGACGCGGTGCGACAGGCATGGAGACGCAAACGCCCCTGCTAATGCTGGCAGGGATTACCGCCGCAACGGTCGCACTTTTACCCTTTGCCAGCGCAGCGGTACTGCGCATCAATCTTAGGTGATGGCCACAAAGCTTGACTGAGGTCAATTGAGAACCACGCCGACTCGGACTAGATAGAGCCCATGACAATCGCAGCCAAAGCCAATGCCCTTTGGGAATACGCCAACCCGCGTAAGTTCCTCGCGACCAGCGAACGGGTCCTTCCGTTCTTCTGGATCAGCTCAGGTCTGTGTCTGGTCGTCGGATTGATCTGGGGCTTTTTCTTCACCCCGGATGACTACAAGCAAGGCTCGACCGTAAAGATCATCTATTTGCATGTGCCCGCCGCGTTGATGGCGATCAATTGCTGGCTGATGATGCTGGCAACTTCGCTGGTCTGGCTGGTGCGTCGCCACCATGTCAGTGCGCTGGCTGCCCGCGCCGCTGCGCCCATCGGCATCGTGATGACACTGATCGCATTGGCCACCGGAGCGATCTGGGGGCAGCCTATGTGGGGGACATGGTGGGCCTGGGACCCGCGCCTGACATCGTTCCTGATCCTGTTCCTGTTCTATCTAGGTTATGTCGCGCTTTGGGAAGCGATCGAAGATCCGGATACAGCGGCGGACCTGACCTCGGTCCTTTGCCTCGTGGGTTCTGTCTTTGCGTTCCTCAGCCGGTATGCGGTGAACTTCTGGAATCAGGGGCTGCATCAGGGGGCTTCGGTGATGCGCGCCGGGGCGATCACAGGCACGGATACTGAAGAGAAGGTAAGCAATATCTACTTCTATCCACTGCTGCTTTGCATCATCGGCTTTGTACTGCTGTTCATTGCGCTGGTCTTCTATCGTACGGGCACAGAAATTCGCGCCCGCCGGACCAAGGCGCTTATGGCGCGTGAAAGGGTGAGCGGATGATGCCTGATCTTGGAAAATATGCCGATACCGTCTTGTGGTCCTATGTCGTGTCAATCGGACTTCTGATCGCATTGGTGGGTTTCAGCGTGATCCGGGGCCGTAAAGTACGGGCCGAGATGGAGAAGGTTGAACAAAGGATGTCACGCAATGGCTAAGATTTCGCCCCTGATGATCGCGCCTCCGCTGATTTTCGGCGCCTTCGCTGTGCTCGCGGGCATCGGCATGTTCCGTGACGATCCCAACGCCTTGCCCTCGGCGCGCGAGGGTCAGCCAGCGCCGCCGGTTGTACTGACCGAGTTCGCGGGCAAACCGGGCTTCGATGATGCCACATTGCGTGATGGCGAGGTCAAGCTGGTCAACTACTGGGCCAGTTGGTGTGCACCATGCCGCGTCGAACACCCCAATCTGCAGGCTCTGTCTGACGAGAGTATCCCCGTCTATGGTATCAACTACAAAGATCAACTGGACAACGCCGAAGGATTTCTTGCTGAACTGGGCGATCCCTATGCCGGTATCGGTCGGGATGAACAGGGCCGAATGGGGCTGGACTGGGGCGTCTACGGTGTGCCCGAAACCTATGTGATCGACGGTGAGGGCACGATCATCCTGCGCTGGGCTGGTCCGGTCACTCAGCGGGTGATCGAAAGCACGATCCGCCCAGCGCTTGAGAAAGCCGCAGGTGGCTCATAAGCGATAGCCACCGGTGACGCCCAGAACCTCACCAGTGATGAAGGATGCGGCATCGGACGCCAGAAACCTGACGACTTTGGCGATATCCTCGGGCTTTCCCGCGCGACCTAAAGCGGTTTCTTTGACAAACAGCGCGGTCAACTCCTCGGACCGGGGCGCTTCGGGGATGTTGATCGCACCCGGCGCGACTGCATTAACGCGTATCCCCTTTGGCCCAAGCTCCTTAGCCATGGCGTGGGTCCATAGATTCAGGGCGGCCTTGCTTGCCCCATAGGTCACCGCATCCCGAGGCGGCAAGACCGCGTTCATGGATGAGATACTGACGATTGAGGCGTCGCGTTTCAGATGTGGTAGCGCAGCAGCCAACAATGCGGCGGGGGCCAGCAGGTTCAAATCCAGAATGGCGCGGTGGTCCTCGGCTCGAAATTCCTCTTTGGGGGTAGATTTCACAAGGCCGGCATTGTTGACGATCACATCCAGCCGTCCAAACCTCTCGATCACCTGCGAAATCACGCTAGCCGGCTGGTCGGGCGCAGATAGATCAGAGCGTATGGCCAGAACATCCCCACCCAGTAGCTCGGGCGTGGGTTTACTCGACAACCAAGTAAACGCGACGCGGTGATCACGGCTGAGGTCTTCGACGATTGCACGCCCAATTCCGCGTGCACCGCCGGTTATCAATGCGACTTTGTCCATAATCGTAGGAAATCGGTAAAATGGCCGGGATTCAAGCCGTTACTTACGGACCAAAATCCAGATCATCGCGCCGATGAATGCAAAGGTGGTCAGATTCATAAGCGTATCCGTCAGATCACCGATCAGCATGGCTCAGCCCCTCTTCTCGTAGCCCTCGGAACAGGCAGACCATCAGCAGAACCGAGATGAACACAAAGGGCAGCGCCCCGAGTGAGATCAGGACTTTGACCGATTCCACCGAGCCCGACAGGATCATCGCGACACTCAACAAGCCCAGCAATGCACCCCAGATCAGCCGCACGCGCGGGGGCGGGTTTTCATCCCCCTGGGATGAGAATGTACCCAGCACAAAGGCCGCGCTTACAACGCTGGTTACGATGAACAGAAACGCCGCTGCTACGGTTGCAAGTATTGTGATCTGCGATAAGGGCAAACGGTCGAGCAGGGCGAAGGTCACACGCTCGATGTTTGTTTGCGTATAGGCCAGCAGTTCACCGGCACCGTTGAGCGCCTCGAACAGACCGATGCCGCCAAAGGCACCGAACCAAAGGATCGAGAACAGCGTGGGCGCAAAGAGTACTCCGATCACGAATTCCCGGATCGTGCGACCGCGAGAGATACGCGCGACAAACACACCAACAAAAGGTCCCCAGGCGATCCACCAGACCATATAGGTGAGGGTCCAGTCGCTGAACCATCTGGTGACGTCATCGCCGAAGAAGGTGAAGGTCTGAAAGCCCCGAGGGATGACATTGGTGACGTAATCGCCGAACCCTTGAACCACGGTATTCAATAGATACTCGGTGGGGCCGAGGACCACTGTATAGGCCACAAGGCAGATCGCGATCAGCATTGCCGCATTCGACAAGCGCGCCATGCCTTGGCCAAGGTCGATTAACAGAGCAGGGATGTAGGCTGCGACCATCGCCAGGAAAACAACGCCGATCAGAAGGGCACCAACCGTTTCCCGGCCACCCAGAACCGCAATCCCGTCCGCAACCTGGAACACGCCCATCGCCATTGAACCGCCAACACCGATAGAGATTGCAACAATGGCCATGAAATCCGACAGCCACCCGACCCGCTCGGCCCAGCGTTCGCCGGGAAACAGGCTTTTGATCGGGGCGCTGACCATCATGCCTGTCCCGCGCCGAAAGCTGAAATAAGCGATGGTCAGCGCGGTCGAACCGTAAATCGCCCAGGCGTGCAGGCCCCAATGGAAGTTTGTTGCCAGCATGGCCTGCTGCGCGGCGACATAGTCGGGTGCCATGCCCGAGATGAAGTTGAAATGGGTCAGGGGCTCGGCGACCGCCCAGAACAGCAGTCCAACGCCCATTCCTGCGGAGAACAGCATTGAGATCCAGGTGGCGGTCGAGAACTCGGGCTCTTCATCATCCCGGCCCAGACGGATTTTGCCATAGGGTGAAAAGGCCAGAACCAAACACCCGATCAACATGCCTGAGGCCGCGAGCATCACGAACCAACCGCGACTGTGGAAGGTTTGTTGCACGATGCTGTTGGCCCAAGTCACCAAGCTTTCGATATCGACGACGCCCCAGATCCCGATCACGGCGATGACGCTAAGCGAGCAAACCAGTAGGGCGTTGGGCTTTTTCATGGTGATGGAATTCCGAAGACTGTCTTGCCCAACAGTTTCAGATTTTTGAATAAATGGCCAGAAAACAAAACCCCCGGCGCAGGGCCGGGGGCTGAGGTTGGATATCAACCTGCTGATTTATGACGCTTTTGCGAGATTGCGCAGCACGTATTGCAGCACACCGCCGTTTTCGATGTATTCGATCTCGGGCGCGGTATCGATGCGGCACTTCAGGGTGATCGTCTTTTCGGTACCATCTCCGTAAATGATGGTGCAGGGCACTTCCTGCAGGGGCTCAACCGAATCCAACCCGTGGATCGAAACGGTCTCATCACCCTTCAGACCCAGTGTCTTGCGGGTATCACCATCGGTGAATTCGAATGGTATGACGCCCATGCCTACCAGGTTTGAACGGTGGATACGCTCAAAGCTTTCGGCGATCACTGCCTTGACGCCAAGCAGAGCTGTGCCCTTGGCCGCCCAGTCGCGTGACGAACCTGCACCGTACTGTTCGCCGCCAAAGACGACCAGCGGGGTGCCTTGCTCCTGATAGGCCATCGATGCATCGTAGACCGAGGTTTGTTCACCATCCGGGCCTTTTGTATAACCGCCTTCGACGCCATCCAGCATCTCGTTCTTGACGCGGATATTGGCGAAGGTGCCGCGCATCATGATCTCGTGGTTGCCACGGCGTGAGCCATACGAGTTGAATTCGCGCGGCTGAACCTGACGATCGGTCAGATACTTCCCTGCAGGTGTCGTTGTCGCAAACGAACCGGCGGGCGAGATATGGTCGGTGGTGATCATGTCGCCCAGGATCAGCAGAACCTTTGCACCATCGATATTCGAGATTGTGCCCGGCTCAGGCCCCATGCCTTGGAAATAGGGAGGGTTTTGAATGTAGGTTGACGTCGGTGGCCAATCATAGGTTTCCTGTTGTGGAACCTCGACCTCCTGCCATTTCTCGTCGCCTTTGAAGACATCGGCATATTTCGACTGGAACGCCTCGCGGGTCACGGTTGCCTCAACCAATTCGGCGATTTCGCTTTGGGTCGGCCAGATGTCTTTCATGTAGACATCGTTGCCGGCCTGATCCTGTCCAATCGGTTCCGAGGTCAGGTCGATGTCCAACGTACCAGCCAAAGCATAAACCACCACCAGCGGCGGTGAAGCCAGATAGTTGGCGCGCACGTCGGGCGAGATGCGGCCTTCAAAGTTGCGGTTGCCTGACAGCACCGAAGTGGCAACAAGATCGCCTTCGGCAATCGCTTCGCTGATTTCCCTTTGGATCGGACCCGAGTTGCCAATACAGGTGGTGCAGCCATAGCCAACTAGGTTGAAGCCGATCTTGTCCAGATCTTCCTGCAGACCCGCAGCCTCCAAGTAGGCGGACACAACCTGCGAGCCGGGCGCCAATGAGGTCTTTACCCACGGTTTGCGATCCAATCCCAGCGCGGCGGCTTTACGTGCAACGAGGCCCGCGCCGATCATCACATACGGGTTCGACGTGTTGGTGCAGGAGGTGATCGAAGCGATCACGACTTTGCCCGATTCCATGCCGTAGTTTTCGCCTTTGACCTCTATTTGTTTGCCCATCGGGCGTTTGAAGGTCTCGGCCATTTCCTTGGTGAATGCGGCCTTGGCGTCGGTTAGTGCGACATAATCCTGCGGCCGTTTCGGGCCCGAGATCGCAGGAACAATTGTGCCCATATCCAGCGACAGAGTGTCGGTGTAGATCGGCGCGTAATCGGCATCGCGCCAGAAGCCGTTTTCCTTGGCGTAGGCCTCGACCAATGCGATGCGGTCTTCGTCGCGTCCAGTATTGCGCATATAGCGCAAGGTCTCGCCGTCAATCGGGAAGAAACCACAGGTCGCGCCGTATTCGGGGGCCATGTTGGCAATGGTTGCGCGATCGGCCAAGGGTAAGCGGTCCAGACCTTCGCCGTAGAATTCAACGAATTTACCAACCACGCCTTTCTCGCGTAGCATCTCGACGACTTTCAGGACAAGGTCAGTTCCCGTTGTGCCTTCGACCATCGAACCGGTCAGTTCAAAACCCACAACCTCGGGGATCAGCATCGAGATCGGTTGACCCAGCATCGCTGCCTCGGCCTCGATCCCGCCAACGCCCCAACCCAGAACGGCCATGCCGTTGACCATGGTGGTGTGGCTATCAGTACCAACAAGTGTATCGGGATAAGCGACTTCGGTGCCGCTCTGATCGGTGTCTGTCCAGACGGTCTGCGCCAGGTATTCCAGGTTTACTTGGTGGCAGATTCCGGTGCCGGGAGGCACGACGCGGAAATTGTTGAACGCGTTCTGACCCCATTTCAGGAACTGATAGCGTTCCATGTTGCGCTCATATTCGCGGTCCACGTTCATCTGAAACGCGCGTGGGTTGCCGAACTCATCAATCATGACCGAGTGGTCGATGACCAGATCGACCGGGTTCAGCGGGTTAATCTTTTGCGCGTCCCCACCAAGGCCCTTGATGCCGTCGCGCATCGCTGCCAGATCCACCACGGCCGGAACTCCGGTAAAGTCTTGCATCAGTACCCGGGCAGGGCGATAGGCAATCTCACGTGGGTTCTTGCCACCGTTGGCACCCCATTCGGCAAAGGCTTTGATGTCATCGACGGAAACCGAGAACCCGTCATCTTCGAACCGCAGCATGTTTTCCAGAACCACTTTCAGCGCGGCAGGCAGATTCGAAAAATCGCCTAAGCCTGCTTCTTGCGCGGCTGGAATCGAATAATAGGAAATGGATTTGCCATTCACGTTCAGGCTGCGGCGTGTCTTGGCGGTGTCCTGTCCGACCTTGATGGGCATCTGTGGCCTCCCTCTCAAATGACTTGGAATACGGGCTTCGCTAAGGGTTATCTGCATTACCACACCAGTTGTTTCAAGGTGCAACGGGCAGTTTGGGTGGTTTTTTGTATACCATTGCACACATTTTGTCGAAAGCTTGTGTCTGAGGTCTCAAGAAACCTTGATTGGCAGTTTATTCGGTTCCGACTTAAACCTTTCAGGCAATCATCCTCTATCGAGAGAAAACATGCTCAGATCAGTCGCTGCGACCGCGTTTGTTTCACTCTTTCTTGCTGCCCCGGCTCAGGCGCAGGATGATCCGGTGGTGGTCGAACTGTTCACCTCGCAGGGGTGCTCGTCCTGCCCGCCAGCGGACCGGATCATGCATGAATTGGCCAAGCGGGATGATGTAATCGGTCTGGCGTTGCATGTGGATTACTGGGACTACATTGGCTGGAAAGATGAATACGCCAATCCCGACCACACCGATCGTCAGCGCGCCTATGCACGTGAAGGCGGGCGGACGATGATCTACACGCCGCAGATGGTTGTGAATGGGCAGCAGGATGTGGTTGGGGCCAAGTCAATTGAACTGAACCGGCTAATCGATGCACACCTGACTGCGCCGCCGGAGGCCGAGGTCAGTGCCACGCGTACCGCGAACGAAGTATCCATGAATGTCGTTCCGATCGAGTTACCAGACGACGAAACCTACGATGTTCGGATTGTGCAGTATTCGCCGATGCGTCGCACCTCGATCCGGCGTGGCGAATTGGCCGGACATGATCTGGATTATGCAAATGTGGTCGAGAATTGGCAGATTGCCGGTCGCTGGGATGGCCAAACACCGCAGAGTTTCACCGCAACATTGTCATCGGAATTGCCTGCCGTTGTTCTGATCCAGCGCAGTGGCCATGGTCCGATCGTGGCCGCAGCGCGGGTTAAGTGATCAGGGCATATCCTTTGGCTGGACCCCCAGTCCCCTCCAGGACTTCCAGCGCCGATGAATCCAGAACCATTGTCCCATGTGCTGACGCACCATCGCTTCCAGGTCGTCATTGGTGAACTGGGTCATGGTTTTGGCATCAGTATGCGGGACCG
Organism: Ruegeria sp. E5; assembly: GCF_056534105.1. Taxonomy (NCBI): domain Bacteria; kingdom Pseudomonadati; phylum Pseudomonadota; class Alphaproteobacteria; order Rhodobacterales; family Roseobacteraceae; genus Ruegeria; species Ruegeria sp. E5. The sequence goes on along the minus strand of NZ_JBQFPA010000001.1, from coordinate 932,528 downwards.
GGTCGTGTAGGACGATCTCAAAATCGATCCCGTTGGGTTGGCGCACTGCATAGCAGGGGATCAGCACAGCCTTGTATTTGATCGCAAGTTCCGCGTTCAGCACCGAGGTGACGGCGGGTTTGCCGAAAAAGGTCAGCTCCTCACCACCATGCGCATGCAGGTCGGATACAATGGCAATGATGCCTCCGCTTTTCAGTGAACGGACCATTTCGACCATACCTCGGCGGCCCTGTTCGAACATGGGCGACCCGGTCTGATAGAATGCCTCGACATACATGTCGTTGAAATATGGATTTGCCATGCGGCGATAGAGGCTGCCGATGGGTTTACCGCTACGCGCCTGCAGCGCGACCCGCGCGGCCAGATAGTGCCCGAAATGCGCAGTGATCATCATCACTGGACGCCCTTCCGCCACGGCGGCATCAAATGCTTCGACACCCGAGCCCGATACTTTGGCCTTGCTTTGTCGCTCGATGAAACCGTCGGCTGAAAAATGCTCCATGATCGCGCGCCCGGCATTGTCAGGCACGGCGCGGCAGATGCGTTTGACCTCGGCCTCGGGCAGGTCTGGGCAGGTGAGTTTCAGGTTGCGGCGCACGCGGGTTCGAAAGCCGACAATGGGGGCAAGCCAGCGCACAATCGCGCCCATCGCTCCGATGCGGCGCTCATATGGCAGCAGGCGCATGCCGCGGATTACGCCGGTCAGAAACAGGTTGGCGACGTAGTATTTTCCAAGCTCAAATCGGCTTAGTTCCGACTTTTCGACGGGCATGGGGAGAGACACCTGAGCGTTGTGAACTGCGCGACGAGACATACAGGCCCCATCGTGCGATCACAAGTGGTCGCGCCTTGCCGGACTATTCTGCATTCTCCTCCGCCTCGACCAGTGCGATCGCGCCCTCGTCCAAAAGCGCGCGGATGGCTGCAACGATCTGCGACATCGCTTCTTCACTGTCGGATTGTTTGACCTTGCCACGTTCGGCCATTTCTTCCCGTAAGTTGTCCGCCATGCGAGAGGACATGTTGGCTAGGAAGAACTCGACCGTGGCAAGGTCTTCGTCGCTATTGGCTCCGGCCAACGCCGTGATGAGAACGGGTTGATCCACACCGCGCAGAATCGCTGGAACATCGCGCGGTTGGATGCGCGAGGGTACATGCGAAAAGATGAAGATCGATTGCCGGACGGTATCCGCAAAATCGGCGTCTTCTTCGTCCAGCGCGGTCAGCAAACCATCACGCGTTGCCGCGGCCGACTGGTTGAGGATCGCGCCCACACGCTCACCCGGCCCATCCCGAAAGGCGGGCTCGGGGCGTTGATCCAGCTGAGCGGCCAAGGACCATCCGATCCGCTCAACCGCCTCGGGCGTCACGTTGGCGGTTTTCGATACAGCATAGGTTATCCGTCGCGCTGTGGGGCCAGGCAGGTGGCCCAACAACTGGGCGGCCTTTGCGGTTTCGAGTTTCGACAGCATGACGGCGGCGACTTCGGTGCTTTCAGCTTTGGCCATTTCGGCCAGATCTTCTGAGGGTACTTCGCGCAAACGCTGCCATGGGTCACCGATCTGCCTCACGCCAGCTACCTTGCGCAGCCGGGCGGCGGTGGCGGGGGCGATCTTGCCGTTCACCGCGTCCAAAGCACCGGCAAGCCCATGGGGAAATGCAAGCCCTACGCCATCCAGCGCATCGGCAAATTCCTGCGCGACGGCGGCCAGCGTTACCCGGTCAACCAACCCCATCTGTCCAAGTTGGTGGGTAAGTTGTTCCTGCAGTGAATCAGGAAGCTCTTCCAGCGGGATATCCGCCCCCTCGTTCAGCAGCAGCCGAACCACAACTGCGGCTTTCTCTCGGTTGCTGAGGGCGCGCGGCACAACACGTGGCGCATCATCGTCTTGTTCAACGACCGGGGGTTGCGCGCCCGGCGTCATCTGCACCATTAGGTTCGTGTCCTGCATCTGCCTGCAATGCCTCATTCGCGTTGCAGGCAGAATATAGAGAGTCGGGTAAAGAAACCCTGAAACTCAGTAGCTATATGTCAGCCCTGTTCTGATCGCTTCGCGCAGCGATGTCTCAGCCCATGTGCCTTCGCCACCACGCGCCTTGATCTCGCGCCATTGTGCGATGGCCAACTCGGTCTTGCCCTGGGTAACAAATCCCTGACCCATGTAGCTGCGGGCGAGGATGTTGTCGGGGTTGGATTCAATTGCTTTCTGGTAAAACGCGTCAGCCAGTTTCAGCTCACCCATCTTGCGATAGGTGAACCCCCAATAGGTCTGCACCCGATCATCATCTTGATCCATGATACGCAGAATGCCCTGAGCATTTTCGTACTGCCCGTCGTAAGCCAACTCGCGCAAGGCATCATACAGTTGGTCTTCGGTGAAATTTGTCTTGTTGGGTTTGACGCAGCGCCCGGCTGCCTCGTCATAGACGCGGCCAAACAGGCATTTCTTTGTGGTGTTGGTGGGCTTGGGCGGGCTGCTGTCCCCACCACCCGCAGCAATGGCCATGGGCGCGAAGGTAAAGGCCTGAAGAGCGATGGCCGAGGCTAGTACAAGACGCATTTTCCTACTCCGTTGTCAAAGAGACTTGTTACAATCATAGCTTGATCTTCAAAAAAGCTAACGATTGACTGATCGCTTTTATTCACAAGCAGGAAATAAAAATGTCAGCTATTGACGATTTTCATGCAGCTTTGGCTTTCGCTGTCCCAAATTGTGCCTTCAGCACAGGACTGGGTTTGCTTGGTGTAACCGTTACAGGCAAATCCGGCGGTGCCCGCACAGATAAGAGCAATTGCGCATAGAGCAGTTCGTAGCATCGAGTTTTCCTTTCGCGGAAACTGTGCCAACAGATTAACCGATTTTTGCCAATCTGGCAAAGACACAAGGCCCGGCTGCATTGAGCAAGCCGGGCCAAGTTTTTAGCACTGTTTGAGTTTGAATTATTCGCCGAATACGCGGGCGAAAATCGTATCTACATGTTTGGTATGGTAGCCGAGATCGAATTTCTCTTCGATTTCTTTCGGGCTCAGCGCGGCGGTGACATCGGCGTCGGCCAACAGTTCCTCTTTGAAGTCGGTGCGATGCTCCCAGACTTTCAGCGCGTTGCGCTGAACCATGGCATAGGCATCCTCGCGGCTTACACCGGCTTGGGTCAACGCCAACAGCACTCGTTGGCTCATGACAAGACCGGGGAACTTGTTCATGTTCTCGATCATGTTCTCGGGGAAGATCAGCATCTTGTCGATTACACCGGTCAATCGCGCGAGTGCAAAGTCCAGCGTGATAGTGGCATCCGGCCCGATCATGCGTTCGACCGAGGAATGCGAGATATCGCGCTCGTGCCACAGCGCCACGTTCTCCATCGCCGGGATCACGGCCGCACGCACCATGCGCGCAAGACCGGTCAGGTTCTCGGTCAGCACCGGGTTCTTCTTGTGCGGCATCGCCGAGGAACCTTTCTGTCCCATCGAGAAGAACTCGGCACCTTCCAACACCTCTGTCCGCTGCATATGGCGGATTTCGATAGCGATGTTTTCGATGCTGCTGGCGATAACACCCAGTGTGGCGAAGAATGCGGCGTGACGGTCGCGGGGAATGACCTGCGTGCTGATCGGTTCAGGCACCAGACCCAGCTTGTCGCAGACATGCTCTTCAACCTGCGGGTCGATATTCGCAAACGTCCCGACCGCGCCGCTGATCGCTCCGGTGGCGATTTCCGCGCGGGCATCGCGCATCCGGGACAAGTTGCGGTCCATCTCGGCATAGAAGCGGGCAAAGGTCAGGCCCATCGTGGTGGGTTCGGCATGGATACCGTGGCTGCGACCGATGCGAACGGTGTCTTTATGCTCGATCGCGCGGCGTTTCAGGGCAGCCAACAGACCTTCGAGGTCTGCAATCAGCAGGTCGGCGGCGCGGGTCAGTTGCACATTGAAGCAAGTGTCCAGCACGTCCGAGGAGGTCATGCCCTGATGCACGAAACGAGCTTCCTCGCTACCCACATGTTCGGCCAGATGGGTCAGGAAGGCGATGACGTCGTGTTTGGTGACGGCTTCGATCTCGTCGATACGGGCGACATCAAACTCCACATCCTTGGCTTTCCACACGGCCTCGGCGTTTTCACGCGGGATCACGCCTAGATCGGCCATGGCGTCGCAGGCGTGCGCCTCGATCTCGTACCAAATGCGGAACTTGCTCTCGGGTGACCAGATGGCGACCATGTCGGGGCGTGAATAGCGGGGAATCATTGGCGGCAGCACCTTTTTATGATTGGGATGAGGCGTTGGCGCGGGGTTTAGCCGCGCATTGACCAAGGAACAAGGCGCGAGTGCTGGGATGAGACGGTTTGCCCTGATTTTATTGCTTTGGCCCGGATTTGTGGCCGCCGACGAGTTTCAGCAACTGACGGGTGATGAGATTCTGATGGCGCTTGCTGGCAAAAAGCTCGACTATGGCGAGGGGATCACCCAGACCTTCGATAGCAATATGCAAACGCAGTACTTTTCAGGCCGCCCAAGTTCGGAACGATGGGCCGTTCGTGATGATCGCTATTGCTCGGTCTGGCCGCCTTCGGATTTCTGGGCTTGTTATGATGTTGAGCAAAGCGGTGAAACCATCCGGTTTGTGGATGATTCAGGCAATACAACTGACGGAATCTATTTGAAGTGAGCCTGCCCAGAAATATTTATGATTTCCAGGGGGTTTGGGACCTGAGCCGCCTCATCCGGGACGAGCGTGCAGGCCAGATCATTCAGGCCGAGGGTAAGGCAGAGCTACGGCAAGATACCCAAGGGTTGGTCTATGATGAGACGGTCACGCTGCGTGTTCCGGGGCAGCCTGCAATGACGGGAACGCGTCGATACCTTTGGCGCGACGCCGGTGATCGGATCGCTATCCATTTTGATGATGATCGGTTTTTTCACGCACTCAAACTTGGCCAAACCCGCGTCAAGGATCATCACGATTGCCCGCCGGACAGCTATGATGCAGACTATGATTTCTCAGGATGGCCGCGCTGGACAGTCCGCTGGAATGTATCAGGACCGCGAAAATCCTATGAAATGGAGACCAAATACGCGCTGCGATAGCGTAATCATCTTGCAGCAACGGCCCGGAACGGGCATTGCTGCATGTGCAAATAAGTCCGAATGTGGAGAAATGAGATGAACGCAAACGTACTGGCCAATGCTTTTGGCCCGCGTGAGGGGACGGCGCTGCGCGTCAAGCAGGTGGCTCTGGTTGCCCTGGGTATCGTTGCTCTGGCTGTTGCAGCCAAAATCAAAGTGCCGATGTGGCCGGTTCCGATCACCATGGGCACATTCGCCGTTCTGACCATCGGCACCGCTTATGGCGCGCGCCTTGGCCTGATCACGATGCTGGGTTACCTGCTGGTTGGTGCTCTGGGCTTTGACGTGTTTGCAGGTTCCTCGGCCGAAAAATACGGCCTGACCTACATGATGGGTGGCACCGGCGGCTATCTGGTCGGTTACCTGATGGCGACCATTCTGCTGGGCGCACTGGCCGCGCGCGGCTGGGACCGTTCGGTCGGCAAGCTGGCGCTGGCGCTGGTACTGGCCAACGTGCTGATCTACGTGCCGGGACTGCTGTGGTTGGGTCAGCTGTATGGCTGGGACAAGCCGATCCTGGAATGGGGTCTGACACCGTTCCTGCTGGGTGACGCGATCAAGCTGGCGCTGGCCGCTCTGCTGATCCCTGGCCTGTGGAAGCTGCTGGGCGACGCACGCACCTGATAGCGCGCTCTTGCGCAAGACACACCCGCGTTCGGAGCTTTCCGGACGCGGGTTTTTTATTGCCTGCAGAACAGGATACTGGACAAAGTCAAACTGCATGGGCAACCTGACATCAGAAAACTGATCAGGTTATTGAGATATGCGTATTTTGTTAAGCTTGGTGCTTGCCGCAAGTGCCGTGACTTGGTTGGCTGTAACGCCTGTGCAATCCGACACGCCGGTGACTTACACCGATGAAGGACGCGCCCTGTTCCGCTTTGAGGTTCCCGACTTTTGGGCATTGCGTACCGGTGGCCCGCGTGAAATCGAGGATACCAATCTGGGCGATGCCCGTGCGGTTTCGCGCGTCATGGGGATCAGACCGGTGACCGACGATAATGTCTGGATGGGCTTCGTCTCACCATCACGGGTTTCCAGCATTCAGGGCGGGCTGAGCTATCTTGAGGATATCGACAAATTCCTCGTCAAAGACCCGACCGTGACCAGCACCAGCAATACAAGGATTGGTGGGCGGCCAGCCCACGTTATTCGAGGCACCGGCAATCGGGATGGGCGAGGCGTAAACTTTACCGCCACCGTGATTGACCTGCCGCGTGACCGTATTGCGATAGGGGTTGCGATCCTGCGTGACGGGGCCGACCCGTCTTATGTTGATGCCTTGAACGCCGTTTTCGCGTCGTTCCGGTCTTTGCAGTAAGGAGGCTCGGATGACTCGCAAACTGTTAAAACGGTCTGTTCTGGCGCTGGGGTTGGGTACTGCAACGTTTACATTGTCCGCCTGCGATGGCGTGTCCGTCGGGGTAGGGTATGGCGTTGGGTATGACCCGTTCTACGACGCGATGCTGTGGAATGATTACTACCACGACCGTAACGTGAATGTAGATGTTGACATAAACCGCCCAGACCGGCCCGACCGCCCCGATCGACCGGTTCGTCCGAACCCTCCACCGCGGCCAAAGCCACCGATCGCCAAACCGCCGTCGCGTCCGCATCCCCCGGTGGCGCGTCCTCCGACGGCACGGCCACCAATTCACCGACCCTCACCGAGGCGCCGTTAGAAAAAGGGGGCAAAAGCCCCCTTCAATCATTATCATAAGCTGACAAAGGTGGTTTTCAGTCCAGCAGCTCAGTCGTGATATGGGCCGAGCCTTCAAGGGTTCGGTGCACGGGACATTTATCTGCGATCTCTAATAGCTTAGCACGTTGCGCGGCATCCAGCGGCCCTTGTAGCCGTATCTTGCGGCGGAACTGATCGACCTTGCCATCGCTGGCCAGTCCGGCGTCCTGCGCGTGTACCTTGTCGTGGCAGACATCGACGGTGATACCCGTCAGCGGCCATTTCTTGCGCCGCGCATACATGCGAATGGTCATCGAGGTACAGGCGCCCAATCCCGAGGACACAAATCCATAAGGGGACATGCCTCGGTCCGTTCCTCCGTACGAGGCGGGCTCGTCAGCGACCGCATGGTGTCGCGGGCCGGACTGGATGTCTTGCAGGAACCCTGCCGGGTCTGCCTCGGTCACGCGAACAACACCTTCCGGGGCGCCGGGTGGTGGGGCGGGCGGGCACAGTTTGACGTATCTCGACACCCAAGCCGCAATGACATCCGCCGCGTAATCCGCATCAGCGGCGCGCGTGATCAGATGGTCGGCATCGTCCAGCGTGACAAAACTTTTTGGATGCTTCGCAGCCAGAAAGATGGTGCTGGCGTTGTCAATGCTGACCGTGTCATCGCGCGGTGCGTGCAGGATCAGAAGCGCTGCTTTCAAATCTGAAACGGCAGGGCTAAGCGCGGCCTCTGAAATGTCATCGACAAAAGCTTTGCCAATGCGGAACGGGCGACCGCCAAGCGAAACCTCTGCGCTGCCTTGCGCCTGAATCTCGGGCAGGGCGGCCTCGAAATGGTGTGATACGTGGCCCGGGTCAGCAGGCGCACCCAATGTGACGACCGCCTTGATCGACGGTATGCCAGCGCGTGCGCGCAGTACCGCAGCGCCGCCAAGTGAATGGCCAATCAGCAGGGCGGGGGCCATGTTGCGGCCGGACAGGTAGTGCGCTGCAGCGATCAGATCTTCGACATTTGAGGTGAATGTCGTATTCGCAAACTCTCCATCCGAGTGGCCAAGGCCTGTAAAATCAAACCTGAGCACGGCGATGCCCATCGCCGCCAAACGCGCCGAAATGCGCCGTGCGGCAGGTATGTCCTTAGAGCAGGTAAAGCAATGCGCAAACAAAGCCGTTGCCAGTACCGGCCCGTCCGGCAGATCAAGGCGCGCGGCCAATTGGCTGCCGTCGTGACCGGCGAAAGTAATGCGTTCGGTGGGCATGATGAATCCTTGGTGGTCCAGGTTTCGACAATACTGTGTGCTGTGTGCGGTTCTCTCAACCCCTGTGTCAGTGGCGTAACAGGAAGGTGAGGGGGTGGGACCACGTAGCCCTTGGCGCGTCGCATCAATGCATTGTTGGGGTTGGTATTTGAACAATCAAAAAATGTGATGATAATTCGGATAAACATTCATTTTACTTATTTATACTTGGACCCCAACTTGCAATCATCCTTCTTATCCAAAGCAGAGGTCAAAATGGCACATACAACATCTGCACCGCTAAGCCCGACACTCCACGCCGGAGTTCTGTTGGCAATTCTCGTGACTGGCGCAATTGGTTTTGCACTGGGACAAAGCTGGCCGCTGACCAATACGTCTGAGGACACGCCAACTCTCACCGCGCCTGAAGATTGGCACGGTAATGTCAGACGGTCCCACTGGTCGAACTAGGCCATAGCGCTTAGCCAGACCCCATCAACTGTGCGTCGAACGGATACTTCGTTAGGTTTTCATAGCCGTCTTCAGTGATCAGAACCTGATCTTCCAGCTTGATCGAGAAATCGCCGCCAACCTCGCCAACTGCCGCTTCGACGCACAACACCATTCCGGGTTCAAGTGGATAATCATAGGATCCCTCGACCGCCTTGTCGGGATAGGCTACCAAGGGCCATTCATCGCACAATCCAACTCCATGCATCAGGCAGCCGTATTTCTGTGCCTGAAACTTGTCATCCAGCCGATGGGCATTCGCAGTTAGTTCCGGGATCATGACGCCGGGCTTCAGCATTTCCATATTGGTCATGATATGTTCATGCGCGTGCTGCATGGCATAGATCATGTCGGGGCGCGGTTTTTGATCGCCGATCCACCAGGTTCGTGAGATGTCGACGCAAATGCCGTAAGACCCGATCAGGTCGGTATCGAACGCGATGATTTCATTTTGCCGCGTGATGCGCGGGCCGCATTCCTGAAACCAGGGATTGGTGCGCTGGCCCGAGGCAAGCAAGCGGGTCTCGATCCATTCACCACCGCGCCGGATGTTTTCAGCATGTAGCACTGCCCAAATGTCATCCTCGGATGTCTTCCCGTCTCCGACATTGACACGTGCGAAGCGCTCCATTTCGGCCACAGCGGTCTCGCAGGCGTGGCTGGCGCAGCGCATGGCGAGGATTTCGTCTGGGCCTTTGATGGCACGGGTTTTCTCGGTAAGCTCTTCGCCCTCCATCACCTCGAACCCCTGCGCCTCAAGCGCGCGCAGGCCGTGCAGCATGATCTTGTCGACACCCAGCCGCATGTTGCCGCCGCCGTGTTCTTCGATCAGGGCGCGCACCTCGTTTGAAAACACATCTGCGGCAACGTCAATCTTGTCGCCCCGGTCGAAATAGAACAGATCGGCGCCCGAGCGCTGCTCGCGCACCAGCGGGTTGAATTTCGACAAGAACGGAGAGTTCTTGTAGTCCCAGATCACCATATACCCGTCAGCGCAAACCAAAACGGCCCGGAACGGGTTATGGGTATTCCAGAGCTGCATGTTGGTGCTGTCAGTCGCGTAGCGGATATTCAGGGGGTCAAACAGCAGGATCCCGCCCCAATCGCGTTGCACGATGGCTTGAGTGAGGCGTTTCCAGCGGTATTTACGCATCTGTTCTAGTTTGGGCAGGCTAAGCCCGGCAGCGGCCCATTCGTCGAAGGCAAGCTGTGTCGGTCCGATCTCGATCCTGTCATTGTCGTTCGGTGTCCCGTCCCCGAGGGTGGCGCCCCGGGTCGGGTCAATCTTACGGGTGTCACGATATGGTGTGTTCACGGTTGGACCTTTCTGCTTGCCTGCCCAACCTGCAAATCCAGATGCGCTGCGTCTTCTAGGTTTGCGACCGTCTTCTGGTCGCTTTTTGACCGACAGCGTCAGAGCAGGGTGCTATGCCTCGACTATGACCGTGATATTACAGCAAGCCATTCCCTATGATCCACTCGCCCAAAACCCGCTGCCTGGCATTAAGCCTGCGGACCCCAGGGCCTGGTTGCATCGCGACGATGCGTTTTCTGCCCAGATGCAACGACGCGCCGCGCTGTTGGCGCAGCAAAAACTGGACGTCTTGGCGCAAAGCCCCGAGGCGTTGGCACCCGCGCAGGAGTTGCTGGAACTGGTCATTCAGCAAGTTTATCCGAATGTCTCCGATCACGTTGTGCGGCCCGACGGTGTGCGGGTTGAGGTTGACCGGGAACGCCCGTTGGAAACGCTATGCCATTTGGTGCAAGAGGATTTCTGCATTCTGCAGAAACACGATGACGAGCATGTTTTGACTGGCGCGATCCTGTGCTTTCCCGCAAGCTGGATGCTGTCGGAAAAGTTCATGCGCCCGTTGATTGGGATCCATGAGCCGGTTGACGCCTACGACGCCAATATTGCCCGCAGAGTTCAACGTTTGTTTGACGGCATTCAACCCAACCGGCCACTCTGGCGGTTCAATGCGCTTTGGTACAATGACGCCGAATTGTTCCAACCGCGCAGTCTCATGCAGCGACGCACACCGCGGGATGAAAATTCGGCCCGATATCTGCGTAGTGAACGTCAGACTCTCTTGCGTTTACCTGAGACAAACGCAGTGGTGTTCGCGATCCACACTTATGTAATGGCCGCTGATCAGGTCCTTAAAATGGAAAACCCCGCCTGACGGCGGGGCCTCCAAGGAGGGTCTTGGGTAATTTGATTACATGCCAATCGCGCTGGCGACCTCGGCAAAAGCATTCGTAGCGTTCAGGCCAAAAATCGCTGTGGTAAAAGCCAGAACCTGAGTGTTGAGGCGGAAATCCTCACCCCGGATCAGATTGACTGCTGCCAGGGATATGGCAATCGGTGTCGATATGCTTGCCACAGCACCAGTCATGCCCCAGCTGGTCAGTCGCAGAATATCGCTTGGGCGTTCCGTTTCGTCCTCGGACTGGTGAATGTTGCCGGCGGGCAGGGGAGCATCAGCCTCGGTCCGGAAGGCGATACTGAGCAGTTGGTCGTCACTTAGCTTGATCGGACGCGGCTTGGCGTGTTTGGTCTGTGTATCTTCCGCATCAGGATCGGGCAGATCAAGCCCCGCAAATGGGCCGCTGACTGCTTCGAATATCTGCTTTCGGTTCCGGGCGTTGCGCGGCGCAATTGAATCAAAGGCACTCATGAATTGTTCGATGGTCAGAACCGTTTTGGGCGACAACCATTCGACACGACGGGTCGTGCAGATGTCGACCATTCGGTACAGGATCACCACAAGCATCAACTCGGATATTTCACTGTCATCGAGCAGTTTTGACACCGGACAAATCGAGATCGTCAGCCGGTTTCCCGGCAGCGTAACCGCAGCACGCGGCATAGTTTTGAGACCAGCGGTTCGATCCATCCGCTCATGGTGATTGTGATCTACTTGGGTTGGTTCCGAGTCCAATGTCAGACGCACGAGATATTGGCTGCTGACGATACTGGCCTCCGATGCGCTAAGAAGCGTCTTGCGCTCGACCAGATGGCCATAGTCACCCAGCGTCGTTGAGACGACCTCGCACAGACGCTCAAGCGCGCCATCTGCCGACCCGTCAAACTGGAGGCCACCGTGGTAACTATGCTTTGCAGTCACAGCATGTTCCTTTGCTGTCATAATCTTCACAACAAATTAACAGGCGAAATGGCGCAAATTTTGACCAAAATGGAAAAAAGTCGAAATATTCCAAGATTGATTACGCTTTGGAAACCAAGAAAATCGGGGTTTCCTTAAATCTATGTGGCAACAATGTGGCCGAATTCAGGTGTTCTGACGTCAAGCCTATGACTGCCCTAGTTGTCGATTCGCGCCGCCATGATTGCAATGGATTGCTGGTAGACCGAGGCCGCATTCCATTGCTGTATGACCGCAAAATTCGGCTCTCCGGGTTGATAGCCGCGACCGGGCTTCCACCCTTTCTTACGTAGAAAATTCGCGGTCGAGGCGAGCGCGTCGGTCATGTTATAAAAATCGACCCGACCATCGCCCGTGGCGTCCACACCATAGGTCAGGGCATTGCCGGGCAGAAACTGCGTATGCCCCAGCTCGCCATGTTTTGCCCCTTTTGTCGCCATCGTAAGGGTTCCTTGGTCAACCAGTTTTAAGGCGCCGATAGCGTGCGGGATGAAGAATTCGGACCGGCGACAATCATAGGCTAATGTCGTGATTGCGGAAACAACCTGACTATCGCCCATGAAACCTCCAAAGCCGGTTTCCATGCCGTGAATGGCAATTAGCACACCCGCCGGTACGCCATATTGACGCTCGAGCGCGGCGTAAAACTGCGGATTGCGAGCTTTGCGCTTACGCCCTTGCGCAACGATGGTGTTTGCCCCGCGCACCTGCATGAATTTGTCTAATGAGTATTTAAAGCTCTTCTGATTGCGATCCGCGGCAATCGTACGTGTTGCATATTGCGTCTGCGCGAGCGCTTGCAGACCCTTCTTTTTCACACCCGCTCGTTTGGCGGTTTTGGCAAAGTCGGCTTTCCAGGCCTCGAACCCGCTGCTGGTATTCCCACAAGGGGCGGACAGTGCCACCGAGGGCAGAAGGAACGCGAGTGCAGCGTAAAGGCGAAGACGAGGCATAGAGGAAATCCGAGTGCTGAAAAAACTACGCTCAGCCTAAGCCGAGTTCGACCTACCGCAAAGTGCTTTAATAGAGATCAAGCTCGTCTGTGCCTTTCAGGGATTCGAACCATTCATCCGGGGTTTTGTCGATCTTGGCATGTTTGACCATCATCGCGTTCATATTTGGCAGACTGGATGAGTCCGGCCATTCATCGGGTTGCCACAGGTTTGATCGAATGATGCATTTGGGACAGTGCGCAAAGACGGTTTCGACATGGATCAACAGGGCCAGCTTGGGCACGCGTCCACCAACGGCCATGTTTGAAAGAAGTTCGGGATCTGCGCTAATTCTCGCGGATCCCCGCAGGCGCAGAGTTTCCAATTTTCCGGGGACAAAGAATATCACGCTGACGCGCTGATCTTTCAGCACATTATGAAACGTATCCACGCGCTTGTTCCCAGGCCGGTCCGGGATCGCAATCATCGAGTTCGAGAGCACCTGCACAAACCCCGCAGGATCGCCACGAGGCGAAATATCGAGATACCCATCGGGATTGGCCGAAGCGATCAGGCAGAACGAGGACATGCCGATGAAGTCTCGACACATCTCATCAAGTGCAGGCAATTCCTTTGCAATGATCTGCGGCAAGGGTTGCCCGCAAATGCGTTCCAGATCTTTTTCCGAGGTTACAAGTCCTGAATACTCAGAAAAGGGATTGTCGCTTGCGGGCATGTGCTCTCTCCGCCTGATGTTGAGCTCAAATTTTGAAAGATCATCATCGATCCGTCAAATCTCGTGGAGATACAGAAAAAGGGGCGCCCGATGGGCGCCCCCTGAGAATTTTCGTCGAAAATTCTTAATCAGCAGCTGTAGTACATGCCGTACTCAACCGGGTGAGGTGTGTGCTCGTAGGTTTCTACCTCTTCCATCTTCAGCGCGATGTAGCCGTCGATCTGGTCTTTGGTGAACACGTCGCCTTGCAGCAGGAAGTCGTGATCAGATGCCAGCGCTTCCAGAGCTTCGCGCAGCGAGCCGCATACGGTCGGGATGTCGGCCAGTTCTTCGGCAGGAAGATCGTACAGGTTCTTGTCCATGGCTTCGCCCGGATCGATCTTGTTCTTGATGCCGTCCAGACCGGCCATCAGAAGCGCGGCGAACGCCAGATAGGGGTTTGCGGCCGGATCGGGGAAGCGGGCCTCGACGCGCTTGGCTTTCGGGCTTTCGGTCCACGGAATACGCACGCAGCCTGAACGGTTGCGGGCCGAATAGGCGCGCAAGACGGGGGCTTCAAACCCTGGGATCAGACGCTTGTAGCTGTTGGTTGCCGGGTTGGTGAAGGCGTTCAGCGTTTTGGCGTGTTTCAGGATGCCGCCGATGAAGTACAGCGCCTCATCAGACAGGTCGGCGTATTTGTCGCCCGCGAACAGCGGCTTGCCGTCTTTCCAGATCGACATGTTCACGTGCATGCCGGTGCCGTTGTCACCTGCGATTGGCTTCGGCATGAAGGTCGCCGATTTGCCATAGGCATGTGCAACGTTGTGGATCACGTACTTGTATTTCTGCAGCTCATCGGCCTGCTTGGTCAGGCTGTCGAAGATCAGGCCCAGTTCGTGCTGACACGATGCAACCTCGTGGTGGTGCTTGTCGACCTTCATGCCCAGACGCTTCATTGTCGACAGCATTTCCGAGCGCAGGTCCTGCGCTTCGTCAACGGGGTTTACGGGGAAGTAACCACCTTTGACGCCCGGACGATGGCCCATGTTGCCCATCTCGTATTCGGTGTCGGTGTTCCACGATGCATCAGTCGCATCAACTTCGTAGGATACCTTGTTGATACTGTTCGAGAAACGAACATCATCAAAGAGGAAAAATTCGGCCTCAGGACCCATATAGGCCACATCACCAATACCGGAAGCCTTCAGGTACGCTTCGGCTTTCTGAGCGGTGCCTCGCGGGTCACGTTCATAAGCTTCACCAGTGTCAGGCTCCACAACCGAGCAGTGCAGGCAGATGGTCTTTTCCGCATAGAAAGGATCGACATAGGCGCTGTCGGTGTCGGGCATCAGTTTCATGTCGGAAGCTTCAATCGACTTCCAGCCCGCGATGGACGAACCGTCGAACATAAAGCCCTCTTCCAGGAAGTCCTCATCGACCTGGTCGGACATGATGGTGACGTGCTGAAGTTTGCCGCGCGGGTCGGTAAAGCGGATGTCGACGTATTCGGCGTCTTCATCACGGATCAGCTGAAGAACTGCGTCCTTGCTCATACTATTTGTTCCTCTGATTTGAAGATTGCTGTGTTACAGGGCTTCCGAACCGGTTTCGCCGGTGCGGATACGAATGGCTTGTTCGATAGGTGAGACAAAGATTTTTCCGTCCCCGATCTTGTCGGTCTTTGCGGCGCCAACGATGGCTTCGATCGCTGCGTCAACCTGATCATCATCCAGGACGACCTCGACCTTTACCTTGGGTAGAAAGTCGACAACATATTCTGCGCCGCGATAAAGTTCGGTGTGACCTTTCTGGCGACCAAAGCCTTTCACCTCGACCACGCTGAGGCCCTGGACTCCCACGTCTTGCAGCGCCTCTTTCACTTCGTCCAGTTTGAACGGCTTGATGATCGCTTCGATCTTTTTCATTCTGGCTCACCTTGTATGGTTGTCTCGATGGCAATGATCACGTCTAAGATCGGGCGGCAATGGAACTGCGAATTTGGTCGCCTTGTGGTGCTGCAAAATCGTGCAACGGGTTAAATTTTGATCGATATGCACAAAATATAATCGGAATTGAATCGCGTGAGGGCGCAATATGGCAGAGTTGCTGACAGCGGCACAGATGCGGACGATCGAAAAGTCCGCGATTGAGTCCGGTGACGTGAGCGGGCCGGAGCTGATGGAGCGGGCGGGGCGCGGTGTTCTTCAAGCCGTATTTGAAGAATGGCCAGAGCTGCAGCGGGGGCCAGCCCCCGCACCCCCGAGGTATTTGGGGCCAGATGAAGAGGATCCGCTGCGTGCGGTAGTTCTTTGCGGGCCAGGAAATAACGGGGGGGATGGATTTGTTGTTGCACGCTTGCTGCGGGAGCGCGGCTGGGAGGTGGCGGCATTTCTTCTTGGTGATCCGGCGAAGCTGCCACCAGATGCGCGTGTGAATCATGACAGGTGGGGCGAATTGGGGGAGGTTCACCCATTTTCCGAAGTGTTTGCCGCGCATCAAGGGGCTGACCTTTATGTCGATGCGTTATTCGGGACGGGCTTACAACGACCGCTTGAGGGTGATGTTCTAAAATGGGCAGAAATGACTGCCTCGGATCCAGCCATCGCCGAAAAGACAGTATCCGTTGATATGCCGTCTGGCCTGTGTTCCGATAGTGGGCGTGAGCTGGCCCCGGGGACCGCGACGGTTCAGGCCAGGCTCACGGTATCGTTTCATACTGCAAAGCTGGGGCATTATCTGGGGCTGGGGCCGGTCAGAAGTGGCCGATTGGTCGTCAAGGACATTGGTTTGGAGGAGGGAGTTCAGGGTGCGGTCAAACTGGTGACCGCCCCGGATGCTGATTTTTCGAAGGCAACTGCCTTACACAAATATGCGTATGGGCATGCCTTGATTATTAGCGGAGGTGCGGGGGGAACTGGCGCAGCAAGGCTGGCGGCACGTGGTGCATTACGCATCGGGGCCGGATTGGTGACGCTGGGTGTTCCACCCTCGGCTCAGATGGAGGTTGCCAGTCACATCACTGCGCTGATGCTGCAGCGGGTCCAGAGCGGCGATGATCTATTGGAAGTCCTGATGGATGCGCGGTTGAATGCACTATGCCTCGGTCCTGGTTTGGGGCTGGCGCGTGCGCAGGAGCTGGTTCCTGTGGCGCTGGCCTCGGGGCGTCCCGCGTTGCTGGACGCGGATGCTTTGACGGCTTTTGCTGATGCGCCAGAGGTGCTGTTGGACATGCTCCATGACAGATGTGTTCTGACACCGCACGGGGGCGAGTTTGCGCGATTGTTCCCGGAGATCTCCGAAAAGCTCTCGATCAAGCCGGGCAGAGGGCCGGCTTATTCCAAAGTGGATGCCGTGCGTGAGGCGGCCAAGCAGGCTGGCTGTGTGGTACTATACAAGGGCCCTGACACGGTGATTGCTGCACCGGATGGGCAATGTGCGATCAATGCGGCGCTGTTTGACCGGGCGGCGCCCTGGCTGGCGACAGCAGGGTCGGGCGATGTGCTTGCCGGGTTCATAACGGGACTACTGGCACGGAGCTTCAACCCGATGGCTGCAGCCAAGGCCGCAGCTTGGTTACATGTGGAATGCGCCAGGCAATTTGGGCCGGGGTTGATTGCTGAAGATCTGCCGGAACAAGTGCCAGCGGTATTCGCACGGCTTGAAATCAATGGGTCATAGGCAAATATTGGCCGATCGCGGGTCAAAGCGGCAATGTTTCGCCTTATGATTTACCTGTGCGCATATCGGGTGTTTGCAAGCTGCAACACGCAGCGCAAGAATTGTCTTGCAGGTTAGCTGGGTGCTGCTTTCGAACTAGGTCAAAATATTGATTATAAAACGCTTTCCCTGAAGGTCCCCGCCTCCGCCTGTGGCAGAAATGCAATGCCGGGCTAATAAGCTTTAGCAATCATTGGAACCGTTAATCCAGGTGCGCATATCGGCAATATCAAAAAAACTGACCCATCTATGGTGAATGACATGACAGTGAATTTTAAGCTGACTTCGATAGCAGCGGCGCTTGTCGCAACAACGGCAATCCCCGCCGCCGCCGAACTGAAATACGAAAACAACACGGGCGGTTATGTCCTGCTTTATGGTCAGTTGCACCCGGCCTTAATCTCGGTTGACGACGGTGAAGAGACCGAAACGCGCGTTCTGGACAATGACCTGTCAAACAGCCGCGTCGGTTTGGAACTGTTGCAGCCATTCGGCAACAACGATTTCACCTTCCGTTTTGAAACCGGGCTTGGTCTGCCGAGCTCGAGCGAGTGGAACCAGCTGGGCACAGATTTCAGCGGCTGGACGCGTGAAGATATCCGTCACGCGGATTTCGCACTTGCCGGTGACTGGGGTAGATTCTCGGCCGGTCAGGGCAGCATGGTGGCCGATGGCGCTGCCGAAGTGGATCTGTCTTACGTCGGAACCGCGCTGTATTCCTTTACCAACGATGAAAATGGCGGGTTCTTCTATCGCGGTACTGACGGTTTTCTGAGCGACATCACCGTTGGCGATTCCAGCAGCAACTTTGACGGTGCGCGCCGTGGCCGCGTTCGGTATGACACGCCGGAGTTCAGCGGTTTTAAGGCCGGCATCGCCTATGGTCAGAACATTCTGTCCAGCAGCGATGACGATGACTATTACGATATCGGCCTTCGCTATAACAACACCTTCGGCGGCGGGGTTGAATTTGCAGCGGCGGTTGCATACTCGGTGCGCTCGGCTGACGATGGATCGGGGGACCGCAAGGATACGATCGGGTCGGCCTCGGTTATGCTGCAAAACGGCCTGAGCTTCACCGTAGCCGCCGGTACGCGGGACAATGACGCGGATGGTGCGTCTGACCCGAACTACTTCTACGGCAAGATTGCCTATGAGGATCAGTGGGTATCCTGGGGTAAAACCGGTATCGGGATCGACTATTACTCGGGCTCGGACTTCGTAAATGACGGCTCCAGCACCGATGCTTGGGGCATCGCTGTTGTTCAGCGTATCGACAGCATCAATACAGATGCATATCTGAAATACCGCAATCACGATTTCGAAGATGGCGCTTCGTTCGACAACAACGAGGCGTGGGTGCTGGGGGCCCGCTGGAGGTTCTGATTTCTCAGCTTTCGATGATCGAACGCTCCGGCCTGTGCCGGGGCGTTTTTTCGTCTGTAATAGGGGTAAAACCAGCCTGAAAGGGCCTTTGCCTCTTGCACGCAGGCGGCTGTGCAAATAGAAGGCGTCAAATTTGCCCGGCGCGCCCGTTTTGCGCGCCCCGAATCCTATGGGGACTACCAAAATGCAGGTTACCGAGACGCTGAACGAAGGTCTGAAGCGCGGCTACAACATCGTTGTGACCGCAGCCGAGCTGGACGACAAGGTCAACGAGAAACTGACCGAAGCGCAGCCCGAGGTTGAAATGAAGGGTTTCCGCAAAGGCAAGGTGCCGATGGCTCTGCTGAAAAAGCAGTTCGGCCAGCGCCTGCTTGGCGAAGCGATGCAAGAAACCATCGACGGTGTGATGAACAAGCACTTTGAGGACAGCGGCGAACGTCCTGCTTTGCAGCCCGAGGTCAAGATGACCAACGAGGACTGGAAAGAAGGCGACGACGTAGAAGTTGCGATGTCCTACGAAGCGCTGCCCGAGATTCCGGAAGTTGACCTGAAATCGGTCGAACTGGAGAAGCTGGTTGTCAAAGCGGACGACGCAGCCGTGGAAGAAGCGCTGAACAACCTGGCTGAGACCGCGCAGAACTTCAAAGCGCGTCGCAAAGGTTCGAAAGCCAAAGACGGTGACCAGATCGTGTTCGACTTTGTTGGTAAGGTTGACGGCGAAGAGTTCGAAGGCGGTTCGGCTGAAGATTACCCGCTGGTTCTGGGCTCGAACAGCTTCATCCCCGGCTTTGAAGAGCAGTTGGTTGGTGTGAAGGCCGAGGAAGAAAAAGACGTCAACGTCACCTTCCCCGAAGAATACGGTGCTGAGCATCTGGCCGGCAAAGACGCCGTTTTCACCTGCACCATCAAAGAGGTGAAAGAGCCGGTCGCGGCTGAGGTCGACGACGAGTTGGCCAAGAAATTTGGTGCCGAAGATCTGGCTGGGTTGAAGGCACAGATCGCCGAGCGTCTGGAAGCCGAATATGCTGGTGCGTCCCGTGCAGTTATGAAGCGCGCTTTGTTGGACGTGCTGGACGAGAAAGTCTCGTTCGACCTGCCGCCGTCACTGGTAGAAGCCGAAGCCAAGCAGATCGCACACCAGCTGTGGCACGAGGAAAACCCTGACGTTGAAGGTCACGATCACGATCCGATCGAACCAACCGACGAGCATAACAAGCTTGCCGAACGCCGCGTGCGTCTGGGCCTGCTGCTTGCCGAACTGGGCCAGAAGGCCGAGGTTGAAGTGACCGACTCGGAAATGACACAGGCGATCATGAACCAGGCGCGTCAGTACCCGGGCCAGGAGCGCCAGTTCTTTGAATTTGTGCAGCAGAACGCCCAAATGCAGCAGCAGCTGCGTGCGCCTATCTTTGAAGACAAGGTTGTCGACTACGTCTTCGAACTGGCTCAGGTTGCGGACAAAGAAGTCAGCAAGGACGATCTGCAAAAAGCCGTTGAGGCACTGGAAGAGGAATAATCCTCTTCCTTCCCCCTTTAGGGGTCAAAAAAAAGCGGAGCCGTCTCGAATTAGACGGCTCCGCATGGGTGGCTTTGTACTATGAGGTGAGGGGGTCAGGCCTCATGAGCAAAAGCACGGGGGGTCTGTAACAGAGCGGTCTTCTGCTCTGGAGTGAATGTGTCGGACAGCGCTTCGATCAGTTTCAGCACTGCCTGCCTTTCTTCTTCCGTCTTGGCCGCACTCATCTGTTCGACAAAGTACTTCTCAAGATCGGTGAGCGGCTTGTGGTCACGATTTGCCGGGCTGAGTTTGGAGGCCTTTTGGGCCTCGAAGAACTCCAACGCCTTTTCTTCTTCGATAAAGACATCGTGGTGAATGTCTGCGAATTCGCGAAGACCCGAAATCCTCTCTTCTGTGCAATCCAGCAACGCCGCCATGGCCGGTACCTTGCCCATCGGAACGGTTTCGCCCACATAGTCGTAAGGCGCACAGTTCGAGCGTTTGAGAACGCGGTTCATAACCGGGTCAATCACGGTGATGATGTCCTGGATACCCGCGCTGCGGCAGTATTCCAGAGATCCGATCATCAGCTCACAGGTCGCGTAAGAAACCGAGTTCTTCTCTTTCCCTCGGGTCAGTCGCTGCGTGTCGACGCAGAAGCGGGTGGATTCCCACATGGTCGCGCTGCGCATTGGCGCTTCGCCGCATAAGATATCCGAGAACACATCTGAAAGCATGTGCGGGCCGGTTGTCTGGAGTGCACGTACTGCGGCTACGACGTTCCCCTCATCGTCGAGACCAATTACGTATGCAGGATCCAGATGATCGAACTGATCGATTTCTTTGCCGTCTTCGATGTGGACGTCCCATCCAAGTCGCCCGCCAAAAACCCGAGCGCGCAGTTCGAACATATCGTCAAGAACTTCGGTGAACAGATGTCTGTTCAGCCCATCAACTACCAAAATCATGTTAACCCCCTTCGAGTGATCTGTCTGTGGATAAGACGTTACCCGGTTTCCACAGCGAATCTATTGGGGGTTTCCCGTAATATTGGCTTTTTTTAGCCCAATTTCGGCAAAATTTGGCTTTATCCTGGGTAGATTAAGCCGATTCCGATGGCCCGACCGACAGCCTGCGGAGTCGTCAGTGCATTAAGCTTTTCGCGAGAAGAGCGCAAGTGCACCTCAACCGTGCGGTGCGAAATCGACAGTATATCGCCGATATCTTGTTGCGATTTACCCGCTGCGGCCCATTGCAAAATCTCCAATTCTCGGCTGGAGAGGGTCGGGTGGTACAGCATCCGGCTGATCGTATCCGATGTCATGACATTGTCATGGATGTGTACGGCCAATGATTGCAGGTCACTTATCACGTTGGGCACCAGTTTCTTCCACTCATCCCGGCTGCACTCGCGCACTGCGCTAAGCAAGCCGATATCTCCGTACGGCCCGCGAACCGGAATCGTAATGCCTTGATCTGGAATGCCAAAATCATGTGCATCGCGAAAAACGCGCTGGAAATCTTTACCGCGTTCCAGACGGCTCCAGTCGACCGGAGCGATACTGCGCTGGCTCATGTGCAGCGTCGGATCGATCAGGTGCAGGCCTTGCTCTTGATAGTGGGTTTTCCAGTCGTCCCCATAAGTCACATGGCCGTGAATCGTACCTGCAGCAGGATTCATACCCGCATAGGCTGCGTGGTCCATTTCATATTTGTCACAGACCTGACGCAGGAACTCGTCATACCGAGTATCCTGTTCGGGAAGAGTGCTGAGATCAACAATATCCATACGGTAACGACCAGTTAGACCCGAGTGAGCGGGCGGATCCCCTTGGCCAGGAAAATGATACTGTCTTCCCTGACGTCAAGCAGGACACCACATTTCGCTTGTCAAGACAAGAAGATGTGGGAAATGTCTGCCTTTTATAGGTAAATGTGCCTTTCGGGCACACAATTACGCACCTTTAAAAGATTTAACGTCAGAGTTGTGCAGTAGGTCATGGGATTCGCCGTGGCATTTCGAAGGTTATGTATGTGCATTACAATCGAAATGCGAATTAAACATGCCTATTCTGTGGCAGAAACCAGACCCGTCTCGACGAGCATGCCCCTGGCCTTTGCTTCGGGCCAATATCCTTTGGCATAAAGAAAGATGGCACGCTGCTGATCTCCATCAGACAAAAGCCAGGCGCCTCGCAGGTATTTTCCGGCAAACTCCAGATTGGTATCGGCGTCCAGCAGGCCTTTGGCATTTCCAGTATAACCCATTGATCGCGCAGTGGCCGGGAGGATTTGCAGAAGCCCATAATAGGGGCGGTTCACCGCCCACGGCCGATGTGTGCTTTCACGGATCGCCAGCTTGTGCACCAACTCCCGCGGGAGCTCGTAGTGGTCAGCCCATTTATTGATCGAAACGCGAAGCTCGGGTGTTTCATTGGGGTAGAGGGGGGGATCGAACGTATCGCCGGAACCCGAGCTGCCAGGACTGCCACAAGCTGCAAGCGGTGCCATAAGCAACAAGGTTAAGACGCGGCGACGAAGGAGGGGGGTCATCAAAATACTCCTGATTGCGAATGGCGATGATATGAAACCCTCGCCGGTCTGCAAGGCCAGGCGAACAATCGGGCCGAATTTTGCTTGCGATGTAACAAAAAGAAAAAGGGCCGCGTAAAAGCGCGGCCCTTTGATATTGGATATGCAGCCAGATCAGGCTTTTGCTTCGTCTTCTTCGACCGGAGCTTCTTCGGCAACCAGATCTTCGTCTTCCGAAGCGGCAGAGCCTATGTCGTCGAACAGCTCGGCGATCTCGAATTCGGCGGCGGCTTCTTCTTCAGCAGCCAGTTCCTGGATCGATTTGCCCGATGCCTGCAGTTCGGCTTCTTCTTCCGAACGTGCGACGTTCATCTTGATCTCGACTTCTACCTCGGGGTGCAGGTTGACTGCGACCGAGTGCAGACCCAGTTCCTTAATCGGAGCGATCAGGGCAATCTGTTTCTTGTCGACGGTGAAGCCAGCTTCGGTTGCGGCGTCTGCGGCATCACGCGGGGTGACCGAACCGTACAGAGCGCCGGCATCCGATGCCGAACGAATCACGATGAACTGCTGACCGTCCAGCTTTTCAGCCAGCGCTTCAGCTTCTTTCTTGGTTTCCAGGTTGCGTGCCTCAAGCTGGGCTTTCTGGGCTTCGAACGACGCGATGTTGGCGTTCGATGCGCTCAGCGCTTTGCCTTGGGGCAGCAGGAAGTTGCGGGCGTAGCCGGGCTTGACGTCAACGACGTCGCCCATCTGACCCAGTTTCGCAACGCGTTCCAGAAGGATAACTTGCATGTCAGTCTCTCCTTACTTCACGGCGTAGGGCAGCAGGGCGAGGAAGCGGGCGCGCTTGATAGCACGGGCCAGTTCACGCTGCTTTTTCGCCGAAACGGCGGTGATGCGCGAAGGTACGATCTTGCCACGCTCAGAGATGTAGCGCTGCAGCAGACGAGTGTCTTTGTAGTCGATTTTCGGCGCGTTCTCACCCGAGAACGGGCAGACCTTGCGGCGGCGGAAAAATGGTTTTGCGGCCATGGTTTATGTCCTTTCTTCAGGCGTTGATCAGCGGCGCTCGCGGCGGCCTTCGCGCTCATCGCGCTTCTGCATCTGAACCGAGGGGCCCTCGGCATGCTCGTCGACCTTGATGGTCAGAACGCGCATCACGTCATCATGCAGGCGCATCAGGCGTTCCATTTCCTGAACCGCACCCGAAGGGGCATCGGTTTTCAGGAAGGCATAGTGGCCTTTGCGGTTCTTGTTGATCTTGTAAGCCATCGTCTTGACGCCCCAGTACTCGCTTTCGACGACGTTGCCGCCGTTGTCAGCCAGAACGGTGCCGAAATGTTCGACAAGGCTTTCTGCCTGCGCGTTGGACAAATCCTGACGCGCGATCATTACATGCTCATACAGTGGCATGTGCACTCCTGTTTATATCAAGGCGCATTTCAAAGGCGGGGCTATATGGTCCTTCGCGACCCTGCCACGAGAGGCTGCGCGATTCATAACTCCTGCGAAGGATGGCCCCGTATACACGTTTGAGCGGGCTGGGCAAGCCCTGCCACATATGCCTTTGTGAAGTCGCCCTATTTCCACTGGTGCGCCCAATTCCTGACGCTTTTCGCCCCGAGGTTGTTCATGAAGCCGGGAGAACCCGGTAGATTGGAAAACATAGACAGGGCAAGACAATGGCCGTCATGAACACAAACACTTTTGAACAATCGGCACCTGCCGCGGTATTTGATAAATCCGTCCCCGTTCTGATTACGTTTGCACCGAATTGGCGGGCTCGGATGTTTCTTCTGCGTGCCGTTGGTGTCTTTCTGATCGTGTCGGCCTTTTCGATGTGGTTGATGCCGGGTTCGGTTATGGGAGCCGAGGTTTGGCCTATCAAGTTGGTCGCTTCGCTGATGTTCCTGATTGTTGGCGTCAGCCTGCTGACCATCGAGGTGATGGATGCGCGCCCAGACGCCTATTTTGACCCAATCCGCCGTGAGGTTCGCATTCTTCAGAAAAACGAAAACGGTCGGCCGCAAACGGTATTGCGCCGCAGCTACGACTCGCTGGGCGGCGCGCGTTTCGCTGACGACCAGGTCGAACTGTACGATGTAGACGGAAGCCTGCTGATGAAGCTGCCACTGGAATCGGCAGATGTTGGCTCAGCGCTCAAAGGTCAACTCAGCCAAAACGTAACAATTTTCGCCTGATTTTTATTCTGTTCAAAAAGGAACAGAAGTTGTGAATCAAAAAAACTTGTGTGCTGCCCTTGGGCAGCACATTTTTGTTATCGAGCAACCCATTCGGTTTGCATTCACAAATTTGCGGAGATTGTCATGAAATCCACCCTTCTTGCTGCTGCTTTGGCCGTATCAGCGACCTCGGCGTTTGCCAGCGCCGAGAAATACGTTCTGGACCCCAGCCACAGCCAGGTCATCTTCAGCTATAACCACCTTGGCTTTTCGACCACCACAGGCATGTTTTCGGGCTTTGAGGGCGAAATCATGTTTGATCAGGAAGACCCGGCAGCATCGAGCGTGACTGTTTCGATGCCGGTCGTTGAGATGATCACCGGTTGGAAGCCGCGCGAAGATCACTTCATGACCGAAGATTTCTTTGGCGCAGCCGAAGGTGATCTGGTGACCTTCACTTCAACTGGTATCGAGGTCACTGGCGAGAACACAGCCAACATCACCGGTGATCTGACCATGAATGGTGTCACCAAATCCGTGGTTCTGGATGCCAAGCTGAACCAAGTGGGTGAACACCCGATGGCGGGCAAGCCATGGGCCGGATTTGACGCCACCACAACGCTGGTGCGCAGCGATTTTGATTTGGGCCAATTCGCTCCATTCGTGGGTGACGAGGTCGAGGTCAAGATTTCGATCGAGGCACAGAAGGCCGACTAATCCCTTCATGATCCCAAAAAGAAACCGTCGGGGTTATGCGCCCCGGCGGTTTTTTATTTGTTGTCGCGTTCTGCCGTCAATTCGACTGCCACGATAACCGTGAACCCCAACGAATCTTCGGTGGGTTGCGATGTTCCAACGTCGAAATCTATTCGGTTGAGTTCCAGATTCCCCGACATCGTCGCTGCATCGTCGGCCAGTTCCAGCGTAAATGGCAGGACGACATCGATAGATTTGTCCCGGATTGTCAGAGGTCCTCGCGCCTCATAACCCGCATCCGTTTTGAACAGGTCGGCCTTAAATTGAGCCGTAGGAAACTGCGCACTGTCAAAGAAATCCGCACCCATCGCTTGGTCGGTGACTGTGCCGAGGCTGAGTGAACCAATGGCAATCGTTACATAGACGGAACCGGCCAATCCCGGCTCGGCGGGATCCTCAAACGCTATCGCTGCAGTCCAGTCAGCAAACTCGCCGCTTACGGGACTGCCCAATTGCGAGATAGTAATCGACAGGGATCCGTCTTCGACCTCCCATTCCGATTGAACTTGCGCAAGTTCGGCCGTGTCTTCGGTTGCTTTGGACTGGTCGTCAAAGACACCGGTGGACCAACCTCCGACCAGCACCGCGCCCCAGATTGCCAAGGCGGCGAAGGCGGGAACAATGGAATGGTGCTGCGCCGGGGGTTCCGGCGCGTCCCATTGGCCGGGCAGCATACGGCGCAGGGTGCTGTCTTTGTCCACGACATGGTGTTTCAGCGCGCCCGCTATGTGCAGCACGAGTGCCACACCCAGGGCCCAGACGAAAAGCCAATGCAGGCTGGCGCTGATGTCGGCAAGGAAAGCTGACTTCGGAATAAGCGGCAGGTTCTGACCAAGGGGCCATAGGATCGGCGCGAAGCCGTCGGTGGCGGCGTGGTGGATCCAGCCGCTGAGCGGAGCCATTACAAGCGAGCCGTACAGCAGCCAGTGCACAGTTTCGGCGGCGAAGGCCTCGGGTTTGTTTTCAGCGTTCAGCAAGCCCGGCTTCGTCTGGGTAACAGCCCAAAGGATTCGGGCCAGTGCGACGAAGAACACGGTAACACCAATGGTTTTGTGCAGTGAAAACAGCTGGGCGGCGCGGGCGATGTCATCCTCGGTCGTGGGAATGCTCGGATCGTAAATCGCATGGGCCAATTGGTTCGCGAACCAGCCCAGCGGCAGAGCCGTCAGGATCAGTAGCGCGGTCAGCCAGTGAAATGCTTTGGTTACACCACCATAGCTGGACCGGGTGTTGGTAAGGGGCATCGATTGGCTCTCCGAGTTTCTGAATTGAGGGTAAGTTAAATGGATGCCGTGTGGACACAAGACAGAGAAATGCACAGTAAAGGTGTCCTGATGCAGAACGCAGGCAATGCTTGTGCCGCGCCGATTGTCAGTTTAAACCCCGCCGAAATCTGACGTCACGCAAGAGGCACCAATGACACGCGCGTTTGTTTTCCCCGGGCAGGGCGCCCAGACCATCGGAATGGGCAAGGCCTTGGCTGAGGCATATCCAGCCGCCCGCGCCGTTTTCGATGAGGTCGATGAGGCCTTGGGCGAAAAACTGAGCGATCTGATCTGGGACGGCGATATCGCAGAGCTGACCCTGACTCAGAATGCACAGCCCGCGCTGATGGCAACCTCGATGGCCGCAATACGCGCACTTGAGGCCGAAGGCGTTTCGATTTCAATGGCATCTTATGTGGCGGGTCACTCGCTGGGTGAATACTCGGCGCTGGCTGCGGCCGGAGCCTTGACGGTTGCTGATACTGCCCGCCTGCTGCGGACGCGCGGGCAGGCGATGCAAAGTGCAGTGCCGGTGGGCGAGGGCGCAATGGCCGCCATTCTGGGGCTCGATCTTGAAGCGGTGCGCGCCGTTGCGGAAGAGGCCGCGCAAGATGAGGTCTGTCAGGCTGCCAATGACAATGACCCAACCCAGGTAGTCGTTTCTGGTTCAAAAGCCGCTGTTGAGCGCGCAGCCGAGATCGCCAAGGAAAAAGGTGCCAAGCGTGCAATTATGTTGCCGGTAAGTGCTCCATTTCACTGTGCGCTGATGCAGCCTGCGGCAGATGTAATGGCAGAGGCATTGGCCTCGGTTGAAATCAAAGCGCCTGCCGTGCCTTTGGTTGCGAATGTTCGCGCCGAAGCTGTGGCTGACCCAGATATGATCCGTCAGTTGCTGGTGGAACAGGTCACCGGCTCGGTTCGGTGGCGTGAGAGCGTACAGTACATGGTCGCGCAGGGTGTGACCGAAGCGTGGGAGATCGGCGCGGGCAAAGCTCTGTCGGGCATGATCCGCAAGATCGATCGAGCATTGGCGTGCACAGCGGTCGGGACGCCTGAAGATGTACAAAAAGCCGTTAACCCCGGCGCATGAACAAGGGACAGCCGCCGGATTCGGCGGCCAGAGAGGAAACATAGATGTTTGATTTGACAGGTAAGAATGCGCTAATCACCGGTGCTTCGGGTGGTATTGGCGGCGATATCGCCCGCGCTCTTTACGACGCTGGTGCAACTGTTGGCCTTTCCGGTACGCGCGTGGAGCCTCTGCAAGCTCTGGCCGACAGCCTTGGCGATCGTGCGCATGTCTTGCCGTGTAACCTGAGCGATCCCGAAGCCGTCGAGGCCCTGCCGAAACAAGCGGCTGAGGCGATGGGCTCGGTTGATATTCTGGTGAACAACGCAGGCATCACACGCGACAACTTGTTCATGCGCATGTCGGATGAAGAATGGCAGAGCGTGATCGACGTGAACATGACCGCAACGATGAAGCTGTGCAAAGGCGTGATCAGGGGCATGATGAAGGCGCGCTGGGGGCGGATCGTAAATGTCTCGTCCGTTGTGGCTGCGATCGGAAACCCAGGGCAGGCGAACTATGCTGCCTCCAAGGCCGGCATGATAGGCTTTTCCAAGGCGCTGGCGCATGAGGTTGCGACCCGTGGCATTACCGTTAATGCGGTTGCGCCGGGCTTTATCACCACCGCGATGACCGAGAAGCTGACGGATGAGCAAAAGAAGGGTCTGCTGCTAAAGGTTCCGGCCGGTCGTATGGGTGATCCGCAGGAAATCGCAGCCGCTGTGCTGTATCTGGCAAGCCCTGAAGCAGGTTATGTTACCGGAAGCACCTTGCATGTGAATGGCGGTATGGCCATGTTGTAATCGCAATTCAGGGTGGGCGCGAAAGCGTTTGCCTTGTGCGTTGTCTGTGCTATAGGCGGCGCATATGCGCAGGAACCGGTCCAAGGGCCGGTTCTCTGATTTCCCGGGGACCCGGGACCCAAACCGCCCGGAAAGGGCAAAACAAGTCCACCCCGAACGGGCAAGGGCAGAACCGGGCGGACAGCCCTGAAATTGAAATGAGGAATAGACATGAGCGACGTCGCAGATCGCGTAAAGAAGATCGTTGTTGAGCACCTGGGTGTTGAAGAGGACAAGGTTTCCGAAAACGCCTCGTTCATCGACGATCTGGGCGCAGACAGCCTGGACACCGTTGAGCTGGTAATGGCGTTCGAAGAAGAGTTCGGCATCGAGATTCCGGACGACGCAGCCGAGACCATCCAGACCTTTGGCGACGCGGTCAAATTCATCAGCGAAGCTTCCTAAGCTGACCTGACTGAGACAAAAACGGCGCTTCCGGGCAACGGAAGCTCCGTTTTTAATGCTCTGCCACATTTCGCGCTTGCTTTGAGGCGTTGAGGATCCGCACTCTGACACCTGAGGCAAGTTTCTGAGCGGGCAAGGGCATGATAAGATCCACCCCGATGATCAATACGGCGCGTCTGACCTTGTGTGCAATGCGCCCCGAGGATTTCAACCGGTTCGCCGAAATCTGGCGCGACCCCGAAGTTGTACGCCATATCGGAGGCACCCCGAAAACGCGCGGCGAGGCGTGGGATTCTTTCCTGCGCAACGCTGGACATTGGCAGATGACCGGGTTCGGTCAATGGGGTGTGATGCTGCAGTCGAATCGTACTCTGATCGGGCAAGCCGGGTTCTTCTATGGCAACCGGTCTCTGGGCGATGATTTCGATGGTTTTCCCGAAGCCGGCTGGGTTCTGGCCCCTGACATGCAGGGGCAAGGATACGGGTGTGAGGCCGCGCAGGCGGCGCACGACTGGTTCGACCGGATCATTCCGGGCCCGTTGGTTGCGCTGATCGACGCGGACCATGCAGCCTCACAGCGATTGGCTGAAAAGCTGGGCTACAAGCTGTTGCGCGAAGCTGAATACCGCGGCACCCCCGTTCATCTGTTTCGCCGTGACGGACCTCCTACACGGGTGTGAAACGCATTAGGCAGTGCGATGCCGCAAAATGGACGAGCTTTGCCGATCTTGTGAAACAAAGCGGCAAACTGAGACTCTATGCTATCGTGGAATTACGGAATGATTCAGCGGAGGATATGAATCATGATGATTTACCCCACGATGGAGTTGCAGAACGGTCGGTGCGTTACGCTGGACAAGGGGCGTCTGGATGAAGCGATGATCTGGCATGTAGATCCAGTCGAGACCGCGCGCGGCTGGTCTGCGGCTGGAGCGGAATGGATGCAGCTTACGGATTTTGACGCGATCGAAGGTCGGGATACCAATTCCGAGCTGATCGAAGAAATCATTCGCTCCTCTGAAATGTCAGTACAGTTGGCAGGGGGGATGCGGACCCGCGAGCATGTTGAACATTGGATCAACAAAGGGGCTGGCCGAATCGTGATTGGCACACTTGCGGCTTGGGACCCACAGTTGGTTAAGGAATTGGCTAAGCTTTATCCCGATCAGATCGTGTTGGCGGTCGATGTTTGGCAAGGCCAAGTGATGACCGAAGGTTGGCGTAGCCAAAGTGCGTTTACCCCGGAAGCCTTCATCGAAGCTTTCGCGGATACGCCTCTTGCAGCAATTTTGGTGACCGATATCGATAGTGATATGGAAGATGTCGAGGCGCAGCTGGGTCTGATTTCAGGACTGGCCGAAAAATCGCGTACACCGATCATAGCCAGCGGTGTCGTGCGTACCAGCGACGATATCTCTCGTCTCGCCTATATCTCGAATATTTCGGGTGCGATCGTTGGCCGGGCACTGTTCCGCAAGTCCGTCGATCTGTCCGAAGCATTGGAGGTCGCCCAATCGGCACACGAGCCAGTCGCCGAGTTCCAGTAAACTTCAGTACCAGACGACCCGCCTTTCCCGTTGAAGGAAGGGCGGGTTTTTGCTTTTCAGGCATCGTTCAACTCAATTGACAGAGGATTTGAACAGGTTACGGCACAAGGATGCCGGTTCAGAATATGCCGTTGCTCTTGCCCCCGCACCCCGGGCCGGGGTATGAGCGGTTCTCATAACAGGAAGCAGGCAAGAGGCACTTCATGCGCAGAGTCGTTGTAACCGGTCTTGGATTGGTCACTCCTTTGGCCAGTGGGGTTGAGGAAACATGGTCACGGCTGCTGGATGGAGAATCCGGCGCAGGACCAATCACGCAGTTTGATGCCGAGGCAAGCGGGGTCACCACGACCTATGCCTGCGAAGTGCCGCGCGGAGATGGCACCAATGGGACATTCAACCCCGACGACTGGATGCCGCCGAAAGAACAGCGCAAGATCGAGGATTTCATCCTATATTCCATCGCTGCAGCCGAGATGGCTTGCAAGGATGCCAATTGGCTGCCCGAAGACGAAGAAGACCGCCTGCGCACTGGCGTTCTGATTGGGTCCGGTATCGGTGGGCTGGGATCAATTGCCAACACGGCCAACCTGATCCGCGACAAAGGTCCGCGCAGGGTTTCTCCGTTCTTTATCCCGGGCGCGCTAATCAATCTGGCCTCGGGGCAGGTTTCGATCCGTCATGGGTTCAAGGGGCCGAACCACTCGGTCGTGACTGCTTGCTCGACCGGTGCCCATGCGATCGGTGATGCCAGCCGCATCATCCGCGCCGGGGATGCAGACGTGATGATCGCAGGTGGCGGCGAGGGCTGTATTTGCGAAATCGGTATCGCCGGCTTCAACGCCTGCAAGGCGCTGTCGACCAAATACGCCGATGATCCAAAGAAAGCGAGCCGCCCCTATGACATCGACCGCGACGGTTTCGTCATGGGCGAAGGTGCAGGCATTGTAGTTCTTGAGGATTACGAACACGCCAAAGCGCGCGGTGCCAAGATTTATGCCGAGGTTCTGGGCTATGGGATGTCGGGTGACGCTTATCACATAACCGCGCCGTCCGAGGATGGCGACGGGGCCGAACGCTCGATGAAAGCAGCGCTGCGTAGTGCGGGGCTTGAGCCGAAGGATCTGGATTATATTAACGCGCATGGGACCTCGACCATGGCGGATACGATTGAGCTGGGCGCGGTAGAACGCCTGCTGGGGGATCACGCCAGCAACGCGACGATGACTTCGACCAAATCAGCCACTGGTCACCTGCTGGGCGCCGCTGGCGCGATTGAGGCGATCTTTTCGATCCTTGCGATCCGCGATCAGGTTGCACCGCCGACCATCAACCTGGACAACCCTGCGGTGGAGACTCCGATCGACTTGGCACCGAATGCAAAACGAGAGCGTGAGATCAACGTGGCTTTGTCGAACTCGTTCGGGTTTGGCGGCACCAATGCAAGTGTGATCTTCGGAAAGGTCAGCTAAATGTGGCGAGCGCTCGCTTCGAATGCGTTGACAATACTGATCGTTGGGCTGTTCCTGATGGGCGGTGTTGTCCTGTGGGGGCAGTCGCAATACAAGTCCGAAGGACCGCTGGAAACCGCGATCTGCCTGCAGGTAAAGCCAGGCTCCAACATGACACGGGTCAGCCGTGACCTCGAGGATCAAGGTGCGATCAGCAGCGGGTTGATTTTCCGCTTAGCTGCTGATTACACAGACAAATCTCAGCAGCTGAAAGCGGGTAGCTTTCTGGTTCGCGAAGGCGCGTCGATGGAGCAAATCGTCGACGACATAACTCATAGCGGTGCCAGCACTTGCGGGACCGAGATCGAATACCGCATTGGCGTGACCCGTATGCAGACCCGCGTGCGGGAACTGAACCCGGCGACTCTGGATTTTGATGAGGTGGCTTCCTTTGTGATCGGCGAAGAGGACGCCCCGGAAGTTTATGCAGAAAAACGCGGTGAGGCGGATACGCGTTATCGCATCTCGTTAGCTGAAGGCGTCACCAGTTGGCAGATTGTCGAGTCGCTAAAGGCGATGGATTTGCTAACCGGCGAAGTAGCAGAATTGCCCGCTGAAGGGATGTTGGCCCCTGACAGTTATGAGGTCAGACCCGGTGAAGATCGGAATGCAATTCTTGCTGAAATGCAGGAAAAACAACAGCTTAGAATCAACGCAGCGTGGGAGGGGCGTCAGGATGGTTTACCTCTGAACAGCCCCGAAGAGATGCTGATTTTGGCTTCGATCATCGAAAAAGAAACAGGTCAGCCGGAAGAGCGTGGCCAGGTAGCCAGCGTTTTCGTTAACCGTCTGAACCAAGGTATGAGGCTGCAGACAGACCCGACGGTGATCTATGGTGTAACCAAAGGGCAGGGTACTTTGGGTCGCGGTTTGCGGCAAAGCGAACTGCGCCGTGCGACGCCTTGGAACACCTATGTCATCGAAGGGCTGCCACCCACCCCGATTGCCAATCCGGGTCTTGCGAGCCTTGAGGCTGCGGTGGCACCTGACAACACGGATTTCATCTTCTTTGTTGCGGACGGAACCGGTGGTCATGCCTTTGCCGAGACCCTGCAAGAGCACAATCGCAACGTCGCAAAGTGGCGTGAGATCGAGGCTGAGCGGAATTCCGGGAACTGATTCAATCGTCCGTGTTGTGCAGGTTTGAAGCGGCACTTTGTCCGACTTGTACAACACGAATCTCTGACCCCGATAAAGCAACGGCCCGGTCAATCGACCGGGCCGTTTCTTATTCAGGCCGCTTTCGCGCGACGCGGTCGGCGGCGTCTCTGACCGCCCGGTTTGGGCGCACCAGAGTGCTGAGGTTTCGGGCCGCGACGGCGGTTGCTTGGACGGCGCGGGGTTTTCTTTGGTGAGATTGCTTCAGGCATCTCACCGCTGGCGACCGGGATTTCGATCTTCATCAGCTTCTGAATCTGACGCAGCAGGTCGACCTCTTCCGCCGAGCAGAAGGCAATGGCCTCGCCCTCGCGGCCTGCACGAGCGGTGCGGCCGATGCGGTGGACATAGTTGTCCGGTACCTCGGGCAGGTCGTAGTTGATCACATAGGCCACGCCCGGAATATCGATGCCGCGCGCGGCGACGTCGGTA
Organism: Ruegeria sp. E5; assembly: GCF_056534105.1. Classification (NCBI taxonomy): domain Bacteria; kingdom Pseudomonadati; phylum Pseudomonadota; class Alphaproteobacteria; order Rhodobacterales; family Roseobacteraceae; genus Ruegeria; species Ruegeria sp. E5. Next base: position 898,844 of record NZ_JBQFPA010000001.1, on the reverse strand, counting down.
GCGACCAGAACATTGACCTCACCGGCGCGGAACGCCTTGATTGCGCGGTCGCGCTGGCCCTGACTTTTGTTGCCGTGGATCGAGGCTGCATTGTAGCCATCGGCGACAAGCCCCTTCATCAGCTTTTCCGCTCCGTGTTTGGTACGAGAAAAGACCAGCGTCAGCGCGTCCATGTCAGCCGAGAGGATCTCGCGCAGTTTGGCGGGTTTTGCAGGCTTTTCAACAAAGTGGATCGACTGCGTGATCTTGTCGGCTGCTTTGCCGGGGGGCGAGACCTGCACCCGTTGCGGGTTGGTCAGGTAAGCGCGGCTGAGCTCTTCCATTTGCTTCGGCATGGTGGCTGAGAACAGCATGGTTTGGCGCGGCGTGCCCAGTTCCGGCGCGATCCGACGCAGGGCATGGATGAAGCCCATATCGAGCATCTGGTCAGCCTCGTCCAGTACGAGGTGCTTGACTGAACCCAGATTAACCGCACCGCGATCCATCAGGTCGATCAGGCGACCGGGGGTGGCGACAAGAATGTCGGTGCCGCGCGCCAGAAACATGATCTGCTTGTTGATCGACTGACCGCCAACCACGGTCGCGACGCGGATCTTGGTTTTCTTGGTCAAGTTGCGAAGGCTGTCGGCGATCTGGTTGACCAACTCGCGGGTGGGCGCAAGGATCAGCGCCTTGGCGGTTTTGGGATCGGGCTTGCCGGGCTGGGCCAGCAGATGGTCGATCAGCGGCAGGCCAAAGGCCAATGTCTTACCTGTACCGGTCTGGGCGAGGCCAAGGATATCGTGACCATTCAGGGCCAGCGGGATCGCCTGGTTCTGGATCGGGGTCGGTTGAGTGAAGTTGGCGCGTTTGAGCGCATCATTTAGAGCGGGCGCAAGGCCCAGCATATCGAAGTCGAACAAATAACTATCCTTTACAGCCCGAGGCAAAGGTCCACGGGCAAGTCGTGATGGGCCGCTTCCGCGACCGGCAGGGGTTGTGCGAAACCTCAGGACGTGCAGGCGTTCCCTGCAGCATCTGATTGTCGCGTCAAGAACCCTGCGTGATGGGGAACTATGGGTGAATCGGGCGCTGTTGGGGGCGGTGTCGCCCACGTGCTCACGCGGTAGCGCTGTTTGAGGGGCACATGCGCCTTGCGGTCGCGATTGTCAAGCGCCGTGTCGGCCATAAGCTTGCGCGGGTTGCGCGTTTGCCAGATACGGTTCGGAAGGTTTTATGAGTCGGGTCATGACATTCAGAGCTTTACACGGAGCGGATTTGAGGACCGCCAGCGTCGCCCTTGTCATCGGCGGGATGATGTGGGGGCTGTACTGGATTCCGGTTCGCTACTTTGTCGAGCAAGGACTGGATGGCCCATGGCCGGGTATTGTGATGTACACCTCGGCGTTGATCGTACTGACGCCTTTCCTGATGCGCGAACGGCAAGCGCTTTTGAAAGACTGGCGCGGGCTGATCTTCAGCGGGATGTTCACCGGTGCTGCGTTCAGCTTGTTTACCATCAGTCTGGTTTACACAGATGTCGTCCGGTCAATCCTGCTGTTCTATCTGACACCGGTCTGGGGAACGATCCTTGGAATGGTGTTTCTGGGTGAGCGTCTTGGCCCGGCGCGCGTGCTGGGCTTACTCTGCGGTCTGGGTGGCATGTTCATCGTGCTTGGTGGAGAACAGGGGTTTCCCTGGCCGCGCAATACTGGAGACTGGCTGGCCCTGATCTCGGGGATCACTTGGGCGATGGGATCGCTGGGGCTTTATCGGACGTCCGGTATCTCTGTTCCGGGGCAGGTTTTTGCCTTTGTTTCAGGCGCTTTGGTGTTGTCTCTGCTGAGCCTTCCATTCGGCGGCGGTTTGGCGTCATCAGAGGCAGTCGGCGAGATGGTTATACGTATCGGCCCGGTCGCGTTGCTGTCGGTCCTGTACACCTTGCCGATGTTTTTTCTGACGATTTGGCCCGCAACCAAGCTGACCCCGGCACGCGTTGGTCTACTGCTGATGAGCGAAGTTGTGGTGGGCCTGATCTCGGCGGCGGTCTTCTCGGGCGAGCCGTTTGGGATGAGAGAAGCATTGGGTGCGGCTTTGATCGTAAGCGCTGCGTTTCTTGAGGTCATGCGGGGCTGATCGTTAACCGATCGGACGCCGGATGTTGCATCTGCGTTGCGTAACGCATTGACTTTGCGCACTTTTCTTGGTACGAATTATGTCATGCTAGAAGAGGTGGGCAACGGCCCCGGGGCGACCCGGCGGTCGTTTTTCGTTTCTCTCGTGCGGAAAAACTCACGCATGAGGTCACAGGCAAACATGACTTTGATTACCCCGGAAGAGCGGATTTCTCAGACGGCTGATTTGTTGCAGTCGCTCGAAAGATCCATTCGCGATCTGCGCCAAGCAGCGGAAGAACTGCGAAAACAGATCGGTGCCGGGGAGGATGCAGACCTTGCCGGAACAGGCAAGCAACTGGGTCAGCTAGAGGGGCTGATCCGCAGTTGCCAGAAAGTGGAGACAAGCTTTGTCGAACAACATCACAGACAAGCCGGAATTGCCCAAGGGGGCTATGCGCTCGACCTTGATCGAGCACGATCTGAGATCGGGTGCAGGTTGGCTCGCCTCCGCGCCTGCTGCGGTGCAGGACAGATTTCTGAGTGAGATCGGGGAGGGGGGGCTGTGTGCCCTCCCTTTCCTGTTCGAGTTCTGGGCGCTGCCGCATCAGTTGCCGCCCGAGGGCGACTGGCGGTCGTGGGTGATCATGGGCGGGCGCGGGGCCGGTAAGACGCGGGCGGGGGCCGAGTGGGTGCGGTCGGTGGTCGAGGGGTCATTGCCTCTGGATCGGGGGCAGGCGTGTCGTGTGGCTCTGGTCGGTGAGACATTTGATCAGGTGCGCGATGTGATGATCTTTGGGGATAGCGGGATATTGCAGTGTTCACCGCCGGATCGGCGGCCTGTTTGGAAGGCGTCTGAACGCAAGCTGGTTTGGCCTAACGGGTCCGAGGCGCAGGCGTTTTCGGCGCATGATCCCGAGGGGCTGCGGGGGCCGCAGTTTGATGCGGCCTGGGTGGATGAGCTGGCCAAGTGGAAGAAGGCGGGCGAGACCTGGGATATGTTGCAATTTGCGCTGCGGCTGGGGGAACGGCCGCGGGTCTGTGTGACCACGACGCCGCGCAATGTGAAGGTTTTGAAGGAGTTGCTGGCGTCTCCGTCCACGATGCAGACCCATGCGCCGACCGAGGCGAACCGGGCAAATCTGGCGGGCTCGTTTCTGGCCGAAGTGCGCGCTCGCTACGCGGGAACGCGGCTGGGGCGGCAGGAGTTGGATGGGGTGCTGCTGTCGGATGCCGAAGGCGCTTTGTGGACCGGCTCGATGCTGGAGGCGGCGCGTTGTGCGCAGGTACCCGAGCTGGACAGGGTTGTCGTGGCACTGGACCCAGCGGTGACGGCGGGGTCGGATGCGGATGCCTGCGGGATCGTGGTCGTTGGTGCTCAGCTACAGGGGCCACCCGAGGACTGGCGGGCCTATGTACTGGCTGACCGGACGGTGCAGGGCGTTGGCCCGGCTGGCTGGGCGCAGGCGGCGATTGACGCGATGGATGAGTTCGGGGCCGAACGGCTGGTGGCCGAGGTCAATCAGGGCGGGCAACTGGTGGAAGAGGTCGTGCGGCAGGTGGACCCTCTGGTGCCTTATCGCGCGGTGCGGGCGTCACGCGGCAAGGTCGCGCGGGCCGAGCCTGTGGCGGCCTTGTACGAACAGGGGCGGGTGCGCCATGTGGCCGGGCTCGACGCGCTGGAGGAGCAGATGTGCCAGATGACCGCGCGCGGGTTCGAAGGGCAGGGCTCACCCGACCGGGTCGACGCGCTGGTCTGGGCGCTGCATGAGCTGGTTGTGGGACCTGCGAGGACGTATCGGCGGCCTAGGGTGCGGAGTTTGTGAGCATTTTGAGGGGTGCTCTACAAACATTCATACATCGCCTAGAGAATTGGTCCTTCACGGGATGCATCTAGGTTCAGGACGTTGGGTACTCTTGATTCCAACTGTCCTCGTATTCGCCGAGCAACCTCGACAACGTCAGCAGCGAAGAAAACAGCCTTGCGTGGACATCCGGCGACATCATGGTTTTGTAGTCATCAAGCAGCTGCACAAGAACGACTACGTTGGAGGCAAACACCTCGTAGACGTGTTTGTCGGCAGCAGTAGGTTCCTTGGTCCAGTTATTGTTCGTATCGGAGTGTCCGGACGGTGCAGGTTCGTTTTCAGTCATCGGGTGGCCTCTTCAATTTGAAGCACACGTGGGGGCATGTGAAACGCAGACAATTGCCGTGGCACGAAATCACAAGAACTTGGCGGTGATTGCAAAGGATTTAGGCTATCGGTTGAACAAACTTCTGAATCTTGCAATCAGCCAAGCTAGAGTCTGGGTCAGGGCTCGCCCGACCCGGTCGACCCGTTAGTCTCTGCGTTGCATGAGTTGGTTGTGGAGCCTGCGGGGGTCTATCGGCGGCCTTGGGTGCGGGCGCTATAGCAGTTTCACTGCCCAGTTTAAGTGCTGTTAAGTAGCAAAATGTGGCACTAGCGAGCAGGTACAGACAGTATTGTCCAGTGTCGCGCGTGAGCTATCACTTGCGCGCCTTCGCTTTGCCTGTCGCTGATTGCGCCGCGTTCGTGCTTTGGGCAAGCAATCAAAAAAGATCCATCGTTGACGGGTTCGCGGATCTCTCGATTTTCACTGATGATTTGGCAAACGTCTTCGGGTGTCGGGTAGGGTCTGACTGGATTTAAGCCTGAGGTTCCGGCTTCGGTATACTTGAAGGTCGTTGGTTCTGCGCCGTAATCCAAATTTGGTCCGAAACATCCCGACACTGCTAAAAGCAAGACCGGTACGATTGCTTTGGTTAAATTCATGAAACCTCACTACATTCTTGAAAACCATAAAGTTATATTTCAGGAGTATTCGAACAGAATCTTCGCGTCTAGATTGAATGCGTGCGAGCAGTGGTTTTACGGTGAACTCTCTGAATTCGCTCTAGTTCGATTTCACGTCATGTATCCGTTGCCCAACTCCCGTACGCCCTATTCCCAAGCCTTAAACTTCTTTCCGTCATAACTCCTTTCAACAAGCCGGGCAGAGCGGCGGCAGAAAGGAGCACAGATGGTATTCGATTTCTTGCGTCGTGGATCGGCTGAGGCAACGCCCGAGGCGAAGGCGAGCGCGGCGGGGCCTGTGGTGGCGTGGCAGACGGGCGGGCGCGTGGCGTGGAGCCCCAGGGATGCAGTGTCGCTGACGCGGACAGGGTTTTCGGGAAACCCGGTGGGGTTCCGCTCGGTCAAGCTGATTGCCGAGGCGGCGGCGGCCTTGCCACTGGTGCTGCAGGATCAGGCGCAGCGGTTTGATGTGCATCCGATCCTGAGCCTCATGCGCCGTCCGAATGCGGCGCAGGGGCGGGCGGAGTTGATGGAGGCCTTGTTCGGGCAATTGCTGCTGTCGGGCAATGCCTACGTCGAAGCCGTACGGGCCGAGGAAGGCCTGCCGGTTGAGCTGCACGTGTTGCGTTCGGACCGGATGAGCGTGGTGCCGGGCGCAGATGGGTGGCCCAAGGCGTATGATTACGCTGTGGGCGGCAAGAAGCACCGGTTTGCGGCGAAAAATATCTGTCATATCAAATCGTTCCACCCTCAGGATGACCATTATGGGTTCTCGCCGATGCAGGCGGCGGCGATGGCGATTGATGTGCATAACAGCGCGTCTCGGTGGTCGAAATCGTTGTTGGACAATGCAGCGCGGCCTTCGGGGGCGCTGGTGTGGAAAGGCGATGGCCATGGGGTGATGGCCGAGGATCAGTTCCGGCGGTTGTCGGACGAGATCGAGCAGAACTATCGCGGGGCGCGCAATGCGGGTCGGCCGATGGTTCTGGAAGGGGGGCTGGATTGGAAGCCGATGGGGTTCTCTCCGTCCGATATGGAGTTTCAAAAGACCAAGGAAGCCGCCGCCCGCGAGATCGCGCTGGCCTTTGGGGTCCCGCCGATGCTGCTGGGGATCCAGGGCGACACGACCTACTCGAACTATCAGGAGGCCAACCGGGCGTTTTATCGCCTGACCGTGCTGCCTCTGGTGACGCGGGTGGCGGCAGCGGTGTCGGAGTGGCTGGCAGGGTTCTCGGGTGAGGATTTGGTGCTGAAGCCTGATCTGGATCAGGTGCCTGCGCTGTCGGCGGAGCGGGATGCGCAATGGGCGCGGGTCAACGGTGCCGATTTTCTGACGGATGCGGAAAAGCGCGCGTTGCTGGGGCTGCCGGAGCGTGGCGATGGGTGACGGGTATCCTCCGTTCGACTGCGCGCCGGGCCTGCGTCTGGCCGCGCATGAGCGGGTCGCCGAGATCCAGCATGCGCATCTGTGTCGGCGGCTGGATCAGATCGAAGAGATGATGGAGCGGCTGGAGAAGCGGTTGTGGCTGACGGTTTACGGCGTGGCGGCGGTGATTTTGGCGCAGGCGTTTCAGTCATTCCTTGTGGTAACGCCATAATGTCAGTGGGTTACATGGAGAAGTTCATGGATTTGGAACATAAATTCGCACAGTTCGGAGACAGCTTGTCGGTGACCGACGATGCGGTGATCGAGGGCTATGCCAGCCTGTTTGGGCAGGTCGATCAGGGCAGCGATGTGGTGCAGCGCGGGGCGTATAGGGGCTCGCTTGACGGGCTGTCCAAGGCGGGCCAGCGGGTCAAGATGCTGTGGCAGCACGATCCGGCGCAGCCAATCGGCATCTGGGATGAGGTGCGCGAGGACGACAAGGGCCTGTGGGTCAAAGGGCGTCTGCTGGAGGCCACGCAAAAGGGCCGTGAGGCGGCCGAGTTGATCCGGGCGGGCGCTATGGATGGCCTGTCGATTGGCTATCGCACCAAACGGGCCGTGAAGAATGACAAGGGCCAGCGGGTCCTGACCGAACTGGAGCTATGGGAGGTGTCGCTGGTGACTTTCCCGATGCTGCCCAGTGCGCGGGTGGCGGCGAAGGGCGTTGAGCCTGACGTTGAAAGCACCTGGCGCAGTATTGCTGAGGTGTTCAACGACGCCCGGCAGGAGCTGGCGCGGATCTAGCGCCTCTAACCCCCCAATAAGGAAGTGCTGATGAGCAAGACCGAGACCCCGGCCTTGACCGGAGAGGGTGCGTCCCTGGTTCAGGAGGTGAAGCAGGCGATGGCTGGCTTCGTGAATGAATTCAACGGCCTCAAGGCCGAAGTTAAAACCCAACTGCAACAGACAGAAGAGCGACTGACCATGCTGGATCGTAAATCAACCATCGCGGCGCGTCCGCACCTTGCGGCATCGATCGAAGAAGGCGCCCCGCATCAGAAGGCTTTTGACGCCTATGTGCGTTCGGGCGAGGATGACGGGCTGCGCGGGCTGGAGATTGAGGCCAAGTCGCTTTCGACGGCGGTGAACAGCGACGGTGGCTATCTGGTCGATCCGCAGACGGCTGAGATGATCAAGTCGGTGTTGAATTCAACCGCTTCGATCCGTTCGATTGCGTCAGTTGTGAATGTCGAGGCGAACTCGTTCGACGTGCTGATCGACCACACCGATGTGGGCGCGGGTTGGGCGGATGAAAACTCGGCCACGGCTGAGACCTCGACCCCATCGATTGATCGGATTTCGATCCCGCTGCACGAGCTGAGCGCGCTGCCCAAGGCGTCGCAGCGTCTGTTGGATGACAGTGCGTTTGATGTCGAAGGTTGGCTGGCCGGTCGTATCGCCGACAAGTTTGCCCGGGCCGAGGCAGCGGCGTTTATCAATGGCGACGGTGTGGACAAGCCCAAGGGTATCCTGACCCACCGCACGATGGAAAACGGCAGCTGGGGCTGGGATAGTCTGGGTTATGTCGCGTCGGGCATTGATGGTGGCGTCGATGCGGATGCGATTGTGGACGTGGTCTATGCGCTGGGCGCGCAGTACCGGGTGAACGGCACTTTCGTGATGAACTCGAAAACCGCGGGTCTGATCCGCAAGCTGAAGGACAGCGATGGCCGCTTCCTTTGGTCGGATGGCCTAGCCGCTGGTGAGCCTGCGCGTCTGATGGGCTATCCGGTGCTGATTGCCGAGGACATGCCGGATGCCGCGACCGACAGCTATTCGATTGCCTTCGGTGACTTCCAGTCGGGCTACACCATAGCCGAACGTCCCGATCTGCGCGTGCTGCGCGATCCGTTCAGCGCCAAGCCGCATGTCCTGTTCTACGCGACCAAGCGCGTGGGCGGTGATGTGAGCGATTTTGCTGCAATCAAACTGCTGAAATTCGGCATCGCCTAAGCGGTGGCGGATCCGGGGGGCTGCAAGGCCCCTCGGGCGGCGGGCGCGGGCCGGGGTGAGATCCCCCGCGTTGTCTAGCTGCTCCCCTCCGTCCGAGCAACGTGGGGCGGCGCGTGCCCGTCATTTTCCAAGGATACGGCCCCGGAGGGGTCCGAGATTGCGGAGTGAATGGATGATGTTGATCGAAGAAACCGCCATCGCGGATGCGGCGCTGCCGGTGGATCAGTTCAAGGCGCATCTGCGGTTGGGCACGGGGTTTGCCGAGGGCAATGTGCAGGACGAGGTGTTGAATGGCTTTCTGCGTGCGGCCATTGCGGCGATTGAGGCGCGCACCGGTAAGGTGCTGATCGAACGGGATTTCTCGTGGAGCCTGAACGGTTGGCGCGATCCAGCAGGTGAAGTGCTGCCGGTGGCCCCGGTGGTCTCGGTTGCTGCGATCACGCTGACGGATGCGGCGGGGACCGACATGGTTGTGGATGCCGAAGCTTACCGTTTGGAGCGCGACATGCAGCGCCCTCGGTTGCGTCCGGTTGGCACTTGCTTGCCAAGGGTGCAGACCGGCGGCTCGGTGAAGATTGCCTTCACTGTCGGGATGGCCACGGATTGGGGCGGGCTGCCTGCTGACCTTGGGCAGGCGGTGCTGCTGCTGGCGGCGCATTACTACGAATACCGCGATGAGACGGCGCTGGGCGCGGGGTGCATGCCCTTTGGCGTGACAAGTTTGATCCAGCGCTATCGCACGGTGCGCTTCAGTGCAGGGGTGACTCAATGAGCGCGCCGCGATTGAACCGCAAGCTGGTGCTGGAGGCTCCGGTGCGCAGCGCGGACGGCGCGGGGGGGTATACCGAGACCTGGACTGCGCTGGGTTCGCTTTGGGCCGAGGTGACGGCACGTAGCGGGGCGGAACGCGCGGTCGGTGGCGCCTCGGTGTCGCGGGTTGGGTATCGGATCGTGGTGCGCGGCGCGCCCGAGGGGTCCTCGATGCGGCCTGCGCCGGATCAGCGGTTTGCAGAAGGGGCGCGCCGGTTTGTCATCCGCGCGGTGGCCGAGCGTGATGGACGCGGCCAGTACCTGACCTGTTTCGCAGATGAAGAGGTGGCGGCATGAGCTATGGCGTTGCAGCCGCGTTGCAGGCGGCCGTGTTTCAACAGCTTTTGGGGGATGCGCAGGTAAGCACCCTGTCAGGCGGTGCGATCTATGACGCGGTGCCATCGGGAGTGCTGCCTCAGACCTATGTGACGCTCGGGCCGGAGGAGGTGCGGGACGCCTCGGACCGATCCGGGGCGGGCGCATTACACCGGTTCACGGTTTCGGTGGTGTCCGAGGCGGCGGGCTTCAGTGCGGCCAAGACATTGGCGGGCGCGGTGTGTGACGCGCTGGAAGGTGCGGCGCTGAGCTTGGACCGGGGCCATCTGGTGGGGCTGTGGTTCGAACGCGCTAGCGCCCGGCGCACGGGAACTGGCGGCGCGATCCGCCAAATCGATCTGAGATTCCGCGCCCGCGTGGAAGACGACTAAGCAATCAACGGAGAGAGCATATGGCTGCCCAGAACGGAAAAGACCTTTTGGTCAAAGTGGATATGAACGGCACCGGCCTGTTCGAGACCATCGCGGGCCTGCGCGCCACGCGGATCAGTTTCAACGCGGAAAGTGTGGATGTGACCAGCCTGGAAAGTCAGGGCGGGTGGCGCGAGTTGCTGTCGGGGGCCGGGGTCAAATCGGCCGCGATTTCGGGCTCGGGCGTGTTCAAGGATGAAGGCACGGATGAACGCGCGCGTCAGCTGTTCTTTGACGGCGAGACGCCTGGTTTTCAGGTGATCATCCCCGATTTCGGCATCGTTGAAGGCCCGTTTCAGGTCAGCAGCATCGAATATGCGGGCTCGCATAACGGTGAGGCGACCTATGAGATGAGCATGGCAAGCGCCGGTGCGCTGAGCTTTACGGCGCTCTGATGGCCAATCCGTGGACGGGCGAGGTGGCGTTGACCATCGATGGGGAGCAGCGGGTGCTCAAGCTGACATTGGGTGCTTTGGCGGAATTGGAACAAGAGCTGCAGGCCGGGTCTCTGGTCGAACTGGTGCAGCGGTTTGAAGGCGGGGCTTACTCCAGCGGTGATGTGCTGGCGCTGCTGGTTGCCGGGTTGCGGGGCGGCGGAGCGCAGGTCACGCGCGATGATCTGCTGCATGCCGAGATTGCGGGTGGGCCGATGGCGGGGGCCAAGGCGGCAGCCGAGTTGCTGGCGCGGGCCTTCATGGTGCCCGAGTGAGCGGGTTCGACTGGCCCGTACTGATGCGGGCCGGGTTCCTCGGCCTTCGCCTGACGCCGGATCAGTTCTGGCGTCTGACCCCGGCCGAGCTGCGGCTGATGCTGGAGCAGGGCGCGGGGATGCCGGCGATGAACCGGGCAGGGCTGGATGCGCTGCTCGCGGCCTATCCGGACAAGACACAAGGAGAGCGTGATGACGGATCGTGAGGGTTTTGACGACCTGCAGGAGCGGGGAGAGGCGCTGGGCGATGCGCTGGGGGACGCCGCCACCATGGCTTCGGCGTTTGATGGCCAGATGCGGCGGATCAAGGCCGCGTTTGAAGAGACCGGCAAGGATGTGGCCACGCTGGAGCGCGGCATGTCCGGCGGGTTGCGCAAGGCGTTTGATGGCGCGGTGCTGGATGGGATGAACCTGTCGGGGGCGCTGGATGTGCTGAAGAACTCGATGATCCGCACGGCGTATTCGGCGGCGATCAAACCGGTGACGGATCATTTCGGCGGGATGCTTGCCAATGGGGTGGGTGGCTTGGTGCAGGGGATACTGCCCTTTGCCGATGGCGGCAGTTTTTCTCAGGGCCGTGTGATGCCGTTTGCCAATGGTGGGGTCGTTAGCAGCCCGACCATGTTCCCGATGCGAGGCGGCACCGGGTTGATGGGTGAGGCGGGTCCCGAGGCGATCATGCCGCTAGCGCGCGGGGCCGATGGCAAGCTGGGTGTGCGGACGCAGGGCGGCGGGCGAGCGGTCAACGTGGTGATGAATATCTCAACACCGGATGTGCAGGGGTTCCGCCGCTCTCAAGGCCAGATCGCGGCGCAGATGAGCCGCGCATTGGGCCGCGGCAATCGCAACAGATAAGGGGAGCAGGCGATGAATTTCCACGAGGTGAGATTTCCCGCCAGCCTGAGCTTTGGCTCGGTCGGTGGGCCGGAACGGCGCACGGATATCGTGACGCTGGCCAACGGGTTCGAAGAACGCAACACGCCCTGGGCGCATTCGCGCAGGCGCTATGATGCCGGGCTGGGGATGCGGTCGCTAGACGATATCGAGACATTGATTTCCTTCTTCGAGGCGCGGCAAGGCCAGATGTTTGGATTCCGCTGGAAGGACTGGTCGGATTTCAAATCGGGCGCGGCGACGGCTGAGGTCGACAAGGGCGATCAGGTGATTGCGCGCGGAGATGGCGAGACGGTTTCGTTTCAACTGGTCAAGACCTACAGCTCGGGCGGGTTCAGCTATGTGCGGCCAATCCTGAAGCCGGTACTGGGGACCGTGACGCTGGGGCTGGATCAGGACGCGCAACGCGAAGGCGTGGACTTTGAGGTCGATTTGGCGACCGGACGCGTGATGTTCTCGGCCCCGCCGCCTGAGCAGGTCGAGATTACAGCCGGGTTTGAGTTCGACGTTCCGGTACGGTTCGACACCGACAAGATCCAGACCAGCGTGGCCAGCTTTCAGGCCGGTGACGTCCCGAACGTACCGGTGGTCGAGGTGCGGGTCTGATGAGCGGGGACAAACAGGCGCTGCAGGCGCATTTGCAAAGCGGGCTGACCACCACCTGTCGTTGCTGGGCAATCACGCGCAGCGACGGGCAGGTCTATGGTTTCACGGATCACGATATGGAGTTGCGCTTTGACGGGCTGGTGTTCAAAGCCAGCACCGGTCTGACCGCTGCGGCGATCGAGCAGGCAACCGGCCTGTCGATCGATAATACCGAGGCGATGGGCGCGCTGTCTGATGCCTCGGTCCGGGAAGAGGATATCGAGGCGGGGCGCTTTGATGGGGCCGAGATGCAGGCCTGGCTGGTCAATTGGGCCGATCCTGAGCAGCGGATGCTGCAGTTTCGTGGTTCGATTGGTGAGTTGCGTCGCGCTGGCGGGGCGTTTCATGCGGAATTGCGCGGGTTGACCGATCTGCTGAACCGGCCTTTAGGGCGGATTTATCAGAAGCCCTGTACGGCAGTGTTGGGGGATAAGGCGTGCCGCATTGCCCTGGAGACGCCGGGTTATCGCGCTGAGGCTGAAATTGTCGCGCTGGACGGCGCGGCTTTGCGTTTGCAGGGCGCGGAGAGTTCTGATGCGGGTTGGTTTGAACGCGGCAGGCTGGATGTGCTGGACGGGGCTGCGCAGGGCCTGTGGGCCTCGATCAAGCTGGATGAACAGGTCAGAGATGGCCGCGATGTCACGCTGTGGTCGGCGATTGGCGGCGGACTGGCGGTTGGGGACCGGGTCCAGCTGATCGCCGGGTGTGACAAGCGTATGACCACTTGCCGACTGAAGTTCAACAACATGCTGAATTTTCAGGGCTTCCCTGACCTGCCGCACGAGGATTGGGTCATGGCCGTACCCAAGCGCAGTAGTCAACACAAAGGGGGAAGCAGGCGATGATGCGGACAAAACAAGATATCTTGGACGAAGCGCGCGGATGGCTGGGCACACCTTATGTTCATCAGGCCTCTGTTCGGGGTGCAGGCGCTGATTGTCTGGGCTTGCTGCGGGGCGTTTGGCGCGCGGTGATGGGGCATGAGCCTGAGGCGGTGCCGGTCTACAGCATGGATTGGTCCGAGCCGCAGGGTGAGGAACGCATGTGGGCCGCAGCCCGTCGCCATCTAGTCGAGAAATCGCCCGATGATTTGGCCCCGGGGGATGTATTGCTGTTTCGGATGCGGGATGCGGCAGTGGCAAAGCATCTGGGCATCGTCAGCGCCCAAGACCCGATGCGATTCATCCACGCCTATACCGGGCATGGTGTTGTTGAAAACACACTGAGCGAGCCTTGGCGTCGCCGCGTGGTCGCTTGTTTCGAATTCCCGCTGGAGGATTTCTGATGGCCACAATAGTTCTGTCTGCTGCAGGTGCGGCAATAGGTGGTTCGATCGGGGGCTCGGTTGCGGGCCTGTCAACGGCGGTGATTGGCCGCGCGGTTGGGGCGACGCTTGGGCGGGTGATCGACAACCGGCTGATGGCCAGCCAATCCGTAATGGGTGGCGGTAGCGAGGTGGTCGAGACCGGGCGTCTGGATCGTTTCCGTCTCACCGAAACCGGTGAGGGTGCGACCGTCGCGACGGTCTACGGCCGGATGCGAGTTGGAGGACAGGTCATCTGGGCCTCGGACTTTCTGGAAACCCGATCGACCTCGACGATGACGCAAACATCAGGCGGTGGCGGTGGAGGCAAGGGGAAACCCAAGCCCGTTGAAGTGACGACAACAACAACCACGCATAGCTACAGCTATTCGGTGTCTCTGGCGATTGCGGTGGGCGCGGGACAGGTTGCGGATATCACGCGTGTTTGGGCCGATGGTGAAGAGGTCGAGCGCCGAACGCTGAACATGCGGATATATCGCGGCGATCACGAGCAATTGCCCGACCCGCTCATTGAAGCGGTCGAAGGGGCAGGCACGGTGCCCGCCTATCGCGGCACGGCTTATGTCGTGATCGAAGATCTGGCGCTGGGCCCCTTTGGCAACCGGGTGCCGCAGTTTTCGTTCGAGGTGGTGCGGCAGGAACAGGACGGAATGCCGGATGCCGAAGACGCACTGTCTCGGGCCATCAAGGGTGTGGCCTTGATGCCGGGAACGGGCGAGTACGCGCTGGCGGCGTCACAGGTCAACTACACCAAGGGACGGGGGCGCAGTTGGGCTGCGAATGTCAATTCGCCGTCGGGCAAGTCCGATCTTGTGACCTCGACCCGCGCACTGAGCCGCGAATTGCCGGGATGCGAGGCGGCCTCGCTGATTGTGTCGTGGTTTGGCGATGATTTGCGCTGCGGAGAATGCCAGATCCGCCCCAAGGTTGAACGCAAGAATATCGAGGGCGCAAACATGCCCTGGAGTGTTTCAGGTCTGTCCCGAACTGCGGCGGGGCAGGTGAAATGGCAGGATGGGCGTCCGGTTTATGGCGGTACACCGGCTGATGCGGCCGTAGTGCAGGCGATCCGGCACCTGAAGAGCTCGGGCATACGGGTTATGTTTTATCCGTTTATTTTGATGGAGCAATCAGAGGGCAACGGCCTGCCTGATCCGTGGTCCGATGCGCCGGATCAGCCGCATTTGCCATGGCGTGGGCGGATCACTTTGGATGTTGCTCCGGGACGGCCAGGCTCGCCGGATCAAACTGCCGATGCGGATGCGCAGGTGGCGGCGTTCTTTGGTACGGCGCGCGCGTCACATTTCTCGACCAGCGGCAGCAAAGTGACCTATCGCGGCCCTAGCGAATGGGGATTACGGCGGTTCATTCTGCACTATGCGGCCCTGTGCAAGGCGGCGGGCGGCGTGGAGTCCTTCTGCATCGGGTCCGAGATGCGCGGGCTAACGCAAATCCGCGGCGCGTCTGGCTTCGCTGCAGTTGCGGAGCTGCGGTCTCTGGCCGCGGAAGTGCGCGCGATATTGGGGCCGGAAACTAAGGTCGGCTATGCCGCAGACTGGACCGAGTATTTCGGGTATCAGCCGCAAGACGGCACCGGAGACCGGTATTTCCACCTCGACCCGCTTTGGGCCGATGAGAACATAGATTTTGTCGGCATCGACAACTATATGCCGCTGTCCGACTGGCGGGATAGGGCCTCGCATCTGGACGCTGAGGTGTCGAATGGGTCGATCTACGATCTGGACTATCTGCGCGGCAATATCGAAGGTGGCGAGGGGTATGATTGGTACTATGCCTCACCGGAGGAAGCTGAAGCGCAGATCCGAAGCCCGATCGCTGATGACGATCATGGCGAGCCGTGGGTCTGGCGGTACAAGGACCTGCGCAACTGGTGGGCAAACCGACATCATGAGCGGATCGGGGGTGTGCGGCAGGAAACGCCAACGGGTTGGGTTCCGGGGTCCAAGCCAATCTGGTTCACCGAACTGGGCTGCGCGGCCATCGACAAGGGTACGAACCAGCCGAACAAATTCTTGGACCCAAAGTCGTCTGAATCGAATTTGCCGCGCTATTCCAACGGAGTACGGGATGATTTTATCATGGTTCAGTACCTTCGGGCCGTCCTTGGCTATTGGGGTGATACTGAGATCAACCCGGTTTCAGATATCTATGACGGCCCGATGGTGGACCTGTCGAACGCATTTGTCTGGGCTTGGGATGCGCGTCCGTTCCCGACTTTCCCGAACCTGCGGACGCAGTGGTCGGACGGCGATAACTATGCACGTGGGCATTGGCTGAACGGGCGGTCCGGGTCGCGGACTCTGGCCTCGGTCGTGACAGAAATCTGCCATGAGGCAGGGGTGACGGCGATTGATGTGTCCGAGCTCTACGGCGTGGTACGCGGTTACGCGGTTGAGGACGTAATGAACGCTCGGCAGGCCTTGCAGCCGCTGATGCTGCGCTATGGGTTCGACGCGATCGAGCGGGACGGGGTGCTGAAGTTTAAAACCCGCGACGGGCGTCGGGCCGTTGACATCGACCCCGATCAGATCGCCATCAGCGCGGATATCGACGGGCCAGTGGAACATCGCCGCGAGGCTGAGGCCGAGATGACCGGGCGTGTGCGTCTGCGGTTCGTCCAGTCGGATGCGGACCATGATGTTGTCGCGGAAGAGGCCGTCTTGCCTGATGACAGAACCCATTCGGTCGCCGTCAACGAAATGCCTCTGTCGATGACCCGCGCCGAAGGGCGTCAGACGGTCGAGCGCTGGCTGAGCGAATCCCGCATTTCGCGCGAGACGGCGCGCTTTGCTCTGCCGCCCTCGCTGCTGCATGTCGGGGCCGGCGATGTGGTGCGTTTGCCGGATGCCGGGGACGGAACGCTATATCGGATTGACCGGCTGGAACAGGCTGAGATGCAATTGGCGGATGCAGTACGGATTGAACCCGGCGTCTATACGCCGTCCGACGTGCTGGACGATGTGGCGGCAGCTAAGCCGTTCATTGCTCCGGTGCCAGTTCTGCCGGTGTTCATGGATCTGCCGCTGATCACTGGATCCGAAGCGCCCCATGCGCCGTATCTGGCGATATCGGCCGAGCCCTGGCCCGGTAACGTGGCTGTCTATTCGGCTGCACAGGATGAGGACTATACCTTGCATCAAGTGATCGCGGGGCAGGCGGTGATTGGCTTCACCGAAACACCCCTGCGACGCGCAGGCGCTGGGATCTGGGACGAAGGGGCCGCGTTGCGTGTCAACCTGATCGATGGCGTTTTGGAGTCGCGTCCACGCTCGGCGTTGCTGAGTGGTGCCAATCTGGCTGCCATCGGTGACGGAACACCGGGCAATTGGGAAGTGTTCCAGTTCTCGGATGCGGTCTTGCAGGAGACTGGCGTTTACAATTTGTCAGGCCGCTTGCGTGGTCAGCTGGGTACGGATGCCCTGATGCCGGATGTCTGGCCTGAAGCGTCTACCTTTGTCCTACTGGATGAACGTGTTTATCAGACCGGGTTGCTACGCACCGAACGCCGCGTGGCCAAGCATTACCGTATCGGCCCTGCAACGCGCGGCTACGAGGACCCGGCATATGTGCATCTGGTTGAAGCGTTCGATGGCAATGGGCTGAGACCTTATGCGCCAGTGCATTTGCAGGCTTCTGCGTCGGCTACCGGGGACAAGATCTCGTGGGTGCGCCGCACCCGGATTGATGGCGATGACTGGAGCGCATTGGATGTGCCTCTGGGCGAAGAAAGCGAATCCTATCTGATCCGCGTCTTCACTGAGGGTGCTTTGTTGCGCGAAACTGTCACCAGTGATCCGGTTTGGCAGTATTCTGACGCGATGAAAGCCGATGACGGGCTGGCCGGACCCTACGATATCGCAGTCGCGCAGGTTTCGGCTACCTACGGACCCGGGGCGTTTGCGCGCCTTTCGGTCGGCTAGCCGTGCGGCCAGTCCTGCACGGAGATCTCAGCGCGGCGGCGCGGGCTTTGCTGGCCGCGCCGCGAACCGACCGCGATAGGATAAGCACCCTCCTGATTGCTGAGGCCGAACTGGCGGATCGACATGTCGCCAGAACAGGGCGGTTGCATCCTGTTTATGGAAATGGCTCGTTGATGGCAGCCGCGCGCTGCCGGCCCTTGGCAGACGAGCCAAATTTCGACGATCTGCAATATTGCCAATGTTTCGAGATGGTTCTGCGAAAACTGATCGGGTTCCAAATCAGCCAGATGCGCAGCTGACACATTTTGAGGCGGCAAGGTCCAGCTCTAGCCTTCCGTGCGCTATTTCCTCGCCGCAATCTTCGCAATAGCCGAATTCGTCTTCGTCCATCCGGTTCAGCGCGGCCCGAAGCCGATGCGTTTCGGTGTCGCGCCGGGCCTGTTGCGCCTTGGCCATTGCTTGATTTTGCAACGCATCCATCCGGCTGAGCCGACCCACTGCCTGTTGATCCAGCTCCACAACTGATTGCGCATCCTGACCGGCGGCGGATTGCGCGGCGAGATCGCGAAGGCGCTGGTGAATAAGCTTCCGAAAATGGTCCAGATCGGCTGAGTTCATTTTTTGTTGTAGTGCATATCAAGGGTTTGCGTTTGGTAATTTTACGACTAGATGGCTATTCTAAGCGCAGCAAAGGATGAAAAGCCATGTTCGAAACGCGCAGCCAAGTGACACCTGTGGACCCGGTTTGGGACCGCATCACCTCGGAAGCCCATGCAGCCGTCGAGAAAGAGCCGCTGATGGGCGGGTTGGTACACGCCTGTATCTTGCATCACCGCAGTCTTGAGAGGGCATTGTCCTATCGCATCTCGGCCAAGCTATGCTCGAACGAGATGTCGATGATGGTACTGCGTGAGATCGTGGATGAGGCCTATGCTGACGACAAAGCGTTGATTGAAGCCGCGCGCGCGGACCTGATGGCCGTTTATGAACGCGATCCGGCCTGCCACCGCCTGCTGCAACCGATCCTTTATTTCAAGGGGTATCAGGCGATGCAGGCTTATCGCGTAGCCCACTGGCTTTGGAACAAGGGGCGCCATGATCTGGCGTATTTCTTCCAGATGCGATCTTCCGAGATATTCGGCATTGATATCCATCCAGCTGCCCGCATCGGTAAAGGCATCATGATCGACCATGCCCATTCTATCGTGATCGGTGAAACCGCTGTGGTTGGGGACAATGTTTCGATGCTGCATTCGGTGACGCTGGGCGGAACCGGTAAGGAAGAAGAACAGCGCCATCCAACCATTGGTGACGGCGTTCTGATCGGCGCTGGTGCTAAAGTTCTGGGCAATATCGAGGTTGGCCATTGCAGCCGTATCGCCGCCGGATCAGTGGTGCTGCAGGAAGTGCCACCGTGCACGACGGTCGCTGGCATTCCCGCCAAGATCGTGGGCGAGGCCGGGTGCGATCAGCCGTCAATCTCGATGGATCATATGCTGGGGAAAGACCAGTAATTCGGAGTGAATAGACGAAAAAGGCCGCCTCGGGGTTCGAGGCGGCCTTTTTTTTGTGCATGATCTTCTGGGCTTAGGCCAACATGACCATCGGATTTTCCAGATTGTCGACGATGGCTTGCAGTAGCTGAGCGCCAAGCGCGCCGTCGATGACCCGGTGATCGACCGACATGGTGACGGACATGACGGTTGCGACCGTCAGTTCTCCGTCATCGCCCACGATGGGTTTCTTGAGGCCGGTACCAACTGCGAGGATACCTGCATGCGGCGGGTTCACGATGGCATCGAAATTGTCGATGCCGAACATGCCAAGGTTCGAGACTGCGAAAGTACCGCCTTGGTACTCGTGCGGGGCCAGCTTGCGCTCGCGGGCGCGTCCGGCGAGGTCTTTCATCTCAGTCGACAGCGCCGACAGCGATTTGGTGTCGGCATCTTGCAGGACCGGAGTGAACAGACCGCCCTCGATGGCGACGGCAACAGCCACATCCGAAGGTTTCAGTTGTAGAACCCGGTCACCCGCCCAGACGGCATTGCACTCGGGCACCTGCTGCAGCGCGTTGGCGACGGCCTTGATGATAAAGTCGTTGACGCTGAGTTTCACACCCCGGCCTTCGAGTTGCTGGTTCAGCTGGCTGCGGAATTTCAGCAGCGCATCCAGCTTGATATCCCGGCGCAGGTAGAAATGCGGGATGGTCTGTTTGGCCTCAGACAGACGCGCGGCGATGGTCTTGCGCATGCCATCGAGTTTGATCTCTTCGTATTCGCGGCCTTCGTACATCTTGGCCACGGCGTCAGCCGATGGACCTGCGGGAGCGGCGGCGGTTGGGGCGGCTGCAGCAGCAGGCGCAGGTGCTGCTGCAGGTGCGGCTGTGGCGCTTTCCACATCGGCTTTGACGATACGGCCATGAGGGCCAGAACCTGAGATTTGAGCCAGATCTAGACCCTTTTGTGCGGCAATCCGACGAGCAAGGGGGGATGCGAAGATACGACCGCCATCCGCTTTGGCCGGTGCCGCTGGGGCAGGGGCGGGCGCCTCGGGTGCCGCTGGTGCGGCAGCCTCGTTGCCCGCTGCGGCAGCTGGCGCAGCCGCGGGAGCAGCGGTTGGCGTTGCACCGATATCATCAGCGCTTTCTCCATCTTCCAGCAGGACTGCGATGGCGGTGTTGACTTTAACGCCTTCGGTTCCCTCAGGAATAAGGATCTTGCCGACGGTGCCTTCGTCAACGGCCTCGAACTCCATTGTTGCCTTGTCGGTTTCAATTTCGGCCAGCAGATCGCCCGAGGAGACGGTGTCGCCTTCCTTGACGAGCCATTTTGCAAGTGTGCCTTCCTCCATCGTCGGGGACAGGGCAGGCATCAGGATTTCGGTGGGCATTTCAGCGCTCCTCAATCAGAGTAATTTGGTCAAAGGGCGCCTTGGGGCGCCCGGTGCCGCGTGCGAGTGTCGCAATCGCAGCCTCGATTTTGTCTTTGTTCTCCGCCATCCAGACATAGGCGGTCTGGTGTGAGGGGCGCGCGCCGATCAAACGCATATCCGCCGCCAGTCGCTCGGGTATAAGCGCCCGCACGATGCGGTTGTCGATGTCAATCTCGACACGGTAGCATTCGGTTGCTGGATCGCGGCCCCTGATCTCCATTACCGGTAGGTCACCTGTTTCACCGCAGCGATCACCTCATCAGTGGTGATCAGCGCCAGCTTTTCGAGGTTCGCCGCATATGGCATCGGAACATCTTTGCCGGTGAGGGTGATGACCGGGGCGTCGAGATAATCGAACGCTTCCTGCATGACCACCGAGCTGATGTAGCTACCGACGGAACCTTGCGGCCAGCCTTCTTCGACAGTCACAAGACGGTTGGTTTTCATCACCGAGTTGATGATCGCACCGGTGTCCATCGGGCGGATAGTGCGCAGGTCGATCACTTCGGCGCTGATGCCGTCTTCGGCCAGTTTGTCTGCGGCTTCCAGCGCATATTGCATGCCGATGCCGAAGCTGACGATGGTCACGTCAGAGCCTTCGCGCCAGATGCGGGCCTTGCCCAGCGGGATGGTCAGGTCATCCACTTGCGGCACGTCGAAGGAGCGGCCGTAGAGGATTTCGTTTTCAAGGAACACAACCGGGTTCGGGTCGCGGATGGCCGATTTCAGCAAACCTTTGGCATCGGCTGCGGAATAGGGCATCACCACTTTGAGACCTGGCACCTGCATGTACCATGCGGCGTAGTCCTGCGAGTGTTGCGCGGCCACGCGGGCAGCGGCACCGTTAGGGCCACGGAATACGATCGGACAGCCCATCTGACCGCCAGACATATAAAGCGTTTTGGCGGCAGAGTTGATGATCTGGTCAATCGCCTGCATGGCGAAGTTGAAGGTCATGAACTCGACAATCGGTTTCAGCCCGCCAAAGGCCGAGCCGACGGCAATGCCGGTGAAGCCGTGTTCAGTGATCGGGGTGTCGATGACACGTTTGGCACCGAATTCATCGAGCAGGCCTTGAGAGATTTTATAGGCGCCCTGATATTCAGCGACTTCTTCGCCCATCAGATAGACATCTTCGTCGCCGCGCATTTCTTCGGCCATCGCGTCGCGCAAGGCTTCGCGGACGGTTTGCTGCGCCATCTCGGCGTCGGCAGGCCAATCGGGCGACAGATCCACAACCGGAGCAGCGGGGGCTGCTGCGGCAGGAGCGGGGGCCTCAACCGCCGCAGGGGCGGCTTCGGCCTCCGCTGCGGCTGCGGGCGCAGCCACGGGCAGGGCGGAGGCGTCTTCACCATCTTCGACCAGGATCGCGATAGGGGTGTTTACTTTGACCCCTTCGGTGCCCTCGCTGATCAGAATCTTACCGACGATGCCTTCATCGACGGCTTCGAACTCCATCGTCGCCTTGTCGGTTTCGATCTCGGCCATGATGTCGCCCGAGGATACGGTGTCGCCTTCCTTGACCAGCCACTTGGCCAATGTGCCCTCTTCCATCGTGGGCGAAAGGGCGGGCATGAGAATTTCGGTTGCCATGTCTTATTCGTCCTCTCAGGCGTAGATATCAGTCCAGAGCTCGTCCAGCGACGGCTCGGGGCTTTCTTTCGAGAATTCGGCGGCCTGATTGACGACCTCTTTGATCTCTTTGTCGATCGCCTTCAGGTCATCCTCGGTCGCGTGTTTGCCGGTCAGCAGCAGCTCGCGCACGTGCTCGATCGGGTCGCTTTGTTCGCGGACCTTCTGAACCTCTTCGCGTGTACGGTACTTGGCCGGGTCAGACATCGAGTGGCCGCGATAGCGGTAGGTTTTCACCTCGAGGATGTAGGGACCTTTGCCCGCACGGCAGTGGGCGACCGCTTTTTCACCTGCGGCTTTGACGGCCAGCACATCCATGCCGTTCACCATTTCACCCGGTATTCCGAAGGCTTGACCGCGGTGGTAGATGTCGGCCGAAGAGGTCGAGCGTGCTTGCGCGGTGCCCATGGCATACTGGTTGTTCTCGATCACGAATACCACCGGCAGTTCCCAAAGAGCAGCCATATTGAAGGTCTCATAAACCTGACCCTGGTTGGCCGCGCCATCACCGAAATAGGTGAAGGTGACGCCGCCGTTCTCTTTGTACTTGTCAGCAAAGGCCAGCCCCGCACCCAGCGGAACCTGTGCGCCAACGATGCCATGGCCGCCATAGAAATTCTTCTCTTTCGAGAACATGTGCATCGAGCCGCCTTTGCCTTTGGACAGCCCACCTTCGCGACCGGTCAATTCGGCCATTACGCCGCCCGGGTCCATTCCACAGGCCAGCATGTGGCCGTGATCGCGATAGGACGTGATGCGCTTGTCGCCTTCTTTGGCCGCGGCCTCAAGGCCGACAACAACCGCTTCCTGACCGATGTAGAGGTGGCAGAAACCCCCGATCAGACCCATGCCGTAGAGTTGACCTGCCTTTTCCTCGAATCGGCGGATCAGCAGCATCTCGCGGTAATATGTGGTCAGTTCTTCCGCAGAAACATTTGGTTTCTTTGTGGTTTTTCGCGCAGCCATAGTGGCGATCTCCCCCTTTCGGCAAGATAGTTTAGCGTTAAACTATCTCATAGAGCATTTCACACGTTCTGGCGAGTACTAATGTTACGCGAGGGCAGGATACGCGAGTTGCGGCCTGCCACAGCTTATCTTCCGGGCGTTAAGGTACAGAGATTCTTAGTCAAAAATTTCGTCAGCGGATGACGATCTCATCCGCGCGGATCATGCCGAGCACTGAGCGGGCCTGTTGATCCAGCAGATCGAGATCCAGATAGGTGTCTGACAGTCGGCGGGTCAGGTTCTCCATCTGCTCGATCTCGGCGTTCAGCTGCGCCAGATCGCGAGACAAAACATCGCGCTCGGCGGCAATCTCGACCCGGCGAAACAGACCGTAATCCCCTTGAACGGCGGCAAAGGTGAAATACACCCCCAGCATGAAGGCGATTGAGAAGAAAATGAAAGCCCCTAAACCGGGCCGATTGGAACGGGACACTGTGTTAACCGCCGTGTGAAATACTGCCTCAGAAACGCACCCTTTTTGGATGTCTCGACGCACTATGTCACAGGTGATTCGGGTTGTGAATCCCCTGTGTAGAAAAAGCTGAGACCTGAGGTTTGAGCGCTTACGGGTCCAGCGCGGCCACACCCGGCAAGGTCTTGCCTTCCATCCATTCAAGGAAGGCACCACCAGCAGTAGAGATATATGAGAAATCCGTTGCCGCGCCCGAGGCGTTCAGTGCGGCGACCGTGTCACCCCCACCCGCGACCGAGGTCAGCTTGCCATCGCGGGTTAGTGCAGCCGCCTTCAGCGCCGCCGCATTGGTTGCGGCATCGAACGGGGTCAGCTCAAACGCCCCCAGTGGGCCGTTCCAAATCAGGGTCTGGCTTTTTTCCAGCACTTCGGACACGGCTGCGACGCTTTCGGGACCGGCGTCCAGGATCATCGCGTCCGAAGGGCACTGATCAGCGGGCAGAACCTGATGCGGCGCGTTGGCCTCGAACACTTCGGCCACGACGATGTCGCGCGGCAGGACGATCGTACAGCCTGCGGATTCGGCCTTGCCGAGGATTTCGGCGGCGGTATCGGTCATGGCGTGCTCGGCCAGTGATTTGCCGACATCGATCCCCTGGGCCAGTAGGAATGTATTCGCCATGCCGCCACCGATGACCAGATAGTCAACCTTCTCGATCAGGTTGCCCAGCAGGTCCAGCTTGGTCGACACTTTGGCGCCCCCGACAACCGCTGTGACAGGCCGCTTGGGCGCGCCCAGGGCGGCCTCAAGTGCGCTCAGTTCCTGCTGCATCAGGCGTCCGGCACAGGCGGGCAGCAGACGGGCCAGCGCCTCGGTCGAGCTGTGGGCGCGGTGCGCGGCCGAGAAGGCATCGTTGCAATAGATGTCGCCCAGCTTTGCCATGCCTTGGGCAAGTGGGACGCTGTTTTTGGTCTCCTCGGCATGGAAGCGGGTGTTTTCCAGCAGCAGAACCTCACCTTCCGTCAGGGCGGAGGCTGCGGTTTCAGCCTCATAGCCTACGCAATCATCTGCAAAGCGCACGGGAGCCCCAAAAGCGGATTCAAGTGCTGGCACAAGCTGCTTCAATGACAGCTTGGGTACATGCTGACCACCGGGGCGTCCGAAATGGGCCAGCAGGATGGGTTTACCACCTGCGGCGAGGATATCGCGTACGGTTGGCACGATCCGTTGAATGCGGGTGTCGTCGGTCACCACGCCATCCGCGACCGGTACGTTGATATCCACGCGCACCAGAACCCGCTTACCGCCAAGATCCATATCGTCCAGAGATTTCCAGCCCATCGCGCTCATCCTTGCCCATTGCATCCAGTTTCAGCGGTTCTTTTCCTGCATTTTGCGTTCAGGTCAATGCGTCACTTGGCATTCGCGCGCCCGCGTCATAGGTATTTGCGCAAGTTTCAAAGACAGGAGAGCCAGATGGCCGAGATCAAAGACCCCGAAAACACGATCATCATTGAGCTGAAAGACGGGAATGTCGTTATCGAACTGCTGCCCGACGTGGCCCCTCAGCACTCGGCCCGCATGAAAGAGCTGGCGCGTGGTGGTGAATATGACAACGTCGCCTTCCACCGTGTGATCGACGGGTTCATGGCGCAAACCGGCGATGTGCAGCATGGCGACATGGAAGACGGGTTCAACATTCGTATGGCGGGCACCGGTGGATCGTCGCTGCCGAACGTACCTGCCGAGTTCTCGAAACTGCCCCATGATCGCGGCACGTTGGGTGCGGCACGCTCGGCCAACCCGGATTCGGCCAACTCGCAGTTCTTCATCAACTTCAAGGACAACCATTTCCTGAACGGTCAATATACCGTGTATGGCCGCGTCATCGACGGGATGGAGCATGTAGACGCGATTGTGCGTGGTGAGCCGCCAGCGAGCCCCGACCGCATGATCAGCGTTAAGGTGGCTGCTGATGCATAAGCTGGCTGCAGTTTTTGCCTTGCTGGCCAGCCCTGCGCTGGCAACCGGGCTTGAGATTGAGATCGAGGGCGAGGGGGCCAATGGCACCGTCACCGTCGACCTGTTCGAAGATATTGCGCCCAAGCATGTGGAGCAGATCACCGCTCTGGCCTCTGCTGGTCAGTACGATGGGGTTGTGTTCCATCGTGTGATCGATGGGTTCATGGCGCAGACCGGCGATGTTGAGTTTGGCCGTGTCGGTGGCGACATGCGTCGTGCGGGTACGGGTGGATCGGATCGCCCTGATCTGCCTGCTGAATTCTCGGATTTCAATTATGACCGGGGCGTCGTGGGTATGGCGCGGGCGCAGGACCCAGACAGCGCGAACTCGCAATTCTTCATTATGTTCGAGCCCGGCCCGTTCCTGAATGGTCAGTACACGGTTGTCGGTCAGGTGACAGAAGGGATGGACGTGGTCGATGCGATCAAGCGGGGCGATGGCCCTAATGGCGCAGTGATCGGACAACCGGATGCGATGAAAAAGGTCACTGTGACCGAATAAAAGAAAACCCCGGCGCGCTTCTGCGGGCCGGGGGTTCTTGATGCGGCCGGGTCAATCGTCCTCCGACATCGCCCGCCAGATCAGTGCGCCAATCGCACCGCCGATCAAAGGTGCCACCCAGAAGAGCCACAGCTGCGCCAGTGCCGGACCATCAGCAAACAACGCCACGCCGGTTGACCGGGCAGGATTTACGGAGGTGTTGGTCACCGGAATCGAGATCAGGTGGATCAGCGTTAACCCCAAACCAATCGCAATCGGGGCGAACCCGGCAGGCGCGCCGCTGGAGGTCGCACCGAGAATGATCACGATGAAGAACGCCGTCATGACGATTTCGATCACCAAGGCCGACATCATCGAATAGCCTTCGGGTGACGCCTCGCCATACCCGTTCGACGCGAACCCTCCAACGCCCTCAAAACCCGGCGCTCCGCTGACGATCAGATAGAGCACGGCTGCTGCGGCGATCGCTCCGATCACCTGCGCGATCCAGTAGGGGATCAGATCTTTGGCATCGAACCGCCCTCCGATCATCAGCCCAAGACTGACCGCCGGGTTAAAGTGCCCGCCCGAGATATGACCGACCGCATAAGCCATGGTCAGCACCGTCAGGCCGAAAGCAAAAGAAACGCCCAGCCAGCCGATGCCGACATCAGCAACACCTGCAGCCAGCACCGCGCTGCCACAGCCACCCAGTACCAGCCAGAATGTACCGAAGAATTCGGCCATGAGTTTTGATGACATGAAAAGCCCTCCAGAAATCAATGACTTTAAGGTTAATTCAAAAAACGCTTTTTGTGAAACTGTGAGAATGCGGGGAATTTTCCTTCAAGACACGTCAGATAGGGGGGCTGTCAGGGAATATGCTTATTCCGGTGTGCTGGCGATTGAGAACGACACACTCGGCCCAACTTGCGTTTTTCTCCTTTGCGCTCCAAAGTCCGGTACCGGTTGCGGGCTTGCGATGTGGCGGGGGTATCAAAGTGAAGTTCAAAAAACTGTATTCGGATGCTCAAGGCGAAAGCCATTGGAAAGACATCGAAGTCGAACTTGAAGAGCAAAGCTTTGCACCACCTGCGAAAGCAATCGAGATTTCAAAGCCAGAAGCTGTCAAGCAAACCATGTTCTTGCGACTCAAGAAGGGTTGGGATGAGCCAATTCATCCCACACCTGTCGCTCAAAAGCTCATTTGTCTTTCTGGCTCAGTGCGCGTGACCGCGAGCGACGGGGAATTCAGAGATATTGGTCCGGGTGACGTCTGGCATATGGAAGACAAACACGGCAAAGGCCACCACACAGTAGTAACAAGCGATGATGATTTTCTTTCGGTGATCGTGCAGTACGAGTAGCGGGGGAAGCGCAGACCAAGCCCTCCTGATCAACCAAGCGCATTGCGGCACTTGCGCGGTGTAAGGCCGCTTCGTCCCGCATTGAGGTCATTGTCAGATTTATACGAACACTCCAAAATAAAAAAAAACGCCGCAGGGTATCCTGCGGCGTTGCTGATTGGTCTTGCCGATAAGTGTTTACTGCTTCACTTCCGCCGCCGGGTTGGCACCCGATTTGCCGCTGCGGCCCGGGTTCAGCGGGTCGTCCTGACGCTGCACCGAACCTTCGAAATGCGCGCCGCTTTCAATGGCGATGGTCTTGTGAATGATGTCGCCTTCGACGCGGGCGGTCGAGGTCAGGCGGACCTTCAGGCCACGGACGCGGCCCACGATACGGCCGTTGACCACTACGTCATCTGCAGTGACTTCGCCCTTGATGGTGGCAGTCTCGCCGATGGTCAGCAGATGGGCGCGGATGTCTCCTTCGACGGTGCCCTCGACCTGGATATCGCCCGAGGTCTTGATGTTACCGGTGATGTGCAAATCCGAGGACAGCACCGATGCGGGTGGCTTGGGCTTGGGAGGGGTGCTGGCCTTTGTTTCAGCCGGTGCAGGTGTTGCCGGAGTGGCCGGAGCGGCTGGTTTTGCTGCCTCAGTCTCTTTCGATCCGGGTTCGTTGATTTTGCTCTTAGAAAACATTTCTCGCAGCCTTGATGTAAGTCATTGGGTTAACAGGTTTTCCGTTCACACGGACCTCGTAGTGCAGGTGTGTGCCGGTCGACCGTCCGGTGCTACCCATATCAGCAATATGATCCCCGCGCGAGACCCTTTGACCAACCTTTACGCGTACCTTGGTGTTATGAGCGTAAAGTGTCTCAATCCCAAAGGCGTGCTTGATCTTTACCAGCCGTCCGAAACCCGATTGCCAGCCTGCATGAGTGACAACACCATCAGCAGTCGCGAAGATATCGGTGCCCGAGGGGCCGGCGAAATCAGCGCCATTATGCATGCGGCGACCGCCGGTCTTTGGGTCGCGCCGCGTACCGTAGCCGCTGGTGAAACGAACCGCTGCACGCACCGGGCTGGCGAAGGGGGCCTTTTCCGCAGCGATGCGATAGAGGTTCAGCTGGTCCATCTGTTCCAGCAGGATATTGGCGCGGATCTGGTCGGGGCTCAGTTCCTCACCGCGGGTGCTGAAGGATAAAGGGGTCAGCGGACCGCCCATACCGCTATATCCGCGCCGAACTTCGTCGAGGATACGATCTGTTGGCATGCCCGCGCTGCGGAACATCTTGTCGAGAGGTTCGACCGAGATCAGCATCGCCTCTTCCAACTGGCGGAAAATCTCGTCGCTGCGCTCCTGCATCAGGCGGATTTCAAGCTCGAGCTCGTCACGCTGGTCCAACGCGCCTTGCGCATCGGCAGCGATCTGGTCGCGCTGCGCCGCGGTCCGGGCCAGGGCATCGGTCATAAATGCCATCTGTTCCGGGTTTGCCGATGCCATCGCATAAGCCGCGTCCGCATCATTGCTGGGTTGCAGTTCGGCCAGTTTTGTCCGCGCGTCTTCGCGTTGCTTCATAGTGGCACGCAGCGTGGTTTGGATCACCTCGATGCCGGTTTCCAACTCGCGCCGGCGGTTCTCGGATTCCAGCAATTCGGACTGCATGACCGAAATCTGTTCCAGAGCTGCGTTGAACCTGTCATGTGCAGCCAGCGCTTCGGCCGCACGCGCATCGCGCTCTTCCGACAGAATGTTCAGACGTTCTTGATACGTAGCCTGATCGCGCTTGGCCTGTTCCCGGAAATTGCCCGATCCGATGCTGTCCATCAACAGAACTGACGTGGCAATCGCGGTCCAGGCGACCATCACCGACACACCGGCGACTGCAGCGATCTGAGTTTCAGAACTCAGTCGGATGAACCGCGTGTCGTTGTCAGATTTCAGAAAAACACGGCGCTCTGGAAAGTGCCGCTCGAGCAGTGAGTGTAGTTTAATTGCCAGACGTGTCCGCACGCGTCCTACCTCAATTGTCCCCATATCTCGGAGCCGGTCGTGAGTGAGTAGCCGCTCCTTGACGCGATTGCATAAAGCGGTCGAGGCATTCGGGCAAGTTTGTTAACCAATCAAGAGCTATGAACGGAGATTTACCGCACGTGATCGGCGAGAACTTGCCGATAGCGAGCATTTGCTGTCAGTCCGACACAACTCCGGGTGGTGGCAGGTCTTCGGTCAGGGGCCAATAGAAATCTGGCGGCAGTCCGGCCTCGGCCCGTTTCTCTTCGTTAAATGGTGGTTTCAGCGCGCCGTGGAAATAGCGGCGGACGAGGGCGTGGAATACATCCTTGGGGTCGGCATTCTCGCGCCCGCACAAGAAGTGGAACCATTTCGAGCCATAGGCGACGTGACCAACTTCCTCGGCATAAATCACTTCCAGTGCAGCGACTGCGTCGTCAGCCTTGGCCTTGCGGAAAATGTCGATCATTCCGGGGGTCACGTCCAGCCCACGTGCCTCAAGCACCATTGGGACGACGGCAAGACGACCCATAAGATCCTGTGCGGTGTCCTCGGCGGCGCGCCACATGCCTGCATGGGCGGGCAGGGCGCCATAGTGGCTCCCCATCTGTTCGAGGCAGTCGCAGACCATCTCAAAATGGCGCGATTCTTCTTCGGCGCATTTCACCCAATCGTCATAGAAGCCGATGGGCATGGGCACATGGCCAAACCGGGCAATGATATCCCAATGCAGATCCACGGCGTTCAACTCTATATGAGCGACAGCGTGCAACAGTGCGATGCGGCCGGCCTCGGACCCCGCCCTTCGGCGCGGTACATCACGAGGCGACAACAGTTCGGGCTTTTCAGGTCGCGCAGGGTATAGCGGTGGCTTTGCGGTGCCCACTTCGATCTTGGGCGCGTCGCCTTGCCGGGCTGCGAACCAGGCAGCGGCGTATCGTTTGGACAGGGCGGTTTTCTCGCGACCGACTGATGTGGTCAAAACCTCGGTCGCCATTTCGGTCAGTGTTTTTGACACGCTTGCCCCCTTACGCTTCACTCCGCGCGGGTCATACCCTTGATGCCCGCGCGGGTCGAGAGGGCTAGAGCGCGCGTGCGGCCTCCAACACTTCGTCCACATGACCCGGCACTTTCACCTTGCGCCAGACGCGGGCGATTTTTCCATCCGCATCAATCAGAAAGGTCGAGCGTTCGATCCCCATGGATTTGCGTCCGTACATGTTCTTTTCGACCCAGACGCCATAATCTTCGCACACGCTCTGACCCTCATCGGACAAAAGCGGCGTCGTAAGGCCGTGCTTGGCGACAAATTTGTCATGCTTGGCCACGGTATCGCGCGAGATGCCGAAAACGTTAGCACCCGCATCCGCAAAGGCTTGTAGTTGTTCCGAGAAACCGATGGATTCCTTGGTGCAGCCCGGCGTATCATCGCGGGGATAGAAAAACAGAACGACCGCGCGGCCACGTTGTTCCGACAGGGTCACCTCGCCGCCGCCGTCGCGAGGCAGTGTAAAGTCGGGTGCGATGTCTGAGACTTCGGGCATATTCAAACTCCGGCTGAGAAATTAACGGTTGCCGCATATCATAGGGCTCCGTTGACAGGTTGAAAGGCGTGAGACGCAAATTGGTCCAGCAAGAACAGCAGGATGACACGAAGGCGGATAAGAAACCCCGCCGTCGGTCGCGGCGTCGGACCGCAGGGCTGTGGACATTGCGCGGTGTCTTCATCCTTGGATTTCTGGCACTGGTCACCGGCTTTATGGTTGTCGGCCAGCGCATGCACGCGCCGGATTGGTTGCGCGACCGGGTCGAGGCGCGCCTTGATCAGACATTGGGTGGCGTCAAAGTTCGGTTCGGCGATGTCAGTTTCATCATTCATGAAGGCTGGCGTCCGCGATTGCGACTGACCGATGTTCGTATCAGCGATGCGGACGGACGGCAGATTGCCGAAGTGTCCGACCTGCGGGCCAGCCTGTCGATGCGCCCGCTGTTGCGCGGGCATGTGCGCCCGAAGCGGATCATATTGCAAGGCGCGCAGATTGCACTGACACGGGGTGTCGATGGAGCGCTGTCGCTGACCGTCGGTGCCGGAAGTGCGCCGGTCGGTCAGGCCCGGAACCTGGCGCAGCTGATTGAATCATCGGACGAGGTGTTCCAGGCGCCTATTTTGTCAGCCCTGACCTCGGTCGAACTGGATGCAATTACGCTGGACTATCAGGACCTGCGGTTGGGCCGGTCCTGGGTGCTGGACGGCGGGCGTATTCAGGCCAACCGCAGCGCGGGTGAGGTTCGTCTGGCCACCAATTTCTCGGTGCTGGCCGGTCGCGATTATGTCAGCACGATCGAGGCCAACTATACCAGTTTGCTGGGCAGTCCCGCTGCGCAGTTCGGCATCTCGATCACCGATCTTCCCGCCGAGGATATCGCAGGCCACAGCCCGGCGCTGGCATGGATGCAGGTACTTCGCACACCGATCTCAGGTGCTTTGAGGGGTGGCATTGATACTGAGGGCGCGCTGGGGCCGGTCTTTGCCACGTTGAATCTGGGTGCAGGCGCCGTGCAGCCCACGCCTGAAACAACACCGATCAAATTCGACGCGGCGCGGACGTATTTTACCTACGACCCGAAACAACAGGCGCTGGATTTCAACGAAGTCTCGATCCAGTCTGCCTGGGGTACGGTGCAGGCAGATGGCAAGGCCTTTCTACATGGGGTCAAAGCTGGCGGGTTAGACAGTATGTCGGGGCAGTTCCGCCTCAGCGGGATTGAGATCAACCCGGCCAATCTGTTCCCCGAAGCACTGAATCTGACGCGGGCCGATGTTGATTTCCAGATGAAACTTGCGCCGTTCCGTATTCAGCTGGGGCAAATGACGGTTGAAGACGGTGCACATCGCGCACGGCTCAGCGGGTCTCTGGCTGGTTTGACCGACGGCTGGGTCGCAGCCATTGATGCACAGATTGATCGGATGAGCTCTGATCAGCTGTTGAACTACTGGCCCGAACGACTTGCGCCGAAACCGCGCCTTTGGGTCACCGATAACCTCTATCACGGAGAAATGTCCGATCTGGATTTCGCCCTGCGTCTACGGCCCGGCGAAAAGCCGGACATCTATGCGGATTTCGAATTCGACAAGACCGAGATTCGGTTCGCCAAGACGTTGCCAACTATCCAAGACGCGCAGGGGCAGGCCAGCCTGCTCAACCGGCGCTTTACCGTCTCGGCGCAAAAGGGGATTGTGATCGCGGATGAAGGAGGTACCGTTGATGCCTCGGGCACCTCGTTCATCATCCCCGATACCGGCATCAAAAAAACCACCCCGGCCATTGCGCGGATTAAGGCCAGCGGCAGTGTAACCGCAGCCATGTCATTGCTGGACCGCCCGCCGCTGCAACTGTTGACCAAGGCCAATCTGCCGGTGGATCTGGCCGACGGTCAGGTCAGTCTGAGTGGAACGCTTTCCTTGCCGCTGATCAAGGGCCTGAAGCTGGAAGATACCAGGTTCCATTTCATTGGCGAGTTGTCGAATTTGGACAGCAGCAAGCTGGTACCCGGATTTGAAGTCAGCGCAGACCGATTGGACCTGAACGGGGATCAGACGCAGGTGGCCATCCAGGGCGAGGGGCTGTTTGGCGTCGTACCGGTTGAAGCGCTTTGGCGACAGCCGATCGGAGGCGAAACCCCGCAGCAAAGCGAACTGACAGGTCAAATCGAACTCTCCCCGCGTTTGATGGAACAAATCAATGCCGGACTGCCGCGTGGCATGTTGACCGGAGAGGGGATCGCCGATTTCAGCCTGAGTCTTGGTGCGGGTGAGCCCCCGCGCTTGTCCGCACAATCCGATCTGGTTGGTGTCGCGCTGGCGATCCCTGAGCTTGGATGGCGCAAATCAGCCAGCACTGGCGGCTCTCTGACTGCCGAGGCCATGCTGGGCGCTCAGCTAAGTGTCGATTCCCTTCGGATCAACGCTGCTGGTCTGCGGACAACTGCAGCGATCTCGTTCCGGGATGGCGGGTTCGAAAGGGTACGGTTCAGCACGTTCGAACTGGGCGACTGGCTTGCAGTTCCGGCGGAATTGATTGGGCGTGGTGCCGCGCTGCCAGATATCCGTGTGTTGGGCGGCGTGCTTGATCTGGGAAAATCCACTATCGGCGAGGGAGGCAGCAGCAGTGGTGCTGCCGGGCCCGGGCCAAAGCTGGATGTGAAGCTGGACCGACTACAAGTCACTGAATCCGTTGCGTTGACCGGGTTGACTGGCTCGTTTCAAACCACTGGCGGACTGACCGGCAGCTTTGCGTCGCAAGTCAATGGCGGTGCAGCGATCCGCGGACAGGTCACCCCGCGCGCGTCCCGATCTGCGGTTGGTCTAACCTCGGACGATGCGGGGGCAGTTCTGCGATCAGCGGGGGTTCTGACGCAGGCACGCGGTGGAACAATGCAATTGCAGCTGGATCCGATCGCGGAGCCTGGAAACTATGACGTCGACCTGAAAATCAAAAATACGCGGATCACGGACGCCCCGGCCATGGCAGCGATATTGAACGCGATCAGTCTGGTGGGGTTGCTGGATGAAATGGCGGGGCAAGGTATTTTCTTCGCAGCCATCGACAGCAAAATGCGTATCACTCCGACCGAGGTGAAGGTGCTGAGCGGTAGTGCCGTGGGGCCATCAATGGGGCTGTCCTTTGATGGTACGGTCGACACTGTAGCCGGGATGCTGAACCTGCGCGGCGCGATTTCACCGATCTATCTGGTCAATGCTATTGGCAGCGTTCTGACCAAAAAGGGGGAAGGTATCTTTGCCTTCAACTACACTTTGTCCGGACCGCTGTCCGACCCGCAAGTTTCGGTCAATCCTCTGTCTGGTCTCGCACCTCTGTTTCTGCGCAACCTGTTGCGCGAGCCTGCGCCAACGGTCTCGGATGGCCCGAATGCCACACCGGATCGATCTGGCGAACCCAATCCCGCCTTCCAGACACGTGGTGAGGATCGCTGATCTGAGCTGTGGCCGAATCTGTCGGGCCGATGTATGGCGCGGCCATGAAACTCAGCGACTTTGACTTCCACCTGCCCGAACACCTGATTGCCACGCGTCCCGTCAGCCCGCGCTCGTCAGCGCGACTGCTGCTTGCGCAGGGTGATGCTGTTCAGGACCGGCACGTGTTCGATCTGCCGGACATATTGCAGCCCGGGGACCGTCTGGTGCTGAACGACACCCGCGTCATTCCCGCTCGCCTCAGCGGTCGCCGCCACCGTGACAGCGCGCAAGGGCCGGTATCTGCCGCGATTGAGGCAACGTTGCTGGACCCGCAATCTGATGGTTGTTGGGCCGCGCTGATCAAGCCGCTTAAGAAGATCAAACCGGGCGAAGAGATCGTATTCTCAGACGATCTGAGCGCAACCCTGGACCGAGTTGCCGATGGCCAAGCCTATCTGCGCTTCAACCTGACCGGAGAGGATTTCGATCAAGCGTTGGAGCAGGCCGGCGCGATGCCGTTGCCTCCCTACATCGCAGCGAAACGTGCAGCGGATGAACAGGACAAGACCGACTACCAAACTGTGTGGGCGCGAAACTCCGGAGCCGTAGCGGCCCCAACCGCGTCCTTGCATTTTGATGATGCGCTTTTGCAGGCGCTATCGGAGCGCGGTGTCGAGTTCACGCATGTCACGCTGCATGTGGGGGCAGGCACATTTCTGCCGGTCAAAGTGGAAGACGTGACCACCCACAAGATGCACGCCGAATGGGGACGGGTCAGCGCGCAGGCCGCTGCCGAGATTGCCGCGACCAAAGAAGCGGGCGGGCGCGTTATCCCGTTGGGCACAACGGCTCTTCGACTGATCGAAAGCGCAGCACGCAGCGGCCGGATCGCGCCGTGGGAAGGCGAGACCGATATCTTCATATACCCAGGTTTTGAATTTCACGTCACTGATGCGCTGATGACCAATTTCCACCTGCCGAAATCCACATTGCTGATGCTGGTTTCGGCGTTGATTGGGCAGGATCGGGTCAAGTCGGTCTATGACCACGCTATCGCAGAAGAATATCGCTTTTTCTCATACGGCGACGCGTCTCTGCTGATACCATAGTCGTATCTTGGCCTTCTGCGCCCTTACAATGTCGTAGACAAGCGCGACGTGCTTCGTCATTGACGGCAAAGCGGACAAAACACACCGGCAATTTTGGATAGGCAGAATGCTTCAGGTTCTTTCCAGCGCTTGGGCGCTTCTTCTGGGAATGGGGTTGCTGATGGTCGGCAACGGCCTGCAGGGCACGTTGCTGGGGGTGCGTGGAGAAATCGAGGGATTCTCGACCCTAGAGATGTCCTTTGTGATGTCGGCCTATTTCCTTGGGTTCCTTGGCGGCTCACGTCTGGCGCCTGAAATGATCCGTCGTGTCGGGCATGTGCGCGTGTTTGCTGCGCTGGCCTCGTTTATCTCGGCGGTCATGATCATGTATCCGATGCTGACTGATCCAATTGCATGGTCGATTGGCCGCGTGATTATCGGGTTCTGTTTCTCGGGCGTGTATGTGACCGCGGAAAGCTGGCTGAACAATGCCGCAAACAACGAGAACCGAGGGCAGGCGCTGTCGCTTTATATGATGGTGCAGATGACAGGTGTCGTGAGTGCCCAGGCCTTATTGCTGGTCGGCGACCCGGCAGGATATGAGACCTTTGTCATCGCTTCTATACTGGTTTCGATCTCATTTGCGCCTATTCTGCTGTCCATTTCTCCAACCCCGGCGTTCGATACCACCAAACCGATGACATTGCGCCAGCTGATGGAAACATCGCCGCTGGGCTGCGTCGGCATGTTCCTGCTTGGCGGGATATTTTCAGCGCAATTCGGGATGAGCGCTGTTTATGGCGCTCAGGTTGGATTGAGTCTGGTCGAGATTTCGACCTTCGTAGCGGTGTTTTATATCGGCGCCGTAGTCCTGCAATATCCGTTGGGCTGGATGTCCGACAGAATGGACCGCCGTCTGCTGATTATGCTGGTGGCTGCTGTTGGTGGGATAGGTGCCGTGATAGGCATGATACTGGGCGTCACTTTCACCATGCTTCTCGTAGCTGCCTTTATCATCGGCGGCATGACAAGCCCGCTCTATTCATTGTTGATCGCGTATACAAATGACTACCTGGAGTATGACGATATGTCGGCAGCTTCGGGCGGGCTGGTCTTTATTAACGGCTTGGGCGCAATCGCAGGTCCAATTATCACCGGTTGGCTAATGGGGGCTGGCGTGATTGGACCACAAGGTTTTTTCCTGTTTATAGCAACACTGATGTTCATCATGGCCGCATATGCTGCCTACCGGATGACCCAGCGCGTCTACAAACCTGTGGATGAGACCGGGACAATTGCGGCGATCTATCCGACATCGTCGCCCGTTGCGTTGGAGGTTGCGCAAGAGGTCGCCATTGAGGCAGCCCAGGACGAGCAGGATACGCAAGAACCCGCCTGAGAGTCGGAAATGTGACTTTTGTGTTGCAATATGTTACTGTCACAAATCTGTAAAAGTGATTTTAATGACGTTACGTCCTGGGGAGGGCAATTACGGAGTCTAGGGCAATGGTAGGTCCTGAAGAAGTATTGAGTTTTTGGTTAGATGAGGTTGGCCCCGAGGGGTGGTACCTGCAGGATGAAGCGCTGGATGCGCGGATCCGGGATAAATTTCTTTCAACATGGGAAGCCGCGTGTGAGGGTAAATTCTCGCTTTGGCTGACCTATCCCAGCGGTTCGCTGGCCTATATTATTCTTATGGATCAGTTGCCTCGCAACATGTTCCGAGGAAGCAAACAGGCCTTTGCATCGGATCGCGCGGCACTGGCTGCAGCGAAATGCGCGGTCGACAAAGGCTGGGATCTTAAGATCGACGAACCGGCGCGGCAGTTCTTTTATTTGCCGATGATGCATTCGGAAAATCTGTGCGATCAGGAGCGCTGTGTGCGCCTTATGATCGAACGGATGCCGGAAGGCGGCGAGAGCAATCTGCTTCATGCGCGCGCTCATCGTGAGGTGATCCGCAAGTTCGGTCGTTTCCCGTATCGAAACGATGCGCTGGAACGCGCGACTACTGAACACGAAGCCGCATATGTCAGTAATGGCGGATATGGTTCGACTGTGCGCGAGTTGCAGGCCGCGACCTAGGTCGCGGGCTCACAGCCTTTTAGGATCAGAAGGCGGTCGGTGACAGTGTCGGCGGATGTCGTGATGGCATAGTCGATCAAGTCTTCTGGTTTTTCGACCAGGCCCGCCAATCGGGCCTGAGTGTCTTCCAGCTTCCCCTCCAGATCACCCAAACGTCGCAATGCCGCATTCAACTGTTGGCGTGTGACCGCATCGAGTTGCGTGCCCTGACTGCCAAGGGTCGCAAGATCGCTGCGCAACGCGGCCAGTTCCCCACGAATTCCCTGCGCCTGATCTCGTAGCGGCGCCACGACCTGCAGGTTCTCAGCAAACCCGACCCGGATCTGATCGACAGACTGCGCAAGTTTCCACCCCAAAAACAGGCATAAAGCCAACAATATCAATGTCGCGTTCAAAAGAGCGAGCAGTAAATCTTTGAGCGTTTTAGCCATGATACGCCTTTCGAAAATCGGGAAGGTCAAAAACTGGTAGTGCATATTCGTCAGTTCTAGCCTTTGCGGTAACGTGGGTATAGGCTGAATTCAGCTCCAAATACCTGATTTGACCCCGCGTCACATATGTCGCGGGCTCTGATGTTGATGCGTTGTAAAAAATAGTTTAACGGTAAACTAGTTTTTGAACTGACCTGTGCCGAGAGGGAAACATGGCTGCACAATCTTATGATCTGATCGTAATCGGGGCTGGCCCCGGTGGCTATGTAGCCGCTATTCGCGCGGCGCAACTGGGCCTGAAGACCGCTGTTGTCGAGCGCGAGCATCTGGGTGGTATCTGCCTGAACTGGGGTTGTATCCCGACAAAGGCACTACTGCGGTCATCGGAAGTGTTTCACCTGATGGAGCGTGCCAAGGATTTTGGCTTGAAAGCAGACAAGGTCGGCTACGATCTGGATGCGGTTGTGAAGCGCTCGCGCGGTGTTGCCGCGCAGTTGTCCGGCGGTATAGGTCATCTGCTGAAAAAGAACAAAGTCGCTGTTGTCATGGGCGAGGCATCGATCCCCGCCAAGGGCAAGGTCAGCGTCAAAACAGACAAAGGCACGGAAGACCTAACCGCGAAGAATATCGTTCTGGCCACCGGTGCACGGGCGCGCGAACTGCCGGGCCTTGAAGCGGATGGCGATCTGGTCTGGACGTACAAACACGCGCTGCAACCGCCGCGGATGCCCAAGAAACTGCTGGTCATCGGCTCGGGTGCGATCGGGATCGAATTCGCCAGCTTCTATAACACGTTGGGCGCGGACACGACCGTGGTCGAGGTGATGGATCGAGTGCTGCCTGTCGAAGATGCCGAGATCAGTGCATTTGCCAAGAAAGCTTTCACCAAGCAGGGCATGACCATCATGGAAAAGGCGATGGTTAAACAATTGGACCGCGCCAAGGGCAAGGTGACTGCGCATATCGAGGTGAAAGGCAAGGTTGAGAAACACGATTTTGACACGGTGATCTCGGCCGTGGGCATCGTCGGCAATGTGGAAAACCTCGGGCTTGAAGCCTTGGGTGTGAAGATCGACCGCACGCACGTGGTCACCGATGAATACTGCCGCACTGGGGTAGACGGGCTTTACGCAATAGGTGATATCGCCGGGGCGCCCTGGCTGGCACACAAAGCCAGCCACGAAGGCGTGATGGTAGCTGAGCTGATCGCGGGCAAACACGCACATCCGGTCAAGCCTGAAAGTATCGCGGGCTGCACCTATTGCCAGCCTCAGGTCGCTTCGGTTGGATATAGCGAAGCCAAGGCCAAAGAGCTGGGTTATGACATCAAGGTCGGACGCTTCCCGTTCATCGGCAACGGCAAGGCCATCGCGCTTGGTGAGCCCGAGGGACTGATCAAGACCGTCTTCGATGCCAAGACCGGGGAATTGCTCGGTGCACACATGATCGGTGCCGAAGTCACAGAGCTTATTCAGGGCTATGTGGTCGGTCGCCAGTTGGAAACCACTGAAGAAGACCTGATGAACACCGTCTTCCCGCATCCGACGCTGTCTGAAATGATGCATGAAAGCGTGCTGGATGCCTATGGGCGCGTGATCCACATGTAAGGCCAGGGGGCTCTGCCCCCGCCGCGGCAAGCAGCGACTCCCCCGAGATATTTATAGCCAGATGAAGCAGGGGATCCGTACTTCATCTGGCCGAAAATACCTCGGAGCGCGAGGCAGAGCCTCGCAAAGGATCCTCATTTATTTATTGCTTCCAATATACGGGCCCACGAGCGGATGCCTTTGTGGAAGCTTTTGACGTCGTATTTCTCGTTCGGCGAGTGGATGGCATCATCGTCATTGGCATACCCAACCAGCATCGAATCCAGCCCCAACACTGTATTGAAATATCCAACCACCGGGATTGATCCGCCCATCCCGGTGAAAACGGCCTCGCGATTCCACTCGTCCGAAAGTGCTCCGCGGGCCGCTTCGAATTCTGGGCGGCTAAGGTTCATCACGGAAGCAGGCGAGCCTTCGAGATCACTGTCCCAGACCACTTTAGCATCCGTAGACAGGCGCTCTTCGACATGTTTGCGGATCCTTTTGCGGAGCGCGTCCGGGTCCATGTCGCCGACCAGGCGGCAGGTGATCTTGCAATGTGCCTCGGACGGGATAACGGTTTTGGAGCCCGCGCCGTTGTAACCTCCCCAAAGGCCATTCACTTCGAGCGTGGGTCGCGCCCATTGTTGTTCCAGCGTGGAATAGCCTGTTTCACCGTGCGGCTCGGTATAGCCAACCGAATTCAGGTATTCCGTTTCATCGAACCCGCAATTCTCCCATTGGCGCAACTGCTCGGCCGGGACTTCGTGTACGCCTTCGTAAAAACCTTCGACTGCGACGCGGCCGGTTTCTTCATCATAGAAGGATGCGACGATGCGCGACAGTTCCCGCAGCGGGTTCAGACCCGGCCCGCCATAGTGGCCCGAATGCAGGTCGATGCGGGGACCGATGATTGTGAATTCATCCTTGAGCATGCCGCGCAATTGCGACGCTATCGAAGGCACCCCCCGCGACACCATCGAAGTATCACAGACCAACGCGAGATCCGCCTGAAGCTCGGATTTGTTTGCTTTGAGAAATGGCACGAGCGAGGGCGACCCGGATTCTTCCTCACCTTCGAAGAAAAACGTGATGCGGCAGGGCAGGGTGCCATGCACTGCTTTCCAGGCGCGGCAGGCCTCGACGAAGGTCATCAGTTGGCCTTTGTCGTCAGAAGCGCCGCGCCCGCGTATCACCTGTCCGTGTGGAGTGTCTTCCAAAGCCGGATCGAAAGGATCGCGTGTCCACAGCTCCAGCGGATCGACAGGTTGCACATCATAGTGCCCATAGAACAGAACATGCGGCCCACCGCTGTCCTCACCGACATGGCCAACGACCATGGGATGTCCCGGAGTTTCGCGCTTTTCGGCTGCAATACCGATACTTTTCAGATCCGCCACCAGCCAATCGGCAGCCTGGTCGACTTGGTCCTTGAAGGCCGGGTCAGTCGAGATGGAGGGAATGCGCAGAAACTCCATCAGGCGGTCGATGGAGGTGGTCAGATCGGTATCGATCCGGCTCAGTACAGCGTCAAGCGACATAGGGGTCTCCTGGGAAGGTCTTGAAATTGGACAGAGCCTATCAGCATGGGCGGTACCGTCCAGCAGGTTTCTGTGCTGGATCTGGGGGAAAGGCCTGCGGCGTTTCCTCGCGTCTTGTGGTCGTAACTTTGCTTGTCGGTTTAGGCGTTTGGCGTTATTTGATGCAAATCAAAGTTGGGTTCGGCTGTTCGGCTGTAGGCCAGTTGGACAGATGAACGCGACGCCATACTTCCAGCCCGGCTTGTGAAGTGGCGAAAAAAGTCGCCCGGGGCTATAATAACCGGGCATCCAAGGAGGGTCCGTTGGACTATACTGCTCAGCTCGATACAGCGATTGCCAGGCTGCATGACGAAGGACGTTATCGGACCTTTATCGATATTGAACGTCGGAACGGTCATTTTCCGCATGCGGTACGGACTTGTCCCGATGGTTCGCAGCAGAACATCACCGTGTGGTGTGGCAATGATTATTTGGGCATGGGTCAGAATCCTGTTGTTTTGGAGGCCATGCACGAGGCGGTGGAGGCCGCAGGCGCAGGCTCGGGCGGGACGCGCAACATTTCAGGCACGACAGTCTATCACAAACGGCTGGAAGCTGAATTGGCGGACTTGCACGGCAAAGAAGCCGCACTGCTATTCACCAGTGCCTATATCGCCAATGACGCGACACTCAGCACTCTGCCAAAATTGTTCCCCGGCCTGATTATATATTCCGATGCACTGAACCATGCGTCGATGATCGAAGGCGTGCGCCGCAACGGGGGTGCCAAACGCATCTTCCGCCACAATGACGTGGCACATCTGCGTGAGTTGCTTGAGACTGATGACCCTGCAGCCCCCAAGCTGATCGCGTTTGAGTCGGTCTATTCGATGGATGGCGATTTCGGACCCATTGAAGAGATTTGCGATCTGGCCGATGAATTCGGTGCTTTGACCTATATTGATGAGGTTCACGCGGTTGGCATGTACGGCCCCCGCGGCGGGGGCGTAACCGAGCGTGATCGGTTGGCGCATCGCATTGACATCATCAACGGAACGCTGGCCAAAGCCTACGGTGTCATGGGTGGTTATATCGCCGCCAGCGCTAAGATGTGCGATGCCATCCGGTCCTATGCGCCGGGCTTCATCTTCACTACCTCGCTGCCACCTGCGGTTGCGGCAGGGGCGGCAGCCTCGGTGGCCTATCTCAAGCGCGCGCCTGAACTGCGCGAGCAGCACCAGACCCAGGCCAGCATTCTTAAGCTGAGGCTGAAAGGGCTTGGCATGCCTCTGATTGATCACGGCAGCCACATTGTGCCGGTGATCGTTGGCAACCCAGTCCACACCAAGAAGTTGAGCGATATGCTGCTGGATGACTATGGTATCTATGTGCAGCCAATCAATTTCCCGACCGTTCCGCGCGGCACCGAACGTCTGCGGTTTACGCCATCTCCGGTGCATGGACCCGACGAAATGAACCGTCTGGTGCAGGCGATGGACGAACTTTGGTCACATTGTGCGCTAAATCGCGCCGAACTTGCTGGATAACCTCACGCTAAAGTGTGCAACGAGTTTGCTGCGTGTTAAGCTTACGCTAACAAAAGAAGCGGACGAATCGTTATAGGGGCGATTCGACGTTTGCGCGTAACACGCGACAGGCAAAGATGGGGCAGCAGGAATGATTGGGCGCAGATCACAGCGCGATTCCGAAGAAGACATGGACGTCAGACCCAAGGGTTTTGATGACTATGAGGTACGGCTTGGCGATGTCATGCGCGGCGAACGTGCAACGATGGGCAAGTCGCTTCTGGATGTGCAGCGTGAACTGCGAATCAAAGCCAACTACATCGCCGCCATCGAAAATGCAGATCCCGATGCCTTTGACACACCCGGCTTCATCGCCGGGTATGTGCGTTCATATGCCCGCTATCTGGGCATGAACCCCGATGAGACTTTTGCGACCTTCTGTCAGGAAAGCGGTTTCGAGGTTGCGCATGGCATGTCGGCTGAGGCGTCGGTGGTCAAAAAGGCGCAAGGTGGAGTGCCCTCACGCGGGCCGATGGGACGTGATCCGTTTGTCTCGCCCAGTACGCCTTATATACCGGGCCGCGAATCCGTAGTCAGCCAGATTGAACCGCGTGCTATTGGATCGACGCTGGTGCTGTTGGCCGTCATTGGCGGCATCGGTTATGGGGGCTGGTCGGTTTTGAACCGCATTCAGCAGGTGCAGGTCAGCCCGGTTGAGCAGGCCCCCGTCGTGCTTACAGACCTTGACCCGCTGGATGCCGCACAGGCCCGGCCCGAGGGAACCGAACTGGCCAGCGCCGAGGTGCCAAGCTCTGAAGCGCTGGATCGTCTGTATCGTCCGCAGGCGCTTGATGTGCCGGTGCTGGTGGCGCGGGATGCGCCGATTTCCACCCTTGATCCGCGCAATGTCGGAACGTTCCGCGCGCCTGAACCTCCGCAAATCAAAGTGACCGAAGTTCATACGGTTGAACGCCCGGCCTTGCCTCAAGTGGTTGAAAAGCTGGAAACGACGCTGAAGATCGTGGCCGTGAACCCTGCTTGGATGCGTGTCACGGCAGCCGATGGCAGCGTGATTTTCGAAGGAACTCTGGGCACCGTTGAGCAGGGCAGCACGTTTGAAGTGCCGCTCACCGAGGAACCCCCGCAACTGCGAGCAGGAGCTGCGGGGTCGGTCTATTTCTCGATGAATGGCGAACATTTTGGTCCTGTGGGCGCGCCGGGTACGGTGGCCAAAGGTGTTGTTCTGTCAAAAGATGCCGTTGCAGAAACCTTCGCAGTTGCCGATCTTGAGGCCGATCAGAACAGCGCACTCAAGCAACTGGTGGCCGAGTTGCAGACCGAGGCGGCAGAAGCGCCCGCCGAGTGATCTTGGCATTGCTCCCCAAGGGATGGCGAACTATCTAAGGGTCAATTCAGGCTGATCCGGATCGATCCTCATGTCGCTCAATCACGTGCGCCCCTGGCGCAATATCTATCGCCGCAAATCCCGCCAGATCATGGTTGGCAATGTGCCCGTCGGAGGTGACGCACCGATTGCCGTGCAGACC
This sequence comes from Ruegeria sp. E5, assembly GCF_056534105.1. Classification (NCBI taxonomy): domain Bacteria; kingdom Pseudomonadati; phylum Pseudomonadota; class Alphaproteobacteria; order Rhodobacterales; family Roseobacteraceae; genus Ruegeria; species Ruegeria sp. E5. The sequence goes on along the minus strand of NZ_JBQFPA010000001.1, from coordinate 854,882 downwards.
ATGACCAACACGCTGACCACCGACGTGGCTGCGACCGTGGCACAGGTGCAGGCGGCGGCAGAGGCGGGGGCGGATATCGTGCGGGTCTCGGTCCCGGATGAGGCCTCGTCAAAAGCGCTGAAAGAGATCGTGCGCGAAAGCCCTGTTCCTATCGTGGCTGATATTCATTTCCACTACCGTCGCGGAATCGAATCCGCCGAGGCCGGTGCGGCCTGTCTACGGATCAATCCGGGCAATATCGGCGATGAAAAACGGGTGAAAGAGGTCATCAAAGCCGCGCGAGACCACAATTGCTCGATCCGGATCGGGGTGAACGCAGGGAGCCTGGAAAAGCACCTGCTTGAGAAATACGGCGAGCCGTGCCCCGAAGCGATGGTCGAGAGCGGGTTGGAGCATATCCGTATTCTCGAAGACAACGACTTTCACAATTTCAAGATCAGTGTGAAGGCCAGCGACGTATTCCTGTCAGCGGCGGCTTATCAGGGCATTGCCGAGGCGACGGATGCGCCCATCCATCTGGGCATCACCGAGGCCGGAGGGCTGGTCAGCGGCACCATCAAATCGGCCATCGGTCTGGGCAATCTGCTGTGGATGGGCATTGGCGACACGATCCGCGTCAGCCTGTCTGCTGATCCGGTGGAAGAGGTCAAGGTCGGCTATGAGATCCTGAAATCTCTGGGCCTGCGCCATCGCGGCGTGAACATCATCTCATGCCCCTCCTGCGCGCGACAGGGTTTTGACGTAATCAAAACGGTTGAGGCGTTGGAGCATCGCTTGGAACACATCAAGACACCCATGAGCCTGTCGATCATCGGCTGTGTCGTGAACGGTCCGGGTGAGGCGCTGATGACCGATGTCGGTTTCACCGGTGGCGGGGCAGGCTCGGGCATGGTCTATCTGGCAGGCAAAGCCAGCCACAAGATGTCAAACGACCAGATGATTGATCACATCGTTGAAGAGGTCGAAAAGAAGGCAGCAGAGCTGGATGCGGCAGCTGAAGCTGCTGAGTAACAAGGCCTATGCAACAGGCATTTGCTGTGTTGCGCAGTGAATGCCGCCGCCCAGCTCGCCCAATACGTCGACATTCAATGCAATGATCTCGCGCCCGGGGTAGTGACGAGCTAGGGCCATCTGTGCAATCTCATCGGTTTCGCGGTCTCCGAACTGGGCCATCACGATGCCGCCATTACAAACATAGTAATTCGCATAAGACGCCACGAATTCGGGATCGTTAACTCGGCGCCTATTGGGTTCAGAGATCACCACAACCTGCAATCCTTCGGCGACGAGACGGTCATGAGTATCAAGGGCCGCGACATGAAACGGATCATCCATATCCGGCTCGTCTGGCAGGTTGATCAAAACGCGCCCAGGGCCGGTGAAGCGCGCCAGACTGTCGATGTGGTAATCGGTGATATCCTCGCCCCAGACCCCATCAGACCAGACCATGCGGTCAGCCCCATAGGCTGCCAGTAATCGGGATTCAATTTCGTTGCGTGACAGGTCTGGATTGCGGTTCTCATTCACCCACGAGCTTTCATGGGCCATGATCAACCCATGCCCGTCTTGTTCTACACCACCGGCCTCGCCCCTCAAGCCGGACGGAAGCAGGAGTAGGCCGAGGTGATCGGCAACCTTACTGGCGATTTGCGCATCGTGTTTGTGCACCTGTTTCCGGCCCCAGCCGTTGAACTGGATATGACTGACCGCAATCCCGCCTCGATTGTCGATCACGAAGATTGGACCTGCGTCGCGGCACCACAAATCTTCGGTTGGAACATCCCAGAGCTCGACTGATGAGGAAAGTTTTTGACGCGCATCCGCATGGTGCTTTGCCGCCGCAAGCATTGTCACGGGTTCAAAGGCGGAAATGGCGTTCGCGATTTCCGCGATGGTTTGTTGCACCATATCCAGAAAGATCTGGTCACGGTAAACTTTGCGGCTGACCGGCCATTGCATGAATGTGCGTTCGTGGGGCGCTTCTTCCGCTGGTACAAAGAAGTTTGAAGTGCGCTGAGCGAGGGTTTGCTTAGACAGGCCCATAAAACTCAGCGCGCCTCCAGTGAGTAAGAGGTTCCGTCGATCCATGCTGGAAACCTACAGTGATGACTTAACCCTGTTCTGCCCGAACTCCATTTGCGATCTGGAGCATTTGGTCTGCGGGCAGGTACCCGCGCATCATTTCGGTGCCCAGAACAAAGGATGGTGTGCCTGAAATCCGCAGCTTTTGCGCCAGATCGCGGGTTTTTGCGATTTCTTCGGTGACCTCATCGCTGTTCATTGCCGCGATGATCGCGTCGCTGTCCAGACCCAGCCCATCTGAAATCCGGCGCAGGGTCACCTCGGAGGGCTCGCCGCTGAATTCCAGCAGAGCGTCATGCACCTGCTTATAGGCATCGTCTCCCGCCACCTGTTTTGTTGCGATGGCAAAGCGGGATGACGCTACAGAGGCATCGCCCAGGATCGGCAATTCCTTAATCACAAGACGGATATTGCCGTCCTCGGCCAGCAGGGTGGCCACTTCGGGCACGGCGCGCCGGCAGTAACCGCAACGGTAGTCCATGAACTCGACCAGAGTAACATCGCCGTCCGGATTGCCACCGACCCAGCTGTAACCGTCATTAAAAAGCTCGTCAGCGTTGGCCGCGACGAGCTCCTTGTCAGCCTGAGCCTCGGCAACGGCATTGCGTTCCTCAAGGATGTTGATCGCCTCGAGGATCACTTCGGGGTTTTCCAGAAGGTACTCGCGCACTTGTGCGCCAAACTCGGCCTTCTCGGCGTCGCTCATCGCGTTCAATTCCAGCGCCTGCGCAGGACCAGTGATCAGGGAAAGACCCAATAGGGCCGGTGCAGCATGTCTCAGGATCATTTCCGTTTCCTCTTTTTCTTCTTCTTTGCGCGCTCCGAGGCAATCAACACATCCTGTGCCCTTTGCCAACCCGGAGAGCCTTCGGGGAGCTGTGCAACAGCCCGTTTAGCATGTATGCCCGCATCATCAAGTCGGCCCTGCAGCGCATAGCGTTCTGCAGTCACCGCAGACGCCATTCCGTTGTTGCCCACCTGCGAATAGGCAGAACCCAGATCCTGCATCAGCCGGGCATTGCGATAGTCGCGTGCGCGCGCCTTTTCAAGCACTTGCAGGGCTTTCTTCGTCTTGCCATCCGCCAGCAAAGCACGTCCGTAACCGGCGAGGATCAGGGCATTGTTGGGCGCCATATCAACGGCTGCACCGTAGGCATCCACAGCTTCGGGCACGCGCCGGTTCTCCAATAGAATCTGGCCCTTCAATTCATAAAAAAACGGATCGTCAGGGCGAATCTCCAGCGCACCATCGATTGCGGCGCGGGCACGGGCGAGATCGCGATTTTGATGATGGGCCGATGCCTCGCGCATCAGGCGTATGTCACGATCTTTTTCTTCGCCCGCGCGACGCATGGTCCAGGTCGGGGATCGAAGAAAGGCTGACAACTTACCTTTGATCCGCGCGAACCAGTAATCGGCATTTGCGTTTTGCTCTGCCTTGTCGCCGAATTCGTTCAAAAAAGCTTCGGCCGCGCGCAAACGTTCGCGGCTGGTAGGGTGTGAGCGCATGTAGGGGTCTTGATTGACGGGGTTCAACAGCTCTTGCCCCGCGAACTTACGGTGCAGGTTGACCAACCCGCGCGGAGATACTCCCGCCCAACGCAAATAGCTGGCAGCACTTCGATCCGCCGAGGCTTCTTCGGCCCGCGTATGGCCTAGAAAGCTGCGCAGCGCCGAGGCTTGTGTGCCCGCTGCAATTCCTGCTGCAGCTTCTCCGCCACCTGCGGCCGCGGCTGCAAGCGCTAAAAGCGTCCCAAGCTGCGCATTACGTTGCGCCGCGCGCAGGTTCTCTGAGCGTCTGGCCAGGTGGCCGTTGGCGATGTGCGCGGCCTCGTGTGCGATCACCGCTTGCAGCATCTCGGGCGTATCGACGCTTAGGATCAAGCCATAGTTGATATAGATCGTGTTATAATCGATCACGAAGGCATTGAACGTACCATCATTGACGATCAGTACGCGCACCCGGTTGGTGTTCAGGCCAGCGGCCCGCAGGATCGGAAAGGCGAGCTCTTGCAGCCCGTGTTCAATGTCGGGATCGCGGATAAGGCTTTGCGCGCTGGCCTGCATGGCGCTGATCGACCATGTCACTGCCAGCAGCAACACGGCCGGGATTGACGCCAGCCGGGATAAGCGTTCAAAAGCCATGGCTGCAACATGGGAGATGGCCATGAGAAACTCAACCCGTTCCGGGGTCGATCCCTTCATCGTGATGGACGTGATGGAGGCCGCGCGCAAGGCGGAAGAAGCCGGGCGGCATGTCGTTCACATGGAAGTAGGTCAACCGGGGACCGGCGCACCCAAAGGGGCAACCGAAGCATTGGCGAAGGCCATGGAACAAGGGCCGCTTGGGTATACGGTGGCTTTGGGTTTGCCCGCTCTTCGTCAGCGGATCGCGCAGATGTATGGTGAATGGTATGGCGTTGATCTCAATCCAGAACGGGTGGTCATCACACCGGGATCATCGGGCGGGTTTTTGCTCGCCTTTACCGCTCTGTTCGACAGCGGTGATCGGGTGGGGATTGGTGCCCCGGGATATCCCTCATATAGGCAAATCCTGAAAGCATTGGGTTTGGTGCCGGTAGACTTGCCGACAGCACCGGAAAACCGGCTGCAGCCGGTGCCCGCCGATTTCACGGGGCTTGATTTGCAGGGATTGATGGTTGCCTCGCCTGCCAACCCGACTGGGACAATGCTGGATCATGCGGCGATGCAGGCGCTGATCGATGCGGCGCACGGGCAGGGTGCATCGTTCATCAGTGACGAGATTTATCACGGGCTGGAATACGAGGCCAAGGCCGTCACTGCGCTCGAGCTGACGGATGAGTGCTATGTGATCAACTCATTCTCCAAGTATTTCTCGATGACCGGTTGGCGCGTTGGCTGGATGGTTGTGCCCGAAGATCAGGTACGGGTGGTTGAGCGGATTGCCCAGAACATGTTCATCTGCGCGCCTCACGCCAGTCAGGTGGCCGCATTGGCAGCTATGGATTGTGACGACGAATTGCAGGCCAATCTGGATGTATACCGCCGCAATCGTTTGTTGATGCTGGACGGGTTGCCCAAGGCCGGATTTACCAATATCGCACCCCCGGATGGGGCGTTTTATGTTTACGCGGATGTCTCAGACTTGACCGACGACAGCCGGGCATTTGCAGCCGAGATTCTCGACAAAGCCGGGGTTGCCGTGACGCCGGGGCTGGATTTCGACCCGGTGCGCGGGCACACGACGCTGCGATTTTCCTATGCGCGATCGACCGAAGACATTCAGGAGGGGCTGGATCGGCTGCAACGTTTTATGGCCAAGCGAGGTGCGATCCCGCAATCGGCCTAAAGCGTTCACAAAGGCGGCGTCATGCGATAGGCTCTGCCTCAAACGATCTCGGGATAACTTGAGGCCATGAGCAGGATTTTCTACGCAATCGCCCTGATCTGGGCGTTGAACGGTGTCGCTGTCGCGCAGGACTTCAGCGCGCTCGCACGCGTCCTTCCGGACCAGAGCGGCATCGTCGATGATGGCAATACCGGCGTAAGGGTCGAACTTGGGCTGACTCAAGGCGTGCCATACCGCGTGTTCACGCTGCGCGATCCATACCGCGTGGTGCTGGATTTCCAAGAGGTCGACTGGTCTGGCCTGAACCGCGAGACCTTTCTGCAAACCAGCCGGATCAGCGGTGTTCAATTCGGCGCATACGTGCCCGGTTGGTCGCGTCTGGTGTTGGAGCTGGGCGCTCCGCTGGCGGTGGAAACAGCTGATCTGCGGGTTGATCAGGCGACGGGCACTGCTCAACTATCGCTGCACCTGAAAGGCACTGATTTTGACAGTTTTGCAGCCAGCGCAGGTGCCCCCCGTCAGCCTGGCTGGGATTTGCCGGAACCCGCAGTGACACCGGCAATGCCGCGGCGCGACGGCGTGCGGGCGGTACGGGTCATGCTGGATCCCGGGCATGGCGGCATTGATCCCGGGGCAGAATTCGCTGATACCAATGAGAAAACACTGATGCTGACCTTCGCGCGAGAGCTGCGAGAGGCGCTGCTGCGTACCGGCGGTTTCGAAGTGGTGATGACGCGTGTTGACGATCAATTCGTCTCGCTCGAACGCCGTATCTCGCTGGCACATCAGGCCGGGGCCGACGTGTTTATCTCACTGCATGCGGATTCGCTTTCCGAAGGGCTGGCGCATGGGTCGGTCGTGTACACTCTTTCAGAGGAAGCTTCAGACGTTGCCAGTCAAAAGCTGGCCGAACGGCATGACCGGAGTGATTTGATCGCAGGTATTGATCTCAGCGGTGCAGACGATCAGGTCGCTGATGTGTTGCTGGATCTGGCTCGGCAAGAGACCGTACCACGCAGTAGCGCACTGGCGCGCTCGCTGGTGGATGGAATGACGCAGCAGGGAGGCCCGATGAATCGTCGTCCGCTACGTTCTTCGTCGTTTTCGGTGTTGAAGGCAGCAGATATCCCGTCGGTTCTGGTTGAGCTGGGTTTTTTGTCCAGCCCGCGCGATTTCAAGAACATCTCTGATCCAAACTGGCGCGCATCCATGGCGCATGGGCTTGTGCAGGGGCTTGAGAACTGGCGTCGGGACGATCTGGTGAAGCGATCTCTGATCGGACAATGACGCAGCGGCGCAAAACAGCCATTGTAGCCTTTCGTGTTTTGACCCTGCGCAGGGGCGACACTATATAGGCGTCATCGCGAGTAAAAGGCAGTAACGTGATCCGGTTCATTCTTTCGTTCTTCGGGGCAATTTTCAGTCTCGTGACCTTAGGTATTTTTATGGCCGCGCTGGTCGTTGGCGCGGTGTTCTGGATGTATGGCCGAGACCTGCCCAGCCACGAGTCATTGGCACAATACAAACCACCGACGATCAGCCGGATTTACTCGGGTGAGGGCCAGCTGATCGACGAATTTGCGCAGGAGCGCCGCCTGTTTACGCCGTCCGAGGAAATTCCCGATCTGGTAAAACAGGCCTTTATCTCGGCGGAAGATAAAAACTTCTATACTCATCAGGGTTATGACCCGCGTGGGATCATTGCTGCCGGGGTCGAGGCAGTGCGCACTAAAGGCGAAACCGTTCGTGGTGCGTCAACCATCACGCAGCAGGTGATGAAGAACTTCCTTTTGTCCGGTGATCGCCGGGCCGAGCGCAAGATCAAGGAAATTATCCTCGCCACCCGGCTTGAGGATACCTTGGACAAGGAACAGATCCTCGAGCTGTATATGAACGAGATCTTTTTGGGCCAGAACTCTTATGGTGTGACCGCTGCTGCGCAGACCTATTTCAACAAAACTCTGCAGGAACTGGCCCCGCATGAAGCCGCGATGCTGGCGGCGATGCCCAAGGCACCATCGGACTACCATCCTGTGCGGCAGAAAGAACGTTTGCTGAACCGCCGCAACTATGTGCTGCGCGAGATGCAGCAGAACGGCTATGTCGATCAGGCCACCTATGAGACCGAAGTCGAGATGCCTTTGCGTTCGGTTCAGAACGGGGATTTTGAAAGCTTCCGCACTGCACTGCCGCCGCGTGACTATTTCACCGACGAAATCCGTCGCCAGTTGAGCGAGGATTTTGGCGAGGGTGAGTTCTTCACTGGCGGTTTCACCGTACGCGCCTCGGTGGATGAGGAAATGCAGGTCGAAGCGGCGAAAGCCCTGCGCACGGCGCTGCAGAAATACGACCGCTCTCGTGGGCGGTGGCGCGGCACAGGCGAGGTCATCGCCGAGGAGAAGCTGGCGGATGAAGCACAGTGGCGCGAGGCGCTGGCGATCATGGAAATCCCCCGCGACGTGGTGCTGCCGACGCAGTGGTATCCTGCCGTTGTTCTGAACGTGGCCGACCAATCCCTGACCGTCGGGATCGAAGATGGCCCAGCAGATGGCACCGTCCCGCGCGAAGACATCAAATGGATGCAGGGCAACTTCCAGGACAATTTCAAACGCGGCGATGTCATTCTGGTAATGGCTGGCGAAGAGGGGCAGTGGTCTGCCCGTCAGGTGCCAGAAGTGCAGGGCGGCTTTGTCGCGATGGACGTAAATTCGGGCCGTGTTCTGGCGATGCAGGGTGGGTTCTCGTATCAGGACACCGTGTTCAACCGCGCCACTCAGGCGCAGCGCCAGCCCGGGTCCAGCTTCAAGCCATTCGTTTATGCCGCTGCTCTGGATAGCGGATACAGCCCCGCGACGATCGTTGTGGATGCGCCGATCGAGGTGAATACACCGCAGGGCCTGTGGCGTCCCAAAAACTCGACGAACAAGTTTTACGGTCCAACGCCCTTGCGTACCGGGATCGAACAGTCGCGGAACCTGATGACCATCCGTCTGGCGCAAGAAGTCACAATGCCCGTGGTCGCAGGTTATGCCGAGCGGTTTGGCGTTTATGACCGGATGGGTGCGTTCCTTGCGAACTCGCTAGGGTCTGAAGAGACTACGCTGTACAAAATGGTCGCTGCCTATGCGATGTTCGCCAATGGTGGCGAGCGGGTTGAACCCACACTGGTTGACCGTATTCAGGACCGGTTCGGCAAGACCATCTATCGCCATGACGATCGCCAGTGCGTCGATTGTAACTCTAGCTGGCTTGAGCCTGATGAGTCGCCCACGATCCTCACCGATCGCAGCCAGGTCATGGATGCCATCACCGCCTACCAGTTGACGTCGATGATGAAGGGCGTGGTTGATCGCGGCACTGCATCACGTGTTGTGAACCTGCCCGTGCCCACAGCGGGCAAGACCGGCACCACGAACGAATCCAAGGATGCGTGGTTCATCGGTTTCACCTCAAATATCGTGGCCGGTTGCTACATCGGTTATGACCGCCCGCGCCCTATGGGCCGAGGAGCCTACGGCGGCACCTTGTGCGGTCCTGTGTTCCAAAGCTTTATGGAAAAAGCAGTCGAGAAATACGGCGGTGGCCCGTTCGAGGTGCCTCCGGGTGGCCATTTCATCAAGATTGACCGTTTCAGCGGCGCGCGCCTGCCAGAAGACGCGAGTGGAGAATATGTGGTCGCCGAGTATTTCCGTGATGGCGTGGATGGTTTTATCGATCGCGTCTATGACGGTGGCTTCGCGATGGGATCTGACCTGCCGTTGTTTGAAGAGGCAAGTTCGGGCCGTCAGGTGACCACCTCAACCGGGGATACGATCACCGTTGGCCCCAATGCCAGCCAGGGCGATCTGCAGGGCGGCGGGCTTTACTGATCCGCCCAAGTTTCCCGGCTCAGTCGTCTTGTGGTACCTCGCACCACTTGCTATCACGCACACCTGATTGAGCAAGTTGGGACCTGACCATGCGCGCCGAAACCCAGAATATTGTGGCGGAAATCGAAAAGTCGCTGGAGCTGCTGGCGCAGCGCATGGACTATGAAACAGCGCCGCACCGGTTGGAGGAATTCAACGCGCGTGTTGAAGATCCGAACCTGTGGGACAATCCCGAGAACGCGCAGAAATTGATGCGCGAACGGCAGTTGCTGGTCGATGCCATCGAGACCTACGAATCCATCAAGACCGATCTCAGCGACAATATCGAGCTGATCGAACTGGGCGAGATGGAAGAGGACGAAGAGGTCGTAACCGACGCCGAAGAAGCGATCAAAAAGCTGCAGACCAAGGCCGCAAAGAAAGAGCTTGAGGCGCTGCTTGATGGCGAAGCGGACGGCAATGATACCTTCCTTGAGATCAACTCGGGCGCAGGCGGTACGGAAAGCTGCGACTGGGCCTCGATGCTGGCGCGGATGTATGTCCGCTGGGCCGAGAAAAAAGGCTATACGGTCGAACTGCAATCCGAGACAGCGGGGGAAGAGGCGGGGATCAAGTCCGCCGCCTACAAGATCACTGGCCACAACGCCTATGGCTGGCTTAAATCGGAAAGTGGCGTGCACCGTTTGGTGCGTATCTCTCCGTTCGACTCGGCGGCCAAGCGGCATACCTCGTTCAGTTCGGTCTGGGTTTATCCTGTGGTGGACGACAATATCGAGATCGAGGTGAACCCATCGGATATTCGCGTTGATACCTACCGGTCCTCGGGCGCGGGTGGTCAGCACGTGAACACGACGGACTCGGCGGTTCGGATTACGCATATTCCAACCGGAATTGTGGTGACCAGTTCCGAGAAATCGCAGCACCAGAACCGAGATATTGCCATGAAGGCGCTGAAATCACGGCTGTACCAGCAAGAGCTGGATCGCAGAAACGCCGAGATTAACGCCGCCCACGAAGCCAAGGGTGATGCGGGCTGGGGCAACCAGATCCGGTCTTACGTGCTGCAGCCCTATCAGATGGTCAAAGACTTGCGGACCAATCACGAGACATCGGACACCAAGGGTGTGCTGGATGGTGATCTGGATGGTTTCATGGCGGCGACACTGGCCCTGAATGTCTCGGGCAAAAGCCGGTCCGAGGCACAGGGCGACGGCTAATTGCGGCAGTCCCTGACCTCGGCTGTGAACCTGATCAAGGGCCACTGGCAATTGATCGCAATTGTCGCGTTGGTGTTTGTGTTCTGGAACACGATGCTGGTGCTTCCGTTGAAAATCCTGGTTGTGTTCCTGCATGAGCTTTCGCATGCCGGTGCCATTATCCTGACCGGTGGTTCGGTTGAAAGTTTCTCGGTCTCTCCACAACAAGGTGGCCTGGTTATTGGCCGAGGAGGCAATCGGTTTGTCAGTCTGTCAGCGGGATATCTTGGGTCCTTGATGCTTGGGATGGGCCTGCTGATGATCGCCCTGCGCACCAATGCCGATCGGGCTGCGCTTGGTCTCTTTGGGGGAGTCATGCTGATTGTTGCGCTCCTGTATATCCGGGAACCGTTTGCCATGGCGTTCAGCGCGGGCTGTGGAGCGGTGATGCTGGCCACCGCGTGGTTCCTGAACCGCAACCTGTGTGATCTGATTCTACGGGTCATCGGGCTGACCAGCATGATCTACGTTCCGTTTGACATTTTCGATGACACGATCCGACGCGCGGGATTGCGATCAGATGCATATATGCTGGCTGAAGAATTCGGCGGAACCACCATGATGTGGGGCGGGTTGTGGCTGGTGCTTAGTCTGGTGATGATCGTCTTTGGTCTGAAGAATGTGCTGGGCCGCAATAGCAATGTGCGGATCGACCTCAGGATCAGATGATGCGCGCTCTTGCGCCGCTCTTCTTCGCGAAATTCTAAAAAGATACATTTAAACAGTGGCTTTAAATGGTCCGAGCACGTCGCTAGGCTGATGACGAGCAGCCAAAGGACCAACCCGCATGGATTTGACCAGAGCATCCGCGACGGACATTCTTGACGCCTTGTCCCGCCGACAGCTTTCAGCTGCAGAACTGATGCGCGCGACGCTGGATCGGATCGCCCAGGTGAACGGTGAGGTAAACGCGATTGTCGCGCTGCGGGATGAAGACGCTTTGATGGCCGAGGCGCGGGCGGCGGATGCCGCGTCACCTCGCGGCGCGCTGCACGGGTTGCCGATAGCGGTGAAAGATCTGGTAAATGTGGCAGGGATCACTTCGACGCAGGGTTCGCCATTGTTCAAGGATCATGTGCCGCAAACTGACGATCTGCTGGCCGCCCGGCTAAGGGCTGCTGGGGCAATTCTGATCGGTAAGACCAACACGCCGGAATTTGGACTGGGTTCGCACACGTTCAATCCTGTCTATGGTGCAACACGCAACCCTTATGATCCCACGAAAACCTGTGGAGGTTCGTCGGGCGGTGCAGCAGTGGCGTTGGCGACGGGAATGCTGGCGCTGGCGGACGGCTCGGACATGATGGGCAGCCTGCGCAACCCGGCCGCATGGAACAACGTATACGGGTTCAGGCCAAATTGGGGGCGCGTTCCGTCTGAGCCAGTGGGGGACGGTTATCTGCATCAGCTTTCAACTCTGGGGCCTATGGCGCGCAGCCCTGAAGACATCGGGCTATTGCTTGACGTCATATCCGGCCCCGATCCAAGGATGCCATTAAGCACAGAGGTCGAGCGCGTGTCGCCCGTTCAAGCGGCTGATCTGACAGGGATGCGCATAGGCTGGTTGGGCGACTGGGGCGGGGCGTTTCCGTGCGAAGAGGGTATCCTCGCGCTATGCCGCGATGCGTTGCACGTTTTCGAAGAACGCGGTGCGCGCGTTGAGGCGCTTGCACCACCGTTTGACGCGGACCTGATCTGGGACAGTTGGATTACTCTGCGCTCCTGGTCAGTGGCCGCAGGGTTGGAGCCTTTGGCCAAGAAGAAATCATCACTCAAAGATACCGCGCAATGGGAGTTGGAGCGCGGCCTGGCGCTCAGCGCGATGGATGTGCACCGGGCCAGTGTGAACCGGTCTGACTGGCACAAGCGGGCGGTGGAGCTTTTCGAAGACTATGACGCCTTGGTGTTGCCCGCAGCGCAGGTCTGGCCGTTCGAACTTGAAACGCCGTACCCAACCGAAATCAAGGGGCAGGGGATGGATACCTACCATCGCTGGATGCAGGTCGTGACACCCGTCAGCCTTTTGGGGTTGCCCTGTCTGGGTGCGCCTGTCGGTTTTGGAGCACAAGGGCTGCCGATGGGAATGCAGCTGTTCGGTCCGCGTGGTGCAGATGCGCGGATCTTGTCGATTGGGGCGGCATATCATTCTGCAACGCTTTGGCCTCAGAAACGACCCGCCATGTAGAACAACCGCCCGGGAGGAGAAAACAAGAATGGACAAACCCTTTGGTGTGCCGACGCTGAAACCCGTTGATACCGCGATGCTGAAAGAAGCGTTACGCCGAGCTTGGCAGGATTATCGCCGCGCGCCGCTTTTCGGACTTCTGTTCGCAGGCTTCTACGTGCTGGCCGGGTGGCTGATGGCGTGGGTCACGCTGCAGACGGGAACGTCGTTCTGGCTGGTTTTGGCCGCGATCGGCTTTCCCCTGATCGGGCCGTTTGCTGCCGTGGGATTATATGAGGTCTCGCACCGGCTGGAACAGGGTGAGCCGTTGAATCCCGGTGCGATCTTCGGCGTGGTCATACAGCAAAGCCGAAGGCAACTGCCGTCGATCTGCGCCATTATCGTGGTGATCTTTCTGTTCTGGTTCTTTCTGGGCCACATGATCTTTGCCCTGTTCATGGGGCTGTCGACGATGACCAATATTTCAACATCATTTGAGGTGTTCCTGACCCCGAATGGGCTGAGCATGTTGGTACTGGGCACACTGGTCGGGGCCGTATTTGCAATCATTCTGTACATGATCACCGTGCTGTCGATTCCTATGCTGCTGGATCGTGAGCTGGATTTTGTGACCGCGATGATCACCAGCTTTGCCTATGTCAAAGCGAACATGGGTGTGATGCTGGCGTGGGGGGCCTTCATCGCGATCATCACTTTTTTGGCGATGATCCCTTGGTTCCTGGGCCTGTTTATCGTCCTGCCTTTGCTGGGGCATGCCAGCTGGCATCTTTATCGCTTGATCTTGGACAACGATCCGTCCGGGGCTGCTCAGCCGACACCCTCTTAAATCTGTCCGTTTAAGTCAGGCCCTGATGAATTGTGCGCCTTTCGGGCCGATTGCAGTGCTGCGGACAAATCATGCCCAAGGTGATGCAGCGTAAGCCGTCTTACATCGGATCCACTGCCACCGGCCAACCGATACACATAACCCGACCATTCCTGAGGTGCCCATTCAGGCGGAAGGTTCAGAACCATCATTCTGCAATCCTGTGCGCCGGGCCGGGACATCAATGCGCAGACTTGTCCGCCGATGTGAGAAACGATGCCCTGAACCTCACGCATGGGCGCGGAGCATTTCGGCATATGGGACAAGGGCTCATAGCTGCGCAGCAAGGTGCAATGCCTAATGCGGCGGATAAACAGCAGCCGGTGCAGTGTTGGTTCGCGTCGGTTTGGCGGGGCCTCAGCGGCGTGATAAAATCCGGTCGCCATGGTTTTTTCTGACCCGGTGACGAGAAATCGATCGATGATTTCTGATGCGGGATGAGCGGCGACCGGTTCTATTTCATCCAAAGGTTTCAGCAGGATACGCGCGTCGATATCGAAGAATCGACACATCCGGTCCAGCACATCCGGCCTGGGAAAACTTTCACCTGACAGATAGCGATTAAACTGCGTTCGATTGATGCCCAATTGGCGGCAAAGCTCTGAAACCGACCGATAACTGTTTGCGAGCTGCCTGAGGTTGGCTCCGAACATGCTGCGCAATTCTGCGGGGCTGCGATTGATGTCGGTCACTTCTGTCCCAGATTTCCGTTTGTATCTTCAGCAAAAACAGGTTTACGGCGGCACAGCGACCGCGCAGTACTCAGAAATCGTAAAGTTGACCCCAACGGGTGCTGCAAAGCGCCTCGCTACGCGTCACAGGCTAGTCTGATGATAAGCAAAATCAATTGGCTTTTAGCCTATTTGCATGATCTTTTTCATGCTGTTGCTCATATATGATGAACGCATTAAGCCTTTTTGACGTTAGCAGGGCACCATGGCCAAGCAGGCCGCCGCCCCAAAATTGAATTCAGTCCCAGGGCGGAAATGGAGCTTAGTCACCGCGCAACAGGGCTGCAACTCCGGTACGGGCGATTTCAATCAAGCCAAGAGGGCGCATCAGATCGGCAAAGGCATCGATCTTGTCCGGTGCACCGGTGATCTCGAAGATGAACGAATTCAGCGTACTATCGACGACATTGGCCCGGAAAATGTCGGCCAGTCGCAGGGCTTCGACCCGTTTGTCGCCTTCACCGACAACCTTTATGATCGCCAGCTCGCGCTCGACCGAAGCACCTTCGACGGTCAGATCATGCACGTCACGGACCGACACGATGCGTCCAAGCTGCGCCTTGATCTGCTCAATCACTTGCGGGGTGCCGGTGGTGACGATGGTAATTCGGCTGAGATGCCCGGTATGGTCAACCTCGGCAACCGTTAGACTTTCAATATTATAGCCACGACCCGAGAACAGACCAATTACGCGGGCCAGAACCCCCGGTTCGTTTTCAACCAGCACCGCGATCGTGTGTTGTTCCTGCACGTCCGAGAATGTTGGGCGTAGGTTATATGCAGAATGGCGGGTGGAGCCTTTGACGATGTTTAGCGGAGTCATTGATAGACCTCATCTTGGACATAAGTTTCTTCGGGCTTTCGTAGCGCAGAGATCAGCGCTTGGAGGCAAACTACGCAAGCCAGTATTAGGATCGGGGCAAACACGAGGCGCAAAGACAATATCTCGGTCATCTTGAAAAGCACCATATGTGTTGCTGGTCCGATACCGATCCACATTGCGGCGGCCAGTACCAGACGCCATGGAGAAGTTGTCAGGACGCCAGCTCGAAGCAGGAACAATGCAACGATTGCAAGCAGCCCAGATTCATAGAACCAGAAGTACGGTGTAGACATGGAAATACCCAGAAAGAGCACCGCTACCCGCAAGTCAAAACCTACCCTTGGGCTGCGCCATGCAACGAAGACTGCAATTCCAGACAACACTGTCAAAGTCCATTGCATCGCAAGCGCGAGCGTTTCTGGCACACCGATGCTGGCCAGCAAGGAATAAGGGCTAAGCATGACCGTATTCAGGTGGATTGAGCTTCGTATCTCTTCAAAGTGAACGCCCATCATGTTGCGCATTTCGGTCCAATAATCGACGCCAACGACCAGAGTGGCCAGAACGGACAAGACCACCGTCGTGACCGTTGCTGATATGATCGTCTTCCACGCACCGCTTGCCAAAAGCGCAAGCGGTATGAGCAGGCCGAGTTGGGGTTTAAGCGTCAGCAATCCAATAAAGAACCCTGCTAGTACGAAGCGGTCGTTCTTTAGCGCCGCTAGTGCGGCCAGAAGGCCTGCTGCCCAAAGGGTTGTGGTCTGCCCCATATACAAGTTTGGCAACATGGCGGGGGAGAGTGCAAAAGCAAACCAAACCGGTACGATTCCGCAGGAAAATGGCCGCACAGCAAGAAACATCGCGACAATTGAAATCGCTGTGAAAATCGCCCAAGCCGGAGAAAACGACAATGCCCCGAGTGGTTGGAGTGCGACAAGGAATGAGGGAGGATAAGACCAAGGCATCCAATCGTCTTCCTTGGACGCTTCGTGTATTTCCGACAATCTGTCGATATCAAATGCCGCAAGCGGTTCGCCTAAATGCGCGAGGTGACCTGCAGCCCAGAACACCTTGAAATCAACGGATAACGCCATTTTTCCTTGATCAACAACGGCATACCAGCCTGTGCCGACCCAGAACAATATCAACGCTAGAACGAAGAGTGGAACCATGAGCCCCACTTGCCAACCGCGACGGCCGGTGAATATCGACAAATTCTCTTCCGGGCTCGAAGCTCTGGCTGAGAACTGACTGCGGAGATCACGCATGATCTAACCCTTTTTCATGTCACGTGCGGCGACCTTAGCTCCGGCATTTGACCTAGATGTGGCAAAGCGGTGCTCAAACGAGCACAGCTCCACCAGCTTGAATAACACCTTGCGTTTCGGCTTCGCCCAGCAGCATCTCATTGTGGGCCTTGCCCGATGGGATCATCGGGAAGCAATTCTCGTGCTTTTCGACCACGCAGTCGAAGATGACCGGACCGTCGTAATTGATCATCTCCATGATCGCGTCGTCCAGATCGGTCGGGTCGGAACACAGGATACCCTTGGCACCAAAGGCTTCAGCGAGCTTGACGAAATCAGGCAGGGCCTCGGACCACGAATGCGAATAGCGTTCGCCGTGCAGCAGTTCTTGCCATTGTCGTACCATTCCAAGCCGCTCGTTATTCAGAATGAACTGTTTCACGGGCAGGCGGTATTGCGCGGCCGTGCCCATTTCCTGCATGTTCATCAGCCACGAGGCCTCACCAGCCACGTTGATGACCAGCGCATCGGGATGTGCCATTTGCACACCGATCGAGGCGGGGAAACCATAGCCCATAGTGCCCAGCCCGCCCGAAGTCATCCAGCGGTTGGGGTCTTCAAATCCCAGGTATTGCGCCGCCCACATCTGGTGCTGTCCAACCTCGGTCGTGACATAGCGGTCATATTTCTTCGTCAGCTCTTCAAGCCGTTGCAGCGCGTATTGCGGCTTGATGGTCTTCTCGCTGTTTGTGAAGGCAAGGCAGTTGACGTTGCGCCATTCGTTAATCTGGTCTTGCCACTGCTTGATATTGGCAGCGTCTGTTTTGCGACCGCGTGCTTTCCAGACTTTCAGAATATCCTCAAGCACGTGGGCAACATCGCCAACTATTGGGATGTCGACACGGATAACTTTGTTGATCGACGAAGGGTCGATATCTACATGGGCTTTGATTGAGTTCGGCGAGAACGCATCGATCCGGCCGGTGATACGGTCATCAAATCGCGCGCCGATGTTAATCATCAGATCGCAATCATGCATCGCCATGTTGGCCTCGTAGAGCCCATGCATCCCAAGCATACCGATCCAGTTTTCGCCCGAGGCCGGATAGGCCCCAAGCCCCATCAGAGTCGAAGTGATCGGAAAGCCGGTTGCATCCACCAGTTCGCGCAGCAGCTGGCTGGCAGCTGGACCAGAATTGATAACGCCACCACCGGTATAGAAGACTGGCTTCTTTGCGGTCTCGATTGCTGCAACAAGCTCCGTGATTTCTTCCAGATCGCCCTTCAATACCGGCTGATAGTGAGAGGTCGACGGTTTTGGCGTCGTGTATTCACCCGAGGCGAACTGAACGTCTTTCGGAATGTCAACGAGCACGGGGCCGGGGCGACCGGAAGTGGCCACATGGAAGGCTTCGTGCATAGTTGCCGCCAGCGAGTCCGTATCCTTCACCAACCAGTTGTGCTTGGTGCAGGGGCGCGTGATGCCCACAGTGTCTGCTTCCTGAAAGGCGTCAGAGCCAATCATGAAGGTCGGAACCTGACCGGTCAGAACAACGATCGGAATTGAATCCAACAACGCATCGGTCAAGCCGGTCACGGCATTGGTCGCGCCAGGACCGGATGTGACCAAAGCAACGCCCGGCTTGCCGGTCGAGCGGGCATAGCCTTCGGCAGCGTGTACCGCACCTTGCTCATGCCGTACCAGAATGTGACGGATGTCATTTTGCAGAAAGATCTCGTCATAGATCGGTAGGACGGCGCCACCGGGGTATCCGAATACCGTGTCCACGCCCTGATCCTTGAGGGCCTGAACCACCATCTTTGCGCCGGTCATCTCACGTGTCATCTGCTTTGCTCCGTTCGCGACATGTGTCTTGCGTGTTGCCAAAAAAAAGCCCCCGAGATTTTCGGAGGCGCATGGGTTCGATTATGGTTTACCGTTACAGGCCCATGCGCGTGTTTCCTACGATTACGACTAGCGCTTTCATCGCCAGAGGCTCCTTCTTTGCGTGCAGGGACATTATGGTTGAGGGGAAGGGGCGTCAACAGGCAAATACAAAAATATTGTAAGTCTGGGCTTGTGGGATTTGTTATTTTGTTGCGCAAAATGACGCAGGTCGAGAAATATCCGCGAAAATTCGCCGTACATTGGTGGGCGATCGGGTGATCAACAGTGGTCTGATTGCGTCAGGCCCATGTCTGAAACAGACCAGAGCAGCGCCCGATGCTGAGGCAGGCTGGTGAAAACAGCGCTAAATCGGGAGGTCAGACATGCTGCACGATCTTGTGGATCTGGGGCGCTATCCGATCGATCGGCCTGATTCATACGGGTACAGGCAGCTGATCGCGGACCTGAGGCGGGATCTGGAAGTTGATGGATGTGCGGTCCTCCCCGGCTTTGTGCATGAAGATGGCCTAGGGAAACTGATCGCTGAAGCCGATCACGTCGCTCCCAAAGCGCATCGCTCGTTCAATCGCACGAATGCCTATTTTACGCAGGATGATCCCAGTTACGGGATCGGTCATCCAATCCGACGTTTTTATGACCGATCAAACGCCTTTGTTCCGGCTGACAACTTCCCTGTCACAAGCCCGCTGCGGCGTATTTATCAGTATGAAGGTTTCATGCCTTTCATCCGCATGGCTTTGAACGAGCCGGAGGATCGGTTCTTCCGATATGATGACCCGTTGGCGGATGTGATCATCAATGTGGTCGAGAAGGGAGGCGGCTTTCCGTGGCATTTTGACACCAATAATTACACCGTGACGCTGGCAATCCAGAATGGCGAGGAGGGCGGTGCATTCGAATACGCACCCAATCTGCGGACCAGTGAAGACGAGAATTTCAAAGGCGTCGCTGCGATTTTGGATGGCAGCAGGAGGGGCGTACACCAACTGGAACTGCAACCGGGCGACCTGCAGATATTCAAGGGGCGCTATGCCTTGCACCGGGTAGCGCCGGTTGAAGGACAACGGAAACGCTATGTTGGTATCTTTTCGTTTGTCGAAACCGAAGGCATGTGTGGTGGGGTGGAGCGGACCCGTCAACTCTATGGCCGTGTGCTGCCGCATCATTATGAGCGTGAAGGGTTGCGGGGTGATCAACTGCTTGACTGATTTGTGCTAGTCTCGGGCCCGAGGTTGGAAGAGGGCTGTTTTGATGCAGATATTACAACTTACACCATTTGTCCTTTGTTCTTCTTTGGACGCGCAGATTGAGTTCTACACTCAGCAGCTTGGGTTTTCCTGCACATTCAGGCAGGACAATTATGCCTTTTTGCGCCGTGATCCTGTGGCGATCCGATTATTGGAATGTCCACCGCGTCAGGATGGGCGCGCATTGGGGGATGAGCAGTCGTTCTATGTTGACGTCAAAGGAATCGACAGCCTGTTCGAAAGCCTGCGCCCCGGGTTGGAGGAACTGCCTGAAGGGCGGGTGTGCCCGCCATTCGATCAGCCCTATCAGCAGCGCGAATTTCATGTCCTCGATGAAGACGGGACTTTGGTGTTCTTTGGTGAAGATATCAGTGAACGCGGCAGCGGGTAGTGCTCCCGCCCGACTTCAATGTGCCGTTGGCACATCTCCTTCGGTTGGACCGGGCAGCGCGTTTCGCGCTGCGGTCATAGCCCGGGGCTGGTGCCCTGCAGGACGCCATGCTCCAGGGCATAGCGGGTCAAGCCGGCGGTCGAGGAGATGCCAAGTTTGCGCTTGATGTTCTTGCGATGCGTCTCAACCGTGCGCACCGAAATGTCCAGCGCCAGTGCCACCTCTTTGTTGGATTTACCTTGCGCCAATTCCAGCAGGATTGTCTGTTCCCGGCCGGTCAGCGCCTCGCGCGTGTTGCCGTCCTTGGGCTCCAGCGAGCCGCTGGCCCCGGTACAAAGATACCGCTCGCCCCGCATCACGGCATCGATGGCTTGCTTGATCTCTTCGGTGGGAACGTCCTTGAGGATATAGCCTTTGGCGCCGTGGCTGAGCGCGGTTGAGATGTATTCGGGACTGTCATGCATCGACAGGATCAGAACGCGGGTTTTGGGCAGGCGCTCCAAAATGATCTCGGTGGCGTTCAACCCGCTCAGGCCGGGCATGTTGAGATCCATCAGGATCACGTCCGGCTGCAGGTGGGTTGCTCGATCGACAGCTTCTTGTCCGTTGGAAAGTGTGCCGACAACTTCGATCTCATCATAGCTTTCCAGCAGAGACTGAATGCCTTCGGCGACCATGGGGTGATCGTCGACAATAAGGACCCGGATGATTGAGTCGGACATCAGATACCGGCCTTTCGTTTTGGCGTTGGGTCTTCCTGTGGTGGCAGCATATGACTGAGCGGCAAGCTGACCTCAATCACGGTGCCGCTGCGCCCGCCGCGCGATGAGAGGATGCGTAAAGTGCCGTCAAGCTGTTCGATCCGTTCCTGCATGTTGCGTAGCCCGATCCCGGTGCTGACATGGCCTGGTTCGTTCCGCAACCCGCGACCATTGTCTGTAATCCGCATCGTGGCGCCTTTCTTATGACCCCGCAGGTCAATGGTAACACGGGTTGCTCCCGAGTGGCGCTCGATATTGGTCAGGGCTTCCTGCGCAATACGGTAGAGGGCGATCTTGCTGTCTTGATCCAATCGGTTTCGGAACACCACGGTTGAGAAATCGGTTTCAATACCCGTGCGTTCACTGAAATCGTCGGTCAAAGCCTTGAGCGCTGGCCCAAGCCCCAGATCATCCAGAACACCCGGACGCAGGTCGCGGCTGATGCGGCGAACCTCGGTGATGGCGGTTGCCAGATTGTCGATACCTGTTTGCAATGGTTCCTGCGCCGACTCGTCATCCCCGCGGATCAGACGTCGTCGGGCGTTGTCCAGTGCATAGCGTACGCCAACAAGAATCTGGCTGATGCCGTCATGCAATTCGCGGGCGACGCGCCCGCGCTCTTCTTCCTGAGCGTCCAATACCCGCTGTGTCAGTTCCTTAAGCTTGGCATCAGCCAGCCGGCGTTCGCGGAAGTTCAGCAACATGCCCGAGGCAAAGACGATCAGAACAGCGGCCAGAACAATGCCTCCGATATAAAGGAAGGTGCGCTGCACGCGCGCCTCAACCTCAGCACGGGCATTGGCGACGGTGGCGACGATGTCATCGATGAACACACCCGTGCCCACCACCCAGCGCCAGTCCTGCAGGCCAACAACATAGGCGATCATCTGAGCCTCTTCACCGGTCGATGGTTTTTGCCACATAAAGCTGTGCCAGCCCGCGCCCTGTCGGGCGAGCGTGATGAACTCATCCACAATCGGGGTGCCATCGCTGTCGGTCAGATCGGCCCAGTTGCGATTGATGAATTCAGTCTGGCGCGGGCTGACGAGGTTGTTGCCGTCATAGTCATAGACAAAGAAGAACCCGTCCTTGCCGTAAATCATCGCCGACAGAATCTGGGTCACGAGGTTTTTTGCGATTTCGTCATCCGGGGAGGCGCGACCGTAAATATAGGCAAACCCGTTCCGCGCCTGGGTCACGTAATTACGCAGCTCTTCTTTTTTGGCTTCGATCAGGCGGCGCTCGAGGGCCTGTATCTCACTCTCGGCGGTCGCGCGCGATTCATAAGCGACCACCATTGCAATGGCCGCAACCGCTGCGATCAGCGGGATTGCGGCAACCAGCGACAGTTTTTGCGCATAGGTTAGCGAGATTAGGTTCCGGATTCCTCCCATGTTCGAATCGATACGCAAGCTGCCGGCAAATTGCAAAAAATTTGGAAGAACACAGTGCTCGGCCACAGTGATTTGGGCGCGAGCGGGTAAAATCAACCGGATTTGTGCTTTTGAATGTGGAAAAACCCGACTGGCTACGTAGTAGTAGGTATTCACATTCATGTGTGTGGAACTAGGCTAACGCGCACTAGAAACGATCGACCCGGCATCACCCGGGGAATGAATATGAAGGGGAGGATCACTCATATGGATCGTCGTAAGTTTCTGAAAACATCAGCACTGGGCGGCTCGGCCGCTGCAGCCACCACGCTGGCAGCGCCCGCCTATGCGCAAGGCAAGCGCACGCTGACTATGGTCACCTCGTGGGGCCGTGGCCTCGCAGGTGTGTTCGACAGCGCGCAGCGTTGCGCCGACAGCATTACCACAATGTCGGATGGCGACCTGAACGTTGAAATCAAAGCCGCCGGTGAACTGGTTGGTGCCTTTGAGGTGTTTGACGCGGTATCGTCCGGTCAGGCCGATATGTACCACGCGGCAGACTACTACTTTGTGGGTCAGCACCCGGGCTATGCATTCTTCACCGCTGTTCCGTTCGGCATGACCGCACAGGAACTGGTGAACTGGTACTACCATGCCGGCGGCATGGAGCTGCATGATGAACTGGGCGAAATCTTCGGCCTGAAATCCTTCCTGGCCGGTAACACTGGCGCGCAGGCAGGTGGCTGGTACTCGAAAGAGATCAACAGCCCCGAAGACTTTAACGGCCTGAAATTCCGCATGCCGGGTCTGGGTGGCAAGGCGCTGGGCAAACTGGGCGCATCCGTTCAGAACATTCCGGGTTCGGAAGTGTATCAGGCGCTGTCGTCCGGTGCTATTGACGGAACCGAGTGGATCGGTCCCTGGGCTGACGAAAAAGCGGGTTTCCAGGAAATCACCAAAACCTACTACACCGCGGGCTTCCATGAGCCGGGTGCGGGTCTGTCGCTGGCCACCAACCGCGAGGTTTATGACAGCCTGTCCGCCGCGCAGCAGAAGATCATCGAGATCGCAGCTGCCGAGTGCCACCAGTGGAACCTGGCACAATTCCTGGCCAACAACGGTGCAGCGCTGCAGCGTCTGCAGGCCGGTGGTGTCAAGGTCATGGAATTCCCGGACAGCGTTTGGGACGCGTTTGGCGCAGCCAGCCAAGAAGTTCTGGACGAAAACATGGGTGATGAGTTGTTCAAGCGCATTCACGACAGCGCTATGGAGTCGATGGCAGCATCGTCGGCATGGAACAACCTGTCGTCGGGTGTCTACACCTCGCAGCGTGACCGCGTACGCGGCTAAGCAATCCGCTCAATGCAATCGGTTCCCCCGTCATCGGGGGAGCCTTTCCTGTTGCACATAAGCGGCCCGGACATGCCGTCATAACCAAACGTGCAACCGATGCGACCTGGGGACAACATGCAGGACGAAAACGGTATCTCGTTCTTCGGCGCCCTGTGGAATGGACTGGTCTGGTTCATTCAGAACATTGCCGAAGCCTTCTATAATTTCGGATACGCCATCACGCATCCGCAGCTCTGGCTGGACTGGTCGAACAAAGAAGCAATCATGCGCTTTGTTTATTATGGCGGGTCGGTCGAGTTCTTCTTCGTGATCTTCGCGCTGTTTCTGGTGCTGACGGCCATTGGTCTTTACTATCGGAACTTCATGTGGGGAATGGTGCGCGGGCTCGAGGGCTTCGCCAATACCACTGGACGCTTCTTTGCGTGGGCGGGATTGCTGATGGTAATTCAGCAGATCGTTATCGTATTCATGCAGCGGGTGTTCACACGGCCGGATATGTCCTTTGGGCTGGGTATCCCTTTTCAAATGGATATCAGTTGGTTCGCCGAAGAACTTAAACTCTACAACGCCATGGTTGTGTGCCTTTGCTGCACCTACACATTCGTGCAGGGCGGCCATGTGCGCGTTGACTTGATTTATGCGGGCATCAGTCACAAGGCCAAACGCGTCGTTGATATGTGCGGGGCGGTTCTGTTCATGATGCCCATGGCCGTTCTGACCTGGATGTATGGATGGTACTTCATGTGGCGGCACCTGATCGTGCCGAAACCCTCGGCCAGTGACACGCTGGATAGGCTTGTGGCCAAGTCCCGAGCGCTGCGTTGGAACGTGGAAACCATCGGGTTTAGTCCCAACGGGTTCAACGCCTACTTCCTGTTCAAAATCCTGCTGGTGGCCTTTGCCGCCATGGTATTCCTGCACGCGATTGCGTTCCTGTATCGCTCGTATCTGGAATACGTGGAAGGGCCGGAAAGTGAAGGAAAATACCTCGACAAGGACAGCCTTGGCGAGGGTGAAGAAGCCTACGAAGGCGCGCATTAGGGACGGAGAACCAGACAATGCTATTCGGACTTGATGGCGTCGAGATAGGCCTCATTATCGTATTTTTCTGCCTCTTCGGAGGCATTCTTTCGGGTTTCCCCGTGGCCTTTGCCATCGGTGGGGCCGGGGTGATTTCGTTCGGGATTATCGCTGCATTGGATAGTGCCGGACTGTTGATCCACCAGGCGATCGACACCGGCTCGCAAGCCTACCGCGACGTGGTGAATTCTGGCGTCAAACCTGATGTGATATCCGTGTTCCGATACCCGGATTTGCCAAGGATCGCCGAGCCGGTCTTTGTACAAGGCTGGGAAACCGCGCTGGACCGGAATGTTTCCTTCATCGTGAACCGCATGAACGAACGTGTTCTGGCCGGGCAGTCGATCGAGACGCTGCTGGCGGTGCTGATGTTCGTTCTGATGGGCATCACGCTGGAGCGTTCAAAAATTGCAAACGACCTGCTGACCACGATGGCGCGCGTCTTTGGCCCGCTGCCCGGTGGCCTTGCGGTCTCGATTGTGGTCGTGGGCGCGTTCCTTGCTGCCTCGACCGGAATCGTCGGCGCGACCGTTGTTACCATGGGACTGTTGGCCCTGCCGACCATGCTGCGGAACAACTATTCGCCGGAATTGGCGACAGGTGTGATCGCGGCCTCGGGTACGTTGGGGCAGATCATTCCACCCTCCATCGTGATCGTTCTGCTAGGTACACTGGCTGGCGACCTCTATTCGACCGCGCAGGAAACGCGCGCGGTTGAGGCCGGGTGCACCGACGCGCTGACCTATCTGGGCGAGCCTGCAGTTGTTTCGGTGGGTACATTGTTCCAGGCGGCGTTGCTGCCTGGGATCATGTTGGCGCTGCTCTACGCGCTTTATGCCTTTGGCTATGCGCTGTTGAACCCGGAAAAGGCCCCGGCAGTTGAATTGTCGGGAGGCTCGGGTGAAACCATCACGCGCTCGGAAGGGCTGACCTGGCTGCTGGGCGCTCCGGTTGCTCTGATTGTTGGCGCGGTGCTTTTGGGAAGCGCGGGAGTGATTGGCAGCCAGAACATCTCGGTCTCGGCATTTACGGATATCGGGCAGGGCGCCTCGCTGCGCACGAACGTGTCCGAAGAGTGTAAGGCTTCGATGATCGAACTGCATGGGCAATCAGCCTGGGATCAGGCCGTGGCCGAGCAGGAAGCGATTGACGAAGCAGGTGGTTCGTCCGAAGCGCAGCGTCTGAGCGAAGAGGAACTGGCTGCTGCGCAAGAGGCCAAGATCGCCGCTGCAGCGCCAATTGGCAACGGTGTCGCCGTGATTGTGGTACTGCTGGGTCTGACACTGGTGCTGGGTCGCGGAATCGCACCGTCGCAAGCGCCGCAGCCTCTGATCGTCGGAGCGATTGGCCTGTTGCTGATGCTGTTGGTCGACGTGTTGCTGATAGCGCCAACGACTTCGTCCGGGGCTACGTTCCTGATACTCGCCATACCTTTTGCGCTCGCAATGCATGGGTGCAAAGAAGCTGCCGCCCGTTGCGCGACCAATGATCTGATCCGTGTGGTCTTCCCACCGCTGGTGCTGATCATCGCGGTGTTGGGTTCGATTCTTGGCGGTGTCACCAACCCTACGCCGGCTGCGGCACTGGGGGCGGGTGGAGCGATCATGCTAGCGGCCTATCGGAAACTTCAGGATCAGAACCGGTCGGGCAAAGTGATCATCTGGTCAACCTTCGCAGTGATCATCGCACTGGTGATGGGGGTGAACTTCGATCTGCGCATCAATCAGGGCAATGTTTCGGTTGAAAGCTGGATCGCGTTCATCATCGCCTATTCGGCCTACCTCTATGCGCTGTTCGGCTTGATCTACGGCTGCTGGGTGCTGTTCTCAAGCGGGGTTCTGACACCGGTGGTGCGTGAGACAGCGAAGGTGACGTCGATGGTCTTCACCATCCTGATCGGATCGCAACTGCTGAACCTGGTGGTGATTTCCTTTGGTGGAGAGCACTATATCCAGCAGTTCCTGCGCAGCTTTGATAATGAATTCACGGTCTTCCTGATAGTGATGCTGGTGCTGTTCATTCTTGGCTTTGTGCTGGATTTCCTTGAGATCATCTACATTGTGATCCCGATCGTGGGCCCCGTGATCTATGGCGGATCGTTTGATCCGAAATGGGTGACCATCATGGTGGCGGTGAACCTGCAGACCTCGTTCCTGACGCCTCCGTTCGGATTTGCGCTGTTCTATCTCAGGGGTGTTGCGCCGAAAGAGGTCACCACTGGCCACATCTATCGCGGCATCATACCGTTCGTGATCATTCAGGTTGTGGGCATCGCAATCCTGTGGTTCTTCCCGTCGATTGTAACCATCGTTCCTGACCTGATCCCGAACTGATCTGTCGCTTAGACTGACGAATACGGAGGCCCATTAGGGCCTCCGTTTGTTTTTCAGGAATTCGGCTGTGGGTGTGTCAGCCTTTCAAACTCCGCTTCAGTGGCATGATCGATTGCAAGGTCTGTGGTCTCGACAAGTCCGGCATTGGGATTGTCGAACGTGGCCTTGTCCAGCTTGCCGACCTTTTGCCCGACAATGGTGGTCACCACCGCATCGCCAGTGACATTCACAACCGTCCGCATCATATCGAGGATCCGGTCGACGGCCAGAATGATGCCGATGCCTTCCAGCGGCATACCCAACTGGTTCAGAACCATCGCCAGCATCACTATCCCCACACCGGGCACACCTGCCGTGCCGATTGAGGCCAGAACCGAGATCGAAATCACAGTCAGATAACCGCTCAACCCCAGATCGATGCCATAGGCGTTGGCCAGAAATACCGTCGCCACACCATGCATGATTGCGGTGCCGTCCATGTTGATCGTCGCCCCTAGGGGAATACCGAACGAGGCCACGGAACGGTCAACGCCGACGCGCTGCGTCACGCATTGTAAGCTGGCCGGAATTGTTGCGTTCGAGCTTGAGGTCGAGAACGCAAACACCTGCGCCGAGCGCATCTTGCGCAGGAATACCCGAGGGCTCAGCCCGGTCGTAAAATACAGCAGCGCCATCAACGTGACACACAGATGGAATACCAGCGTCAGGCTGATCGTGGTCAGATAGCCGATCACCGGTCCGAATAGGCCAAAGCCCTCCATCGCAAAGGTTTTGGCAATCAGGCTGAAGACGCCGATGGGGGCGAAGGCCATGACGATATTGACGATCTTCATCGCCAGTTCATTCATGAACTCGCAGCCTTCCACAAAGGCCTTGGCGCGGCTGCCCATCATTAGCACTGCAATACCAACGACCATCACGTAGAAGATGATCTGCAGCATCTCACCATTGGCCAACGCGTTGATCGGGTTCTTGGGAATGATGTTTGCCAGTATTTCCCAAGTGGTCTGCGGGTTGGCGACGCTTACGCTATCACCGGCCAGATGCAGGCTCGTGAATCCGGTGCCCGGCCCAATGAGGCCCGCAAAAATCAAGGCAGTTGTCACGGCCAAGGCGGTGGTGGCCAGATAGGTAACGAAGGTCAGCCCTCCGACACGGCCCAGCAATTTGACATCGCCAATGCCGACAACGCCGCACAGCAGTGAGAACACAACCAGCGGCACAACAAGCATCTGAAGTGCATTAAGGAACATTTGCCCAAACATGGACAGCACACCCTGCACAAGTGTTGCGTTGAGCGCAGCGATATCGAGATAGTTCAAGACCAGACCAAAGATCGAGCCCAAGGCGAGCGCGACCAGAATCTGGGTCGTCAGCGTGGCCGAAACCAGTCGGCGTGCGGCATATGTCATTTTCCCCCTCCTTCAGAACCTCTGCGACAGGGTGGGAGGCCTGCCGTAGCGACAATAAAGCCAGCCCGGTCAGCGTCTGATTGAGCTGCGGGTTTCAGGTTTGGGCTGGACGTTTAGAAGTGCGGCTAATTTGGTGACCTTGCGTCAACTTTCAATCGCACGGGCTGGGGAAGGTCGATTAAGATTGTTTAACAATTGGGCGCAGCATGGCGGAAGGTAGTTTAACGTGATGAAAAAAATGTATTTATTTTGTCGATACAGGTGCTGAAAATTCGATCAAATCCCAACGATTTCCGAAAGGATCCCGCCAGACTGCGACAATTCCATAGGGTTCATGGCGCGGGCGCTCTTCAAATCCTACGCCTGCTTCCAGCATCGCCGCGTGATCGCGGTAGAAATCATCTGTTTCGAGGAAAAAGCCAACGCGCCCACCGGTTTGATTGCCAACCGATGCGATCTGTTCCGCGCCCACAGCCTGGGCCAGCAACAACGAAGCACCATCCGAGCCCGGAGGCGTGATCCGCAACCAGCGTTTACCATCGCCCAGATCAATATCCTGCGTCAGAGTAAAGCACAGCACTTTGGTGTAGAACGCGATCGCTGCGTCATAATCCGGGACGACCAGCGTCACCGCATGAAGGCTCTGACGCATGATAGATTAACCTTTGGTGGGGTGGCGGTCAGGCAGTTGGATGTTGGCCACCTGCTCGGCAATCGGGGCCGACGAAAGGGGGTGGTGGGCCGTATGGTCACACTGCTCGGGATTTTTAATTCGCTGCCATTCACCCTGCATATAGACCTGCAAGCCCGCGAATTTGGCCTTGTATCCCATCTTGGGGCTGCCGGGCACCCAATAGCCCAGATAAATATAGGGCAACCCAGCCTCGCGCGCGATCTCGATATGGTCGAGAATCATGTAAGTGCCCAGCGAGCTTTGCTGGAACTCTGGATCGTAGAATGAGTAAACCATGCTCAGCCCGTCATCCAGTACATCGGTCAAACTGACGGCGATCAGCTCGCCGGTTTCGGGATCGGCATATTCTACGACTCGGCTGCGGATCGGGGTTTCCTCGATCATCGCGGCGAATTCGAAGACATCCATATCGGCCATGCCGCCATCCGCATGGCGCGCGTCCAGATACCGACGGAACAGGTCGAACTGTTCATCCGTTGCCCAGGGCGATGTTGCACGTCGGATCAAGTAGGAATTGCGCTTGTGGGCCCGTTTTTGGCTTTTGCTTGGCTGAAAGGCTGACACATCGATACGGGCAGACAGACAGGCGGCGCAGTCGGTGCAGGACGGGCGATACAGAACGTTCTGCGAGCGGCGAAATCCTTGTTGCGAAAGGCAATTGTTCAATTGATCCGCACCTTCCCCCTGTAGGGCGGTGAACAGTTTGCGCTCCATCCTGCCCTCAAGGTAAGGGCAGGGCTGGGGTGCCGTCACATAGAATTGTGGCGCAATTGGCAGCGTGTGTCGCATGAAGGTCCCGCATTTCCTCGGAACCGATGATAGCAACGGTTTTTGGCGCAGCCAAGTGTTTCACTCAGGTGTTTTTAGGCGCGCTGGTTGATCATCACGGTGCCGAGGAAGGCATCGGTCAGGCCCTGACAGCGGGCGCTGGTCATCATCATGATGACCGAAATGATCTGTAGTACCGGGATCGCCATGCTGACAAAGTAACCTGCCGTATGTGCAATGGCTTTCCCCGTATCCATTCGGGCGCCAAAGGCGTCACGCAATTCTATCCCCATGAAGCGCATCCCCAGCGTGGCCGAGCCGTTGGCGATGGTAACAACGCGATAGACAAAGCTGATGACTGCGTAGATCAGCGCCAATATGAAGAAGCCCATGCCAAAGGTCAGCAGAATCGCAACTGTACAGAGCAATGAGATAAAGGCGATGTCGAACAGCCACGCGAAAAAGCGCTTGGTCGCTACGGATTGGTAGAATTCGGGTTGGCTGTCGGGGTCAGGCAGATGAGGCATAGACTGTAATCCGGGTATTGTGCAGAAACACCCTGTCCCGATGGGCGGGACAGGGCAAGCCACGATTAGGCAGGTTGTTCGCCGTTTTCGTCATCACGATTATCGCGGGCGCGTTCATCCATGAACTCGTCGAACTCGGCCTTGTCCTTGGCTTCACGCAGGCGGTGCAGGAACGCCTCAAAGTCTTTCTGTTCGCGCTCCAAACGCGCCAGGGTGTCGGCCTTGTAGGCGTCAAACGCGATGTTGCCCGAAGGTTTCATGGCGCTCATGTGGCTGTTCCACGACGAACGGCGGCTGCAGGATTTGCTGAACATGCGTTTGCTCCAGATCATATAGGCAAGAAAGGCCAGGCCGATGGGCCAGAAGAAGATAAAGCCAAGGACCATTGCGGCGATCCAGGCGCCTTTTCCCTTGCTATCAAGCCAGGCTTCGCTTCGGTGCAGCCATCCCGGATTTTGGGGAACGGCGTGGTCGGACAATGCGGTCATGTGCTCTCTCCAGTTAGGATGTAAATGCTTTTCACATTACCAAGATGGGAGGGGGGATAGGTGGTTGCAAGGGGGTATGTGAAAAAGATTTACATTTTTCGGAATCCAGCGTCTGACCGGGCGGGTCAATCAGCGGGGTGAAGCGCGCCATGGTTTTATTCAAATTTCGACATGGATAATTGCAGCAAGTCGTTTTCTGGTTTCTTCGCTCACTGGTCCCCGGATCAAAGCCGCCTATCTGGGCGGAGAAGTGTGAGGACGCTGTGAAACTGCTTGTTGTAAATCTCAACACCACCGCCTCCATGACGCGAAAGATCGATGAAGCTGCACGGGCCGCTGCGCATTCCGAAACCACGATCATTGCCGCCAATTCGCAAGAAGGCCCCGCCAGCATTCAGGGCTATCTGGATGTCTCTACCTGTGTACCCGGTCTTCTGGAGGTCGTGAAGGCGCATGCTGATGCGGACGCAATTGTTGTTGCTTGTTTCGATGATACCGGAGTCGACGCCGTGCGCTGCGTCACTTCGGCGCCAGTCATCGGCGTTGGGGAGGCGGCCTACCACGCGGCGTCCATGATCAGTCCAAAATTTAGCGTCATCACCACTTTGTCCCGATCTCTAGCAGGGCTAGAGGCAAACTTGTTGCGATACGGCTTAGATCGCAGATGTGTCAGGGTTCGGGCTTCGGATGTGCCGGTTTTGAAGCTGGAGGAAAACGACCCCAAGACCATCGATATAATACGGGCAGAGATACGCGCCGCAATCGAAGAAGACCGAGCGGAAGCGATTGTTCTGGGCTGCGCTGGCATGACAGATCTGATGTCACAACTGTCCGAAGAGTTCGGCCTGCCGGTGGTAGATGGCGTTGCATGTGCCGTCACTTTTGCCGAAGCCCTTGTCAAATCCAGATTGACGACGTCAAAGCTTTGTTCTTATTCCTAGCCGGTTTTTTTAACTAATTGCGTCAGAGGTCGAGTGGTAGCAATGGCATGTTGCTTATCAAAATTGTTAATTGATGCGTTCAATCGTTGAAACTAGTTAATGCACAAGATCATTTGCCGCGGCGGATGGCAGGCAATGCGCAGGGCGCATGATTGAAATATTCAGCGCAACCTCGGGAAAGAATGCTCGAAAGACAACCGAAGGCGATTATTACTGCCCGTTGATGTATCCGCTCACGGTGGTCGGGTCGCAAAGACTATGGAAAAGCTCTTTTTCGACCAGTTAAGTCAGGGTGAAAGGCTCTGAGTTCGAAGCCGTGTTCGAACCGAGCTTACTACAGAACGAAGGCAACGAGGGTTGCGATCAGGTTCGGGTCCCCCAACTGAATCGCTGCCCTTGGGCGGCCTAATAGCGATTTGGTGTCCCGTGTATATCCTAGAATTACGGGCACAAAATCTGGGCTGGAGCATCAGCGTATATCTGCGTCCAGAAATTCAGTGCACGGCGACAACGCCTCATAGTAGGCATAGCCCGCTGGTTTGCCCTTGATCTACGCCAGCCGGTCCGACGCGATGTCCATGGCCCAGATGTCATTCATACGCTCAACCTCAGATCGGCTGGATCAGCGCGCTCAAATCAGCGGGGGTAACGCTCGACGAAAGGTAAGTGACGCATATGATCCGCAAAGGTCAAATCATACCCAGAACCTGTCCGTTTCATCAATTCGCTGAACCAGCCGCTTAACAATCTAAACCTTAGCAACGGACGCCACGAGGTTTCGCAGTTCACGAGTTTCCGTTGTCCAGTTTTGAAGCGTAATAGAAGGCAATCGCCTGCGCGCGGTTCTTGATCGACAGCTTGTCGTAAATGTTCGACAGATGGAACTTTACCGTGTTGGTCGAAATCTGCAGCTCTTTTGACAATTCCTTGTTAGACATGCCCTGCACCAGCGCCTCAAGGATAGCGAGTTCTTTGCGCGACAAAGTCTGCAACGGGTTTTGATGCATTTTGCGCACGTCGATATAGGGAAATACCATTTTGCCCTTAGCGACATCGACACAGGTTTCCAGCAAGCCTTCGACCTCGCCCGAACGCGGCGCGAACCCTGCGGCCCCGGCCTGCATAGCCTGACGCGGTACGTCCCCAGCCTCGTCCCCATAGACCACAAAGCGTGGCGCGTTGGTCTGCTCGCGCAGAACCTCAATCAGTTTTGCCGCGCCCAAAGCAGGAAGTTCCCAGGACACGATCCCCACCTGAACCGGCACCCGCATGACTGTGCCCAGAAATCCCTCGGCGGTCGCTGAAGTGGCCACCAGAGAGAATCGCGGGTCGCGCTCGAAGATCTCGGACATGGCCGACAGCACCAAAGGGTTGTTGTTGGCCAGCATGACATCAATGGGGCGTTGAGATGTGTCGGACATTGTTTTCCCGTCTGATTTTATCTAAACCTACCCATTTTGGTGGGAATGCTTTCAGTATACATTGGCATATTTACCAAAATGGGTAGGATAATACCCACCTAACAAGATATGCTAAAGCTGTAGTAAGTTACGTTGTGCCCCGGCGCAAGTTTCAGTTTTCCTCTGGGTCAAGGCGATCGGCGGTATCGAACAAACCCGACGCACAGGAGGAGCACATGACGTTTCAGATTTATCCAACGCTCGACATCCCCGAGACGCTGGCCGCTGGCCCAGGACCGGGAAACACCGACGCACGTGTTTTGCAGGCGTTTGCCAGCGCCGGCGTTGCCGACCACATGCAGAGCGACGTGCTGCGTGGCATGATCGAATGCAAGCACATGCTGCGTCTGATCTGGGGCACCGCCAACACCCATACCTTCGCGGTTGCTGGCACCGGATGGAGTGGGCTGGACACCATGTTCTCGGCGGTGATGCCGGGTGACAAGGTTGTGACCTTCACCAATGGCACCTTCTCGGGCATCGATGCGATGACTCTGCGGATCAAGGCTGCAACACCGGAAGAGCACGCGACCAACCCTCTGGACCCACAAGCTGCGAGTGTCGCCGTTATTGAGGTTCCTCATGGCCAGCCCGTCACAGGCGAGATGGTCGAAGAGGTGTTGGCCACGCACAAACCGAAGTGGGCCTTCATGGCGCATTGGGAAACCGGGTCGGGTCGGGTCAACGACCTGCGTGGCTTCTCGGACGCCTGTGAACGCCACGATGTGATGGGTTTGATCGATGCCGTATCGTCGTTGGGTATCGCGGATTTCAGCATCGATGACTATCCGGGTGTCGCGGGATGGGCCTCGTGCCCGCAAAAAGGGCTGTGCTGCC
Organism: Ruegeria sp. E5; assembly: GCF_056534105.1. Classification (NCBI taxonomy): domain Bacteria; kingdom Pseudomonadati; phylum Pseudomonadota; class Alphaproteobacteria; order Rhodobacterales; family Roseobacteraceae; genus Ruegeria; species Ruegeria sp. E5. The sequence goes on along the minus strand of NZ_JBQFPA010000001.1, from coordinate 820,919 downwards.
TACCGCTGACCTATGCGCCGGTCAGCTTCACCGACGCCTATATCGACGCGCTGAAGACCTCCGGCGCCTATACATACGTCCACAACCCGATTTTCGAAGCACGCCACTGGGGCATCGTTGACGGGCAAGACGTGGAAAAGGGCACCTATCACCGTACCCATTCGGGCTATGCGGTCGCCGCCTTCCATGAATCGCTGCGCCTGACTCTGCAGGAAGGGTTGGCCAAACGTGCGCATTCCTATCGCACGCATGAGGCCGTCCTGCGCGACGCCGTCACCGCGATGGGTTGCCAGGTCACATCGGACATGCCCAGCCTTGTGGTGCTGAACCTGCCCGCAGAGCTGGCGGGTCGTGAGATGGAGTTGGTACAGAACTGCCGCGCCCGTGGCTTTGGCATCTGGCCCACGCTCAGCGCCCCGGTTCAAGTCCGTATCGGCATCCTGAACCAGCTAACCCACCAATCGGTCAGTCGCATCGTCAGGCTGTTCGCCCAGGCCATCCGCGAGATGGGCGGCTCGGTTGATTTCGAAGCCATCGAAGCACTTTTGGAAAGTCGCTACGGCACATCTATCGCTGCATAACGGGAGGGAATGCAGATGGATATCCATGAATATCAGGCGAAAGAACTTCTTTCGAATTTCGGCGTCGAGGTCCCTTCGGGGGCTTTGGCCTACAGCCCCGAGCAAGCGGCATATCGCGCGCGTGAGTTGGGTGGTGACAAGTGGGTTATTAAGGCGCAAGTCCATGCTGGCGGGCGTGGAAAGGCCGGTGGTGTAAAGCTGTGCAACTCGGAAAGCGAAATATACGAGGCTTGTGACGAGATGTTTGGCCGCAAGCTGGTGACGCACCAGACCGGCCCCGAGGGCAAAGGCATCTACCGCGTCTATGTGGAGGCCGCCGTACCGATTGATCGCGAGATTTATCTGGGCTTTGTACTGGATCGGTCCAGTCAGCGGGTGATGATAGTGGCCTCTTCGGAAGGTGGGATGGAGATCGAAGAAATCTCATCTGAGCGCCCCGACAGTATCGTCCGCTCAATCGTTGAACCTGCCGTTGGACTGCAGGAGTTTCAGGCCCGCGAAATAGCGTTTAATCTGGGGCTGGAACCTCGCCTAATTCAACACATGGTCCGTACCCTGCAGGGTTGCTATGCTGCGTTCAGCGAGCTGGACGCGACTATGGTCGAGATCAACCCGTTGGTCATCACTGGTGACGACCGTGTGCTGGCGTTGGACGCGAAGATGAGCTTTGACGACAATGCCCTGTTTCGCCATCCGCAGGTTGCTGAATTGCGCGACAAAAGTCAGGAAGACCCGCGCGAAAGCCGCGCGGCGGATCGCGGACTGTCTTATGTCGGACTGGACGGCAATATCGGCTGTATCGTGAACGGTGCCGGTTTAGCCATGGCCACGATGGACACCATCAAGCTGGCTGGGGGTGAACCTGCGAACTTTCTGGACATCGGTGGCGGTGCCTCGCCCGAGCGGGTGGCCAAGGCGTTCCGACTGGTACTGTCCGATGACAACGTTCAGGCGGTGCTGGTCAATATCTTCGCAGGCATCAACCGCTGTGACTGGGTGGCCGAGGGCGTAGTACAGGCGCTGCGCGAGTTGGAAATCGACCTGCCGGTCATCGTGCGTCTGGCGGGTACCAATGTCGAGGAAGGTCAGAAAATCCTGGCCAAATCGGGCCTGCCAATCATCCGCGCGACAACCCTTATGGAAGCCGCTGAACGCGCTGTGGGTGCATGGCGCAACGATCTGTCCCAAAACACCAAGATGAGGGCTGTGTAATGAGCATTCTTCTGGACCGCGACACCCGCGTTATCGTTCAGGGCATCACCGGACGCATGGCGCGCCTGCATACCAAGGATATGGTGCAATATGGCACCAACGTCGTTGGCGGCGTTGTTCCCGGCAAAGGCGGAGAGACCGTCGAAGGCGTACCCGTATTCGACACCGTCAAACAGGCGGTTGAGGCCACTGGCGCCGAGGCTAGCCTTGTCTTCGTGCCTCCGCCGTTTGCGGCGGATTCGATCATGGAGGCCGCAGATGCCGGTATTCGCTATTGCGTCTGCATCACCGACGGCATCCCCGCGCAGGACATGATCCGCGTAAAACGCTACATGTACCGCTATCCTAAGGACAAGCGCATGGTGCTGACCGGTCCGAACTGTGCCGGTACCATCAGCCCCGGTAAGGCGTTGCTGGGCATCATGCCGGGACATATCTACCTGCCAGGCAATGTGGGCATCATCGGACGTTCGGGCACGCTGGGTTACGAGGCCGCAGCGCAGTTGAAAGAGCGCGGCATCGGTGTCTCGACCAGCGTCGGCATCGGCGGTGATCCGATCAACGGCTCGTCCTTCCGCGATATCCTTGAGCGGTTCGAACAGGACGAAGACACCGAGGTCATAGCCATGATCGGCGAGATCGGCGGCCCTCAGGAAGCCGAGGCTGCAGAATACATCCGTGACCACGTCACCAAGCCTGTTGTGGCCTATGTCGCGGGTCTGACCGCGCCCAAGGGCCGGACCATGGGCCATGCTGGCGCGATCATCTCGGCCTTTGGCGAAAGTGCCAGCGAGAAGGTGGAAATCCTGTCGGCGGCTGGTGTGACGGTTGCTGAAAACCCCGCGGTGATCGGCGAGACTATCGCCCGTGTCATGGGAAAGGCTGCGTGATGGTCAAACCTTCGGTCCTTGTCACCCGTCGCTGGCCTGCCGCCGTCGAGGCGCAACTGGCCGAAAACTACAACGCCGTGCTGAATACCGGGGACAATCCGATGTCTCCGGCTGAACTCCGCGACGCGTTGAAGACATACGACGCGGTTCTGCCGACAGTGACAGATACACTGAGCGCCGAGGCGCTGGACGTACCAACCGCACAAACCAAGATTTTGGCGAACTACGGCGTGGGTTACAGCCACATCTGTGAACCGGCGGCCCGAGATCTGGGTATGACGGTCACGAACACGCCGGATGTCCTGTCCGAATGCACCGCTGATTTGGCCATGACGCTGCTGCTGATGGCCGCTCGGCGCGCGGGCGAGGGTGAACGCGAGCTGCGTGCTGGCGGCTGGACCGGCTGGCGTCCGACCCATTTGGTCGGCACCAAGGTCAGCGGCAAGACGCTGGGCATCATCGGCTTTGGCCGCATCGGTCAGGAAATGGCCCGCCGCGCTCATCACGGTTTCGGCATGAAAATTCTCGTACAGAACCGCAGCACCGTGTCGCCAGACGTACTGAAGCAATTCAACGCCACGCAAGTCGAGACAGTGGACGATCTGTTACCGCAGTGCGATTTCGTCTCGCTGCATTGCCCCGGCGGGGCCGCGAACCGGCACCTGATCAACGGGCGCAGGCTGGACTTGATGAAACCCGACGCCTTCCTGATCAACACCGCGCGCGGTGAGGTGGTGGACGAGCGCGCTTTGGTACAGTCGCTGATGTTCGACACGATCGGCGGGGCCGCGCTGGATGTGTTCGACGGCGAGCCACGCATCAGCCCCGACCTGCTGCAATGCGACAACCTCGTGATGCTGCCGCATCTGGGCAGCGCAACAAAAGAATCGCGCGAAGCCATGGGCTTTCGCGTGCTGGACAATCTGGGCGACTTCTTCGCTGGTCGCCCACCCCGTGACCGCGTGATCTGACGCACCCTTCTTCAAAGGAGCAAAACCCATGAGCTTTTATGCCATCGAACAGGCCCCCGCGCGCCTGAACCGCAGCGAACTCGCCGTGCCGGGCAGCCAGCCCGGCATGTTCGAAAAAGCCGCGAAATCGGATGTGGACGTGATCTTCCTAGATCTCGAAGACGCGGTAGCCCCGGATGAAAAAGAGCAGGCCCGCAAGAACATCATTCAAGCCCTGAACGATATCGACTGGGGCAGCAAGACAATGTCGGTGCGCATCAACGGGCTGGATACGCATTACATGTATCGCGACGTTGTGGATGTAGTCGAACAAGCCGGTGCGCGGCTGGACCTGATCATGATCCCCAAGGTCGGCACAGCGGCAGATGTCTATGCCGTCGATATGATGGTCACGCAGATCGAAGACGCGATGGGTTACAAGAAACGCATCGGGTTCGAGCATATCATCGAGACCGCTCTGGGCATGCAGAATGTCAGCGAAATCGCGGCGGCCTCGAACCGCAATGAGAGCCTGCACTTCGGTGTGGCGGACTATGCAGCCTCGACCCGCGCGCGGACCACGATCATCGGTGGTGTGAACCCCGACTATTCGGTTCTGACCGACCCGGATGGCGATGCTGCGCGCGCGACCCATTGGGGCGATATGTGGCACTACGCGCTCGCCCGTATGGTTGTCGCCGCCCGTGCCAACGGTCTGCGTCCGATTGATGGTCCGTTCGGTGATTTCCAGGATCCTGAAGGCTACAAGGCAGCTGCCAAAAGGGCGGCGGTGTTGGGCTGCGAAGGTAAATGGGCCATCCATCCCAGCCAGATCGCTCTGGCGAACGAGGTCATGTCACCCAGCGATGCCGAAGTCACCAAGGCGCAGCGTATCCTTGTTGCTATGGCCGAGGCCGAGACCGCAGGCAAAGGTGCGGTGTCGCTGGATGGTCGTCTGATCGACTATGCCTCGATCCGCCAGGCGGAGGTCATGGTCGAAAAGGCTCGCCAGATTGCGGCAGCGTGATTTTAGCCCGCATTGGGCACTGAAGTAGGGGTGCGCGCGCTTGCCTCGGCAGGTCCGGGGCAGGCAACATCTGCAGACTTCGGTGGTCATTCATTCGATATGGCTGAAGTCTGCAACACACTACCCTGAACACTCACAGCCTTGCCTGAAAACGATGTTTTTCGGACCAAACCAGATAGGTTCTGTCGCAATCTACGATCCCAATTGTCGCTTGCAAGGTAGTTCTTTTGGCGGCGTTCGCAAAACAGACAGGAGCGGTACGTACTGATCTTACTCAAGGGTGCACATTTTCCTGATGAAGTGATCTTCCACGCGGTTTTCCGCTACCTGCGCTAGCGTGTTTCTTGCCGGGACCCAGAAGAAACCATGTCGGAGCGGAGCGTAGTCTTGGACCACGCTGCACTGAACCGCCTTTTGAAGGAGACCAATAGCAGACCGTCAACTGGATAATACCTTTCGCCAAACAGGCGCCAGATCCACCAAGGTCAATGGTCAAAAGATTGCAACGGGTCCCGTTACGACAGAACCGGCTTCTATAAAGTGGCAACGGCGCAAACGCGGTTTTGAACCATGTCAATTTTGACGACGACAGCAGGGGGCCAAGACGTTCAATCAGTGTCGCATGATAGGTATTAAGCCAGATGACCTAAGCCTCGGTCAAAAACTGAATCTGCAGCATGGTGGTTTGAACAGGGCACCATGTCAGGTTCGAAAGCTGCATGAACCCGTCATCGACTCGTAAGATCTCGAACAGGTTTACGATCCGGATACCGAACTATTCGGGCACATAAGAGCCTGGTTCGCAATGAAGGGCGATCTTGTGACCGAACGTGATGCCGAGTAAGCGCATTCTGCGCTTCCGACAAGCGTCATCAGCTCATTTTATACTGACTCACAACTACACGGGTTATCCAATGGTTCGTCAGGCACGTGGCATGGTGCGTGCGGGCGAGCTGGGCAAGCTGCGGTTGGTGCAAGTGGAATATGCGCAAGACTGGCTGGCCGTACCCACCGCATCGGACAACAAGCAGTCCGACCGGCGCACCGACCCAATTCGGTCCGGTGCTGGTGTAATTGGTGATATCGGTACTCACGCGTTCAATCTGGCACATTTTGTAACTGCGAAGTGCCATCGCACCTTGCCGCTGACCTTTCAAGCTTGGTTCCGGGCCGCCAGGTGGACGACAACGCCCACGTCTTGATGCGCTATGCTAGTGGCGCGCGTGGAATGCTATGGGCCAGTCACGTGGCCGTGGGAAACGAAAACGGCCTGCGTTTGCGGGTTTATGGCGAACGTGGTGGTCTGGAGTGGTCACAGGAACACCCTAACCACCTACAATTCACCCGCGTTGGCCAGCCTATGCAGCTCCTGACACGTGGATCAGGATCGGTGCTGCCGCAAGCCGCCCAACGAGCAACTCGTATCCCTCCGGGCCACCCTGAAGGATATTTGGAAGGCTTTGCAACCCTCTACGCCGAGGCCGCCGAACTGATCCGATGTGAGGATAAGGCGGACCACTTACTGCCCGGTCTTTTTGACGGTTTGTTGGGTATGGCGTTTATCTCAAGCGTACTGGCATCGGCCAAGACGAAGGCCGATGGTGCCGCATGAGTGCATAAGGGTTCTGCAGCGAAGCCTCCTGAAGTTTTAAGAAATGCATCTGACCTGCGGTATAAAGTGGTCAGTTCTTTGAGTTTTTGAAAGGAACAGACTCCAAGCGTTAGCTGACCTTTACGGATCATGTGCGCGACCTCGATTGTCGGCAAAAAAGTGCGGGGCGATACTTGTAGTAAAGCGTCCACATTGGCTGACATTGTCGCAAACAACTTCAAACTGGAATACAGATTTGAATCAGTTTCAGTTTGCTCACACCTTTGATGGGTTGGCATTGAGGGCCAGACAGAAAATGGCCTCCGAAATACCGGAGGCCAATCAAAGATATTAGCTCAACCTCTACTCGGCCGGCATAGTCGTTGCGTCAGCTGAGATTGTTGTCGCGATGCCCGCTGCTTCGCGCCGCCCATCATTCCAGATTGCTTTGATCAGTGCGATGCACATCAACGCCATTACAATAGAGAAGGGCAATGCACCTATCACCATTGCAGTCTGAATTGCTCCGGTACCACCTGAGACAAGCAAGCCCCCGACAACAAGTGCCAGAGCTGCGCCCCAGAACATGATGTGAGGCCTTGCCTTGGGACCTTCGTCGCCAGCTGCGTTGATCGTATTCACGATCAGCACGGCCGAGTCTGCAGACGTGACAAGGAAGGTCATCAGCAGGACAACGATCACCGCGGCCATTGCCCACGCCAATGCTTCTGCAATCGGAGCAAGCATGTGTTCTGTCATCGCGAAGATTTTGTCGCCGTTCGCCGCATCCAGGATGACGCCGTTTGCGTCTCCGTTCAGTTCCAGGTCGATTGCCGTGCCTCCGGCCCAGGCGAACCAGACAAAGCACATTAGTGCGGGAACAATCATCGCGCCCAACACGAACTCACGGATTGTCCGGCCTCTGGAAATCCGCGCCAGGAACAAACCGACGAAAGGCGCGAACGCGATCCACCACGCCCAATAGAAGACCGGCCACCAGCCTTGCCACTGCGCTAGAAGGAACGCTTCCGACCCTTCAACACCATCAGATGTGTATACGTTTAAGCTCAGCCATGGCAGCGCGACCACATAGTCCCATATGCCTACAAAAAACGCTTTGGCGCCAAAGAAGGTCGCTCCGAACAGGATGAAGAACCCCAGAAGGAAGATCGACAGGCCCATATTGATGTTCGAAAGCCATTTGATGCCCTTGCCAACACCGGACAGAGCCGACAAGGTCGACGCGCCCATGATGACAAGCAGAGCGACGACGATACCCAAGTTTGTCGCAGAACCATCGGGCTGTGCGAGCCCACCGATGCCGATGCGTGTGAGACCTGCAACGAACTGTTCAACACCGAAGCCGAGCGTCTGGGCTACCCCAAGAATAGTGGCGACAACGGCGACGATGTCGATCAGATGACCGAGGTTGCCCGACAGTGATTTACCAAACAGTGGGGTCAATGAGGAGCGGATCGTTAGCGGCAGTCCGCGACGATAGCTGAAGAAAGCAAGCGCCAAGCCGGCTATCGCATAGCATGCCCACGCCCCGAAACCCCAATGCAGGTATGACCAAACATACGCCGTTCGGACATTGTCTGCATCCAGTGCAGTCGTCACCCCCTGAATAACGGACGGATTGTTCTCGAAATGCGCTACAGGTTCGGCGACCGCCCAAGTTAACATTCCGACACCGATGCCCGCGCCAAACATCATCGAGAACCAGGAAAAGTTAGAGAACTCGGGTTTCTCGCCCTCTACGCCAAGTTTCATACGTCCAGCAGTTGGCCAGATGGCCAGCCCAATACAGACGATGACAAACCCGGTAACAACCCAGATATACCAGGCAGCAAACTGCGAAAGAATGGCGGCATTCCAATCGCCAAGAATTCTACCAGCCTGTGTTGGCCAGACTATGCACCAAACAACCAGCAGGCTGATGACGATCTTGCTGATCACCGTCACGTTGACGCTGAACCCCCGGTAAAAACCGTTGTCAGCGGTTTTTATCGGAAGTTCCGATAGCGGTGGTTTCATTGACATTTGTATTCCTCCCTTTGAATCTCCACTTCACGCGTCGAGCGCGACCGGGCCTTTCGGCCAACTGCAACAGGCCAGCACATACCCTTGCTCGGTATCACCGGGTTGCAGGCCGCCCATGTCCTGCATCTCAACATCGCCCTGAGTGAGGCGCACTTTGCAGTTGCCGCAAACGCCCTGCTGGCAGGCCGAGTCGATCCAGACGCCTGCGTTCAGCGCAGCCTCTAGCAAGGTCTCGCCCTCGGCGGCATGACCGTGCAGACCGCTGAGTGAGAAATAGACCTCACCCCCCGTGCCGCTGCTTTCTTCGATAGTGATCTTTTCGCCAAAGCTTTCTTCGTGGACAGCGGCAAACGGAATGACAGAAGCCACATCACGGGCTGCTTTCATGAACCCTTCGGGACCGCACATGAAAATGCTGCGCTCGGCGTGATCAGGCACAAGTCGCTGCAGCAAATCTGCCGATATCTGACCGATTTCACCCTCAAACCCATCATTCGCTTCATCCACAATGGTATGGATGGTCACGTTGGCGAAGCGTCGGTTCAAAAACTCAAGCTGGTCGCGGAAAATGATGTCCCTAGGCGAGCGAGCGAAATGCACGAAAACGATGTCTTTCGGCAAGGTCACGTCGGTGACGTATTGCAGCATCGACATGACCGGGGTGACACCCGAGCCACCGGACAGGAACAATGGCTTATCGCTGGGGATATCCACCCAGTTGAAGCCACCGGTGATATCTGCAATCTCGATCTCTGTTCCGGGGACCATCTGATCGTTCAGATAGTTGGACACAACCCCACCGGGCACGCGCTTGACGGTGACCTGAATGTTGTGGGGCCGGGTCGGCGTGGACGAGATCGAATAGGCGCGTACATGCTGCTTGCCCTCGATCTCGAAACAGAAGGTCACGTATTGGCCTGGTTTGAAGTCGAAGCTGCGGCTTTGCGTGTCTTCAAAGACGAAGGTCTTGCTGTCATGCGTTTCATCGATCACCGCTTTGCAGGTCAAAGTGGCAGGCCCACCTGCGTAGCAGGGTTGGTTGTTGGCTGAACTCAGGGAAAACGGACTGTCCGTCGCAACGAGCATCTTGCGGAAACCTCCAGAATAGGGTTCGCGCGAGGATAATGGTGCGAGGGGGCTGAAAAACGGTGCAGAATTGCGGTATCAATCGGTTAAAGCGATTGATCTGTGTTGGATTAGTTCTTTGAACAGGGTGACAGCTTGCGCCACCAGCGGATCATGGCGTTTTCGAACGTGCACGATGGAATAGATGGGCTGTGGGATCACCGGTGCGTCAGTAACCTGTTGCAATGTTGGATACTCGGCACACAGACCCGGTGCGGCAAATCCGGGGAAATATGCCGTTCCGCCGCTGGCTTTTAGGAAATCCAAAGCCAGATCATTGCTGCCCACCAGGGTCGAGCTTTGCGGCTGATCCAAAAACGCCTCGTCATGCTGGCGGTCAAAATATGATGTGTAGGCTACCTGAATGTAGCGCGTCCATGGAACGTCCTCGATACGGTCACAATCGGTGGACAGCATTACATAGCTTTCGCTGCCCAATTCGCTGACAAACATGTCAGGCGCCCGCTGCGGGACAAAAACAATACCGATATCGGTCTCGCCGGTCAGAACATCCCGCTGTATCTGTTGTGAGAAATTCGCCTCGAGATACAGGTCAAGATACGGGTTTCTTTCCCTGACTGCCTTAGTCCAGTCTATCAGCACGGATCGGGCCAAACTGAACTGAACTGATATACGCAAGCGTTGCCTGTTGCCGCTGCCACCCGCCTCAACATCGCGTCGTGCCAGACTCCAAGCAGCCAGAAGTGACCGGCAATGGGTCTCAAAGCGGCGCCCGGCGGCCGTGGGTTCAGCCCCGCCGCGCCCCCGTTCGAACAGACGCGTGTCCAGCTCCTGCTCCAACTGACGGATGCGAGCGCTGACCGTGGATTGGGTCACATTCAGACGTTCGGCGGTGCGGTTGAAGTTCCGCGTTTCCAGAACATCCATGTAGGTCACTAAAAGCTGGCGATTCATTTAATCGGTAATCCCGATCGATAGGTACGTTTCAATTGTATTTATTTGCCAAAGTTTCGCAGATATCAAGCATCGTTGAACAAGATGTAAGCCCGCCCTTTTGGCGCTAGCAACAGGAGAAGTTCATGTTCATCGTCGATTGCGACTGCCACAACTATTGGTGCAGCGCCACGGTTCTGGAACCCTACATGGAAGGTCTTTTCAAGGACATGTTCGTCCGGGGTGAACGCACCGGCCCACGTGGTGCATTCCCACATGGCCATCGTCCCTGGTTCCATCCCGAAGGCTTTGCACGTCATGATGTGAACCCGGTTGAGGAAGACGACAACTACTTGATAATGAAGGAAAAGCACCTCGATAAATACAGTATCGACGTTGCGATCCTGACCGGCGACGAACCGATCGAAGCCTCAACGCTGGCCAACCCTTATTACGCCAATGCGCTGTGCAAAGCCTATAACGACTACATGATCGACTACTGGCTGCCCAAGGACGAGCGGTTCTGGGGCTCGATCGTGGTGGCACCGCAGGACCCGCATCTGGCCGCCGCTGAAATCCGCCGGGTTGGCGGCCACCCCCGTGTCGTTCAAGTTTTGGTGAGCCACGGTGCCGCACGCCCTTATGGCGACCCGTTCTATCACCCGATCTATGAGGCTTGCGCCGAAATGGGCTTGCCATTCGCTATGCATCTCGGCGGACAGGGCGGCATCAACTCGACCCCCATCGGGGCCGGGCCTTCGACCTTCTTCTGGGAAACCCACGCGATACTGCCGCAGACGGCCATGACCCACATGGCCAGCCTGATCGCCCACGGCGTGTTTGAGAAATGGCCGGGCTTGAAAGTGGTAATAATCGAATGTGGCGTCGCCTGGGTGCCCTCGGTTCTTTGGCGTTTAGATGCGAACTACAAGGCGCTGCGAAAGGAAACGCCGTGGCTCAAGCGTCTGCCGTCCGAGTACTTCAAGTCGAACATCCGCATGTCGACCCAGCCGTTGGAGCAGCCCGCGAATATCCAGCACCTGTGGGCCACGCTTGAGGCGATGGATGGAGAGAACACCCTGATGTTCGCGTCGGACTATCCGCATTGGGACTACGACGACGTCAACAAGCTGCATGTCCCGCCCGCATGGCGCGAGAAGATCTTCGGACTCAATGCGTTGGACGTATATACCCGTCTGCCACGCCCGATGGCGCATGCCGCCGAATAAAGAAGGAGACATCGACCATGGCAAACAAGTATTTCGCCTGCAAAACTGATGAAGTCCCCAGCGACGCGGCAAAGATCGTCACAGTTTCGAACATGCCCATCGGCGTTTTCAAACTCGACGACGGTTATCACGCTTTGCTCAACATCTGTCCTCACAAAGGTGCGGCCCTCTGCGAAGGCCCGGTCTGCGGTACGACCCGCCAAACGGACTCAACCGAATTTGTCTATGATCGCGCCGGTGAAATCGTCCGTTGCGCCTGGCACGGTTGGGAATTCGACATTCGCAGCGGTGAGTTTCTTGTGGATTCGTCCATTAAAACGAGACGCTTCGATGTATCAGTAGAGGGCAGTGATCTCTTCGTGCATCTGTAAGAAGCGGGTTTCACGACGAAGGTCAGAAATATTAGGCAGTTCAATCTTTCCTCCCAGCTGCCTGCGCTGGCATTGTCTAGGCATAGGCAATGCCAGTTTTATTTTTGAAACCGGAGATCTATCGCTGTGCTTTTCGTATTGGCTTGGAGGATGGCTATATGCACGTTCTGATTGGCCTACAGGAGGGCGCTCACCCTGGCCAGATATTCAATGAAAACAATTCATGGCTTGGCTAAGCCATTCTTACCAGCGCCCAAAACTATTTGTTTGATTGGCTTCATGAGGCATTGGGCATTTGCCACTTTTATGTCCCAGAAAATAGCAGACCGCGTAAATAGCTGTTCAAGGCCTTCTTGAAAACCATTGGGCTCATGAGATTTTCAAACTAAGGAAATGCATTTGAGCCCATATTTTACACGCCAATTCAGGTCCATTCGCAATTATCCCGCTTCCTCTGATCTACTGCAGTATAGAGTATTCAACTACAGCGGATTTACGTCTCAGTAATTCAGGCCGAGCGACGCAGCCCATCGGTTAAACGTTTTATTAAGAACGCTTAATAATCAAACCCTTCCATAGGGTTTGCGCAATGGCTGAATACATAGTTTTCCGAGGAGCAATCAATGGAGGTCGCTGAAATGAATGTTGTGAACACAACTCATTGGCCGTTCGGGTCAGAGGAGAGTTTCATCTTGTCGACCGAACCAGGCCTAGCTTCGCAAGGCGGCGTATCTAGTTCGATTGATCAAGTCGATTTGCCTTTTTTGAACCTCGATCCCCATGATCTCGAAGGGAAAGAAGATCTGCCGGATATCGAACTGCGCGGGTTTTGGGACGGGGTGATCGACAGCACGGTCAGCGCGTATCAGGGCGCTGGGTCTCACGAGGTTGAGTTCAGTCTTTCGATGGTGAACTACGAGATCGCGACACGCGGAAGCGCCACGCTCATTTCCGAGCTGTACCATACACAGCAAGTCGCGCTTGAAACCATAAGCATGCATGGAACGGACATACCTGTTTCTTATGAGGCCCGGTCCGCCTTTGGATTTGAGGGCGTTCACATTAGTCAGGCAGCACAGTTTCAGCATCTGTCTATAGCCAGCGAACTGGGGGAGATGTTCGATGTGCATGGGTTCGATGTAAATGGCGATCTGGTTCTGGCGTCATACGGCTATTACGAGGTCGTCGAGATCGCAGGCAAGCTTCATCAAAACGGAATTTCTGATTTTGCGCTGAGTTTTGAGGTGTCGTTCGAGCTCGAAATGAATGAGACCGGTCTTTATGAAGTATTTGCTGCGGTCTCGTTCGATGGCCAAATTGACTTTAACGACGGAATGTCGCGCTTTTTTGAGTTTGAAGAGGATATGTATTTCCCAGCTCGCGATCTGGGGAGTGTGGAATTTGGCCCTTTGCCAGATGGCTTGTTCCAACAACTGGCGATGTTCCAGGCTCATATGGGTGACGCCTGGGACGAGTTGGTGAGTTTGAACGATCAGCTTGAGGCGGCGTTTCTGCAGCTTCGTGAAGACGAGCACTATGATGAGTGGGATTTAGCCGGGCAGGGGATTGAAAATCCGTTCACTTTCGATTTGCCGCCAGTGGATCAGTGGCTATAACGATTTGGACATTCGGCCCTTTCTGCTGTTCAATCGGACAGGGCTAAGCCAACTCTGTCCGATCATGTGCGCTGGCCGCATCTGATTTTCGGCCGTCACAAGTCATAGGCAAATGGAAGATATTGAAAACACCAGCCCACCGTCACTCGATCAGATCCTCTCGCTGGAAAAACAGGTATGGACTGCGCTGGTTGAAGGCAATGCACAGGCCGACCGGGCGCTGCTGAGCCCCGATTTTCTGGGCGTGTATCCAACGGGTTTTGCCAATCGCGACGATCATGTTGGCCAGTTCGCCGATTCGCCTACGATGGCGCAATATGAACTCAGCGATACCAGGTTGCGCGTCTTATCGGCGGATGTGGTTTTGCTCTCATACAGGGCAGATTATCTACGCCCCGAAGCACAGGAATGGGAGGCGATGCTGATCTCATCCCTATGGGAGCGGCGTCACGATGTCTGGATCAACAGTTTCAGCCAGGACACGCCACTGGAACGGTCATGAGCCAGCCTCTTGTTATCAACCGCTTGCCGCGCGCTTTTCATACCGATCTGGGTGACGAAACACGCGCGGCGCTGCCCGATTTGACTGCCGAGCAGGGGGAGTTGATCGCGGGAACTGCGGGCTCTAGCCCCTACCTGAAAGGGTTGATTGACCAAGAAAGGAACTGGTTGCCACACGCGTTGCAGCAACCGGACCAGGCATTGTCGGAAGTGATGGACGCGGCGCGCGCGCTGCCGTCGGATCAGTTGAAACCCGGTTTGCGGCAAGCGAAGAGGCGCATGGCCTTGCTGACGGCGCTGGCCGATCTGGCGGGTGCGTGGCCGTTGGAAAAGGTAACTGCCGCGCTGACTGACTTTGGCGCATTGGCCGTAGATGTGGCAGCGAAGGCCGAAATTGCTGCGTTGATCCGGCGCGGCAAGCTGCCGGGTATGACCGAGAATGATGTCGAAACCGCAGCTGGTATGGTCATTCTGGCGATGGGCAAAATGGGCGCATATGAGCTGAATTATAGCTCGGATATCGATCTGATCGTGCTGTTCGACGAAACCCGTTTCGATCCCGATGATTTCTATGAAGCCCGTCAGGGAATGGTGCGCGCCACGCGGAATTTCTGTGCCACGCTCAGCGACAAGACGGCGGATGGGTATGTATTCCGCACCGATCTGCGACTGCGCCCGGACCCGGCAGTCACACCCGTGTGTCTGGCGATGGAAGCGGCTGAGCGCTACTATGAAAGCCTTGGGCGCACGTGGGAACGTGCGGCCTATATCAAGGCACGCCCCTGCGCCGGGGACATCGCGGCAGGTCAGAGATTCCTTGATGCATTGCGCCCGTTCGTCTGGCGGCGGCATCTGGATTTTGCCGCCATTCAAGACGCTCATGACATGCGACTGCGTATACGCGAGAACAAGGGAACGGGCGGAAGCCTCTCGATTCCCGGCCACGATATGAAGCTGGGGCAGGGCGGTATTCGAGAGATCGAGTTCTTCACCCAGACCCGCCAATTAATCGCGGGCGGACGTGATCCAGACCTTCGCGTCCGGGGCACCGTTCCCGGTCTGGCGGCGCTGGCCTCAAAAGGCTGGGTGCCCGAAGATGTCGCCGAGAAGCTGACCGATCATTACCGTGCCCACCGCGAGGTCGAGCATCGAATCCAGATGGTGCATGACGCGCAGACCCATAAGGTGCCAAATTCAGAGGACGGTTTCGAACGGGTCGCGTGCCTGATGGGGATCAGCAGCGCCGAATTGACCGCCGAACTGACCCGCCGCCTGACCGAAGTGCACGAACTGACCGAAGGGTTCTTCGCCCCTGGACCAGGCGCGGCACCCGTGCCGCTTCAGGAGGTTGAGTTTGACAAGGGTGTGCTGGCCCGCTGGCCGACTTACCCGGCGCTTCGATCGCAGCGTGGTGCACGGATATTCGAGCGGCTCAGACCGGAACTTTTAGCGCGATTGGCTAAAACTGCGAAACCCGACGAAGCATTGCTGGCGCTGGATGGGTTTTTGGCAGGATTACCCGCTGGAGTGCAGCTGTTTTCCCTGTTCGAAGCGAACCCGCATCTGATTGATCTGCTGGTCGATATCGTTGGGACGTCACATGCGCTCGCCACCCATCTGTCGCGCAACGCCTCGGTTTTTGATGCGGTGATTGGTGGCAGTTTCTTCAGCGATTGGCCCGGGCAGGCGACCTTGCAGTCGGACTTGACGCAGGCCTTGGCAGAGGACAGCGACTATGAAACACAGCTCGATTTCGCACGTCGCTGGTGCAAGGAGTGGCACTTTCGCATCGGTGTGCATCATCTGCGCGGACTGATCGATGGGGCGCAGGCCGGGCAGCAATATGCCGAACTGGCGCAGGCCGTGATTGCGGCGGTTCTGCCCTGCGTTGTCGACCAGTTCTCCAAAAAGCATGGACCGGCGCCCGGGCGCGGCGCCGCGGTTTTGGGCATGGGGTCACTTGGGGCAGGGCGCATCAACTCGCAATCCGATCTGGACATGATTGTCATCTACGATCCTCAGGATCAGGACATGTCCGATGGCCCTCGCCCGCTGGCAACGCGGACATACTACGCTCGTTTCACCCAGGCTTTGATCACGGCGCTCAGCGCGCCAATGTCACAGGGACGGCTTTATGAGGTCGACATGCGTCTTCGCCCGTCGGGCAATCAGGGGCCGGTGGCTACAAGCTGGGCCAGCTTCACCAACTATCAGCAGAATGAGGCCTGGGTGTGGGAACACCTTGCTTTGACCCGCGCCCATGTGGTCGCAGGCGACGCCGGTCTGGCCGAGGATATCGAAAGCTTCCGCGCTGAATTCCTATCGCAAACGCGCGACCACCAGAAGGTGCTGAAAGAAGTCGCCGAGATGCGCGAAAGACTGGCCGCAGCCAAAGCACCAGCGGGCGTTTGGGACGCAAAGAATGGGCCGGGTCGCATGATGGATATCGAACTGATGGCAGAGACGGGCGCATTGCTGGCCGGATTGCCCCAGCGCGATGTACACTCGGGTCTGGACGGGGCGGTCGCTGTCGGGCTGCTGGATGTCGCGCAGGCGCAAACCCTGAAGGGTTGTTACGATTTATGCTGGTCGGTGCAATGTGCGGCGCGCCTGCTGTCGGGAAAGGTGATCGAGGCCGATAAGATCGGTGAAGGCGGTACGGCCTTTCTGTGCCGGGCGACCGGGTTCGATCAGGTCGAACAGCTGCAATCCGCGTTGCAAGACAATTACAGCACTGCGGCCTCGTTGATTGGCGCAGTTGTCGGAAGGGTTGAAGATGGCACGCAGTGATGATCCGAATGACCACAAAGGCCTGATCCGCGAGGCGTATCGCATTGAAGGCATCACCTTGCCCGAGTGTCGCAGCATCTTTCTGGATTGGGCGCTGAGCCTGCCCGGAGAGCTTGATCAAAATCAGGCCTTGACCAACCTACACGCAGTCTATTCGGAACAGGCTGCTGATCATCCGATGACGCAGGTCCTGACCGAGGGTTTGCAGGCGGCCCAAGCCCCCAAGCGTCGTGGCGGCTGGCGCAAGCGCAATCGTTAACGGGGCTTTCACCCCCGTGCATTCACGATTATGAGGGCGCCATGACACCCGTAGCTGACCGCCCCCGTATCCGTTTGAAACCCAAGGCCAATGCGCGTGGCCTGCGCCATGGGTTTCCCTGGGTCTATGCCAATGACATCGTCACCGACCGCCGGACTCGCAAGATCGGGCCGGGGTCCTTGGCTGTGCTGGAAGACGAGAAGCGCGCGCCAATCGCTCTGGTCGCAGTGAATCCGGTCTCGAAGATCATGTGCCGGGTATTGGATCGCGATATCGGCGCGCAGTTGGATGCGGACTGGTTTGAAACCCGTCTGCGCCGCGCGCTTGAGATGCGCGAGCGACTGTTCGATGCGCCTTACTATCGCCTGATCCATGCCGAGGCGGATGGGTTTCCCGGGGTGATCATCGACCGGTTCGGAGACGCCTGCGTGATCCAACCCAATGCAGCCTGGGCTGAGGCACATCTTGAATCTCTGACCGACGCGCTGGTCAAGGTGACCGGGGTCGACACAGTGCTGAAGAACGCCTCGGGGCGCGCGCGTGTGCTCGAGGGGTTGGACGACACCAATCTGACCTTGCGCGGCATCGCGCCCGATAAGCCTCTGCCGGTGCCAATGAATGGCGCAACCTACATGGCTGACCTGACTGGTGGACAGAAAACCGGCCTGTTCTATGACCAACGCCCCAGTCACGCGTTTGCCGCCAAGTTGGTTCACCCCGAGGCGCAGGTGCTGGATGTATTCAGCCACGTCGGAGGCTTTGGTCTGGCCATGCTGGCGGGCGGCGCAGCGCAGGCGTTGTCCGTTGACGGCTCGGCAGCGGCGCTCGAACTGGCGGCGAAGGGCGCTGAAGCCTCAGGATTTTCTGCCCGTTTCCAGACCCGACAAGGCGACGCCTTTGATATACTGACCAAACTCGGCGAAGAGGGCGCGTTGTTCGACGTCGTCATCTGTGATCCTCCGGCTTTTGCACCTTCGAAACAGGCGTTGGATGCAGGTTTGCGCGCCTATGAGCGTACCGCACGTCTGGCGGCTCCGCTGGTCAAACCGGGCGGGTATCTTGGCCTCTGCTCCTGTTCTCATGCCGCTGATCTGGGCCGCTTCCGCGATGCCTCATCCCGTGGGATCGGACGGGCAGGACGACAGGCCCAACTGATCCGAACTGGCTTTGCCGGGCCGGACCATCCACAATTGCCGCAGCTGGCAGAAAGCGGCTACCTCAAAGCCGTGTTTTACCGTCTGTGAAGGCGGTTCTTGATACCTGCGTCATCTATCCAACGGTGATGCGAGAGATGCTGTTGGGCGTTGCGAGGCTTGGTTATTTCACGCCCGTCTGGTCTGCACGTATCCTCGAAGAATGGGCCCGTGCCGCCCGCAAACTCGGCCCCGAGGGAGAGGCGCAGGCGCGCGCCGAAATCGCGCTGGTTCAGGCCCAATGGCCAAATGCCGAGCAACCCGCCAACCTCGGTGTTGAACAGCGCCTATGGTTGCCGGATGCCGCCGACATCCACGTTCTCGCAACGGCGGTCACAAGCTCAGCAGATGTCATTGTCACCGTCAATGCCAAGGACTTTCCCAAGAATATGTTGGCCGACGAAGGGCTTGAGCGGCGCGATCCGGACGGGCTGCTGCATGAACTCTGGCTGTCCGACCCCGAAGGCATGACGCAGGTTTCCAAAGCGGTCCTTGCTGAAGCCAACCGGCTATCCGGTGCTCAATGGACCTTGCGCAGCTTAATGAAAAAAGCCCGCCTGCCGCGCCTTGGCAAAGCCCTGAGTACTTAATTCGGGATCCCATTCATCTGGCCAAAAATATCTCGGGGAGCGCGAGGGGCTGGCCCCTCGCTCCTATCCTAAACTCCCACGCCCCACTTTTGTTCAAGTACTTCCAGAGCTGCGATCCGCTCATCCGTCTTTGGATGACTCATCAACCAAGCGGGCACAACGCCCGCGCGCTGCTGTGTCAGATCCTCAAGCTTGTGGAACAAAGACTTCTGTGGACCAATCCCGATCCCGGCTTTTGTCAAAAGCGCAGCCGCATATTCATCCGCCTCATATTCATCACTCCGCGACAGGCGGGAGGCCAGCAAATGAGTCAGCATATTTGCAATCCAGGCTCCAATGAACGGGATGAAGCGGTTCAATAGCATCATCAGCGCAGCACGCAGGGCGTTTTGACCCGAGAAATCAATCATCCGCCGCCGGGCGTGGCCAAGGGCGACATGGCCCAATTCATGCGCGATTACGCTTGCCATTTCTTCCGCTGATACTTCGCCGTTGCCAAATTTGCGATAAAAACCGCGAGTGATGAAAATACGCCCATCCGGCGCTGCCAGCCCGTTCACCGGATCGATCTCGTAGATGTAGACTGGGACCCGATCAATCTCCAAGGCTGCAGCCAGCCGGTCCGTCATGCGTTTTAGCGCAGGATCGGCCAGTTCGGTGGACTTCGCATCCAACTCACGATGCGTGCGCCAGACGGATATCCGGTACATCACAACGGCATAGGCTATGGCCAGCAGGATGGGTGTTAAGCGAAGCATGAGTTAGATATGGGCGGCCCGCCCCGAGGAGGCAAGCGGTAACTCGCCCTTCACGTCCGATCAGTTATGCGGCTAAATCCAGCCTTACCTGCCTGGCGAGGGCAGGTGCAGGTTCGAATGAAACTCGGCAAGGGACTGCTTGGTTAAGACCTCGCCCTTCGAAGCCTCAAAAAATGCGCGTTCAGCTTCCTTTTCTGCGACCAGAGCATCAACTCTCAGGTCCCTCACATCCGCGCGCAGAGCGTCGCGCGCCTCCTCGTAGGTTTCAGCATCGCGCAGCTCATCCTCAAGCGCACTCAGCTTGTCATCATAGTCCGGGTCCGCAGGATCAAGTGCGGCGATATCATCGGCGATGTCTTCGCTGCTGCGGCCATCGTAGTCGTCGTTCAGATCACGCAGTTCACGGCGCGCCTCATAGAGGTCACCGCGTAAGTCGAAATAGGTTTCCGCCGCCGCCTGGTAGGTCGCGATTTTGCCGACATTGCTGTTGGGTGAAGCGTTGCGGAACGCTGGGGCCGCTGCCTTAGACGCATTCAGGTTACGCAGCTTGTCCGAGCCATAGGGATCGGTGATCGCTGCAACAAGCGGGTCGCGATAATAGCGGTAGCGGTTCTTATTGCGATCGGAATATGGCTTGTCGTAGCGCAGTCGATAGTCGGTTTCATCATAGAACTTCTTATCATCCGAATAGCGGTAGCCGTCAGGATCGTAAGGCACCGGCTGGACCGTTGCCCAGTCCTTGTGCCGGTGGTTTGGCTGTGGCAGATCGAGATTGCCGTGGAACTCGCCCAGCGTCGCCTTGGTCAATGTACGCCCTTTCGAAGCGTCATAAAAGGCAGCCTCCGCATCTTGCAACGCGTCGCGGGTTTCGTATTTCAGATCCCTCAGATCAGCGCGCAGATCGTCGCGCGCCTCCTCATAGGTTTCAGCATCGCGCAGTTCATCCTCAAGCGCACTCAGCTTGTCATCGTAGTCCGGGTCCGCAGGATCAAGTGCGGCGATATCATCGGCGATGTCTTCGCTGCTGCGGCCATCGTAGTCTTCGTTCAGATCACGCAGTTCGCGACGGGTCTCATAGAGGTCACCGCGCAGGTCGTAATAGGTTTCCGCCGCCGCCTGATAGGTCGCGATTCTGCCGACATTGCTGTTGGGTGAAGCATTGCGGAACGCCGGGGCTGCTGCCTTAGACGCATTCAGGTTGCGCAGCTTGTCCGAGCCATCGGGATCGGTGATCGCTGCAACAAGCGGGTCGCGATAGCGACGCTTGCTGGGCTTCTTATTGTCATAGTGCTTGGATTTATAATCTGTGCGAGCAACAGGTCGCGGGGAATACTCAACCGGAGCCACCGACGCCTTGCGGTACGATTTCTTTACCCGGTTCGCGCTTGACTTGGTTTTTACCGGCGAACGCTTGCCAAATAGTTGCTCGACATCGCGTTTAAACTCTCTTCCAAAGCCCGCCAGTGTGGTCTTTTGTACCTTGCCGTTCCGTCCCTTAGCTTTAGCAGAGGTTTTGGCTGACCGGTGGTGTTTTGCCTTTTGCTTCTTGTTAAACCCGAAAGCCTTTTCCACGCGGTGCGTTTTGGAGTTGGCCTTGCCGGCATCTTTACCCGCGCTTTTGGAACCCTTAGCTCTGCCGGATTTTCCCTTTTCGCCACTTTTGTTGCCGTCGTTGCCTTTTCCGGACTTACCCTTGCCTTTGTTGCCATCGTTGCTTTTTCCAGAATTACCTTTGCCGCCGCCGCGGCCCTTTCCATTGCCATTATCATTCTTGGCATAAGCGGCGTCAGGGGAAAGTACCAATGTCGCGGTCGCACCCGATGCAATTGCGAACGCTGTAATGGTCAAAACAGATGTCAGGATATTTCGTAGTTTTGAAATGGTCATCTCAGCCCCCCAGCTTCAATCCCTTTGTCGTATATCACGAATTCGAGAGAGGCAGGGAATTTTGCCGAGATTGTTTCTTTGGTGGTTCTTTTGACGCGAATATCTCTGAAAAATGGGCCTATTGTTTCCGGTTTCTGAAAAAACAAGGACTCCGACGGTGACTATCGCGTCAGTTCCCGCATACCTTGTTCCAAACCCGCCAGCGTCATGGGTACCATGCGATCTTCGAATATCTCACGGATCATGCCGATCGAATGGGTATATTCCCAATACTTCTCTGGCACTGGATTGATCCACAGGTTCGATGTCCACTGTTCGCGTGCACGGCCCAGCCAGACTTGGCCAGATTCCTGATTCCAATGCTCATTTGCACCGCCGGGATAAGCGATCTCGTAGGGACTCATCGAGGCATCGCCGACAAAGATGCATTTGTAGTCCGGCCCGTATGTGCGCAAGACCTCGTGCGTCGGAGTTTGCTGATCCCAGCGGCGGCGATTGTCGCGCCAGACGCCTTCATAGAGGCAATTGTGGAAGTAGTAGTATTCCAGATGTTTGAATTCGGTTCGGGCCGCTGAGAACAGTTCTTCGACGACCTTGATATGCGGGTCCATCGATCCGCCCACGTCCAGAAACAAAAGCACTTTGACGGCGTTGTGTCGTTCGGGTCGGGTTTTGACATCCAGATAGCCGTGTTCAGCTGTTGCCTTGATCGTTCCGTCCAGATCAAGCTCTTCGGCAGCGCCTTCGCGGGCCCAGCGGCGAAGGCGCTTCAGAGCGACCTTGATGTTCCGGGTGCCCAGTTCAACAGTGTCATCTAAATTCTTGAATTCGCGCTTGTCCCAGACCTTTACGGCACGCTGATGGCGGCTTTCTTTCTGGCCGATGCGCACGCCTTCGGGGTTGTAGCCATAGGCGCCGAAAGGTGAGGTGCCCGCGGTGCCGATCCACTTGTTACCGCCCTGATGGCGACCCTGTTGGTCCTTGAGGCGCTCGCGTAGCGTCTCCATCAGCTTCTCAAAGCCACCAAGCGCCTCGATCTCGGCTTTTTCTTCATCCGACAGGTGCTTTTCGGCCATCTTTGCAAGCCACTCGGCAGGAATATCGACCGCCTCGAGTACTTGATCGAAACTGATTTCACCCAACCCTCCGAAACTGGCGGCAAAGGCACGGTCGAACTTGTCGATGTTGCGCTCGTCTTTCACCATCGAAACGCGGGCGAGATAGTAAAACGCCTCGACATCGTATGTCGCCAAGCCCTTTTTCATCCCTTCCAGAAACGTCAGGTATTCGCGCAGAGATACGGGAATGCCAGCGTTTCGGAGGTTTTCGAAGAAGGGCAGGAACATCGTTCTATACCAGGCGGACAATGACCAGTGAAATCACCAGCCCGACCAACGCTAAGGCAATGCCGTAACCTGCAGCGTATTGAGCCATATCAGCACCGCTTCCGTTACGTTTGCGTGCTGTCAACGCGCCCAGAATCGCGCCCAGAATAGCCATGCCCAGAACCACTATCATGTGACGTTATCCACCCGTGCTTGTGGCGGCTGACTGCGCGATGTCTTGTGTGACCGAGCGCACCACCAAATCCGAGCCGAAGCCGTAACGTGCCCATCCGATACTGTCCAGCCGAACGCGACGTGCCTGATCTAGTTGACCGGACTGCCGCAGTGCCTCGGATTTGAGCAGCAGCAGGGTGGCCAGAAGGGCGGCGTTCTCGGCCTTGGTCATGACATTGATTGCTTTGTTCAATTCGGGCAGGGCCTCGGTGCCCTGACCCTGTGCCAAAGCAAAGGCTGCGGTTTGTGCCGTGATATGAGCGCGCTGAATTTCCGTTCCCGGGGTGGCATTCAGGTATTTCAGGGCAATTTCATATTGCTGCTGCGCCGCCTCGGGGTCGTCGAATTGCCCCATGCGCCCCAGCAGATAATGCGGATAGGCGCGGCGGTGGTCGGTCCAGCCTTGCTGTTGTCCAATTCGCGCTGCCTCGTTCGCAGCGTTGACGCGTTTGGCCGTACCAGCGCCAGCCCCCAAGGCGCGTTGAACTGCGTTAATCCAGGCCCGAGGTGTCTCAGTAACCTGTTGTGGCGCAACCCGATCCCCTCTGGGGTTCAGCCGGCTGAGTACGCCGGGCAGAACCGCCGCCACCTGTTCACGTGTCATGCCATTTTGCAGCTCAGGCGCATAGGCTGCGCGCAGGATCAACATGTCGAATCCGGTCAGAACCGTGTGGAAATTGTCGTCGTTGAATACTGAATCGGTTAGGCGATAGAGGTCGTTCAGAGGTCCAAGTGCCTGAGCCAATTCTTCATGTAGGCAGTCCCGAATTTCCTGTGGGCTGGCATCGTAGGGGATGAATATCCCGATCCGTTCACGTTTTCGCAGTTCGGTCCAGTTGCTTTTACTTTTGCGCCTGTCACGGCGGTATTCTTCCAGACTTGAAGAGTTGGGCACGACGAAACAGGCGGCCTGCGGCAGGATGCGGCGGATCTGTTTCTGGCTTACAGCCTCGATCGTGATGTTCGCCTGACCCTCTGGAATCTGCCGGATGTCGATCTTCGCCTCACGTTGCAACCGGGTCAGTAGCCGGCTCAGGTCGGTCTGCATCGTTGGTGGCGGTGTCCCAGTCAGACGCACCGTGATGGGTCCATCAAACCGGGTGAAAACGGGCAACTCTGCGCCGCTCTCAAGTGCGAAATGCAGCGATAGGAAATCTGCGGCGATGTTCTTGTTTGAACGGGCAGGCGGGCTTGGACGAGCAGCGCCGAAGGATTTAGACGGCGGCAGCGAAGCTTCAGTCACCTGGGTACGAGTCGGCGTCTCGATCCGGTCGACCGTGGTGCAGGCAGACAGCGCCGCCAGAAGGAGAGTTGCGCCCAAAAGCCTCATGGTCGCTGATACTTCAGAAACGGCGACAACTTGCCGATGCGGTCATAGAGTTTGCGTGCGGTATGGTTGTTTTCCTGCGTCAGCCAATAGACTGAGGGGGCTTTCTGCCTGTCCGCTTCTTCATAGACGGCCTCAATCAGGGCGCGCCCAACTCCGGTGCCTCTCGCTTCTGGGCGGGCATAGAGATCCTGCAGATAGCAGACACTTTCTTCCTTCCAGGCGTGGCGATGAAACAGGTAGTGGGTCAGTCCAAGCAGTTGCCCATCCAAATCCGCGACAATACAGGAAAAGTCATTCGGATCATCACCTAAGAGCCGCGCAAAGGTGCTTTGGAAAGTCGAATCCGGCACTTTGGTTTCATAAAATGCCAGGTAGTCACGCCACATTTCGGCCCATTGATCCCGGTCTTCTGGTCGCAAGGGACGAATTGTGAGGGCGTTAGTCATTTTATTATTTCCTGCTCTGGAGGCCCGATTGGCGCGGGGTCTTTCGTTGATGTAATGCTGACACCCGACCGTACCGATGACAAGCTGTGATCACCGCTTGCTACGTGCCATAAAGGCCAGCCGTTCAAACAGGTGTACGTCCTGCTCATTTTTTAGAAGCGCACCATGTAGCTTGGGCAGTGCATTCACACCGTCGCGTTTAAGGTCCTCAGCGCTCAAGTCCTCAGCCAAGAGCAGTTTCAGCCAGTCCAGCACTTCCGAGGTCGAGGGCTTTTTCTTCAAACCCTGCGTTTCGCGGATTTCGTAGAACTGGGTCAGCGCGGTGGTTAGCAGCGCATCTTTGATGCCGGGGTGATGGACTTCGACGATACGGCGCATCGTGGCTTCGTCTGGAAAGCGGATGTAGTGAAAGAAGCAGCGGCGCAGGAATGCGTCAGGTAGCTCCTTTTCGTTGTTCGACGTGATTATGACGATAGGGCGGTTCTTGGCACGGATCGTCTCGCCGGTCTCGTAGACGTGGAACTCCATCTTATCGAGTTCTTGCAATAGATCGTTGGGGAATTCGATATCAGCCTTGTCGATCTCGTCGATCAGTAGCACGACCTTTTCATCCGCATCGAATGCCTGCCATAGCTTCCCCTTGCGAATGTAGTTCGAAACATCATGCACGCGCTCATCACCTAGCTGACTGTCACGTAGACGGCTGACCGCATCGTATTCATACAACCCCTGCTGCGCGCGCGTTGTGGATTTCACATTCCACTCAATCATCGTCAACCCCAGCGCGCCTGCGACCTGTTTCGCCAGCTCGGTTTTGCCGGTTCCGGGTTCGCCCTTGACAAGCAGCGGGCGTTCCAGCGTGACGGCCGCGTTCACGGCAATGTTCAGATCGTCGGTGGCAACATATTCTGCGGTGCCTTGAAAACGTGCGGTCATGGGACCCCTCATGTGGTTTCCGCGGAATGCGGGCTGGGTTTGCTCTGCTCGGGTTACAGAGAGGCAAGGTTATTTACAAGCCGGGCCGCAGCGTCGCGAAAGGATGGAATGGGCTGTAAGTCCAATCTGTATTGGGCGATTCGTTCGGGGCGGGGTATCGCAGGGGTTGAAGCTGCCTGAAAAACGCCTTGCGAGAACCACAGAAAAACAAGGTTTTGTTGTTACAAGTCTCAATATTAGAGCAGTCGGAGTGACGCGGCGGCGAGGCATACGTTTGTGTAGTGACAATCTCTGCCCCGTCGGATAAACGCTCCGCAGAAGGGGGTGCCGAATGTCAGGTAATACAATCGCAACCGACGTTTCAGGCCATACCGAGGGAGCAAATATGAAGCAGGAAGTTTTTCTGCCGGAAGATTACCGTCCGGCTGAAGATGAACCTTTCATGAATGATCGCCAGCTTGAGTATTTTCGCCGCAAGCTGATGGATTGGAAGACAGAACTACTCGCAGGCAGCCGTGATACGATCGAAGGTCTGCAGGACAACACCCGAAACATTCCCGATGTCGCTGACCGCGCAAGCGAAGAGACCGACCGTGCGCTGGAACTGCGCACCCGAGATCGTCAGCGTAAGCTGGTGGCAAAAATCGACTCGGCCCTGCGCCGGATCGAAGAAGGGGAGTATGGATATTGCGAGAAGACCGGTGATCCGATCTCGCTCAAGCGCCTAGATGCGCGTCCTATCGCGACTATGACGCTTGAGGCGCAAGAGCGTCACGAGCGCCGCGAAAAGGTCCACCGCGACGATTGATCGCTGGGAAATTGCAACAAAACAACTGCGCCGGGGCCTGTCGCCTCGGCGTTTTTGCGTTATGGCAGGTCCATGAATATCAATGGTCTGAATTTCTGCGTCATTGGCGGCGGCATTGGGGGCATGGCCGCGGCACTCGCACTGCGAAGTCAGGGTGCTCAGGTGACGGTTCTGGAGCAGGCCCCAGAACTGACCGAAGTTGGTGCTGGATTGCAAATCAGTGCGAACGGGATGGCGGTACTGCGTGCGCTAGGCGTAGCTGGTAAGGTGCCTGAGGCCGGACAAAACTCGGGTGGGACCGTTTTGCGCGATTACCGTAATGGGCGCGTGATCAGTCGGGTCCCGGTCCCTGCCGCTGGGTCGACTTACTATTATCACCGGGCAGATCTGCTGGACCTGTTGCACAAAGCCGCCTTGCGCTCTGGGGTGGATATTCGGCTGGATGCACCTGTCGCCACGGTTCATAAACACTCAAGCGAAGCCGAGATCGTTCTGGAAAGCGGCGAAAGGCTGCGTGCGGAATGCGCGATCGCTGCAGACGGTGGGCGCAGCACTATCCGCCCGATCTTGAATGGCCCCGAGGTCCCGGTTTTCACCCATCAGGTTGCCTGGCGAGCAACGATCCCCTGGACCCAGCGAGAAGAACTGCCATGCGCGTCCTTGACGATGGGGCCAGGCCGGCACGTGGTAACCTACCCGCTGCGCGATCAACGCCTCGTGAACATCGTGGCCATAGAAGAGCGTTCCGACTGGAAAGAGGAAGGCTGGCGACGTCAGGGTGATCCCGACGACCTGCGAACCCGGTTCGCCGATTTTGGCGGACCGGTTGGTGACATATTGTCAAAGATTGACGAGGTTCACCTTTGGGCGCTGTTTCTGCGCCCCGTGGCCCAAATCTGGCAGAATGGGCGATTGGCCTTGCTTGGGGATGCTGCGCACCCGACGTTGCCTTTTATGGCCCAAGGAGCTTGCCTAGCACTGGAAGATGCCTGGGTCCTGACACGCGCGTTCCAGGACAACTCAGGCGTCGCCCGCGCATTGGCTACCTATGAAGCCACTCGACGACCGCGTGCCAGGCAAGTGGTTGGCGCCGCAGGCGCAAATGCGCGTAATTTCCATCTTCGTGGGCCAATGAGGCTGGCCGCACAGGCCGCCTTAATGGCGGTTGGTCCACGCTTGGCACGGCGCTACGAGTGGATCTATAGCTACGACGCGACCGCGTAAGCGTTCACAGGTCGAGATCAACCCAGACCGGCACATGGTCCGAAGGTTTTTCGTGCCCCCTCACTTCGGCATCGATCCTGCAATCACGCATCAAATCTGCAGCTTGCGGCGTCAGAAGAAAGTGATCGATGCGAATCCCGTCGTTTCTGTTCCACGCGCCGGCTTGATAATCCCAGAATGAGTAATGACCAGGGCCTTGCGTTCGCGCGCGAAAGGCTTCAGTGAAGCCCAGATTCAATACCTTGCGGAATGCAGCGCGACTTTCGGGTCGAAAAAGCGCATCCTCGCGCCAGGCGTCGGGGCGCTTGGCATCTTCGGCCTGCGGAATAATATTGTAATCCCCGGCCATCAACGCGGGTTCCTCTGATGCCATCAAATCGCGGGCACGATCATAGAGGCGCTCCATCCACTCAAGCTTGTAGTCATATTTCGGCCCCGGCACCGGATTGCCATTTGGCAGATACAATCCGCAGAGGCGCAGTGCTCTCTTTCCTATGACAGTAGCTTCGATCCAGCGCGCCTGCTCATCACTTTCATCACCGGGCAACCCACGGGAGACATCCTCAAGCGGCAATTTCGAAAGGATTGCAACGCCGTTGAAGCTCTTTTGCCCGTGGGTTTCAACGTTATATCCGCGCTCCTCGAAAATCTCGCGGGGGAAATTCTCATCAATAGATTTGATTTCCTGCAGCAACACAACATCGGGCTGCGCCTCATCCAACCAGCGAGGTAACGCCTCGGCCCGTGCCTTGATACCGTTGATGTTGAATGTGGCGATTTTCATGCGTGATCCTCCGGTGCCATTGGCAACCTATCGCGCAGAATACACGCAACGGCAAGTTGCCGAACAAGTAAGCGAGGCTCTGCCTCGCGCTCCGAGGTATTTTGGGCCAGATGAAGAAACGGATTCTTAACCATATTCGTCAAAACTGAGTATGCGGTACAGGCGGAGGCGCCGATGACCGCGCCAGGTGAAGTTCTCTGACTTTGACTGTCAGAGAGCGGATCCCTCTTCATCTGGCTAAAAATACCTTGGGGGTGTGGGGGCAAAGCCCCCACCGGAGCTACATCGAGAACGATGTGCCGCAGCCGCAGGAAGACGTGGCGTTGGGGTTCTCAATCACGAAGCGCGCGCCGATGAGTTCCTGTGTGAAATCAATTACCGCGTTCTCCAGAAACGGCAGAGAGATCGAGTCGACGATGACCTTTTGGCCTTTGCCCTCTAGCACCAAATCGTCCTCTTTCGGCACATCCAGGGCGATCTCATATTGAAATCCGGAACATCCGCCACCCTCCACAGCGACACGCAGGGCCTGGCCCTGATCTGCGGCACCGATTTCGGCCAGGCGTTCAAAGGCGCGTTCTGTGACTGTTGGGGGCAGATTCATGCCGGTCTCCAAAGGTTTATTTCCTTAGCATCGTACAATATATGGAACCTGACGACAGGCGACAAGGACAAGACCTTTGGACAGAGCGGGTTTTGCCTCGGACCCAGGCCGCGCAAGGGGGCGGCTTGTACCTGAGGAGGAAAGCAGTTTTCGGTCATGCTTTCAGCGCGACCGTGACAGGATAATTCATGCCAGCGCGTTTAGGCGCCTCAAACACAAAACCCAAGTGTTTGTTGAGCATGAGGGTGACAGTTATCGAACCCGCCTGACGCATTCCATAGAAGTGGCTCAGGTGGCCCGAACGATTGCCGGGGCCTTAGGCCTGAACGGCGAATTGACCGAAGCGGTCGCGTTGGCGCATGACCTCGGGCATACACCGTTTGGTCACACGGGCGAGGACGCTCTGCATGCGTTGATGGAGTCATATGGTGGCTTCGATCACAACGCGCAGGCCATTCGGATCGTAACCAAACTTGAGCGTCACTACGCCGAGTTCGATGGGTGCAACCTGACCTGGGAATGTCTGGAAGGGATAGCCAAGCACAACGGGCCGGTCACTGGTGCATTGCCTTGGGCATTGGCCGAGTGTAATCGGGGCTTTGACCTCGAACTTCACACCCATGCGAGCGCCGAGGCGCAGGTCGCGGCGTTGTCAGACGACATTGCCTACAACAACCACGATCTGTTTGACGGATTGCGGGCGGGATTGTTCAGAGATGAAGACATTCAGCAGCTTCCCATAATTGATGCCTGTTTCGCCGAAGTGGATGCCAAATTTCCGGGTCTTGACCCTTATCGCCGTCGGCACGAGGCGCTCAGACGGGTATTTGGCGTCATGGTTTCGGATGTTATCGACACCTCACGCGCGTTGATAGCGGTCTCGGGGGCGCAGTCGGTCGAGGATATCCGCCATCTGGGTTATCCGGTCATTCAATTCTCGGATGATCTTTGGGCGAATCTCAAACAGATCCGCGCCTTCCTGTTTTCGCGCATGTATCGCGCACCGAGCGTGATGGAAGTGCGCGCCAGTGTCAGCAAGGTGGTTGAGGAACTGTTTCCGATTTACCTGTCCGACCCGAAACAGATGCCCGGGCACTGGCATGTCGATATCGAGACGGCAAAGGATGAGACCGCGCTGGCCCGCATCGTCTCGGATTATATCGCGGGCATGACCGACAGGTTTGCGCTGCAAGACCATGCCCGGCTTACCGGAGATCACTCGATCGCAATATAGGCGATGGCCCAGACCTGTTGGCTGGCTTGTGTTTGAGCCAGTTCAGCATCATTCGTGGGCGGGAAAACGATCATCGTGGGGCCGTAACTACCAATGCCCATCGGCACGCCATCCGCGTGGGTGGCCACGATGGGTTGATGTGTCTCGATGCTTTCCCATGGGATTTCAGCCTGATAGCCATCCATAGCCATGGGCAGGGCGGATTTGCGCCTGGCACCTGCCATCGTCATTACGTCAGACAACAGCGGGCCAGCGAAGGTATAGTCGCGCTGGTTCTCTGGCGGGCCGTAGGGGATGGTGATTTCGATCTGTTCCAACCCGTCCAGCATAGCCGCGTCAAAGCCTGCTGCACCGGTATGGGTGACTTCGAGAAAACCCAACAATCCGCCGTCATTCTCGCCGCGCGCGGGCAGGTTGGTTTCGGTGACGGCGCCACCGAGCGTCAGCAGCACGTGGCCTTGAGGTGAGGGCATCTCGGCCCATGTGGGCAAGGCGGTGGTCAGCAACAAGGCGATCGGCAGGGTAAGGCGCATTCAGGGGCTCCGGTCACGGTTTTCCCCGACCTTAGCCCTGATAGCGGTTAATCCAAGCGCAAAATTTAGGCGTCCATTGACCTTGGCGCTTTGCGTGGTAAACCCCGCGGCAAGCAAAAGGACATCCGAAATGAACCTGTTTTCCGAGATCCGCGGCCTGGTACTGGACGCGCTGGCGCAGATGCAGTCCGAAGGCGCGCTGCCTGAGGGGCTGAGCTTTGACAACGTGGCAGTTGAGCCTCCGCGCGATGCGGCGCATGGCGATATGGCGACCAATGCGGCGATGGTACTGGCGAAACCGGCGAAGATGAAGCCGCGGGACATTGCGGATGTGCTTGCGGGCAAGCTGTCTGCAGACAACCGGATCACCAGC
Source organism: Ruegeria sp. E5 (assembly GCF_056534105.1). Taxonomy (NCBI): domain Bacteria; kingdom Pseudomonadati; phylum Pseudomonadota; class Alphaproteobacteria; order Rhodobacterales; family Roseobacteraceae; genus Ruegeria; species Ruegeria sp. E5. Next base: position 789,581 of record NZ_JBQFPA010000001.1, on the reverse strand, counting down.
GCCGAGGTGGCGGGCCCGGGTTTTCTAAACCTGCGGCTTGCGTCTTCGGTTTGGCAGGGAGTGTTGGCTGCGGTGCTGGAAAAGGGCACCGATTATGGCCGTTCGACCATGGGACATGGTCAGAAGGTGAACGTGGAGTATGTCTCGGCCAACCCGACCGGCCCGCTGCATGTGGGCCACACGCGGGGGGCTGTGTTCGGTGATGCGCTGGCAAGCTTGCTGGCCTATTCGGGCCATGAGGTGACCCGCGAATACTACATCAACGATGGCGGCGCGCAGGTGGATGTGCTGGCGCGGTCGGCATATGAACGGTATCGCGAGGCTAACGGGCTGAGCCCTGAGATCGCAGAAGGTCTCTATCCCGGCGATTACCTGATCCCGATCGGTCAGGCGCTGAAAGAGAAATACGGCGACAGCCTGATCGACAAGCCAGAAAGCGTATGGCTGGAAGAGCTGCGCGAATTCTCAACCGACGCTATGATGGACCTGATCCGCGCCGACCTGAAGGCGCTGGGTGTTGAGATGGATGTGTTCTTCTCAGAGAAGTCGCTCTACGGCACAGGGCGGATCGAGGCTGCGCTTCAGTCGCTAACCGACAAGGGCCTGATCTACGAAGGCGTTCTTGAGCCGCCCAAGGGTAAGAAACCCGAGGATTGGGAACCGCGCGAGCAGACCTTGTTCAAGTCGATCGAACACGGGGATGACGTCGACCGCCCGGTCAAGAAATCGGACGGCAGCTGGACCTATTTCGCCCCGGATATCGCTTATCATTATGACAAGGTGAGCCGTGGGTTTGACGCGCTAATCGATGTGTTCGGTGCGGACCATGGCGGCTATGTCAAACGGATGAAGGCGGCCGTTTCGGCCCTTTCCGATGGTAAGGTGCCGCTGGATATCAAGCTTACCCAATTGGTGAAGCTGTGGAAGAATGGCGAGCCATTCAAGATGTCCAAGCGGGCAGGGAACTTTGTCACGTTGCGCGATGTAGTCGATCAGGTCGGGCCTGATGTAACCCGTTTCGTGATGCTGACCCGCAAGAACGACGCACCGCTGGATTTCGATTTCGACAAGGTGTTGGAACAAAGCCGCGAAAACCCGGTGTTCTACGTCCAATACGCCCATGCCCGCGTCATGAGTGTGCTGCGCCGCGCCGCTGAGGCCGGGATTTCTGCCGATGATGCTACGCTATCAGGGGCAGATCTGGGCAAGATCGACCACGCCTCTGAGCTGACCGTTGCCAAGAAGCTGGCAGAATGGCCACGTCTGGTTGAAATCGCCGCTCGCACAAATGAACCGCACCGGGTTGCCTTCTATCTCTATGAATTGGCAGGAGATTTCCACGCGCTGTGGAACAAGGGCAATGACGAAACCCAGTTGCGTTTCATTCAGGATGGCGATGTTGCCACAAGCCAATCGAAAATCGCACTGGCCCGGGCTGTTTCTGTTGTGATTTCAGCGGGCTTGGGTATTCTTGGCGTTACCCCGGCGCAGGAGATGCGATAACAAATATCGCCCGAACCGCCGGTCTGAGGCAGACAAGAAATGACCCGCGCGCCACTATTTGCGGCGCAATCGGGCGGTGAGGCGGAAATGGCACGTTACGATTACTCGGGGCAGCATAGCCCCGAGCAGATGCATTACTCGAATCAATCGCATCCTGAAGATGCGTATGATTATCCTGATGAAAGCTATAGCTATGATGACGCCCCGCGCGCAGGCGCTGGGCTGGGCCGTATTGTCAACGTGCTTGGTGCGGTTGCGTCTTTGGCGCTGGTCGCCGGAGTCGGCGTTTGGGGCTACCAACTGATCATGCGCGACGTCAGCGGGGTACCGGTCGTGCGCGCCGCCGAAGGACCCATGCGCGTGCAGCCCGAAAATCCCGGCGGGACGCCTGCTGATCATCAGGGCCTAGCGGTGAATGCAGTTGCCGCTGTCGGGACTGCTGCACCGCCGGCAGATCGTCTGATCCTCGCACCGCGCCCCGTGTCTCTGACTGATGAAGACACGCCCATGACCGCGCTTGAGGCCACAAATGCAGTGCAAGTGATTGAGGAACCCGCCACTGATCAGGCGATCGTGAACGCTCTGGCCGAAGGGCTCGCCGCCGAACCTCTGCCTGAACAGACGCCTGAGCAGGGCGTGCAATTGGCTTCCCTGGTCACGCCCAAAGAAGAGCCCGCGATTGATCCGGCTGATTACGCAGCGCAACAGCCCGACCCTAAGATTGCTGCACTGCCTGGTGTGCGCCGGTCGCTGCGTCCGCATGTGCGTCCAGCCCGCGCTACGCCAAGTTCTATTTCGTCCAACAGCGCTACGGAAGCTGCGATCAATGCTGCAGTAAAGGCTGCTGTTGGTCTGGATGTTGATCCTGATACATTGACCAAAGGCACGCGACTTGCTCAGCTTGGGGCATACGAAAGCGCCGATGTGGCGCAGGCCGAATGGGCACGTTTGAATGGCCGATTTGGAGAATATATGGATGGAAAACAGCGTGTTATCCAGAAGACCTCAAGCGGAGGACGAACCTTCTATCGCCTGCGTGTCATGGGGTTTGATGATCTGAGCGACTCGCGCCAGTTTTGCGCGGCCCTAGTCGCGCAGGGTGCAGACTGTATCCCGGTCGCCGTCCGGTGAGATTTGGCGCGGTTATCACCGATGCCGAAGGGCTGCGCCTGACGCCGGATGAAAAAGCTTTGTTCAAAGAGATGAACCCGTTCGGGTTCATTCTGTTTGCCCGCAACATCGAATCCGCTGACCAGACCCGCGCCTTGTGCGAGGACTTCCGCGAGGCGGTTGGCCGAAATTGCCTAATCACAGTCGATCAGGAAGGTGGCCGCGTACAACGTCTGCGCGCACCTTTAGCCCGTGAATGGTTGCCCCCTTTGGATCATGTCGCGCATGCCGGAGATCAGGCCGAGCGCGCGATGTATCTGCGCTATCGTCTGATCGCGCATGAACTGCTGGAATTGGGCATCGACAGCAATTGTGCACCGATGGTCGATCTGGCCCGCGAGGGTACTCATGCGTTCCTGAAGAACCGCTGCTATGGGTCCGATCCCGAAAAAGTGTCCGCGATTGGTCGAGCCGTTGCCAACGGACACTTTGATGGCGGAGTGTTGCCGGTAGTAAAGCACATGCCCGGCCACGGTCTGTCGACGCTCGACAGTCATCACGAGTTGCCGCATGTGGATCTTTCTCTAAGTGCACTGGAAGCAGCAGATTTTGCACCATTCCGCGCGCTGAACGACTTGCCGATGGGGATGACGGCGCATTTGGTTTATGACCAGATCGATCCAAGGCCCGCGACGATTTCTGCTGGAATGATGACGTTGATTAGGGGGCGCATCGGTTTCGACGGTCTGATTATGACCGACGATATCACGATGAAAGCCCTGAACGGCGCGCCCGCCGACTTGGCCCGAAAGGCACTGGACGCTGGATGCGATGTTGCTTTGCACTGCAACGGGGCCTTTGAAGAACGCGCGCAGGTGCTCGAAGCCGCTGGTGAGATGTCGGATGCGGCACAAGCCCGCGCAGATCGGGCGCTGGCCCGGAGACAACCGCCACAGGAACTTGACATCCAAGCCGCCGAGGCGGAACTATCTGCCCTAATGGGCGGGCAGGTATATGCAGGATAACCTTTTCAGCGAAGACCCGGTCTCGGTTGCCGATCGGCTGGCCGCCGAGGCTTTGATTGTGGACGTCGACGGGTTTGAGGGTCCGCTCGATGTGCTTTTGACACTTTCGCGTACGCAAAAAGTTGACTTGCGCAAAATCTCGGTTCTGGCGTTGGCGCAACAGTATCTGACCTTTGTCGAAAAAGCGCGTCAGTTGAGGATCGAACTGGCCGCCGACTATCTGGTGATGGCCGCTTGGCTAGCTTTCCTCAAATCCCGCTTGCTGCTGCCCCCGGACCCGGATGATGAAGGCCCCTCGGGCGAGGAACTCGCCGCGCACCTCGCATTCCAATTGGAGCGTCTGCAGGCCATGCGCGATGCCGCTGCGCGCCTGATGGCGCGTGATCAATTGGGCCGCGATTTTTTCAAACGCGGGCAGGGTGAGGATGTTACGCGTATCCGCACCGTGACCTATTCCGCCACACTGCTGGACCTGATGCAGGGCTATGCGCGTATCCGCACGCGCGACGAGTTCCGCCCCTTTGTCATGGACCGCGACGCCGTTTTCACCATGGAACAAGCGCTTGAGCGGATGCGACCCCTAATTGGCTTTGCCGGTGCGTGGACGGATATGGAGACCTACCTGCCCGAAGGCTGGGATGCTGATCCGGTTCGGCGACGCTCTGCCACGGCTGCAACCTTCGCAGCCTCGCTTGAGCTGGTGAAAGAAGGACATATGGAGATCAAGCAAAGCGAGACCTTTGCGCCGATCCATCTGCGTAAGAGGACTGAGACACGTGACTGACGCCAACGAAGAGACAGGCACACTGTTCGAAGCGCCGCCCTTGGCGGAACAGGAACGTATGGTCGAGGCCGTGCTGTTTGCCAGCGCCGAGCCAGTGACGATTGGTGATCTTGAAGCGCGGATGCCCCATGGCAGCAATGCCGCGCAAGCCGTTGAATCGCTTCAGAAGCGGTACGAAGGGCGCGGGGTGCGTGTGGTGCGCGTTGGTGAGGCTTGGGCGATCCGCACAGCCCCCGATCTTGGCTTCCTGATGCAGAAGGAAACTGTCGAGACCCGCAAACTCAGCCGGGCGGCCATCGAAACGCTGGCGATCGTGGCTTATCACCAGCCCTGCACCCGCGCCGAGATTGAGGAAATCCGGGGCGTGTCCGTTTCGCGCGGCACCATTGATCAACTGCTTGAGATGGAGTGGATCCGACTGGGCCGCCGTCGCATGACACCAGGCCGTCCGGTGACATTCGTCGTAACGCCTGAGTTTCTGGATCATTTCGGGCTGGAAAACGCCCGTGACCTGCCGGGCCTGAAGGAGTTGCGCGCAGCCGGACTGTTGGAGAATCGCCCACCCCCTGGTGCTGTGCCGCTGGGCGAAGGGCAGGGTGATGACGAGGACGAAGATCAAACCGAGCTGTTCGAAGAAGATTGATCGGACAGCCCTTTTATTGCCGCAGATCCCGCCTATCATAGGGTGCAGGAAACGGAGTTGAGCCAATGAATGCCAATCGGATCATCGATATGATCGTGCGCCGGGTGATGCGTCGCCTGGTGAACCACGGTGTGGACAAGGGTATTGATATGGCCAGCAAGGTGGGCCGCAAACCGGGGCAGTCTGATGTTGAGAATGGCCCCGAGGCGGATCGCCAGATGCGCGATGCGACCAAGCGCCAAAATCAAAGCGCAAAGCAGATGCGGCAGGTGTCGCGTCAGATGCGTCGGTTCATGAAGTTCTGAAACTCAGCCCACAGCTTTGAAATGCTTGGACAGTTTCAGGCCTTGACCCTGATAGTTCGAGGCAATCCCAGCACCATATAGCTGTGTCGGCATTTCGGCCATCTTCTCATAAACCAGGCGCCCGACGACTTGTCCGTGTTCCAACACAAATGGCGCTTCGTGGCAGCGCACTTCCAGCACCCCGCGTGATCCGGCACCGCCTGCTTCGGCATGTCCAAAGCCCGGGTCAAAGAATCCGGCGTAATGTACCCGGAACTCGCCGACCATAGCGAGATATGGGGCCATTTCAGCAGCATACATTGGCGGGATATGCACCGCTTCGCGGCTGACGAGAATGTAAAACGCGCCGGGGTCGAGGATGATGCGACCATCCTTGGTATGCACCTCTTCCCAGTATTCCTGCGGGTCGTATTCGCCGATCCGATCCAGATCGATCACCCCGGTATGGGGCTTGGCACGATAGCCGACCAGATCGGTATCGGGCAGTTGCAGATCGACCGAAAACCCCAACCCGTCCTGAATGACGGCTGGCCCATCAACCAACGGCGTTTGACCATGCAACGCGTTCAGCTCGGCGTCGCTCAGTACTGCCTGACCTTTGCGGAAACGGATCTGATTCAGACGCATTCCGGGGCGCACCAGAACCGAGAACGATCGCGGGCAGATCTCGGCATAAAGCGGACCTGTGTAGCCTGCGGGAACCCGATCAAACTCGGTTCCGCCATCGGTGATCGTGCGCGTGAGCAAGTCGAGCCGCCCGGTCGAGCTTTTGGCATTGGCCACCGCACTGACGTCATCGGGCAGGGCGAGCGATTCCATCAGCGGCACCAGATAGACACAGCCCTTTTCCAGAACAGCGCCTTCAGTGATGTCGATGCGGTGCATCTCAAACTCGGCCAGCCGGTCTGCGACAGAACGCCCTTCGCCCGCCAGAAAGGACGCGCGCACCCGGTAAGCCACTGTTCCCAAACGTAGATCAAGGCTTGCCGGCTGCACCTGTGCAGGGATGATATCCGGGCTTGCGGCGATCTCACCGCGTGCAATCATCGCCTCAAGCTGTTGGTTTGGGCAAACACCTGTCATCTCGATCCCCTCTGCTGCCAGAGCGGGATCTGGCCTATGTGCCATAAACGTCGGTGTGATTTGGTCGGGCTAGCAGGACTCGAACCTGCGACCTTCCGTCCCCCAGACGGACGCGCTACCAGGCTGCGCCATAGCCCGACGTTGAGGTGTTCATAAAGACTTTCCCGGCGGGGGCAAGAGGAAATCATCGCCTTTTTTGCTATCCCGCCGTGTGGTGTTCGACGCGATCCAGCCACCTGCGCAGGTCCTTGGCGATGGGTGCAATCTGGTGCAACAGCTTATCGTCATACTCGTCACGATTCCATGCCAGCGAGGCAATACCACCCATCAGCGGCGCTGCATCCAGCTCAGCCGGTATCGGTTTGGGTTCGGGGGTTGCGACGGGTTTCGGAGCCTCTGGGGCAGGGGAATGGGCGGGTTCGCCCAAATCCATGTCGATCTGGTTTGCGGATGGTTCCGGCGCTGAAGCGAACGGAACCACAGTATCGTCGATGCTGGGTGCGGGCGCGTTTTCATCCAAATTGGGCGAAAGCGATGCAACATGCGCAACGCCCTGTTCCCGAAGGATACGCTGAACACCTTTGATGGTAATCCCGTCCTCGTGTAGCAGTTTCTTGATACCGCCCAGCAGACGCATATCATTGGGGCGATAATATCGCCGCCCACCGGCGCGTTTGACGGGTTTGACTTGGGTAAACCGGCTTTCCCAGAAACGCAGCACATGAGCCTGAACTCCGAGCCAGTCCGCAACTTCACTTATGGTGCGAAAGGCATCGGGGGACTTACTCATAACCTGGATGTCCTGAACTTACTTGCGGTTCCCTGCGGCGACGCGATCCTTCATCAGGTGCGACGGACGGAATGTCAGTACACGACGGGGCTGGATCGGAACCTCTTCACCGGTTTTAGGGTTGCGACCGATACGGGCGGTTTTGTCCCGAACGCTGAAGGTGCCGAATGACGAAATCTTAACCTGTTCGCCACGCACCAGCGCGTCAGACATGTGGTTCAGAACGCTTTCGACCAGCTGTGCGCTTTCATTGCGTGACAAGCCAACCTCACGAAAGACGGCCTCGCTCAGATCCATTCGGGTCAGTGTTTTGTCGCCCATGCTTTTTCCCCTGTTGATGTCTGAGCATATGGCTATGCAAAATTCGCTGTCAATATCAATGAATTGCAGGAGGCTCTGTAAGCCGGATTGTGCCGGTTACCAACGCAGTGCGACCGCCCCCCAGGCCAGACCGCCACCAATCGCCTCTGTAACGATCAGATCGCCGGTTTTGATTTGGCCGTTTTGCTTGCCCACCGACAGGGCCAGAGGGATGGAGGCTGCCGATGTGTTGCCATGGTCCTGAACGGTGACGACGACGTTATCCATCGGCAGGCCCATCTTCTTGGCGGTGCCCTGAATAATGCGGATATTGGCCTGATGCGGCACGATCCAGTCGACATCATCGCTGGACAAACCGGCTCGTTCCAGCGCGACTTCGGCAGTTCGGGCCAGTTTCTCGACCGCATGACGGAAGACCTGATTGCCCTGCATCCGCAAGTGGCCGGTGGATTGGGTCGAAACCCCGCCATCAACATAGAGAAGGTCTTTGTAGCGTCCGTCCGAATTCAAGTCGGTCGCAAGAATACCGCGATCATCCGAAGTGCCCTGACCCTCTTGCTCTTCCAGAACCAGTGCGCCCGCGCCATCGCCAAACAGCACGCAGGTCGACCGGTCGGTCCAGTCCATGATTCGTGAAAAGGTCTCGGCGCCGATCACCAGTACGCGCTTGGCCTGACCGGACAGGATCAGGGCGTTGGCGTTGCTGAGCGCAAAGACAAACCCTGCGCAGACCGCCTGTACATCGAAGGCAAAACCTTTGGTCATGCCCAACCGGGCCTGTACCATGGTTGCCGCCGAAGGAAAGGTCAAATCAGCTGTGGAGGTTGCCAGCACAATCGCGTCGATATCATCCGCCGTCAGTCCGGCATCAGCCAGTGCGGCTTCGGCCGCTTTGGTGGCCAGATCGGATGTGGTTTCGTCCTCGGCCGCGAAGTGTCGCCGCTCGATCCCGGACCGGGTGCGAATCCATTCGTCCGTCGTATCCAGCGTTTTCTCGAACTCAGAGTTCGGTACAACGCGCTCTGGCAAATAATGCCCGACACCTACAACAACTGAGCGGCCTGCCATGCTGGGGTACTGCCTTTTTTGTTATTATTCCGATTGAGACACGGAATGGGCCGCATCTTGTGCAAGTGCGGCTGTTGATGCAACCCGTGCCGCCAATTTTTCGGAGAAACCGGATTCAGCCAATGTGAAAGCCAGTTTGACCGCTGCGGAAACGCCGGTTGCGTCCGCTCCGCCATGGGATTTCACCACGGTTCCATTAAGCCCGAGGAACACGCCTCCATTGACGCGGCGCGGGTCTATCCGCTTTTTCAGACGATTCAACGAGGTGATTGCCAGGATCGAGGCCAGCCGGGATAGGGGCGAGTATTTGAACGCTTCACGAAGCAAATCACCGATAAGGTTCGCGGTGCCTTCGCCGGTTTTAATGGCGACATTTCCAGTGAAGCCGTCGGTCACGATCACGTCAGCTTTGTCGCCGGGGATATCGCTGCCTTCGACAAAGCCCACGAATTCGAAATTCGCCTGATCGGCAAAGTCCGAAATCATCGCATGGGCTTCTTTCAGTTCGGCGCGGCCCTTGTGTTCTTCGGTACCGACATTCAGCAATCCGATCCGAGGGCGGCTGAGCGCCATACCGTTGCGCGCGTATGAAGCCCCCATCAGCGCGTATTGCAAAAGGTCCTTGGCATCAGCGCGCACATCTGCGCCGACGTCCAGCATCACGTTGAACCCATGCGGATTGCGCGAGGGCCACAGGATCGCGATGGCAGGGCGGTTCACGCCGGGCAGCTTGCGCAGCCGCAACATGGACATGGCCATCAGCGCGCCCGTATTGCCGCAGGACACCGCGCCGTGCGCTTCACCTGCACGCACCGCTTCCAGAGCGGACCACATCGACGTGCTCTTGCCGCTGCGGACAACCTGGCTTGGTTTGTCTTCCATCGTGACCACGTCCGGGCAATCACGAAAAACGACGCGCCCATCAAGGACACGCCGTTTGGCAACCAGCTTGCGTAGTTCCTGTTCCTGACCGTGCAGGATGAACCCGATCTTCGGGTTCTTGTCCGCAGATTTTGCAATGCCCGCCACAACGACGGCAGGGCCCGAATCTCCGCCCATAGCGTCAACCGAGATGATGATCCGTCCGGTCTGCGTGGGCTGATCCGTCATGCCTTGGCCTGCGTCCAATCAGGCTTAGGCCGCGTCTTCGTCCAGGTCGATTTCGTCGGCCTGAGCGACGACTTCACGATCGTCATAGTGGCCGCAAGATGCGCAAACGTGGTGTGGGCGCTTCAGCTCGCCGCAGTTCGGGCATTCGTTCGGGTTTGCAGCAACCAGAGCGTCGTGTGCGCGGCGGTTGTTGCGACGCGACTTGGAAACTTTGTTCTGTTGGACGGCCATGGTCTCAACCTTTGTCTGATATGGGCTGACAGAATCGCTGTCAGCCGGGTTACGTACTTTGTTTTCTCGTGGTTTGACGCGCGTTTAAGGGGCTTGCCCCGCAATGTCCAACCCAAATTCCAATGAGCGCGCGAAAATACTGCGATTCTCGTCATGTTCAAGCGGTTTTTCTGACGGCCTGCTATGACAGGAAATCCCTCGCCTGTCACTCGTCTTTTTTCATCGCATCCCGCAGCCCGGCCAAACCAGCGAAGGGTTTTACATCCTCATCCGTGAGGGCCTGTTTGCCCGGTTCGGTATAGTCTATCTGGCCCAGCTCGACTCCATCCTTCCGTGGGTATTGGGGCAGGGCCAGCGACAGCGCTTCAACCATGATCAGCGCAGGATCGATCTCGGGGCCAAGCGGTTCGGTCTCGTCATCCTCGGGGATTTCGAACTCGGGCTCTTCCGGATCGCTCCAATCGGCCACAAAGACGCGACTCACCGGGGTGTCGATGCGTGTGGTCACTGGTTCCAACGTCACGACACAAGGTTGGATCACCGTTGCGCCCAGCTTGCCAGAAAGCGTCCAATCCCGTTTGCCCTGCGCGCGCAATTCGCCGACAAAGCTGAGCTTGCGCAGGCCAAGCAGGCCGAGCTCTTGTTTTATGACCTCCAGCGCGTCGCCGGTGGGGCGCAACTCAAACGGGGTCGGAGCGTTTTGCGGCAGGTCTGCGACGCGTAAAGATGTCTGGTTGCTCATTCGTGAGGTTTTCCTGTGTTGAACCGGAGCCTTGGTTTCTGTAATCGGATAGGGTCCGCAAGGGGCCATGGCAAGAGGATGTGCATGTTGAAGGGTTTGAACAGGTTGAAACCAGCGTCGAAAACGCTTGTCTTTGCGGCCTGTCTGGCGGTCGCGGGCGCATGTTCACCAATCTTCAAGAATCACGGCTACGTACCTCCGCCAGAGGATCTGGCCAAAATCAAGGTCGGCGTCGATACCCGCGATAGTGTTGAAGAAACCATCGGCGCGCCCAGCTCGGCGGGCGTGGTGCGGGATTCGGGCTATTACTATGTCGCCTCGCGCGTCCGTCATTATGGGCCCAAACGACCCGAGGTCGTTTCACGTGAACTGGTCGCGATCAGCTTTGATCAGCGCGGTGTCGTTCGCAATATCGAGCGGTTCGGCCTGGAAGACGGCTATGTCATCGTGCTGGATCGTCGCGTGACCGATTCCAACGTGGAAGACAAAGGCTTCCTGCGTCAGCTTCTGGGTAACATCGGCAACTTCAACCCGGCAAATATTCCTGGCGCAAACAACTAAAGCGACCAATTCTCTTGCAGTGGTCACAGGACAGTCACACATTCTGTAGTAAGGACCAGACAGATGTGACCGGTCAGCAACCGCAGGAGGATGCGACCATGGCGGTTTTGTTGGACAAGGGCCGATATCGCGCCCGCTTGGCGCAAACCGAGCAAGACGTGGCGGCGGCGCAGACGCTGAGGATGCTGACCTTTGCTACTGATGGTCAGGATTGTGATGCTTTTGACGAACGCTGCGCCCATGTTTTGGTCGAAGATCTGCAGGCCGGTGGGGCGTTGGTGTGCTGTTTCCGTATGCTGACAATGCAGGGCGGCTTTGAAATCGGACTCAGCTACTCGGCACAGTTCTATGACCTGTCGGCGCTACGCGATTTTACCGGACCGATGGTTGAGATGGGCCGGTTCTGTATCCACCCGGACTACAATGATCCGGATATCTTGCGTGTCGCGTGGGGCGCAATGACGGCGTATGTCGATCAGAACGGGATCGAAATGCTGTTTGGTTGTTCGTCATTCGCTGGAACAGAAACTGCCGAATATCTTGACGCTTTTGCGATGCTCAAACACCGACATCTGGCACCAAGGCGATGGTTGCCGCGAGTCAAGGCGCCGGATGTGTTTCGCTTTGCGGCGCGCTTGCGCCGACGCCCTGATGTAAAACAGGCGATGCTTCGGATGCCTCCCTTGTTGCGCACCTATCTGATGATGGGGGGGTGGGTCAGCGATCATGCGGTGGTAGACAGGCACATGAACACCCTGCATGTGTTCACCGGCCTTGAAATCGGAGCAATTCCCCCAGCTCGTAAACGGTTGCTGCGCGCGGTGGCTGGGTGATTTGAGTATCTGGGAAAAGGTGAAGTTGGGGCGTTGACGCCTTGCTTTGGCCGGTTTAGCTGGCGGGTATGGCGAGAATTCCTTTATTGCAGATGTCCGGTATCTCTCTGACGTTCGGGGGTGATCCGGTGTTTTCCGATCTGGACCTTGTGATTCAACCAGGTGATCGCGTGGCGCTGGTCGGGCGGAACGGGTCAGGCAAATCCACCTTGATGAAAGTGATGGCCGGGCTGGTCGAGGCCGATCAGGGTGAAATCGTCATCCCTCCTGGTAAATCAGTGGGTTACATGGAGCAGGATCCCGGAATGCAGGGATTCGCGACGCTTGGAGACTATGCCTCAAGCGGGTTGGAACCGGGTGAGCTGTATAAGGTCGAACGCGCGGGCGAAGGGCTGAAATTCGACCCTGAGCGTGCGGTCGAAACCGCTTCGGGTGGGGAAAGGCGACGCGCCGCCTTGGCCAAGCTGATGGCCGAGGCGCCTGACTTGATGTTGCTGGACGAACCGACGAACCACCTGGATATCGAGGCGATTGCGTGGTTGGAGCGTGAGTTGGGCTCGACGCGCGCGGCTTATGTTTTGATTTCGCATGACCGCGCTTTCCTGCGTGCGTTGACCCGTGCGACGCTGTGGATCGATCGCGGAGTTGTGCGGCGGCAAGAACAGGGCTTTGCGGCCTTTGAAAACTGGCGGGACAAGGTCTGGGAAGAGGAGGATCAGCAGCGCCACAAGCTGAACCGCTTGATCAAGTCCGAGTCGCGATGGGCCGTCGAGGGTATCAGCGCCCGCCGCAAGCGCAATCAGGGTCGTGTTCGGGCGCTACAAGCCTTGCGCGCCGAGCGTGCAGCGCAGATCAAACGTCAGGGATCGGCTGCCATGACGTTGGAATCCGGTCCGAAATCAGGCCGCAAGGTCATCGAGGCCAATGGCGTTTCAAAGGCATTTGACTCTCAGCAGATCGTGCGCAATTTCGATCTTCTGGTTCAGCGCGGTGACCGTGTGGCCTTTGTTGGGCCGAACGGTGTGGGCAAGACCACGTTGCTGAAAATGCTGCTAGGTCAGGTCGAACCGAACAAGGGTTCGGTGGTGCTGGGTACTAACCTTGAGATCGCCGTGTTCGATCAGGCGAGGGCACAGCTGGACCCGGAAATGAGCCTGTGGGACAGCTTGACCGGCGATCCCGAGATGCGAGTCTCGGGCAAGGCCGATCAGGTGATGGTGGGCGGTCAACCCAAGCATGTAGTGGGCTATCTCAAAGAGTTTCTGTTCGATGACGCGCAGGCAAGAGCGGCTGTTAAGTCCTTGTCCGGTGGGGAAAAAGCCCGGTTGCTGTTGGCGAAACTGATGGCAAAATCCTCGAACCTTCTGGTACTGGACGAACCGACGAACGACTTGGATGTCGAAACACTGGATCTGCTGCAGGAACTTCTGGACGACTACGATGGAACGGTCTTGCTGGTCAGTCACGACCGAGATTTTCTGGATCGGGTCGCCACCACAACTATCGCGATGGAGGGCAATGGGCGCGCAACGGTCTATTCCGGTGGTTGGTCCGACTACATCGCGCAGCGAGGTGATGTAGTTGCGAAAAAGGAAGAAAAAGCAAGGCCTTCAAAGCCGAAAGTGAAGCAAGAGGCGAAGCAGAAGGCGGGGCTTTCATTTTCGGAGAAACACCGACTTGAGAAGCTACCAGCAGAGATCGCGCGCCTTGAAGCCGAGATCGCCAAGCTCGAAGATCTGATGTCTGATCCTGAGCTGTTCACACGCGAACCGATCAAGTTCCAGAAGGCAACCGATGCCCTGGTCGAACGGCAGGAAAAACTGTCAGCGGCTGAGGAAGAGTGGCTGATGCTTGAAGAGAAGGCCGAGGCCAGTTGAGTCCGAGTTGTACAACCTCAATCGACTAGATTGTCTGAGTTGTACAAACCTATGCACCGGTTTGAGCGTGCTCAAATGGGGCGGGCGGGGTTACCGACAACAGTTGCTCCGGCGGGGACGTCCTTCGTGACGACACTGCCCGCGCCGACGATGGCGCGGTCTCCGATAGTGACGCCGGGCATGATGATCGCGCCGCCGCCGATCCAGACGTTTTCGCCGATTGTCACCGGGTGGTCGATTTCCAGACCCTGTGCGCGCAGGGCTGGGTCTTTGGCGTGTTGGGCGCAATAGATCTGCACCGTGGGGCCGAGCATCGAGTCACTGCCGATGCGAACTGGCGCGGTGTCGAGAATGACACAGCCCGCATTCAGATACACCCGGTCGCCCAGCGTTAGGTTCATCCCATAGGCGCAGTGAAACGGGGCCTCGAAATAGCAATCCTGCCCGATCCCCGCAAAGAGCGCCGCCAATTCGGGAGCTATAGCCCCTCGGTCATCGGGCGGGCAGGTGTTGTGGGCATGGACCGCGCGGCGTGCTTTCATGCGAAGCACTTCCAGTTCGGGGTCGAGGCAGCAATACCACTCGCCTGCCGCCATTTTCTGCCGCTCGGTCATGAAACCCGTCTTAGCGCATCCGCAGGGCACCGTCGATCCGGATGACCTCTCCGTTCAGGTAGCCCATCTCGACGATGAACCCGGCCAGACGACCGTATTCGCGCGGGTCGCCGAGGCGAGCAGGGTTGGGGACGTCCGCCGCAAGCTGTTGCTGCACCTCTTCAGGCAGGCCGGCCAGCATCGGGGTCATGAAGATGCCCGGTGCGATGGCCATCACGCGGACACCAGTCGAGGCCAGATCGCGCGCCATGGGTAGCGTCATACCGACCACGCCGCCCTTCGAGGCTGCATAGGCCGCCTGACCCTTTTGTCCGTCAAAGGCGGCGATGGAGGCCGTGTTGATAATCACGCCGCGTGCGCCATCCGGTTCAGGATCATTCTTTGCCATCTCTGCAGCAGCAAGACGTGAGACGTTGAAAGAGCCGACCAGATTGATGTCGATGGTACGCTGGAACGCGTCCAGAGGGTGCGGGCCATCTTTGCCAACCGTTTTGGCTCCGATCGCGATCCCGGCGCAGTTCACGGCGGCGGTGATGCAGCCCATCTTGTCCATCGCATGTGCAATCGCTGCGGCGACCGAGGCCTCATCCGTCACATCGGTTTGCGCGAAATGTCCGCCGATTTCAGCCGCGACCTGCGGGCCACGCTCGGCGTCGCGGTCAAGGATAGTGACCTGCGCGCCGTTCTCGGCAAAGTGACGGGCTGTGGCCTCACCCAGGCCGGAGGCACCGCCGGTGATCACCGCAGCTGTGGTTGAGAGTTGCATGGTGGGTTCCTTCCTGATCTGAACACTTGTTCAGATAATCCCAACCATGGCCCTCTGTCCAGTCACAGCCTTGATCAATCAAGCCTGCTGCGCTGCTGCATCGGCGTGACGCCAAACGCAGCCCGGTACACACGCGAGAAATGGCCGGCGCTTTCGAAACCGCATGCAAAGGCGACCTCGGTCACCGAAGATTCGGTCTGCAACAGCAGATTGCGGGCGCGGTCCAGCCGCAATTCCATGAAGTATTTCTTAGGCGAGGTGTTCAGGAATTTCCCAAACAGGCGCTCCAGTTGCCGGGTTGAGATGCCGATATCGCTGGCAATGACCGAGGGGGACAACGGGCTTTGGATATTGTCGGTCATGATGTGGATTGCCTTGGCCAGATGCGCGTTCCGCATCCCGTTGCGCGATTGCAGCGAGACGCGCTGATCGGCGGTGGCGTTGCGCACGGCGTTATAGACCATTTGATCGGCCACTGCGACTGATAGATCGTGACCGTGGTCGCGTTCGATCAGGTGCAGCATCAGATCGGCGGTCGCGGTGCCGCCCGAGGCGGTCATGTGTTTTTCGTCGGCGACAAAGACGCTGCGAACAAGGTTTATCTCGGGGAAGGCCTCCATGAAAGCATCATGGTATTCCCAATGGATCGCCGCCTGCATCCCATCCAAAAATCCGGCCTCGGCCAGCAGCCATGCACCGGAACACAAGGCGCTGATATTGGTGCCCCGCGCCCGCTCTCGGCGCAGGGTTGCGAGCAGCGGACGCGAGACGTGATTGCGCATGTTTATTCCTGACAGAACAAACAGTTGGTCGCATTTTGGGATAGATCCCAATCCACCATGCACCAAAGTGACCGATCCGTTTGAACAGACCGCATGCTCAGCGTGTTCGGACAGGAAGGACCATCGATAAAGATCTTCCTCGGCCAGCAAATTTGCGATCCGCAATGGCTCGACCGCGCAGGAGAAGGCGAGATGCGAGAATTCCTCGACCAGTATGAAGGCGTAGTGCTGTGTTTGGCTCATCGATAGTCCGGAATCAGGGCGTTCTGACAGTTTTCTGCATGCTGCACGAAAACTAACTGTATACAACATGTATTTTTATACGATACCAGAGGGCAAGCTATCGATTCGCGGGATCGTGATGAAGGGGATCGGATGAGGGACGAAGGGAAATCACCAAAAGAGGCGTTGGCTGAGCATCTGAAGATGTCGGTTCTGACCCTGCGTTTGCGTCCCGGAGAGGATTTGGACGAGGCGCAGCTTTCGCAGGCCTTCGGCCTGTCGCGCACGCCTTTGCGCGAAGTGTTCCGGCAGTTGGCCGGTGAGGGGTATCTGGACCTGCGCACCCATCGCGGGGCGCGGGTGTCAGAGATGTCTCATACCACGCTACGCGATTTCTTTCTGGTTGCGCCGATGGTCTATGGCGCGGTGCTGCGTCTGGCCGCGGCGAATGCGACGCACGATCAGATCGATCAGTTGAAAGAGGCGCAAGAGACGTTTCGGCAAGCCTTGCGTACAGGCTCGGCTGAGGAGCGGACGCTGGCCAATACCCGGTTTCACGAGGTGACCGGAGAGATGGCGGGGAATGTCTATTTATCCCCATCGTTCAACCGGTTGCTGATCGATCACGCGCGGATCGGGATGACATTTTATCGCCCGCAGACCGCACGAATGGCTGAGAACCTTTCAGAGGCGAGCGACCAGCATGACGCCATCATCGCCGCCATCGAGGCGGGCGATGAGGCGGCTGCTGCGCAGCTGGCCGACGACCACTGGACCCTGTCACGCGATCAGATCGAGCTGTTCGTGATGCCCGAGGGGTTGGATTTTCCGCTGGGGCAGGTCCCCGGTAAGACTTCTGCATGAGGGACACATGACTCCGATCTTCAGATTTGAGGGTATTTATACGCCGGTGGTGACACCCTACGCGGCGGATGGTGGCGTGAACTGGGACGCGTTGGCCGAGGTGATCGAGTACCTGATCGAGAATGGTGTGCACGGGCTGATCTCGGGCGGGTCCACCGGCGAAAACTATGCGCAGACCGTCGATGAGCGGCTGGAACTGGCGCGCTTTACGCATGAACAACTAAAGGGGCGTGTGCCTCTGGTTGTGGGAACGGGGGCGATGCTGACCGGGGATTCCGTCGCTTTAGCCTCAGGTGCGCGAGACCTAGGCGCAGATGCGATCTTGTTGGCCAGCCCGCCGTATTCGGTGCCCACCGACCGCGAGAATGCGCTGAATGCGCTGGCAATCGACAAGGCGGCTGACCTGCCGGTGATGCTGTACAACTATCCGCACCGGACCGGCACGATGATGGGGGAAGAGTTCCTGGACCGCGTAGGCCGCAGCCGGAATTTCTGTGGCATCAAGGAAAGTTCGGGCGATATCAACCGGGTGCATCTGCTGGCGCGGGACTACCCGCATATCCAACTTGGTTGTGGCATGGATGATCAGGCGCTGGAGTTCTTCGCCTGGGGAGCGCCGTTCTGGGTCTGTGGCGGGTCGAACTTTCTGCCTGCCGAACACGTGGCGCTGTATCAGGCATGTGTGATCGAGGGCAACTTTGCCAAGGGCCGTCGCATCATGAGCGCGCTGATGCCGCTGATGCGGGTGCTGGAGCAGGGCGGCAAATTCATCCAGACGATCAAGCATGGCGTCACCATGAACGGGATCGATGCAGGCGTGGTGAGGCCGCCTCTGAAAGGTTTGAACAAAGATGACAAACGCGCGCTGGAACAGGTGACGCGCGTTCTGAAACGCAAAATCGCAGATATTTTGGCGGAGGGTTAAGGCATGGGCTTGTTGACGAAAGACGAATACGAATCCATCGCTGCGCATCTGGATCTGCCGACGGGCGCTTTCATCGATGGCGGCTACCGCCCGGCGACCTCAGGGCAGGTGTTCGAGACTATCAATCCAGCCACCGGGGCTGTGCTGACCAGCATTGCTGCCTGCGGATCGGAGGATGTGGATTTTGCGGTCGAAAAGGCGCGAGAAGCCTTTGACGACGGGCGTTGGTCAAAGATGCACCCCTCGGATCGCAAGGACATTCTGATCCGCTTGTGCAAGCTGCTTACCCGCAACGCGCGGGAACTGGCGGTGATGGAGAGCATCGACAGCGGCAAGACGATCTTTGATTGCGAAACTGTGGATGTGCCCGAGACGATCCACTGCCTGAAATGGCATGCCGAGGCAATCGACAAGATCTATGATCAGGTCAGCCCGGCCAGTGATGACCACATCGCCATGGTCGTGCGTGAGCCCATCGGCGTGGTTGGGCTGGTCCTGCCGTGGAACTTCCCCTTGCTGATGCTGGCGTGGAAGATCGGGCCGGCGCTGGCGGCGGGCTGTTCGGTGGTGGTGAAACCGGCGGCCGAGACTTCTCTGACCGCTTTAAAGGTGGCGGAGCTGGCGTCTGAGGCCGGGTTGCCGCGCGGTGTGCTGAACGTGGTACCAGGTGGTGGCGCCGAGGTGGGCGAACCCATCGGGCGGCATATGGACATCGACATGGTGTCTTTTACCGGCTCGACCGTAACCGGAAAGAAGTTCCTGAGCTATTCCGCTGAAAGCAATGCCAAGGAAGTTGTGCTTGAAATGGGCGGCAAAAACCCGGCCATCGTCTTGCACGATGCGGAAAATCTGGATCGGGTGGCGGCGCATGTCGTCAATGGCGCATTCTGGAACATGGGCGAGAATTGCTCGGCCTCGTCGCGGTTGATCGTGCATAAGGACGTGAAGGCAGAACTGCTGGAACGGATCGCGCATCATGCCAAGCACTGGAATGTCGGCGACCCGTTGGACCCAGAGACCCGCATGGGCGCGCTTGTCAGCGAGGGGCATTATTCCAAGGTGTGCGGCTATCTGGATCAGGCCGAGACTGTGCTGATTGGTGGCAAGGCGGAGAATGGGTTTGTTGAAGCCACGGTGGTCGAGGTGCCCGGAAACGATGCCACGCTGGCGCGCGAGGAGATCTTTGGCCCGGTTTTGTCGGTGATCGAAGTTTCGGGCTTTGACGAGGCGATCAGCATTGCCAATGACACCGAGTATGGGCTGTGCGCCTCGATCTTCACGGCCAACGCCAAACGCGCGATCCGTGGCGCGCGGGCGATCCGGGCGGGTACCGTCACGATCAACAGCTTTGGTGAAGGGGATATCACCACACCCTTTGGTGGCTACAAGCAGTCTGGGTTTGGTGGCCGGGACAACTCGGTTCACGCCCATGATCAGTATACCCAGCTGAAAACCATCTGGATTGATCTGGCCGATGACGAAGATGAGGCGGTAGATTGACGATCTACACCGCCAAACGTTTGCCCCGGCAAACCGGCGTGGCAGGATGGAATGCCATCCTGCCTCTGCAGCAAGACCTGCCTCGGCTTGAGCAAGACCAGACCGCAGATGTGACCATCATCGGCGGTGGTTTTGCCGGGCTGTCCGCAGCGCTGAGGCTGCATCAGCTTGATCCGGCGCTGAAGGTTGTGGTGCTTGAGGCTGGGCGCTTTGCGGAAGGCTCTGCCGGGCGCAACTCGGGGTTCATGATCGATCTGCCTCATGACTTGGCCTCGGACAATTACGCCAGCGATGGGCTGGACGCAGATCGGACCACAATCGCGCTGAATCGCCAGGCGATTTCCTTTGCGACCCGGGTAGCCGCTGAGTGCGACCTGTCGCCGGAGATGTTCGACCCGTGCGGCAAGATCAACGCTGCTGCGACCGCAGCGGGTGATCGGCACAACGCAGACTACGCAGTGCATCTGGCGCGATTGGGAGAGCCCCACGAGCTTTATGATGCACAGCAGATGCAGGCGCTGACAGGCAGCCCGCATTACACATCTGGTCTGTTTGCGCCCGGGACGGTGATGATCCAGCCTGCAGCCTATGTGCGGGCTCTCTCAACGCATCTGGCTGGGCGGATCGGTGTTTATGAAAACTCTGCCGTGACCGGGTTTCGCAAACAAGGCGGTGGCTGGGTGGTCGAGACCGAACAGGCGCGGGTTTCGACGGGGCGGATCGTGATGGCAACGAATGGTCATCTGGAAAGCTTTGGATTTTACCAGCGGCGTCTGATGCACATCTGCCTCTACGCGTCGATAACGGAACCACTGACGCCAGATCAGTTCGCCACGCTGGGCGGACAGCCACGCTGGTCAGTAACGCCAGCGGATCCGATGGGCACTTCGGTCCGGCGGGTTTCGGGCAGTTATGGGGATCGCATTCTGATCCGGACCTGTTCAAGCTTTCATCCTGAAATCCACAGCGGCGACAGCCATTTGAAACGGGCAGGCTCGGTGCACGATCGTAAGTTTCAGGAGCGATTTCCCAACTTGCCGAATGTACAGATGCAGCACCGTTGGGCTGGGATGCTGTGTCTTAGCCGCAATGGCTCGGCCGCGTTCGGCGAGATCGAGCAGGGTGTATATGCCGCCTGCTGTCAAAACGGATTGGGTATAGCGCGAGGAACACTGCAGGGAATGGGCGTGGCAGAGCTTGTGCAGGGGAAAGACTCCCAGATTGCAGATCATTTTCTGGCGCAACCGATGCCACCGCGTTTACCACCCGAGCCCTTCGCATCGGTTGGGGCCAATGCGTATCTGCGCTGGAAAGAGTGGCGATCAGGGGCGGAATAGCTTGCAGGCTGGTCAGGGCAGGCTGAGCTTTGCCATCCGTCCGCCATCGATCGTGTAAATTTGACCGGTGACAAAACCCGCTTCCTCGGCTGCCAAGAACGCGACCAGTGCGGCGACTTCTTTCGGGTCGCCGGTGCGGCCTACGGGATGAATGCGGGCGATATCCCGGCGGAATGCGCCGGGGTTGTTCATGCTCTCGATGAAATCGATGTTGAGGTCTGTGTCGATCCAGCCCGGTGCCACCGCATTGCAGCGAATGCCTTCTGCTCCGTGATCCACGGCAACCGCGCGGGTCAGCCCATGCAGCCCGGCCTTAGAGGCGCAGTAGGCGGCGTGGCCGGGGTTGCTGCCCAACCCCTCGACCGAGCCGATATTGACGATGCTGCCCTTGGTTTTGCGCAGATGTGGCAGTGCAGCCTGGATCAGCAGGAACGGGGCGGTCAGGTTGACCATGAGGTTGCGTTGCCAATCTTCAAGCGGCATGTCGTTGACGGAGGCCTCCTGCATCATGCCTGCATTGTTGATCAGTACGTCCAGCTGGCCCGCGCTGTCCACAACCTGCTTGATGATCTGCGCCGGGCTTTCCGGGTTGGCAAAATCCGCCGGGATAGAGGGGAACTCATCATCTTTACCGCGCTGCGCAGTGTAGACATTAGCCCCTTCTTCGCGCAGCCGCCGGGCGATGGCTTGTCCGATGCCACTGCGGCCACCGGTCACGAGCGCTGTTTTTCCTGCAAATCTTTTCATTGCACCGGCTTGCCCCCATTCACTTCGACCAGAGCACCACACATGTAGCGCGCCGAATCCGAGGCGAGAAAAAGGATCACTTCGGCTATATCTTCGGGTTCGGCGATACGCCCTAAAGGCACCGACTTCCCAAGCTCGGCAATCGCCGTATCAGGATCGAACCCACGTTTGGCAAAGCCCGAACGCAGCATCGGTGTGTTCACCTCGTTCGGGCAAACGGCGTTGACGCGGATGCCCTGATGGGCGTGATCGTGCCCCATGCATTGGGTGAGGCTGGCAATGGCCGCTTTGGTCATGCAGTACACCGCATGATCCGGGCCAGGTCGAAGGCCCCAGCACGAGGCAGTGTTCACAATAGCACCGCCACCCGCCGCCGCCATGATTGGAATCGCAGCGCGGCAGATACGGAAAGGGGCCTCAACATTCACTCCGACGGACAGGGCCCAATCCTCATCGGATGTTTCAGTCACCGGGCCGCGGGTGATCACGCCTGCATTGTTGATCACGATATCAAGACCATCCAGCGCCTGATGCGCGGCCAAGGCCAGCCCGTCGCAATAGTCGGGATCGCGCAGATCGCCGGGCAGATGCGCCTCGGCTTCAAGGCTGCCCACATCGCGGTCAGCAACAGCCACACGCGCGCCTTCGGCCCGCAGCTGGCTGACGATGGCGGCCCCGATCCCGCCCGACGCCCCTGTGACGAGTGCGGTTTTTTCAGCGAACCTCATTCGTGTACCTCCCCGGGATTTAGTAGGACTGGTTCAGCTCATCCGCAGCCGGTATTTCACGCTCGCGCCGGGCGATGTAATCCAGCAGCTCTTCGTTCTTGGCGATATCGAGCGTTGGTTCCTGATACTCGGCCAGCAGCTTGCGGGCGTGTTTCAGGGCGCGTTCGGTGATTTCAACACAACCCTCAGCCTGCCATTGTTCGATCGAGTTGTTGTCGAACATATCCGGCATGAAGAATGCGCTCTGGAAATTGTCCTGCGTATGCGGATGCCCAAGGTAATGCCCGCCCGGACCGATATCACCGACTGCCGAAACGGCCTGATCGAAATCGCCCCATTTCGGGCCCTCGGCCATGCGATAGGCCATGGCGCATTGTTCTGCGTCAACGATGAACTTGGCGGTCGAGCAGTGCATCCCGGCCTCGTTCCAGCCCGCCGAATGCCAGATGTAGTTGGCGCCGGAATGGATCACGGCCTGCAGAGTGGTTGCGGATTCATAGCCTGCCTGCGCGTCGAACGTCTTGGCTCCGCCCAGAGTGTTTGAGGTACGCCAAGGCACTTCGTAATACCGGGCCATCTGTCCAATCATGAAGTTCATCAGACTGATCTCGGGCGTGCCTGCCATCGGCGCGCCGGATTTCATCGAGACGGTCGACAGGTAGTGCCCGTAGATCGCGGGCGCGCCCTTGCGGATCACCTGCGTATAGGCCAGCGCGCTGAGCGCCTCGGCATTCAGTTGCGCCACGGTCGCCGGAACGCTGGCAGGCGTATTGGCCCCGCCCAGAACGAAGGGCGAGCACAACACCGGCTGCTTTCGGCGACAGAAGGCGCGCATCGCGCCCAACATGGTTTCATCCCAGACCAGCGGCGAATTGCCGTTGCAATTGCCAGTGGTGACCGGGTGATCTTCAAGGAAATCCTCGCCGAACAGGATGGCGCACATCTCCATGACATCTTCGGCATTCTTGGGGCTGGTGGTCATGCCCATGAAGGTTTTGTCAGAGTGCTTCATTGACGAATAGGTAATCCGCAGATGCCGCTGACTGATCGGGTGATCATAGGGCTCCACGATGTGATGGGCCGAGGAATGCAGCGCGGGCAACATATGGCTGAGCTTGTGGAACATCGCCAGATCGTCCAGCGTCGGGTTGCGGCGCACATCTTCCAGATCGCGCAGGAAGGGCGCTCCGGTCATCGGCACGAAGATCGAGTGTTTACCGCCCAGCCGCACGTTCTTTTTCGGATCGCGCGCGTGGTAGGTGAAATCTGACGGAATGGTCGCGATCAACTCGCGCACCAGACCGCGATCCAGATAGACGAGCTCGCCTTCTACCTTGGCACCAGCCTTCTTCCAGTCTTCCAGCGCGATGGGGTCACGGAACTGAACGCCTACGTTTTCCAGAATATCCATCGAGGCCGCATCGATGCGTTCTACCTGTGCGCCGTCCATAACCTCGCATAACGGAATGCCGCGGGTCAGGCCCGGCAACATCTCGAAGTTTGGAGCGGTGCGCATGGCGCGCCGGGCAGAGCGCCCTCCGGTACGTGTGGCTGTGGCAGTTCTGGTCATATGGTGCCTCCTTCCGGTTCAGAGTGGAACGGAAAGGGTGAGGTCCACATGCAGGAATGCGAAAGACTGTTGCGAAATGCGACGTTGAGTTGGCACACGGAAAAACCGCCACAGGAGGGCGTCCCTTGAGAGAAGTACTATTGATCTCTCAGCCACTTGGGCTTTGGTACGTCCAGACAAAGACAATACGGAAAACGCCTCGGTGAGGGTTTTTGCGTTTGATTTTGTTCAATGGCAGGTAAGCGGGGCGAAAGTGAACTTTCGCTGCATCTGCGCCAAGGTCTGTTTTCAAGAGCGCCGTAAATCGGTTAGCTAAGACTAGCATCATCAAGAGCAGTGGAGATTGACGCCGTTGAAGTACAAAGCAGCTCGAAGGGCAAAATTGGTTGACCTCGAGCCGATGTTGCAACTGCCTAAAAAGCCGGGGCACAATTCTGTAGGCAAGAGAAGCTTAGCTTTCTGCCATCCAAATCACAGTAGAGAAACGCTAGAGACTTATTTTGGAACTTTCCCACAAGCGATGTTTGTGAGCGAGGAGGAAGACCAAATCATCAGTTTTGCATGTGCGATCCGAACATCTGGCAAGCCAATACAAGAGCCAATAGTTTGGTCGGATGCAACAGGTGATGGAGCGACTTTAAATCACGACAAAAATGGAGCGTGGTTATATGTCAGTCGCCTTGCATATACAGCAGGACCTGGACATGCTCACGTATCGAAGGAAATAGGTCCGCTCCTTGTGTCCCTGCAAGAATTAGCCGTGAGGCTAAAATTACAAGGCGTTGCTTTCCCTACACGCTTCTCTAGGTTCCGCGAACGGTCGGGGACGACCGAGTTTCAAAGGACGACAATTGACGACAAGGGTTCGTTGGAGCGGTCGGGGCTACGGCCTCTCGGCATCGCCTTCCAAGCGGGCTTTGAACATGAAATAGCCTTGCCGAACTACCTGGGTGACGGGAAGCACTTCGCAATGATGGTTTGGCGAAACGAGCAGTGACAAAAAACGCGAACCTGAAAGCTGACGTTCTTTTCAATCACAACATTCAACACTTTGGGCTCAAGGCAGACCTTCGCCAGGTTCGCCAAGTATGCTCCAAAAAAGTGTTGCAGTTCGAGTTACTCGATCTGCAAGATTTACCATGGAGCGCGGCCACCCGAAGGCAGCCCTTTGATTGGCTCAACCCAACTGAACCAGCGCGTGGCGTTTCTTGCCCGCGCTGAGTTTGATGGGCGAGGACAGTGCGCCTGCGTCGATCATCAGGCCCGCGTCGGTCAGCGGAGCATCGTCCAGTTTGGCGCCGTTTTCGGCGATCAGGCGCTTGGCCTCTTTGCCGGATTTGGCGAGGCCGGATTTGACGATCAACTGCACGATGGACATGCCGTCACCCAGCTCTGATGCGCTGAGGGTCAGGGTCGGGAGGTCTCCGCCAACGCCGCCCTTTTCGAACACCTCGCGCGCGGTCGCCTCGGCGGTTGCAGCGGCTTCTGCACCGTGCAGCAGAGTTGTGACTTCGTTGGCGAGGCGAATTTTGGCCTCGTTGATCTCGGACCCTTGCAGCGCGGCCATGCGGTCGCATTCGTCCACCGGAAGCTCGGTGAAGATTTTCAGGAACCGGCCCACATCGGCGTCGGTCGTGTTGCGCCAGAACTGCCAGAACTCATAGGCGCTCAGCATGTCGCCGTTCAACCAAACCGCACCGCCCTGTGATTTGCCCATCTTGCGGCCATCGCTGGTGGTCAACAGGGGGGTCGTGAGGCCATAGATCTCGTGATCCAGCACCCGGCGGGTTAGGTCGATGCCGTTGACGATGTTGCCCCACTGGTCCGAGCCGCCCATCTGCAGAACGCAGTTATACCGGCGGTTCAGTTCGAGGAAGTCATAGGCCTGCAGGATCATGTAATTGAATTCGAGGAAACTCAGCGACTGTTCACGATCCAGCCGCGATTTCACGGATTCAAAGCTCAGCATCCGGTTGACCGAGAAATGCCGCCCGATATCGCGCAGGAAATCGAGGTAGTTCAGGCTGTCGAGCCATTCGGCATTGTTCAGCATCAGCGCACCGGTCTCGCTGTCATCGTAAGACAGGTATTTCGAGAACACCTGCTTCATGCCTGCGATATTGGCGTCGATCTGTTCAGGGCCCAGCAGGGGGCGTTCATCCGAACGGAACGAGGGATCGCCCACCTTGGTGGTGCCGCCGCCCATCAGGGTAATTGGCTTGTGGCCGGTTTTCTGCAACCAGCGCAGCACCATAATGTTCATCAGGTGACCTACATGCAGCGACTGTGCGGTGGCGTCATAGCCGATATAAGCCGTCTGCACCCCAGAAATCAGAGCGTCGTCAAGGCCTTGATAATCGGTGCAGTCGGCGAGAAAGCCGCGCTCGATCATCGTGGCGATGAAATCCGATTTGGGGTGGTAGGTCATGACGCTCAACAGGCCTTGTGTTCTGGCCCTCTCTGCAAGGGCTGGTGTAAGTCATAGGTCAGTAATTTCAAAACCAGACCCGCTTGGTCGTACGACGGAAGGTACATTCATGCGACTGGCCTTCTAATTCCCTAAGTCTCGCGGAATGTCCAGTCATTGGCGAGCAAGTGCAGTCCGCACTGAAAGAATCTTGCGGATAAGCTTTCTGAGGGAAACGCGAAGAAATAACGCATAGCGAAACACAGAATATCGCGTCAGTCTTTGAAGCGTACCAAGTCCTGCCGGATAACCTCTGGTTCTAGAGTGCAGTGTGTCTGGACAGAAGCGGCTTTTCATTCTTGATGTGGCGTTCAATCAGTTGCTTTTGCAGCTTCCCGGATGGGATCGGGCAGGCGGGCTTGGGGGCAAATTCCAGTTCTGCTATCTCGGGGAATATGCTCAGGATTTCTGTTCGTGCTTCTGCACTGATGGCCTTGAGTACTTCCGGTCCGGTAAACAGGCTTTCCGATGGTGCGCCTTCGGCATAGACTACCTCGTGCTGTCCAAAAAGAAGGTGAAAATACTCGACGCTCTGGGCATCCTGGTCGATGAAAATACCGGGCAGCGAAGTCAGATTGACGGCGGGTACCAGAACTTCGGAAGTCCTGAACATCCGCTCGACAATCTTTGAAGACACCAGCATGCGGTGCTGCCGGGACACCACAAGATCACGCTGAGGCAAGCCCAGACCTAACGCTCCGGCGCTGATACGAACCGGGCGCAGTTTGGGGTTTGCGGCCAGTTCCGGGGCAGATATCGTACGGCGAAACACCCGCAGCAGGGTGGCAAATCCGGGCCCATCACCTGTGGGATCAAACACTTCGATCTCATCGCTGGCTTTCAGATCCTCGACCGCCTTATGACCACCCCTTACCCGAATATTCGTGCCACTGGTGAAACAGGGAACAAAGTCGTCAACGGGCAGATTTACGACTGGACTGGCGAAGGCACCGTCACCCAGCGCCGTGATCGTCAGTGTTGTGTTGAGCGGGGGGACATCCCCCAAAAAGCCGATGAAAAACCCTTGCTCGGCTCCGCCGCCAAACGCGCCGTTGCCGCTGGAATCATAGTCGAAAACGCCAATCGTGTAGGTATTGGTGCCATCCGTGACTATGTAATTGTAGTCCCAGGCAATTGCATTCCCCAGATAGGTTTGCGTGGGGTCGTCTGGGAATTCGTTGTTTACACCGTCTCCCTCGATGGTGTTGGGGTCAACACCATCAGTAATTTCGATCGTATTGTACGCGGAGATCTGAAATGTCGTTCCAACGCCGCCGAATTGGGCCTGGTTCGTGGTCAGAGTCGTGTCCGTCCGAAATGCACCGTATATGTTTGGCATAAACCCTGTTCAGGCCAATTCACTGCCGCTTTTTACTAAGCGGTATGAACCTACTCACCCGTCCTCAATTTGTTGTCTGTGCTTTGCTGCATATTAGTATCTCATCTATAAGCATTGGTGCAACATTTGCGATTATCCGGGGTTTTGAGCCTGCGCTTTTATTGCACTGAACATCCCAAAGTACCGGCCATTATTCAGTCGCTTTGTTTCAATGAAAATCTGACGAAGCTGAGCTATATGGAATGATCGTAGGTGCTTCAGACCAAGTGGAACACTGAAACCGGCGACGGGCATTCTTGGGAGAGCTTGGCACCTGCTGTAGCGATCTGCGAACATGTGGTAATGGACTTTGTACAGCTCTTTCATGAGCACTCGGAACTGCGCTGCGTTTGGGAACGCCTTGTCGCCTTCATTCGCGGTCTCGTACCTTTCGGAACTCTGTAGCGGCGCACGGTACAGGCGGGGGCAGAGGCAAGGAAAAGGCACCTTTTCCAAGAAAAATGAAGCTCGCGCATGATGTGTCTTGCCTTGGCTTTGCATTACCGTGCAGGTTGTGCTCAGAACCCGGCGAAACGGGTGGAGAGACGCAATACGAGGTCGGCGTGGGCAGGGTCATCAGCAAATCGGGGGCGATCAGAGCGTTGGGGGCCATGTCGGGCACATCGCTGGACGGTGTGGACGCTGCGGTCGTTGAAACCGATGGGCAGCAGATATTCGGCTTTGGTCCCAGCGGGTATCGCGCTTATTCCGAAGAAGAGCGTGCCACACTGCGCGCGGCGCTGGGGCTTTGGCATGGACCAAAGGTTGATATTTCGGCTGAATTGGTGACCCGGGCACATGCCGAGGTTCTTTCAGAGTTCGAAGAGGTCGACCTGATCGGCTTCCACGGTCAGACATTGGCACATGAGCCGCGTGGGCGTGGCACGTTGCAGGTGGGTGACGGGCTGGGTCTGTCGCAGGCTTTGGGGCTGCCGGTGGTCTGGGATTTTCGCAGCGATGATGTGGCGCTGGGCGGAGAGGGTGCGCCTCTGGCCCCGTTCTTTCATTTCGCCTGCGCCAAATGGATCGGGGCGGAAGAGCCGCTGTGCTTCCTCAATCTGGGCGGTGTTGGGAATCTGACCTATGTTGACCCGTCTTTTGACGGGCCTGAAGCGCCAGGGGCGTTGCTGGCTTTCGACACCGGACCTGCCAACGCGCCGGTTGACGATCTGATGCAGGCGCGGTTGGGGATGCCGATGGATCGGGACGGCGCGCTGGCCCGAGAGGGTACGGTCGAGACCGGCGCACTGGAGCTGTTTCTGGCCGAGCCCTATTTCAACCGAATGCCGCCCAAATCGCTGGACCGGAATGATTTCTCGGAAATGATCGGTCTGGTGACCGAGCTGAGCGATGCGGATGCGGTGGCCACGTTGACCGGGATGAGCGCTGCGGGTGTGCTGCAGGGGATGGAGCATTGTCCCAAGCCGCCTGTGCGCATGCTGGTTACCGGTGGCGGACGTCACAACCCAGTGCTGATGGAAATGCTGCGCGTGTCGCTGGATTGCCCGGTCGAGCCGGTTGAGGCGGTTGGGCTGGACGGAGACATGCTGGAAGCGCAGGCCTTTGCCTACCTTGCCGTGCGTGTGGCGCGGGGGTTGCCGACCTCTTGCCCGGGTACCACCGGGGTAAGTGCGCTGGTCGGGGGCGGTGTCGTGTCGTCTCCGGCGAGGGGTGTCGCGGTGAGCGGGTAGGGGGCTCTGCCCCCGTCGCTGCGCGACTCCCCCGAGGTATTTTTGGCCAGATGAAGAGGCGGATCTAGCGATTTAGGGCGCGGGCGTAATCTAGAGTGAATTCGGTGTAGCCGTCCGAGGTGGATTGCAGGTGTGCTTGGGTCCAGCGGTGGAAGGCTGGAAGGTGGTGGAAAGGCACGTTTGGAAAGGCGTGGTGTTCCGCGTGGTAGGGCATGTTCCAGGCCAGAAATCGGATCATTCGATTGGTAAAGGTGGTACGGGAGTTTTCGAGCATATTTGCCACCGGCGGGCAGAGGCCGTGTTCGGCGAGCAGGTATAGGCGCAGGAAAGGCTGGCCGATAAGGGCGGGCAGAAGCCAGAGCCAGAACAACAAGGGGCTGAAGAACAGGCTGAGTGCGCCCAGGGCATATAGTGTGGACAATATTCGGGCTTCGGTTCGTATGGCGTGGTGCTGGCGGGTTGGCAGGTAAGCGGCGTCAATCCTGCCGCGCGCGTTGTCGGTCAACACACGGGCCATACCCGTCCAATATGGCCAGCCGCTGAGATAGATCGCAAGGCTGCGCCAGTTTTCGGGGCGGGGTTTGCCGCCAAGTTCCGGGTCTTTGGTCGGGTGGTTTGTCCATTTGTGATGGGCAAGGTGAAAGTAGCGAAACCATGTGAATGGCAGGCAGATGGGAATTGAGACAAGGTGCCCAACCGCTTCGTTGATCCAAGGGGTTTTGAACGGCGTCTTGTGGGTGCATTCGTGGCTGAGCGTAAAGAGGAAAACCAGCAATAGGCCTTGCGGCAGGAGCAATAGTGGCCAGAGGGGAACCTGTAGGATGATACCGGTGCTGGTTGCTGTCAAAGCGCCGAAATAGATCGCTAGATGTCTGAGACCTGCCGTGTCTGACCGCTGTTGCAGCCTGTCCTTGGTCTCGGGCGGGATCGCGGCGATCAGGGCGCGGTGGTCCATGGAATTACACTCTTGGAATATCAAAGCCGGGTGGCGCGAGTTCAAATCCGTCAAAATCAAATCCCGGTGAAACAGTGCAACTGACCAGCGTGTAGTCTCCACTGCTGCGCGCCGCCTGCCAATGGCCCTTGGGTACAATAAGCTGCGGTGCGCCTTGGGTCAGATCAGGTGTGAGGGTGTGGTCTTTGGCAGGGCCTGTATCGGAGGCGCTGAGCGAGAGGATCAGCGGAGCGCCGGAATGGTAGAGCCAGATCTCGGTCGCATCTACCTTGTGCCAGTGGCTGCGCTCACCCTCTGCCAGTAGGAAGTAGATGCAAGTGCCGGTGGCACGTCCGGGATTGTCGGCGCGCCAGGTCTCTTTGAACCAGCCGCCTTCGGGGTGCTGCTGCAGGTTCAGGTGTTGGATGATGTCTTGCGCGGTCATGGAAGCCTCGGGTCTGTTTGTGGGATTATGCACGCACGCGCACGATCTGCTATGGCAATTGTGTATGCAGAGCATATGTTTGCCGCATGACTTTGACGATCCCGTTTGACAACAGCTATGTTCGCCTGCCGGACACCTTCTTTGCGCGGCAGGGGCCTGTGCCTGTGCGTGCACCAAAGCTTGTTGCCTTCAACAGTGATCTGGCGCGACTGTTGCGGATTGCGCCGGGCGACGTAGAAGAGATGGCGCAGGCTTTTGCGGGCAATACTGTGCCCGAAGGGGCCGAGCCGCTGGCGCAGTTATATTCCGGGCATCAGTTTGGCACCTATAACCCTCAACTAGGAGATGGGCGCGCGGTTTTGTTAGGTGAGACGATCGGAACCGACGGGATTCGGCGGGATATTCAATTGAAGGGCTCAGGGCAGACACCTTTCTCGCGCCAGGGAGATGGACGTGCCTGGCTGGGGCCGGTTTTGCGCGAATATGTGGTTTCCGAGGCGATGCATGCGCTGGGCATTCCCACCACGCGCGCCTTGGCAGCGGTTGAAACCGGAGAGATCGTGCTGCGCGAGGGTCCGATGCCCGGGGCGGTACTGACACGTGTGGCGCAAAGCCATTTGCGGGTAGGCACGTTTCAGGTGTTTGCAGCGCGAGGGCAGTTAGAGAGCCTGCAACGGCTAACTGAATATGCCATTCAGCGCCACTATCCTGAGGCGGACGGGGCTATGGGTTTGTTGCGCGCGGTTCGGGATGCGCAGGCCGGGTTGATCGCCCGATGGATGAGCGTGGGTTTCATTCACGGGGTCATGAATACTGACAACAGCTCGATCGCCGGTGAGACGATCGACTATGGCCCATGTGCGTTCATGGACAGCTATCACCCGAATACAGTCTATAGCTCGATCGACCGGATGGGGCGGTATGCCTACTCGAACCAGCCTGAGATTGCGGTTTGGAATCTGGCGCAGCTGGCAACGGCCCTAATTCAGCAGTTTGAGGACAAGGACGCAGCTGTCGAAGAGGCCACCGAAATTGTCCATGCCATGCCTGCGTTGATGCAGGCACATTGGCTGGAACGTTTCAGGGCCAAGATCGGATTGGTTCGGGCAGAGGAGGGGGATCTTGAAATGATCTCGGATCTGTTGACGCGGATGGCGCAGAATCAGGCGGACTTCGCAAACACGTTCCGCGCGCTGGGCAGCGACCGCGCGCGAGACCAGTTTGCCGACCCGGCGGCTTTTGACGAATGGGCAAAGGGGTGGCAGGAACGCTTGGCGCGTGAGGATGCGCCTTTGGACGTGATGGCTGTGGCCAATCCGGCCTTCATTCCACGCAATCATCGGGTGGAGCAGATGATTCAGGCTGCGGTGCAGGGCGATTACGCACCGTTCAATCGGCTGAATGAAGTGCTGTCACGGCCGTATGAGGATCAACCAGAATCAGCTGACCTGATGCGCCCTCCGGCGAAGAACGAGGTCGTACACGCGACATTCTGCGGTACGTAACAAAGAGACGGTTTCTTATGAAGAAACCGAGCCTGAAACTTTTGAAGTTTCAGGTTTCGAGGCTATCGGGGCGTGTCTGCAAAGGGTTCGGCGATCACCTGACACGCATCTTCATAGACAACGTAGCCGATCCGGTCTGATCGCAGAGTATCGATCTGATATCCGTTTTCTTTGAGCAGTGCGACCATCTCATACGACTTGCCCAAAACCTCATTGGCTTCGGGTTTGAACCAGCTGAGGCCTTTGGTATTGCGCTGAAAGGCGCCTTTAGATTTTGTCCTGTTGAACCGATAGGGGATTTCAAGGTTTTCCCGGAACCAAACCAGCAGCGCCTCAATTCGATCGAATGTGTATTTATCCAGCGCAGCAGTGTCGCGCAGGTCGTAGGCCGCGCAGAAGAACCCCTGACGCGCGTCCATATCTTCTATCTTGATCGGGTGGACAAACCTTATGAACATGATCGTGAAGGTGGCCGAGGGGCTGCGCGGGCTCAAGGCCGTTTTGCACAAATGTTAGCGGAGCAGGCGGCGCGTTGCCATTCAGCGCTGGGTTCAGCTTGCACTTGTCCGACCAGTTGGCGATCTTGGGTTAAATCAGTTTAAGTGTGCCGATGACCTACCGCTCGACCTTGCGCCTTGCCAGTTACAACATTCAGAAATGCGTGGGACTCGATTTCCGGCGGCAGCCGCAGCGGATATTGCAGGTCATCGAAAGCATGCAGGCCGATATCGTTGTTCTGCAGGAGGCGGACAAACGATTGCCGCCCCGTCCTGCCGCTTTGCCACATTTCATGTTGGATGAGGCCGGGTGGCAGATCGTGGACCTGGGCGGTGCCGGTAGTCTTGGTTGGCATGGCAACGCGGTGATCTGGCGTGGGGACGCCATTCAGGTGCGTCAGGCAGGTCATCATGATTTGCCGGGTCTGGAGCCCCGCGGCGCCGTGCGGGTCGAGTTTGATACGCAGATCGGGCCTTTACGGGTGATGGGCATGCATCTTGGGCTTTTGCCGGCGTCGCGACGCCAACAGATCAGTCATATCCGTCGATGTGATTCTGATCTGGAACACATGCCCACCGTCTGGGCCGGGGATTTCAACGAATGGTCACGCCAGCCTGTTCTAGATCATTTGGCCCCGGACATGCGGTTTCTTCCTCCGGTTCCAAGCTTCCCGGCCGCGCAGCCATTGGGGGCACTGGACAGAATCGCGGTGGGGCAGGGGCTTGAGGCTGCACTGCACGGGGTGCATGATGCGCGGCCCGCGCATATCGCCTCGGATCATTTACCCGTCTGGGCCGATCTGCGACGCATCGCCTGACCGCAAAATCGTCTGTGGCGCAGGGCGCGTAGACATATTAAGACAGAACACCGAACAGTTCCGGGGGTCACCATGTCCGACACGATTATCGCCCGTTGCGAAGCCAAGGGCCTGCGCATGACCGGCCAGCGGCGGACCATTGCACAGGTCTTGCAGCAAAGCGAAGATCACCCGGATGTAGAAGAGCTTTATGCCCGTGCTTCAGCCGAAGATGCGGGAATTTCGATCGCGACAGTCTATCGTACCGTGAAGTTGTTCGAAGAGGCCGGGATACTTGAGCGGCTGGAGTTCGGCGACGGGCGCGCGCGATACGAAGATGCAGAGCGTGATCACCACGACCACCTGATCGACATGCAGTCAGGCGAGGTGATCGAGTTTGTCGACCCTGAGATAGAAGCGCTGCAAGAAAAGATTGCGGCCAAGCTTGGCTACAGGCTGAAAGGCCATCGCCTTGAATTGTACGGCGTACCGTTGGAAAAAGACTGACACATCACGAAAATCGATCGGTCGGTGAACGCGATTTCATCGAACATGTCGTAATACTGCTTGCGACGTCGCAAAGGTTGCGGTTTTGCTGCCGGAAAGGTCCGCCTGTCAGCGGCCTGTTCCAATGGAAACGCGCATGAACAACGTAAACGGCATTTTGCTGATCATCGGCTCGATGGCAGCCTTCGCGCTTGAGGACATGTTCATCAAGCATCTCTCGGTCAGCGTGTCGACCGGGCAGATCATGATCGCATTGGGTCTGATCTGCGGGGCTGTGTTTACGCTTATGTCTATGGCAACACGCAAACGCATCTTCGACCCGGTCGCGTGGCAACCTTTGCCGCTGATCCGTGCCGGAACCGAAGCCTTTGGTGCGCTCAGCTTCGTGACCGCGCTGTCACTTGTTGATCTGTCGACTGTGGCGGCGGTTTTTCAGGCGATGCCTCTATTTGTCACGATGGGGGCA
This sequence comes from Ruegeria sp. E5, assembly GCF_056534105.1. Classification (NCBI taxonomy): domain Bacteria; kingdom Pseudomonadati; phylum Pseudomonadota; class Alphaproteobacteria; order Rhodobacterales; family Roseobacteraceae; genus Ruegeria; species Ruegeria sp. E5. Next base: position 754,853 of record NZ_JBQFPA010000001.1, on the reverse strand, counting down.
GCACTGTTTCTGGGCGAGCAGGTCGGTTGGCGCCGTTGGAGCGCCATCGGGATCGGCTTTGTCGGCGTCTTGATGATCATCCGCCCCGGGTTCGAGGGATTCCAGCCGGAATCATTGTTTGTTTTGGTATCGGTCGTTGCGATCGCGGCACGTGATCTGATCACACGCAGGTTGGATGTTCGTGTGGCCTCGTCGGTCGTCGCATTGCAGGCCTATATCGGAGTGGCGCTGGCTGGTGCGGCCCTTATGGTGTTCACAGCACAGCCCGTTGTGCCGCTGCAAGCTGCGCAGATCGGGCCTTATCTGGGTGCCATCGGGTTCGGCGTTTTGGGCTATTACGGCATCGTAACCGCGATGCGGATCGGCGAAGCCTCAGCGCTGACGCCGTTTCGGTATACCCGGTTGGTGTTCTCGATCACGGCTGGGATGCTGATGTTTGGCGAACGCCCCGACAGCATGACGTTGGCCGGTGCCGGTCTGATTATCGGATCAGGTCTGTATACTTTCATTCGAGAACGCCAGCTGGCGCGGGCATTGGCAGTGGCCTAAGCGCCCGCGACCTGTTGGCGCAAACAGCAAACTGTTAGCCCTAAAGGCTGAAAAATATAAGTGTTAGCGATAACGGAAACGGTTTACTTTTCGCCGCGTGCTGGTATGAGGCATGCAACCGTTGGCTTCATTGGGACCCATATCATGAGCACGATCATCGACATCCACGCACGCGAAATACTGGACAGCCGGGGCAACCCGACGGTCGAAGTGGACGTGATTCTGGAAGACGGCACCATGGGCCGCGCCGCTGTGCCTTCAGGGGCGTCGACCGGCGCCTACGAGGCGGTGGAAAAGCGCGATGGTGACAAATCCCGTTACATGGGAAAGGGCGTGCTGGAAGCGGTCGCTGCCGTTAACGGTGAGATCGCCGAAGAACTGGTGGGCTTTGACGCGACCGAGCAGGTGGCCATCGATCAGGCGATGATTGAACTCGACGGGACCGAGAACAAGGGCCGTCTGGGCGCGAACGCTATCCTGGGTGTCTCGCTGGCGACGGCCAAGGCGGCGGCGGATTTCACCACGCAGCCTCTGTATCGCTATGTTGGCGGTACTTCGGCGCGCGTTCTTCCGGTTCCGATGATGAACATCATCAACGGGGGTGAGCACGCCGATAATCCGATCGACATTCAGGAATTCATGATCATGCCGACCTCGGCCGCGAATATCCGCGAAGCCGTGCGCATGGGGTCGGAGGTGTTCCATACGCTCAAGCGCGAACTGTCGGCTGCCGGACTGGCCACCGGAGTGGGGGACGAAGGTGGTTTTGCCCCTAACATCGCTTCGACCCGTGAGGCACTGGATTTCATCCTGCAGGCGGTCGAAAAAGCGGGCTACAAACCCGGAGAAGAGATCCATCTGGCGCTGGACTGCGCCGCCACCGAATACTACCGCGACGGAAAATATGTTCTGTCGGGTGAAAACATCTCGCTGACCTCAGAGGAAAACGCAGAGTATCTGGCGACATTGGTCAAAGATTACCCAATTATCTCGATCGAAGACGGTATGTCCGAGGACGATTGGGATGGCTGGAAAGCGCTGACTGATGCCATCGGCAACGAAGTACAACTGGTCGGCGACGACCTGTTCGTAACCAACCCAGAGCGTCTGGCCGAGGGAATCGATCGTGGCTGTGCCAACTCGATGCTGGTTAAGGTGAACCAGATTGGATCACTAACTGAAACCCTGCGCGCCGTCGATATGGCCCACCGTGCACGGTATACCAACGTGATGTCGCATCGCTCGGGCGAGACCGAAGATGCCACCATTGCCGATTTGGCTGTGGCGACCAACTGCGGGCAGATCAAAACCGGCTCGTTGGCGCGGTCGGACCGGTTGGCCAAATACAACCAGCTGATCCGCATCGAGGAATCGCTGGGTGAGGTCGCAGAATACGCCGGCGCGTCGATCCTAAAGCGCTGAGTTTGGCGTACTTGGTAAAACCAGATCAGGCCCCGGTAGAACGCCGGGGCCATTTTTTTCTTTGCGTCATTACCGATCCGTCTAAGCTGGGCATCGAAGGCCAACATGGGAGAGGGCGATTTATGACAACATTCAAACGCATCGTTGGCGCTGGGGCGCTATTGATCCTGCCTCAGCTTGCAGGGGCTGATCGTCCGCCTCAGGCAGTGTGCCAGAAAATGGTGGAAGGCGATCCCAGCGGGCAGGTCACGATGGAGGAATGCCTGTGCACCTATAACGTCGCCAACACGGTTTTGGACGATGACATCAAAGAATTATTGTTCGAGTCCTGGTACACAGGTGAGAACATAACTGAACAGTTGAATGCGCTGCCCAAACCCAAACGCGTGCCCCGGCAGTTCAAGACCATGGAGCAGACGTTCAATAAGAACTGCCGCTGATCGTTAAGCTAAACAAACATAAATGTCGTTATGTGTGAACTTGTTCCTATTGCGGCGCTGTGACTCCCGATAGTCTGCAAGCATTGCAGAAAGGGGGACGATATGTCTGCTTCAAAGGTCTTTCTCGTAATTTCAATGCTTTGCGCGGGGATGCTGGCCGCATGTTCAGAGCCTGGGACCTATCCGATCACAGGGATGCAGGTTTCGCAGGATGATCCGGTGCAGGAAATGGCAAATCCGGCGGTAATCTTCCGGGGGGAATCGCGCTAAAGCGATTTGCTCATCAGCATGTAGCGATCGCGCGGTTTAAAACCTGACCGCAGATATAGTTTCTGCGCGGTTTCGTTGGTCCGGTCGACCTCAAGATGCAGGGCGGTCAGACCGGCCTCGGCCAGCGCCTTGGGGAGATCATGCAGCACTTCGGTGGCGATACCGCGTCCGCGGACGGCGGGGCGGATGTAAATCTCATCTACAAAGGCATCCATGCCACCAAACTCGACCGACCAACCGAAGGTGAGGATGACATAGCCCAGCGGTGCGCGGCCCGGACCGATCAGATATATGCACCCATGGGGTATTCCATCCAGCAGAGGGGCCAGCGCGTTGCGACGTTTCTCGTCATCCTGCGCGATGCCGGATTCCGAGTGAAACGCCGCGACCAGCGCCATCAGTCGGTCCAGATCGTCGGGGCGGGCAAGGCGGAGTGCGGCGGTCATAGGCGGGCAAGTCTTTCTGTGAGCAGGTCGAAGAAACCTTTGGCATCCACGTCACCCATGAACATGGCGTTTGGTGCGCGATCAGTGACCCTCCACCAGTCGGCCACTGTCATGCCCAATGTCAATTCAGATTGGGTTTCGATCTCAACATTGATGTGGCGGCCCGAGAACAACTCGGGTCGGATTAGATAGGCGGTGACGCAGGGGTCGTGCAGCGGTGCGCCCTCCGAGCCGTATTTTTCTTTGTCGAAGCGTTCGAAGAAATCGGTCATTTCTGCGACCGCATGACCAACCTTGCTATCCAATGCCCGGAATGCATCGTTGCGATGGGGCGTGACAAGCGCATCATGTGTGACATCCAATGGCATTACGACGACATGAATGCGCGATTTAAACACAATATCAGCGGCTTCCGGGTCGACATAAATGTTGAACTCGGCTGCTGGTGTGATGTTTCCAACCTCAAAATACGCACCACCCATCAGCACGATTTCCTGCACCCGGTTGATGATGTCGGGCGCTTTCTGGAACGCTGTGGCGATGTTCGTCAGCGGCCCCAGAGGGCAGAGCGTCACCGTGCCGGGCTCATGTGCGCGTAGGGTATCGATGATAAAATCGACCGCGTGACCTTCGGCCAGAGGCATTTCAGGATCTGGCAAAACAGGGCCGTCGAGCCCTGTTTTACCATGCACATGCTCGGCGGTGACGAGCGGGCGTTTCAAGGGGCGATCGCATCCGGCGTAGACGGGGATTTCGGTGTGCCCCGCCAACTCGCAAACGATGCGGGCGTTTTTGGCGGTCAGCTCCAAAGGCACGTTTCCAGCGACGGCGGTGATACCCAGAACCTCGATCTCTTCGGGGCTGGCAAGCGCCAGAAGAATGGCGACGGCGTCGTCCTGTCCGGGATCGGTGTCGATTATGATCTTGCGGGGCATGGGGGTCTCCGGGGGCCGTGAAGGTCGGACACTCGCAAGTGTCGCGGGACTTGTCTAGCCGAATTACGTGCCTGCCGGAGCATCCACCGGCGGGAGTTTGCCGTTGGCGCGGTGTTCCTCGATTTTCACCTCGTCCCACAGCGCGTCCATTTCGGCCAGATCACTTTGCGAAGGCGTTTTTCCGCGTTCGGCCAGCCGGGCTTCGACCTTCTCAAAACGACGAGTAAACTTGGCGTTTGTGCGGCGCAGGGCGGCCTCGGGTTCGATGCCTAAGTGGCGGCCGAGGTTGACAATCACGAACAGCAGATCGCCGAATTCATCCTCAAGCGCGTCGGCATCCATGCTGTCGCGCGCCTCTTCCAGCTCAGCGGCTTCCTCGGTGATCTTGGCGAGCACATGGCTGGCGTCAGGCCAGTCGAACCCTACGCGCGCGGCACGTTTCTGCAGCTTGTGTGCGCGTAGCAGGGCGGGCAGGTTGGCGGCGACACCGTCTAGTGCACCTTTTTGTTCTTTGCCCGCACGTTCGGCGGCTTTGATGGTTTCCCAGTCCTTTGTCTGTTGATCCGCCGACTTCTCGCGGGACTCATCACCGAAGACATGTGGGTGACGGGTAACCATCTTGTCCGACATGGTGCGCACCACGTCCTGAAAGGTAAAATGCCCAGCCTCTTCAGCCATTTGCGCGTGGAAGACGGATTGGAACAGCAGGTCGCCCAGCTCTCCCTTCAATTCGTCATAAGCCTCGCGTTCGATGGCATCGGCGACTTCATAGGCTTCTTCGATCGTATAGGGCGCGATGGTCGAAAAATCCTGTTCGATATCCCACGGGCAGCCGGATTGAGGGTCGCGTAAGCGGCGCATGATTTCCAGCAAACGCTCGATACCTGCGTCCGTGTCGTGGATCAGAGGATTTTCGGCCATTGCGAACCCTTTCGTTCCGGTGTCAGATGCATCCATCCCGCAGTCAGGATCAGGAGTCCACCCCAGATGCCCGTCGTCAACCGAATTGCCGATTACGCCGCTGATATGGCCAAGTGGCGCCAGCACCTTCACACCATCCCCGAATTGGAATTCGAATGCTATGAGACGGCCGCCTATGTGGCCGAGCGTCTGCGCGAGTTTGGGGTAGATGAACTGCATGAGGGAATCGCCAAAACCGGCATGGTCGCGATCATCAACGGGCAGGGCGAGGGACCGACTATTGGTCTGCGCGCTGACATGGATGCTCTGCCGATTACCGAGGAGACGGGCGTGGACTACGCCTCGAAAAACCCCGGTAAGATGCATGCCTGCGGTCATGACGGGCATACAACCATGCTACTGGGTGCTGCGCGCTATCTGGCCGAAACGCGGAATTTTGCGGGCCGGGTTGCGCTGATCTTTCAGCCTGCCGAGGAAGAGGGCGGCGGCGCGGGCGTGATGGTTGAAGAAGGCATCATGGATCGGTTCGATATCTCTCAGGTTTACGGTATCCATAACACTCCGGGTCGGCCCGAGGGGCTGTTCGAAACCACGCCGGGGCCGCTGATGGCCGCAGTAGATACGTTTGAGATCCATATTCAGGGCGTGGGCGGCCACGGGGCAATGCCGCATGAGACGCGCGACCCGGTGATGGCAGCTTGCGGGATGGCGCAGGCGATCCAAACCATCGTCAGCCGCAACCACTATGCGCTGGACGATCTGGTGGTGTCGGTGACGCAGATACACACCGGAACAGTGAATAACGTGATCCCTGATACCGCTTATCTGAACGGCACCGTTCGCACCTTTGATCCGGCCGTGCAAAGGATGGTCAAAGAGAGAATGGCGCAGATCGTGGCGGGGCAGGCGGCCTCGTACGGTGTCGAGGCCAAACTGGACTATCAGGAGGGTTATCCCGCCACTATCAACGACGCCGACAAGGCGGCATTCGCGGCTGAAGTGGCGCGGGATGTATCCGGCGCGGAACACGTGAAAGATGATGCTGGGCGTGAGATGGGGGCAGAGGATTTTTCCTACATGCTGCAGGCCCGACCCGGTGCTTACCTGTTCATGGGGCAAGGAGATGGCGCGGGGCTGCACCATCCGAAATACAACTTCAATGACGACGTCGCGCCGATCGGAGCGTCCTTCTTCGCGCGGATCGTCGAAAAGGCACAGCCGTTGGGCTGACAGGGAAAAGACATGGCACTGGAAGATGCAAAGAACCAGGTGGATGAGGCATTCACCAACCCCGATCTTAAGGGGCTGTCCTATGAAAACACCTTTGGCGGCGCGACTTCATTCCTGCGGCGGCTTTATACCAAAGACCTGACGGGTGCGGATATTGCTGTAACCGGCGTGCCTTTCGATCAGGCGGTGACAAACCGCCCCGGAACCCGTCTGGGGCCGCGCGCGATCCGTGAGGCGAGCGCGCTGCAATCGCCGGATGCGCCTTATGGCTGGCCTTTTGATGCTCTGAGTGAGCTGGCCATCGTGGATTATGGCGACATGGCCTATGACTACGCCAATATCCCGGCCTTTCCCGACACGCTGACCGACCACATTCGGACCATTCTGAAGGCCGATGTCGCTTCGGTCACGCTGGGCGGGGATCATTATATCAGCTTCCCGATCCTCAAAGCTTATGCCGAGAAATATGGGCCGATGTCGCTGCTGCAATTTGATGCGCATACGGACACCTGGGCCGATGACGACATGTCCCGCGTGGATCACGGGACGATGTTCTACAAGGCAGTGAAATCGGGGTTGGTTGATCCGAAACGCTCGGTTCAGGTGGGCATTCGCACTACAAACGAAGACACGTTGGGCGTCAACATCATCGACGCGCGCGAGGTTTACGAATCCGGCCCAGCCGCCGTGGCGCAGAAGATCAGGGGTATTCTGGGCGACAGCCCCGTGTACCTGAGCTTCGACATCGACGGTCTGGACCCTGCTTTTGCGCCCGGTACTGGCACGCCAGTCTGGGGCGGGCTGAGTTCGATTCAGGCGCAAATCATCCTGCGCGACATTGCCGGGATCAACCTCAAAGGTGGCGACGTGGTCGAGGTTTCTCCGCCCTATGACACCTCTGGTGCGACGGCGATTGCGGGGGCGCATGTGGCAACACAGATCATTTGCCTTTTGGGGTGGAACAAGCTGGTGAAGCCTTAACCTTTGGTTAGGCATAATCCCGGTATCTGCTTGGTGAGGCACCGGATCGGAGACATCACATGACCCAATACAACCAACCGATTGGCGGCAATGATCTGGCACGGTTTTCGGGGCCGAACACGTTTATGCGGTTGCCACAGGCGTCGTCGCTGGACGGGCTGGATGTGGCGATCCTGGGGGTTCCGATGGATATCGGCACTTCGTGGCGGTCGGGCACACGGTTCGGACCCAAGCAGATTCGCAGTGAAAGTGCGATGATCCGGCCCTATAACATGTCCAATGGCGCGGCGCCCTTCGACCATCTGCAGATCGCAGATATCGGCGATCTGGCGATCAACACTTTCTCGCTCGCCGATAGTCTTAAGATCATCAAGGAAAGCTATGACGGCATTTTGGCGCAAGGTGTTGTCCCAGTGGCGATGGGTGGGGATCACTCGATCACTTTGCCGATCCTGCGGGCGATGGCAGCCAAGCACGGGCCTGTGGCACTGGTGCACGTGGACGCCCATGCCGACGTGAATGATGAGATGTTCGGTGAAAAGGAAACCCACGGCACTGTCTTCCGCCGCGCCTATGAGGAAGGGCTGATTGTCCCTGACAAGACCTTTCAGATCGGCATTCGAGGCTCGGGTTACGCCGCCAGCGACTTTACCGAGGCACAGGGTTGGGGGTTCCGTCAGTACCCGGCGTGGGAGCTGTGGCAACAGAACCTGACCGAAATCGGCTCTTTGATCCGTAAAACTGTTGACGATCACCCGGTCTATATCACCTACGATATCGACAGCCTCGATCCGGCCTATGCACCCGGAACAGGCACGCCCGAGATCGCAGGTCTGACCACTCCGCAGGCGCTGCAGTTGATCCATGCGCTGGCAGGCATGAATGTGGTGGGCTGCGATCTGGTCGAAGTATCTCCACCCTATGATCCGTCGGGCAATACGGCACTGACCGCAGCCAATCTACTGTTCGAGATGCTGTGCATTCTGCCCGGAGTGACGTCACGATAGGGGTGCGACGCCATCCTCTGACCGAGTAAGCAGGGCATAGCGGGAATGAATGGGCAGATAAAAATGTTGCTGTGGCTGTTGATTGCGGTGGGCCTTGCAATGGGTGCCTATATCAGACTTGCGCCTTCAGATCCTGTGCGCTGGCATGTGGCCCCTGAAGACACGGAACGAGACCTGAAGGGTGGTGTCGTTCGGGTCGTCGAAACCGGTCCTGATGGGCTGGCGCGTCTCGATAAAATTGCGCGCGCAACACCACGCACCAGTGTGCTGGCCGGATCGCTGGAAGAGGGCATGATCACCTATATCACCCGTACCAAGGTGTTCGGTTTTCCCGATTACACCACCGTGCAGCTAGACGGTGATACGCTGCGTATCTATGCAAGATTAAGATTTGGCCGGAAAGATTTCGGCGTCAATCGGGACCGGGTCACCCAATGGCTTGCTTTGCTGCAACCCTGACGACAAACAGCCCTCTTGCACCTCGCGCCACATGGGCACGTTCAGCGACATCTGGCATTGGGCCATGAACATGCGGCCGTCGACCTGCAGGCATATCATCTCTCCCAACTCGATGCGGGTGCCGGATTTGTCGGTGCAATAGCAGTCTTGCACCTTGCCTCCGGGGCCAACAACATCGGCCATTCCGGGCGCCGCAATGAGTGTCAGGGCTAAGATCAGTCGCTTCATGGCCCAAGCCTAGCACAAGGCAGGGCCTTGACCAAAGCCTCTGGATGATAGACACCGCGCGGATGATCCCCGAAGAACGCCTTGAACAGATAACTCAGCGATTCCAATACCTCGAAGCGGCCATGGCGGATGGTGCCTCGGGCGGGGATATTGCAGCTTTGGCAAAGGAATATTCCGACCTCAAGCCGGTGGTCGATCAGATCATGGCGTGGCGTCAGCTGGTTTCAGATCTGGCCGAGGCCGAGGCAATGCTGTCCGACCCGGACATGAAAGAGCTGGCCGAAGAGGAAATTCCAGAACTGCAGGCGCGTATCCCCGAGGCGGAGCATGCCTTGCAGCTGGCGCTGTTGCCCAAAGACGCGGCTGATGCGCGCCCGGCAATGCTGGAAATACGCCCCGGCACCGGCGGGGATGAGGCCGCGCTGTTCGCCGGAGACCTGCTGCGCATGTATCAACGCTATGCCGAAGCGCGGGGCTGGCAGTTCGAGATCATCGAGGAACAAGCGTCTGATCTTGGTGGGATCAAAGAGGTGGTGGCACACATCAAGGGCGACAATGTCTTTGCGCGGATGAAGTACGAATCCGGCGTGCATCGCGTGCAACGCGTGCCCGAAACCGAAAGCGGTGGGCGCATTCATACCTCGGCGGCGACGGTGGCGGTTTTGCCAGAGGCCGAGGATGTGGACATTCAGATCGATGCCAATGACATCCGAATTGACACGATGCGCAGCTCGGGCGCGGGGGGGCAGCACGTGAACACGACGGATTCGGCCGTGCGGATTACTCACTTGCCCAGCGGTATCGTGGTGACCAGTTCCGAGAAATCCCAGCACCGAAACCGTGAGATAGCGATGCAGGTGCTGAAAACGCGCCTTTATGATCTTGAACGGCAGCGGATCGACAGCGAACGCTCGGCGGATCGCGCCAGTCAGGTCGGTTCAGGTGACCGGTCCGAACGGATCAGGACCTACAATTTCCCGCAGGGCCGCATGACCGATCACCGCATCAACCTGACGCTTTATAAGCTGGATCAGGTGATGCAGGGCGATCTGGATGAGGTGATCGACGCGCTGACCGCAGATGATCAGGCTCGGCTTCTGGCCGAAATGGCGCAATGATTGCGGCGCTGACAGCCGCGCAGGCCATGGTCGCTGCAACCGCACGTTTGCGCGCAGCCGGTGTGCCTGATCCAGCGCGGGATGCGCGGGTGCTGCTGGCGCATGCGGCGCGGATCGAGGCCAGTCGGGTGACGCTGATCGCGCCCGAGGAACTGCCGGTGGATATCGCGGAACGCTACGATCAATTGATCTCGCTAAGGGCCATCCGAGTGCCGGTATCGCATCTGCTGGGCGAGCGTGAATTCTATGGTCGGCGGTTTCGGGTCAGTCGCGATGTGCTGGACCCGCGCCCGGAGACCGAGGCATTGATCGAGGCGGCGCTGAGCGAGCCGTTTGATCATGTACTCGATTTGGGTGTGGGCTCGGGCTGTATCCTGATCACCTTGCTGGCCGAGCGGGGGAGTGCCTCGGGCGTCGGCGCCGACCTCAGCGAAGCTGCCTGTCTGCAGGCCAGCGCCAATGCAGTACAGCATCAGGTGCAGGCGCGCGCCGAGATTCGGCAATCTGACTGGTTCGAAAACATTGAGGGTCAGTTCGATCTGATTGTTTCGAATCCGCCCTATATTTCAGCGGACGAGATGCACGCGCTTTCCCCTGAAGTGCGCGAGCATGAGCCGCGCATGGCGCTGACGGATGAGGGCGACGGTCTGGATGCCTATCGCCGTATTGCGGCGTCGGCCCCGGATTATCTGATGCCCGGCGGGCGTATCCTGGTTGAAATTGGCCCGACACAGGGCGCTTATGTTTCTGCCCTTTTTGATGCCGCTGGTTTGACCGGCGTAAAGGTGATCCCCGATCTGGACAGGCGTGATCGTGTTGTGGGGGCCAGAATGCCGCCTTCTAAGCGAAACTGAGGCCGAAAAATGCCGATTGATGTAAAAAAGCTGCGACATTTTCGAGAATCCCCTTGTCTGAACGCTCAGGACATGTTTACTCAGGATTAGTCGGCGAGGTTGACGCTGTTTCAGCGCACCCCTGACGCCAAGCCCAAAAAGTCGATAGCGCGTAACGGCACAAGCCACTGAGCAGCGTTAGATACGGGTTGATCGACAGTGAATTGATAAGGCTGACGTAAAGTAAGATGAGATCTTCCAAATCCCGCTCGCGGGCCAAGAACAACCGCAATCGTCCTTCTGGCGGAAACGTCGTAAACCGAGTTTTTGACAGCTCGGGCCCCGAAGGCAAGGTGCGTGGCACACCGCAGCAGATCATTGACAAATACAACCAATTGGCGCGCGACGCTCAGCTGTCGAATGACCGCGTGGCAGCTGAGAACTTTCAGCAACACGCCGAGCACTATCTGCGCATGCTAAGCGAAGCGCAGCGCGAGATCGAAGCGCGCCGCGAAGAGCAAGAGCGTCAGAACCGCGAACGGCAGGCCGAGCGTGATCGTGAACGCGCCGAGCGTCAGGAACGCGAAGCCGCCCGTCAGGCCGATCCGGCCGAGGCTCCGCAGCCGGACGTTGTGGATTTCGGGAATGAGGCGGCTGCGCCCGATACAGGGCTGGTCGAGACGCCGGAAAGCAAGGATGCCGAGCAACCCGAAGCGACCGAGCGTAAGGAAAAGCCGCGCCGCCCGCGCACCCGGAAGCCAAAGGCTGCCACCCCTGCGGCTGAGGATGCACCCGCTGACAAGGGCGACGCACCCGAGGCAGCTGAATAAGCGCTTTTCGATCATGAATTGAATGAAAACCCCGGGCAAAGGCCTGGGGTTTTTTCGTTCAGGGTTTGCGAATTTCGCGCGCGAGCGCGCAGAAGGCTTCGAGTGGGATCTGCTCGGCCCGGTCGGTGGGTTTGATACCGGCTGCGATCAGGCGGTCCTCGATATCTGGCGCTGCCCCTTTCAGTGAGGCCCGCAGCATTTTGCGGCGCTGATTGAAGGCTGTGGCAACCACGCGAGACAGGGTTGCGGCGTCAGCGGGATAGCGGGGTTCGGGCAGGGCAGTCAGGTGAACCACGGCGCTTGAGACCTTGGGCGGTGGAGTGAAGGCTCCGGGTGGCAGGGACATTGCAATGCGCGCTTCGGCCCGCCATTGGGCAAGGATGGCGAGGCGGCCATAGGCCTTGCTGCCGGGTTGGGCGACGATCCGCTCGGCCACTTCACGTTGAAACATAAGGGTCAGGCTCTGCCAGAAGGGCGGCCATTCGGGCGGGGTGAGCCAGCGGACCAGAAGCTCGGTCCCGACATTGTAGGGCAGGTTGGCGGCCACCCGGATCGGAGGCGTCAGATGGGCCAGCGGCTCGATTTCCAGCGCGTCGCCGTTGATCACTTCCAGCTGGCCCGGATAGGCAGTGGCGATGTCGTTCAGGGCGGCGATGCAGCGGGTGTCCTTTTCCACGGCCACGACCTTGCGCGCGCCTTCGGACAGAAGCCCGCGAGTCAGACCTCCGGGGCCTGGGCCGATTTCAAGGACATCGCATTGAGTGAGATCACCCGCCTGCCGCGCGATCTTGGCGGTCAAGTTGAGGTCGAGCAGGAAGTTCTGGCCCAGCGACTTGCGGGCCGAAAGCTGGTGAGTTGCGATAACCTCGCGCAGCGGGGGGAGGGAGTCGATGGCGCTCATGACTTTACCGTCGCGCGGGTTGCGGGGAGAGCGCCAGAGATTTTTTTGCCTCCGGCGGAGGTATTTGGGGCCAGATGAAGCATTAGCGGGACTGCGCCATTCGCTGGGCGAGCTTCAGGGCCTCGATCAGGCTGTTGGGGTTCGCGCTGCTTTGGCCCGCGATATCCAGAGCGGTGCCGTGATCCGGCGAGGTCCGGACGAAGGGCAGGCCCAAGGTTACGTTCACACCGCGGTCGAAATCCAGTGTCTTGATCGGGATCAGGGCCTGGTCGTGATACATTGCAATCGCGGCATCATAGCGGGAGCGCGCAGCGGCGTGGAACATGGTATCGGCGGGGTGCGGGCCCGTCACTGCGTAGTCGATTGGATCGAGGTCTGCGATCAGTGGCGCGATCCAGTCAAGCTCTTCCGTACCCATTTTCCCGCCTTCGCCAGCGTGGGGGTTCAGCCCCGCGATGGCGATGCGAGGATGGTGGATACCGAATTGGGTGCGCAGGCCTTGGGCGGTGATCTCGATGGTTTCTTGCAGCACTTCTGGGGTGAGTGCGCTTGGGACCTGGGAGAGCGGGATGTGGATGGTGGCAGGAACCACGCGGAGCTGTTCGCTGGCCAGCATCATTACCACGCGCGACCGGCCTGCCAACGCCGCAAGAAATTCGGTATGGCCGGGGAAGGCAAAACCCGCACCGTCGATCAGCGCCTTTTTGTGGATCGGGGCGGTACAAAGTGCAGAGGCTGCGCCGGAACTCACCAGCTCAACACCCTTTTCAATAGAATCGATGACCGAAAGTGCGTTTGCTGGATTGGGGTGGCCGGGAGTGTTCGGGGCAGGAAAGTCGAAATGCAGCACCGGCAGAGCCGAGGCGCTGGCCGGTGTCGCTTCAGACGGGTTGGCGATCCGGGTAATGGGTGTTCCATCGGGTAAATGTGATGCGTCGCCGATGTAGAAGAACGGACAGGTATCGCGCAGGGCTGCCCAAGCTTTGGCTGCGATTTCGGGTCCGATCCCGGCGGGCTCACCGCAGCTTAGTGCGATTGGGGCGATCATTGTTCGATGATGACGGCGTCGGCCCTCAGCTGTTCCAGCAGGCTGTTTGCAAGGGCCTGCAACCGCTGCTGGGTCAGTGCGTTTGCTACGTCCACACGGGTGGTGTCTTCGCCCAGGTTGCGGGTGCGATTGCACAGCATCAGGAACATCAGCGTCTGCCCGTTGTTGCGCGTCAGCGTGGCCGATGCCTCATTTGGATCAAGCTTGGCCAGCTCAAGCGCTACGTCGCGTGGAATCGCCGAGGGGCTTTGGGTAAGGCGTTCCAGCACGTCGGGCGATTGATCTTTGGCGATGCCGTAGAGGTCATCGCAGGTGTCGATCTCTTCCTTGAGCTTTTCGGCTTTCGCAAGCGTTTCGGCGCTGCGGCCACCGGGAAGGTAGTAGATCGCGTAGTCGATCTCGGAATAGGTTGGGGCACCAGCGGCAACTTCGCGGATACCGCGCATCTGGAACAGAGCAACGGCGTTCGGGAGCGACAGTGGGTCGGTGATCTCACCGTTTTTCAAGCCCAGAATGACGGGTTGCAGGGCCGGAGGCAGGTTGTTGAGCGACAGCCAATCCAGTCGCCCGCCATTCTCGCGTGTGGCAGCGGCAGAGTATTGCGTAGCAGCCGAAGAAAAGCTGTCTTGATCGGGAAGTTGTGAGATTTCATCGGCCAGGGCTTCAGCCTGCGCCAGGGTCTGCGGTGTTACCGGAATGATAATCTCGGACAACAGAACCTGCAGGCCGCCGCCGCCACCCTGACCCAGTGCACGGTTGATCTCATCTTCCGAGGGACGAGCCTGCGACAGAAAGCGGGTACTGACAAAGTCGCGCCAGGACAGTTGATCGGCAACAAAATCCCTGACGGTTTCCTTTGATACGCCCGCATCGTTGAGCAGCTGCAGAAACTCTTCGCTGCTGAGGTTGCCGCGCGAGGCGAATTCATCAATCCCGGTCTGGATATCTTCGGGCGCGGCTTCGATGCCGGCATCGCGCATCGCCTGTTTGCGCAGACGATCCTCAATCAGGGCTTCGCGGACTTCGCGCTCGGAACTGCCCGGAACGCCGAGCAGTTCGAGAAACTGCTGACGTTGTTGAAGTTCATACCAGGTGACGATGTCCTGATTGACCCGGATTGCAGGCGAGAACAGGCTTTGAGCCTGGACCTGTGGTGTGGCCATTGCAACAAGCGCGGCAGCCAGCACCGGCAGCACCGATCTACGGCAGCCAGAGCGGAGAGATTTTGTGAAACCTGAGATCAACTGCATCTTCTCTTAAACTTCTGTCCATCGCCTTCGACGGAATACCCTGTCAGGGCAACGGTAAAGCCGAATTCTGTCGAAGGCTCAATACTTGATGTGGAGGTAAAGCGTCTGTTGACGTTCACATTTACCTGCACACACTCATTTTCGTAAGTCACGCCGAACCCAAGGCGGAGTGGTTCGGATTCGCTGAAATCATAGCGTGCGCTGGCAAGGGTTAGCCAATTTTGGTCTACGCGGTAGCGGCCACCGACCCGTAGTTCCGAGATTTCATCATTATTCGCTTCAGCAGGATCAGGTTCGAGCCAGATGTACCCGCCGGAGATTGCCGTATCTCCATTAGCCCAGCCTGCACGAATTTCAGCTTTGGTAAAACTGAAATCGCTGTTCAAAAGCCCACGCGCGGCCAATGTCAGCCCCTTGCCGTTATTCAATTGCCCGGCAAGCAGAATGTCGGACTTGGTACCCTGCAGCCCCGATGTGAGCGTGAAATCCGGATCCGCATCGGACCGGAAGACCTGTCCGATTGTCGCCAGCGCCCGCCAGCCGTCAGCATTGTACCGAGACCAGTTCAGGCCCACAACGGCGGTTGCACCGTCTTCGCGGCGGTCGGGGGCCGGAAAGCGCGAAAGGGACAAAAGATTGCCCTGATCGAGTTCCTGAAAGGTACTTTCATCGTTGGGAACGTCATTGTTCGAAACATGCGTCCAACCAATTTGCGCGATTGGCTCAAGGATTTGTGTTGCACCGGACTGCTCGCGGCGCAGCATGGGGTAGCGCAGGGTAAAAGCTGCACGCGGGGTCGAGCGGGTTACATTGTTCGGAAACTCGCTGTCATTGCGGATATTGAACGTATCCACTGACGCGCCCACCAATGCTTCTGCACGTAATCCGGTCGCAAAGGTCCAGTTGCGCAGCCATTCCGCATCGAATGTTGCCCTGGCGACGTCGCGACCAATAATATCTTCGTCACTGGTTCGCGTGTGGGTGTGACCATCGAGGCTTAGTTCAACTTCACCCCCTAAGGTGCTGGGGAAGAATCGCTTTCGATAGTTGATGTCGAAGACACGCGATGGGATTTCATCCTGATTTTCGCTATCCCGAAGGGACTTGTAGTGGATGAAGCTGGTTCTGAATGCCGTATCACGCTTGATCCGCTCAAGTGCAATTTCGCTACGCAGGCGGTCAAAATCGGGCAAGCCGTAATCTGCCAGATACGAGTCATCCGAAGTTGTTTTGATATCGAATGTCAGCCGGTAGTCATTTCCAAGACCGAACCGGCCATCGGCGAAGAAATACCCCCGGTCTTGACCGGGCTGCAGGTCGTCGCGTGTATAAGAGCCTCGCAGCCGAATGCGCCCGCGTTTGAATGCCTGCCGGTAACGAAACCCAAGTGTGCGGGTCTTGGACGACAGATAGGGCGTCAGAGTCAGGTCCTTGTGATCTCCGATCTTGAAGAAATACGGCACCTGAACGCCAGTGCCCAGTTGCGAAGTGGTGCGGATCGACGGCACGAGAAAGCCGGTCGCCCGCTCAAGTGTCGGGTCGGGTAGGCGCAACGTGGGAAAGTAGAAGACCGGGATATCGAGTATTCGGAACTGTGCGCCTTCGAAATAGAGCTGCCGTTCAAGCTGGTCATGGGTCACTTTCCGGGCGCGAATTTGCCAGATCGGGGGTCTGCCATTCGCGCAGACATGACATGAGGTTGCAGCGACCTTGCTGAATTGCGTATAGCGACCTGCCGCACGGGTGGCCTGGACTGAGGCGATCTGCACTTGCTGGTCAAAGACCATGCGCGCGCCCATCAGAAGTCCATTCTGTATTCCGCTGTCCAACTGCGCGGAATCGGCCAGCAATGTGCTGTTCCCGCCTTGATCGATCCGGATTGGGCCGGTCAGGGTCAGCTCGCCGGTTTCGCGATCATAGGTGACGCTTTGCGCTGTCAGTTTGACGTCGCCTTGGAAGGCCTCGACATTCCCCTCTGCGACCAGTTTGCGATCCGGGGTAATGAATATCTCATCGGCCACCAGTAGCGCGGGTTGATTCTGTTCAGTCGCGTCAGCCTCGCTGGCGGCACCTTCTGGTTCGGACTGAGCGGCAACTGCTGCTGGCAGCGAGAGGATCAGTGCGCTCGACAGCAACAAAGATAGGACGGAGCGCATCAGCCATCCTCCGCATGGAGCAACAGGCCCAGAGACAGTAGAATGCCCGCAAAGGGTGGGGCCCAAGCCGAGACCAGAATAGGTAATTGCCCGTTTTCGCCAAGGATTTGGGCGAAATTCCGGATGAAGTAGATACCGAACCCCAGCAATACGGCGGTCAGCACGGCGATACCGGTGCCGCCGAACCGGACATGGCGCATTGTGAAGGCGGCCCCGATCAGAACCATCGAAACCAGAAACAGGGGTCGCGCAAGTTGTACCTGCAGCCAGACCTCATATTGCTTGGTTGAAAATCCCGCTTCGCCCAGATCACGAATCAACTGGGGCAGATCATAGACCGAAACCGAATCCTTTTGCCCAAGAGTGTCCAGAATGCGGTCTCTGGTCAGCGTTGTGGGGAGGTTCAGGATCTCATGGCTGGTGGCATTTGCTTCGGGATTGAGGTCGTCCTGAATGGGCCAGATTTTGGCCTGATGCAAGGTCCAGAATCCATCCTCCAGATCAGCTTGCTGGGCCGAGATTTGCTGGTTCGGCTTGCCGTCGGATGAGAACGTTGTGATGGTCACGTTCTGCAGGGCGAACCGGTCGCCATTGACAGTGCCGGTTGCGTGAATCACCGACTGACCGTTGGCTGAGCTCTGGCGCAACCACAACCCCTCGCGGCTGATGGACAGGGCTGAACCACCCTGGTTGCGATAACCATCAGACAAGCGTTGGAACTCTTCCGACGTCGCGGCCGCGATGGGATTCAGCATAGTAACAGCAAGTGCGCCGATGGTCAGCGCAAGCAACACGGGCGCCAGCAGGGCTCGGATACCGGATCTCCCGATTGCGCGGGTCACCACCAGTTCGGAGCTGCGGGCGAGGCCGACAAACAGCGCGATGGTGGCCAGGATCATCAGCAGGGGCAACATCTCGCTGATCGCGGCCGGTGCGTTCAGCAACGTCAGTTGCAGCAACTGGCCAAAGGATAGGTCAACACCATCGAACCGCCGCACCTGTTCGATCAGATCGATCAGGATCATCAAGGTCAGAAAAATACCGCCGATTACAAGAAAGCTTTGAATAAAGCGGCGGGCAAAATAGCGGTCGAGGATCACTTGGGCATCCCCGTCAAACCCCGGCATCCAAGAATCACAATCGGGCATGGAATCATGCGCGACGGCCTGTAACTGCCGATTGGTGTCACGTTCTCTCCCCCGAGCCTGCCGTTATTTTCGCGCGACCATAATGCAATTGCCCGGCGGGGAAAACTGCTATCTGGTCAACGGTGGCTGCGCGGGCTAGGTCTTGGGCAACGCATTTTTTAGGAGAATGATATGAGCAGTCTTGTGCCCGTCCGATTCACCCCCTTTGACCTTGATGCGATAGCGCAAACCGAAGGGCGCGTGGCCATACTCATTCCCGCCGATGGCAAGATGAGCCCCGCCGCGCGTCGAGCCAATCGCCTGACCAAAGGCGCGGTTGCGCGGCTGGTCGAAAGCGAGCGGTTCAGCAAGGTCAAATCGGGTAATGTTATTTCGCTGGCCTGGCCTGCCGGAATGGTGGCCGAGGCGCTGGATATTCTGGTGTTGCCGCGTCGCCCCGACTCTGACGAGGCACGCAAGGCCGGGGCCAATCTGGCGAAAGCTGCAGCGGGCAAACCCGTGCTGGTCATGGCCGCCAATCACGCGCGTATCGAAGAGGTAGCCTTGGGCATGGTACTGCGGGCCTACGATTTCGATGTCCACAAATCCAAGGACTCAGACCCGGCGGGTGAGATCACCATCGGTCACTCAAAGCCGGAGGAGGCCGAAGCTGACTTTGCGCCGCTCTATGCCGTCGCAGACGGTGTGCGCATGACACGAGACCTGACAAATGAACCCGCGAATGTGCTGACGACAACTGAGTTCGCGGACAGGTTGGTCGAGATGGAATCGCTGGGCTTGAAGGTCGAGGTTCTGGAAGAGGACAAGCTGGCCGAACTGGGCATGCGTACGCTGCTGAGCGTCGGGCAGGGCTCGGTCAGCCCCTCGAAAGTTGTGGTGATGCAATGGGACCGCGGCGACAAGGATGACGCGCCGCTGGCCTTGGTCGGCAAGGGCGTCGTGTTCGATACCGGCGGTATCTCGCTTAAGCCGGCCGGAGGCATGGAAGACATGACCATGGACATGGGCGGCGCGGGTGTTGTTGCCGGAACCATGCGAGCGTTGGCCAAGCGCAACGCCAAAGCCAATGTCGTGGGGCTGGTCGGGTTGGTCGAAAACATGCCCTCGGGCAATGCGACCCGTCCGGGCGATGTGGTCACTTCGATGAAAGGCGACACTGTCGAGATCATCAACACCGATGCCGAGGGTCGTTTGGTTCTGTGTGACGTCATGTGGTACGCGCAGGATCGGTTCCAGCCGGTGGGCATGATCGATCTGGCAACTCTGACGGGCGCGGTCATCATTGGTCTTGGGCATGAGAATGCCGGTGTGTTTTCAAACAATGACACCTTCTGCGACGCCTTCCTGAAGTCGGCAAAGGCCGAGGACGAGGGCGCATGGCGGCTGCCCTTGGGGGAAGGCTACGACAAACAACTTAAATCGCGCATTGCGGATATGAAGAACGTGGGCGGGCGGCCGGCAGGTTCGATCACCGCAGCGCAGTTCCTGCAGCGTTTCGTCAAGGAAGAGACGCCGTGGATTCACTTGGATATCGCAGGTGTGGCCTCTGTCTCTTCCGAGACCTCTTATGCGCCGAAAGGGGCCACGGGCTGGGGCGTCCGCGCGCTAAGCCGGTTCGTGCAGGACAATTTCGAGTAAGCGCATGGGTTCCGTCTATTTCTACCACCTGACCCGTCAGCCGTTGGAGCACACATTGCCTGTGCTGCTCGACAAGGCACGGCAGGCCGGATGGCGGATTGCCGTGCGGGGTGTCGACCCTGCGCGGATGGACTGGCTGGATGAGAAGTTGTGGCTGGGACCTGAGGACGGGTTCCTGCCGCATGGCCGCGAAGGTGGCCCGCACGACGCGTCACAGCCCGTTCTGCTGACGACCGGCCAAGGGGCAGCAAATGGCGCGACCTGTGTAATGGCTGTCGATGGGGCAACGGTTGAGGCGGAGGAAGTTTCGACCATGGAGCGTGTCTGCATTCTGTTCGACGGGAATGATCCGGAGGCGGTTCAACATGCGCGCGGGCAGTGGAAGGCTCTGACCGGGGCGGGGTGTTCGGCACAGTATTGGTCCGAGGAATCCGGACGATGGGAGAAAAAGGCCGAGGCTTGATCGGCCACAAATATATTTTAGGAGATTTCAAATGGATATGAAGCCTTTGGGCCGCACCGGGATCATGGTGTCGGATTTATGTCTTGGGACAATGACCTTTGGTACTCAGACCTCGGAAACTGAGGCGCACCGCCAGATGGACATGGCGCTTGCGGGTGGGATCAACTTTGTCGACGCGGCTGAGATGTATCCGGTGAACCCGATCTCGGCAGAGACGGTCGGGCGGACCGAGGAAATAATTGGCAATTGGAATGCCGCCAATCCTTCGCGTCGAGGGGACTATGTGCTGGCCACGAAACACTCCGGTGAAGGGTTCGTGCATGCGCGCAATGGCGCCCCAATCTCGAAAGAGACCATACCTGAGGCGATAGAGGGTTCACTGCGTCGTCTACAGACTGATTGCATAGATCTCTATCAGTTCCACTGGCCAAATCGTGGCAGCTACATGTTCCGACAGAACTGGGACTATGCGCCCTTGGGTCACAACCGTGACGAGATTATGGACGAGATGCGCGAAAGCCTGATCGCTCTGCAGGCGCAGGTGGACAAGGGCAATATCCGTGCCTTTGGTCTGTCGAATGAAAGCGCTTGGGGTACCGCTCAGTGGTTGCGGGCGTCGGATGAGGTTAGTGGACCTCGGGTCGCGTCGATCCAGAACGAGTATTCTTTGCTCTGCCGGTTATTCGATACCGACCTGGCTGAATTGTGTCTTCTGGAAGATGTCGGGTTGCTGTCCTTTTCGCCTTTGGCTGCGGGTTTCCTGACCGGGAAGTATCAAGGCGGGGCTATTCCAGAAGGGTCGCGCATGGCGCTAGTGCCGAATATGGGCGGACGCAAAACGGATCGCGTGTATGATGCCGTGGCTGCTTATCTAGAAATCGCGCAGCGACACGGGTTGGACCCCGTGCACATGTCCTTGGCGTGGTGTTGCAGCCGGCCGTTTATGGGATCGACCATTTTCGGCGCGACGACTGTGGCGCAGCTAGAACATATTCTGGCGGGTAAGGATTTGAAGCTGTCGTCCGAAGTGATGGCCGAGATCAGTGCGGCGCATCGGGCGTTTCCGATGCCATATTGAAGGGATGGGGGCTCTGCCCCCGTCGCCTTTGGCGACTCCCCCGAGGTATTTTAGGCCAGATGAAGCTGGATCGTGTCAGTGATGGGTGGGTTGCGTACGGTCTTGCCTGAGGTCGCGAGCCGTGAGGCCGTGGGCGGTTCGGAACGCGCGGGCGAAGCTGGATTGCGAGGCGAAGCCGGTGGCCAGCGCCACGTCCATCAGCGGCAGGTCGGTATCGGTAACCAGACGGCGGGCCTCGGCCAGTCTGAGTTGCAGGTAGTGATCCTGTGGAGTTGTATTCAGGCGCAGGCGGAACTGCTGCTGCAGGGTGCGTGTACTAGTGCCGAGCCTATCGGCGATGTGCGCAAGGGACAGCGGGTCGTCCAGTGAGGATTCCATCAATGAGTTGGCTTTGGCTGTGAGCGCGGTGTGACGGTGCGGCGCACCGGTGCGGCTTTGTGGTTTTGAGGGCTGAGACGCACCTTCATAGAGGAATAGCCCGGACACGCGGGCGGCAAAGCCCGCGCCATGACGTGCAGCAATAATATGGAGCATCATATCGATCGCCGGGACGGCGCCGCCAGAGGTTAGGCGTGTATCGGAGACGGTAAATCGGTCAGGGCGCACATCGACATTGGGAAAGCGCGCAGCGAAGTTCTCCAAATCCTCCCAATGGGTCGTCGCCGCGTGACCGTCGAGCAATCCAGCCTCAGCCAGTAACCAGGGGCCGCCATCTATCCCGGCGATTGTTGCACCGGTGGCCGCGATCCTGCGGAGCCCGGCGAGCAGGCTGGGCGTCGCATGACGGGCCAATTGGAATCCGGCAACTACGATCAACAGATCGCAGCCCTGCAACCGGGCCAGGGGAATGCCCTGCACATTCAGGGCGCTGGTCAGCAACGCGGGTTCTGCGGTTGCCGTGACGTAGTCCCAATCAAAAGCGGGCCGATCCGCTAGTCGGTTGGCAGCACGCATCGGATCGACGGCGGCCGCGAAGCTGAGTGTGTTGCATTCGTCCAGCACCAGCACCGCCGTTTTCAGGGCGCGATGTTCGGGCTGCAGTATGTTTTTTGCGGATTTCATCAAGTCTGATTCGCATTTTGCTAAGTGGTTCCCTCAAGGCTGCGTCAGAGTTGGCGTTGACGCAAATCGGAATCCGGGGAGAAGCCTGGGGAAAACCCACGGTAAAACCGGGTATAAGCTGGGGATAACGCCATGCCTTTGGAAATGAACCGCGAAGTCTTTATCACCTGTGCCGTCACCGGCTCGGGCGGGACACAGGATCGCAGCCCACATGTGCCGCGTTCGCCGAAGCAGATTGCCGATAGTGCAATTGCTGCAGCGAAAGCCGGTGCGGCCGTGGTGCACTGCCATGTGCGCGACCCCGAGACCGGTGCGCCTTCACGCGATCTGGCGCTGTACCGTGAAGTCACGGACCGCATTCGCGATGCCGAAGTAGACGCGGTTCTGAACCTGACGGCGGGCATGGGCGGAGACATGGTGTTCGGCGGGATCGAAAATCCGCTGCCTTTGGCAGAGGCCGGAACCGATCTGGTTGGTGCCACTGAACGTGTTGCACATGTAGCGGAGTGCTTGCCTGAAATCTGTACTCTGGATTGTGGCACGATGAACTTTGCCGAGGCCGACTATGTGATGACCAATACGCCCGGCGCCTTGCGGGCGATGGGGCAGATGATGACCGATCTGGGTGTGAAGCCCGAGATCGAGGCCTTCGACACCGGCCATCTGTGGTTCGCCAAGCAGCTGGTGAAAGAGGGTGTTCTGGAACCGAACGCTCTGGTCCAGCTATGTATGGGGGTGCCGTGGGGGGCTCCGGATGATCTCAACACCTTTATGGCGATGGTGAACAATGTGCCGGATGACTGGACGTTCAGCGCGTTTTCGCTGGGGCGCAATGAGATGGCGTATGTCGCGGCCTCGGTTCTGGCGGGCGGCAATGTGCGCGTCGGGCTGGAGGACAACCTGTGGCTGGAAAAGGGTGTTCTGGCCGAAAACTGGCAGTTGGTCGAGCGTGCAGGCAGCATCATCGAAAACATGGGCGCGCGGGTGATCGGGCCGCAGGAAGTACGTGAAAAGTTGGGGCTTACTAAGCGGGCTCCGGTTGCGAAGTAGTCGCGGATTGGGGGCCAGCCCCCAAACCCCCGAGATATTTTTGGCCAGATGAAGAGGCGGATCGTGGGCAAAGAACAGCAAGCAAAAACAGCAGCAATCATCGGAGGCGGTGTGATTGGTGGCGGGTGGGCTGCCCGGTTCCTGCTGAACGGATGGGATGTTCGGGTATACGATCCCGACCCTGAAGCCGAGAGGAAGATCGGTGAGGTGTTAGATAACGCGCGCCGTTCTTTGCCGGGGTTGAGCGATGTACCTCTGCCGCCCGAAGGGACCCTGAGCTTTCATGACGATCTCGGTGAGGCAGTTCAGGGCGCGATCTGGATTCAGGAGAGCGTACCGGAAAGGCTCGATCTCAAGCTGAAGGTTTACAAGAGCTTGCAGGGGGTTTGTGATCCAGATGCAATCATCGGGTCCTCGACCAGCGGGTTCAAGCCCTCAGAGTTACAGGAAGGCGCGTTGCGACCCGAGCAGATCGTGGTGACCCACCCGTTCAACCCGGTCTACCTGTTACCACTGATCGAACTGGTTCCGACCGACAAGAATTCACCTGACTTGATCGCGCAGGCCAAAGATCTTTTGACCTCGGTGGGGTTCTTCCCGCTGCACATCAAGAAGGAAATCGACGCGCATATTGCTGACCGGTTCCTCGAGGCGGTGTGGCGCGAGGCGCTTTGGCTGGTGAAAGACGGCATCGCAACGACCGAAGAGATCGATGAATCCATCCGCATGGGTTTTGGCATCCGTTGGGCCCAGATGGGACTGTTCGAAACCTATCGCGTGGCCGGTGGAGAGGCCGGGATGCGGCATTTCATGGCTCAGTTCGGCCCGGCGCTGAAATGGCCCTGGACTAAGCTCATGGACGTGCCTGAGTTCACCGATGAGTTGGTCGACTTGATCGCGGATCAGTCGGATGCGCAGTCTGGCAAGCACTCGATCCGCGAGTTGGAGCGTATCCGGGACAATAACCTCGTTGGTATGATGCGGGCGCTGAAGGCCCAGAACTATGGTGCAGGGGCGGTATTGAACCAGCATGATGCGGCCTTGAAGCCAGGAGCGCTGCCGACGCTGGACGAGGCGGATCTGAGCCAGCCGATCCTCACGCTGTCGCGCGCCGTTCCGCTGGATTGGACCGACTACAATGGCCACATGAATGAAGCTAAATATCTGGAGGCCTTTGCAGCAGCCACGGATCGTTTCATGGAAATCATTGGCTGCGATATGGAGTATATCGCGACAGGCGGCAGCTATTTCACTGCCGAAAATCACATCCGTTACATGCAGGAGACCCATGCGGGGTCGCGGATCGAATGCCGTACGCAGATGCTGTTAGGGCAGGGCAAGAAGCTGCATGTCTTCCACAGCATGTACGAGGGTGAAACGCTGCTGGCCACAGGCGAAAGCTTTCTTCTGCATGTCAGCCTTGAGACCCGACGCCCCAGCCCACCTTCACCCGAGATCGAGGCCGCGATGGCACGGGTTGCCGAGGCGCAGGCCGTGTTGCCTTATCCCGAAGGCGCGGGCGCGGCGATCCGCAAGCCCGCATGAGCAGCCGGGTCTTGATTACCGCAGGCGCCTCTGGCGTCGGCAGGGCCATGGCTGAAGCGTTTGATGCTGCCGGGGCTCAGGTCTGGGTTGCGGATGTTGATGCGGATGCGTTGGCGGATTGCCCGGCGCATTGGAAGCAAAGCCAGCTTGATGTGTCGGATGAGGATGCTGTCGCGGCTGCGTTTACCGACCTTGAGACCGAATGGGACGGGCTTGATGTGCTCTGTGCGAATGCGGGGATAGCGGGCCCCACCGCAGCGGTTGAGGACGTTTCCCTGACGGATTGGAGGTCATGCCTTTCCATCAATCTAGAGGGGTCATTTTTGTGCTCTAAATACGCTGCACCTCTGATGAAACAGCAACGCAGCGGCGCGATCTTGATCACTTCATCGACTGCAGGCCAGTACGGATACCCCAACCGCGCGCCGTACGCGGCGGCCAAGTGGGGCATGGTGGGATTAGGCAAAACGCTGGCGATGGAACTTGGGCCGCACGGAATCCGCTGCAATGTGATCTGCCCGGGTTCGGTCGAAGGTCCACGAATGGAGGGCGTGTTGCAGCGCGAGGCCGATGCCAAGGGCATGACCCGGGATCAGGTTTACGACGGCTATGCCTCGGGCACGTCCATGGGCCGCTTTGTAGAGGCGCAGGACATTGCGAACATGGCTGTATTCCTGGCTTCAGATGCAGCGAGGCTGGTGTCGGGTCAGGTAATCGCGGTGGATGGCCATACGGTCAATCCTGACCCGAAACTGTGAATCAGCCCTGATTTGGCCCCCGAATCTGGCGGATGGCGCTGCGGACAGCTTGCCAGTCCTGCGCCTCCTGCTGATTTCCGGCGGCTTCGCATTCGCGCATTTTCTGCGCAGCTTCGGCTTCGGCCCGATCGCCATGGGCCGTATAAAGGGCACGTGCGTATTCAGCGGTTTTGAGTGCGTCCATTCCCGTCATCCTCCATCTCAGATCGGAATGTCTGTAGTTTCGCGCCAAGTGACTATACTACAGCTTTCAGCCCAGGTCATGTCTGAGAGATTTCTGCCCGCAATTGCTGCAGATGGTCCGGGAAATCACGCGCGGTCATATCCGCCTCTCGAACCAGCCGGTCGAAATGGAGCGTAAAGACCTCAATCCGGTCGCGGTCTCGGAAAGCCATGTAGTGGCTTCCGGCATAGAACACGCAAAGAAGTGGGCCGAATATCGTGACGGGGGCAGAGTAAAGACGTTTTGCATCAAATAGATAGATGCGCAGACGTGGATAAAGCTGCTCGCACACCGACAGCAGGTGATCGATCTGATCCAACCGGACCTGAAGCGGTAGTCCCTCGTAGTAACCGGTGGCATAGGCAAAGCTGTGAAGCTCGTACAACGGCATGGCAATCTCATAATCGGACTGGGCGCTGCGCATCCATGCCAGCCGGTCTGCCGAGGCGCCAATGGCTTGATCTGCAGTACGGCCGAGATGCGGAGCGTATTCCCATTCAAGCACGGCGCGGGTCTTGAGCATGTCGGGCAGGGTAGCCGGAACGTAGCGTATCTTGTAGCCGGCGGCCTCTTGATGCCATTCAAAAATGCGCTCATCAACCAATGCCCGGGCGGCCTCGGTTAGGGTGAGGGAACTGGCCAATAGTTCTGCCGCGCTTTCGGGTCGGTTGGAAAGCCCAAGCAGCCAATCGGCGGAAACCCCAAGCGCCGAGGCGCAGCTGCCGACGACATGAGCATTCGGAAGGCGTGCCCCCGCCCCGGTCAGCAATTGCGAAACGGTTGATCGGTCAACCCCGATGCTGCGTGCCAGGGCGCTTTGGCTGACATCTCGATCCTGCATTGCTCGGGCCAAGCGCTGGCGAAAATGCAGGGCACGATCCCGTTTGTCGATTTTGTCAATCATGTGGTGATTAATATCACCTTTGGTGAGAATTGTTAATCATATTCAGAATTCACGACCCTTGGCTCTGTCTGTAACGCTGGTGTTACAAAAATAAGAATGGGGTCTGGAATGGAAACGCGACGCAGGTCGGTCGTGAAGGCGCTGGTTTGGAATGCGATGGGGCTGGCGATGATGACGCTGGTTGGTTTGATCGCCACGGGTTCAGCAGCACTTGGAGGGATGGTTGCACTGGTCAATACGGCCATTGGTTTGACCATGTATGTGATTTACGAGCGTATCTGGGCCGGAATTTCGTGGGGCCGCAATGGCTGAGCCGGTCACACCCAAATCTCCCGAATGGGCGACATTTGCCCTGATTATCGCGTGTTATTCCGCTTGGCTTGGTGCGATTTTCTGGTTGGCAGGCATATCGCTTTGGGTTGCGATCCCGTTCATGGGGCTGGTGGCTGCGCTGCATTCCTCGCTGACCCATGAGGCTTTGCACGGGCATCCCTTTCGCCAGAAGTGGCTGAATGAGGCGCTGATGGCGATGCCGCTGACTTTGTTCATTCCCTACAATCGGTTTCGGGACCTGCATCTGGCGCATCACTGTGACGCGAACCTAACCGATCCCTACGATGACCCTGAGACCAACTATCTTGACCCACAGGTCTGGGCGTCTCTGTCCGGTTGGCAGAGGCGGATGTATCAAGTGAACAACACTCTGCTGGGGCGGATGGTTCTGGGGCCTGCGATCGGGCAGGTTGCGTTCTTGCGGGATGAACTGCGTGGTGCACTTCGCGGAGATCGGGCGATTTTGTTGGCATGGGCGCTGCATATGCCCGGCGTTGTCGCGACTCTTTGGATCGTCGCGCTTTCGCAAATGCCGATCTGGGCCTTCGCCCTTTCAGCATATATCGGGTTGGGTTTGGTCAAGATCCGCACATTCCTGGAACACCGCGCGCATGAGAAATCGCGCGCGCGCACAGTGATCGTAGAAGACCGTGGCATCCTTGCATTTCTGTTTTTGAACAATAACTTGCACGTCGTTCATCATATGAACCCATCAGCACCTTGGTACCGATTGCCGGCACTCTACCGCACGGGCAAGGAAAGGTACCTGGCCTGTAACGAGGCTTATGTCTACCGTTCGTACGGGCAGATATTCCGAGAGTATTTCTGGCGCGCCAAAGATCCGGTGGCGCATCCGCTCTGGCCAAAGCCTTGATTTAACGACAGAAGGGAAGCCATGAGTTTATGGATTCCCGTCACCATCGCGGCCGCATCGTTCCAGACGGTGCGGTTCATGCTGCAGAAATCCCTGAGCAGCGTGAAGCTTTCGGCTGCCGGGGCGACATTTGCACGATTCGCCTATTCCATGCCATTGGCCTTGCTGGGGCTTTTCATTGCTTTGGGCGCGACGGGGTACGAACTGCCAGCGCTGTCGGCGAAGTTCTGGATATTTGCTGTCATCGGCGGGACCACACAGATATTGGCCACGATCTGCGTTGTGGCATTGTTCAAGCAGCGCAACTTTGCGGTAGGGATTACGTTCAAGAAAACTGAGGTGATTCAAACCGCTATTGTGGGGTTCCTTGTCCTCGGCGATCAGGTCTCTACCGGGGCGCTGGGGGCAATTCTGCTTGGGTTGCTGGCTGTCCTGTTATTGTCAAAAACGCCCGGAGGCAGCGGCGCTTGGTGGCAACATCTGACAAACAAAGCCTCGCGTCTTGGACTGGGGTCAGGCGTGTTATTCGCATTCTCCTCGGTCAGCTATCGCGGCGCCTCTTTGCAATTGGGCGACATCGATGCGTGGTTCCGGGCACTTGTGACACTGGCCGTCGTGGTAACGTTTCAGTTTCTCAGCATGTGGCTGTGGCTGCTTTGGCGAGACAGGGCCGAGCTGCGCGCCGTGTGGGAGACTCGCCGGACCGGGGTTTTTGTCGGCCTGACCAGCCTCTGTGGTTCGTTTTGCTGGTTCTTTGCCTTCACGTTGCAGAACGCAGCCTATGTAAAGGCCTTGGGTCAGATCGAACTGATCCTCAGCCTGTTCGCATCGCTGCTGTTTTTCCGTGAAACCATCACCCGGCGCGAGATCGCCGGAATGACGTTGCTTGGCTTGTCGATACTGGCGCTTGTGCTGACAATCTAGCCTGCGCGACGCTCATCAAAGCTGAGAGCGATAAAGCTGGGCAGGTGATCCCCCATGCCTACAACTGCTGGCCCGCCATCGTCGCGACGCCCACGACCACGGGTTTTGGGCTCGCGCTCTTTGCGGCTCTCGCTCTTTTTGTTGTCCGACGCTTTGGCCTTCTTCTCTGGCTTTGGCGCCTCGGGCTTGGGCTCATCGGCCTTGACCGGATTGTCGATGCGCGGAATGTCCTTTTGGATCAGGCTCTCGATCGCGGCCAGCGCCTTTTCATCGCGGCCCGAGCAGATCGTGATTGCCTTGCCTTCGCGCCCGGCGCGACCGGTACGACCGATGCGGTGGACATAATCCTCGGCATGGCCGGGAACATCGAAGTTGAACACGTGGCTGACCGAGGGGATATCCAGACCCCGCGCAGCAACGTCCGAAGCCACCAGCAGCCGCAGTGATCCATCGCGGAATCCGTCCAGTGTTTTCATCCGCTGCGACTGATCCAGATCGCCATGGATCGCGGCGGCATTATAGCCGTATTTCTTCAGCGACTTGGCGCAGATATCTACATCGGTCTTGCGGTTGCAGAAGATGATCGCGTTGGTGCATTTGTCGCCCTCGGCATCGATCAATGCGCGCAGGGTCTTGCGTTTCTGGCTGGCCTCACGATCCCGGCGACCACCTTTGAACATCACCACGCCTTGTTCGATAGTTTCCGAAGCGGTGGCCTGACGCGCAACTTCGACCCGGGTGGGGGCCGACAGGAAAGTATCGGTGATCCGTTCGATCTCGGGCGCCATGGTGGCCGAGAAGAACAGCGTCTGGCGGGTGAATGGCGTCAGCGAGAAGATGCGCTCGATATCAGGAATGAAGCCCATGTCGAGCATCCGGTCAGCTTCGTCCACCACCATGATCTGAACGCCTGTCAGAAGCAGCTTCCCGCGTTCGAAATGATCCAGCAGACGGCCCGGAGTGGCAATCAGCACGTCAACACCGCGGTCAATCAGAGCATCCTGTTCCTTGAAGGAAACGCCACCGATCAACAGTGCTTTGGTCAGCTTGAGGTGCTTGGCGTAGGTGTCGAAATTCTCGGCCACCTGCGCTGCCAGTTCCCGCGTCGGGCACAAGACCAGCGAGCGTGGCATGCGTGCGCGGGCGCGCCCACGGGCCAGCAATGTGATCATCGGCAGAGTGAAGCTGGCAGTTTTGCCGGTGCCGGTTTGGGCGATCCCCAGAACATCGCGCCCTTCCAGCGCGGCTGGAATTGCGCCTTCCTGGATCGGGGTCGGAGTTTCGTATCCGGCTTCCTCAATTGCTTTGAGGACCTTCGGGTTCAGGTTCAGTTCGTTAAACTTTGTCATGTATGTCCGGTTCAAGCGGACACTAGACCTGGCCCGCGCGTCTGAAAATGCCGGGCCCGGATGGCCATGCGCCCCATGCGCGTTTCGGCTGTGGCGCGGGCATAACAAAAACGTGGGGCAGGGTCAAATGAAGTCGGTTTAATCCGTGGCAAATCTGCCGGTAACAAGGATTTCCGCAACAATTCAGATGGTTCCGGGAAAGTGTTTCGCGACTTTTTGGTCCAGATCAAGCGGCCGGTGACGGATCATGTCGTTATCCTCAAGCCGTTCCAGCACTTCCGGGTCAGCAGCGCTGATTTCATCGTAAAATTCCCGCAGGCCATCGAGCCCGTATTCGGTTTCCAGAAGGGTGATCAATTCGTACCTGTCTAGCGCACCGATCTTTCGCGGGCGATCCGGGCTGGCCTGGTAAGAGCCGCGTTCGAGGCGGAAACGATAATGCGCCAGCCAATGCTCCCAATCCGGGGCGTGGCGATGACACAGATCGATCTGAGGAAGCTCGGTTCTGACTGGCAGAAACTCACCGTGCTGATAGAGGTTGTGGATGCGGTCGCTCAGTTTTTTCAAACCGCCGCGTACGAACAGTTTGCCCTGAATGTGGCTCATGAAACCGGCCAGAACGTAAGTGCCGAAATTGGGATAGAGCGCTTCGACCAGCGCTTGTCGATTCTGACCTTCGGGAATGAACGCTTTGTAGAGGTCCTGGCCACCCGCCAGCGCCTCAATCGGGCGGACGCGGACGGCGGGGATGTCATCGGGGATGTCGCGCAGCAGGTCGGGGATCGGGGACATCGGCCACAGAAACTCATCGACATCGATATGTGCGACCCAGTCCAGATCAGTCCTGTTGTAGATCAAATTCGCGTTCGAGGATTGTCGAACCTGATGTTTGTCCGGCCTCTCACGCCTGCGACGCTTCCAGAACGCCGCATCGCAGGTACGCACCCGGATCCGGGGATGCTCGCGCAGGGCTGAGATGTCCCCCTGGACCGGCTCGTCCAGAAAGATGTGAATCCGGTCCGCGCCGATATCGAGGTGGTGGGCGGCAAAGCGCAAAATATCCTCACGCGGGGCGCGGATCGTGGACACAATCCCCCATGTGGTCACTTCTGGATTGCCTGTAGAATCCGTCAGGTCATCATTTCCTTCGTCGCGGTCAGGCTCAGCTCGGGATAATCGCGGACGACCCGGTCGATGTCCCACTGCAGCCGCGTCAGATAGACGATATCTCCATCGTGATCATGGGCGATATGCTGCTTGTTGGCGTTAACAAATTTGTCGATCTCAACCTTGTTGCCACTGACCCAACGGGCCGAGGTGAACTGAGACGCCTCAAACCGCACAGGCAGGCCGTATTCCATCTCAATCCGGCTGGCGAGCACCTCGAATTGCAGCGCACCGACGACTCCGACGATGAAGCCCGACCCAATCGAAGGTTTGAATACCTTCGCGGCACCTTCCTCGGCGAACTGCATCAGGGCCTTTTCCAGATGCTTGGCCTTCAATGGGTCACCCGCGCGCACCGTTTGCAGCAATTCCGGTGCGAAGGAGGGGATGCCGGTTACCCGGATCGCCTCACCTTCGGTCAGCGTGTCGCCGATGCGCAACTGACCGTGGTTGGGAATGCCGATGATGTCTCCGGCCCAGGCTTCCTCGGCCAGTTCCCGGTCAGAGGCGAGGAACAGCACGGGGTTTGATATTGCCATCGGTTTCTTCGATCGCACATGCGTTAGCTTCATGCCACGTTTGAAATGGCCCGAGGCCATTCGGACAAAGGCCACCCGGTCGCGGTGTTTGGGGTCCATATTGGCCTGCACCTTGAACACGAAACCGGCGACCTTCTTTTCATCGGGCGCGATCTGACGGGGCTCAGCGGACTGAACCTGCGGCTGCGGACCATAGGCGCCGATACCCTCCATCAGTTCCTTGACGCCAAACGAGTTGATGGCCGAACCAAACCAGATCGGGGTCATGTGCCCCTCAAGCACCGCCTGAGGGTCGAGCTTGGGCAACAATTCGCGTGCCATCTCAACCTCTTCCAGCAGCTTGTCGAGCAATTCAGCGGGCACATGCTCGGCCAGCTTAGGGTCATCCAGACCATTGATTTGGATGCTTTCGGCCACCTTGTTGCGGTCGGCGCGGTCCATCAGCTCAAGCCGGTCGCGCAGCATATCGTAGCAGCCGATGAAATCGCGACCCACGCCGATAGGCCACGCGGCTGGCGTGACGTCGATCGCCAGCATTTCCTGAATTTCGTCGACGATCTCGAACGTATCCCGGCTTTCGCGGTCCATCTTGTTACAGAAGGTCAGGATCGGCAGATCGCGCAGGCGGCAGACCTCGAACAGTTTCTGCGTCTGGCTTTCCACACCTTTCGCACCGTCAATGACCATGACGGCGGCGTCTACGGCTGTCAGGGTGCGATAGGTGTCTTCGGAGAAATCCGAGTGGCCGGGTGTGTCCACAAGATTGAACCGGAAGTTCCCGTAGTCGAATGACATGGCCGAGGCTGAGACCGAGATACCGCGATCTTTCTCCATCTGCATGAAGTCCGACCGCGTCCGCCGTGCCTCACCCTTGGCCCGTACCTGTCCAGCCATCTGGATCGCGCCGCCGTACAGCAGAAACTTTTCCGTCAGCGTCGTCTTGCCCGCATCCGGGTGCGAGATGATAGCGAATGTCCGGCGACGAGCGATCTCGGGCGGCAGGGTGGGTTGGTTCGAAGTATCAAGCATAAGCGCGCGTATAGGCGGGGAATCCAACTGAGGCAAGACAAAGGGGGTGGTTCGAATCATGTGGCTGTGGCAATAAGAACATATAGTGAACAAAATATGGAGTGGACCAATGAATTTGAAAGAAATCGCAGACGAACTGGTTGCTGGATGCCGCGAGAACCGGGCCAAGGAGAACCTCGAGAAGCTTTATGCCTCGGATGCTGTTTCTGTTGAGGGACAGGATTTTGCGGGCATGGGGCGCGAGACGCACGGATTAGAAGCCATTCGTGGCAAGCACGAATGGTGGGAAGGCGCTCATGAAGTATCGGGCGCGTCCGTCAGTGGCCCGTACCCGCATGGTGACGACCGCTTTGCCGTGATCTTTGAAGTGCAGGGCAAGGTGAAAGAAACCGGTGAAAGCTTTGATATGCGTGAGGTCGGTGTTTATCACGTCGCCGATGGCAAGATCGTGCGTGAAGAGTTCTTTTATTAATCCGCAAGATCCCATTCTGGCCTTCTTTGCCGGGCCGATGTTAGATGTGTGCCGAAGATAGGGAGGGTCAGAATGGACTTGGGAATTCGCGGAAAACGCGCGCTGGTTTGTGCCAGCAGCAAAGGCTTGGGATTGGGCTGTGCCGAGGCGTTGGCCGAAGCCGGCGTCGATCTTGTGATGAACGCGCGCCGAGCCGAAACGTTGGAGGCCGAAGCCACGCGTTTGCGATCATCATATGGCATTGCCGTGCAGACATTGGCTTGTGATGTTACCACACCAGAGGGTCAGGCCGAGGTGATAAGTGCCGCGCAGGGTGCTGATATCCTTGTCACAAACGCGGGTGGCCCTCCGCCCGGCATGTGGTCAGACTGGGAGCGTGATGATTTCATCAAAGCGCTGGATGCCAATATGCTGACACCCATAGCTTTCATGAAGGCTCTGCTGCCGGGCATGATGGATAAGGGCTGGGGTCGCGTGGTGAATATCACCTCGCAGTCGGTACGCGCGCCGATTGCGGTGCTGGGCCTGTCAAATGCGGCGCGAACTGGATTAACCGGCTATGTTGCGGGCACATCGCGCCAGGTGGCGCCACATGGCGTGACGATTAATAATCTGCTGCCAGGTATCCACGCCACCGACCGCGCGAACGCGCTGGATGGCGGGGTGTCAGAGCAGAAAGGTATTTCGATGGCCGTGGCACGGGCTGAACGCGCTGCAACCATCCCAGCGAGACGCTATGGCACGAGGGAAGAGTTTGGGGCGACCTGCGCGTTTCTATGCTCGCAACACGCCGGGTTCATTGTCGGGCAGAACATTTTGCTGGACGGTGGTGGCACCAATCTGACGATGTAGGTATGGCACAGAACTTTTCTCTGAAAGATCAGTTGTTCAACGCGGAAAAGGTAAGCTTTCTTGCGGGCTTGTTCGCCAAGGCTGATTCCGATTTCAAAGAAGAAGCATTCGCGGCGAAAGTGATGTCGCGTTTGCCCGAGCTTGAACTGAAAGAGCGTATGGCGTGGATTGCAGAGTGTCTGCAAGAATCGGTGCCCGGCGATTTGCCGGCAGTGGCACCGGTCATTCTGCGGGCGCTGCCGCCTCCGCTGGACCCTGCCAAAAGTGATGACGACTTCGGAGACTTTATCTTTGCGCCCTTGGGTGATTGGGTTTGTGCAATCGGCCTGGATCATCCTGCTTTGGCGCTGGATGTATTCGAAGAGCTGACCCAGAGATTTTCGATGGAATGGGCGATCCGCCCGTTCCTCAATCACCACTCCGAACTGGTCATGGCGCGGATGCAGGCTTGGTGCACGCATCCCAGCTATCACGTGCGTCGTCTGGTCAGCGAGGGCACGCGGCCGCGTTTACCGTGGGGGCAGGCCGTTGGCTTGGCAATGTCAGACCCATTGCCGTTATTGGACCGGTTGCACGGGGATCGGACGCGCTATGTGACGCGCTCGGTCGCCAATCATCTGAATGATATCACCAAGAAAGACCCCGATCTGGTGCTGGAACGTCTGCGTAGCTGGGGCGAGACAGGGCGGCAGGACAAGGACGAACTGAACTGGATGACATCTCATGCATTACGAGGCCTTGTGAAATCTGGGCATCCCAAGGCGATGAAAGTGCTTGGATACGATCCCGATGCAGATATTGCGGTAGAGATTCAGATAAATGGTCCGGCCCGAATTGGTGAAGCGCTGGAGTTTGAAACCCGCCTGAGTGGCGCAGAAGATCAGCCAGTCTTGGTCGACTATATCGTTCATTTCCAACGGCCTGGCGGAAAGATCTCACCCAAGGTTCACAAGTTGAAACAGGCCGCGCTTACAGGTGGACAGTTGACACTTAGCAAGCGGCACAAGCTGAAGGGCAATGCAACAACGTTCAAGTTGGTTCCTGGGCCGCATCGGTTGGAGATTCAAGTGAACGGCCGCGTGCACGCGGGCGTGGATTTCGACCTGCTCGCCTGAGCCCTGTCACGGTTTCGTCAGATCGGGCGCTGGTGGATTGCGTGGTGTGGATTGCTGCACTAGCTGCAAAAGACCAGTGACAAAAGGATTGCCCCGATGAAGCGCGAGGCTGTGCAGAACTACTATGGTGAGGTGTTGCAAGGCAGCGCGGATTTGCAAACAAATGCCTGCTGTACTCCGGATGATATGCCGGATCACTTCAAGAAAATTCTGTCGCAAATTCATGATGATGTGCTGACACGTTACTATGGATGCGGGCTGATTGCTCCGTTGGATCTGGTGGGAATGCGTATCCTGGATCTGGGCTGTGGTGCGGGGCGCGATGTGTATGCTTTATCCGCGATGGTCGGTGAAAAGGGCCGTGTCGTCGGCGTTGACATGACGCCTGAGCAGCTCGACGTGGCGCGTGCGCATCAGGACTATCACGCGATGGCATTCGGACATTCGGCCAGCAATGTCGAGTTTCACCACGGCTATATCGAAAAGCTGGATGAGCTGGACCTCGAACTGGGATCGTTCGATATCATCGTCTCAAACTGCGTGATCAATCTGGCGACCGACAAGGCTGCTGTGCTGCGCGGTGCGCATCGGCTGCTGAAAGAGGGTGGCGAGATGTATTTCTCGGACGTCTATGCCGACCGCCGGGTGCCCAAGGCGATGGCCGAGGATGAGATCCTGTATGGCGAATGCCTGTCGGGTGCGCTCTATTGGAACGATTTTCTGTCGATGTCGCGTGCTGCCGGATTTGGCGATCCCCGTCGGGTGACGCATCGGCCTTTGACCATCGAAAACCCAATTCTTGAAGAACGGGTCGCACCGCTGAGCTTTATCTCGGCCACCTACCGTCTTTTCAAGCTGCCGGAGTTGGAGCCTGCGTGCGAGGATTACGGTCAGGCTGTGATCTACAAGGGCACAGTGCCGCATGCGCCGCATGAATTTGTACTGGATGACCACCATACGATCGAGGCCGGCAAAGTATTCCCGGTCTGTGGCAACACATGGATGATGTTGCAAGACACCCGTTTTGCACGGCATTTTGAGTTCATCGGCGATTTTTCGACCCATTACGGGATATTCGAAGGCTGCGGCGGGGATAGCCCGTTTGTTGTACAGGGCGAAGCTGCCTCGACCGGGTGCTGCTGATCCCTTGCGCCTAATGGGCGGGGTTGTTATCCCCGCCTAAGCCCGATGGATTTGATCGGGAAAGGCAATGGAGTCCATCGGTGACAGTGACGACAACTCCTCCTCGATTGGAAATCCGCAATCTGATTGCGCGCTTTGGCGGGCGGACGGTCGTGGATGATGTATCGTTGACCGTGCACGCGGGGCAGGTGACTTGCCTGCTGGGGCCTTCGGGCTGCGGAAAGTCGACCACCTTGCGGATGATCGCGGGGGTCGAAATGCAGACCTCGGGCGAGATTTACGTCGATGGTAAGCTGATCTGTGACACGGTATTCCGCGTACCGCCCGAACGGCGCGAGATTGGGCTGATGTTTCAGGATTTTGCGCTGTTTCCACATCTCAGCGTAGCGGATAACGTCGCGTTCGGCCTGAAAGACAGCAAAGAGCAGAAACGCGCGCGGGTCGAGGAACTGCTGACCAAGGTCGATCTGATGCGGTTCATCGATGGATTTCCGCATCAGTTATCTGGGGGTGAGCAGCAGCGGGTTGCTCTGGCGCGTGCGTTGGCCCCACGCCCGCGGATCATGCTGATGGATGAGCCGTTCTCGGGCCTCGATAACCGTCTGCGCGACGGCATTCGGGACGAAACGCTCGCAGTCCTCAAAGAAGAGGACGCTGCTGTTCTGTTGGTCACGCATGAGCCGGACGAGGCGATGCGAATGGCTGATGAAATCGCGCTGATGCGGCGCGGCAAGATTGTGCAGCAGGGGGCGCCATACAATGTCTATACCCGGCCTGCAGACAAGGCAGCAGTTTCGTTTTTTAGTGATATCAATGTGTTGAAGGCTCAAGTTAATGGTGCGTTGGCGCATACTCCGTTTGGCCGTTTTCTTGCGCCCGGTGTGCCGGACGCGACCGATGTTGAAATCGTGTTTCGACCCCAGCACGTCAAGCTGGACTTCGACCGCAATGGCAAAGGGCCTGCGCCGACGCCGACAGACGGCATTGCCGCCCGAGGCGTGGTTGAGCGTGCTCGGTTTTTGGGAAATGAAAGCCTTGTCGAGTTTCGCATGGACTATGATGGCTCGATCCTGAAGGCGACGGTCCCGAACGTCTTTGTGCCCAAAGAGGGCCGTGTCATGTGGCTGACCATTCGCCGCGACCGGTGTTTTGTGTTCCCGGCCTGACGCTCAAATCCTGCATTTTCATCCAAGTGGTGCGTGAAAGCCTCAGATTGCGCATGTGCATTGCTTGTCGCAGCGCTGAGGCGGGTCTATCAAGGGCAAAACGAGGGGTGGACCGGGCATGCGAATTCTTCTGACCAATGATGACGGCATCAATGCGCCGGGACTGATTGTGCTTGAAGCGATCGCGGCTGAACTGGCCGGTCCCGATGGCGAGGTCTGGGTCGTCGCGCCTGCCTTTGAACAGTCAGGCGTGGGCCATTGCATTAGCTATACCCACCCAATGATGGTCGCCAAACTGGGTGAGCGTCGCTATGCCGCCGAAGGGTCTCCGGCGGATTGCGTGTTGGCCGGTTTGCACGACGTTATGAAGGACGCCCCGCCCGATCTGGTGTTGTCAGGGGTGA
Source organism: Ruegeria sp. E5 (assembly GCF_056534105.1). NCBI lineage: Bacteria > Pseudomonadati > Pseudomonadota > Alphaproteobacteria > Rhodobacterales > Roseobacteraceae > Ruegeria > Ruegeria sp. E5. The sequence continues at coordinate 716,593 of NZ_JBQFPA010000001.1, read as the reverse complement.
ACCGGGGCAACAACTCGGCTGAAAACACGCTGTATTCGGGTACAATCGGCGGCGCGATGGAGGCGGCGTTGCAAGGTGTGCCCGCGATTGCCTTGTCTCAGTATTTCGGGCCGCGCAATCTGGGGCTGGACGATCCGTTTGAGGCGGCTGCCAAATTTGGGGCCGATCTGGTGCGCCGCATTCTTGATGCGACACCCGAGCAGCAGGGCGACTATCGTCTGTTCTATAATGTGAATTTCCCTCCGGTTCCCGCAGATGAGGTGCTGGGTACGCGCGTGGCCCCGCAGGGGTACCGGCGCGATACACATTTCTCTGTCGAGCCGCACAGCTCGCCCTCGGGTCGCCGGTTCCTTTGGATTAAGGGCGGGTATCAACATAACCCGACTGCTCCGGGCACGGATGCGGCGGTCAATCTGGAAGGATATATCTCGGTCACTCCGATGCGCGCTGATCTGACAGCATATGACACGCTCGAGGCGCTAAAGGTCATCGAATGACTGAACCAAGCGCAGAAACCATAATGCAGTTCCTGTTTGCCCTGCGCTCGCGCGGGGTGACGGATGCACGTGTACTGGCAGCGATGGAGCAGGTTGACCGGGGGCGGTTTGTCAAAGGCCTGTTCGCGGACCGGGCCTATGAGGACACTCCACTGCCTATTGCCTGTGGACAGACCATCAGCCAGCCTTCGGTTGTGGGGCTGATGACGCAGGCGCTGCAGGTGCGTCCGCGTGATACGGTTCTAGAGGTCGGCACCGGCTCGGGCTATCAGGCGGCGATCCTGTCCAAGCTGGCGCGCCGGGTCTACACGGTTGAGCGGCACAAGAGGCTGGTGCGCGAAACGGGAGAACTGTTCCGTGAGCTGGGGTTGACGAATGTGACCGCGATGCTGTCGGATGGATCATTTGGACTGTCCGAGCAGGCCCCGTTCGACCGTATCATTGTGACCGCGGCCGCCGAAGATCCTCCGGGGCCGCTCTTGGCGCAGTTGAAAATCGGCGGTATCATGGTGTTACCCGTGGGCCAGTCGGACGCGGTGCAGACCCTAATCCGGGTCACGCGCACTGAAACCGGTCTGGACTATGACGAATTGTTGCCGGTCCGTTTTGTGCCCTTGCTTGAGGGGCTGGGAAAAGACGGAGCGTAAAGGTATATTAGAGGCGCCAGAACCCCGGAGAACAGGGGCAGGTGTTGAGGACAGTAAAATGAGAGCAGTTTCCAAATCAGCAATGCGCCGCTATGCGACAGGTGTTGCCGCGCTGGCAATTTTGGCCGGGTGTGAAGGGCCATATGACTATGACCTGCGCGGCAATGTCGGCGGGTTCTCCACTGCAGATGCCGCCCTTGCAGCGACCGCCAACCGCCCGACGCCGGATGCGCGTGGCGTGATCACCTATCCGAACTATCAGGTCGCGGTAGCCCGCCGTGGGGATACAGTTGGCGATGTCGCCACCCGGATCGGCATGCCGGTGGCCGAATTGGCCCGGTTTAACGGATTGCAGCCAAATGACAGCCTGCGTGACGGTGAAGTTCTGGCCTTGCCGCGCTCGGTCGGTGGGACGAGCAATGTTGATATTGCGACCATTGCCGGAACCGCGATTGACGAGGCACCGGACACAGGATCTGTACAGACATCGACATTGGAGCCCGCGCAACCTGCTGCGGCTCCGGCACCGGTTGCTACGGGGCCTGAGCCGATCCGGCACAAGGTCAAGCGGGGTGAGACAGCCTATACAATTTCGCGCCTCTATCAGGTGCCTGTGGAGTCTCTGGCAGAATGGAACGGTTTGGGACCAGACTTTATGGTGCGCGAAGACCAGTACCTGTTGATCCCGGTCAAGAATCAACCGGCACCTCGGGCAGCAGCGCCGGCCGCCACGGCAACTGCGGTAACCCAACCGGGCGAAGGCTCACCAACTCCTACGCCGCCGAGCGCGACGCAGCCATTGCCGGATGAGAAAGTTGCCGCGGCAACGCCTGCGCCGGATATCACAGCCGAGGCCCCGACCAATTCGGGAAGCTCGGCGCTGGCAAGTCCGGTGAGCGGCACCATCATTCGGACCTACAAGAAGGGTAAGAATGAGGGGATAGATATCGCCGCAGCGCCAGGCGCGTCGGTCAGTGCGGCCGAGGCAGGCACGGTCGCCGCGATCACCGCGGATGCGGATCAGGTTCCGATCATCGTTGTGAAACACAACAATGACTTGCTGACTGTTTATGCCAATGTCGACAATATCACCATCAAGAAAGGTGATCGGGTGCGACGGGGACAGAAGATCGCCTCGCTGCGCGGGGGCGACAATGCATATGTGCACTTCGAAGTGCGCAAAGGGTTCGAGTCGGTTGATCCCGAGCCTTACCTTAAGTGACCGAAATGGCCCGTTCCGGGCCATGCCTCCGGCGGAGGTATTTGGGGCCAGTTGAAGGACGGATCACGCATTGGGATCGTAGTCGCTGAGCCGTTTACCCGGTTCGTCAGTAAAGAGTTCCGGCAGAGGCGTGACGTTTTCTATCAGGTCGATGCGGAAGACGCGGAAGTCGTTGCGCAGCTCGCACCAGGCAGTCAGTGTCCAGACACGGCCCCAGTATTCCATATGTAGCGGTCGGATGGTGCGTTCGGTCAGCGCGCCGTCAATGCGACGGTAGCTGAGCTGCAATTTCTGGCGCGATTTGATCGCGGCGCGGATCGGGGCCATATGTGCCATTCCGCGTACGACATCAGCGAAGGGATAGACCGCGAATTTCCAGCTGTCGGCCTCGGCAATGACCTGCGTGGGCAAGACGGCGTCGATTTTCTCGGCCAGAGATTCCGCGGCGGATTTAAGATCGGGATCGGCGGCCTCGGCAACGATCGCCATGCCGAGGTTCAGAGCCTCAAGCTCGGCGGGTGTCAGGTTCAGCGGGGGCAAAGTGATCTGCTCGCGTACCATGTAACCTACGCCGCGTTCGCCTTCTACAGGAACGCCCGAGGCCACCAACGTGTCCATATCGCGATAGATCGTACGGACCGACACCTCAAGTCGGTCCGCGATGTCCTGCGCGCGGTGCAAGTTACCATCGCGCAGGATCTGTATGATGTCGAACAGGCGGTCAGTGCGGCGCATGACACGCCGTCTGAGCCGCCCTTAGGCGGTCATGTTCCATAGCACGGTCTCGTGACGCATCTGGGCGCTGTCGGGGTTGATTGCCGCCATCAGAGCGGGTGCAAAATCCTGTTGCATGAATGCAGCAGCGGCATCCTTTGCGGATTTCATATCGGTCCAGACGACATAGTCGGTCCAGCGGCCATCTTCGCCATGACTTAGCTGGCGGTGGGTAAAGCCGGGAGCCGCGCGGACGAAGGCTTCGGAGGCTTGGCTTAGCCTGACGAACTGTTCGGGCTTTGTGCCGTCGGCAAGGGTAAAGGTGACGATTTCTGCGACATGGGTCATGTGGTTCTCCGTAGACCAGGTTTCGATATCGTCCTTCTAGGTGATATCAACTGACATAAACCTGTCAGTTGAGAAATGCGAGTCCGCAAAAAACGCATGATCCGTTCAATTTTGCGCGCGGATTTGATCTGTCGCACTTTTGCTGATGCCCGTACGGGCGTAGACACGGGGCCAGACATATTCACGGCGCGCTGCGCCGACGTAGAAGGAGACAAGTCATGCTCAACAATATTGGCCTTCCGGGTATCCTGCTGATTGCTGTTGTGGTTCTCGTCCTGTTTGGACGCGGCAAGATCAGCTCGCTGATGGGTGAAGTGGGTAAAGGCATTACCTCGTTTAAAAAAGGCATCAAGGAAGGTTCGGAAGAGCTAGAACAAGACGCGTCTGAGCTGGCCAAAGACGTCACGCCTGAGACTGACAAAGACAAGGTCTGAGCCTAGATGTTTGATCTGGGCTGGACCGAGCTTCTGGTCATCGGCATCGTCGCGTTGATCGTGGTGGGGCCAAAGGACCTGCCTGTGCTGTTCCGCAATGTCGGACGGTTCGTCGGAAAGGCGCGCGGCATGGCGCGCGAATTCAGCACTGCAATGAACGAGGCTGCGGACGAAGCAGGCGTCAATGAGATCAAGAAGGGCCTGAACGCGGCGACCAACCCGGTTAGTACAGCGATGGACGGGATCAACGAAGCCGCGCGCGACGTGGCCAAATCCATCGACCCAACCAAGTTCGACCCTGACAGCGAGACCGGCAAGCTGGCCACCGAGCGAGCAGAGCAAGCCAAGAAGATCCAAGCCACAACGGCGCGCGCTGCCGCTGAACGCAAGGCCAAGGAAGCCGCGGATGCGCTGGCCAAGGCGGAAGAGGCCGAAGCAGCGCTGAAAACCGAAAGTAAAACATGACCAAGACCGACGAGATCGAGGACAGCTCGGCACCCCTGATCGAGCACCTGGCCGAGCTACGTACGCGGCTGATCCACTGCGTTGTGGCGTTTCTGATCGGTATGATCATCTGTTTCACCGTGGCCACGCCACTGTTCAATTTCCTCACGCAACCGCTATGTGAGGTGCTGACCGAGCGTGGACAGGATTGCGGGCTGATCTTCATCTCGCCGCAGGAAGGGTTCTTTGTCGCCATCAAGGTTTCGCTGCTGGGCGGGTTCATTCTGGCCTTTCCCTATATCGGAATGCAGATGTGGAGGTTCGTGGCGCCGGGCCTGTATAAATCGGAAAAGAACGCGTTTCTGCCGTTCATGCTGGCCTCTCCCTTCATGTTCCTGCTGGGCGCAAGCTTCGCTTTTTATGTGGTCACGCCACTGGCCTATGACTTCTTCCTCGGTTTCCAGCAATTTGGAGCGGAAGGGGAAGCTGTAGCAGAAGGCGCAACCGCACCTTTGAGCGTGGTGTTTCAGGGTTCGGCGCAGGAATATCTCAACCTGACCATCAAGTTCATCGTTGCCTTTGGCCTGTGCTTTCAATTGCCCGTATTGCTGACACTGATGGGTAAGGCCGGACTTGTCAGTGCCGAAGGTCTGGGGGCAGTGCGTAAATATGCGGTGGTAGGCATTCTGGTGTTGGCTGCGATTGTCACACCGCCGGACGTGATCACCCAGATCATCCTCTTTGTCGTAGTTTACGGGCTCTATGAGATTTCAATATTCCTGGTCGCCCGTGTCGAGAAGAAGCGCGAAGAACAGTTGCGCGCCGATGGATACTACGACGATGAAGAGGCCGAAGCCGACGCAGACGTGATGCAGGATTACGAAGAGAACAAGTAACCTGTTCCAATAGCTTTAAAGGCGCGCCCAAGGTAGGCGCGCCTTTTTCAATTGCTACTCTTGTTGTGTTGATCGGAACATGGTTGAACTCCGCCAGAACATCCCGGAGGAGCCGATGGACGACCAAGCCCTGAATCGCATTGCGGACGCGTTGGAACGCATGGCGCCCGCGCCGCTGGCGACACCTGATTTCAACGCGGCCCCGGCTTTCGTCTGGCATGTCGAGCCTGACCGGCTGGAACCCGTCACACAGGTCAATCGGGTCGACCTTGATCTATTGGTGGGGATCAACCGCTCCCGCGATACGTTGCTGGACAACACGCGCCGCTTTGCTGCGGGTTACAAGGCTAATAACGCGCTCTTGTGGGGCGCGCGCGGAATGGGGAAATCCAGCCTCGTCAAAGCGGTGCACGGTACGTTGCAGGATGAGCATCCTGACCTGAAACTGGTCGAATTGCAGCGCGAGGATATGGGCTCGGTCGCGCGTTTGCTGAACCACCTGCGTGCCGCGCCGCACAGGTTCATCCTGTTTTGCGATGATTTGTCGTTCAGCCACGATGATCAGCATTACAAATCGCTCAAGGCCGTGCTGGACGGCGGTATCGAAGGTCGCCCGGAAAACGTTGTGTTCTACGCCACATCAAACCGCCGCCACCTGATGCCGCGCGACATGATCGAAAACGAACGCTCCAGCGCCATTAATCCGTCCGAGGCGGTCGAGGAGAAGGTCTCACTCTCTGACCGTTTCGGCCTGTGGCTGGGGTTCCACCCCTGCGATCAGGACGAATATCTAGCGATGATCGATCGCTACTGCGCCGCTCATGGCGTCAAGGTTGATCCCGAAACTCTGCGCGCCGAAGCCATCGAGTGGCAAGCCACCCGGGGGGCGCGCTCGGGCCGCGTCGCCTGGCAATTCTTCGTCGACCTCGCCGGGCGAAACGGCGTCCATATCGGTTAGTCCGCCCGCTTCATCTGGCCAGAAATACCTCCGCCGGAGGCATGGCCCGTCAGGGCCATTCTCACAACAGTGCTATAATCCGCGCCGCCTCATCCGCAGTGCTGGTTAATACATCCCGATCCTCACCGGGATGGAAACGCGCACGTACGGCGGTCGGCATCGGTGCAGGCACAACAATCGACACGCGCGGTCCCGTCCGCGCGGTCTCGGTCGCCCAACTGCGAGCCAGCGCCATCTGCGCCGCTTTGGTGGCGCCGTAGATGCCATAGAACTTCTCGCCTGCCTTCGGGTCATCGAAGAACACGGCATGGCCAGTTTCGCCCAACAAAGGCGCGACATACGGGATCAGAACCGAGGTGGCGTTTGCATTGATGCTGACTGCCTTGTTCCATTCCTTCGGATCAACGAAATGCACTGGCGTCAGGGCTGAGGTATGGATTGCAGTATGCAACCACAAATCGATCTTGCCCCAGCGATCGTGAATGCCCCGGCACAGGGTCGCCATCGCATTGGGATCGGTGATGTCCATGGGGGCCAGAGTGGCCGAGCCACCCTTTGCCTGGATGCGGTCATCCAGCTCTTCCAGCCCGCCCTGAGTGCGAGCGACAGCGACGATGTGATAGTCGGGGGCCAGCGCTTCGGCCAGCGCCGCGCCCAACCCACGAGAAGCCCCGGTGATAAGGGCGATTTTGGTCTGATCGGTCATGAGGGGGGTTTGAACCTGCACGCGCAGGGCGTCAAGTCAGGATCAGCTGCCGGGGATGTCGATCCTTCGGTTCTGGCCGCTTTGTCGCAGCACAACACCATTTTCATCAATGGCGACGACCTTACCCGGGCCGACACGACTGCCGGGTTTCACTTTCTTAATGCGCCCCGACGACATGCGGACCAGGGCTTGCAGGTCCGCCTTGGGCCCAAAAATGCCCAATACCGAGACCGCGTTCTTCTTGAGCGCTCCCGCCTGTGTGGCGGCGCTTTTCACCGTTGCGTTTGCCATGATCTGTGGCCGAGCTGCGCGCCCGGACCCCGTTTTGTGAGTGGTTTTCGGCATTCGGGTAACACGGGCTTTGCCGGACCAAAAGGCCGGCAGCACTCGGTTGGAAGCGGTTCGAATGCCGCATACCGAACCCTTTGCAAATGCAGCCTGTTCAGCAATAGGTTGTCGGCGGATTCTGACCTATGGCCGCTAGCGCAAGTCTCTTGGCCGGCGCCTCAGGACAAAGCGATTCGCCCAATCACCCCGAGGCAAGTTTCGCCGCGTTCCACGAACTGCCGACCACCTGCATATCCTCACGCTTTTTGCTGACCCGACTGCTGTTTTCCAGACTACCCAGATATTCCTCATCGACGCCGGTGACGTAGTTGCCGTCAAAGCAGGAACAGTCAAAGGCTTCGATCTCGGGGTTGCCTTCCTTGGCAGCCCAGATCAGATCGTCGAGATGTTGGTAGAACAGCGCATCCGCACCCAGTTCTTCGCGAATCTCCTCGATCTCTTTGCCATTCGCGACAAGCTCGTGTCGGGTGGGCATATCGATGCCATAGACATTGGGGTATTTCACCGGGGGCGAGGCGCTGGCGATATAGACCTTTTTTGCCCCGGCCTCACGGCACATCTGGACGATCTTTTTGATTGTATTGCCGCGCACGATCGAATCGTCGATCAGCAGTACGTTATGACCGTCAAACTCCAAAGGCACCGCGTTCAGTTTGCGACGCACGGATTTCTGCCGTTCTTCCTGGCCCGGCATGATGAAGGTGCGGCCAACATAACGGTTCTTCACAAGCCCCTCGCGATAGGGAATGCCTGTGATCTTTGCGGCCTCAAGCGCGACAGGGCGGGCGCTATCTGGCACAGGGATGATCCGGTCGATCTCAAGTCCCGAGTCCTGAATTTGCTTGGCCAGCGTCTGCCCCATTCGCATCTGGGTTTTGTAAACCGACACCCCATCCAGCAGCGAATCTGGTCGGGCCAGATAGACATACTCGAAGATGCAGGGTGTCAGTTTACCTTCAACGGCCTGGAACTCGTGCATATTGCCGTCGAGGTCGATAAGGATCGCCTCGCCGGGACCTAGGTCGCGCAGCTTGTCAAAACCGTTGATGCCGAATGCCACATCTTCGGACGCAAAGGCATAATCATCGCCGTCACCCGTTGCAGCACGTTTGGCAACAGACAAAGGTCGGATGCCGTAAGGATCGCGGAAGGCCAGCATCCCGACGCCCGCGACGAGGCAGATCACCGAATACGCCCCCTGAACCCGCTCCATCGTCATTTTGACACCGGCAAACAGGTTGCGGATCGGATCAGCATTACCATTGACCTTGATCGCATCAGCGACCTTGTCGGCCAGTACGTTCAGAAGGACCTCTGAATCCGAAGTTGTGCGCAGGTGACGGCTGTATTTGGCAGTTACCTTTTCGCGCTGTTCTTCGGTATTGGTGATGTTGCCGTTGTGAACCAGATAGATGCCATAAGGCGCGTTCACGAAAAATGGTTGCGCCTCGGCCGCGCTGAGCGAGCCAGCGGTTGGATAGCGGACATGGCCCATGCCGACCTTTCCCAACAGGGTTTCGGCGTCACTGGCATTGAACACGTCTTTGACGAGACCATTTGCTTTCTTCTCACGGAAGAACTCGCCGTTGTAGGTGACGATCCCCGAGGCGTCCTGACCTCGGTGCTGAAGCATCAGCAAGCCGTCATAGATTTCCGCAAAGACATCATGTGTCCGGCTTGCGATCCCCAAAATCCCACACATACACGGGCTCCAATTTCTATGACTTGCTTAGGATGGCGTTCAGGTCGGATCGGGTGCGGACGGGTATCTGAATGGTGTGTTTTGGTCCGTTTGCACGGGACTGAGGCACAAGCACGAAAGCGGCTAGCGCATAAGAAAACAGATACAGCAAGGTCGGCAGCTCCGATTCCATGTCGGTATGGCCTCCACATAATGCCAAACGATGCGTGTGTCATCAAAGGATCACATTCGCGATTTGACGCAGGTGCGAATTGTACACGCCGCGGGTTTAGGATGACAAATGTACAGACCTATGCTGTCATATCATTACGAAGGTTTTTTGCATGCAGTCCGGCAATACCTGGTGGAGCAGACGCCATGTGGCAACACAAGCAAAACACACCGAAGGACAAACCTGTCAAGCGGCGTTGCCACCGATGTCGTGGGGCAGGGCGCGCACCCTGCGAGATCTGCAAGGGAACCGGTGAAGTGATCAAGAGCCGAGACCAGTATGGCAAGCCGATCTCAAGCCGATGTGACGGATGCTTTGGCCTGAAGACCATCCGTTGCAATATTTGTGGTGGCGAAGGGTTTATCTGATTTTTCCGAACCAAACGCAAAAAAGCCCGGCTGAAACCGGGCTTCTCGTTGGAATTTGGTGTGATTAGCCCTCAGAGGCGTTGTCGGCGGTGCAGCTTGCGACCAGCTCTTCGTACTGGGCGGTAACCCAACCCAGCGCCGCCTCGGGGTTTTGTTCTTCGATCTGTCCGCTGAACTGTTCGAACACTTTGGCAGAGCGGCTTTCATCAACCATGGTATAAGACTGGCCGGTCATCACCGTGTCGTAGACAAAGAACGCGATGGCAACCAACAGGATGCCGCGGGCGATGCCGAAGAAGAAGCCAAGCGCCTGATCCAGCCCACCAAGCGCGGAACGCTGCACCAGTGAAGAGAATAGCGGCGTGAAGATGCTGACTACGATCAGTGCAATGGCGAAGACGGCGGCAAAGCCGGTAATCACCGAAAGCTCACAACTGTCGCGCAGGAATTCACCGACCACTGGCACTTCTTTGACCAGCGGCACAGCCTGCGGCGCAAAGATGAATGCTAGAACTGCCGCGGCGACCCAACCTGCGATGGCCAAAACCTCGCGCATGAAACCGCGCGAATAGGCCAGCAAGCCCGACAGCACGATGATCAGGGCCACAACCCCGTCAATTATTGTAAAACCTTCCATGGCCCTCGCCTGTTCGTTTTCTGCCCCTCAAGGCGCGACTTTACCCTGCTCCGAAGGTTTCGCCAACAAACCCCACCAAATCAGAGGGTCGGGTGAGTGTCAGACCTGCCACAGTGCCAGTTTTGCCACCTGCCGGAGCAATTGCCGCTGTGAAACCAAGTTTTTGCGCTTCTTTCAACCTGTTTTCGGTCTGCGGGGCTGGTCTAAGTGCCCCGGATAGCGAGATTTCTCCGAAAACGACCGTATCGGCAGGCAGGGCGGTGTCTTCACGAGCGCTGAGCAGTGCAGCAGCAACGGCGAGGTCAGCGGCGGGTTCGCTGACTTTCAGCCCTCCGGCGACGTTCAGATAGACATCGAGCCCGGCAAAGGGGATGCCGCAGCGTGCTTCGAGCACTGCAAGGATCATGGCGAGCCGCCCGCTATCCCATCCGACAACTGTGCGGCGGGGCTGGGAATGGGGGGACGGCGCCACCAGTGCTTGCAATTCGACCAGCACGGGGCGGGTGCCTTCGATACCTGCGAATACGGCGGAACCTGGGCTGGGTTTACCGCGTTCCGATAGGAACAGGGCCGAGGGGTTGGTGACTTGCGCCAGCCCTTTGCCGGTCATTTCGAAGACGCCGATCTCATCCGCTGGGCCAAAGCGGTTCTTAACGGCGCGCAGGATGCGGAACTGGTGCCCGCGTTCGCCTTCGAAGTAAAGCACGGTGTCGACCATATGTTCGACTACACGGGGGCCAGCGATCTGGCCTTCTTTGGTGACGTGGCCAACCATGATGATCGATACGCCGTGGCGTTTTGCAAATGTCGTCAGCTCATGCGCTGCGGCGCGCACCTGCGACACCGAGCCCGGCGCGCTGTCGACATTATCGGCCCACATCGTCTGGATCGAGTCGATGATGGCGAGGCCGGGTTTTTCTGCCTCTAGCGTCGTGAGGATGTCCCGAAGGTTGGTTTCAGCGGCCAATTGCACCGGCGACTCTTCCAGACCTAACCGGCGCGCGCGCATCCTAACCTGTGCGCTGGCCTCCTCGCCCGAGACGTAGATGGTTTTGACACCTTTGCGGGCAAAACGTGCTGCAGCTTGCAGTAAGAGGGTCGATTTGCCAATGCCGGGGTCACCGCCCACCAGCAGCGCCGATGCAGGGACAAGGCCGCCGCCGAGGACACGGTCCAATTCTTCAACACCGCAGAGGGTGCGGGGCGGGGGTGTTTCCTCGGTCGAGAGGTCGGTGAGCGCGATGGATTGACCGCGCTTGCCCCCGAGCGACTTCTTGGCTGGTCCCGCCGAGAGCGGGGCTTCCTGAACGATGGTGTTCCATTCGCCGCAGCCGTCGCAGCGGCCTGACCATCGTGTATGTGAGGCACCGCAGGCGGAGCAGGTGAAGGATTGTGTCTTTGCCATGTCGCCCTTGGTGCCCGAGGAAGGGCGGTTCTTCAAGCCCTTGCGGGCTTTCCTCACCGCCGGTGGCGCGCCACGTCCTCAGGCCCTTCGGGCCATCGTCCGCTGCGGGCGCTAGACGCGCCTATTCCGCGGCACGCGGCGGGGTCATCGCGACCACGCTGCCCGGTGTTTGATCGTCCGTGGGGGATTGCAATTGCGCCGACAGTTCCGGAAGCAGATCGAACAGCTCATCCCTGAGGCGCGCGAGTTGCGATTTGGCGATGGATTCCTCGATCTCGATGTCTCGGGTCCATTGGCGCAGCTCGTGCTGGATGATTTGGGCTTCCTCGATGCGCTGCTGGAATTGTTCGACCTCTTCCTGACGTTGCCGCAGGAAGGCACGGGCGCGTTCGACCTTTGTGTCCCCATAGGTCTCGGCCAGTTCCTGACTGATCTGGCTCATCTGAGCAGCCAGTTCCAGCACCTGCGGTTCGAGCCCCTGCAAATCGGGGTGATCGCGCAGGAAGGCCATGCGCTCTTTCACCGCGTCGAATTCGGAGGCCAGCGCAAAGGCGCCGCTGCGGTCGGCGGCATGGGCGACCTGATAGGCCCCGGCCACGTCCTGCATATTCATTGTGAACTTACGATGGGTGTTTTCAAGCGCCATCATGCGGGCGTTCGATGGCAGATAGAAGACCAGCATCAGGATCAGGGCGGTCAATCCGGCCTGAACATATACGCCTGCGTCAATCGTTGCACCGTTGCTGAGACCGGCCTGCAACGAGAGCCAGGGCAGGATGCCAATCGCGGATAAAATGGTGGTCGTCACCGCGAACAATGCTGCGGCGCAGATCAGGAAAAAAGTGAGCCTTAATAAGGTATTCTGAAATTGCAATGTTATTGTGTGGAGGGCGGCCATGATCGTCGTTCTCCTTCTTCAACCGGTACAAAAACCGGGCCGAAGCGGAAGGTTAAACAGACGCGAAGTGATCCGCTACGGACCCGAAAACTACAAAATTTACTGCTCGAAATATAAAGATGATACTCAGAAATCTGTTTTCAATCAATTAGGTCTGAGGTTTTCGTGATCCAAATGTCATCTCTGTAATATGGCCCAGTGCAAGTGAGGCCAGAATGCAGCCGGTGAACAGGTAGAGACCCCATGCGGTTTCGATGGTGGCGTATGAGATGCCTTTGGCCAGCGTGATGTAGAGCGCGATGAGGAAGATATCGGCCATCGCCAGCTTGCCGAGGATGTTGAGCGCGGGCTGGACGCGCGGGTCCAGCAGGTTCCATTGGATCAGCGCGGTGCCGATGGTTTTGACGTAGGGCGCGAAGAGGGCGAAGACGGTAACGATCAACGCGAGGAAGATGTCGGACTTCCACAAGGACTGGAGCCCGGTGATGACGCTGATTTCACTGAGGCCGAAGATCGGGAGGAGACCGGCGCGCATCAGCGGGGCGAACCACGCGATGGGGTAGAGGATCAGGAGGGATAGGGTGGCAAGGCGGAGGGTCATGAACAAGAATTTTGATAAGGCAGTTGAATACTTAATGAGTGGAGGTATCTGCGGCAAGTTCTGAGTTGCGGTCGCTTGAGTTGAGTGTAAGTTTAAGTAAGTCCTAAATTAATCAGCTTTAGATTGCAGTGCCTGACCCAATAATAAAGATCGTAAATGGCCCATCCGCATTTAATAAAGGAACCGTTGCTGCGGGAACTGACGGCTTAAATGCTGTCTTTTCAGCTGCGAGTGCGGCAGCAGACAGGTTGCCGTTTGACCGAGAGCAGCTCTTTGGTGTTTTGCATTTCCGACTTTACGAAACGGATCGCGCACGAAGAAGAGCGGTATGGTTTGGTGGCCGTCTATTCAACAGGTTTTCTGGCGAAGATCCCGGCTACATCCCGGTTTCCGGAACACATCTTCGCCAAGTGTTTGATGCAATACGCATTCAAACCCCCGACTTTGTGATAAGCGCAGGGCAATATCTATTGCGCTATGACTACGCTAAGCGCGCGTATGATCAGTTAAAGCAGGATCGTGAGGCGGAGAGAGCTTAACGCACCGCCTCAATCGGCCCCTCGGCACTGCCGCTGATGAACTGCTCCACATAAGGATCGCCCGAGGCGTCCATCTGGCCGACCGGGCCGGTCCACTGGATCACGCCTCCGTGCAGCATGGCGACGTTGTCGGCAATCGCGCGGACCGAGCTCATGTCGTGGGTGATGGTCATCGCGGTGGCGCCCATCTCGGTCACGATTTCGCGGATCAGGTCGTTGATGACGCCGGACATGATGGGGTCGAGGCCGGTGGTAGGCTCATCGAAAAAGATGATCTCGGGCTCGGCGGCGATGGCGCGGGCGAGGCCGACGCGTTTTTGCATGCCGCCCGACAGCTCGGCCGGGAACCGGTCAGCAACGTTGGATTTCAGGCCCACGCGGCGCAGTTTCTCGATGGCGATTTCGCGGGCTTCATCAGCGGGGCGTTTCAACGAGCCGCGCAGCAGGCGGAAGGCGACGTTTTGCCAGACGGGCAGCGAGTCGAACAGCGCCGCGCCCTGAAACAGCATTCCAAAGCGGGCCAGAAACGCATCGCGGTCGCCTTTCGCGGCGTCTTTGCCGTCGACGTAGATCATGCCGCTGTCGGGTTTGATCAGGCCGAGGATACATTTCAACGCCACGGATTTGCCAGTTCCAGAACCGCCGATGATGACCATCGAGGTGCCCTTGGGGATCTCAAGGTTCATGCCTTGCAGGACGTGGTTGTCGTCAAAGGCCTTATGTACGTTCTCCATCCGGATCATAGCGAGAAGAACACCCCTGTAAGAACGAAATTGGCGGCGAGGATCAGCACGGCAGCAGCCTCGACCGAGCCCTTGGTGGCGCGGCCCACGCCCTGCGCGCCGCGGCCCGATGACATGCCGTAATAGCAGCCCATGATGGCGGCGATCACACCGAAGGCGGCACCTTTGACGAGTGACGAAACGATATCCCGCGCTTCAAGGAAATCGACGGTGTTTTTCAGATAGGCTGCCGGGTTGAAGCCCAGATTTTGCGTCGCGACGGTGTAGCCGCCTGCAATGCCGATGATATCTCCGACCCCGACCAGCGCTGGAACCGTGATCAGGGCGGCCAGCACGCGTGGGGCGGTGAGGTATTTCATCGGATGGGTGGACAATGTGACCAGAGCGTCGATCTGCTCGGTCACTTTCATCGTCGCAATCTCGGCGGCGATCGAAGACGTCACGCGGGCGGCGATCATCAGGCCGACCAGCACCGGGCCAAGCTCTCGCACCATGCCTATGGCGACGATCTGGGGCACAACGGCTTCGGCGTTGAAACGCGCGCCGCCTGCGTAGATCTGCAGCGCCAACGCGCCGCCGGTGAAGATGGCGGTCAGGCCGACCACGGGCAGGGACAACCAGCCGATATTCAGCAGGGCGATGCCGAACTCGCGCGGATAAAACGGTGGTCGAAAAATGTGCGAAACCGCGTCGAGCGCGAACAGCGCGACGCGGCCAAACGCGGCGAGCATGGTCAGGATAGAACGCCCCAGCTCACCCAGCAATGAAACGGGATTCATTCCACGTAGCCCCGCGAAAAGCGACTGCCGAGCGAGGTCAGAATTTCATAGCCGATGGTGCCAGCGGCTTCGGCCAGATCATCGACGGTTTGGTGCCCGTTCAGGATACGCAGGCGATCAGGTTTATACGGCAAGTCAGTCACATCCACGGTGATCAGGTCCATCGAGATACGTCCTACCACCGGGCAGGGCTGATCACCAGCGAATGTATCGATGCCGCCCCCAATGGCGCGATGCAGCCCATCGGCATAACCGGCCGCAACGGTCGCAATCTTCGACGGGCGGCGCGCGCTCCAGCTGTTGCCGTAGCCGACGGTCTCGCCCACGGCGACGTCGCGCACTTGAATCACCGGCATATCGACGGTGACGACCGGCTTGGCCCCGGCAAAGGGCATCCCGCCGTACAGGCCAATCCCTGGGCGGCAAAAGTCAAAGTGGAATTCCGGCCCCATCAGAGTACCACCCGTCGCCGCAAGCGAGCGAGGCGCATCGACGCCATCGGTCATCTGTTTGAACGTGTTCAACTGTTGGCGGTTCATAGGGTGTTCAGGCTCATCCCCGCAGGCCAAATGCGACATCACGACCAGCGGGTCCAGGGCAAGAGCTTCGTGCCGCAGTTCGGCCCAGTCCGCAGGCTCAAGCCCAAGGCGATTCATACCGCTGTCGAGCTGGATACCAAAGCCATGATCGGGCAGGGCCTGACGATGACGCTTGAATTGTTCGGGCGAGTTGATCAACGGCGTCAGATCATGCTGGCGCAGCAGATCCGTGTCACCCTCCATATGTCCGGAAAACACCGCAACCAGCGGGCCGGGGCCCACAGCCTCACGCACGGCCACGCCTTCCTCGGCAACGGCGACGAAGAATTTTGCAACGCCTTCCTCAGCCAGCGCAGAGGCGACTGGACCGGCACCTAACCCGTAAGCGTCAGCTTTGACCACTGCGCCAGTCTCAACCTGGGTCTTTGCGTCAAGCGCCTGCCAGTTCTGGGCGAGCGCGTGCAGATTTATCGTCAGATGTGCGGTACTCATAAACGCCGTTCATCACATAGGATTGGCCCAGGTCAAGGGGGAGCACCTTAATTCTTGGCGGGTTTATGCGCCTCATAGGCCGCTTCCAGCTCGGAACGCAGGAAATCCGCAAATATTAAGGGGCTAAACTGAGGTTGGCCGGTCCCGGGTAGGGGTTCGATGATTGTGCTGACATGAGGATCAAAGAAGAACGGAACGCTATATCGTTCACGGCCAGAACGGTTGATGACCCGATGCGGCGTCGAAAGCAGGCGGCCGTTTGACATCCGGTGCAGCATATCCCCGACATTGACGACAAAGGCGTCGGGACGGGACGGAACGTCAACCCAATGCCTTGACGGTGTTTTGACCTGCAAGCCGCCCACCTGATCTTGAGCAAGCAGCGTAAGGCATCCGAAATCAGTGTGCGGGGCCGAGCCGAATAGATCATCGGGGCTGGTCTTTGCTTGCGGAGGATAGTGAAGCAGACGCAGCCAGAATGTAGGCTCATCAAAGGCGGAAAGGATCGAGAAATCCTGCGCGTCGCAAGCGATCAGCGCGATATGCATCAATCTGCGTCCAAGGGCCGACATAGCCTTAACGTAGGTTTCCAGGGTGTCGCGAAAATCCGGTAGATCAGGCCATCGGTTTGGACCCGAGAGGTAGATATCGGGATCAACGCCAGCATCCTCGCGCATCATCATGAAGCTGGCGGATTGGTTGGGTTTTTTTACATCGGCCAGTGTTGAGTTCACATCTGTCGATGTGTTGATGGCGATGTATCCGCGATGCGTGTGGTCGACTGCGATTGCCAGCTTTTGATCCAGCGGCAGCGCGTGAAACTGTTTTGAGGCTTCGAACACATCGCGCATCAGCTGCGGGTCTATTCCGTGATCTTCGATATAGCCGAAACCAGTCGTGCCGTAGGCCGAACGAAACTCGGCCGCGATTTCCTCATCAGGGCGTGCACCCAGACGAATAACGGGGATCTCTGTGAATTCAGTCATGTCTCTCTCGCTTATAGGGGGAAGATTGCAGGGACAAAAATGCCCCCGGTCTATCCCGCAAAGCGTTTGCGGCGATGCCCGAAATGACGCGCCAGAATCACGCGCCGGGGTAGGGGATTGAGACAAGCTTGCATGGCCCGATCCGTACACATCGGACCGGGCAGGTCAAGGAATCAATAACCCTCGATTTGGCTATCCTGTTGCCAGGGTTTGACCAGATTGCCAAATCGGGTGAACTGAGCTTCGAACGACAGCTCTACCGTGCCGATGGGGCCGTGGCGCTGCTTGCCGACGATGACCTCGGCCTTGCCATGCAGGCGCTCCATGGCCTGTTTCCACTCTTCCATCTTTTCCAACTCGTGATCGCCGGGTTTTTCGCGTTCCTTGTAGTATTCCTCGCGGAACACGAACATCACAACGTCGGCATCCTGTTCGATCGAGCCCGATTCCCGCAGGTCAGACAGCTGCGGGCGTTTGTCGTCACGGCTTTCTACCTGTCGGCTGAGCTGTGACAATGCGATGACCGGGATGTTGAGTTCCTTGGCGATGGCTTTCATGCCCATCGAAATCTCGGCGATTTCGTTGACGCGGTTGTCGGCCATTCCGCGGCAGAGCTGAAGGTAGTCGATCACCAGCAAATCCAGCCCGTGCGTCCGCTTCAGCCGCCGTGCACGGGCAGCGAGTTGCGAGATTGGCAGGGCGGGGGTGTCATCAATGAACAGCGGGCAGGCTTCCAGTTCTTTCGCGGCGTCCACGAAGCGGCGGAACTCGGACTCGGTCATGTCGCCCTGGCGGATTTTGTGACTGGAGATCTCAGAAGCCTCGGCCAGAACCCGGCCCGCAAGTTGCTCGGCGCTCATTTCGAGTGAAAAGAACCCAACCACACCGCCGTCGATCGCACCTTCAGAGCCGTCCGGCTTGGTGCCGCGCTTGTAGGCCTTGGCCACGTTAAATGCGACGTTTGTTGCCAGCGATGTCTTACCCATCGACGGACGCCCGGCCAAAATGATCAGGTCGGACGGGTGCAGGCCACCCAATTGCTTGTCGAGATCGGCCAGACCGGTGGAAATCCCCGCCATGCCGCCACCGCGTTGGTACGCCTCGTTGGTGACGTTGACGGCTTCTGTGACCGCCTTGAGGAAGGATTGAAAACCCTGTTCGGTCTGGCCCTGCTCGGATAACTGATAAAGCTGTTGCTCGGCCTCGACGATTTGTTCTTTGGGCTCGCTGCTGACATCGACCCTCGCAGCCTTGTCTGAAATGTCCCGGCCCAGCCGGATCAGCTCGCGCCGAATGGCGAGGTCATAGATCATCTGGGCGTAGTCATGCACCGCAAAGGCACTGATTGAGGCACCGGCAAGCTTGACCAGATAGGCCGGACCACCCAGTTCCTTCAGGCCCTCATCCTCGGCCATGAAAGACTTCAGCGTGACGGGTGAAGCCAGCGCATTTTTAGCGATACGGGTCGACGCGACTTCGTAGATCCGCGCATGAACCGGATCATAGAAATGCTCGGCCCCAATAATCGATGCGACCCGATCATACAGATCGTTATTCGTCAGAATCGCACCCAGAAGCTGCTGCTCGGCCTCGATGGAGTGCGGCATTGTTTCTGGGTTCTGAATCTGTGCGGCGGCCTGCTCGATACTGCTGATCTCGTTCATTGCTGTTCTCTTTGTCCCCTGGACAGAGGCCATAGCGCGGCCCTGTGAGTCGGCGCAAATTGTATGTTTTCTGGGGATATGCTGTGCATATCTCTCTGCCCCATCATATTGAAGGATGAGGCAGGGTTGCGTCAACATCTTGTGGATGAAGCGATCGACGCAGCGGTCAGTGTTTCCATTCTGAAAACAGTTTGCGCAACGTCAGCTTTTATGTGCGTCCTGCCAACCGCGCGGGTCGTTCAGGAAGGCCTCGACGCCATCAAGCGTCTCTTCGTCAAAGGCCTTTTGCGCTTTGGCTTCCGCCAAAACATCCCACCAAGTACAAAGCGAGTGCAATTTTACGCCGTGATCGCCCAGCGTTTTCTCGGTTTCGGGGAAAATACCATAATAGAAGATCACAGCCGTATGCCCACAGGTCGCACCGGTTTCGCGGATCGCGTCGACAAAGGACAGTTTTGAGCCTCCATCGGTGGTCAGGTCCTCAACCAGCAATACCTGCTCACCCTCGCTCATCGCGCCTTCGATGCGGGCGTTCCGGCCGTAGCCTTTGGGTTTCTTCCGCACGTAGGTCATTGGCAGTGCCATGCGCTCGGCCACCATTGCAGCGAAGGGAATACCTGCTGTCTCGCCACCGGCGATATTGTCAAACGCTTCGAACCCCGCGTCGCGCATCACGGTAACCGTCAGGAAGTCCATCAGGGTCGAGCGGATGCGCGGGTACGAGATCAGCTTGCGGCAATCGATATAGGTCGGGCTTGGTAGACCGCTGGCCAGCGTGAAAGGTTCGCGGGAATTAAAGTGTACGGCTTTGATCTCCAGCAGCATCCGCGCGGTCAGGCGGGCGATTTCGGTGCTGTCGGGGAAGGAACTGGGGATCATGGCGCAAACCTCTGGGCTGAAAGGGTGTCGCAGGCTGATAGCCTGACCCCCGGCCCAGAGTCGAGAGGGCACGCCAAAAGAAAAGCGGACCCCCAAGAGGTCCGCTTGATGCCCTTGCGGGCAGAGCAGCCAAGGTGGGCTTGACTGCTCATTTCTCAGGCTCGCTTTCCGCAATCGGCAAGACCGTGCCTTCAATCTCGGTATCGACGTGTATGCGAGGCGAGGTAAGAAGCGCAACCACCATTGCCGTCACAAATGCGTAGGCTGCCGCGCAGTAACTGTAAACAGCGCCCAGTATTCGAAATGATGCGCTGTAGACTGCAGGTATTCTTAGGTCCGAGCCAGATCAGCAAGAGCGTCTCTCAAAAGGGTCAAAGCGTGGTCCCGCGCAGCGCGACGTACGTTATCCCGTCCCTGGGCTCCGAATTCCACGGTCTCGGTTCGGGTCGGTTGACCCTGTGCAGCGAGGCCAAAGCATACGCGGCCTTCGGGTTTGTGTTCGGACCCGCCGGGGCCCGCGATGCCAGTGATCGAGACCGCCAACTGCGCCCGCGAATTCTGCAGGGCGCCATTGGCCATTTCTTGGGCGACTTCTTCTGAAACTGCGCCATACGTCTCAAGCGTATCGGCGCGCACGCCCAGCATCTCTTGCTTCGCGGTGTTGGTGTAGGTGACAAAGCCGCGCTCAACCACGGCAGAGCTGCCAGGGATGTCAGTCAGTGCAGCGGCGACCATACCGCCGGTACAGCTTTCAGCAGTGGCGATCATCATGCCCTGCGCCTTGGCGCAATCCAGCAGGTCGACAACGGTCATAGACCCGTGACTCCATGTGAGATACCGGCGAGGACGACCACACCGATGGCTGCAAAGACCCCTGCGATCACATCATCCAGCATGACACCCATCGGATCTCCACGCCGGTCGGCCCAGCCAATGGGACCGGGTTTGGTAATGTCGAAGAGGCGGAACAAGAGAAAACCCGCGATCCAGCCGGGCCAGAGCGCTGTGATGTCTATCCCATGCGCCCAAGACGGGTAGGAAATCGCCCATATCGCGATGAACTGGCCCGCGACTTCATCAATGACAATTTCGGACGGGTCGTGGTCATCTTGTCCAGCTGTCATAACTCGCGTGGCCCACAGGCCCCCGAAGAAAACCGCGAGTGTTGAGATGACCAGCAAGGGGAAGCCACCCAGCGTATGCAGAACCCATGCCAGCGGCAAAGCAGCCAGCGATCCCCAGGTGCCGGGGGCAGGGCGGAGGTAACCGACGCCGCAGACGGTTCCGATTAGACGAGCCGCTGTCATGACTTCACCAGACAGGCAGTTGCGAGCGAGGCAATGCCTTCGCTGCGACCGGTAAAGCCCAGCCGTTCGGATGTGGTGGCCTTGACCGAGACCTGATCGGTGCGCAAGCCCATGATCCGTGCCATTTCGGCACGCATGGTATCGGCATGAGGGCCGATCTTGGGAAATTCGCAGACCAGTGTGCAGTCGACATTCGAGATCTCATAGCCCAACTGCCCAGCCAATTCGACTGCGTGGCGCAGGAAAATTTCACTCGCTGCACCTTTCCACTGCGGATCGGAGGGCGGAAAATGCTGTCCGATATCACCCCGCGCCAGGGCGCCATAGATCGCGTCGGTGACCGCGTGCATCCCCACATCTGCATCGGAGTGACCTTGGAGCCCACGATTGTGCGGCACCTTCACACCGCAGAGGATCACGTGATCTCCGTCACCAAAGCGGTGCACGTCGTAGCCGTTGCCCAGCCTTACATCCATATTCATACCCATTGTACGTTCGGCCCGGGCGAAATCCTCGGGCCGTGTGATTTTCAGGTTATCCGCATCGCCCGGAATAATCGCGACTTCGACTCCTGCAGCACGCGCGACTTCTACATCATCCGCCGCACCTCCGGGATGGGCTGAATGGGCGGCGGTGATTGTGCCGTAATGAAATCCCTGCGGTGTCTGCGCAGCGTAAAGGCCGGATCGATCCTGCGTTCCTGTCACCGTCGAACCGTCGCCTGTCCAGAGCGCATCCGTGACGGCCAAGCCTGGAGCAGCTGCCGCATGCGTGTCGAGTGCTTTAAGAACATCGCCGATTATCCGAGCGCTGACGCAGGGGCGGGCAACATCGTGAATCAAAACCTTTTCAACGCTGTACGCTTCCAAAGCCTGCAACCCGTTGCGCACTGATCCGGCGCGGTCTGCACCGCCGGGCGCAAGGATCAGGTTTGTCGCGCTGAATTCTTCCCAAACGGCTGTGTCCTCTTCGGCCAGCACCAAAACGACGTGATCAACCAACCCTTCGAAGCGATCAATCGTCCAATCGGCCACGCGCCGCCCAGCCAAGGCACGCCACTGTTTGGGCACTCCGCCTCCGGCGCGCTGGCCGCGCCCGGCGGCGACGATGATGGCGGCTGTGGTCATCTGAAAGGTCTCCTGATTGGGGCATTGTTTAGGGGGCGGTGAATGCAGAGGCAATCACCCGCGTCAATTTGCTTAAAAAATAAGCATATGATGATTTTGCGGGCTTGAATGCTCCCGTTTTATTGTTCATATGCCGCAATTTCGATATCAAATGCGCAACTGCTCAAGGATTAAGCACATTGGCCCTGCGTCTTGCTGAAAAGGATCTGACTCCTCCGGTGCTGCTGGCACCAATGGCCGGAATCACCGACCGGCCTTTTAGGGACCTTGTGATGCGCTTCGGCGCGGGCATGGTTGTCAGCGAAATGGTCGCCAGCCAAGAGATGGTACAGGCCAAACCAGGCGTACGTGAACGGGCCGAGCTGTCGGCGGATGTGGAAAACACCGCGGTGCAACTGGCCGGACGCGAGGCGCATTGGATGGCCGCCGCCGCCCGGCAAGTCGCTGACCGGGGCGCGCGCGTGATCGATATCAATATGGGTTGCCCAGCCAAGAAGGTAACCAACGGCTATTCCGGTTCGGCTTTGTTGAAAACTCCGGACCATGCACTGACGCTGATCGAGGCCGTTGTGGGTGCAGTTGATTTGCCTGTTACGCTGAAAACGCGGCTAGGCTGGGATGACAATCTGCTGAACGCGCCGGATGTGGCGCGGCGTGCGCAGGACGCAGGCATCCGGATGGTGACCATCCATGGGCGTACGCGCTGTCAATTCTATAAAGGCCGGGCAGATTGGCGGGCGATCCGGGCGGTGAAAGAAGCCGTCTCGATCCCTGTCATCGCAAACGGTGACATCGTCGATACCGAGGCCGCGCAAATCGCGCTGAATCAGTCCGGGGCCGATGGCGTCATGATAGGACGGGGGGCGCAGGGCAAGCCCTGGCTGCTGGCGCAGATTTGCCATGATCTCTATGGCGCTGCTTCTCCAACCATTCCCACGGGCACTGAACTGATCGAGATGGTGCGTGGCCACTATCTGGCGATGCTGGAGTTCTACGGTACTGATCTGGGCCTGCGCGTCGCACGCAAACATCTCGGTTGGTACATGGATGAGGCTAGAACACCCGCCACCTTGCGGCGGGCTGTCCTGACATCCCGCGACACCAATGAGGTGTTACGGCTTTTGGCAGATGCGCTTAGTGGCACGGCGGAGGCAGCAGCATGACCTCTGACCAGAGCATCTGGACCTCGCTTCCGGTTCCGGCGTTCATTATCGATGCCGAAGATCGGATATCGGACGTCAACTCCTCGGGTGAGGGGTTTCTGAACGCCTCCCGCAAGGCAGTGATTGGACACCCGGTCTGGGATCAACTCGCGGTTGACGCGCCGTTGGAAGAGGCGTTTCTGCGCGCGCGTCAACAAGGTACACCGCTGTTCGTGAACGATGTGGACGTTGGGTCGGGCAATCGCGCGCCGCTACAATGTGCGCTGCAAATCGCGCCGCTGATGGGGCATCCCGGTTCAATGATCATGATCATCTCGCCGCGCGAACTGGCCGGTCGGATGACCCGTGGCAACACTGTGAAATCGGCAGCGCAGTCTGCGATTGGTATGGCCGAGATGCTGGCGCATGAGATCAAGAACCCTTTGGCAGGGATCACCGGTGCGGCGCAATTGCTCAGCATGAATATTTCGCAGCAAGATCTTGAGCTCACTGACCTTATCGTTGAGGAAAGCCGCCGCATCGTGAAGTTGTTGGAGCAGGTAGAACAGTTCGGCAACCTGTCTCAACCCGATTTCAAACCGGTCAATATCCACGATGTACTGGATCGCGCGCGCAGGTCAGCGCTGTTGGGTTTTGGCGCGCATATGACGATTATCGAGGATTACGACCCCTCGCTGCCCTTGGCCTATGGGGACCCGGATCAGTTCCTGCAGGTGGTTCTGAACTTGCTCAAAAACGCTTCGGAAGCTGCTGATGGCAACGGTACAATCCGGCTGCGTACCTATTTTGAGCATTCATTCCGACTGCGGCGCAGTGACGGTTCGGGTCATTCGCTGCCTCTGCAGATCGAGATTATTGATGATGGGCCGGGCCTGCCGGAAAATATTCGCAGTGATATTTTCGACCCCTTCGTGTCAGGCAAGGAGAACGGCACCGGGCTTGGGCTGGCGCTGGTCAGCAAGATCGTTTCCGACCACGACGGCTGGATTTCGGCTGAATCTGTGCCCGGACGCACTAGTTTTCGACTGTCCCTGCGGCGTGCACCGAACGACGCGTATGAAAAGGAGAGCATCTGATGGATGGCACAGTTCTGGTTGCCGATGACGACCGCACGATCCGCACGGTTCTGACACAGGCCCTGACGCGGGCGGGGTGCAAGGTTCACGCGACATCTTCGCTGACCACGCTGATGCGCTGGGTAGCCGAAGGCAAGGGCGACGTTGTGATCTCGGATGTGGTAATGCCGGATGGAAACGGGTTGGAGATGCTGCCAAAGATCGCGCAGGACCGTCCTGGTTTGCCGGTCATCGTGATCTCGGCCCAGAACACCATCATGACAGCCATTCAGGCGGCTGAGGCGGAAGCTTACGATTATCTGCCAAAGCCTTTCGATTTGCCCGATCTGATGAAGCGCACCGCGAGGGCGCTGGATCAAAAGCAGCGGGTACAGGCTGAGCCGGTGATGGCCAGCGAAGACCGACCTGATGAACTGCCGCTTGTCGGGCGCACCCCGGTGATGCAGGCGCTTTATCGTCTGGTCGCTCGGGTGATGAACACGGATCTGTCTGTGATGATTTCTGGTGAAAGTGGGACGGGTAAATCTCTGATAGCACGCGCTATTCACGATTTCTCTGACCGAAGGACACTGCCCTTTGTCACCGTGACAGCTGCCGATTTGAGCGATTTGGAAGGCCCGGCACGGGTTATGGCGCGCGTACGTGGTGGTACGCTGCTGATCGATGAAATTGCCGATATTGATGATGAGATCCAGGCCCGTATCGTGCGCATGATGGACACGCCGGGCGATCACGTGCCGCGTTTCATGGCCACAAGTCAATCAGATCTGACCGACGCGATGGAAAACGGTCGCGTGCGGCAAGATCTCTATTACCGTCTCTGCGGTGCGACGATCCACGTGCCTGCGTTGCGCGAACGGGTTGATGATATCACCTTGCTGACCGATCACTTTCTGGCGCGGGAGGAGCGGGAAAGCGGCGCGCAGCGTCGCCTCAGCCCCGAAGCGGTCGAGTTGGTGCGCCGGTATTCCTGGCCCGGCAATGTCCGACAGCTTGAAAATGCGATCCGGCGTCTTGGTCTAACCAGCCGTTCTGATGAAATCTCGCGCACCGAAGTTGAGATGGTGCTGGGTAGCCAGCCCGAGGCCGAACCAGTTCTGGGTGATGGCGAGCGTGAGAAGCTGTCATCTTCTGTTGGTCGTCACCTGCGCCGGTATTTTGATCTGCACGGCAACATCCTGCCGCCTCCCGGCCTCTATCAACGTATTCTACGCGAGGTCGAGGCACCGTTGATCGAAATCGCGCTGGATGCGACTGGTGGAAATCAGGCAAAATGTGCTGATCTCCTGGGGATTAACCGGAATACGCTGCGGAAAAAGATTACTGACCTCGATATTCAGGTGACACGCCGTCGCAAACTGATGTAATATCGCCACACAAACAGTGGCATTCGGGTTCGACCCCGGGAACGACCACGATATATGGCGGTAAGCCGCGCAAGCGGCACATCAGAATGAGGGCAGACGGTGGCAACCCGGGCACAGAACGGGCCGATCCTATCGATCAACCGGTGGCGCAAGTCCCGGAGGATGCGCAATTTCAGTACCTTGGGATTGGTTATGCTGGGCCCGGTTCTGGCGCTTGCAACCTATCTCGTCATTGGCCCTTTTGATCTTGGCGCGGCGGCACCGACACTGCGGCTGATTTTGTTGGCTGATCTGGTCTACGTGCTGGTCGTAGCTGCGCTGGTGTTGGGCCAATTGTTCAGTCTGATCGCCGCACGTCGCGCGAAATCTGCGGGCTCCCGTCTTCACCTGCGCCTGATCGGCGCTTTCACGCTGTTGGCTTTGGTGCCGACGGTCACCGTGGCGATTTTCGCCGGGCTGACGGTGAATATCGGCCTTGAAGGTTGGTTCTCGGACCGTGTGCGGCAGGTGGTTGGGTCGTCACTAACTGCAGCCGAAGCTTACGAACAGGAACACCGCGAGGGCCTGACGCAGGATGCGGTTGTTCTGGCGCGTTTCCTCGATAACGCGCGATCGTTGGATTATTTTGTCTCAGACGCCGAATTGCGAGAGGTTCTGGCCCAGGGTCAGGCCCAGATACAACGCGGTTTGCGCGAGGCCTATGTGATCGATGGCAGCGCCGAAATCCGGTCGCGCGGTGATCGGTCCTACCTGTTCGACTACGAGGCACCAACCCCCGAAGAGATGATCGAGGCCAATGATCAGGGCGTGGCCATCATTGCCGATTGGGAGAACAGCGAATTCCGCGCGCTTGTTCCTTTGCATGCCTATCTTGACCGGTATCTTTATGTCAGTCGCGAGGTTGATGGGCAGCTTCTGACCCTGCTTGATGAAACCAAAGAGACAGCACAGTTCTACAGCCAACTGGAAAGCGAGCGGGGCAGGGTCCTGTTCGAATTCGGCCTTCTGTATCTCGGCTTTGCTGTGATCCTGATTCTGGCCGCGATGTCGCTGGGCATGTGGTTCGCCGAACGCCTTTCTCGCCCTGTCGGACGGCTGACAACGGCGGCGCAACGCGTTGGTGCTGGTGATCTTAGTGTTCAGGTCATCGAAGAGGCCAGCGACGACGAAATCGCGATGCTGGGCCGCTACTTCAACCAGATGACTCGTCAGTTGAAGGGGCAGCGCGACACGCTGTTGGAAAACACACGCCATATCGAACGTCGAAGGCGGCTATTTGATTCAGTTCTAAGCTCGGTGACATCCGGTGTCGTTGGCGTTGATTCAGAGGGTTGTGTGACCTTCGTGAACCGATCCGCTGAACGTCTTCTGGGCTGGTCTGGTGGAGAGCAGAACCTGGCTATCGGCATCGCTGTTCCCGAATTTTTGCCTTTGTTCGAAGCCCTTAAGGACAGCGGGCAAGAGGCGGTCCAGGGGGAGATCAAGGTAACCCGCAAAGGCCGGTTGGAGAACTTACTGGTACGCATGGCGACACGGCGTGGCGAGGATGGAAGGCTGGAAGGCTACGTTGTAGCCTTTGATGACGTGACCGATCTGGTAAGCGCGCAGCGCATGGCGGCGTGGGGTGATGTGGCCCGTCGCATTGCGCATGAGATCAAGAATCCGCTGACACCGATCCAACTGAGCGCCGAGCGGATCAAACGCAAATTCTCGCGCAAGCTGGATGAGGACGATTGCGATAGCCTGGAATCGATGACCGACGTGATCGTGCGGCAGACCAATGATCTGCGGCGGATTGTTGACGAGTTCTCGAAATTCGCACGCATGCCCGAACCGGAACGGCGCGAAGAGAATATCGTGACGCTAGTGCGTGAGGCGGTTCTGTTGCAGCAGGCGGGTCAGCCTGATGTTCAGATCGATGCGGACTTACCTGAACAGCCCATTTTGGCGGATGTGGATTCGACCATGTTGAGCCAAGCGTTGACGAACCTGATCAAGAACGCGGGCGAGGCTATTGAAACGCTGAAAGAAAAAGGCGCACCGGACAATCTGAAACCTCAGATCAAAGTCGTAGTCTCCACTGACGATGCAGGAACGCAGATCACCATTGCGGACAATGGCATCGGTCTGCCCGAGGACAGGGCACGGCTGTTCGAACCTTATGTGACCACGCGTGACGAAGGCACCGGCCTTGGCCTGCCCATCGTAAAGAAGATCATCGAAGAACATGGCGGAGCGCTGACATTGGAAGACGCGCCCACATTCGACGGACAGGACCATTTCGGCGCAATGGCTGTCATTCGTCTACCCGGGGCCTCAGGCGGCCCGACAAATGCGCTGGAAAAACAGGCGATTAAAACAAACAAACTGAAAGCAGGCCAAAGATGAGCGACATTCTGATCGTAGATGACGAACGCGATATTCGCGAATTGGTGTCCGACATTCTGGAGGACGAAGGCTATTCAACTCGGCTGGCGGCAAACTCGGATGAGTGCATGTCGTCGATCAATGCCGAACCTCCGGGGCTGTTGATCCTGGATATCTGGCTGAAAGACAGTCGAATGGACGGGATCGACATCCTGAAAGCTGTAAAACGGGACAACCCGGATGTTCCGGTGGTGATCATTTCCGGACATGGCAATATCGAGATTGCAGTGGCGGCTATCAAGCAGGGGGCGTACGACTTTATCGAAAAGCCCTTTAACATTGACCAGTTGATGGTGGTGATCCGCCGTGCGATGGAAACCTCGCGCCTGCGTCGCGAGAATGCCTCGCTGAAGCGGCAGGAAGTCAGCTGTTCAGACATGATTGGCAATTCTGCGTCGTTCCGCGCGATGCAGGGGCAGTTGGACAAGGTAACAAAGTCGAATGGCCGGGTTATGCTCAGCGGGCCGGCTGGGTCGGGCAAGGAAATTGCCGCGCGCTATATCCATGCCCATTCCAACCGGGCGAATGCCCCATTTGTGACGGTCAATTGTGCGGGGATTGAACCTGAGAGGGTTGAAGAGGTTCTGTTCGGACGAGAATCGTCTGAGCGCGGAATCGAGTCAGGCCTGCTGGAAGAGGCGCATGGCGGCGTTGTCTACTTCGACGAAGTCGCTGACATGCCGCTGGGGACGCAGTCCAAGATTCTTCGCGTGTTGGTTGATCAGCAATTCCAGCGTGTTGGTGGCTCTGACAAGGTGCGGGTTGATCTGCGGGTCATTTCCTCGACCAACCGCGATCTGGAAGAAGAGATCGCCGCCGAACGGTTCCGCGAAGAACTGTATCACCGGCTGAATGTGGTGCCGATTGCGGTTCCCTCGCTGGAGGAACGGCGAGAGGACATCCCGGTTCTGGCGCAACATTTCATCGAGGTGTGCAACGATACACAGGGTCTGCCGATGCGCGAGCTGTCGGATGAGGCTATTGCTTTGCTACAAACGATGACATGGCCGGGCAATGTGCGTCAGCTGAAGAACCTGATCGAGCGGGTGCTGATCCTAGGCGACAGCACTGGCCCGATCGAGGCCCGCGAGTTGCCCAACGAAGAAGAGAAATCCGACGAGTCCGGGCGCGTGGTACTGTCTGGCGCACTGGCGACGCTGCCGCTGCGTGAGGCGCGCGAAGCGTTCGAGCGTGAATATTTGCTGACCCAGATCAATCGGTTTGGCGGCAACATAAGCCGCACGGCCAGTTTTGTCGGCATGGAACGCAGCGCCTTGCATCGCAAGCTCAAGTCGCTGGGCGTAGTGACCTCGAACAAATCCGGTGCGCGGGTGGCTCAAATTGACGAGCCCGAACCAGCCGAGTGAGTACCGCGCCGAATAAGAAGACCGTAGCCGTTTCCATCGGTTTTCCCGCCTTTGGTAAACGGTTGAAGCGGTTGCGGCGGTCGGTTGGACTTAAGCAATCCGCCCTCGCAGATCTGATTGAAGTCGACCAAACCACGATTTCCCGGTGGGAAAACGGGGGTCAAACGCCATCGCCGCATATTCAACAGTCCGTTTTTGCAGCGTTGGGGCCGGTTCGGGTGCAGGATTCTGCGCTGAAACGTCTGGTCGTTCATTCGGCAGAGTGCTTGCACCTTGTCGAAGAGGCCAGCCATATCTGCCTTGCTTATTCGGGCAGCCGGGCGCTGGATTGGAAGACCTCACAGCGCGCCTTGCTGGGCGTGTCGCTTTGGCAATTTGCAACGGATGAGATCCGACAAGCCGAAGCAGAACTGCAGAACGATGGCTGGTGGGATTTGCATTCGCCTTCACCCAAAGCGTTTCTGACTTCCGAGGCTGTGCATGATCAAATCAGGATCAGCGCCGGGCAAATCGTGTGGGAGCGGTTGTATCTGGGTGATGGCACTCCGGTCCGTCTGGTCAGCGGGCGGCGCGAAGTCACCGCATAATTTATGCGTTCCGCTGGCAGGTTAGGCGCGATAGACCGGCTGCATGAGTGACTCTTTTCGTACATTCTTGCAGGTCATGCTGATCTGGTTTGCTGGCCTCGGTGCGGCAACCCAATTTGCAAAGATTGCCGTACCATTTTCTGATGTGGGGCTGTTGTACCCGGACAACGCTGCCGTGATCGGCTGGTTGCTGTCCATTATCAGTCTAATGGGGGCTGCTTTGGGCGCGATATCCGGAGCGATCACAGCGCGTATTGGGCCAAATCGTCTATTGCTATTAGGGCTTGTGCTCGGTGGCGCGTTATCTTTGCTGCAAGCAAGCTTGCCGGTTTTTCAACTGATGCTGCTCAGCCGGGTGATCGAGGGGCTGTCCCATCTTGCGATTGTGGTGGCGGCACCGACGCTGATTGCTCAGATCACATCCGGTCGGGCGCGGTATAATTCCATGGTGCTGTGGAGTACATTCTTTGGCGTTGCATTCGCATTAAACGCTTGGGTTGGGCTGCCCATCGTCGATCGTTTCGGACTGCCCACATACTTTGCCATGCACGGGGGTCTGATGCTGCTGATCGCCGCGCTGATCGCGCTTAGCAATCTGAAAACCGACATGGGCCAGACGGAGGGTACCGGGTGGGGGCTCTCCGCCTTCCTTGATGTGCATATCAGGACCTACCGCTCACCCTTTATTTCGGCCCCGGCAATTGGCTGGTTCTTTTACACGCTGACATTTGTTTCTCTGTTAGCGATCCTGCCGGGTCGTTTACCCGAAGGGCAGGGTGCATCGATTGCAGCACTTATGCCCCTGGCAGGGATTGTACTGTCATGGCTGCTGGTGCCCTTGCTGTTGACCGTCCTGTCCTGCGTCAGCGTCGTCAATCTGGGCTTTGTGCTGGGGATCGCGACGATCATCGCATTGTTTCTGGGGGCGCCCCTTACGTTCGGATGTATCGCCTTGTTTGCCGTGCTCGGGCTTGTACAGGGCGGCAGCTTCGCCGCAGTGCCAGAGTTAAACGATACCACCGAAGCCCAAGCCCTGAGTTATGGTGCGATGGCGCAGATGGGCAATGCCGGAAACCTGCTTGGAACCCCGGTATTGCTGGCGATATTGCTGGGCGTCGATGAGGCTGGCATGTTTGTAGCCGTCGCCGCGTTCTATAGCATCGCGATCATAGCGCATCTGCTGCTGGCGCGGCGTCGCAAATCAGCTGGCTTGTCCCGGAGTGATGATCTGAAATGACCCGTCGTCGAATTTCACGAAACAGGACGCGCTGTTCAGCGGCGGGAGCGTCGTGGTGCGCGTGGGCGTGACCCGCGATTTGACACCTTGTTTGCAAGGCGGAAGGCTGACCGGGCGATAGCCCTTTTGGGCCATGCACTGCGCCTCGACCTTGTTTCTCAGCCCCTGATTCACGTCGACGGTATAGACCCGCCCAGGCTCCCACCATCCGGGGTTGCGATAGCAGCGTCCTCGGCCATCGCAATAGGTGCGCCCGGGCCAATAGACTGGCGGGCTCTGCCGGACCTGATTGGCGACAGGGGCGTCCTTGAGCGCCTGCACCTGGCAGTTCGTGGTCTCGGTCTGCATCCGCGAGACGCTCTCACCTTCGCGATAATACAAAGAAAGCGGACCACAGGCGGACAGCGTCAGCAGGCAAATCAGGGCAGGCAGAATGGTTTTCATATGCTTACTTTGGCGCAGCTTAGGAGGCATGACAATTCAATTGACCGCTTTGGGGGCATCTGTCATTCAAAGATTTCAGGCAGAAAGGCCAAGAGCATGAAGGTCATCATATGCGGTGCCGGTCAAGTCGGCTGGCAGATTGCGCGTCACCTTTCGGGCGAACTGAACGATGTGACGGTGGTCGACAACAATCCCGATCTGGTACGTCGCGCGACCGAGACGCTGGACGTGCAGGGGATCGCCGGTTTCGCCAGTTATCCGGATGTGCTGGATCGGGCAGGGGCGCGGGATGCCGATATGATCATCGCCGCGACACATTCGGATGAGGTGAATATGGTCACCTGCCAGATGGCGCATTCGGTTTTTTCGATCCAGCGCAAGATCGCGCGTTTGCGGTCGAAATCCTATCTTGAAGCAATCCATTCCGATCTCTACCGCCGCGATCATCTGCCCATTGATGTAGTGATCAGCCCGGAACGCGAAGTTGCCGCCGCAGCGATGCGCCGTCTTTCGGCACCTTCTGCTTTCGATACCGAGATATTCATGGATGGAAAGGCGCAACTGCTGGGCATTCGGGTCGAGGAAGACTGCCCAATCGTCAACACACCGCTGCGACAATTGACCGACCTGTTTTCCACGCTCAGCTCGATTGTGGTTGGTGTGCGCCGTGAAGGGACGCTGTTTGCGCCGGAATCCGAGGATCAGCTGTTTGTAGGCGACGAATGCTACGTCTTCACTAGCGTAAAAGACGTTGAACGTACGATGGAGGTGTTCGGCAAGGCTCAGCGTAAGCAAGATCGTGTGGTGATCGTCGGCGGCGGTAATGTCGGGTTGGAAGTGGCCCGCACACTGGAAGAGCGCGAAAGCCGGGTGCGTGCCAAGATCATCGAGCGTGACCGCAAATGCGCCGAAATCGCTGCCGAGGCATTGGAGCGGACGATTGTTCTGAACGGCGACGGCCTAGATTCATCTTTGCTGAGCGAAGCAGGGATTGAGCGCGCCGACGCGATGTTGGCGGTCACGGATGACGATCGCACCAACATGCTGGCCGCGGTACGCGCCAAGGGAGAGGGTTGTCCACTGGCCATCGCCCTGATCAACGACCCCAGCATGGTCGCTTTGATGGGACCGCTGGGGATTGACGCATATATCAACCCGCGCGCCACCACTGTCAGTTCGATCCTGCGTCACATTCGGCACGGGCGCGTGCGTCAGGTGTATTCCATTGGAGATGCCGAGGCCGAGGTAATCGAGGCCGAAGTGCTATCAACCTCGCCCATGGCTGGACAAAAACTGCGCGACATCGATTTCCCAGAAGGCGTTCTGGTCGGCGCAGTACGCAAAGGTGACGAGGTTCTGCGCCCGACCGGCAGCCTGCGCATCGACGAGAAAGACGTGGTGGCGATCTTTGCAATGGCCAAAGACGTGCCCGAGGTTGAGCGTCTGATGCAGGTTTCAATCGATTTCTTCTGATGTTGCAAGCACGCGGACAGCAACGGATCGGAGTATTGCGGCGATTGCCGCTGCTGCTGATGATCTGGGGTATCGTGTCGCTGGCAATGTGGATACCCGCAGTTTATGCGCTGGCGCTGGATGATCACGCCACCTCACGGTCATTCTTCTATTCCGGATTGCTGGGTGTTTTTGCGGTGTCGATCATAGCTCTGGCCATGTCGAACCGACGACCACGGCGGGGAACGCTTGGCCAATTGGCGGTTCTGCTGGCCGCCTTTACCGTACTGCCGATATTTCTTGCTATTCCGTTTCATGATGCGCTGGGGACAACCAGCTTCCTGAACGCCTATTTCGATATGGTCAGCGCGCTGACCACAACCGGCGCTGATCTGTTCCCCGATCCCGCACGCCTTTCGGCGCCGTTGCACTTATGGCGCGCGTTGGTCGGTTGGATGGGCGGATTGCTGATGTGGATCTCGGCGGCCGCGATTCTGGCACCCTTGTCGTTGGGCGGTTTCGAAGTCACAGCCCGGGGGCAACCAGGGCGTCCCGTCTCGGGCGTGGCACAGAGCGAGAAGTCCGATCCACGCGGCCATCTGATCCGCGTGTCGCGCACATTGGCACCCGTTTATGCGGGTTTGACAGCTGTGATCTGGATCCTGCTGTTGATCGCAGGTGAGCAAGGGCTTACTGCCGTGAGCCACGCGATGTCAGTGATTGCGACGTCCGGCATATCACCCGTCGGTGGATTGGAAGGATCGACCGCAGGAATCACTGGCGAGGCGATCCTGTTCCTGTTCCTGTTCTTTGCCCTGTCGCGGCTGACCTTTTCGACCGATACAGCGACCTCAGGGTATTCGCGGCTGGACAAAGACCCAGAATTTAGGATTGGCATCTTCATCGTGCTGGCGGTCGCTGTGCTGCTGTTCATCCGGTTTTTGGCTGGAACGGCCGAACTGAACATTGCCGTCGAAGTGCGGCAAGCACTTGGCGTTTTTTGGGGGTTCATGTTTACGGCGATGTCGTTTCTGACCACGGCCGGATTTGAAAGCGCCAACTGGAACGACGCGCAGCAATTGTCGGGCTTGAGCACTCCGGGCCTGATTCTGATGGGGCTAGCCCTGGTCGGAGGAGGCGTGGCGACGACTGCGGGTGGGGTAAAGCTGTTGCGGGTTTTTGCGCTCTATCTGAATGGCAAGCGCGAGATTGACCGACTGATCTATCCTTCTTCGGTCAGCGGAGAGGGTGGCGGCAACCGCCGCATTCAAAGCGACGGTGCCTTCATCGCCTGGATCTTCCTGATGATGTTCGCCCTGACGTTGGCCTTGTTCGATTTGTTGCTGGCCGTCATGGGCGTAGGTTTTGAACAGGCCATGTTGCTCAGCGTTGCCGCTCTCAGCACCACGGGGCCGTTGATAGAATTGGCAACGGATGTGCCCATACGTCTGATTGATCTTTCCAGCGGGGCCAAGTTGACGGTCTGCGCGGCGATGGTGATCGGGCGGTTGGAAACTCTGGCGATCGTGGCACTGATTACGCCAACGCTGTGGCGCGATTGACCCTGCGTCAGGCACCTGGTGTTACTGCCTGATTTTTCATCTGGAATATCTGTGCGCGGCACTCCATACTCTGCCGGAGGGAGCGCGTTGGTCCGCAGCGCGTAGCAAGAACAATGGCGAGATAACAAAATATGGCTTCGGACAGACAGAATCTGCAGGACGCGTTCCTGAACAATGTACGGAAAGCAAAGGTCCCGGTCACAATATTCCTGATCAACGGTGTGAAATTGCAGGGTGTAATCACCTGGTTCGATAACTTCTGCGTGCTGCTGCGCCGCGACGGACAGTCGCAGTTGGTGTACAAGCATGCGATTTCGACCATCATGCCGTCACAGCCGATCAACCTTTATGAGGGCGAAGACGCCTCTTGATGGAACATGAGAGGGCGCGCACCCGGGCTTGGGTGCTGCATCCCGAAATCAAATCAGATGAACAGCGCCGTGTGCCCGAACCAGCGCTGGAAGAGGCGGTGGCACTAGCTGCCGCTTTGCCCGATCTGGATGTGGTCGGTTCCGAAATAGTGCGCCTACCGCGCGCGCAGGCTGGTTTTCTGTTCGGCAGCGGCAAGATCGAGGAACTGGCCGAACGCCTCCACGACAATGAGATCGAGCTGGTTCTGATCGACGGGCCAGTGACTCCGGTTCAGCAGCGCAATCTGGAAAAAGCGTGGAAGGTCAAAATCCTCGACCGGACCGGTTTGATTCTGGAAATATTCAGCGACCGTGCGCGTACCCGTGAAGGTGTGCTGCAAGTTGAGATGGCCGCGCTTAGCTATCAGCGTACGCGACTGGTTCGGGCCTGGACCCACCTGGAACGTCAGCGCGGTGGCCTTGGGTTTGTGGGTGGTCCCGGTGAAACTCAGATCGAGGCCGACCGGCGTGCCATTGATGAACAACTGGTCCGCCTGCGCCGCCAATTGCAAAAAGTGGTGAAGACCCGCACCTTACACCGCGCAGCGCGCGCGAAGGTTCCATACCCGATTGTTGCACTTGTTGGCTATACAAACGCCGGGAAATCCACGCTGTTCAACAGCCTAACCGGGGCCGAGGTGATGGCAAAAGACATGCTGTTCGCCACGTTGGACCCAACCATGCGACGGGTTGAGCTGCCGGATGGCCCCGAGGTGATCCTGTCCGATACCGTGGGTTTCATCTCGAACCTGCCTACGGAACTGGTTGCGGCCTTCCGCGCCACGCTGGAAGAGGTTCTGGGGGCTGATCTGGTCGTGCATGTCCGCGATATCAGCCACGAAGAAACCGAAGCACAGGCACGGG
The DNA here is from genome assembly GCF_056534105.1 of Ruegeria sp. E5. Taxonomy (NCBI): domain Bacteria; kingdom Pseudomonadati; phylum Pseudomonadota; class Alphaproteobacteria; order Rhodobacterales; family Roseobacteraceae; genus Ruegeria; species Ruegeria sp. E5. The sequence goes on along the minus strand of NZ_JBQFPA010000001.1, from coordinate 680,546 downwards.
ATGTCGAGGCTATCCTGAACTCTCTGGGTGTCGAGGACAGTCGCCCCCGGTTGGAGGTTTGGAACAAGATCGATCTGCTGAGCCCGGAAGACCGCGAAGCCGCGCTTGCCCGGGCCGAGCGTGATCCGGCGATCTTTGCCATATCGGCCGTAACGGGCGAAGGTGTTGATCCGCTGCTGTCTGAAATCGCCACGATCCTGCAGGGCGCGCGGCATGAGACTATCCTGAAACTGGGCTTTGCCGATGGTGACAAACGCGCGTGGCTCTATCGTCAGGATGTGGTCAGGTCTGAAGATCAGACCGAAGAGGGGTTCGAGATCACGGTGCTCTGGACTGACAAGCAGGCGTCCCGCTTCGCGGCGTTCTAGGTACCGTCTATCTGACGCTGGTAATCCTCTGCATCGAACCACCCAAGCGAAGATAGCACCTTGTTGTCCTTTGAAAGCTCCCACTCTTCCCAGCCGCGTGTAACGACACGGTTGCCGGTCTCGGCGTGATGGCCTTCGAGGGTCCAGACAAAAATGGCATGCCCTCCGGCCCAACGCATCATATCGCAACGCACCTCAAGATCGGGGAATTCTGCGTAGAACCCGCGAGCCATTTCGGCGATTGCGGCATGGCCGCGCAGGGGCTCACCGCGATTAATGCTGATCTGACCTTCGGGGGCGAAAAAACTGGCGACCAAGTCGGGATCGCCCGAGCTCCAGGCGATCGCATAATCGCGTGCGAGATTGTTTAAGGTGTCTCGAAAGCTGCCCATGCATTTTCCCCCTTCGTGCAATGCGACGGCCAGACGAGTTTAGGCGATAACGAAGGGGTGCGCCACGCGAGGTTCAAAAAGGGGCGGGGATTTGCCGATCAGATCAGCGCGGGTTCAGGACGGTCACACCAACTGCCGCTGCACGGGCAAGCCCGATATCCAGCGACATAGGGATGTATTCTCCGCGCCGCCATAGTTGGGCCTGATCGTCATAATAGCGAGATAGGAAATGGCCTGACTGGCCAGTTGCGGTGATGAAAACCGAACTATCGGGGTCCGCAAAATCGTAGACGCCACGATAACCTGCGCCATGCACATTCTGGAACGGGTCCGGTCCTTCGCCTGACGTGCGCCCGCGCAGCAGTGTGTTATCGCCACCGCTGGTGGATTGGCGGATGTTGACGAAAAACCGCAGCACCGGAACCTGGCCCAGCGCAGGGTGGTCCTGGGTGGCCTGATGCGCATCGCCCCAGCGCAAAGATTCGAGTGCGGGGCCATAGCGCTCGGAAATCCAAATGATCGCGTCATCCAGGGCCAGTCGTGCCATGTCGGTGCAGTTTTCAACGGGCGCGCTCTGAAGAACATCGCACCAGACCGAGGCACCGTCGAAATCGCGATACACCCGTTCGATAAACAGCGGCTCGACATGCTTGTATTCGGCAGCCAGCGGGCCAAGTTCGTCCGAGATCAGGCGGATTTGCAGCGCGCGCAACCATGCGGCGTAGATCAGGGGTTCCGGCAGATGCTCGTTCATCTCACCGTTCCAGTTGGCCAACAGATCCAGCGCGATCTGACGCTGCCGTTCGGGCGTGCCTTCGGGTGCCGACTCACCGGTAAACCAGAGGTCGGCGCCGATCAGAGGAAGCAGTGATCGCGCTGTAAAGCTAACCGTGTCCAACTGCGCTTCGATAAAACTGTCACGCGTATGTACCTCGCGCGATTGCATCAGGCGTTCCCAGCGATTGACCCGCTGGGTGTCGCCCCACTCGTACGACACATGGCGCGGGAAGGGCCGGTCGATAATCTTGTTGTTGGTGTTACCCAGAACTCCGCCAACCGGGGCCACGAATTCAGGATTGTCTGAATAGGGCAGGCGGCCCTGCCAACGGTTCCGTTCCAGCCAGCCGGGGGTGGGAATGCGGCCTCGGCTTTGATTGTTCAGATCGCGCCGGGGCATTGCGCCGACCAGTTTCATGCCGATCGTGTCTTTATCGACAAGCGACAAGTTTTGCGAAGGGGCAATATAGTCCTCGGCCGCGTCGATGGCGTCTCGAACTGAATCGGCATTCATCAGCGCCAAAGAGGCGCTCATGGATGTATCGCGGGGGCTTAGCGCGCTCCACGAGAGAGACGCGACATGGCCCGGTGGTGTGATGGTTTCCAGATCATAATGCGTGCCCGGCAGAACCGGTCCATTCTCGGTCCAGCGCAGGGTCAGGGTGATTGGGGCGGCGTCTTTGATCTCGATAATCGAAGGGCGGGTCTGAAAGCGTTTGTAGCCGTCTGGGGTAAGGTATTCTTCGGGATTGTCGGGGTTCAGTTGTTCGATGTGAACGTCCTGATCGTCCAGATAGGATGAGGTAAGGCCCCAGCCCAAGCGCTCACTCCGTCCGGCTGAGATTGCCGGTACGCCTGGAATGGTTGCACCGATAACGCCGCCTTTGGCCAGTTCCAGCCGCGCCAGATACCAGATACCCGGGGCGGTGAGGCCCAGATGCGGATCGTTTGCCAGCAACGTGCCACCGCTGGCCGATCGGGACGGCGCGGCGGTCCACGCGTTTGACGCACCTGCCAGCCCGCGCTGCGGGAAAGGCGACAGCGGCGTGTCGGGCATCGGGGTGCCTTGGGCATAGCGCGGAAGGTCTGGAAACAGATCAGCATACTCGGGCAGCGCGGCAATACCGGGACCGGGGACGTCGGGCAGAATGTCGGCCAGCCGTGCGGGATTATCCAGCATCAGCGATGTGCGTGCGCGCAACACTTCATCAGCAAGATGGCCGGAAAGCTGCAGGCTCATCAGCTTGATAATCGCTACGCTGTCGCCCGGCTGCCATGGGGGAACGGGGGCGTTGAACAGGAACATCTCGGGGGCGCCACGTCCAAGCGCCTGTTCGTTGATCTCGGTAAGCCGGGCGTTGATCCCTGCGGAATAAGCGCGAAGCGCGGCCTTGGTATAGTCGTCCTGAAACTCGACTGACCGATGGGCGAGTCCGTAAAGATCGAAACGGCGAAGTAATTTGTCGATGGCTACCGTGCGCTGGCCGAACACTTCGGACAAGCGGCCCTGTGCGGTCCGACGCAGAATGGTCATCTGCCACAGCCTGTCTTGTGCATGGGCATAGCCCAGACCAAAGAACACGTCCGGGTCAGACTGGCCCAGTATATGCGGCACATTTGCAGTGTCGCGAACGATCTCGACAGGGGCAGTTATTCCTTCAACTTCAAGGGTTTGATTGTATTCAGGCAGGGATTGGCTGGCCAGAAAGTAGACCAACCCCACAGCAGCGATTGCCAGCAGGATCAGGCCTGTCGTAAGTCTCACCAGCCAGCGAAAAACCAGGCCCATCTGTCCCCCGAGAATTCTATGCGGTCATTTGCGCTAAGGTTACTGGAACCTCCGCCCGACCGAAAGAGGAATGCCACTGGAATTTGTGGAAAACCGCGAAAACACGGAGCCCCGCCACAAGATGTAGCGGGGCTCGTCAGAGGGGGGAGGGTGGTATCTTGGGTCTTAGGGGATGATGCGCGTATATTTGGTGCCTTCGACCGTCGCGCCGAACTTCAGACCCGCCTGTCCAAAGACTGCGGCCAGCACGGGTTTGCGCAACTGAGTGGTGTCGGTCGACAAGGATTCTCCGGTCGCGTCGACGACGTATCCGATATCTGCACCGGCCGTCCAACCGCTGGAGCGGCGGAAATCGTTCAAGGCCTCTTCGGTCATAAAGAACAGAACATGCGCATATTGCTGTGCGCCGATCTGCAGACCCGCAGTACCGGAGATGGCGGAATAATAGTCGACCGTCGCGCCCTGAATACGCAGTGCACCCTGACCATAGGCGCCACCAAAGATAAATCCGGCATCTGTAATCAGTGGCATGACCAACATTCCGTTGGCCTTGTTGGCAATCTCAACGGTGTTGGGATACTTGCTGTACATCTCGTTCAGCGTCGCGTCGACGCGCGCGTCGAGTGTGACTGCGTTGGAGTTGCCAACGCCGTTGCCGCAGGAGGCGGTCAGCGTCAGTCCGGCCATGCCAAAAGCAAAACCGCGACGGCTAAGTCGGGGGGAGTTTGAACTGCTCATGTTTCTCTGTCTCTGTGTATGTGCCTGATATGTCGGGTGTTCCCGATCTTGTCTGCAAGAATACGCCGATTGCACCGGCCTGTCACGGGAAAGCTGTGCTGCGCACGCAGCAAATCGGCGAAAAATTGCGACAATCTGAAGTGTTAGCCCTGCAGGATGCGCGCGGCTTCGGGTGCAAAATAGGTCAGAATGCCGTCACACCCTGCGCGCTTGAAGGCCAGTAGGCTTTCCAGCATCACCTTTTCGCCGTCGATCCAACCGTTTTGTGCAGCGGCTTGGATCATCGCGTATTCGCCAGACACCTGATAGGCATAGGTCGGTGCACCGAAGCTGTCTTTGACCCGTCGGCAGATGTCCAAGTATGGCATCCCCGGTTTAATCATGACCATATCTGCACCCTCGGTCAGATCGCGCTCGATCAGACGCAGGGCCTCGTCCGAGTTGGCAGGATCCATCTGATAGGTCTTCTTGTCACCGGTCAGCGCGCCTGATGCCCCAACGGCGTCGCGGAAAGGGCCGTAGAAAGCGCTGGCATATTTGGCGGCATAACTCAGGATCATGACATTGTGGTGACCAGCCGACTCAAGTGCACTGCGCATGGCGCCGATACGGCCATCCATCATGTCGGACGGGCCGATGATGTCAGCTCCGGCTTCGGCCTGCGCCAGCGTCATTTTTACCAGCGCCTCAACAGTCTGGTCATTCACAATCTCGCCATCGACCACATAGCCATCATGGCCGTTGATGTTGTAGGGGTCCAGGGCCACATCCGTCATCACCGCGATTTCGGGCGCAGCGGTCTTGATCGCACGAATGGCGCGGTTGGACAGGTTGTCGGGGTTCCAGGCCTCGGCACAATCCTCGGTTTTCAGGCTCGGATCGGTGTATGGGAAAATACATATTGCAGGAATACCAAGGGCTTGCGCTTCAACCGCGGCTTTGGTGACCAGGTCGACCGAGCGTCGCACGACACCGGGCATCGACGGGACGGGTTCTTCGATATTTTCACCGTCGCGCACAAAAACAGGCCAGATAAAGTCATTCACAGTCAAGGTGTTCTCGCGTACCAGACCCCGGATCGCCTCGGATTGGCGGGCCCGGCGGAAACGGGTCCGGGGATATGGGGCGATGGTCGGTTTCATGGCGCACTCTCCTTGAACAATTGCGCATTGGGTGGCATGAATTCCCGGTGGTCTCAAGGGTAACAATGGACGCATCGCTGCGATGACGGTCCCTGCGGACGTTGAACAAAGGGCAGACGCTTGGACATATACTCTTCGATTTTCGAACTCATCGACATGCGGAGCTTTTCGAATCTGTGGTACTGGATCGGTCTGGCCGTTCTTTGGTCATCTGCCAGCCACTGGACGATGGGGGTGCCCTATGATCTGGTGATGCGCGCCCGTCGTGTAGGTGGTCAATCAGAACAAGACCTTCTGGATGTCGCGCGGATCAACTCGAACAGAGTGTTGTACATCGTCGAAACCTCGGGTCTGGTATTGATGGCAATTTGCTGTTTTGTTTTGACTGGCCTTGCGACGTTGGGGTTCTTCTACGACGTGGAATTTGCACAGGCCGTATTCCTGCTTCTGCTCCCGATGTGTTTTGTCATGATGATCAGTATTGCGGCAGCGCGTCGATTGCAGACTCAAGAAGCGACCGTAGAAAATGTTTCCAAAACGCTGACGCGCAGTCGGACCTTTACTCAGATCATCGGTATGTTCTCGATCTTGATCACTGCGTTCTGGGGAATGTATCAGAACATTTCGATTGGTGTCCTGGGTTAGTAGTCCCTGAAAGGCAAGGTAATGACGGCTCCGAACCACGTAACAGTCGGCGGCGGCCCCGAGGGGTTTGATGCACAGCTTGTGCTGAATGAGATCGCGCGCTCGGGCGGTCCAGTCTGTCATATCGCCCGCGATGACAAACGGATGGAGGCGATGCGGGCAGCGTTGGCATTCTTTGCGCCGGACATGCCCGTATTTGTATTCCCCGGATGGGACTGCTTGCCCTATGATCGGGTGTCGCCCAACGCCGACATTTCTGCTGCCCGCGTGGCAACACTGGCTGCTTTGGTGCATCAGATGCCGCAGCGGTTCGTGCTGCTTACCACGCTCAATGCCGCGACCCAACGGGTACCCGCGCGTGCAGTGTTGCGAGAGGCCGCATTCACCGCTCGCGTAGATCAGCGCATAGACGAAGATGCCCTACGCAACTTTCTGGTGCGGATGGGCTTTACCCAAAGCCCCACGGTGATGGAGCCCGGAGACTACGCTATCCGAGGCGGTATCATCGACATCTTCCCACCCGGTGAGAGCGGGCCCGTGCGGCTGGACTTGTTCGGGGATGTTCTGGATGGTGCACGCCGGTTTGATCCTGTCTCGCAGCGAACGACTGAAAAACTTGATGTGGTCGAGCTTGCTCCGGTGTCCGAGGTCATACTGGACGAAGCCGCCATCACCCGATTCCGTCAGAACTATCGCATCGAATTCGGCGCGGCGGGTACGGATGATCCCTTATACGAAGCTGTCAGCGCAGGTCGCAAGCATCAGGGGATTGAGCATTGGCTGCCGTTTTTCCATGAAAAGCTAGAAACGCTGTTCGATTATCTTCCAGGGGCCTCAATCTCGCTTGACGATCAGGTCACGCCTGCTCGGCTGGCGCGCTGGGATACGATTGCGGATCAGTATGAGACGCGAAAGCTGGCTTTGGAAAACCGCTCGCGCATGGATACGGTTTATAAACCGACGCCTCCCGGTCTGCTCTATATGGACGATGCTGCATGGGAAGATGCAGTGGGCGATCGTCGCGTTTTGCAGTTCAACCCGCTGCCGCAGGCGAGTGGTCCGGGCGTGATCGATGCGGGCGGACGGATCGGGCGCAACTTTGCACCCGAACGTCAGCAGGAAAGCATCAGCCTGTTTGGCGCTCTGGCGGCGCATATCACCGAAAAGATGGACAAGGGGCCGGTCCTCATTGCCTCTTACTCCGAAGGCGCTCGTGAACGACTGACCGGCTTGATCGAAGATGAAGGCCTGGCCGAGGCGATCCCGGTGACCGACGGAACCCGGGTTGGAAAGCGCGGCCTGCATCTTGCGGTTTGGGCGTTGGAACACGGGTTTGAAGCGCCCAATCTGACCGTGATCTCGGAACAGGACGTTCTGGGCGACCGTCTGATCCGCCAACCCAAAAAACGCCGCAAGGCCGAGAACTTCCTGACTGAAACGCAGTCGCTGTCGCCCGGTGATCTGGTGGTGCATGTTGACCACGGGATCGGGCGGTATCAGGGGATGGAGGTCGTTACGGCTGCGGGGGCCGCGCATGAATGCCTGCTGCTGGAATATGCTGAACAGTCCAAACTCTACCTGCCGGTCGAAAACATCGAACTGCTTTCGAAATATGGCCATGACGAAGGTCTGCTTGATCGCTTGGGTGGTGGCGCTTGGCAGGCCAAGAAGGCCAAGCTGAAAGAGCGCATCCGCGAAATGGCGGACAAGCTGATCCGCATCGCCGCCGAACGAGCCCTGCGGAAAGCTCCTGTCATGGACCCACCGCCGCATGCATGGGAAGAGTTCAGCGCGCGTTTCCCATATCAGGAGACCGACGATCAGTTGCGCGCGATTTCCGAGGTGATGGAAGACATGCATTCCGGCGCGCCGATGGATCGTCTGATCTGTGGCGATGTAGGCTTTGGCAAGACCGAGGTCGCCATGCGCGCAGCCTTTGTCGCCGCGATGTCGGGCGTACAGGTTGCCATTGTGGCACCGACCACGTTGCTCGCGCGGCAACACGCGGCGTCCTTCAAGGATCGCTTCCGGGGTTTCCCACTTGAAGTCCGACAACTGTCGCGCTTTGTCTCGGCCAAAGAGGCGCAGCAAACCCGTGACGGGCTGGCGCGAGGCACTGTAGATATCGTGATCGGCACCCATGCGCTGTTGGCCAAAGGGATACGGTTCAATAATCTGGGTCTGCTGATCATCGACGAGGAACAGCATTTCGGCGTGGGCCACAAGGAACGGCTGAAACAGCTGCGCTCGGACGTGCACGTCCTGACCCTGACAGCGACACCGATCCCACGAACTCTGCAACTGTCCCTAACAGGCGTGCGTGATCTGTCGATCATAGGCACGCCCCCCATCGACCGGCTTGCGATCCGCACCTATGTTAGCGAATTCGACGCGGTAACAATCCGTGAGGCGCTGCTGCGCGAGCATTATCGTGGCGGGCAGAGCTTCTATGTGGTGCCGCGCATCTCTGACCTGCCTGAGATCGAGGAATTCCTGAAAGAGCAGTTGCCTGAGTTATCCTACGTGGTCGCACACGGGCAGATGGCTGCGGGTGAGCTTGATGACCGAATGAACGCGTTCTACGACGGTAAATACGACGTTCTGCTGGCCACGACGATCGTAGAAAGCGGGCTGGATATCCCGACTGCCAACACGATGGTCGTGCATCGGGCGGATATGTTTGGCCTAGCGCAGCTCTATCAGATCCGGGGGCGGGTGGGGCGCTCAAAAACCCGCGCCTATGCCTATCTGACCACCAAACCGCGCCAGCGCCTGACGGCGACGGCTGAGAAACGGCTGCGGGTTCTGGGCTCGCTGGATACGCTCGGGGCCGGGTTCACGTTGGCTTCGCAAGACCTCGACATTCGTGGTGCGGGCAACCTGCTGGGTGAGGAACAGTCCGGCCAGATGCGTGATGTGGGCTACGAACTCTACCAATCGATGCTGGAAGAGGCGATTGCCAAGATCAAAGCCGGCGAGATGGAGGGGCTATCGGATGCCGATGACCAATGGGCGCCGCAGATCAATCTGGGTGTCCCGGTTCTGATCCCCGAGGATTATGTGCCCGATCTGGACGTGCGTCTGGGCCTCTACCGCCGCCTGTCGTCACTGTCGACGAAAGTGGAACTGGAGGGCTTTGCCGCCGAACTGATCGATCGCTTCGGCAGCCTGCCGAAAGAGGTGAATACCCTGATGCTTGTCGTGCGCATCAAGGCGATGTGCAAACGCGCCGGGATCGCCAAGCTGGACGGCGGGCCAAAGGGCGCAACGATACAGTTCCACAATGATAAGTTCGCCTCACCCGAGGGGTTGGTCGAGTTCATTCAGAACCAACGCGGGCTGGCCAAGGTCAAGGACAACAAGATCGTTGTGCGGCGCGACTGGAAGAAGGACAGCGACAAGATCAAAGGTGCGTTTGCCATCGCCCGTGATCTGGCCGAAAAGGTCGTGGCTGTGAAGAAAAAGGCGAAAGCCTAGTCCCCCGTCACAAAAGTGCAGATTTGCCAGTCGCCCGTATCGGATTTAACAAACGCAGCGCGGTAGCCAACCATCGATGTCAGAAAATCGCTGAGTAAGTAGCCCGATGTCCCATCGGTTAGTCTGATTTTCTGGTATTCCCCATCAGGTTGATAGTCAGGGACGATCACGATTTCATGACTGATCAGCGCGAGGATGGGCGCGCCACGAGACGGTGCCTGACGCAGTGTGATGCTTTCACCCGAAACATAGAAGGCGGTGAAAGGGTCTACTGTAGCGGGAAGAATGATCCGCCAATAGTGCGGCATCCAGAATTCACCCTGATCGTCAAAATATCCCGGTTGGGAAACCGTTTGCTGCAATTGCGACCAGTAAAAATCACGTAGCTCTGCAGCCTCGTCCTTAAATTCTTCACCAAGCGTTTCCGGAGGCACAGTCAAGTTGGTGCGAAACTCTTCCGGTCCACCTGCTGTGCCGTGACTGAGATAGATGTTGGGACAAGCGGCGGCGACAACTGCATCGGTATCGCGTGCCTCGATTTTCGCCAGCAAGTCAGCTCGGAATGCGACCAGTGATGGATTTTGACCTGCCTCGTCGATAGGTGGAAAGGTCTGGCGCTGTGCCAGCGCTGGACTGGCAAGCAGCAGGCCTGCCACCAAAAGGAATAGCTTCATTCCGCAGCCCTCATGGCGGCTTGGGCACAGAAGCATGACGCGCCGACGGTGCGGTCCGCGCGCGCCAAGGCAAGATCAAGGCGTTGCTTGATTTGGCGGATTTCCACTGTCTCGCCGCGTACTTTCAGGCAATCATGCAAACCCTTCAAACTCCAGACATTGTCAGGGTGGATCGAGGCGCGGCTGAGCGTGCCACCCAAGCCTAGATCTTCACGATAGACTGCCTCGGCCTCGTTCACATGCCCTTGTTCGAACAACAACGCACCAAGCGCATGGCGTGTTGGTTGCATCCAACCCCATGGCTCGTCATAGGGCAGCGTGTCATCCAATTCGACTGAGCGGCGTAGATGTGCATAGGCAATCTCGTAGTTGCCTTTGCGATACTCGATTTCTCCGCGCAGCATTTCTGCTGCGATCTCCAGAAGATCGATGACCCGATTGTTGTGCAGGCGGCGGGTCTCGGGCACGCAGGTTTTTGCGGCAAGGAACAACAGCTCTTCGGCTTCGGCCTGCGCCACCTCATCAGTGGCTGCATGGGCGATGGCGCGAGCATAATGTATTGTTGCCGTCAGAGTGCGATAGAGATCAGGGTCGTCTGGCAACTTCAGTGCCTTGGCCTCTTCCCAGCGGCCAAAGCGGATCAGGATATGCGGGCCCATGGACATGTAGCTTTCAAAATAATCCGCCATGGGCGGGCTTTCGATCCGAAGCATATCTTCGGGGGTGGTATCCCACAGGCCCTGATTGGCACGCAGGGCTGGTTCCATCTGACCGAGAAACAGAGCGCCATAGATGGTGAAGTGATAGTTGTGCTGACGATAGCCGGTATAAATGTTGAACGCGCCTTCACGCTCATAATATTTCAGATCGGCCTCGGTGGCCTTTTCGTTCCAGTAGGCAACGTTGTGATAGTGGCCGCACAGCACGTCGATATGGGTCGGCATATGCACCAGGTGACCGGCATCGGGTACGAGTGTACGCAGGATGTCTCCGGCCTGCAGCGCCTTTTCTGGCGTCGGCGACATCTCCATCAGGTGCACATATAGGTGAAGTAGACCGGGATGAGACATCGACGCCGGGTCATTGACCATAGCGCTCTCCAAAGCGTCTTGCGCTTCAAGGGTCGCGGCACCCTCGGCCGGTTGACCCGTTTTCAGGTCCCACATCTGCCACGGGGTGAGGTTCATCAGCGCCTCAACATGGATCGTGCGCAGGTCCAGATCATCAGGCTGTTCGGCAAATGCGGCGCGCATCGCATCCGCATAGTCATAGTCCCACTGGTGCATGTTTTCGATGGGGTCACGCTGAGGGTATCGGGAGGGTAGGGCGCGGATCAACGCTTGCTCAACCGCTGTGCACCCGTTGAGCAGCGACAGCGCCTTCTGTGTTGCATCATAGGCGATGGCCAGTGATTTGGCCTGGCCCTGATCGTCCCGCAATTCCCACGGCAGGTTATAGTTTGGGCCTGCTGCATAGGCGACGCCCCAATGGGCCATGGCGCAATCCGGGTCAATCTCGGCAGCTTTCTGAAAGCACGTGACCGCTTCGTCGTGGTTGTAGCCATACGTCCAGACCAATCCGCGATCGAACCAAAGCTGCGCTTCGGGTGATGCTGTGGTGACGGCACAGGAATACGTGCCCAGATCATAATAGTCGCTCATGGCGCCCCCCCACGATTTGCGGGAAGGTTAGCGTGTTTCAGCGGCTCTGCACAGATCAGGCGGGCAGTCTGTTTTCGATCCGGCCCATATGTAGCATCAGGCCGAAGCCAAGTATGCACATCGTCAGTACTCCGGTCGTCAGCGGTGTGATCGACCCGTCAAATAACAGCCCAATAGGGGCCGCGATGGCAGCCGCCAGAATTGTGGCGATCGATCCAATGACCGAGGCAGCCATTCCCGCGATATGACCCATAGGTTCCATGGCAATGGCGTTCAGGTTGCCCATGGTTACACCGGCCATAAAGAAGATCGAGGTCTGCCACGCCACAAAAACAGCAAATGACGCGCCCGGTGAAAGTGGTGTCATGTTCAGGATGATGACGGCGCTTGTGATCAGAATCTGCGCGCCCAAGGCCCAGGTCACCATACGGCGCATCCCGACGCGTACGACCACGGCGGCGTTCAAAAGGCTGGCCGAACCCGAGATCAGCGCCACGAAGGCGAACCAGAAGGGAAAGCTGTCTGCCCGATCATGGATGACGTCAAAAACCGGCTGAACCATCGTTAGCATGGTGAACAGCAACCCCATGCAAAGGGTCTGCACCAGGATCGAGAGGCGTACGGTGGGGTGTGCGAACATCTCATGCACTGCCGCAATCATCAGGGGCAGGCGGAAGGGGCGCCGGTTTTCGGGCGCCAGAGATTCAGGCAGGCGCGTGGCCATCCAGATCACGATGATCGTGGCGAATATGATGAAGGACACAAAGATGCCGCGCCAGCCGACCAGTGCAATAACGCCTGCGCCTAGCAGCGGTGCCACGGCGGGGACCAGAGTAAAGATCATCATCGCGATCGAGATGATGCGCGCCATCTCGCGCCCTGAAAACAAGTCGCGAATGATTGCCATGGCCACAACGCGCGGCCCGGCCGCCCCGAGGCCCTGCGCGATGCGCGCAGCCAGCACCAGTTCAAGCGATGAGCTGGACCACGCAACGGCGCAGGCCAGTATATAGAGAGCGGCACCGCCATAAATCACCGGCTTGCGCCCGACCGCATCGGAAATTGGCCCAGTAAAGAATGTGCCGATCCCCATGCCCAGCACAAAAGAGGTCAGGATCAACTGTGCTTTGTTCAGATCGTAGGGGCTGAGCTCTGCGCCGATCTCGGGCAGGGCTGGCAGCATTGAATCGATCGAAAAGGCTATCGTGGCGAACATCATCGCGATCAACGCAATGAATTCGCCCCGGGACATGCGGTCGGCCATGGGGAACTCCTTCCCGAATGCGCTATCACGGCGTTTCGGGTTGGACTAGATCAGAAATGCACAGGGGTATGTGCTATTCTGCAGGGGAAGCCTCAATCTGAGACATGATCTCAGCGATCACTTTTGCCCACAATTCAGGAGGTTGCGCGCCCGGAACGGCGTGCTGGTTTGCAACGATATATGTGGGAACCGAATTTACGCCCATTTCGCGTGAATGGCTGTCGCGGTTACGGATATCTTCTCGGTCGGCGTCTGACTGCAGCAGTTTCAGTACGACCGCTGCGTCCATGCCTACGCTGTCGGCGACATCAGCCAACACCTCATGATCACCAATATCACGCGCCTCGACGAAGTAAGCATTAAAGAGTGCATCGACCACGGCATCCTGCTTGCCCTCAATCCCCGCCCAGTGGATCAGGCGGTGGGCATCCAGCGTGTTGGGCGTGCGTTTCATGCCTTCGAAATCGATATTCAAACCTGCGTTTTCGGCATGTTCAACAACGGGCGCGTATGCACGAACTGCTCCGTCCTTGCCGCCGAACTTCCGTTCAAGGTATTCGCGCCGATCCATGCCCTCGTCGGGCATATCGGGGTTCAGCTGAAAGGGGTGCCACTCGATCACAAAGGGGTGGTCTGGCACTTCGGCGAGCGCTTTGTCCAGATGGGTCTTGCCAATATAGCACCAGGGGCAAATCGGATCGGACATGATGTCGAGCTTTACAGTGTGTGTCATTCGGACGTCGCCTTGAAATAGGCCGGCAGGGCGCGGCGCAGAAGTTTGCCGTTGCCTCCGGTGGGCAAGGCGGGCAGATGGACAAAGGCACGCGGCTGTTTGTAGCGCGCCAACTTGTCAGACACATAGGCGTGCAGGTCCGCCGCGTCCAGTTCTTCGGGGCCAGTGTAGAAGGCAACGATGATCGAACTGTCCTGTTTTACCTCAACCGTAGCCGCCCCGACCTGGGTGATCTCGGGATGGGTGGATAAGGCCGCCTCGACTTCGACCGGGGAAACGCGATATCCGCCCGCATTCATCATGTCGTCATCTCGACCCAGATAGGTGATTTGCCCATCAACGGCCATCGCGCCTTGATCACCGGTCAGGAACCAATCTCCCTGCATCCGAGCAGCGGCCTCGTCGGGGGCATTCAGATAGGTTAGCATCAGGCCCGGATCTTCGCGATGTACGGCTATTGTACCTTCCTGACCTTGTGGCACAGGGCCATCCGGCCCGAGGATGGCAATCCGACGCCCGGGCTGCGGCTGCCCCAACGCTGTGCCGCGTGCTGGGTGGCTTGGGCTGGATGAGATGAAGGTCGAGCATTCGGACATGCCGTAAGCCTCATAAAGCTCGGTGCCGGTGGACTGCACCCATTGTTCATGCAGGTGTCGCGACAGCTTTTCCCCGGCGCAAAGGCCGTGGCGCAGATCGGGAAGGCCGGGCTGCGCGTCACTTTGCATCATCTTCCGAAAGACCCCCGGTGCGGCTGCAAAGATGGTGGCACGATGTTGTTTCAACAGGGCAGGCAGATCGCGTATGTCTGTCCCGGGTTCAGGGATCAGAGCCGTTGCACCAATGGCCCAAGGGTCCATCAAGCCGGTGCCCAGCGTGTAGGTCCAATTGAATGCCCCCGCATGGCACAGCCGGTCCGAGGATTTCAGGCCATACCAGCCGTCGACCATCATCTGCCGAGCCCAGATGGCGCGGTGTGCATGCGCAACCGCACGGGGTTTGCCCGAAGTGCCCGAAGTGTAGACCACGTAGGCCAGCCGCTCGGGATCTCCCATGGCAAAACTTGCAGGCGGCAGTGATCGCATCCGGGCCAGTTCAGGCAGCATGATCTGATCCGGGTGCGGCGCGCAGGCGACCTGGGGATCTCGCAAAATGGCGGCGGGTTTCAGATCGTCGATGATCTTTGCGGTCTCTTGCTCGGTGAGTTGTGATGAGGTGGGCACGGGGACCAGTCCCACGGCGATTGCGCCCAGATAGGCGATCGGAAAATCGACGGTATTGCCCAATCGCATGAGAACAATGTCTTGGGCGCGAAGGCCGCTCTGCAGCAATCCTGAACCGGTGCCCATTATCGCCGAATGCAGATCGCCATAGGTCCAGTCTGTTGCACCATCCGATCTCAGCACCGAAAGCGCGGTCTTCTCAGCTGAACTTTTCGCATGGCGCAGCACATGCGCGGCAAGATTGAATGGGCGCGGGCAGCGCGTAGGCGGCCCCTGATCAAAGATCGACAACATGAGAACTGGCTATCCCCGTGCGAGGCGCGTTGCAAGCAGGGCATGCTCGCCCTATAGAAAGACCCATGGCCACCAATGATCATAAATCTATCGTCAGAATTGCCCGCGACAATGGTGTCAACACCGAGTTGGAGCCGGTCGATTTGGGCGCGCGCGTGCGCGAACTGCGTAAAGCCCGCAACTGGACGCTGGAACAGGCGGCGAGTCAGGCGGGTCTGGCTCGGTCGACACTCAGCAAGATCGAAAATGGTCAGATGTCTCCGACCTATGATGCTTTGAAAAAGCTGGCGACCGGATTGGAGATTTCGGTGCCTCAGCTTTTTACGCCGCCACAACGCGATCAGGTGATCGGTCGAATGGCAGTGACCAAGATGGGCGGGGGTGCGGCCCATGCGACCACCACCTACGAACATGAGTTGCTGGCAGAAACGCTGACCAAAAAGCAGATGCTGCCCTATCGCGCCCGTGTACGTGCACGCTCGATGGAAGAATTTGACGGCTGGGTGCGTCACGATGGTGAGGAATTTCTGTATGTTCTGACCGGAGTGGTGCGGTTGTTTACCGAGTTCTATGAGCCGGTCGAAATGCGCCGCGGCGACAGCGCTTATTACGACGGCAGCATGGGGCATAACGTCATTTCGGTCAGTGATGAGGATGCGACGATCCTGTGGGTGACGTCACTTGCTTAGGGCTTGGGCCGCTTCGCGGTTCAATGCTTCGGTGAACAGGAAATCCTCAAGCTCTTCGCGCGCCTCGTTTACGGTCAGGTGGTGACGCTCGGCCAGGTAAGCTTCGAACTGTTTGCGATCTTCGCCAACGCGCGCCATATCCCTATCCCGCAGGTTCGGAAACCTACGTTTTGCACGCGCATATGACGCGTCCCAGTCTTGCGTCAGATCAGCCCAGTTTAGCATCTGCGAGCCTTCCTTAGTTGGTGTTTCAGGATTGCTCTCCCCCAAGACAGCCTACGGAGCGCCGTGCGTTGCTGCAGACATGACAAAATGTCGCAGCCGGAGTCGGGAGATAAGATGCAAAAAACCCGCTGCGGAGATACCGCAACGGGCCCACGGACCTGCTGTAAAGTGAGTGGCGGCCGGTCCGTTATTCTGCTTGTTCGAATAACCAGTTCAGTATTTTGTGTCCGATAAATACAGCAATTAACTGCATAATTATGAACATCGGAATGTGCGCAGGGTATATCCCCGCAAAGGTATCCGTAAAGCCCCTTGCGATGGTAACGGCCGGATTAGCAAAACTTGTGGAAGACGTATACCAGTAGGCGCCGGTAATATAGAGGCCCACAAGGGCTGGTACCGTGTCCGGCTTGTGCCGAATTCCGCCGAAAATCACAAAGAGCAAACCCAAAGTGGCGACAATCTCCGAAAACCACTGATGTGCCCCGGTACGATGCATCGTTTCCGAAGTTTGCAGAATCGGCAGGTCAAACATGTAATGGCTGGCCCAGACCCCCGCGATACCTCCGGCAATCTGAACAAGCATGTAAGGGGTGACCGCACGCCAGGGATGTTCACCGCGCAGCGCAAAGGCCAATGTCACTGCAGGGTTGAAGTGAGCGCCCGAGACAGGGCCGAGCGTAGTGATGATAGCGTAAAGGATGCAGCCGGTCGCAATTGCATTGGCCAGCAACGCCAGCGCGATGTTCCCGTCGGACAAGGTTTGCGCCATGATGCCTGATCCGACAACGCCGATCAGCAGGAAGGCGGTTCCGAGGAATTCGGCAAAGTATTGGCGGGCGCTCACAGCAGGGCTCCTATACGTTTGAGATGGGCCGAGAGTTCAACGCTGTCCATGGTTTCAATGGGCAGCTCCAGAAGTGCTTCGGCGCGGCGCCCAAGAATGTCATATGCGGTCCTAAAGGCGGTTTCCCAGTCTGACTGAGACGCGGCAGCCGGGTCCTCGACACCCCAATGCGCGCGTACAGGGGCGCCGGGCCAGACGGGGCATGTCTCTTCGGCGGCTGAGCCGCAAACCGTGATCACTATGTCCATTTCCGGAGCATTTTCTGCTGCAAACTTATCCCAGCTTTTAGAGCGGGAATCGCGGACGTCATGGCCTTCGGCACCAAGCAGCGTCAAGGATTGCGGATGCACCTTGCCGGTCGGGTTGGAGCCTGCTGAATAGGCGCGTACACGCCCTTCGCCGGTGTGATTGAAGAGCGACTCCAGCAGAATCGATCGAGCCGAGTTGCCGGTGCATAGAACCAGTATGTTCATGGGGGTATCCTTGGATTGATCGAGGACTACTCGGCCATTCGACCGATGTCATCCACCTTGTGTTGTAGTGAGATGCGGTCGAGCGTTTCGAACGGGAGGCTGGCAAAGGCGGTGATACGGTTGCGCAGCAATCCGTAGGCCTGCTGGAATGCCAGCTGCTTTTGCGCGTCGGTTCCTTCAACTTTGACCGGATCGTGCAGACCCCAATGCGCGCTTATCGGTTGTCCTGGCCAAGCGGGGCAGGCCTCGTTCGCTGCGTGGTCGCAGACGGTAAAGACAAAATCCATCTTTGGGGCATCAGCAGCGGCAAATTCTTCCAGTGATTTTGAGCGGAGTGAGGTCGTGTCGTAGTCTTTTTGCTTCAAGAGTTCCAAAACGATTGAATTTGGTCCGTCCGATGGTGCCGTTCCTGCCGAATAAGCACGAAACAAGCCGTTACCTTCATTGTTCAGGATGGCTTCCGCCATGATCGAACGGGCCGAGTTTCCGGTGCAGAGGAAAAGCGCATTCATAACGCGGCCAGGGGACGCCATAACGGGGTCATCCGAGGGTTGCATGCATAAATCAGGACGATTTTGACAGCAACCGCCCAGCAACTCATCAAACAGCCCGCGCACCGCTGGTAAGTTGGCGGCATATTGCAATGATGTCCCGCTGCGCGACTGCTGGATCAGCCCGGCGGATTTCAATGCATTCAGGTAGGTTGACGCAGTATTGGGTTTCAGCGCTAAAGCCTCAGCTATCTGACCCGCAGCTACGGAATCTGGATAGCGACGCATCAACAGCCGGAACAGATCCAGCCGCTTGGGGTGTGCGAGTGCGTTCAGCCTGTCATGAATCTCTATTTCCATAATTCATGAAATATGGAAATAGAAAGGACTCGTCAATCCTGAAACCACCAGACCTGTGGCATATATTCTGGCCCATCGCCATAAATTGGCAGAGTGTCGGGTTGTTTCAGCTCTTTGACATGGGCGATACGGCCGACATCAAAGCTCCAGATAGGAATGACATAGCGACCCGCTGTCAGAACACGATCCAGCGCGCGCGTTGCCGCAACAAAATCCTCGTGGCTTTCCGAGGCCAGCATCGCGTCGATCAGCCCGTCCACGGCGGGCGAGGTCAGGCCCATAACATTCCGCGTCCCGGGAGCATTTGCGTTTTCGCTGCCCCAATACAGACGTTGTTCGTTGCCTGGCGAGAGCGACAGCGCTCGACGGAACGGGGTCATGTCAAAATCTTGCGCATCGATGCGTGAAGTATATTGCGCGTCATCTACTTTCTCGACTGTCAACTGGATACCCAGGCGTTCGAGGGCGCGCGCGTAGATTTCCGCGATCACGCCGACATCCTGGACCACGTTCAGGCTGCCCTGGCTGATGACCAGATCAATCAAAAACGGCTCACCGCTGGCGTTGCGAAGCTGGCCGTCCTGAATGGTCCATCCGGCCTCTTCCAGCAGTTTAAGCGCTTTGCGGATATTTCGACGGTTGCGTTCGGTTCCATCGCTTTGAGGCAATTCATATCCATCCAGCGTGCCCGGTGCCAACTCGGCGGCGTAAGGTTGAAGCAATTCCTCGACACGACCAGTGGCCGGTCCGGGTTGCATCCCTAATTCCGAACCCGAGAAATATGAGATGATCCTGGGCTGCGCTCCGCCTGTAATGGTGTCGTTGATGAACTCGAAGTTGAAGGCCAGCGTTAGTGCCTCGCGTACGCGCCAGTCATCGAATGGGGCCTTGCGTGTGTTCATGACAAAGCCGGTCATGCCTGATGGTTTTTGATGGGGAATTTCCGTCTTCACAACATCACCGCGCTGAACCGCTGGGAAGTTGTACTGCGTGTTCCATTTATCCGCGTTGAATTCACGAACGGCCGAAAGCTCGCCAGCTTTAAACGCTTCAAACGCGACTGTGCCGTCTCCGTAGAACTCAATCCGCATGTCATCCAGATTCATCGTGCCCTTGCGGTAGGGGATGTCGGCACCCCAATAGTCAGGATTGCGACGCAGGTTCACATAGCGGCCAGCCTCATAGTCATCGATTACGAATGGTCCGGAACCGATGGGTATATCGTGTAGTTGAGCGTCAGCGAACGACTTTCCCTCCCACTGCGCTTTTTGCAGGATCGGGCGCATTCCGGCGATCAGGGCCAGTTCGCGATCCGGTTCGTTAAAGGTGATCCGAACGCTGCGCGGTCCAGTCTGTTCAATGCTATCAATCTTGCCCCACAGCCCGCGATATCGCAGGTGGCCTTCGGTGCCCAGTGTCTCATACGACCAGATCACGTCATCGACTGTGACCGGCGATCCATCCGAGAATTCAGCATTTTTGCGCAGCGTGAATTCTACCCATGTGCGGTCCGAATCTGTCTCAACTGATTCGGCTAACAACCCGTAAAGAGTGAAAGGTTCGTCCCAAGAGCGGCCCATCAGGCTTTCATGAGTCCAAAATCGCAACTGCCACGGCGCGGTGCCTTTTTGCACAAACGGGTTCAGACTGTTATAGCCGCCGGTATTGCCAAATACGACCTTGCCGCCCTTGGGCGCGTCAGGATTTGCGTAGGGTAGCGACACAAAATCCGGTGGTAGGGCCGGGTCACCATACATAGCTATGCCATGGGCCGATTCTGCTGACGCCATTGAGGCGGCGAAAATACAGGTGATTCCCACAATCGCGGGACGAAGGGGGCGGAGATAATCGGGGCTCATTTTGGAAACAATCCTGCTCTGGCCTTATTTTGTTTGGGATTCACCGTAGCCATGATTTTTCTTATTATCAAACTTTTAGCTTGGACGAGGGCGTGGAATTGCTTATAAAGGTTCTACTGCTCGATAGGTTTCTTGCCTGTATGAAACCTGCCTCAATAACTTAACGCCCGCTTCGTGCGGGCGTTTTTTTTGGCAAAACTCGTGCGGGCGCGCGGATCAGATCATTCCCCGTTTTCTTTGCAGGTGCAGCATGGCACTGTGTTTGAGAAACAAAAACTCATAAGGAGAGTGCCATGAGTCTGTCGGGCAAAACAGCCGTCGTCACGGGGTCGAATTCGGGGATTGGGCTGGGCATCGCGCGTGAGCTGGCGAAGGCCGGGGCGGATGTGGTGCTGAATTCGTTCACCGACCGTGATGAAGATCATGCGCTGGCCACCGAGATTGGCAAAGAGACGGGAACCAACGCGCGCTATATCAAGGCAGATATGTCCAAGGGCGATGAATGCCGTGCACTGATCGAACAGGCAGGTGCTTGTGACATTCTGGTGAACAACGCCGGCATTCAGCATGTGGCCCCGATCGATCAGTTTCCGTCGGACAAATGGGATGCGATCATCGCGATCAACATGAATTCGGTCTTTCATACGATGGCGGCAGCGCTTCCGAGGATGCGCGCGGCGGGCTGGGGGCGGATCGTGAATATTGCCTCGGCTCACGGTCTGACGGCCTCGCCCTACAAGGCGGCTTACATCGCGGCAAAGCATGGTGTCGTCGGCATGAGCAAGACCGTGGCGCTGGAGACTGCGCAGGAGCCGATTACCTGCAATGCTATTTGTCCGGGATACGTACTGACTCCATTGGTTGAGGCGCAAATTCCCAACACGATGAAAGAGTACAATATGAGCCGCGAGGATGTGGTGAAGAACATCCTGCTGGAGCGGCAGCCGTCGAAGGAGTTTGCCACGGTCGAGCAGCTGGGCGGAACTACGATCTTCTTGTGCTCGGATGCAGCGGCACAGATCACAGGAACGACGATATCCGTGGATGGGGGATGGACGGCATTGTGAGGGACCATGGGGGCTCTGCCCCCATACCCCCGAGGTATTTCTGGCCAGATGAAGAGGCGGAACCATGAAACGGATCAATCTGGCATTGCAGGGCGGTGGGGCGCATGGCGCGTTTACCTGGGGTGTACTGGATCGATTGCTGGATGAAGAGGATATCGAGGTTGCCGCGATCACTGGGACTTCGGCCGGCGCTTTGAACGGGGCAGCGTTCAAATCAGGGATGGTGCATGCAGGGCGCGAAGGGGCGCGGGCGTGTCTGGATGGGCTTTGGAAACGCATGGGTGCCGTCGGCGATATGCGAATTGCCCATTGGATGCGGGGCATTGAGCCTGCTCATGTTGCACAAGCGTTGGAGTACTCCGTTCCGTTCTCGATGGCCGAAGCATGGTCGCGGCTGGTATCGCCTTACGCCTATGGGCCGTTTTATCGCAATCCGCTCACCCCGGTTGTGGATCGGTTCAACTTTGATGAGATTTGTGCAGACGAAGGGCCCGCGCTGTTTGTCTGCGCCACCTGTGTGCGCAGCGGCAAGATTCGCGTGTTCACAGGCGAGGAGATTTCGACCGATGCGATTCTGGCCTCGGCCTGCTTGCCGAACCTGTTTCAGGCGGTTGAAATCTATGACCCGAAATCCGAGCGGACCGAAGCGTATTGGGATGGCGGCTATACCGGAAACCCGGCGCTTTATCCGTTGTTCGGTGGGGATTTGCCAGATGATGTGGTGATTGTGAACATCAACCCGCTGGAACGCGATGAGGTGCCTAAAACGCCGCAGCAGATTCAGAACCGGATCAATGAGATCAGCTTTAACTCATCGTTGTTTCGCGAGCTGCGTGCGATCAATTTCGTTCAACGGCTTCTGGCCGAAGGCAAGCTGAAGGCTGGTGAGATGAGCCGGGTGCTGGTGCATATGATCGCTGATGACGCCTTGATGAACGACCTTTCAGCGGCCACCAAGATCGTGCCAAACCCGGTTGTGCTGAACCGGCTGAAACAGTCCGGGCGCGATGCGGCGGATCAGTTTCTGAGCGTGCATAAGGACGATCTGGGTCAGCGGAGCACGGTCGATTTGCCCGCAATGTTTGGTTGATTATTCAGGCGGCTGGGTTGGGTCTTTGTCATTCGGGTAAACCAGACCCGCTGAGATCACCAGCTTGGCTGCATCCTCGATGGACATATCCAGCAGGATCACATCCTCTGCGGGGAAAAACAACAGGAACCCGGATGTGGGGTTTGGGGTTGTCGGGACAAACACGCTTAGCAACTCGCCCCCGGTTTCGGCGCGATCGCTCACTTCACCGCGCGCTGTTGTCGAGACGAAGCCGATTGCCCAGATGCCCCGGCGCGGATACTGGATCAGGCAGGCTTTTTCGAAAGACCGCTCGGTCTGGGCGAACACAGTTTCCGAGATTTGCTTGATCCCGGAATAAACCGAACGGACCACGGGCATGCGGTCGACGACACTTTCGGCGAAATGGATCAGCGAACGGCCCAGGATGCCCTTTGCGATCCAGCCGACGATAATCGTGAACAGCAGGAATATGACCACGCCAACGCCGCGCAGGTTGATGCCGACATATTCCGAGGGTTGGAACCGTTGCGGGATCAGTGGCAGGACGGCACTGTCGATCCAGCCAACCACAGACCAGATCAACCAGATGGTCAGCCACACCGGAGCAATGACGACGATACCAGTCAGAAAGGACGCGCGTAGCCGGGAGAACAGGCCGGGGCGTCGGTGGGGTTCTTCGTCAAACGGAGTGTTCATTGCGGTCCTGAGTGGTTTGCGGAATTAGGTAAGCAGTCCGGGCGCTTGGTGCAATAGCTGGGGTCAGTGGGCTGATTCCGTTAGCGCACGCGCGATGACCGCTGCCAGTCGGGCGTTGTTGCGTACCAAAGCGATGTTGGCGGTAAGCGAACGGCCTTCGGTCTGTTCATAGATACGCTGTAGCAGATAAGGTGTGACGCCTTTGCCAGTGATCCGGTGAGTTTCTGCATCGGCCTGTGCGGACGCGATGATCGGGGCCAGCTCCTCGGACGGGATCTGGTCGGCTTGCGGGATCGGGTTAGCGACCAACTGACCACCCGGCAGCCCCAACGCACGCCGTGCTGCGTGGGCTTTTGCTATGTCAGCGGCATCATCCATGCGCAGCGGGGCTGCCAAGGGTGATTTTGCGGACCAGAAGGCTGGGAACTCGTCCTGTCCGTGGGCGATGACGGGGACGCCGAGCGTTTCCAGAACTTCAAGCGTTTTGGCGAGGTCGAGGATGGCTTTGGCCCCGGCCGCGACCACAGTCACCGGGGTCTGCGCGAGCTCGTGCAGGTCAGCGGAGATGTCGAAGGAGGTTTCGGCCCCCTGATGCACCCCACCGATGCCTCCGGTGGCGAAGACCTCAATGCCTGCATAATGTGCGGCGATCATTGTTGCGGCGACGGTGGTGGCCCCGGTGCCGCCTGTAGCGAGGCAGGCGGCCATGTCAGCGCGTGACAGTTTGGCGACGCCTTGCGCCTGACCCAGTGCGCTCAGCTGGTCGGCTTCGAGGCCGACGTGCAAAACTCCGTCAATAACGGCAATCGTTGCTGGAACGGCGCCCGCATCGCGGATGTCTTGTTCAACCTGTGCCGCGACCTCGATGTTCTGGGGGTAGGGCATGCCATGGGTGATGATGGTGCTTTCCAATGCCACGATTGGTTGGCCCGCATCCTTGGCGGCGCGGACCTCTGCGGAATAGTGAATGGTGATCACAGTGGGGTTTCTCCGGAAACATAGGTTGCAGCGGCGCGCAGCGCGCGGCTGAGTGCCGCGTCGCTGTCGGCACCATTCGCCTCGGCGGCGATATGGGCGGCCATGAAAGTGTCACCCGCGCCGGTCACGCGGGTGACCAGAACGGACGGGGGTGTTTGGGTCAAGACAGCATCAGCATCCCCGACGGTGGCCGAGTTGCCGCCATCGGTCACAAGAACCCGCAACGCGCCACGGTCCAGCAGGCCTTTGGCGGCGCTCTCGGAATCGGTGAACTCGCGTTGGCAAAGCAGTCCGGCCTCTTCGAGATTCACATAGAGCGTTGCACGGGCGTGTTTGAGGAAGGGCAGCAGCCGTTCTGCCTTGCCGGGCGACGCCGGGGCGACGCGCAGGTCGGCTTTGGCGAAGGCGGGGCTTTGGGCGATCTCTTCAAGCAAGGTAAGCGTCAGGTTACCGTCCAGCGCGATGGGCCCTTCGAATGGCGTATTTTCATAGCCCAGCGGACCATGCATCAAGGGACGCAGGATTTTGGCTCCGGCAGCTTCAAGCGAATGGGCGTCGGCAATGGCGGCGATCAGCCCGTTGGCTCCTTCAACCGCCATATATCTGTCGGTTGGCAGGTCTTGCGAGCGATAGATGTGATCGGTGACCATCCCCAAACGCGCGCAGGACCGGACCAATTCGTCGCCTTCAGCGTCGCGGCCAATTGCGGTCAGCAAAGTCGGGGTCATTCCGAACCGCACCAGCGTCATGGCGATGTTCATGGCGACGCCACCCGGCAGGCGAGTAATGCGGCCGGGTACATCCGAGCCCTGTCGCATGGCGCTGGCCGAGCGTCCGATCACGTCCCAAAGGACCGAGCCGATGCACAAAATTTCGCTGTTCTTGTTCATGCCTTGTGTCATGCCGCAGCCCCGACGCGGGTGCAAGGGTTAACGCTCGCATCCCTCAGCGCATTGCGGCAATCAGAGAGTTCAGCGCCTCCAACGGGTTATCTTGCGACCAGATTTCCTCTCCGATGCCGAAGAAATCGGTGCAGGGGGTGAGGTCTCGGATCAGATCGGACGTCAGGCCGCCCTCGGCCACGACGGGAACCTCGATCATTTCGGACCACCATTGGAACAGGTCCTTTTCGGCCTGAGTACCATCGCCCAGCGTGGCGGAACCAACCGGGCCAAAGGCCACGTAATCCGCGCCACTTTCACCAGCAGTCATCCCGTCATGGCTGGAAGACCCGCAAAAACTGCCGACAATCGCATCCGCGCCCAGCTCCTTACGGGCTGCCCTGACAGACCGCGCGCCGTCATCCAGATGCACCCCGTCCAGACCCAACCGCTGCGCCAGCAATACATGGTTGGAAATCACGATGGCTACATCGCGCGCATGCGCAACTTCGCGGCAAGCATCGGCGGCGCGCGCGATGGTATCTTCGTCGCTTCCAGCCAAGGCGAGGCGGATACATGCAATTTCAGCCCCGTCCAATACGTGACCCAATTGATCAGGGAATGTACTCAACGCGATGGTCGGAGGCGTGATCAGGTAAATCTGCGGCTGCTCGGGGGTGTCCATGGCGCGTCCTTCGGGTTTGTCATCTTTCGCGCGGTTTAGCGGATTGCGCGGGGGAAGCAAACTTTTATGCCGGCTACGTACCCTTTTGCGAACAGAAGACGCCGGGCCGACTTGCCCTCGACCCATGCGGCCATTAGAGCAAGCGGAGTTTTTCGGAGTTAGCCATGCCCAGCGATACATCACAGCCGTCTTTTGTTCTGGTGCGCCCTCAGATGGGTGAGAACATCGGTGCTGCCGCGCGGGCGATGTGGAACTTTGGGCTGGATCGGATGCGGATCGTGGCACCGCGCGACGGCTGGCCCAACCCCAAGGCGGTGGCGATGTCCAGCGGGGCCGGGCGGCTTTTGGATGAGGCGCAGTTATTTGACGATCTAGCGGGCGCGCTGGAGGACACCACCTTTGTCTTCGCCACCACAGCGCGGCAACGTGGGTTGACCAAGCCTGTCTATAGCCCGGAGCGCGCAATGCTGCTTGCATCGCAGAAAGTGGCGGCGGGCGAAAAGGTCGCTGTTCTATTTGGCCCGGAACGGGCAGGGCTTGAGAATGAGGATATCGCCAAGGCCAATGCGATTATCTCGGTGCCAGTGAATCCGGAATATGCGTCGTTGAACCTCGGGCAGTGCGTTCTGCTGACCGCCTATGAATGGATGCGCCAGACCGGGGATGTCGTGCATGAGGCAACTGATCTGGGCAAGGGCGATTGGGCGACCGGGATCGAGGTTGAAAAGTTGGTCGAGCATTATGAGGACCGTCTGGAACAGGCCGGGTTCTTTTATCCGCCGGAAAAAGCCGAAGGAATGAAGGTGAACCTGCGCAATCTGTGGTCGCGGATGCGGATGACACGGGCCGATGTACAGATGCTTCACGGGATCATGCGGCAGATGGTCCGCTGGAAAGACAAAAGCTGAGGCTGGACCTATCTTCCGCCAAACCATAGCTTGCGACGAAATCAGGACATGAGGACAGCATGAGCGGTAAGCGCAGCATCTTCGAAGAGGTCTCGGACAGCGAAAAACAACAGGCCGTCCAACCCGGTATGATCGACCGGGGGCGTGGAGGTGCGCGGGCCGCGATCCGGGTTTGGCTGATGATCCTGTTCGCGCTGGTCGTGATCATGATTGCCGTGGGCGGGCTCACGCGGCTGACCGACAGTGGTCTATCGATCACCGAATGGCGACCTATTACGGGTGCGATCCCGCCGATGAACGCCGCTGACTGGCAAGCCGAATTCGACAAATACAAGCAGATTGACCAGTGGCGCATTCAGAACCAATGGATGGAGCTGGATGATTTCAAAACCATCTATTGGTGGGAATGGGGCCATCGCCAGTTGGGCCGCGTGATAGGATTGGTTTGGGCCGTTGGATTTATCGGTTTCCTTGTGGCTCGCAAAATTCCGACAGGATGGGCTGGTAAGCTGCTGATCCCCGGCCTGCTTGGCGGTGTTCAGGGTGCTGTAGGCTGGTGGATGGTCGCCTCGGGCGTCACACAGGGTGAAGGCATGACCGCCGTTGCCAGCTATCGTCTGGCGACGCATCTTGGCTTGGCCTTCGTGATCCTCGGCTTTCTTGCCTGGTACATCTTTGAACTTGGCCGTGACGAACGTGACCTGATGCAGGCCCGCCGCGCGAAAGAGGCTAAGCTTTTCTCGATATCGACCGGACTGCTGCACTTCACCTTCCTGCAAATCCTCATCGGTGCGCTGGTGGCCGGGATCGACGCGGGGAGGTCCTACACTGACTGGCCCCTGATTGGCGGTCAGTTGCTGCCGCCCGATGCGACCATGCTGGAACCGATGTGGCGTAACTTCTTTGAAAGTCCCGGTCTGGTGCAGTTTATCCACCGTTGCGTCGGCTATCTGCTCTTTATTTTCGCCATCATAGTCTGGCGGCGCGGTGGCAGCAGCGCGCACCCACAGACCCGCTTTGCCTTCAACGCCATGTTCGCAGCTTTGTCACTGCAAGTGGTCGTGGGCATCATCACAGTCGTCTATGCGGCACCTTGGCAGATCGCCATTTTCCACCAGTTCATGGCCGTGGTCGTCTGGACCCTGATCCTGCGCGCCCGCTTCCTGACAGCTTACCCTATCGCAACATCTGTGCGCGGAGCATGACCCCATGACAGCATACAACGACTTGATGGCCTTTCAGCGCGAAACCTCGGCCCTGGGCCAGATTGCCGGTAGGCTCGGCTGGGACCAGGAAACGGTGATGCCGCGCGGTGCCGCGCCGCAACGGGCCGAGGAAATGGCAGCGATCGAGGCTGTATTGCATGCTCGCCGCTCTGACCCTCGCGTTGCCGAATGGTTGGAGCAGGCCGCACCGCAAGATGAGGTCGGCAAGGCACAACTGCGTGAGATACGCCGCGCCTATGACCGCGCGGTGAAGGTGCCCGCCGATCTGGCGACGGCGATTGCACGCGTGACATCCGCCGCGCAGGGCACATGGGCCCAGGCGCGAGCGGACGAAGATGTCTCAGCCTTCCTGCCGGTGCTGGAAGAAGTTGTCTCGCTGAAACGGCAAGAAGGTGAAGCGCTGGCACAGGGTGGCGACGTTTATGATGCGATGGTTGAGGATTACGAGCCCTACACGACCGGCGCTCAGATCGCCGCGATCTTTGACGAAATGCGCCCACGTCTGGTGGCTCTTCGCGCCGCAGTTCTGGATCGCCCGGAACCTGCCGCGCTGACCGGCAACTTTGACGAACTGACCCAGATGCGCCTGACGCAGAAACTGGCAACGACATTCGGCTATGACCTGAACAATGGCCGCGTCGACAAAGCGGTGCATCCGTTCAGCTCGGGCAGCGGGCTGGACGTTCGGATCACCACCCGCACCAGCGAGACCGATCCGTTCAACTGCTTTTACTCGACCATTCACGAGGTTGGCCACGCCGCCTATGAGCAGGGCATCGACCGCGATTACCTGCTGACCCCGCTGGGACGTGGTGTGTCGATGGGTGTGCATGAAAGCCAAAGCCGGATTTACGAAAACCAGCTGGGCCGCTCGCGCGCCTTTACCGGATGGCTGTTTGACCAGATGAAAGAGGCGTTCGGTGATTTTGGCATCGCCGATGCAGATGCGTTCTATGCCACCGTCAACCGCGTCCACAACGGCTATATCCGGACCGAGGCGGATGAGGTGCAGTACAATCTGCACATCATGCTGCGGTTTGATTTGGAACGCGCACTGATGGCCGGTGACTTGCAGGTCGGCGACCTTGAAGCCGCCTGGAACAACCGCTTCAAAGCAGATTTTGGTTATGCGGTCGACAAGCCCTCGAATGGATGCTTGCAGGACGTACACTGGTCGGTTGGCCTGTTTGGCTATTTCCCGACCTATTCGCTGGGCAATGTCTACGCGGGATGCCTGTATCAAGCACTGCGCGCAGCAATTCCCGGGCTTGAGGGGCAATTGGCAGCTGGCGATACTTCCGGGGCGACCGGTTGGCTTCGAGAGCATGTGCAGCAACTTGGAGGACTGTACGCGCCCCGCGAAATCATTCAGCGCGCCAGTGGGGTGGAACCAGGGCCGGAGCCGCTGTTGGCTTATCTGGAGCAGAAGTTCGGGGCGTTGTACGGGCTTTGAGGCGTGTTCGTGGCGCTCCGGCGTTACATTGGCCCTGACGGTACCATTTCGATACGCAAGGCAACAGCGGCGAAGAAAAGGCCGCTTCCTGCCAATACAAATACGTGCCAGATGGTGTTGTGGTAGGGCAGCCAGTCCAGAAGGTAGAATACCACGCCTGCGGTATAGATGAGGCCTCCGGCGATCATCAAAGTAAGGGTAAGGGGTGAGAGTTCGGCCAACATGGATTGTCCGGCCCAAACCGCGGCCCATCCCATCAGAAGATACAGCGCCAGCCCGAACCAGCGGAAGCGGTTCGGGTCGATCATCTTCAGAACAGAGCCCAGCGTCGCAGAAGACCACAACCCCAGCAAAAGCCCCGGAGGTTGCGAAGCCGAGAGCAGCAGGAACGGCGTATAAGTTCCTGCGATCTTCACGTAGATACCCGAGTGATCAAGGCGGCGCAGAAACTCTGCCCACTCATCATGCTCGATCATGTTGTAGAGCGCCGAGAACGTCAGCATCAAAACCAGAGTTATTCCATAGATCGAGGCGCCCAAAACCGCCGCCGGGTCTGACCGATAGAAGACTGTCATGATGATCAGCATAGGCGCTGCGATCACCGCCGAAGAAACACCCAGCACATGAACAACACCGTCACTTATTCGCTCAGCACGGCTGTAGGCAGGTCGGATATGGGCGAATGACCACATATCGAAATGCTAGGCGTGCCGGGTCTGCTGGGGCAAGCCCACCCTCGTGCCGTTGGCAGGAACGTGACCCTGAGTAACAAAAACGCCCGCAATACGGGCGTTTTGTTACACTTCTGTAGTGCTTTGTTATTCCTCGGCTTCTTCGTCACCCTGGTCGGCGATCCAGGCCACACTGACGACTTCTTCGCCTTTACCGGTGTTGAATACACGCACACCACCCGCGCTGCGGGAGCGGAACGAGATGCCCTCGACCGGCACCCGGATCGATTGGCCCTTCGAGGTAGCCAGCATGATCTGATCGTCGATTTCTACGGGGAAGGAGGCAACCAGTTCGCCGCCGCGCATGGCTTTGTCCATGGCTGCAACGCCCATGCCACCGCGACCGCGGACAGGGTAGTCGTGACTGGAGCTCAGCTTGCCCGCGCCGCCCGACGTGATGGTCAAGATCAGGTTCTCGGCTGCCGACATCTCGGCATAGCGTTCCTGCGTGATACTGCCAGGCGCGGCTTCGTCCTCGTCCGTTTCGCCGTCATCCGCAATGCCCGCGACTGCGCGGCGCATCTTGAGGTAGGCGGCGCGCTCGTCCGGGTCGGCCTCGAAATGGCGAACTACGGACATCGAGACGACACGGTCGCCATTGCTCAGCCTGATGCCGCGCACACCGGTAGATTCGCGTGAGTTGAAGACACGTACATCAGTGGTCCGGAAGCGGATCGCACGGCCCGAATTGGTGACCAGCATCACGTCTTCATCTTCTGAACAGATGCGAGCGTTTACCAGTTCCACATCCTCGGGCAGTTTCATCGCGATCTTGCCATTGCGGCGGACGTTCGTGAAATCTGACAGACGATTGCGACGCACGTCACCCGCGCTGGTGGCGAAGACGATTTGCAGGTTCTCCCACTCTTCATCCGGCACATCCACGGGCATGATCGCCGCGATCGAGACACCGGTCGGGATCGGCAGGATGTTGACGATCGCCTTGCCCTTACCGGTCCGGCTGGATTGCGGCAGACGCCAGGTCTTGAGCTTGTACACCATGCCTTCGGTGGTGAAGAACAGCAGTTGCGTATGCGTGTTCGCCACGAAGAGATTGGTGACAACATCCTCTTCCTTGGTCTGCATACCCGACAGGCCTTTGCCGCCACGCTTTTGCGCCCGGAAATCGGCCAGAGGGGTGCGTTTGATGTAGCCGCCTGAGGTGACAGTCACGACCATATCTTCGCGTTCGATCAGGTCTTCGTCTTCCATATCACCGGACCAGTCAACGATCTCGGTGCGGCGGTCGACGGCGAACTGCTCGCGCACGCTGCGTAGCTCATCGGCGATGATGCCCATGATGCGCTCACGCGAAGACAGAATATCCAAGTATTCCTTGATCTTGTCGGCCAGTTCTTCCAGTTCGTCCGTGACTTCCTTGACACCCAGTTGGGTCAGACGCTGCAGCCGCAGTTCGAGAATGGCGCGGGCCTGTACCTCGGTCAGGTTATAGGTGCCGTCGTCATTCATCTTGGACAGCGGATCGTCGATCAGGCGTAGATAGCCTTCGATCTCGGATGCAGGCCAGCGGCGGGTCATCAGTTTCTCGCGCGCTTCAGCAGCGTCTGCCGACGAGCGGATCGTGGCAACCACTTCGTCAACATTCGAAACGGCCACGGCCAGACCACACAGGATGTGACTGCGCTCACGCGCCTTGCGCAAGTCATAGGCTGTGCGGCGGGCAACAACATCTTCGCGGAAGTCGATGAACGAGGTCAGGAAGCGGCGCAGGGTCAGCTGTTCGGGTCGACCACCGTTCAACGCCAGCATGTTGCAACCAAATGAGGTCTGCATCGGCGAGAAGCGGTAGAGCTGGTTCAGCACCACTTCGGGCGTTGCATCGCGTTTCAGTTCGACCACGACACGCACACCATTGCGGTCGGATTCGTCCTGTACGTGGCTGACGCCTTCGATGCGTTTTTCACGCACGGCTTCGGCGATCTTTTCGATCATCGAGGCTTTGTTCACCTGATAGGGGATCTCGTCCACAACGATGGCGTACCGATCCTTGCGCAGCTCTTCTACGCGGGTCTTGGCGCGGATGATAACGCTGCCACGGCCTTCAAGGTACGCTTTGCGCGCACCTGAGCGGCCCAGCATCACACCGCCAGTCGGGAAGTCGGGGCCGGGCACATACTCGATCAGTTGCTCTGATGTCAGATCCGGGTCGTCGATCAGCGCCAGCGTGGCATCGACCACTTCGCCCAAGTTATGCGGTGGGATGTTGGTTGCCATACCCACGGCAATACCACCGGCACCATTGACCAGCATGTTCGGGAAACGGGCGGGTAGGACGGTCGGCTCTTTGTCTTTGCCGTCATAGTTGTCCTGAAAATCGACGGTTTCTTTTTCGATATCGGCCAATAGGGACGCGGCGGGCTTGTCCATCCGTACTTCGGTGTAACGCATCGCCGCCGGGTTATCGCCGTCCATTGAGCCAAAGTTGCCCTGACCATCAAGCAGCGGCAGCGACATCGAGAAATCCTGCGCCATCCGCACCAGCGCGTCATAGATCGCACTATCACCATGCGGGTGGTACTTACCCATCACGTCGCCAACCGGACGGGCCGACTTGCGATAGGACTTGTCATGAGTGTTCCCGGTCTCATGCATCGCGTAGAGAATACGCCGATGCACCGGTTTCAGCCCATCGCGCAGATCGGGGATCGCACGGCTGACAATGACCGACATCGCATAGTCCAGATAGGACGTGCGCATTTCGGATTCGATGGATACCGTCGGGCCGTCATAAACGGGGCGCTCGGGCGGGGTTTCGTCCATGTTTTCAGGGATTTCTGGCGTATCGCTCACGTAGGCTGCCCGTGTCTTGTTCTTGATCTATATCTTGTGGATACACTTTATCAGACCCGGCATATAAGGTGCAAGCAAGCAACCGTTCCCCGGCCAAATTAGGTCGGTAACACCTGAGTAACATATTGTTATCTAAGTATTAGGACAGTTCCGTGTTACTCTGAGTAGACCTTGTAACAAGATTGGAGGTCTGCATGGCGCAAAGTGAAACTGAACTCATGCTTAAGGGGTACGGGCTGACCACGGCGGAATTTTTCTACCACATGCCCGACTATATTCACGTACTGAACACGTTTATTTGGCAGGATTACGACCTTGCTCCGGACCATCCGAAGCTGTTCGAATTCGTAGAATTCTGGCAGAAAGAGATTGAAGGTCCGCTGCACTCGGTCAGGTTCACGCACCGTAAAATGATCGCGCCTGGGGAATGGCGCAACATGGTGGGTGAGTTTCGGGTGAACTAGCCCTCAGGCCGAACAACTCGCGCCGCCCAATACACAGAATTTGGCGCAGTGCGGGTGGTTCAGATGCACGTCGGCCTCGGCCTCTTCAAGGGTTTCGCCCAATTCAAACTCCGGTGAATAAGGCAGCAGCGTACAGGCCAGCACTACCGGGCGCTCGGCGCCTTTGCGTTTGACGACCATACGCGAGCTGGCGCACATCACCGCATCGGGGGATTTGTCCAGGATGCCCCAGCAAGCGGCTGTAATTTCAGGAACTTCAACTGTTTCGTCCATCTCGGGAAACAAAACTGTTTGGCCCGGATTTTGAGCATCAATGTCAAAGCCGTGCTTGGCAAAGAATGCTGCATACCCCGCGCGGCTTTCAGCGTCGCTATCCCCCCAGACTGAGCGCCCGGCAATTGCCATCCTAAAGCCGTTATCCCGCAACCACTCCATCCCCGTCAGAGTTTTGGCAAAACTGCCTTTGCCGCGTTCTTCGTCATGCAGATCGGGGCGGTAGTGGTCGACGGAGACACGCAGCGTCAGTTTTTCTGCGTAGTCGCGCTGTAATTCCAGCAAACCCTCGCGCATTTTGCGGCGCATCATCGGCCGCATTGCATTGGTCAGGATCAAAACTTCGTACCCACGCTCTAGCGCGACGCGCGTCATCTCGATCATCTCGGGGTTCATGAAGGGCTCACCACCAGTAAAGCCTATCTCGCGGATCGGCCATTGGCGCTGTTCGATCTGATCCAGATAGTCGCGGACTTCGTCGGCGGTGATGTAAACCAGAGCATCGTTGGTTGGGCTGCTGGCGATATAGCAGTTTACGCACTCGATGTTGCACAGCGTTCCGGTGTTGAACCAAAGGGTTTCGGGATGAGTCAGCGCAACGGACGCGCGCGTTTGCCCGTCTGCTGTCACCAAACTGTTCTGAAACTTCCCGATATTCGCAGCCTGTAGGGCGTTGTCTTTCATTCCGGCATCCGGTTCTGTGCTTGTGCCAAACCGACTTAACCGTTCGTGCCGGTTTAGTTAAGAGCATCTACCCCTCGCTGACAGAGTTTTGATGTGGGAAGAAAGTTGCTGATTGGTTGCGCTAACATTGGACATGCCCCAAGCGGCAAGGTAAGGAAAAGCCATGGTTTCTCGTGTCATACCTGTTGACCCATTTGATCTGGTCATATTTGGCGGAACCGGCGATCTGGCACAGCGCAAGATCGTTCCGGCCCTGTTTCGGCGTTACTGCGCCGGGCAGTGGCCCGAGGCCACCCGGATCATCGGCGCAGCGCGGGGCGCTCTGAGCGTTGATGGCTTTCGCGAGATGGTGGCCGAATCGTTGCGCCAGCACG
Organism: Ruegeria sp. E5; assembly: GCF_056534105.1. NCBI lineage: Bacteria > Pseudomonadati > Pseudomonadota > Alphaproteobacteria > Rhodobacterales > Roseobacteraceae > Ruegeria > Ruegeria sp. E5. Next base: position 646,125 of record NZ_JBQFPA010000001.1, on the reverse strand, counting down.
CACCGAAACGGGCAAAAGATCAGGAGGCTGTGAACGGTTTTCTGCAGCGCGTGGAGTATGTCCCGCTTGACGCTTTGTCCGAAGATGGTTGGGCCCAGTTGGCCGAAATGCTGAATGCGGATCGTGTCAGGGCCTTCTATTTCTCGGTAGGCCCCCGATTGTTTGGCCCTTTGGCCGAACAGATCAGGGCGCACAATCTGGCCACCCCGCAAACCCGTATCGTCGTCGAAAAGCCTTTTGGGCACGATCTGGAAAGTGCTCGCGCGTTGAATGCGACACTGGCGGCGCATTTTGACGAAGGGCAAATCTATCGGATCGATCATTATCTGGGTAAGGAAACCGTTCAGAATCTTATGGCCGTTCGGTTCGGCAACATGCTGTTCGAACCGCTTTGGAACAGCCAGTATGTCGATCACATTCAGATCACTGTGGCCGAGACCGTCGGCATTGACGGTCGTGAAGAGTATTACGAGCGCGCTGGCGCCATGCGCGACATGATGCAGAACCATCTGATGCAGCTTTTGTGTCTGATCGCGATGGAACCACCCGCAAAATTTGATCCGGACGCGGTGCGCGATGAGAAACTCAAGGTCATACGCGCGTTGGATTCGGTTGAGCCGCACCATATCGTACGAGGTCAGTTTGCAGGCGGTGCCGATGGCCGGGGGTATCGTGAAGTTGTCGGCAATCAAAGGTCGACGACGGAAAGCTACATCGCTTTGCGCGCGCATATCAGCAATTGGCGTTGGGCGGGCACACCGTTCTATCTGCGCACGGGCAAAGAGCTGGTGGCGCGGTCCTCGGTCATCAATGTGATGTTCAAGGATGCTCCGCATTCGATTTTTGGCGAAGAGGCCGGGCGTCATGCGAATGCCCTGTCGATCCGGTTGCAGCCCAATGAAGGCATCACTTTGAAAGTGACAATTAAAGAGCCGGGGCAGGGAGGCATGCGTCTGGTTGACGTTCCGCTGGACATGAGCTTTGCCGAAGCGCTTGGGCCTGAAAACCAGGACCCACCCGACGCTTATGAGCGGCTGGTGATGGATGTCATTCGCGGCAACCAAACCCTGTTCATGCGCGGCGATGAGGTAGAAGCCGCATGGGCCTGGACCGATCCGATTATCGCGGGCTGGGAGGCGCGCGGTGATGTTCCCAAACCCTATGAAAACGGCAGCACCGGCCCGGGCGACGCTGAGTTGCTGATGAAACGAGACCACCGCCGCTGGCAAGGAATAAATCCATGAATATCAAAGAATACGCCGACCGCGACATGCTAGCGATTGATGTCGCGAATGCATTGGCCGGAGATCTTGAGGCCGCATTGCTACATCATGATATTGTCTCGTTGGCCGTTCCGGGCGGAACCACACCGGGGCCGATCTTTGATGGATTGTGCGCTGCTGATCTGGAATGGGATCGTGTGCACATACTGCCGACCGATGAAAGATGCGTGCCGGGTGATCACGAGCGTTCGAACGAGAGGTTGATCCGGGAACGGTTGCTGACCAGTCGCGCATCCATTGCACAATACATGCCGCTCTATGTTGCGGAACATGAGCCTGAGGCGGTTTTACCCGAGATCGAAAGCCTGATTAACCCGCATCTGCCGCTATCGGTTCTGGTGCTGGGAATGGGTGAGGACATGCATACCGCCTCGCTCTTTCCGGGGATGCAGGGCTTGTCTGCTGCTCTGAACAACAACGCCCCGACACTGGCGGTAGTGCGGACCGACGTGCAGCCCGAAGCGCGTATCACGCTGACGGGTCCGGTTCTGGACGGCGCTTTGTCCAAGCATCTCGTCATATTCGGAGAAACTAAACGGAATGCCCTGGATCGTGCCATGTCACTACCACCCGAGGAAGCTCCGATCGCGGCCGTGCTCAGCGGCATGACCGTACATTGGGCGGAGTAATCACGATGCAGCTGGATCAATTGAACTCACTCGCAGCCACACAGACGGGCCGTCGGATACTCGATCTGTTTGACGCCGATCCAAACCGGGCGCAGGGTTTCTCTGCTTCGACCGGAGATCTGCTGTTTGACTATTCGAAGACACAAATCGACGAAGATATCCGCACGGCACTGATCCAGCTTTGCGATCAAGTCGAATTGGCAGAGCGTCGGGCCGCGATGTTCTCCGGTGAAAAGATCAACGAAACCGAAGGCCGGGCTGTATTGCATACCGCGCTACGCAATCTCGACGGAGGCCCGGTCGAGGTCGATGGTCAGGATGTAATGCCGGACGTACTGGGCACTTTACAGCGAATGCGCGTCTTTGCCGAAGAAGTGCGTGGCGGGGCGATCAAAGGGGCAGGGGGCAGCTTTACGGATGTGGTCAACATTGGCATCGGTGGCTCGGACCTTGGGCCGGTGATGGCGACGCATGCCTTGGCACCTTATCACGACGGGCCAAGGCTGCATTATGTCTCCAACGTGGATGGTGCGCATATTGCGGATACGCTGCGCCCGCTTGATCCGACACGGACTCTGGTGATTGTCGCTTCGAAGACCTTTACGACCATCGAGACGATGACCAATGCACGCACGGCGCGGGCTTGGATGGTCGATGGTGGTGGTGATCCGGCGCGGCAATTCGCAGCGGTCTCCAGCGCTGTTGACAAGACTCAGGCCTTCGGGATTCCCGAGTCGCGGGTGTTTGGCTTCGCGGATTGGGTCGGCGGGCGGTACTCGGTCTGGGGGCCGGTCGGACTGCCGGTAATGATCGCCGTTGGCTCGAACGCGTTTGACGCGTTTCTACGCGGCGGTCAGGCGATGGATCTGCACTTTCAATCCGCCGAATGGGCAGAAAACCTGCCAGTTATGCTGGCGCTTGTGGGGGTCTGGCATCGTCAGGTGCTTGGGCATGCCAGCCGCGCAGTTCTGCCATATGATCAGCGTCTGCTGCGCCTGCCTGCCTATTTCCAACAGCTTGAGATGGAATCGAACGGCAAATCCGTCGCGATGGATGGCAGCGCGCTGACCATGCCTTCAGGACCGGTCGTCTGGGGCGAACCCGGCACCAATGGACAGCACGCCTTTTATCAGTTGATCCATCAGGGCACCGATGTGATTCCCTGCGAATTCATGGTTGCAGCAAACGGGCATGAGCCGGAACTGGCCCATCATCATCGCCTTCTATTGGCTAATTGCTTGGCCCAGTCCGAAGCGCTAATGCGGGGTCGGTCGCTGGATGTTGCACGCGCACGCATGGCCGAAAAGGGCCTGACAGGCGACGAGTTGGAGCGTCAGGCACGCCATCGTGTGTTTTCGGGCGACCGCCCGTCAACCACGCTGATCTATCCGCAGCTTACCCCGTTTGTGCTGGGTCAAATCATTGCGCTTTATGAACACCGTGTGTTTGTCGAAGGCGTGCTGCTTGGAATCAACTCGTTCGATCAGTGGGGTGTTGAGCTGGGCAAGGAACTGGCAACGTCTCTGGGACCGATCGTGGACGGTGAGGTCAGCGCCGATGGCAAAGATGGCTCGACCTCGGCGCTGGTTGGATACGCATTGCGACATCGCGGTTGACGCGGCACCCTGCCGCACTCTCTTATTGTCAGACAATTGAATTCTTGGCAGGGTTGTTGCCAAGACATAACGGCGCGGCCAAGCGCTGACGATGGGAGGAATGTCCATGCTGGGACAGATGATGACGCAGCCTTTGCTGATTTCGTCGCTGATTGAACATGCTGAACGTTATCACGGGCAGACCGAGATCATCTCGGTCGAGACGGACGGAACCGTGACCGAGACCAATTGGTCCGGGATCGCGCAGAACGCCCGACGGATGGCTTCGGCGTTGGAAAAGCTGGGGCTGCAACCGCAGGATCGCGTGGGCACGCTGGCCTGGAATAACCGCCGCCACCTTGAGATCTACTATGCGGTGTCCGGCGCGGGCTTTGTCTGCCACACGATCAACCCGCGTCTGTTTCCCGAACAACTAACCTATATCATCAACCACGCGCAGGACCGGGTCCTGTTTTTCGATGCGACCTTCCTGCCTTTGGTCGCCGCGCTGCAAGAGCATCTGACTGAGGTGCAGTACTATGTGCTGATGGGTGCGCGGGACGAGGCTGCGCTGTCTCAGGTGCCGGGGTTGGTTTTTTATGACGAGATGATTGAAACCGGTGATACAGACTACGCGTGGCCCAGCTTTGATGAAAACACTGCCTCCAGCCTCTGTTATACTTCGGGTACCACTGGGAACCCCAAAGGCGTTCTCTATTCCCACCGCTCTACAGTTCTGCATAGCTTCGCGTCGAACACGCGCGACGTAATCGGCTATTCCGCCATGGATGTGGTGATGCCGGTGGTGCCAATGTTCCACGTCAACGCTTGGGGCTCGCCCTATGCCAGCGCTATGTCTGGTTCGCGAATGGTGATGCCGGGGCCGGGATTGCATGGCGAGGCATTGGTCAATCTGATCGACACATATGGCGTCACGCTGGCGATGGGCGTACCGACCATTTGGCAAGGTCTGCTGGCCCATGCCGCGACATGCGGGACCAAGTTGAAAAGCCTCAATCGTACTGTAATCGGTGGTGCGGCATGCCCGCCCTCAATGATTGAAACGTTCCGCGAAACCTATGGCGTCGATACCGTCCACGCCTGGGGCATGAGCGAAATGAGCCCGCTGGGCACGACGAATTATCCGATGGCCAAACATCTGGACATGCCCATCGAAGCGCAACACAAGCTGCGCGAAAGCCAGGGCCGCCCGCCCTTTGGGGTTGAACTGAAAATTGTTGATGATGATGGCAACGATCTTCCTCATGACGGCGAAACGCAGGGCGATCTGATGGTGCGCGGCCATTGGGTTCTGGACAGTTATTTCCACATGCAGGACGAGGACTTATTGCAAGAAGGCTGGTTCGCGACTGGCGACGTTGCAACACTGGACCCAGATGGGTTCATGACCATCCGCGACCGGTCGAAGGACATCATCAAATCGGGGGGTGAATGGATCAGCTCTGTCGAGTTGGAGAATATCGCGGTCGCACACCCTCAGCTAGCGACGGCTGCCGTTGTGGGCGTGCCGCATCCGAAATGGGACGAACGCCCGCTCTTAGTAGCAGTGAAGGCCGAGGGCGAAGAACCGACCGAGCAGGATTTGTTGGCATTCTTCGACGGCAAAATCGCCAAATGGCAGGTGCCCGACAAGGTCGTGTTCGTCGACGCCTTGCCCCTTAACGCGACCGGAAAGGTCCTGAAGCGCACGTTGCGCTCGGATTTCAGTGATGCGCTGATGGGATAAGTGCCAGTCTGGGAAGAATGGCTCCGGCGGTAGGGATCGAACCTACGACCAATTGATTAACAGTCAACTGCTCTACCGCTGAGCTACGCCGGAACTGAGGGGCGTGTATCAACAGGTAAAGTGGAGGTCCAGATGCAAAAACGTTTTTTTGTGGGTGAAGTGCACGGCCTCTCATCTAATTCGGAGGCGACTCAGTGTGGACCTTCCCTAATAGCGTAGCCAACGGCCTATTTGAGCCCGCTTCGACCAATGCTGCGCGATGCTCCAACGACATCAATGCGCAGAAAGCCGACGTCGGCCGCTTTCGAGGCGGCCTAAAGCAGTGCACAGTTACCCAATTGGATGGCTACCTGCAGCTGCGTCAGAGCGGCCGTTCTAAGGCCTCCAAATTGAGTAGGAGCGGTTCTTACTTGATTAAGACTGCCCCCTATGAGTTTCGACTACATCCCAGAAAGCCCAGCATTAGTGTTCAATAGAAACTGGCGGAAAATCGGGCTGCTTGCCGCCCCAATCCCGCGGGCGTTTTCTCCGACAGCCGCAGCTTCTACAACCGGAGGAATCAAACCGCGTTTATCTTGGTTGACTAGGTAACGACGAACCCGTGAGACCAGCTCCTCACGTATTTCAGATGGGAATGCGCCGTCGATAAAAATTGCCTCAAAGTCGATGACCGCGCAAATAGACAGCGCAGCTTTGGCCAGTTCCTGCGCGGTGGTACCGATCCATGGTTCGACATAGCGAGAAATGCCGCTCCAGTCCTGCGGCTTTTTCCACAAAATTCCCGGATCAACACCCGCTTCTATCAACCTGTCCTCGAGCAGGAACAGCGATGCAGTGTCAATCAGTTGCTGGCTTTCACCCAAAGGACCCGTCGTCCGCATGGCACCCAAGGCACCGGCATTGCCTTGGTTGCCCTCAAATACGGTGCCATTCAATGCAACGCCTCCGCCAATCATTGAGCCTATGAAGAAATAAAAATAGTCTCGATACTCAGCCCCGCGGCCATAGAGGTGCTCCGCGTGACACGCGGCAGTAGCATCATTGACCACAAAGACCGGCAGTTCGCTGAACTTGGCCACCTCGGAAAAGAAGTTCACGTTTCTCCAGGACCTGAATTTCTGAGCCGCAAGCCCAGAAAGGTCGTGCCACTTCCACAGCTCGAACGGTGTTCCGATTCCAATCCCGCATACACGGTCCCGAAGTTTCTGGGGTTCATTGGCCAGAAGCTCTTCCAATCCTACCTCCAGAAACCCGAACACTGCTTCGGGTAGCGGGTAGTCATAAGTCGTCGAGAGCTGTTGGCGTGGCTTACCGGTGAAGTCGATCAAAAGAAGATCGGCGCTGCGGCGACCGATCTTCATTCCCACCGACAGAATGCCTTCGGGATTGAGCTCCATGGGGATCGAAGGTTTCCCAACTTTGCCCTTCAACGGCGTCCCACGTTTGAGAATCTCGTCCTTTTCGAGCTTACGCAGAATGATCGACACGGTCTGGGGTGACAGGCCCGTCAGCCGCGCGACGTCCGCCCCGGCAGCAGGTCCATGCCGTTGTAAAACCGTCAGAATGAGGCGTTCGTTATGATCACGAACACCGCTTTGGCTTACCCCGCCGGTTAGTATTTTCAACGCCTCTCTTTCCATAACCTTAAACATAAACACCTTGTTTTCTTATGAAAAGATACGTAGGCAAATTAATAAATAAACTTTATTTATTTATTGACACAGAGGCTAGAATCACAGTTTCTTGAACGGGACCTTCATTGGAGGATGGAGGCCCGCCTTGTCGCTATTCCGCGCGGGGCCACAACAATTTTCTGGGAGGACAACATGAGAAATCTACTCAAGCTCGCCGCATCCGCGACTGCGCTGACTTTGGCCGCTGCATCCGCGCAAGCGGCTGGTGAAACCGTCTGCCTGATTACCAAGACCGACACCAACCCCTTTTTCGTTAAGATGAAGGAAGGCGCAACCGCCAAGGCAGAAGAGCTGGGCATGACGCTCAAGGCGTTTGCCGGCAAGGTTGATGGCGACCATGAAACTCAGGTTCAGGCCATTGAAACCTGCATTCTCGATGGCGCAAAAGGCATTCTGCTGACAGCATCCGACACCAGCTCAATCGTTCCTGCGGTCAAACAGGCGCGGGATGCGGGGGTTTTGGTCATTGCGCTGGATACTCCGCTTAGCCCGATTGACTCAGCGGACGCGACATTCGCGACGGACAACTACAAGGCCGGTCTGCTGATCGGTCAATGGGCTAAGGCCAAAATGGGCGACGCCGCGGCCGATGCCAAGATCGCGACGCTGGATCTGAACGTCAGTCAGCCGACAGTAGACGTTCTGCGCAATCAGGGTTTCCTCGACGGGTTCGGCGTGGACTTGGCGGACCCAAATGTCATCGGAGACGAAACCGATGCGCGGCTGGTTGGCAGTGACGTGACCGACGGTAATGAAGAAGGCGGGCGCCGCGCGATGGAAAACCTTCTGGCTAAGGATTCATCCATCAACGTTGTTCACACGATCAACGAACCGGCTGCTGCGGGCGCATATGAGGCGCTGAAATCCATCGGGCGTGAAAACGACGTACTGATCGTTTCGGTTGACGGGGGGTGCCCCGGCGTTCAAAACGTCGAAGCCGGTGTAATCGGGGCGACAAGCCAACAATACCCGCTGTTGATGGCCTCGCTTGGGGTTGAGGCCGTGAAAAAATGGGCCGAAGAGGGCGTGAAGCCCGAAAACACACCCGGCAAAGACTTCTATGACACGGGTGTGGCACTCATCACTGACCAGCCGGTTGATGGGGTCGAGTCGCTGTCTGTCGCAGAAGGCCTGGATCTCTGCTGGGGCTAAAGACAGCTCTATTAGGTGAGGCGCGCCGCAGCGCCTCATCAATCCTTTCACCAGCAAACCTAAACTTCCTGTAAACTGATTTCGTGGACGCGATGCCAGCCACGAAAAGGGGGAGAGATGTCTGAAGCAAACCAAAACGCCCAGGAATTCGAAACCGCCGCCAACGCGTCAGAAACCGTAGCGGAATTTGAAGATCACCGGCGTGGTGTTCTGGGGAAGTTGCAGCATCTTCTCCATGTCAACCCTTCCTTTGTGCCGTTGATCGTTCTGGTCGGCGCCATCGTAATTTTCGGCCTGCTGCTGGGGTCCAAATTCTTCTCACCCTTTGCGATGACGCTGATCCTGCAGCAGGTTCAGATCGTGGGCATCGTGGCCGCAGCGCAAAGCCTTGTCATTCTGACCGCCGGCATCGACTTGAGCGTCGGTGCGATCATGGTGTTTTCATCCGTCATCATGGGTCAGTTCACCTTCCGCTACGGTATCCCCGTGCCCATTGCTGTGATGTGCGGGCTGGCAATGGGTACGCTGATCGGGGCTCTCAATGGCTGGCTGGTCAGTCGCGTAAAGCTGCCACCCTTTATTGTCACGCTCGGCATGTGGCAGATCGTTCTGGCGACAAACTTCCTGTATTCCGCAAACGAAACAATTCGCAGCCAGGATATCGAGGCCAACGCCCCGTTCCTGCAATTCTTTGGTACCAAATTCAGCATCGGTGGCGCGACCTTCACGGTTGGCGTGATATTCATGCTCGTTCTGATTTTCGTTCTGGCTTACGCGCTCAAACACACGGCCTGGGGCCGGCATGTCTATGCAGTGGGGGATGACCCTGAGGCGGCTGAACTATCCGGTGTGAACGTGCACAGAACGCTGATGTCCGTTTATATGTTATCCGGTTTGATCTGTGCCTTTGCGGGCTGGGCCTTGATCGGGCGCATCGGGTCGGTTTCACCTACATCCGGTCAGTTGGCCAATATCGAAAGCATCACCGCGGTTGTGATCGGGGGCATCTCTTTGTTTGGCGGGCGGGGATCCATCCTGGGATCGCTGTTTGGCGCGCTGATTGTTGGCGTGTTCACTTTGGGGCTTAGGCTTCTGGGCGCAGACGCACAATGGACCTTCTTACTTATCGGACTTCTCATTATCGCTGCGGTTGCCGTCGACCAGTGGATTAGAAAGGTATCGGGCTAATGTCAGACTCAACTCCAGTCGTCCAAGGCCGCGGGATCGTAAAGCGCTATGGCCACGTCACCGCCATCGACCATTCCGACTTTGAACTGCGCCAGGGGGAAATCCTGGCAGTGATCGGAGATAACGGCGCGGGCAAATCATCCATCGTGAAGGCGATCTGCGGCGCCACAATCCCGGATGAAGGCGAGATTCTGATCGAAGGCAAAAAGGTTAACTTCACCTCTCCGATCGATGCGCGGAATATGGGGATTGAGATTGTTTATCAGCAGCTCGCCATGTCTCCTGCCCTTTCGATTGCGGACAACATGTTCATGGGGCGCGAAATCCGCAAGCAGGGGTTCATGGGCAAATACATGCGTAAGCTTGACCGTCCAGCGATGGAGAAGTTTGCCCGTGAAAAACTGACCGAGCTTGGGCTGATGACTGTACAGTCGATCAATCAGGCGGTTGAGACTCTCTCTGGTGGCCAACGCCAAGGTGTTGCCGTTGCTCGTGCCGCTGCCTTTGCAACCAAGTTTATCATCATGGACGAACCGACGGCTGCTTTGGGCGTCAAGGAAAGCCGCAAGGTGCTTGAACTGATCCAGGACGTGCGTGCGCGTGGCATTCCGATCATCCTGATCAGCCACAACATGCCTCATGTTTTTGAGGTTGCCGACCGCATTCATGTGCATCGGTTGGGCAAAAGGCTCTGCACAATTGATCCCAAGGATTACACGATGTCCGATGCAGTCGCCTTCATGACCGGTGCCAAGGAACCCCCAAAAGAGGACGCAGCGTGATCGAGCAGGACGTACAGCGCGTCTGCGACCTGATCTCCTCCCGGCGGCAAGTTGGAGTCCGGACGATTATCGCAATCGCCGGCCCCCCTGCATCCGGTAAGTCGACCTTAGCGGAAGCCGTTGTGCAATCGCTGAACACACAACAGAGCTCGGCGGTTCCGTCAGCCACACTTGTACCAATGGATGGTTACCATTTGGACAACTGCGTGCTGGAAACGCGTGGATTGCTGGCGAGAAAAGGCGCGCCAGAGACTTTCGACGGGGTCGGGTTTTGCGCTGCAATCAGAGAGCTTCAAGTTACGCGCCACGAGTGCTTTCATCCCAAATTCGATCGCACAATGGACCTAGCTATTGCCAACGCCATTGCGGTTCACCCGGCAACTCCGGTCGTCGTCGTTGAGGGTAACTATCTTCTGATGGACAGCGACCCATGGAGAAACCTGACGGATGTTTATGCCGCGACGGTTTTTATCAGCCCAACTTTGGAAGAGCTTGAAAACAGGCTGCAACACCGCTGGATCAGCCATGGCTTTGACCCGCAAACCGCGCTGCAACGCGCAATAGCGAACGATCTGCCAAACGCTGAACGTGTCATCCGTGATAGCCGGAAAGCCGATCTTATACTGAGCCAGAACTACACTGAATTCGGGATGCGCAACGCATTCTGAATCTGCGCACTGGCTTCAGCCAACCCTTGATGCAGTGCCTCTAGGCAGCCTCAGGTGCAACCCAAGTCACCCCTTACGTAATGAGGAAACCTCATGAAATTCTTCGTGGACACCGCAGAAGTAAACGACATCAAAGACCTGATGGGCTTCGGATTATTGGATGGCGTGACCACCAATCCAAGCTTGATCGTCAAGTCCGGTCGCGATTTCAAAGAGGTCATTGCAGAAATTTGCACTCTGACGGATACGCCAGTATCGGCAGAGGTTGCAGCGTTGGATGCTGCGGGAATGATCGCAGAGGGAGTGCACCTCGCGGCGATCGCAGACAACGTCGTTGTCAAACTGCCGCTGACATTGGATGGCCTCAGGGCCTGTGCTCATTTCAAAAGTGAAGGTATCAGAACAAACGTCACACTGTGCTTTTCACCCAATCAGGCTCTCTTGGCGGCAAAGGCTGGCGCGACCTATGTATCTCCGTTCATTGGCAGATTGGATGACATCAATCTGGACGGAGTCAATCTGATCCGTGATATCCGTAGCATTTACGACAACTATAGTATTGAAACTGAAATCATTGCGGCATCCGTCAGAAGCCCCAATCATATTACAAAGGTGGCATTGGCCGGTTCCGACATCGCCACGATCCCGCCGTCCGTTATTCGCAAACTGATCATGCATCCATTGACCGATATCGGCATCGAGAAGTTTCTCAATGATTGGAATTCGACTGGGCAATCGATCCTTTGATGGATTGCCAACTCGATTGGGGAGGAGCGACCTGTCCCAAATGATTTACCTCTAAGCGGCACTGCTGCATTTTAAGAAATAAGGTCTCAAAGAGAGCCTTTCTGCTTTGTCAAGTACGTCGAGCTTTGTGGAAAACCGTCGTCACTCCTCACTATTGGCGGGATGAACACTAAGGCAACGGCAGACCAATATAAGGTCAACGGTAGGAAAATGGCTAGAGCAATCGGCGAGGTCGCGGCGAAATTCCGGTTTGACCTTGGCAGCCAGACGCCTTCATTTCATAGTGTCATCTTCCCGTAAACGTCCGCTTTCACTCCCGTGCCAATTACCTTTGGCGTCTCCAGGGAATAACAGCTTTCCGTCCTCCGTATTTGTTGCCTCGGTCGCAAAGTGCACAAAGCGGACGTTCCGCCGGAAAACTTTGACAGCAGCTTTGTCGGCAAAGTAGCCCTCCGCTCGGGCGAAAGTAAACGACCGGCTTCCTCGTTTCCAGATGTTCGCGAAAGGTGCCGCAAACATCAGCTTTGAGGTAGCCTATGATCGATTGATCTCGAATCAATTGACCTACCGATTTGCTCTGCCTGAAAATCAAGCAATAACAGGTGGTTGCTGGCTGAATGGTGGTTTTGCTGGGAGCTGTTGTCACTTCATTGCCACCTGATTCTTGGCAACAAACTGGCAACACGGCCCTACATTCCTTCCCCTAAATGCGAGGCTTTCCATTAAGTCTATGATCTAAATGGGGAAAATTGGCTCCGGCGGTAGGGATCGAACCTACGACCAATTGATTAACAGTCAACTGCTCTACCGCTGAGCTACGCCGGAACTGAGGGGCGTATAACAACCCGTATTTTCGGCGTCCAGAGGGGAAGCGCACGGGCCGCCAATTTTTTCCGATTCACGCGATGCGCTTGAAACGAGACGCAACTGACAGATCCCCCAAGGGCGCTACACGGGATCTGCCGGTCAGATCAACCAGATGGGCGAAGACATTACGCTCGGCCGCGGGAAGCAGCGCGGCGGGGGTTTCGATATAGATTCGCTGGGCAAGCTGTTGGGCCGTTTCAGGGCCATTTTCCAGGGCGTCGAGTATCTGTGATTCTCGCTGCAATCGGTGGTCTATCAGCCAATCCAGGCGTTTGTCAGGACCCGTAATGGGGGCACCATGCCCGGGGTGAAAAACCGACCATTTGCGCGCGCGCAGGCGGCGACAGGCTGCCATGAAATCCGTCAGGTCCCCGTCCGGGGGCGAGACCAGAGAGCTGGCCCAGCCCATGACGTGATCAGCCGTAAAGCAGACATCCCCCCAGGCCAACGCGATATGGTTGCCCAGATGGCCGGGTGTGTGGATCACTTCGAGTTGCCAGCCTTCTGCCGCGACGCGTTCACCGTCTTCAAGCTCGATATCAGGGCGGAAATCGGCATCGATTCCCTCACCACCTCCGGCAAGCCCGTTCTGGGCCAGTTCGGTCATGATTTCGCTGCGTCCAGCTTGCGGACCACCAAAAGCCAGAATCGGAGCGCCGGTGCGGGATGCGAGCGGGGCGGCCAAAGGCGAGTGATCCAGATGGGTGTGCGTAACAAATATGTGGCTGATCCGCTGCCCGGGTTCCAGCGCATCAACGATGGCTTGCAAATGCGCATCACTCAATGGCCCAGGGTCGATGACAGCAATGTCCTTATCGCCCAGAAGGTAGGTATTCGTACCACGATAAGTCATTGGCGAGGGATTGGGCGCAAGAATGCGCCTAAGTACCGGGGTGAGCTCAACAACCTGTCCTGGGGGAGGGTTGAAATCGTCGGGGGCTTGCATTCTGACCTCTTCCTCTTGCCCGGGCAGCCCGCTAGGTTTAGCGCATGTCGACCCAATGGCTCAAACCCTATATGCCGCGCAGCCTATATGCGCGTGCCGCACTCATTCTGGTACTGCCGGTCATTGTCGTGCTTTTGGTGGTGGCGATTGCCTTTTTGCAAAAACATCTTGAAGAAGTGACCGCCCAGATGACCCGCACGGCGGCGCGCGAGGTGACACTGGTGCTGGACGTGATGGAGGGTGCGGAAACCCAGCAGCAGGCATTGGCAGCTGCGCGGCAGGACTTGTCGGTCTTGAACATGACCGCCCGTTTTCTGCCGCCGAATGAAGAGCCGAAAAACAGTCCGCGTCGATGGTACGATTTCATTGCCCCGCAGGTGGATGCGGAAATGCGCAGCTTGTTGCCTGAAACCCAGTATGTGGCTCTGCCAAATGGACAGGAAGTGAGTCTTTTTCTGGCAACCAATCTGGGCATGCTTGAGCTAGAGTTTGATCGCCGACGCCTGTCGCCGACTGCACCGCATCAGCTGATTGTGACGATGGTGTTCTTTGCGGCTCTGATGACAACGATCTCGTTTCTCTACATGCGCAATCAGTTGCGCCCGATCACGCGCCTTGCGGACGCGGCGCAGGCCTTTGGTCGCGGGCGGGTCGTGCCTTATTCACCCGGTGGCGCAATCGAGGTACGCGCTGCGGGCAATGCCTTCGTTGACATGCGCGCCCGAATCGAGCGGCAGATTGAGCAGCGCACGCTCATGTTGTCGGGGGTCAGCCACGATCTGCGCACACCTCTGACGCGTCTGAAACTTGGATTAGCTATGTTGCCCGAGGACGAGGCCGCACCGTTGTTGCAAGACGTGGACGAGATGCAATCGCTGCTGGATGCATTCTTGGACTTCTCGCGTGGCGCTGCAGAGAGCGCACCCGAAGAGATTGAACCCGAAAACTGGCTGAGCCAAATCGTTGACGATGCACAGCGCGCGGGCCAGCACGTTGAACTAATCTCGGTCGAGGGGCGTGGAATGGCAATGCTGCGCCCATCGGCCATGCGCAGGGCAGTAGAGAATCTGATTGGAAACGCGAATCGCTATGGTTCACGCGCCGAGGTCAGCCTTTCGATGACGCCAAAGTCACTACGCATTCGGGTTGAAGATGACGGCCCCGGTATCCCGGTCGAACAACGCACCGAGGCCGTCAAACCCTTCACGCGACTTGATCCGGCGCGAAACCAGAATCAGGGCACCGGCGTGGGATTGGGCCTTGCGATTGTTGCCGATATCGCCCGCGTACATGGTGGTATTCTGCGACTGGGCAGCAGCGAAAGGCTGGGCGGATTATGCGCGGATATCGTGATTGGACGGTGAATTGGTAGGCCCGGAGGGTCTGTCAGGAATTAGGTTTTGCCCTTTATTATCAACGTGGGTGTCCCAGGCTGGAATACCGCTTTGCTCAGCTTTCCAATCCATCCTGGCCTGTTTTGATGCCCCCATTCCAACCAGTCTCATCCGTTCAACCCTTTCAGTATTTGCCTGGGCGCGCTCGTGAATGGACATGATCTCGCATAGAGTAACTCCACGAAGGACGAGAAGGTGATGGATCGCCTTATGAATCATCGAGGGCTACTGGTGAGGGTCTCGTCAAAGTGAAAGAGCTGGGTAGTCGAGCAGTTCGTCTGAAGCGGCCGGCGAGGGCCGGTCGATAGCTGAAGTAGCCGGATCATCTATGGGAATATCGACAGCTAGCGGTGCTGTTCCTTCCGATCTGTCGACAATGCGTTTTGATGCCGAGGTTGCAGGTACCTGCGCTCTCAAGTTTCCAAAGCCAGAACATGACGTATACCGGTCAACCATCCCGAATTATGGAGAGATGTCGCATGACAATGATTTACAAAGACGTCTCATTTAACATGCTCGTGCCGTATACGGACGAGGTGACAGGCGATCCACAGGATTTAGACGACGTTGCCAACATTGATGTCGTAGCTTTTGTGGGGCGTGATTACAAAAGTGTTGTCTGGCAACGATCAAGGTTCCTGATCGTGTACTGACCGAAACAAAACCGTGTCGTTTGACGAATGATGGGGAGGCTCACACTCCCAAAATAATGGACAACCGCGAAGTTCTGCCGTCATCCCCATTTGGAAATCACGCAAGAAGTGTGTTGCTGTCGACAGATCGCTATAGTACGTTCGTAAATTGGGAGAACGTTGCTTCAGCAAGCCAAAGAATGCCCGCCGTGTCGACAATACCGCGGAATGCAACCTAGTCTTATCGACATCAAATCGATCCGTCTCTGGTCGCGCCACTTGTCAACACGATCAAACCAAACAGCGCTATTTCTAGAGAAAGCCAGCTCTCTCAAGCTTCTGACTTATTCGCTGTCCGGTTGATGTCGGCAAAAAATGCCCCGTTCGCTCTGCAAGATAATTCTGCAAATCACTATGAAACGTATCCTCGGTACAAAGTCGCCAGAGAATGTCCAAAGCCTCCTCACTGTGGTCGTACGTTCCAGGATACGCAGAACCAAGTTGTTCGTCACGAACCGCATTTCGCCGGGTGACAATGGGGGTTTTGGTTGCCATTGCATCCAGCAGTTTCCCAGACCCCAAATAATCGCTGTCTGCGCACATTTGCCCAAGTGTCCCGCGGCAGGCTGCAAGCGCTCCGGGTACTTCTCCATAGGGAATGTGACCTAAGGACAATGCTGGCATGGGTAATGTTGTGCGGATGCTTCCAGCAAATGCGGCCAACGGATTAGTTGAGGAGCCAAGCCGTTCTCGGACAATGCTGAGGTTGTCGATCAACTCAATTGGAATTGTCTCTTTGGTGACACGCCCAAAGAATCCAAAAGACTTAGAACCAGTCATCTTTGCGTGCCAAATGAATTTCGACTTGGAAGAGATTGGCTGAAGAAAAAGGGGATCGATAGCTTGCTGGATGTTTAGGATCATATCGGGCAGCACGATCTTGTCGGGATACCATTTGGATAGTTTTTTTCGTACTGCAGCACTGGTGGAATGCTCATACAACAAATTCTGCCACGCCTCTGTCGTGACCACCAGAGCATCGGCTACACGAAAGGCTTCTGGGTCGTAAGGATATGCTAGCGTTATCTTAGGGTGGGGAAGGCTTTTGAACAGCTCTGGGTTCGCCCGAACATAATACAGATCATAGTCGCGCGTCGGTGTTCTCAAGCCTCCCGGATCACCTATGATTCCGCGTTCCCAGTCAACGAGGACGTCGTTGTAGTAAACATCTGCAAAGCTGGAAAGACTTCGGTAGAATCGCATTTCGTTTATACGATCCCCAGACAAAGGCTCCATGACAGGGCGATCAAGAAATTGGCAGTAAATTTTGGGACGCTTGGAATTCACGCTGTCAGCCTGTTTTGTTTTGATTGGAATGAGGATGACGCTAGCTGCCTCGCTCGGTTCAATCATACCCAACTATGCGGGTCAAGTCCGGGCATGATAGTTTGTGCTGACAAGTGTGACGGCGTATTGGCTGGCGAAATTTTTTTTGTTGAAGCTCTGTCTTTTTTTGTCCCATTGGAATCACGTGAGGGTACTATCAGTAGTTCGTGGGGAAATTTGGCGTTGATTTATATGGAAAATGGCGGTTTTGGTAGGCCCGGAGGGACTCGAACCCCCAACCAAAGCGTTATGAGCGCTCTGCTCTAACCAATTGAGCTACAGGCCCGCCTGAGGGCTTTGCCTATCACGATGGCAGCCCGCGTCAAGCCTGACCGTTGCAACATGGCCCACAATCGAATAACCCGCGCGCAAAGCACTCATGAGGGATTGGCCATGACAGCGGGCAAGAACGGAATCACCTATGCCGACGCAGGTGTGGATATCGATGCAGGCAACGCTCTGGTCGATCGGATCAAGCCTGCCGCCAAGCGCACCAACCGCTCGGGCGTGATGAGTGGGCTAGGCGGGTTTGGCGCTCTGTTCGACCTGAAAGCGGCTGGCTATAAAGACCCGGTTCTGGTGGGCGCAACCGATGGTGTGGGCACCAAGCTGCGGATCGCAATTGATACCGGCGTTGTCGATGGCGTGGGAATCGATCTGGTGGCGATGTGCGTCAACGATCTGATCTGCCAAGGTGCTGAGCCGCTGTTTTTCCTGGATTATTTTGCCACCGGTAAGCTGGACACCGATACTGCCGCGCGGATTATCGAAGGAATTGCCGAGGGGTGTGTCCAATCTGGCTGCGCCTTGATTGGTGGTGAAACCGCCGAGATGCCGGGTATGTACCCTGACGGCGATTTCGATCTGGCCGGTTTCTCGGTTGGCGCCATGGAACGCGGGACCGCATTGCCCGAGGGCATTGAAAAGGGTGATGTCCTGCTGGGGCTGGCTTCGAACGGGGTGCATTCCAACGGCTATTCGCTGGTGCGCAAACTGGTTGAAATGTCCGGGCTGGGCTGGGAGGCAGAGTCGCCTTTCGGTGGCGGAACCTTGGGTGAGGCTCTACTGACCCCCACGCGGCTGTATGTGAAACCAGCGCTGCAGGCGATCCGGGCTGGCGGCGTTCGCGCGCTTGCCCATATCACCGGCGGCGGCCTCACCGAAAATCTGCCGCGCGTATTGCCCGAAGGGCTCGGGGCCGAGATTGATTTGAATGCTTGGGACTTGCCGCCTGTGTTCAAATGGATGGCCGAGACCGGTGGGATCGCCGAATCCGAGATGTTGAAGACCTTCAACTGCGGCATCGGCATGATTGTTGTCTGCGCTGCAGATCAGGCGGATGATCTTACAACACTGCTTGCAGAGGCAGGCGAATCCGTTGCGCGCATCGGAACGGTCACCGCAGCGCCGGGTGTGGCCTATTCAGGCAAATTGCTGTGAGCCACAAGCGCGTCGCGATCCTGATCTCTGGGGGCGGATCGAACATGCTGTCGCTGGTCGACAGCATGAATGGCGATCATCCCGGTCGGCCATGTCTGGTATTGTCGAACGATGCAAATGCCGGAGGGCTGAAGAAAGCTGCACAGCGCGGAATTCCGACCGCAGCCGTCGACCACAAGCCCTTTGGCAAAGATCGCGCTGCGTTTGAGGCAGAACTGCTTAAACCGCTTATGGCAGCCCAGCCGGATGTTGTCTGTCTGGCCGGTTTCATGCGTGTATTGACGGGTGAATTTGTATCGCGTTTCCAGGGCCGGATGCTGAACATCCACCCATCGCTTTTGCCTAAGTACAAGGGTTTGAACACCCATGCCCGCGCCATTGAAGCAGGCGACGCCGAACATGGCTGCACCGTTCACGAAGTTACTGCAGCGTTGGATGACGGGCCGATTCTGGGTCAGGCGCGCGTGGGTGTACGGGTAGGGGACACGCCTGAGGAGCTCGCCGCCCGCGTGTTGACCTGGGAGCACAAACTCTACCCTGCCGTGCTTCGCCGTTATTGTATGGGCAACAAAGACCCAGTTCTTCTGCCCTAACGCGGCGGGGTGATTTACACGCAAAGGTTATTCGTCTTATGGTCGCATATCGCTCGGGACGAGGACGGCACGGGCAGTCACAATAACCAAAAGCAAGAACAGCACCGCGCATGAAAACCCTGACGACGACGCAAGAGCTGGCCGCATTCTGCTCGGCTGCTGCACAATATCCTTATGTCACTGTAGATACCGAATTTCTGCGCGAACGGACCTATTATTCGAAACTCTGTCTGGTGCAGCTTGCAGTGCCATCGGAAGATGAAGACAGCGCCGTTCTGGTTGATCCATTGGCTGACGGCATGTCGCTGGAGCCTTTGTACCAGCTGTTCAGCGACGAAAGCGTGGTTAAGGTTTTCCACGCCGCGCGGCAGGATCTTGAAATTTTTTGGGTCGACGCGGGAGTCTTTCCGACTCCGTTGTTTGATACTCAGGTCGCTGCGATGGTCTGTGGTTTTGGTGAACAGGTTGGCTATGAGACTCTGGTCCGGAAGATTTGCAAGGAAGGGGTCGATAAAACTTCTCGCTTCACCGACTGGTCACGGCGCCCTCTGACGGAAGCGCAGAAAACATACGCATTGGCAGATGTAACCCATCTTCGGAAAATCTATGAGCATCTGGCTGCAGAACTTAAGAAGTCGCGCCGGGATCACTGGGTCGCAGAAGAGCTTCGCATACTGACCCGACCCGAGACATATGACATTCGCCCGGAAGAGGCGTGGCGGCGGGTCAAAACGCGGACCAACTCTGCCAAGTTTCTGGCCGTGGTTCGAGAGCTGGCGCAGTTCCGCGAGGCCTATGCGCAAGAGAACAATGTGCCACGAAGCCGTGTGTTCAAAGACGATGCGTTGATCGAGATGGCCTCGACCAAGCCCAAGACGCCCTCTGATCTGGGCGGATCGCGCTTGTTGCTGCGCGAAGCGCGCAAAGGGGCGATCGCAGAAGGCATTCTGGAGGCGGTAAAACGGGGCGTAGGTTGCCCGCAAGACCGATTGCCGAAAATTGACAACAGCCGCGACAAGCTGAAGGTCAACCCTGCACTTGCAGATTTGCTGCGCGTTCTTTTGAAATCAAAGACCGAAAGCGCAGGCGTTGCCGCAAAATTGATCGCCTCCAGCGCGGAATTGGATCAGATCGCTGCAGGAGAACGAGAAGTTCCCGCCATGTCTGGTTGGCGGTTCGAGGTTTTTGGCGAGGACGCGCTGAAGCTTTGCGAAGGCAAGATTGCTTTGGCCGCCAAGGGACAGGCCGTGCAGGTTGTCTCGCTTTAACGGCGACGGGATTCCAACGCGTTCTGCTGGCCTTTGACCCGAACTAAACGAATACCTTCCAGTTCTTTCCGGCTTACATTGACGGCCTCTGAAACCATCCGCGACCGTTCGGTGCCCTGCGCAGTGGCGTAGTCCGGGTAATCCACGCGGAAGGTGAATTCCATAACGCCATTTTTGCTGAGTTCTTCAGATCTTACGCGCGCGAGCTGCGCGTTGAACGCACCCTGTCGAATGGCTGTGCCAGCCGCATAGATGATTGCACCCGTCGAGGTTGGGTCGATCCGCAATTCGTTGATCACGGCGATTGGAACGCTGTTATCCTCGGCGTCCGGACGCTCGAACAGGCCTTTTTTGTCGGCATTTTCGGGAACCAAGGCATTAGCGTCATCGGCTGATACTTCGGATGGGCTGGGTGTGCTGCTGCCAAACCAGTTCGATGGATTCGCGCTTGAGTTGCTCCAGTTGCTACAAGCGGACAGAGCCATTGTGGAGATCATCAGAACAGGCAGAGTTTTGTGCATGGACCCAGTACTTTGTGCAACTTTACCTGCATCGGGTTAACGCAAATTCGATCGTTTGAAAAGCCACGCTGGGGACTGGACAGTCGGTAGCGCTGAGCATAGTTCACAATTGTGAATGCGTAACGCAAGGACGGACCCGATATGGCAACGCCAGCCTTCGAAGAGATAGTCGAGGATTTCGAGTTCCTGGAGGACTGGGAAGACCGCTATCGCCATGTGATCGAGCAGGGCAAAGCGATGGAGCCTCTGGATGATGCATTCAAAGTCCCTGCGACCAAGGTGAATGGTTGCGCCAGTCAGGTCTGGCTGCATCCAACCATTGAGGGCGGTCAATTCCGCTTTGACGGTGACAGCGATGCCCTGATTGTTCGGGGCCTGATTGCGGTTCTGCGTAGCCTGTATAACGGCTTGCCGGTGGCCGAGGTGCCCAGTGTTGATGCCGGTGGAGAACTCGCGCGACTGGGGTTGCAGGATCATTTGTCTGCCCAACGTTCGAACGGGTTACGCGCTATGATAGAACGTATTCGCGAAGTGGCATTGGCCAGCGCCTGACTTTTAGGTGGATTTGCGCGCTGCCCAGTCAGCAAGCGTGGTTTCCAAATCGCCATAGCCGGTTTGCCGACGTTCGAATTCCAGCCCCATCCGTTCGGCACACTCCTGCGCGCGGCGAGTGAGGTTGGGATCATCAGTTTGTGCTTGATAGACGAGCTTGGTGTAATTGCCGAAATACATCTCTCGCAATTCAGGATGACGGTCCAGACCCAGCGGTTTCCAGACAAACGCATCAAACTGCCGCGCAAGGAAATCTGTCAGATAAAAAGCGGTGGTTTCATCGTCGCCATGCGCGGCAAAGGCCAAATTGCCCTCGAAGAAAGAATAGCAATGGGGCCCTTGGATCATCTCGACCCCCAGTCGCTTGCACGCTGCCTGTAACAAGCCACCGGTTCCGCAATCGGCATAGACAACGTAGATCCGGTCGTATGAGTCTCGATGCTTGGCAACCGCATCCTCGACCGCCTGTGTGATCATTTCCGGGTGCACATGCAAAATGGCGGGCAGGCAAGTCAGGGCCATGTGATCCCAGCCGTTCCGTTCTTTCAGGTCCAGAATCTCGCGGGCCAGTGCACCACATGCGATCAGAAGAATCGACTCGGCGCTGTGCGCTGCGACATAGCCCTGACGGGTCAGGCTGTCATCGTCTGGGATCTGTGAGTCGGTCATCTGATCTCTCTGGCTGGTCTCTAGCTAAATATGTGCCCGAGGTTCGGACAAAAAAGGCCGCCCCAAAAAGGACGGCCTGTCTCACGATATGATCTCGCGCCTTAGCCGGCCAGTTGGTTGTGCTTGCGCGACATGAAGTCCTTGGCCATTTCCACCGCCACGGCTGCGTCGCGGCAATAACCGTCAGCGCCGATCGCCTTGCCGAACTCTTCGTTCAGCGGAGCGCCGCCAACCAGAACGGTGTACTCATCACGCAGGCCTTGTTCGACCAACGTGTCGATTACGACCTTCATATAAGGCATCGTCGTCGTCAGCAGAGCGGACATGCCCAGAATGTCGGGCTGTTCGTTTTCCAGCGCTTCGAGGTAGTTCTCGACTGGGTTGTTGATGCCGATATCGACAACTTCGAACCCGGCGCCTTCCATCATCATCGCAACAAGGTTCTTGCCGATGTCATGGATGTCACCCTTTACGGTGCCGATCACCATCTTGCCAACGCGCGGAGCACCAGTTTCAGCCAGCAGAGGCTTCAGGATCGCCATACCGCCTTTCATGGCGTTGGCCGCCAGCAGAACCTCAGGCACGAACAGGATGCCGTCGCGGAAGTCATGGCCGACAATTGTCATGCCGCCAACCAGCGCTTTGGTCAGGATGTCATAGGGTTGCCATCCGCGCTCGAGCAGGATGTTCACACCTTCTTCGATCTCTTCCTTCAGGCCGTCATAAAGGTCATCGAACATCTGTTCGACGAGTTCGTCGTCATTCAGTTCGGACAGGACGATGTCTTCTTCATCAGACATGGGTATTTCCCTGAGCTGTGCGGGCCTGCGGCCCGTGGTGGCATTTTCACCGTTTTGGCCATTTCGTCGCAGGTCTACTGTGACGATTGCGACCTAGGTCGTTCTGAGACCGACCTATAGGCCGAATATTCGCACTCAGCGACATCGAATTTTGCAAGATCATCCTGCATTGGTTTCATTAGCCACGGTAAATTCACCTGCAGTCTAATGCGTCGCCTGTTTCGAGCATCTGATGATTTTTGGAAATCGAAACATGAATCTTGCCAGTGAAACTGGTTTTAATTACATCTAGTGATAGGAACAAAAAGCGAACAAATGACTGCTGCCATCAAAAGCCCTGGGCGCGGAGCAACCTCAAACGAAGCAGGTCGATTCGAGAGGTTTACAACCGAGTTGACCGAAGATGGCTGGGATTTGCCAGAGGAACTGCCCCCGTTGCGGACCGAAGTTCGGGAAGAAATGGCGCGCAATCTGATCACCTATAACAAGTCGCCGGACCTACCTTTTGACCGATCCATAAACCCATATCGGGGCTGCGAGCATGGATGCGTGTATTGCTTTGCTCGGCCAACGCATGCGTATCTGGGGCTGTCTCCGGGTTTGGATTTCGAAACCCGCCTTGTTGCGCGACCCAATGCGGCTGAGCTATTGCGTCGCGAACTCTCAGCACGTTCTTACAAGGTGGCCACGATTGCACTGGGAACCAACACCGATCCCTATCAACCGATCGAAAAAAACCGCAAGATAACAAGAAGCTGTCTAAAGGTTCTGAGAGATTTTCAACATCCGGTCGGTATTGTGACCAAGGGGACTCTGATCGAGCGTGATCTTGATATTCTGGCACCGATGGCCCGCAATGGCCTTGTCCGGGTTGGCATCTCGCTGACCACATTGGACCGCGATCTTTCCCGACGGATGGAACCCCGGGCGCCTTCACCGCAGCGCAGGCTCGGAATGATCCGCAACCTGACCGAGGCTGGCGTGCCTGTGCGCGTTATGACGTCTCCGGTGATTCCCGGTTTAACCGATCATGAATTGGAAATCCTGTTGGAGGCCGGAAAGCAGGCTGGCGCCGATGCTGCAAGCTGGATCATGCTGCGGCTTCCCCGTGAAGTATCCGCGCTCTGGCGCGAGTGGCTGATCGAACATCAGCCGGGCAGGGCTGAGAAGGTGATGGCACGGCTGCGCGAAATGCATGGGGGTAGGGAATATGACCCCCGGTGGGGCCACCGCATGCGGGGCGAGGGGACCTATGCCGAGATGATTGCGCAACGGTTCAAGGCCGCAGTCAAACGTCTCGGGCTGTCGACAGACATGCCGCCACTGAACTGTGCGGCGTTTGCACCTCCACCCCAGCCCGGTGATCAACTGGCTTTGTTTTGAAGCCTTGGTTCAGAAACTAATGCCAATACCGGCCGAGAATCCGTTGACGGTATCGCTGCCGTAGTAGCGGACCATAAACCGTGTCGTTGATACCCAAGGCACCCATGTGTCAGACAGATCGACCTCGATCCCACCACCTACGCGGGCCAGCCAGTCGGTGCCCAATACAAGTGACTGATCCCCGATCAGATAGGACAGGGACAGATCGCCCACCCAGCGGACCGGGCGACCGAACATGCGTTTTCCAGTTGGAAAGCGGTAGCGTGACCACAGAACTGCATTTGCGGCAGTTGATTCAACCAACAGGTCCTCGTTGTCTCCGATAGGCCAGTATTCGATATGGGTATAGCGCAGGCTTGCCTCGAATTCCCGGTCGTTGGACAGAGCTTTCTCGTACGAGACCGTCATCGATCCGCCTGCGCCACCAGCCCAGATGCCGCCGCTTTCGAGAAAGTCTCGATCAAGCCCCAGGCGGTTGGCTATGGCTTGCGCACCGACAGATGCGTCGGATTGCGTACGTCCGACCGAGATATGGGCCATCGGGGTCATTTTCCAATACTCGCCGATGTCGAACTGATAGCCGACACCGCCGGTAAGGGCGAGGCTGGTCCATTTCAGCGGAATACGCGTGGTATCTCCGGTGCCGCTGAAGGTCAGAACGGGGTCATAGCGCGCGTAGCCTATATACCCCTCAAGATAGATCGGCACGCCCTCAGCAAGGCGAAACCCGCCGCCCAGCTGGGCGGATTTGAAATCGTAATCGCGATTGTCAGTATTTGATTGCAGTGAGATTGCGCTGGCAGAATCGTCCGGGATGCCTGCCAACCCCAAGATTGCCAACGACCCGGCGGCGTTTTCCTGCTGCTGCTTCTCAAAAGCACGCTCCAGCACGCTTTGAGCGGATGCCGATTGCGCAAGTAGCAACATAATGAACAAGAAGATGAAACGCATGAGAACCAAACAATATTCGCCGGACGCGGCAACATTAGGCGGACTGAGGCAGTGCGGAAAGATGCATCGAAACAGTCATTTACGATTGGTTTCGAACGGTCTCATTTTGGTAACGCTACGGAAAAAAAGACCCCGGATAACCGGGGTCTTAACATCGATATTGTGTGTGGATCAGCGGTTTTCGATGTCCACGTAATCGCGGTTGGTCGCGCCCAGATAAAGCTGACGTGGGCGTCCGATCTTATTCTGTGGATCGGCAATCATTTCTTTCCACTGGCTAACCCAGCCAACGGTACGTGACAACGCGAAGATTGGCGTGAACATCGAGGTCGGGAAGCCCATCGCTTCCATCACGATGCCCGAATAGAAGTCGACATTCGGGAACAGTTTCTTCTCGATGAAATACGGATCTTCCAGAGCCTGTTTTTCCAGCGCCTTCGCGACCTGTAGTTTGGGATTGTTTTCCACGCCCAGTAGGTCAAGTACTTCGTCTGCCGATTGCTTCATCACTTTCGCGCGTGGATCGAAGTTCTTGTAGACGCGGTGGCCAAAGCCCATCAGACGGAACGGGTCATCTTTGTCTTTGGCGCGCTCGATAAACTCGGGGATGCGGTCCACGCTGCCGATCTCTTCCAGCATTTCAAGGCAAGCCTGGTTCGCACCACCATGGGCCGGACCCCAGAGACAGGCGATACCGGCCGCGATACAGGCGAACGGGTTTGCACCCGAAGAAGATGCCAGACGCACCGTCGAAGTCGAGGCGTTCTGTTCGTGATCAGCCTGCAGCATGAAGATACGATCCATGGCGCGTGCCAGAATCGGGTTCACCTCGTAATCTTCGGCAGGAACGGCAAAACACATGCGCAAGAAGTTTGACGCATAGTCCAGGTCGTTGCGCGGATACACGAAGGGCTGACCGATATGGTATTTGTAGGCCCAGGCCGCGATGGTCGGCATTTTTGCGATCAAACGGTGCGAAGCTACTTCACGCTGACGCGGGTCCGCGATGTCGGTCGAATCGTGATAGAACGCGGACATGGCACCAACCACACCCACCATGATGGCCATCGGATGCGCATCCCGGCGGAAGCCGCGATAGAAATACTGCATCTGCTCGTGCAGCATCGTGTGCCGGGTGATTGTGGTCTCGAAGTTCTCCAGATCCTTCGCCGAAGGCAGCTCTCCATACAGCAGCAGATAGCTGAGTTCGAGGAAATGCGACTTCGAGGCGATCTGTTCGATCGGATAACCGCGATGCAGCAACTCACCCTTGTCACCGTCGATGAATGTAATGGTGCTGTCACAGCTTGCGGTGGACGTGAAACCCGGATCATAAGTAAAGACGCCAGCCTGACCATAGAGCTTGCGAATATCGATCACATCGGGCCCAGCGGTCGGAGAAAACACCGGCAGATCATAGCTTTCGCCGTGGACAGTCAGTTTGGCTGATTTTTTGCTCTCGGTCATGTTTGTCCCTTCTTCATTCGTGCGTATGCCGGATCGCTGTCCGACAAAGCAGGCAACGACTGCGTTCCGTCGCGCAGTCCGTTCTTAACGGAGCAGCGTTACCCTTATGTGAAATCAGGCCGGGTTCGCTGCATCAGAAAGCCGCGCCAGGGTTTCATCGCGCCCAAGCACAAGCATCATGTCAAATACCGAAGGTGTAACTGCCCGGCCCGCTAGTGCCGCCCGCAGCGGACCAGCCAATTTGCCGAACTTAACCCCATTCGCCTCTGCGAACGAATTCAGGGTCTCCTCCAGTTCGTTTCGGGACCAGCTAGCATTTTGCAGCTGCGGCGTCAATTCTTTCAGTATACCGTCGGATACAGATGTCAGCGACTTTGCGGCCTTTTCATCTGGCTGGATAGGTCGCGATGTAAGCACAAAATGAGCTTTTTCAATGAGTTCCGGGAACGTACGTGCGCGATCCTTGAGGCAATACATCGCACGGACCAAATCACTGGATTGTGTTTCGGAAAGCGGCGGCAAACCAGCTGACTTCAGATATCCCTGAATTTCATGCTGCAGCGCGGCATCTTCCCCGACGGCAATATGTTGTCCACAAAGGTTTTCAAGCTTCTTCACATCAAACCGCGCCGGGCTTTTGCCGATGCCATCCAGATCGAACCACTCTTTAGCTTGGGCATCGGTAAAGAACTCATCATCCCCATGGCTCCAGCCCAGCCGAGCCAGATAATTGCGCATTCCGGATGCCGGATATCCCATGGCCTGATATTCTTGCGCCCCCAACGCACCGTGACGTTTGCTGAGCTTTTTCCCATCGGGTCCATGGATCAAAGGGATATGCGCCCAGACTGGTACATCCCAACCCATCGCCTCGTAGATCATCATCTGACGGGCGGCGTTGTTGAGGTGATCGTCGCCCCGGATCACATGAGTCACGCCCATATCATGATCGTCAACCACAACGGCCAGCATATAGACCGGAGTCCCATCCGAACGCAGCAGGATCATGTCATCCAACTGATCGTTGCGAATGGTGACATCGCCCTGCACCTGATCGCGGATCACAGTGGCACCGTCTTGCGGAGCCTTGATGCGGATCACGTAAGGTGCGTCCGGATGGGTGGCCGGGTCGGCCTCGCGCCATGCGCTGCGAAACAGGGTCGACTGCCCCTCGGCCCGCGCCTGTTCACGGAATGCAGCGATTTCTTCCTGCGTCGAAAAGCACTTGTATGCCTTGCCGTCGGACAGCAATTGATGCGCGACCTCTGCATGTCGAGGGGCACCCTCGAATTGGCTGACGACCTCACCGTCATGATCAAGCCCTAGCCAGTCCATGCCTTGCAGTATGGCCGCTGTTGCTTCCGGCGTGGAACGTTCCCGATCGGTATCCTCGATCCGCAACAGGAACTTGCCGCCGCGACCCCGCGCATAAAGCCAGTTGAACAGAGCAGTGCGGGCGCCACCGATATGCAGAAATC
Source organism: Ruegeria sp. E5 (assembly GCF_056534105.1). Lineage (NCBI taxonomy): Bacteria > Pseudomonadati > Pseudomonadota > Alphaproteobacteria > Rhodobacterales > Roseobacteraceae > Ruegeria > Ruegeria sp. E5. The sequence continues at coordinate 618,293 of NZ_JBQFPA010000001.1, read as the reverse complement.
CGGTGGGAGAGGGGGCAAAACGGGTGACGACCTGATCGGACATGGTGTGGATTAACCTTTTGGTAACCTTAGCGGGCATAGTTTGGCGACTATCTACCCAGCCCGAAGGACGGGGGCAACCATGCGTGTTCTGACACGGGTCGAGACCGCGTTGCTGACCCAGCGGGGGCACTTGTTTCCGTGGTCCCCGATCTGCCTGGCGGTCGGGATTGGTTGGTATTTCAGCCTCAGGTTCGAACCTGAGGTTGAGCTCTATGTCGGCGTTCTGGCGCTTGCCTTGCTGGCGCTTGCCTCCACCCGTTGGATGGGGGCCGCGTGGTCACCGCTGGCCACTGGCTTAGCCCTGATCGCGATGGGGTTCGCTCTGGCCGGGGCGCGGGCACATATGGTTGCGGAGCCGGTCCTGCAATGGCGTTACTATGGCCCGGTCGAGGGGAGGGTCGTAGCGCTGGACCGCTCTGCGTCGGATGCGCTGAGGGTGACATTGGATCAGGTGCGGATCGGGGACGTTCCTGCTGATCAAAGACCCCGGCGCATCCGGCTGTCTATTCACGGGGAGTCAGTTGCGCTGTCCCCGGGTCAGCGGATTATGACCACAGCACATCTTTCGCCGCCGCAAGGGCCAGTTGAACCCGGAGGTTTTGATTTTCGCCGCCACGCCTGGTTCCAGCAACTTGGCGCTGTTGGATACACTCGGGTTCCGGTCCTGACGTCGGCTGCGGCGCAAGATGGTTTGGACGGAGTGCGTATCACGGCCTTGCGCATGGAGATCTCGGATCGGGTGCGCACGATCCTGCCGGGCGAAGTCGGGGGCTTTGCCGCCGCCGTAACTACCGGTGATCGCAGCGGGATGGGGCAGGCCTCGTTAGAGGCGTTGCGCGCGTCCAACCTGGCTCATCTTCTGGCGATTTCGGGCCTGCACATGGGTTTGCTGACCGGTTTCGTTTTTGTGGCGTGCCGCATGGGGTTCTCAATGGTACCTGTCATCGCGCTTCGCATGCCCGTACGCAAGGTGGCAGCGCTCTGCGCGTTATTCGCGTCGACAATCTACCTGCTTCTGTCTGGTGGGAACGTCGCGACTGAGCGCGCCTTTGTGATGGTCTGCGTTATGCTGGGGGCCGTATTGCTGGACCGGCGCGCGATTTCGTTGCGGGCGGTGGCCGTGGCTGCGCTGATTGTTCTTACCTTTCGTCCAGAAACTCTTTTGAGCCCCGGATTTCAGATGTCTTTTGCAGCCACAACCGCCTTGGTCGCAGGGTTTGGCGCGTTGCGGGGCTATGGCCCAATGCCAGGCCCAAAATGGCTGCGGCCTATGCTGGCCTTGTTGACATCCTCGGCGATCGCGGGGATCGCGACAGCTCCGATCGGGGCGGCGCATTTCAACGCTATTTCACACTACGGGTTGTTGGCAAATCTCGTCTCCGTGCCCGTCATGGGAACGCTGGTCGTTCCAAGTGCGGTGGTCGCCGCCCTTCTTGCACCTTTTGGGCTTGAAGCGATTGCATTGCACGTAATGGGTCTTGGGCTGAGATGGATCCTTACCGTTGCCAATTGGGTCGCGGGACTGGAGGGCGCGCGCGGGTACGTGGTAAGCCCAGACTATTTCGTATTGCCTGTTCTGGCTCTGTCTCTTCTGTGGCTAATGCTGTGGCAAGGGCACGCACGGTGGCTCGGCATCGCCCCGGCGGCATTGGCGATAGCGCTGTGGGGTCAGGGAAGCCGCCCAGACGTGCTGATCGCCGATACCGGCGGGCTGGTCGGAGTGATGACTGAACACGGGCGCGCGCTGAGCAAACCGAAAGGCAGCGGATTTGTCGCGTCGGTTTGGCTGGAAAATGACGGGGACGGGGCAGATCAACCAAAGGCCGCTTTGCGATGGCCAGAGGCACCAGCGGGAATTCAACGTTTTCTTCTGGGAGACAAAGAGCTTGTCCACTTGACTAGCAAGCGGGCTGCGAGCGCCTTTCAGGAATGCAGGAAAGATCAGATCATTGTCGCCCCGGTGTCGTTGACTTTGACCGGTGAATGCAGCGTTTACGATACGGAATTTCTGCGGAAGACAGGCAGTCTTGCGTTATCCAAGGGGCGTTTGTTCGCGAGTTCTGATATCTCAGGCCGCCGCCTATGGTCCCCCAAGCTGCCTCAGTAGCTTCGGATCAAGCCTACCAGGCGGCCCTGAACTTTCACCTTGTCCTCTGGCAGCACGCGGGTCTCATAGGCCGGATTCGCCGCTTCCAGCGCAATGGCCTGACCTCGGCGGAAAAACCGTTTCAGCGTGGCTTCCTGATCTTCCACCAATGCCACCACGATGTCACCGTTGTCAGCGGCCGTTGTTTCGCGGATCACCACGACATCGCCATCGTTGATACCGGCGTCGATCATCGAGTCGCCACGAACCTCAAGCGCATAATGTTCACCACGGCCCGAAACCATCGAGCCCGGTACCGCAACGCGGTGCGACACATGGCTGATCGCTTCGATCGGTACACCGGCAGCAATCCGGCCCATAACAGGCAATTCCATTGCATCAACTGTGATGGGTTCAAAGTTCGCGGGGCGTGGACCTTCAGGGCGATCGCCTTCAATCACACGGGGTTTGAAACCTGTAGTTGGCTCTCCCCCAAGGCTTTCGGGCAGCTTGACAACTTCGATGGCACGGGCTCGATGGGCAAGGCGGCGGATAAAGCCACGTTCTTCCAGCGCGGTGATCAGTCGATGAATCCCGGATTTTGACCGTAGATCCAACGCGGCCTTCATCTCATCAAAACTGGGCGGAACACCGTCCGCTTGCACGCGTTTGTGGATGAATTCCAGCAAATCCAATTGCTTCTTGGTCAGCATTGCTCATACCTCGTCGCTCATGCGTTTTCTTTTGTTCTACGCATGTTCACGTTTTGTGTCAACGGATTTGCTAGATCGGCAGGTAAAGGACCTCATCCCCGGCCTCGCGCGCGGGATCGTGGGGTTGGCGTAACAATAGTGCATTGGCTTGCGCCAAAACACTTAGCAGCGAGCTGTCCTGATCATCACAGGCGCGGATGCCGCCGTTGTCCAACACCGCCCGCATATAATGCTCACGCGGGCCATTTTTTTCGAGCGGGGCAGAAAGGCGGGCGCGTTGGAATGGCTGTAGGGCCTGTTCAATCCCCAACATGCGGCGCACCATTGGGATGAGGAACAGGTAACCGCACACCATGGCACTGACCGGGTTTCCGGGTAGACCGACCATCGCAGCATCCCCAAACCGCCCGGCCATCAGTGGTTTACCCGGTCGCATGCGAATCTTGTAGAACGATTGCTTCAGCCCAAGACCTTCCGAGACATCCGCAACCAGGTCGTACTCGCCAACCGACGCCCCTCCGATTGTCACCACGAGGTCAGCGCCCTGTGCCAAGCCAAAAGCTGTTTCTAATGACGCTAAGGTATCTTGTGCGATAGGAAGTACACGAACTTGTGCGCCAGCATCTTCCAGTAACGCCTTAAGACCAAAGGTATTTGAGGCGATGATCTGATCGGGGCCGGGTGTTTCTCCGGGCATCACCAGTTCGTCACCGGTTGAGATTAGTGCAACCACGGGTTTGCGGGTCACAGGGACCGAAGCGATGTTCATCGCTGCCATTAATGCGACATCTTCGGGTCTGAGCTGGCGCGGGGCCGTGATCTGCGTACCGATGCTGAAATCGATCCCCGCAGGGCGGATATTGGCCTTTTCACCGGGGGCGTCGATTATGGTGATCAGATCACCGCGTCGGTCGACATCTTCCTGTATGACGACGAAATCTGCACCATCCGGCACAGGCGCACCAGTGAATATCCGCACAGCTTGGCCGGGTCCGACGCTTCCAGCAAAGCGACGTCCGGCCGCTGCTTCGCCAACCACTTTGAACATTGCATGCAGTTCGACTTCGGCCGCCTTGACGGCGTACCCATCCATCGATGACGCAGCAAAGGGCGGCTGATCACGCGTTGCTGCAACGTTTTCTGCCAGGATACGACCGGCAGCCTCGGCAAGGGCAACCGTTTCTGCGGGCAGCGGTGAGACCAGATCGAACAGCAGAGCCCGCGCTTCTTCAACCGAGATCATGATGCCTCGTAACGCCCTGATTTTCCGCCGTCTTTCAGTAGAACACGAATGCCGCCGATCTCCATCGATTTGTCCACGGCCTTCGCCATATCGTAAACCGTCAGTGCGGCTGTCGAGACTGCTGTCAGCGCTTCCATCTCTACGCCGGTCTGGCCGGAAGTCTTTACAGTCGCTTCAATCTGAACGCCGGGAAGGTCCGGGTCTAAGCTCAGTTCAATTGCGACTTTGGTCACGGGTAGCGGATGACACAGAGGTATCAGGTCAGGCGTTTTCTTGGCGCCCATTATGCCCGCAAGTCTGGCAACACCAAGAACATCGCCTTTCTTAGCGCGTCCTTCTGAAATGATATCAAAGGTTTCCTTCGCCATCTTGATGTATCCAGATGCAACCGCAACCCGGTCGGTGACAGCCTTGTCGGACACGTCCACCATATGGGCCTCACCTTTGGCATCAAAATGGGTCAGCGGCATCACATCACTCCGGGAATGAGCGGGTTGGCGAGCAGTGCTCGAGTTGCCGAAGCTACATCATCCTGACGCATCAGGCTTTCACCAATAAGGAAACAGCGCGCACCGTAGCGGGCGATATCGGCGAGGTCCGCCGGAGTGCTCAGGCCGCTCTCGCAGACGATCGTGCGATCCGCTGGAACCAGCTTTGACAGATGACGAGTTGTATCAAGAGTCGTCTCGAAGGTCTTGAGATTGCGGTTGTTTATCCCGATCAGCGGGCTTTTCAGCTGCGATGCCTGCGCAAGCTCGTCTGCGTCATGGACTTCGATCAGAACATCCATGCCCCAGTCAAACGCGGTTTGCTCAAGCTCGGCGGCCTGTGCATCGCTGACCGATGCCATGATGATCAGGATGCAATCCGCACCCAATGCACGCGCTTCGACCACCTGATAGGGGTCGTACATGAAGTCCTTCCGCAATGCTGGCAACGAACAGGCCGCGCGCGCTTCGGTCAGAAAGGACTTGTCACCCTGAAAGCTAGGCGTGTCCGTCAGAACCGACAGGCAAGCCGCGCCGCCCTCTTCATAAGCTTTGGCAAGCGCGGGCGGATCGAAATCAGCGCGGATCAGACCTTTGGACGGGCTGGCCTTTTTGACCTCGGCGATCAATCCGTACCCCTTGCGCATAGCCGAATGCAGGGCTTCGGCAAAACCGCGTACCTCGGGTGCGTTCCGTGCCTCAGATTCTAGTGTTTCCAGAGGCTTATGCGCCTTATCCGCAGCGATCTCTTCCAGCTTGTACGCTTTGATTTTGTCCAGAACGGTCTCGGTCATGCGGCTTCCTGTGTAATGCGCGCCAGCGCGGTGATCTTTTCACGGGCCTTGCCGCTATCAATGCTTTCTGTGGCCATCGAAACGCCCTCGCGCAGATCGCGTGCCGCATCTGCAACGACCAGCGCCGCTGCCGAGTTCAGCAACACCGCGTCGCGGTAGGCTGAAGGTGCCCCATCCAGCAGGGCGCGGAAGGCGACCGCGTTCTCTTCGGGCGTGCCGCCGATGATATCTTCGAACGGATGCACCGGAAGGCCTGCATCTTCGGGGTGAAGCTCGACCTCTTTGACAACGCCGTCCTCAACTGATGCGACCCAGCTGACCCCGGTGATCGTAAGCTCATCCGTACCGTCTGAGCCGTGGACTAGCCAGGCATGTTCAGCCCCAAGCAGACCCAGAGTTTCGGCCATCGGGCGGATCAGGTCGCGGCTGAACGCACCGGTCAGTTGGCGCTTCACCCCGGCGGGGTTGGTCAGGGGGCCCAGAATGTTGAAAATCGTGCGCGTACCCAGTTCTTGCCGCGAAGGCATGACATGGGCGATCGCCGGGTGGTGCATTGGGGCCATCATGAAACCGATACCGACTTCTTTCAGCGCTTTTTCAACAACTTCCGGGCCGACCATTACGTTGATACCTAGCTGCCCAAGAGCATCTGCTGCGCCGGATTTCGAGCTCAGGTTCCGATTACCGTGTTTTGCAACGGTGACACCGGCGCCCGCCGTCACAAAAGCCGTGGCTGTCGAGATATTGAGTGTTCCTTTGCCGTCGCCCCCCGTGCCAACGATGTCCATCGCGCCAGCGGGAGCTTTCACTGCATTGCATTTCGCGCGCATTACGGCAGCGGCGGCGGCGTATTCCTCGACCGTCTCGCCGCGCGTGCGCATTGCCATCAGCAACCCGCCAATCTGGCTGGGCGTGGCGGCCCCATCAAAGAGGATGCCAAAGGCCTGTTCAGCCTCGGCACGGGTCAAAGGTCGATCGGCCGCAGCACCGATCAGCGGTTTCAGAGCGTCGCTCATGCGGGGACTTTCATTTCGTTCAGGAAGTTCTTGAGCAGGGCGTGACCATGCTCGGACGCGATGGATTCCGGGTGAAACTGGACGCCGTGGATCGGCAGTTCTTTGTGCTGCAGACCCATAATCGTGCCATCCTCAAGCTCGGCCGTGATCGCAAGGCAATCGGGCAGGCTTTTGCGTTCTACGACAAGCGAATGATACCGGGTGGCCTCGAAGGGCGAGGGCAGGCCAGCGAATACACCTTTGCCGGTGTGTTTCATCGTGCCCATTTTCCCGTGCACGATCTCATGACAGCGCACAACCTTGCCGCCAAATGCCTGACCGATGGTTTGATGCCCCAGACAGACCCCCATCAGCGGTGTTTGCGTTTCGGCCGCGGCTTCGGTCAAGGCCAGACAGATGCCCGCCTGATCGGGATCACAAGGGCCGGGGCTGAGCAGAATACCAGCCGGGTTCATCGCCATTGCTTCTTGCACATCCAGCGCGTCATTCCGGCGCACGACCATCTCGGCCCCGAGCTCACCCAGATAATGAACGAGGTTGTAGGTAAACGAGTCATAGTTGTCGATCAGCAGCAGCATTTGGGCACTTATCTTCCTATGGGCATTTCGGGCTGGCGATGCAGTCCCTGAGCGCGGTATAATGTCGGGACATACATGCTCAGGCTTGTGCGGCAGCGTCAAGAGGACATACCCAACTTGACACCGTACAGGTGAGCGTCGCGGAAGATGGCGTCTGGGCAGATGAGGCACGAAACAACGCGAGAGGCGAGATTTCGATGAGCGGATTTTACGGTGGAGCGATCGCCGGGGCGGTCTCGGTATTGGCACTGGGCGCGGTTCTTTCGCTGACAACTCCTTTGTCACGTAAACCAGATGTGACGGCAACAGCGCCCGAAGTGGCTGATACTCCGCAGCCCCTGGAGGCTGCGAAAGTTGAAGAAAGCAATGCCGATGCCGATCTGGTTGAGTTGCCACCATCCGGCCCTGAAACCCCCGATCTATCATCAGATTCGCTGGATGGCTTGGCAGGTATCGAGCTTGAGCCCGGTGCCCGTCCTGAGGCGGGTGGAGCACCGACCGTAGCCGAGGCACCTGCAGCGATCTCATCTTCTGACGTGACCGTTCAAACCGAAGCGCCCGCGGCACCGCCAAATCCACTTGCCGAACCGACCTCGCCACAACAGGAAGCCGAACCGGCAGCGCTCGCGGATGCTCCAGCAGCGCCTGCGCCCGAGGAAGCCCCGGAACCGCAGGTTGCGGAAGAAACGCCCAAGGAGGTCCCTCAGGTCGCAGCCCTGCAGCCTGAGACCGTCGAAGTGCCGGATGCCGCTCCAGAGGCTGAGGAAGCGGAACCCGTGCCTGATGAAAATCCAATCGCGGTTGAGGGTGAAGAAGATACCCGCCCTGTACGTCAGCCGCGCGTATTGACCCTGCCGCAAATTGGCGGAGAGGGGGTTACAGGTTCCGGTTCGTTGATCGGCAAGCGTGTCGTGCCCCTAACCGAGAGGGATGACCCGCCCGTCGAACAAGCCGTGATTACTCCAGAAGTGGTGGCCAAGCCCATCGAAGCACATGCTGCCACCTTCGAAAATCCAGAATCCAAGCCATTGATGTCGATCATTCTGATCGATGATGAAGGGGCTTTTGGGGTCGAGGCGTTGCAGGATTTCCCATACCCGCTAAGTTTTGCCGTCAGCCCGTCTGACCCGAATGCAGCGGAAAAAATGGCCCGTCATCGCGAGGCTGGATTTGAAGTATTGGCCTTGGTTGACATGCACGAAGCCGCCAGTGCTCAGGACGCTGAGGTGTCGTTGTCGGTGTGGTTGGATCAATTGCCTCAAACCGTTGGCATTCTGGAAGGTGTCGGAAGCGGCATTCAGGGCAACCGAAAGCTGGCTGATCAGGTTGCGGCGATTGCAGGAGATACCGGGCGCGGGCTGGTGACGCAGGACAATGGTCTAAACACTGCGCAAAAGCTTGCAGCGCGCAACGGCATTCCATCCAGCGTAGTGTTCCGCGATTTCGATGGTGCCAAACAGGACCCCAAGATCATGCGGCGTTTTCTGGATCAGGCAGCCTTCCGCGCCGGACAGGAAGGTGCCGTGGTGATGCTGGGTCGTCTGCGTCCCGAGACGATCTCGGCTCTGTTGCTGTGGGGGCTTGAGGATCGCGGCAGCCGCGTGGCGATGGCCCCAATTTCTGCCGTGATGATGAAAGAAGTCCAGCAGGGCGTTGCCGGATCGCTGACGGACGGGTGACGGCAGCGACCATCCGCCACCCCACTAGCTGTTTCCGCTGCCTGTAAACCGCGCCGCATCCGCAGCCGCGCCGCGAATGGCGTTCGATTTATGGACGGTCTCCATGTATTCCGCTTCTGGGTCGCTGTCATAGACAACGCCGCCTCCAGCTTGGATATACAGTTTGTGGTCTTTCACAATGGCCGTCCGCAGCGCGATGCACATATCCATGTCGCCGCCTGCGCTGAAATACCCGACACCGCCACCGTAGATGCCGCGCTTTTCAGGCTCCAACTCGTCGATGATCTCCATCGCGCGCACTTTGGGCGCGCCTGATACCGTGCCTGCAGGCATCCCGGCAAAGAACGCGTCCAATGCGTCCTTGTCTTCGGCCAGTTCACCGACCACGTTTGATACGATGTGCATCACGTGGCTGTAGCGCTCGATGATGAACTCTTCGGTAGGACGCACGGTTCCAATCTTAGAAACACGCCCGGTGTCATTGCGGCCCAGGTCCAGCAACATGAGGTGCTCGGCGAGTTCTTTCTTGTCGGCCAGCAGGTCGATTTCGTTGGCTTTGTCTTCTTCGGGCGTCGCGCCACGCGGGCGGGTACCCGCGATAGGGCGGATTGTGACCTCATTGCCGAAGACACGCACCAGAATTTCTGGGCTTGCGCCTACGACCTGAAAGCCGCCGAAGTTGAAATAGAACATGAACGGCGACGGGTTGGTGCGCCGCAGCGAGCGGTAGAGGGCAAATGGCGGCTGCGGAAAATCCTGTGTCCAGCGTTGGGCTGGGACGACCTGAAAGATATCACCTGCACGGATATATTCCTTGGCCTTTTCAACGGCTTCCATATAGCCCGATTTGGTGAAGTTAGAGACAGGAGCCCCAACTTCTATTGCGTCACCCAGATCGCGCGTCTCGGCCGGCATGGCACGCTCAAGATCACGCACGGCATCCATCACACGCTCGGCGGCCTGCGCATAGGCGGCTTTGGCGCTTTGGCCCTCGCTGGCCCATGCGGGCGACACCACGGTAACCTCGCCTTTGACGCCGTCCAACACAGCAATGACCGAGGGGCGCAGCATGATCGCATCGGGCAGGCCCAACGGGTCAGGGTTCACATCCGGCAGGTATTCCACCAACCGGACCATGTCGTAGCCCAGATAGCCAAACAGGCCAGCGGCGGCCTGCGGCAGGTCATCGGGAAGCGCGATGCGGCTTTCAGCCAACAAGGCGCGTAAGTTGTCCATCGGGTTGCCATCCTGTGGCTCGAACGCCTCGGCATCGAAGCGGGCTGATCGGTTCAAGGCCGATGTCTCGCCCTGACAGCACCAAATCAGATCGGGCTTCATTCCGATGATCGAATAGCGCCCACGCACTTCACCCCCGGTTACCGACTCGAGCATGAAGGCGTCTTTCTGAGCGCCTGTCAGTTTCAGCATCAGTGAAACCGGCGTATCCAGATCAGCGGCGAGGCGGGTATAGACGACCTGATTTTCGCCTGCATCATAAGCGCGCGCGAAACTTTCGAAATCCGGGGTCAGGGCCATGTTCTGTCTCTTTTAGTAACTGGCCCGTACCGCGTTCAGCGCTTGCTGATCCAGCACAGGGCGTGCGCGTGTCTGGGCATTGCGCACATAGATGTCAAAGATGTTCTGCGCCAGCGCCTGGCTCAATTGCGCAGCCAGTGCATCCTGCATCTGGCGTTGCTCATCGGTTTCCGCCGGAGGTAGCTCTTCATCCAGACGCACGATCAGGGCGTTACCGTTTCCGGGAATGACACGCAGCTCACCAGGGTCCATTTCAAACACCTGAGTCATGAAGTCCACGGGAACATCCTCGAGGAATGCGGTACGTGTCAGCGCATTTTCGACGCGGAAGGGCAGGCCTGTGGCGGTAAAGTCGCCATCTGTTGCCAGTTGGGTCAGAACCGTGTTGCCCTGATTTTGCAGCGCTTTCGCAGTTTCTACCTGCAGCCATGCCTCGGCGACACGGTCACGGGCGCTTTCCAGAGGTTCCGGGCGCGGTTCCAGCACTTTATTCAAGCGCAGCGCAAAGATCGAACCATCTTCAAGGAACGCGACCTCTGGGAAATCACCTTCTTGCACAGCCTCAGCGACTGAGCGGAAGCCGTCATACGCAGCAACGCCATCGTCGCTTTGCTGGGTCCAGTCGATCTGACCCAGTTCCATCTCGGTCTCACCGGCCAGTTCTTCCAGTGTTGCGCCGCCTGCAAGCAGGTCGTTGATGTCTTCGGCCTGTGCTTCGATCTGACGGCGCGCTCGGTCGGCGGCGAGTTCTGCACGAAGTTCGGGTTCGGCGTCTTCGAAACTGACATTGTTCTCGGCCAGCGATCCATTGATCCGGAACAGGGCAGGGCCGAACACCGTGGGAAGCGGGCCGACCACATCGTCGATCTCGGCGGCAAACACGGCGTCGGCTGCATCGCCCAGATCTTCACGTGTGACATCGCCCAGATCAACATCGCTCAGCTCAAGCTGACGTTCGCGGACCAACTGTTCGAAATCGGCCCCGCCAACTTCAAGTTGTGCCAGCGCCTCGGTTGCGGATTCTTCGCTGGGATAGGGCAGACGCTCGACCAAGCGGCGCTCGGGTTGGAAAAATTCGTCAGCGCGTTGGTCGTATAGACGGCGCAGAGAATCTTCGTCCACTTCGATCGTGTCGAGCAGCATGTCGGGCGACAGAATGGCGTAGGTCAGTCGCTTGGTGCGGGGCAGGGTGAACTGATCGGAATTCTCATCGTAATATGTCTGAATCTGCGCGTCTGTGGGTTGGGCCACGGGCGTTTCGAGAAGGTCGGCTGACAGGGTCGCCACGGTAAAGCTGCGGCGGGCCAGCACATAGTTCGACAAAGCCTCGGTCAGCGTACGGGGCATTTCAACACCGCTCATGACCGCTCCCTGAACGATGGTGCGTGAAGATTCTTTGCGCAGATCCGATTCGAATTCGGAATCGGTCATTCCGACCTGTTCCAGCTGAAAGCGATAGGCTTCGCGGTCGAATGTACCGTTTACACCTTGGAACGCCGGTATCTGTACAATCTCGTCCTGCAGGTTCTCGTCACCGATCGAAATGCCAAGCTGTCCGACCTCGTTATCGATTGCGGCCAGTGCGATCAGGCGCGAAAGGGCAAGTTGATCGAGGCCAAGATCATGTGCCTGCGAAATCTGCATTGCCTGTCCGGTTTGCGCTTCGACGGCCCGGATCTCGCGCTGAAGCTCACGAAAATACGCGTCGACCGAAACGCTTTCATCACCGACCTGCGCAACCGTACGAACGGTTCCGGTCAGGCTGGTGGCGCCAAAGCCCGCAAGGCCCAGCATCAAAAGACCCATGAGAATCCAGACAAAGGTTTTGGATAGGTTTTTCATGCCTGCGGCCATGGTGCCCTCTTGGTTTTGTCGGCAAATGTCTGCCCAGTCGGTTGCGGCCCTGAATACGATGCGTGCAGCCGGGGGGCAAGCTTAGAAGGACAAGCCCTGCAATCGGTCGAACAATTGCGCGATACCGGCGCGGTCAAGGTTGGCAAATGCTACGCGAACCTGCCGCTTTCCCGCGGAATCGCCCTCTGGCATGAACATGGTACCCGGCAAAAGCAGTATACCTGCCTCGGGTACCAGCCGTCGGGCCAATTCGTCGGAAGCGATGCCAAAGGGATGTTCGAGGTAGGCAAAGTAAGCGCCAAGTCCCAAAAGACGCCAGCCTTTGTCTTCAAGGCGTGGCATTCCTTCCGCGATGGCCGCTCTTCGGTCGAGAATTTCATCTCGTTCACCCGCAACCCATTGGGTCAAGTTCCGCATGCCCCAAAGCGCGGCAAACTGGCCGATCTGGCCGGGGCAGATTGCGACCGTGTCCAGAAATTTTTCGATCTCCGACAACAGGGCGGGGCTGGTTGAAATCGCGCCGACACGGTGACCGGTCAGGCGATAGGCTTTTGAGAACGAGTAGAGATGGACAAACGTATCGTCCCAACCCGATTGCTGGAACAGGTCATGAGGCGCGCCTGATCGACTGTCGAAATCGCGATAGGTTTCGTCAACCAAAAGACGAAGCCCCGTTTCCCGCGCAAGATCATAGAAGCGGCGCACCAAGTCCGCAGGATATTCGACACCACCGGGATTATTCGGCGTCACCAACGAAATCGCCCGTGTCTTTTCGGTGATAAGGGCGCGGGCCCGTTCCGGATCGGGAAGCAAATCATCGTCTGTGGGCAAATCAACGGTTTTTACCCCAGCCATATCCAGCCACATCTTGTGATTGAAATACCAAGGGGTCGGAAGGATCACCTCATCCCCCTGATCGGTAATTGCCGAAATCACGGCTGAAAAGGCCTGATTGCAACCCGAGGTGATTGCGATCTGATTCGCCGATACCTCAGCCGCATAATGTGCGCTGATCTGAGCCGCGAGTTCGGACCGCAGGTCATCGTTGCCCAGAACCGGGCCGTATAGATGCGCGCTGTCCTGCTCGACCGCGAATTCGGCCATTGCTTGCCGCAGCGCTAACGGGGGCGGATCGACCGGAGCCGCCTGACTGACATTGATCAACGGACGGTCAACTGCGAACTCGACCCCGTCCAGCCAACGGCGTGCCTCCATCACCGGAGGGGCAAAGGTGGCGGCAGTGCGGGTCATTGTCATGGTGAGTCCGTGATTTCAGCGCTTAGTTGAAACGCTTGATTAATCGGTGCCCCGATAGGGTTCGACATATTGCAGGGCCATGTCCCATGGGAAGAAAATCCATGTGTCCTGACTGACCTCGGTAATGAAGGTGTCTACCATCGGACGGCCTTTAGGCTTGGCGTATACGGTCGCGAAATGCGCTTTGGGAAACATATCGCGCACCAGTTCCAGCGTTTTGCCGCTATCGACCAGATCGTCGATGATCAGAATACCGGTGCCATCACCCATCAGATCAGCATTGGGCGCTTTGAGAATTTCTGCTTCGCCCTGCGCCTGATGATGATAGGATTTCACGCTAACAGTATCGACCGTACGGATATCCAGTTCGCGGCTGACGATCATCGCGGGGGCCATGCCGCCACGTGTAATTGCCACGACCGCACGCCAAGCGCCATCATCTGGTCCTTGCCCATCCAGACGCCACGCAAGAGCGCGCGAGTCGCGATGAATCTGATCCCAGCTGATGTGGAAGCCTTTTTCGTGTGGCAGGCGGTCCTTGGCGCTCATGGTCTGTTATCCTTTTTCAACGTCCGGCGCGTCGACGGCTTTCATCCCGACGATGTGATAGCCTGAATCCACGTGCAGATTTTCACCTGTCACTCCGCTGCTGAGATCAGACAGCAGATACAGGGCCGATTTACCAACATCATCGATGGTCACATTCCGGCGCAGGGGCGAGTTATACTCGTTCCACTTCATGATGTAACGGAAATCGCCGATGCCGCTGGCCGCGAGCGTTTTGATCGGGCCTGCCGAGATCGAATTCACGCGAATGCCGTCTTTGCCCAAATCCTCGGCCAGATACTTTACGGATGCCTCAAGGGCGGCTTTTGCAACACCCATTACATTGTAGTGTGGCATGACCTGTTCAGCGCCGTAATAAGTGAGGGTGATCGCACTGCCGCCTTCGTTCATCATTTTCTCCGCGCGCTGCATAACGGCGGTGAAAGAGTAGACCGAAACATCCATCGTCAGGTTAAAGTTCGCGCGCGACGTGTCGACGTAACGCCCGCGCAATTCGTTCTTGTCAGAAAAGCCAATGGCGTGGACGACGAAATCCAGTTTACCCCATTTCTTTTCGAGCGCGCTGAGGAGTTCATTAATTGATTCTTCGTCGCTGACGTCACAGGGCAAAACGATCTCGCTGCCCAGCTGCGCCGCCAATGGATCGACGCGTTTTTTCAGGGCGTCCCCCTGATAGGAAAAGGCCAGCTCGGCCCCGGCGTCGGACAAGGCGCGGGCGATACCCCATGCGATTGATTTGTCATTGGCCAGTCCCATGATGAGGCCGCGTTTTCCGGCCATCAACTGATTTGACATCTTCGGTTCTCCGCCTGTCGTCGCATTGTGTTCGGTTGGTTTATGCCATTGATTGTCCTGCTTCAAGGCCATGCGCTCTTGCCCGCAGCGGGTTCTCGCCTTAGGGTCATGTTAATTGTTTCCTGGGGATGGAAATGAACGAGCATAATGGCATCTTCGCCGGGGCTGATCCGTTTGAAATCGCGGATCGGTGGCTGGCCGAGGCAGAAAAGACCGAACCGAATGATCCTAATGCGATTGCTTTGGCAACCGTGGACCCGGAAGGTTTGCCGAATGCCCGTATGGTTCTGCTGAAGGAAATCGAGAAGGACGCGTTTGTTTTCTATACGAACTATCACAGCGCCAAGGCTCAGGAGTTGGACAGCGCCCACAAAGCGGCTTTTGTGATGCATTGGAAATCTTTGCGGCGACAAATCCGTGTTCGTGGTACAATCACCAAGGAAGATGGGCCGCAGGCGGACGCGTACTACGCCTCGCGCTCGCTCAAAAGCCGCTTGGGTGCTTGGGCGTCACACCAGTCGCAACCGCTGGAAAGTCGTGCATCCCTGATGGCCGAAGTGGCTAAAGTGACCGCAAAGTTGGGTGCCAACCCGCCTCGCCCTGAATTTTGGGGGGGATACCGTGTAACACCTGTCGAAGTCGAGTTCTGGGCCGATGGTGCCTTCAGGTTGCATGACAGGTTTCAGTGGAAGCGACAAAATGTCGATTCCGACTGGCAAGTGCTGAGGTTAAATCCATGACGTTCGCGTTGCGTGAAATGCAACTGTTTGCAGACAATAGCTTTTTTCAGCTTGAATTTGCGAGCCAAAACATAAACAAGAAACCCTTAACGACTTGCCTATCGTAATGGGAAAACAGTGCCAGAAGATCTGAACAGCATGTACCGCGTCCGTGGACACGTAAAATGGTTCGATCCCGCCAAGGGATACGGATTTGTTGTGTCTGACGAAGGCGGCCCGGACATTCTGTTGCACGTCAACGTGCTGCGAAACTTCGGGCAAAGCTCGGTCGCGGATGGCGCCGGCATCGAGATCATGACCCACAAAACTGATCGCGGTGTTCAAGCGGTCGAAGTGATCAGTGTTGACCCGCCTGTTCGCGCGGAAACTATGATGTTGGCCGATTTTGCCGAGCTTGATCCAACCGTGATCGGCAGCGCTCCGCTTGAGGCTGCGCGCGTCAAATGGTTCGACAAGGGCAAAGGGTTTGGCTTTGCCAATGTTTTCGGCAGCAGTGAAGACGTATTCCTGCATATCGAGGTGCTACGTCGTTCTGGGTTGGCAGATCTGCAACCGGGCGAAGCGCTGGCCATGCGGGTCATTGATGGCAAGCGCGGAAGAATGGCCGCGCAGGTTCTGGCCTGGGAAGCGGCCCTGAACGACTAGGTTCTGAATGATGAGAACGGCTTTCGTACTGGCGCTCCTGAGTTTTTTGATTGGCGGGATCGCGCGGGCTGAATGCCGTCCGGATCGTGTCGAGCTTCGAAATGATCTGGCAGAGGTTCGCTTCGACGTTGAGCTGGCCATCACACCGAAAGAGCGATCGCGCGGATTGATGTTTCGCGAAAGCATGCCGAACAGATCTGGAATGTTGTTTGTTTTTGATCCGCCGCAACCTGTTGCGTTCTGGATGAAGAATACCCTGATTCCGCTTGATATGATCTTTGTTGATCGCGCGGGCACGGTGACGCGTGTGCACGAAGGTGCAATTCCGGGGGATCTGAGCCCAATCGAAGGCGGCGATTCGGTTTATGCGGTCCTGGAAATCAACGCTGGCCTAGCCGAGCGTTACGCCATTCGGCCTGGTTCGCAGATGCGCCACGAAGTTTTTTCGCAAGGTCCTGCAATTTGGCCCTGTTAGGGCTTTTCAAATCAGATCGGCACGTTTAGGAAGGCGCACGGTCCGGGGCGTGGCGCAGTCTGGTAGCGCACCTGTTTTGGGTACAGGGGGTCGTAGGTTCGAATCCTGCCGCCCCGACCATTTTTCCTCTACACTGGCGTTCCGCCATAGTCGGTGTAGAGTTTGGAAAAATCCCTGTCCAAATCTTTGCTTTCAATAGGTATTCTAAGAGTTGAACCATCTTTCTGCGGAACCAGAAAGTACAACTCTGCGTCCACGCGATACCCGGCCTGATTCTTGGTCGAGCTCAGCCGCGTTACGATTTGCGGCAAGTTCTGCGGATAGCCGTTGAAGCTGAGAATCAAATACGCCGTTGCCTCGGGCGGCAAGGTCTCGCGGCATTCAAAGATGCTTGCGGTGGTCTTGATATACTTGTCGCCCGGCCCCGCGCAGTCGGTCCTGAAGGAATTGAAAAGGTTCTGCGGATAACCGTCGAATTGCGCGCTGCGAGATGCAGGTGGTGCTTCCTGTGATGTGCAGGACACGATTAGCGCCACAATAGTTAACAATGAAATCAAACGCATGTAGAGTAGATTTCCCATCCAGAAATGTCGTGTGATTTCAAGTATGGCACGCGCTGCGATGTCGTGACGATGATTCTCTGAACATCTCCTTAACGCGGGATCGGTTGATCAATGACCTCTAACTGTGGCGGAAAACACGAGAAATCACTCTGACACATCAAGGCGGAATGGGCTGGTCGTCCGGGACATGTCTGTGGAGGAATCGCGATGCGGCGAAATTCCGCCGGTTCAGCAAAACAGGTCAAGCTAAAAGATTCCAAAAATGACCGAAAAAGCCCGTTGACCAACTATGGGAATATACGTCAGATTGTATGGGCCGAAAGACGAGCCACTAAATCTGGTAGGCAATGACCGGAAAAGGCATCGGGCGAGGGACGGAAAGCATACCACTAAGACGTAGACCGTATTCGCGGTTCTGCGCTGTTCTAGGCAGCGTCCGGTCCCTTGCGTCTCAAATTCGTCGGTAGTGCGGGCGGCACCCCGCAGCATCAAGATTTAGTGCCGGGACTTGAAATTTGGACAGATCGAAGCTGGGGCAGCGGACATGAAGATTGAGAGAAAATTCACCAAACCGGGACAGGATGCATATGCCGATCTGGATTTTGTGTCCGCAACATCCGAGATTCGCAATCCGGATGGCACAATCGTGTTCCGTCTGGACGCGATCGAAGTGCCTGCAAAATGGAGCCAGGTGGCTAGCGATGTCATCGCACAGAAGTACTTCCGCAAGGCCGGTGTTCCCTCCAAGCTGAAGAAGGTTAAGGAAAAGAACGTTCCCGAATTCCTGTGGCGATCGGTTCCTGCGGAAGATGCTGAATTTGATGGCGAAACCTCATCGAAACAGGTTTTTGATCGTCTGGCCGGCGCGTGGGCTTATTGGGGCTGGAAGGGCGGCTATTTCTCGACTGAAGAGGACGCGAGCGCCTATTTTGACGAGATGCGCTATATGCTGGCGACCCAGCGTGCAGCTCCGAACTCGCCGCAGTGGTTCAACACCGGTCTGCACTGGGCATATGGGATCGATGGCCCGGCGCAGGGGCACCACTATGTTGACTACAAAACCGGCAAGCTAACCAAATCGAAATCCGCTTATGAGCATCCGCAACCGCATGCTTGCTTCATCCAGTCGGTCGACGATGATCTGGTCAACGAAGGCGGCATCATGGACTTGTGGGTGCGTGAGGCGCGCCTGTTTAAGTATGGCTCGGGCACCGGAACCAACTTCAGCCATCTGCGTGCAGAGGGTGAAGCGCTTTCGGGTGGCGGCAAGTCTTCGGGCCTCATGGGATTTCTCAAGATCGGCGACCGCGCCGCTGGCGCGATCAAATCAGGCGGTACAACCCGTCGAGCAGCAAAGATGGTAATCGTCGATGCAGATCACCCGGACATCGAGCAATTCATCGAATGGAAAGTGATCGAAGAGCAGAAGGTGGCCTCGATCGTTGCCGGATCGAAGATGCACGAGAAGATGCTGAACGGCATTTTCGAGGCCATCCGGTCTTGGGACGGCTCTGCCGATGATGCCTATAATCCAAACGCAAACGACGCCCTGAAAAATGCGGTTCGCGAAGCGAAAAATGTCGCGATCCCAGAAACTTACATCAAGCGCGTTCTGGACTACGCCAAGCAGGGCCACGATAGCATTGAATTCCCGACCTACGATACGGACTGGGATTCGGAGGCTTATAGCTCGGTCTCGGGCCAAAACTCGAACAACTCGATCCGGGTGACCAATGCGTTCCTGACCGCAGTTGAAAAAGACGCGGATTGGGAACTGATCAACCGCACCGACGGCAAGGTTGCTCGTACGGTCAAAGCACGTGATTTGTGGGAAAAGGTCGGCCACGCCGCATGGGCCTGTGCCGATCCTGGCATCCAGTTCCATGATACTGTCAACGAATGGCACACTTGCCCCGAAGACGGTGAAATCCGCGGTTCGAACCCGTGTTCGGAATACATGTTCCTCGATGACACTGCCTGTAACCTAGCGTCGATGAACTTGCTGACCTTTTTCAAGGATGGTGAGTTCCAGGCGGCGGACTATATGCACGCCTCGCGGCTTTGGACGCTGACGCTGGAAATCTCGGTGACCATGGCGCAGTTCCCGTCTAAGGAAATTGCGAAACTCTCTTACGATTTCCGTACGCTGGGTCTGGGTTATGCCAACATTGGCGGTCTGCTGATGAACATGGGCTATAGCTATGACTCGGATGAGGGGCGTTCGATCTGTGGCGCGCTGTCCGCGATCATGACCGGTGTGGCTTATGCGACCTCGGCAGAGATTGCAGGCGAGCTTGGCCCGTTCAAAGGATATGAGCGCAACGCAGACCATATGCTGCGCGTCATCCG
Source organism: Ruegeria sp. E5 (assembly GCF_056534105.1). Classification (NCBI taxonomy): domain Bacteria; kingdom Pseudomonadati; phylum Pseudomonadota; class Alphaproteobacteria; order Rhodobacterales; family Roseobacteraceae; genus Ruegeria; species Ruegeria sp. E5. Next base: position 598,873 of record NZ_JBQFPA010000001.1, on the reverse strand, counting down.
CAACCACCGTCGTGCGTCGCAAGGAGTGACCGATGGTTATGAAAAACTGGCTGTTAAGCCGGTGCCTCTGGATCACGACAATTGCCCGGATAAGCGTTTGATCGATCTGGCCATGTCAGCTTGGGATGAAGCGCTGAGCCTCGGCGAAAAGAACGGTTATCGCAACGCGCAGGCCACAGTTATCGCACCAACCGGCACCATCGGTCTGGTGATGGATTGCGACACGACCGGGATCGAACCGGACTTTGCTCTGGTCAAGTTCAAGAAGTTGGCCGGCGGTGGTTACTTCAAGATCATCAACCGCTCGGTGCCTTCGGCGCTGGAAAAGCTGGGCTATTCCTCGGCTCAGATCGAAGAGATCGTGGGTTATGCGGTTGGTCATGGCACCATCGGCAACGCGCCGGGGATCAACCACACCTCGCTGACCGGTCATGGTTTTGGCCCGAACGAGTTGGCAAAAGTAGATGCCGCACTGGAAAGCGCGTTCGACATCCGGTTCGTCTTCAACCAGTGGACGCTGGGTGAAGACTTCTGCACCGGCGTTCTGGGCATCCCGGCGACCAAGCTGAATGACCCGACTTTCGATTTGCTGCGCCATCTGGGCTTTACCAAGGCGGATATCGACGCGGCCAACGACCATGTTTGCGGAACCATGACGCTGGAAGGTGCGCCGCATCTGAAGGAAGAGCACTATTCGATCTTCGACTGCGCCAACCCGTGCGGCAAGAAAGGCAAGCGTTTCCTTGGGGTTGATAGCCACATTACCATGATGGCTGCAGCGCAAAGCTTTATCTCGGGCGCGATCTCAAAGACGATCAACATGCCCAATGACGCGACCATCGAGGACTGCCAGAAGGCATACGAACTCAGCTGGTCGCTGGGTGTGAAGGCGAACGCGCTGTACCGCGACGGCTCGAAACTGTCGCAGCCTCTGGCGGCGGCGCTGGTCGAAGATGACGATGAGGCAGCCGAAGTACTAGAAAGCGGTTCGACGCAAGAAAAAGCCGTCGTTCTGGCCGAGAAGGTGATCGAGAAGGTTGTGGTCAAGGAAATGATCCGCAGCCACCGCGAGAAACTGCCGCATCGCCGCAAGGGCTATACCCAAAAGGCGATCGTTGGCGGCCACAAGGTCTATCTGCGGACTGGCGAGTTCGAAGACGGCAAATTGGGCGAGATTTTCATCGACATGCATAAGGAAGGCGCTGGCTTCCGGGCGATGATGAACAACTTTGCCATCGCTGTGTCGGTTGGCCTGCAATACGGCGTGCCGCTGGAGGAGTTCGTCGACGCTTTCACCTTCACCAAGTTCGAACCGGCCGGGATGGTGCAGGGCAACGACTCGATCAAAAACGCGACGTCGATCCTTGATTACATCTTCCGCGAACTGGCTGTGTCCTATCTGGACCGCACCGATCTGGCGCATGTCAAACCCGAAGGCGCAACCTTCGACGATCTGGGTCGCGGCGAAGAGGATGGTCTGTCCAACGTATCGGAAATCAGTGAAAGCGCGGCAACCAAATCTCTGGAAGTGCTGAAACAAATCAGCTCGACTGGGTATCTGCGCAAGCGGCTACCGCAGGATCTGATGGTCTTCAATGGTGGTCAAGCCGACGTGTCCGGTATGGCCGAAACCGCAGCGACATTCGAAGCACCCGCTGAGACGGCGGTTGCGACCGGAATGGACGCCCGTACCAAAGCCAAGATGCAAGGGTACGAGGGCGATCCATGCGGCGAATGCGGAAACTACACGCTGGTGCGCAACGGCACCTGCATGAAATGCAACACCTGCGGCGCGACTAGCGGGTGTAGCTGAGTTTAGCGCCCCGGCAACCCGGGGTGCAGGGGTCGGATGCTGCCACAGTAACCGGCCCCGACGAATACGAAGCAAGGCGCTGAGACTTACCATCGATGCCTTGTTTCACTCGGCCGACATGCCCGTGTCGGCCGGGAACAGGGTGGGGCGGAATATTTGCTCCCTCCCACTCTCTCACGGGACGGGTGCGCTCGTCCCATGCGCTGTCCAGGCCGCAGGCAAAAAAACACCGGGCGGTCAACGAAATGAGCCTGGAAGGCGAAACTGACAGGGGGCTTCGGCCCCCTTTCTTTTTTCAACCCTGAGTCGTGGATTTGAGCAGGGCATTGCCGGATCATCCCGTTTGGATCGGGCAAGAGTTGCCGAAACCTGCGCGGGCGATTTCGCCCGGCAAGCCTCCGCAAATGCGACTCAGTCAAACACGCAGAGATTGGCTCGAATGCGGTCATATCAATCTGAGCGGGTGACACGCTTTCAAGATGGCCTTTTTTTGGCGCTTGTCCGGACGCAAACACTCAAGAAAACGCAATCAGGAGGCATAACATGAAACTGCAAATAATGGCCCTTATCTCAACCTTCGCACTTGGCCTGCCGACATTGGCCGTTGGCCAAAGCGCCGCCGATACCAACGGCGACGGCGTGCTGACGATCGATGAAGTTCAGGCCGTCGTGCCTGACGTTGATGCCGAAGGCTTTGCGCAGATGGACGCAAACGGCGACGGTGCACTGGATCAGGATGAGATCACCATTGCTGAACAAGCGGGCCTGCTGCCGCCGTCCAACGGCTGATCAAGCAGGAATGCTGGCGGCCCGGAATATCCGGGCCGCTTATTTTTCAGCGGCTTACGCGGGTAAGTAAATGTTGAACTTGCCGCGAATTTCCGCGTCCAAAAGCGGGTCGAATCTGGCCGGGGATGGCACGGCGAGGATCTCTTCCTTCCGCTTCACTGCCTTTTTGATCAGATCTGGTTTGCCAAGCTCAACCCATTCCTTCGGAGATGATCGGTCACCAAAGGTAGGATAGACGTAATCTGCCTGCATACGGCCTAGCGTCGCATCGGTGCCAAGATAATGCCCAGGACCACCCATGCAGACTTCGGCCATCTGATCCAGTGCCAGCGTCTCGTCCGTTACCTCGATTCCGCGCACACAGCGCTGTGCCTGTCCGATCAGGTCATCGCTCAGGATCAGGCTCTCGTGGCAGAACCCCAGCAACGAGGCATGCATGCCTGCGGCTTCATACACCATGTTCAGGCCTGACAGCCCAGCCATGACGTTCGAACACATTTGTTCCCAACCGGCCTGCATGTCGGGCAATTTCGCGTCCGATGCACCAGCTGCGGCACCACCGGGCAGATCGTAGAACTGGTGCATTTGCGCGCAGCCAGCGGTTAGCAGAGCTTGTTCACCCGAGCCGATGGACATTGCACCCGTGCGCAGGTCCAGACCAAAAGGCCAAGTGCCAAAAATCGCGGGAGCACCGGGCTTTACGGCGTTTACATAAACCAAACCCGCCAGACATTCGGCGGTGGCTTGTGTGATCGCTCCGGCAACGGTCGAGGGTGCGGTAGCTCCTGCCATGCCCGCAGAAAGCAACAAAACCGGCATTCCGGCCTTGATGCATTCTTCCATCACCTCGCAGCTTTCGGTGGCGAATTTCATCGGGGGCACAACGAAGCAGTTGGAGTTGGACATGAAGGGCCGCTCGCGCCACTTGTCCTCTCCGCCCGCGATCATGTGCAGCATCTCGATGGCGGGGGCCACATGGCTGGGCTCCGTGAACGACGTACCGATATGTTTGAACGTGCCTGAGGTGGTGGCGTAGACCGTGTTCAGATCCATCTCAAGGTTGTCGGCGATATCTCGGCACACCATGGGGCGCTGAACAAAGTGAATGTTTTCAAGCTGTTCACAGATGCGAGTCGCGTCATGCAGGTCCTGCAGGGTCGAGTCGCGATATTCCTGCCCATGCACGTCGACCATGCTGACCGCTGCGCCTGCGGTGCCATAATGGACACGCGTTCCCGACAGCTCCAGATCCGATTTGCCGTCCCGGCTGTGCAGAGTGATCGAGCGATTGGCCTTGGCGATTGTGTCCTCGACCAATGCGCGCGGAAAGCGGATGCGGCCATCGTCGCCCAAGGTGCATCCCGCAGCCACGAGATAGTCGATCCCACTTTGTGGCGCATCAGCAAGGCCGATGGTTTCCAGTGCGGTCAGAGCGGCCTCGTGGATGCGTTCGATCTGTGCTTGGGTCAGAACCTTCAGGGTTCCGCCCTCCATACCAGGCCGAATCGGGCGAAGATGTTCCGGAAGAGCTGACGCACGGGCGGCACGACGCGCGGCGCGGCCACCGCTGCGGGATGAGTTTCGGGTTTGTTCGTTCATGTGTGTGTCCGGTCAAAAAAGTACGTTGTGGGTGAGTGTACCTAGACCAGTGCTGGCCGTCCTCGTGGCGCACGACCGCGATCCGCACCAATGGTGCGGCTAACCAGTCGAATTTTCCAAACTTCGTTATGCATCAACTTCCTCAGTCTGATGCGCCCATTGTTTCAATGCACTTCTGGACAATCTGTTCTGTTTGCGACTTTGGACTAATTTTATTGGGCCATCAGTCAAAATGAACTGGGCGCAAATCCTCGTGACTAAATGTTTTTTTCCAATTGCGGTAAGAATCTGTTAATCTGCACGTAGTTATTTGGATTTGTATCTTAGGTTTAAGTAAATACTGGGGTTGGCTGATCAGCAGATCGCTGCCTCGGGGATGCGCCCAAACCGGCAACGGATGTTTGGAGGTCTGCATGAAGTCATTACTGGCCGCACTCGCCACAGCACTGATAACAGGTGCAGGGCAGGTTGTGGCAGAAGACTGGACAGGCGCGTACGCTGGTTTCAGCTTTGGTTATGCAGATGTTGATGGGTCCGGAGGGGCAGGCGGAAGCGGGGGCAGTTTTGGCCCGCTGATCGGATACGACTATGATTTTGGAAATTTCGTGCTTGGCGGTGAGTTGGAATATAACCGCCTGAATCTTGATCTGGGACAATCCGAAGGAAGCCTTGATAGTATGTCGCGATTGAAGTTGCGCGGCGGCTACGACTTTGGATCAGCCCTTGGCTATGTTGTCTTGGGAACCGCGCGGGCCAGTACGTCGGGTGACAGTGATACGGCAGCCGTTTACGGGATCGGTGTTGCCTATCCGCTTGGCGATCGGTTTGTAATCAGTGGCGAAGCGCTGCGGCAGAACTTCGATGATATACCGGAGTCTGGTCGAAGCCTCGACGCAAATGTGTTCAACTTGCGCACCACATTCCGCTTCTGAATCTCGGTGGTCGATTGTCATCCATCTGCCAATTGAGCGGCAAATTCGCATAGGGTCTGTAGCGATGTGACGAATTTCTCGTCATCGATTGTCATGGCCACGCGGATGTGACCTGCGGCGGCAGAACCAAAGCTCTCACCGGGCATCACAGCGATGGCATGCGTGTCCAGCAGCGCATTTGCGAACACATCGCCGCTAAGACCCGTAGCCCGGATATCCAGCATCAGATACATCGCGCCTTGCGCCGGTATTAAGGTGACGACCTGCTGCGCAGCCAGCACTTCAATCGCCAGAGCGCGGCGGCGGCGAAACGGCGCGGCGATTTTGTCTTCGAGAGGTTGTCCCACGCTCAGCGCATAGTTGGCCGCATCCTGTATAAAGCCGGGCACACCATAGGTTGTATGTGTTGCCAAGTTGATCAGGTGGTCGATCACGCCTTCCGGAGCAACGATCCACCCACAACGCGAGCCAGTCATGGCATGAGATTTCGACATTGAACCCACGACCAGAGTGCGCTCAGCCATGCCGGGTAGGGCGCGCGGTGACAGGTGTTCACCCTCCCAAACCTGCGTATCGTAGACTTCATCGGAAATCAGCCATAGATCGCGGCGCTGACAAACCTCGGCGATGGCAGAAAGTGTTTCGGCGGAATAGACCACACCAGTTGGATTGTTTGGGGAGTTTATCAGCAGCGACACCGCCCCGCCTGCCGCGCCATCGATATCGGAAGCGCGAGGTTGGAACAAATCTTCGGCGCGTGTTTCTATGCGTTTGGCTACCGCTCCAACGCCACGGATCGTGCCGGGGTAGGTGGCATAATACGGATCCAGGTAGAGCGCGATATCGCCCGGATCGCAAAGCGCGGTGTGCGCCGCAAACAATGCGGCCTGACCGCCAGGGGTGATGATAACGTTGTTGCGTGTGGTCGCTACACCTGTTCGCATTTGGACACGGGCGGCCACAGTATCACGCAGCAGATCAGTGCCCGGAACCATCGCGTATCCTGTGTGCCCGCTGCGGGCCGAACTTTCCATGGCCGACAATATCGACTGATCGGTCCGAATGTCATGCTCGCCGATCGTCAGCTCGGTGACGGCATGGCCTTCGGCAATCATCCGACGCGCGCGGATGAACACCTCCCAGCCGTCTGATCCACCCTCGGTCAGATGCGTAATGCGATGCGATAGTTTCAAGGGATTCTCCCGACCGGCTATGACGCCGAATGGGGCAAAGCACAGCAATTTTGTCAATCAGCTTCGCAGCGGCAAACTCGCCTGTATCTTCTTGGTCAGCGATGCACGGACGATATCGTATGAGGTGATCAGGCGATGTTGCATCTCGTCGGCGTCGGTTTCCCACGGCAGGCGAACCCAGCTGCGGTGAAAATACGGGGCCTTGGTGCCAATCCCTGCGTCGATCAACATCTGCGCGGTCTCAATGTCGGGAGTCTTGACCGATACACCATCCCCGACCGAGCCGACGCAGGCGAACATCTTGCCGCCAACTTTCCATGCGTCGTGGCCGCCACCCCAAGGGTCCGAAAGTTCGGCACCGGGCAGGTCTGCGCATACGGAATTGACGTAATCACGGGTCATGGTGGGCAGACTGCCTCTGTGGAGGTTGAAACTCAAGGCTTGGCTCAGCATCAATCCCGTGCTAGGCAAAGCGCATGAACCGGAAAACTTGCATCATTATCTGCTGCATTACCTGCTGATTTCTCAAGCGGGCCGGTTTCTTTCGTTTTCATCTCTGAGACAAGTTGCTAAGCCCGCGCCAACGCGTGACGTATATGCTGTTTCAGGAGCACGACCCGATGACGACGATCAAACTGCACAACACAAGGACTCGGACGAAAGAGGATTTCGTGCCGATCGATCCCGATAATGTGCGGATGTATGTCTGTGGTCCGACGGTCTATGATCGGGCGCATCTGGGGAACGCACGGCCTGTGGTTGTGTTCGACGTGCTCTATCGTTTGTTGCGGCATGTATACGGTGCTGATCACGTGACCTATGTGCGCAATTTCACCGACGTGGATGACAAGATCAACGCCACCGCATTGTCGCGCAAGAAGGCTGGGGCTGACGGGTCTTTGGAACAGTTGGTGCAGGAACGTTCGGACGAAACCATCGGCTGGTATCTGCACGACATGGGCGCGCTGGGGGCGTTGGAACCCAACGCGATGCCGCGCGCCACAGAGTATATCGCGCAGATGATTGCGATGATCGAAGACCTGATGGCCAAGGGGCACGCTTATGCTGCCGAGGGTCACGTGTTGTTCGCGGTGGACAGCTGGAAGGAACACTATGGTGCGCTGTCGGGGCGGTCGGTTGATGACATGATCGCCGGGGCGCGGGTCGAGGTCGCGCCTTACAAGAAGAACCCGATGGATTTTGTGCTGTGGAAGCCGTCGACCGATGAGTTGCCCGGCTGGGACAGCCCATGGGGCCGGGGGCGTCCGGGGTGGCATATCGAATGCTCGGCCATGAGCTATGAATTGCTGGGCGAGAGCTTTGATATTCACGGTGGCGGCAACGATCTGATGTTCCCGCACCACGAGAACGAGATTGCTCAGAGCAAATGTGCCCACCCGCATGGCGAATTCGCGCGTGTCTGGATGCATAATGAGATGCTACAGGTCGAGGGCAAGAAGATGTCCAAATCGCTGGGCAACTTCTTCACTGTGCACGACCTGCTGGAACAGGGCGTGCCGGGTGAGGTGATCCGATTTGTGTTCCTGCAGACCCATTATCGCAAGCCGATGGACTGGACCGAGAAAAAAGCGCGCGAAGCCGAGGCAACATTGCGCAAGTGGCGGGCGCTGACAGCGGGCATCGAGCCCGCCGCCACCGCAGCACCTGCGGTTATCGATGCGCTTTCGGACGATTTGAACACGGCAGGTGCCATCGCGGAACTGCATCGCCTGGCGGCGGACGGAGACGCCGCTGGTTTGTTGGCGAGTGGGCAGTTGCTAGGGCTGCTGACAAGTGATTTGAGTGTATGGATTAATGACCGCGATAAACTTCAAGTTGGAGATTTCTCGGAAGAAATCGAACTCTGGGAGGCTTTGCTAACCAACATAAAAAGTGAAGCGAAAGGTCTAATCAAAGCTGGGGAAAAAGAGGTCGCGGGAAACATTTTTGATCTGAGAACTGATCTGAGAGACAAAGTCTTGAGCGAAATAGGTTTCAAAGTGAAGGACACAAAAGACGGTTATGATTGGGAACTTCTTAACGTATTAACAGTCGTTTCAATTAGGACCCCCGACGGTGTCGTGACAGAAGAAGCATTCCAGCGGAGCAAGGACGATCTACTAGGCCAGACGATTAGGCAGTTGAAAGATGCGCGCGCGCTTGGAGAACGGAGTTTCAATGACCTGCTCGCGAAGACGTAAGTATTAACTCAAAGTTCTCGTTCACAGTTTGTGAACGGGTGCCTTCGAGCTTAGCCAAAGAGCCAAACAAATGACCAAAGAACGCCTCTACCTCTATGACACCACGCTGCGTGATGGGCAGCAGACTCAGGGTGTGCAGTTTTCGACTACCGAGAAGGTGCAGATTGCGCAGGCGTTGGATTCGCTGGGGATTGATTACATCGAAGGGGGTTGGCCCGGAGCGAACCCGACCGACAGTGCGTTTTTTGAGAGCGCGCCTGAGACGTCGGCCTGTATTACGGCGTTTGGAATGACCAAACGCTCGGGCAGGTCGGCTGAGAATGATGACGTTCTGGCTGCTGTTATGAACGCGGGAACACCAGCCGTTTGTCTCGTGGGGAAATCGCACGATTACCACGTGACCCACGCGCTTGGTATCACGCTGGAGGAAAACACCGAGAACGTTCGCGCCTCGGTCGCGCATATCGTGGCGCAGGGGCGGGAGGCTCTGTTTGATGCCGAGCATTTTTTTGATGGCTACAAGGACAACCCGGAATATGCGGTTGAAGTCTGCCGCGCTGCGCTCGATGCAGGGGCACGGTGGGTGGTTCTGTGTGACACCAATGGCGGAGCATTGCCGGCAGAGGTCGGGCGGATCGTATCCGAGGTGATTGCGGCCGGTCTGCCGGGGGATCGGCTGGGCATTCATACGCATAACGACACCGAGAACGCAGTGGCGTGCTCGCTGGCTGCAGTCGATGCGGGGGCGCGGCAAATTCAAGGTACGTTGAATGGGTTGGGAGAGCGCTGTGGCAATGCCAACCTGACCGCTTTGATCCCAACGCTGATGCTGAAAGAAACCTATGCCTCGTGCTATGACATCGGAGTGATGCCCGAGGCGCTGGCCGGGCTGACGCGCATCAGCCGGATGCTGGATGATATCCTGAACCGAGTGCCCAGCAAGCAGAGCGCCTATGTGGGCGCGTCGGCTTTTGCGCATAAGGCCGGGCTGCATGCCAGCGCGATCCTCAAGGACCCGACAACCTATGAGCATATCGATCCGGCAAGTGTTGGAAATGCGCGCATCATTCCGATGTCGAACCAGGCTGGGCAATCGAACCTGCGTAAACGTCTGACCGATGCGGGATTGGCCGTAGAAGCGGGCGATCCGGCGTTGGGACGTATCCTTGAGCGGATAAAACTGCGCGAGGCCGAGGGGTATTCCTACGACACCGCGCAGGCTAGTTTTGAGCTGCTGGCGCGGGATGAGTTGGGGCAATTGCCCGAATTCTTTGAGGTCAAGCGCTATAAGGTGACCGTTGAGCGCCGGAAAAACAAATACAACAAGATGGTCAGCCTGTCCGAAGCGGTTGTTGTTGTGAAAGTGGATGGCGAGAAGAAGCTGTCGGTAAGTGAGTCGCTGGATGAAAGCGGTAGCGATCGCGGTCCGGTGAACGCGCTTGCCAAAGCTCTGGCTAAGGATTTGGGGCAGTATTCGCAGATACTGTCGGATATGCGGCTGGTCGACTTCAAGGTGCGCATCACTCAGGGCGGGACCGAGGCGGTCACGCGCGTGATCATTGACAGCGAAGACGGGCAAGGGCGGCGCTGGTCTACGGTTGGGGTGAGTGCGAACATAATTGATGCCTCGTTCGAAGCGCTGCTGGATGCGATTCAGTGGAAACTGGTGAGCGATTGCGCCCCGCAGTCAGCGGCCGCCGAATAAGGTGGAGTTCGACGACGACATCAAGGCTTGTGCTGCGCTGGTTCATCGGGCCGATCCCGATCGCTTTATGGCTGCCATGGCCGCGCCAGTTGAGGCACGGGCAGTTTTGTTCCCGATTTATGCGCTGAACGTCGAGGTGGCCCGTGCCCCGTGGGTGACGCAAGAGAGCATGATCGCCGAGATGCGGCTGCAATGGTGGCGCGATGCCTTGCAAGAGATTGCCGAAGGTCCATCTGTTCGTCGGCACGAGGTTGTTACGCCATTGTCGCGCGTGATTTCTCCGCATCTGGCAGCGCTGCTGGATGAATATGTGGCCGTAAGGCGTTGGGATATCTATCTTGATCCGTTCGTGGATGAGGCGCATTTTGACGCCTATATTGCCCATAGCGCTGGAACATTAATGGTGGTGTCGGCGCAGGCTTTGGGTTCGGCGGATGAAACTGTTCTGCGTGATTTCGGATATGCAGCGGGGATCGCGAATTGGCTGCGCGCAATTCCCGAGCTTGAGGCACGTGGGCGCATTCCTTTGCTGGACGGAACCCATGACGGGGTTCGGGCGCTGGCGCAGAAGGCTTTGGACCGATTGGCGCAGGCGCGGTCCGCCCGCAACGAGGTCTCGGCACAAGCACGGCCTGCGCTCTATGCGGGGTGGCAGACGGAATGGGTGTTGCGGACTGCATTGGCCAGACCGGACCGGGTGGCCGCAGGTGCGTTGGCTCAGGGTGAAATCCGACGTCGGTTTACCCTGATGAAAACGGCAGCGACCGGTCGTTGGTAGGATCAGGCCGTCTGGGGATCTGAAGGTCTCAGAACCAACCATAGCAGTGCGCCACCCGCAAGGGTCAGCAGCGGGATCATGGCGAGGTTTACGGCCGTCCAACCCTCGACCGCTGAGCCGCCCGAGCAGTTCATCAATCCGCCAGAGGCAAGCGAGGCAAAGGTCACGCCGCCAAACACCAGCAAGTCATTCAGGCCCTGCATTCGACCGCGTTCGTGCACTTCATGCGAGTCTGCCAACATGCTGGTGGCGCCAATGAAGCCAAAGTTCCATCCGATGCCCAGCAGGATCAGGGCGACGAAAAAGTTGCCTAGATCAACACCTTGCAGGGCGACAATGCCTGCGCCGCCAAGGATTGCCAAACCGAGAGCTACGATCTTTTCGACCCCAAACCGCGCGATCAGGTGGCCGGTGAAGAAGCTGGGAATGTACATCGCCAGTACGTGGCTGGTGACGATATCCGCGGCATCACCTTCGGTATATCCGCACCCGACGACGGCCAAAGGTGTAGACGTCATTACAAGGTTCATCAGCGCATAGGAAACCATTGCGCAGATGATCGCTACTGCGATGCGTGGGGTTTTCAGCAACTCCAGCCGTGTGCGACCTTTGGGTTCATCTTCGGTCGGTTTCGGCGGAGTAGGGATGTCGAGAAAGAAGAACAGGGCTGAGCCGATTACGTTGATCGCGATCACCGCCAGATAAGTGCCCAAGAACGGGACCACATACGCCTGCGAGGTCAGCTTGACGATCTGAGGGCCGATGATCGCCGCCGCAAGCCCTCCGGCCATGACGTATGAGATCGCCTTGGGCCGAAATGCATCCGATGCAGTGTCAGCCGCTGCAAAGCGATAAAAGCCATGTGCGCTCATGTATATGCCGGTCAGGAAGCTGCCGATCAGGAAGATCGGGAACGAGCCGAGATAAAGGCCGTAAGCCCCGATAACGCCCCCTGCGGCACCTGCGGTTGATCCCACAAGAAACCCGGCACGGCGTCCCCAGCGTTGCATGATGGCTGAAATCGGCGTGGCCGCCAGCATTGAACCCAGAACGATCAGTGAAATCGGCAGCGTCGCAAGGCAAGCGTTGCTGGCCAGCGATTGGCCTGCCAGCCCGCCGACGATGAACATCATCGGCATCTGTGCACCCAGGATTGCCTGTGCTGCCACCAAAACGGCGACGTTGCGTTTGGCCTGACTATCGTCAGGGGTGGCAGCGATCATTGTCATGGGCGAATGGTTATCTACGATTGAGACTTGGCACAAGCGGGTTGCATATGCGGCACATCCGCCTAACGTGCGGACAAGGATCACTTATCGGAGAGCGCATGTCCGTCGGACGCATCATCGAAACACCGGACTGCGTTACCGAAGGGGCCGAGTGGTTGGCTGAGGCTTGCCCCCGGATGGCTTATGCGATGGAGCAAACCGGACCCCTGCCACTCAGGCGCAAGCCTGACGGGTTCGCCCAATTGCTCAGCGCGATTGTCAGTCAGCAGGTCAGCGTGGCCTCGGCAAACGCAATCTGGAAGAGGCTGCAGGACGCAAAACTGACCGGTCCGCGCAAGATTATGTGGGCCACTGATGCTGATCTGCGCGCTGTGGGTCTCAGCCGTCAGAAAATTCGCTATGCCCGCGCCTTGGCCGAAGCGCGGATCGATTACAAAGCGTTGCGTGATACGCCAGATGACGAAGTGGTCGCAATTCTGACCGAGGTACCGGGAATCGGTGTCTGGACCGCCGAGATTTATGCGATGTTTTCGCTGGGTCGCGCCGATGTGATTGCACCGGGCGATCTGGCCTTACAGGAAGCTGCACGCATCCTCTATAAATTGTCAGAACGACCAAAAGACAAAGAGTTACGCCAGATGGCTGAAGCCTGGTCGCCATGGCGATCGGTTGCGGCGCGGGTGCTGTGGGCCTATTACCGGGTCGCAAAAGACAGAGAAGGGATCAGATGACACGGGTTTTGAACGCGCTCAGGAAAGAGCCGGTTTCAGGCGACACACGCTCGGTCGTGGTGTTTGTGCATGGTTATGGTGCAAACGGAGCCGATCTTTTGGGGCTGGCTGATCCGTTAGGCGAGCATCTGCCGGATACGTTGTTTGTAGCTCCGGACGCGCCTGAACAGATCATCGGTATGCCCAACGGTTTCCAGTGGTTCCCGATCCCGTGGATTGATGGCTCATCCGAGGAGGAAGCCCGACGGGGTATGGAAATGGCAGTTGAGGATTTCAACGCGTTCCTTGATGCGCTGATGGTGGATGAGGATGTCCTGCCAGAGCAGGTAGTGCTGTTCGGTTTCAGCCAGGGCACGATGATGAGCTTACATGTAGCCCCGCGCCGCGAGGACCCAGTGGCGGGGATCGTAGCGTTCTCGGGACGTTTGCTGGAACCTGATTTGCTGCCGGACGAAACCGTCAGTCGCATGCCAATCCTGCTGGTGCATGGCGATGCTGATGACGTTGTACCGCCGCAATCGTTGCCAGAAGCAGCTGAGGCACTTCAGGCGGCCGGGTTCAAAGAGGTTTATGCCCATATAATGAAGGGCACCGGCCACGGGATTGCTCCGGATGGCTTGAGTGTTGCGCTGGCCTTCATGCGGGATAAGCTGAGCCTCTGACTTGCGGGGTGATCTAAGGAGAGCATGATGCTGATCGTGACAGGAGTGGTCGAAGTTTCAGATGCAGCGGTCGAGAAAGCCATTGCTGCCGCGCAGGAAATGGTTGCGGAAACTCTGAAAGAACCCGGATGCCTGATCTATGAATTCAGTCAAATCCTGAGTCAGGCGACCCGCTTCCGGGTCTATGAGGAATGGCAGGATCAGGCCGCGCTTGAGGCCCATTTCGCGACCCCTCATATGGCTGCTTTTCAGGCGGCACTTGGTGAGGTCGGCGTTGTCTCTAGCGAAATCTACCGTGTGATCGGGGGCGAGAAGCAGCCGCTTCGCTGATCGATCACTCCCAAAGCCTTCCTTCCGAGAATTCGACCGAGTTGCCTGCAGGGTCTCGTACATAGAGCGACCGGGCTCCGTTGGGCCAGTCGAACTCGGCATCGACAGGGATGTTCCAGTCCAACAGATGCTTGCGCATCACGGTGATTTCATCGCGGCTCAGGACAAGGCAAACATGGCTGGGACCACGCGCCCCATGCGGTGGGACCGGCAGATCAGGGTTGCCTGGCGGTTTCTCGGTTTCGCTGGCATTGAACAGCAACAGGACGGACCCGCCGATCCGATAGAACACATGGCGGTCGGTGACGCGCTGGATTTTCTCTAGCCCCAATATCTGACCATAGAAATCCTCGGCCGCATCTAGATCGTCGACATACAGCGCGGCTTCCAGGATGGCAGACGGGGCAGGGATATCCGGAGTTACCTTCATGCCCTAAGCCTATCACATCACGCAGTTTTTGTCACCGGCGCGGGCGGCGGTCCCGCTTGCGCGACGGTGCTGCGTCAACAGCTGGCATCGGCAGGCTTTCCCACTGACCGGGATCAAGGCCGTCCAAAGTCCAATCTCCAACACGGGCTCGGATCAGGCGCAGAGTTGGGTGCCCGACTGCGGCTGTCATCCGGCGAACCTGACGGTTGCGGCCCTCTTTTATCGTCAGTTCAACCCAACTGTCGGGCACCGTTTGGCGAACCCGGATCGGCGGGGTGCGTGGCCATAGCCATTCGGGTTCGTCAATCAGCCGCGCCTTGGCGAGGCGCGTCAAACCATCCTTAAGTTCAACACCTTCCCGCAACGCCTTTAGTGCCGCTGTATCGGGAATGCCTTCGACCTGAACCCAGTATGTCTTAGGCATCTTGTGCTTGGGGTCTGATATCTGCGCCTGCAATCGCCCATTATCAGTCAGCAGCATCAAACCCTCGCTATCCCGGTCCAAGCGTCCCGCAGGATAGACACCGGGCAGGTCGATGAATTCCGAGAGCGTGCTGCGGGGCGAGTCAGAATTGGCGCGGTCGGTGAACTGCGGCAATACATCGTAAGGTTTGTTGAAACGGATGAACCAGGACATGCCCCGCCATAGCTTGCAGACCACATCTGCGCAACCTGTGGATAAGTGTCACTTATCTGTTACGTATTCGGCCTAACCAATACCCGAGATGTTGTGTGAACTCGGCACTTGTCAGAGATTTAACACGATATATAGTTAACTTAAGGCCGGGGCGGGTGTTCCCCGCTCTGATGTCACAAACGGGCAGTACAGAGCGAGGAGCGATTCTGTTATGGACGGAGACTTCAGGACCGAATTTGTCAGGGAAACCGGTGCGCTCAAGCATCATCCGGCATTGGTTTTGAACGCCGATTACAGACCTCTTTCCTACTACCCGTTGTCTTTATGGCCGTGGCAGGAGGCGATCAAAGCTGCCTGGCTGGACAGGGTGGATATTGTTGCGGAATATGACGAGGTTGTCCGCAGTCCCAGTACCGAGATCCGAATACCCTCGGTCGTTGTCCTGAAAGACTATGTAAAACCCAGAAAGCGCGTGGCCTTCACGCGCTTTAATTTATTTTTGCGGGACGAATTCAAATGCCAGTACTGCGGCAGCCGTGAAAACCTGACCTTTGATCATGTTGTACCGCGCGCTGCGGGCGGGGTCACAAGTTGGCAGAATGTCGTTGCAGCGTGCAGCCCGTGCAATCTGCGCAAGGGCTCAAAATCCCTGCGACAAGCCAGAATGTCTCTGAATAAACCGCCGCGTCAGCCGGATGCTGAGGCTTTGCGCAATATCGGTCGGAAGTTCCCCCCGAACCATCTGCACGAAAGCTGGATCGACTTCCTCTACTGGGATGCCGAACTGGATCAGCTATAAACCCTAGCGCGCGCGCCAGGCTGCGATCCAGATCAGGACCAGACCCGTCGAAATCAATCCATTCAAGCCCGCCATGGAAATCCCGAACATCTCCCACGGGATGTCATCGCAACGCACGAGCGGGGCGGACATGATCTGATCCATTAACTCTTCTGCACTCAGGCCGCCGATATCACCAGATGTGCAGGTCGATGGGCCTTCCCACCAGCCTTGCTCGACCCCAGCATGGTAAAACCCTATTCCCGCCGTCGTGGCCGCGGCCAGAGCGCCTAGTAGGGGCAGGGGGCGGACGCCCGGGAAGGCAAAGGCTAGAGCACCAAGAATCACTGCGACACCATGGGGATACCGCTGCCAGATGCACATTTTGCACGGCGCGAGCCCACCGATGTATTGAAAGCCCCAAGCCCCAAGTAGCAACGCGGCCGAGCCGGATGCGGCAACCAGAACCAGAAGTCTTTTGCGCGTCATAAGTATTTCACCACAAGAAAGCCGCCAAACAGCAGGATTATGAATAGGGTAAACATCAAACCCAACCGTTTTTCGATGAAGTCACGGATTGGTTCCCCAAATTTCCACAGCAGCCCGGCCACAAGAAAGAAGCGCAAGGCGCGCGCCAGGATCGAGGTGGCTATGAACGTCCCAATCGGCATCCCGGTCCAGCCCGACATGATGGTGATGACCTTATATGGGAAAGGCGTCACACCAGCCGCCAGCACGGCCCAGAAGCCGAAATCATTGAAGCGGGTATTGAATTCTTCCATTGCGTGGGCTTTGCCCATGGCTTCCAGAACAGGCTGCCCAAGGCTTTCGTAAAAGAATGCCCCAATTGCATAACCCAATATCCCACCCAGCACCGAGGCAACCAAGGCGACCGTCGCGATCAGCCAGGCCCGCGACGGACGCGCAAGGATCATGGGAATCATCAAAACATCGGGTGGGATCGGAAAAAACGAACTTTCGACAAAAGCCACAACAGCCAGCGCCCAGAGCGCATGAGGATGTTCGGCCAGACGAATGGTCCAGTCATAAAGGGATCGCAACATGAAGAATAAGTATCCTGGTAACCGCTGCGGCAAGCCAAACCATGCACCCGACTGACCGTCAACCTCCTTCGATGAAACATTCAGAGCAGTGGTTGTTTTTTGCCTCTGGACCTTCTCTCGGTAGGGCGCTAATCCAGTGTTCGTGGCCCAAGTGGCGGAATGGTAGACGCAGGGGATTCAAAATCCCCCGGTAGTGATACCGTGCCGGTTCGAGTCCGGCCTTGGGTACCAAAGTAAAAACAGTGAGTTAGGGGAGCCGGCTCGCTGTTTTTTCTTTTGGGGACATTTACTTTGAACTGTTTTGATTCATCAACGAGTTTGCTTTGAATGCACGAGTCATATCGCCATTTCTGGACAAGCCGTGGCTTCACAATTCTAGGTTTATGCAGATATTTCACACTTCCATAACATTTTCTGGACGGTCGGTTTCGGTATTCAGAATGGGTGCTAATCACGCGCGTTCCAGCGCTCGATCCCGCCAGTGCGATATTGGTTGAGGCAACGCGCCATTGCCCACTAAATCGCGGAACTCTGAAGTAGTCACATCCAGCAATTCTTAATAGTTCTGATGCCCAGTCGCGCGAGATGGCGGCTTTGTAATTGACCTGTGGGTGGGACCCGCTGCTTAGAACGCAGCGGGCAGAGCGTTAGCTACACTTTTGCTCGTAGTAGGCATCAAGTAATTCAATGATCCACTTGATGATAAATTTGGTTGCACCGTTCGCCTTTTCTTTGATCTTTTCCAGAACCACTCGTACCACAGGCCACGCATCGCAAAAATCGATACCTTTTACCTGTTCTGGTTGCCCTAGATCGAGTGAGTTCAAATAGGCTTCGATCTCTTCGCGGCTCACTTCAACGCCATTAGCCATTTTCAATTCCTTTCAAATAAGTGTGTGTAACAGGCAACGCCCGAATTCGATTAGTTAAAAATAGTTTTGTTGAAACGGGCGAAATTGCCGTGTTTTGAACACTAGTGCATTTGATCGAATTTTTCAATTTTCAGCACAACCGCATGAGCGAAATGGAAAAATGTTCGGCTTGCGCCTCGCTCAGACCAGACAGCTATTGCAAGTCTTCTGCCTATTCCTTGCGTGTTTTGTTAACGTGTTATGACATAGCGATTTTTCTGATTCCCTCGCCTCCCATCGATTAAAAATATGTGCAATCCTGACCGGGTGTTTATCGCACTCAGGATAGCAGAGTATGTTATAATACGACGAGGTTCAGTGTCGTGAAACTGATCTTCAGCTCCGATATCAAATACCAGCAACGTCCTGCAAACAGCTCGGGAATATCACTATGATGTGTGGGACGGCTCGGCGTGTTGTTTCTTGTGTTTCTGAATATGACCAGGAGTGGGAACTGGATTTCCACATGGTCTCGAATTTGAATAAGTGGGCGCTGGGTATTGCATGACCCTGAACAGCAAGCTCTGACCCCGTTTGGGGACATCCGCTAGCTTGAAAGAACACGAAATTTCAACTTCAATACCCCGTCATCTCAAGATATCCGCGCCCTGTGTGGCTACCTGTGATGGTGATTGGGCCTTCCCAGTATTCGAACCGGGTTCCCATCCAGGCTTTCGGGCTTATGGCATCGACTTCAACATTGATCCCGCGATCCGGCAACGACACCTGCCATTTGATCGGAACGTCACGTTGTGCCACGCGGGCGGATTCAAGGGGTTCTAGCAGGACTGAGCCGTCAGGTAGGGGGGTCGTTTGCCCATCAGGCTCAATCCACGTAGCGGCCGTGAAATCCCCTCGATCCCCGCGTAGGCGGAAGGCCATCAGCTTGTCACCGTCGTCAAAGCTGAGCGAGAACCAGTCCCAGCCGCTTTGATCTTCGGCCAAGGGTTGCGAAGACCATTCGCGATCCAGCCAACCCTGGCCGGCGACTTCGATATCTTCGTTGGGCAGGTGGAGCGTGCCCTCGACCGTGTAGAAGGGTTGCGAATAGTAATAGCTGGCCTGACCATCGGCGGATTTCACCGAATACCCCTCGGCCCCGTGAAACACCAATGGGCCTTGGGCCTTCAGAGTCAGATCATACCCAAAGTCTGATCCGTTTGCTGTCAGGCTGAGGGTTTCCAAATCATCGCCGCGCATGTGCCATTCATCGATCCATGCCTCAAACGGATGGGCCGTTACGCCAGCCTGTCCGACACCGCCGCGAGAGAGTCGTTCGGCGAAATAGTGTATTTCTGGCGTTGTGAGCGCGGCATGGCCCATCCAGATCTGCGGGCTTTGCCAGCCGTCAGCCTCGGACGGTTTCAGGGCCGATCGGAACAGGGTCCATTGTATGCCATAGTCGCGACCCTCTGCGTCTTTGATGTTTGCCGTCAGATACCACCATTCAATCCGATAATCCGGATGGGCGCCGTGATCTTGCGGAAACTGAAAGCTGTAGCCCGGTTCAGGACGCGTAAAGCCATCCGCATTGCCGCCCAACCCGGCATAACCCTGCGCCCAACCGGGAATTGGAAGGAGGATGAACAGAATGAAGGCTTTAACGTTCATTGGCAAAAACCCTCAACAGCGCAGCAGGTGGTAGGCGGAGCAATCGTAATGCGGGTAGGGCCGCTGCGAGCACGGCGGCAACCAGAGTCAGCAGGAATAAGCTCAGCCAATCAGTAGGGAACAAATACATGGGCAAGCGCCATCCGAAGGCCTGCACGTTGATCACGGCCAGCAGCACCCATGCCAATACAAGGCCCAATGGAAGGGCAAGACAAGCGGTCATCACCGCAAGCAGGACACTGCGCAGAAGCTCTAGCTTGGCCAGTTGCGCGCGCGTAAGGCCCAGCGCCCAGACCGGTGCGACCTGAGGCAGGCGCTGGGTCCACAATGTCAGCAAACTGGTGAGTATCGCGAACCCCGCAACGCCCAGTGTCAGGACATTCAGCGCTGAGGTGACGACGAAAGTTTTCTCAAAAACAGCCATCGATTGCGCTTTCATAGCGGCCTGCTGCACAACTGCCGATGGGGGTAGGCCAAATTGGTCACGCAACGCCTGTGCCAGCTCCGAGGCCTGATCCGGTATGATGCGGATGCCGAAGCGGCGTGTATCCGTATCCGGGGCAATCTGATCCAGCATCGGCATTGCGACGATGGCCTGACCTGTCGGGTTCCCGTAGTCGGAATAGACACCTGCAATCGGCAAGCTGTGCTCGGGTGTGATCGCGACGGTATCTCCGGGCCACAGATCCGCGCGTCGTGCGAGTTGCTCGTTGATGAGTACGGCGCCGCGATACAGGACGTTGTCCCAGACGTCGGGATCCTTGGCGATCAGTGGCCAGTTGTTGCGATAGCTATCGTGATCAACAATCCCGTACAGAAACAACGGCCCGGTCTCGTGCAGCAATTCGGTGCTGCGAATGGGTAGGACAGCTGACGCCCTTGGGGCGAGCCAATCGATAAGGGCTGCGCCTTGTGCATTGTCGGCTGCGGTCACGTAAAGTTCGGAGGTCAGCCGTTGATCGAGCCAGCCAGTAAAGGTGAGGCGGAAGCTTGAAACCATTGTGCCCACGCCGATATTCGCGGCGAGCGCTAGCAGCAAGGCCATCAGCGCAAGTGACAGACCGGGCAATTGCGCCCGCATGTCCGCGAGCACCCATTGACCAACAGGCGTGCGGGCCCGGCGCAGGCACAAGGTCAATATCCCTGACAGTGCGAGCGGCAGCAACAAGGCCGCTCCGGTCAGCATCCCGGCAAGCAAGGCAAACCCTGCGATAAGTCCGCCGATTGTGAAATATGCGATAAAGCCCAATGCTAGCAGGGCTAGGCCACACGCGCCTGTAATCTGGGCCGAGGCTTTACTGCCACGCCAAGCTTGTAAGCCCGGCCCTGCGAGGATGGGCATGCGCGAAAGTCGCCAAAGAGCGTGGCCACTGGCCGCCAACGTGCCGCCTGTTGCCATCGCAAGACCTGCGGCGACCCATTGGGGGCGTAATGACATCTGCCCGTCGATTGTTGCCCCGTAGAGGCCGCGCAACGTGGCGGCGACATCAGGCAACAAGGCTCCAGCCAGAAAATACCCCAGGATTAACCCGAACAGGCCACCGATCAGGGCCAAGAGAAGTAATTCACCCAGAACGATCCAGATCAGGCCCCGCATGGGAAGGCCCAACGCCCTTAATGTACGGATCGTGCCACGCCTCTGCGCGAAGGCGAGGCCGACCGTTCCGTGAACGATGAACAGGCCGACGGCGAAAGACAGCAAGCCGAAGGCTGAGAGGTTCAGGTGAAAGCTGTCGGTAAGTTGCGCGGTATCCAACTGGGCCGAGGGGCTAATGCGTTGAAGTTCAGGCGCAAGTTCTGACAGAGACGGGACACCACGGGGCTGAATGGGCAAGATCACCAGACGGGAAATCTGACCGGGACGGTTCAGAAGACGCTCGGCCACTCCAATATCGGTGAGCACCAGATCAGGTGGCAGCGCGGTGCTGGAAAGCACCGGTGGGAATTTGTCGTTAGATTGAAACAGCGGGGCCAGGGCGGGTGACATCAGCAGCCGCCCCGGAGCTGTCAGCATATCAGCCGGGTCGGGGGCATCCGCGCCTTGCTCGATCTGGGTGATCGCGGGCAGGACAGGGTAGGCCACCAAATCCACCCCCATCAGACGTACGGAACGGCCCTTGATGCGCAGCGTGCCTTCTAAGACGGCCGCCACTTGCAAGCCTGCGCGCCTGAGCTCGGAGTAGCGGGAAAGAGGGATCGTGGAACCGGAGGCGCGCAATTCGTCGAATTGTCCGATGGCAAGCTGGGTGCTGGCGCGTTCATAGCTCGCGCGCGCTTCGGCATTGATGGCTTGCACGGCCGACCACAGACAAGTTGCCAGCGCGATACCCGTCAGAAGCGTCATCAATTGCAATGGGTGCATCCGCCAATGGGACACCAGCGCCAGGACCGCAGCGCGTGTCATGCGATATGCCCGCCCGTCAGGTGGGCACGTCGGTCGAGACGGCTGGCGATGTCATTAGAGTGAGTGACCAGCAGGAGCGCAGCGCCGGTATCGGCAACCAATGAAAGCATCAGGTCCAGCACCACCGCACTTGCTGTTTCGTCCAGATTGCCCGTCGGCTCATCCGCTAGCAGCAATCGTGGTTGGATCGCCATGGCGCGTCCGATGGCAACCCGCTGCTGCTGTCCGCCCGAAAGGTTCTCGGGGTAGCGGTCTTGCAGTTCTCTCAGGCCAAGGCGCTCGGTCAGGTGGACAACCCAATCCGGGTCGTTCCGACCCGCAAGTCGCGCATGGATCGAGAGGTTCTGGGCAACGGTCAGCGACGGGATCAGGTTGAACTGCTGAAAGACCAGAGACAGGGTGCCGCGACGCAATTCGGCGCGTTCCGCATCATTCAGGGCCGACATGGCGCGCCCGTCCAGAGTAATCTCTCCGCCATCAAACCCATCCAGCGCCGCCACCAGATGCAACAATGTGCTTTTGCCACTGCCACTTTCTCCGGTCAGCGCCAAGGTCTGTCCCTGTTCCAGCGTCAATGAAACATCAGTCAGGACAGGTCTCCCACCGGGATAGGATTTTCGAACGTGATTAATTGATAGCAACATGCAAACTCTCATCTGGTCCCGTCACAATGTGCAACGCGGCGCGCCAGTGTCCAGAGCCGAGATCGGTTCTATTCGCCGCAGCCTTACGCATCGCATGGGGTTGTCGGCAACGCGCGAAACCCCCATGCTTGCACAGCTTTCAGCGATCAGAACAAAGGCCGTTTACATGACATTGTCGCAACAAATCATTTGGGGCAGCTTCTATCTGGGTATTTGTTTTCTGATCGAAATCATGCTGCTGACCTGGTGCGTTCTGGTCATCCGAAAACTGGTTGCGAAATGGGAGACGCGCAGCACTATCCTTGCAACCGCAGGCCCGATCAGCGTGGCGCTGGTGTTTATCGTGCTGACCCATACGGTTCAGGTCTGGATCTGGGCGATTGTCTGGGTGTGGGGTGATGTGCTGCCGGATTGGAATTCGGCCCTCTATTTCTCATTGGTGACGTTCACAACGCTGGGTTACGGCGACATCGTCTTGGGCGAAGGGCTGCGCATCTTCGGAGCGTTTGCATCGGTCACGGGCCTACTGGCCTTTGGGCTGTCGACCGCGTTCCTGGTGGCCCTCATGACGCGGGTCTTTGAAGAACGGTTCCTGAACTAGAGGATCGGTGCAAACAGCCGTGCAAGCGGCGCACCAAAACGGATGTGGAACGGTTGCTGGGGCAAATCGCGGGTCAATTCGTAACTTGCTTCAAAATCGGTTTCCAGCATCGCAGCCACTGCGTTTGCTGCGCGACGATCAAAGAACAGGGCCATCGCCTCAAAGTTCAGACGGAAAGATCGGTTGTCCAGATTGGTGGTGCCAACGGCGGCCAAGATATCGTCTACAACAAACGCTTTTTGATGCATGAAGCCATCGGTATAGCGAAACACACGGGCGCCACAGTCTCGGATTTCGTCGAAATAGGCAAAAGCGGCCAGCCAGGGCAGACGATGGTCGATGACATCCGGCACGAGTATTCGTACATCCACACCACGCAACGCCGCGTGCTGTAGCGCGGTCATGATGTCGATGTCGGGCACAAAATAGGGCGAGGCGATCCAAAGCCGTTCTTTCGCCTCAGTGATGGCCGCAAAGAACATCATTGCGCCGGTTTCTGTTTCGTCGCCCGGGCCCGTTGCCACCAGCAGCGCATTCATGTCCTGATCAGATTCATTTCCAGCCCAATCGAGTTGGTCGATCAGATCTTCGTTGCGCGCCCAGTGCCAATCCTCGGTAAAAATCAATTGCAGTTGCCGTACTACGTGGCCGGTCATCTTGATATGCGTGTCCCGCCAGCGACCGAACCGAGGGCTTTGCCCCAAGTATTCAACGCCGATGTTGTGACCACCGATAAAGCCGACATCGCCATCCACGATCACAGTTTTTCGGTGGTTGCGATAGTTCAGTTGAAACCGGAAATTGGGCCCGCGTTGTTCGCGGGGATCTGCAACATCCACACCGGCCTGGCGCAGCGTCTCAAAATAGCTGGACGGCAGGCCATAGCTACCCACCGCGTCGGTCATGAACCGAACATGTACGCCACGCTTGACCGCGGCGATTAGCCGGTCCCGCACCCTTCGCCCAAGATCATCATCCCGGACGATGTAGAACTGGATCAGAACGTAATTCTCGGCCTTATCTATGGCGTCGAGAATGGCATCAAACGTAGCTTTGCCGTCGATCAGCAGCTCGGCTCCATTACCACGTGAGACGGGCAAATGGGCCAACGCTTCAAACGCGCGAGGATTGACTCGCATCGTCTGAGGGTCGGGTTTCGAGAAATCGGCAAAGGTCTTGATCCCTTCGACGACGCGCTCACTTTCTTGCCGAGCGATCCGGTATCCTCTGAACCGATGGTGACCGAGGAATAGATACAGCGGCACGCCAAACATCGGGGCCGACAGTAGGAACACAACCCAGCCTACCGCGCCTTGAGGTGTGCGTGCAGTCTGCGCAGCGCGAACTGCAAAGACGACCGCTACGCAATAGAGTGAAAACAGAAAAAACGAGACGAGTAATGTCCACATCGGGGCGCAGCGATCCGGGTTGCTTAGTTTGCCCCAGTGTAGATGCGGGACCAGTCGTTGGCCATATCAACAATGACCCATCCCATATCCGGGCCTTTGTCCAACCCATCGACTAGCCGTCCAATCGGGCTTTCGCGGTCGTAGGCCCATTCGCGATCCGAATCAGTGTGATGGATCAAAACGCCCAGCCGTGGCCCGTCGCCTGCGGTGGTCCATTCTAGCATGGCAAAATCCCCGTCCGAGTTTCCCCCGGCAAATATGGGGCGCTTGCCAATGGTGCGCTCGATATTGATAGGTTTGCCTTCTTTATCATCGATGAAGGCGATGCCGGGGGCCTTGTTGATTACAGGCGTGCCGTCCACATTGTCATACGTGGTCTCACCATAGGTGCCCAGAATCTGTTCGGGCGGGATGCCATATGCCTGTGCGGCGAAGACACGCATGAAATGCAGGCCTCCGCCTGAAACGATATAAGTTTTGAAATCCTCATCCCGCAGATAGCGCAACAGCTCGACCATCGGCTGATAGGTCATCTGGTCGTAGGGCAGATCGGTCTCGGGATGTCGTGCAGTGTTCAGCCAATCGGCCACCGACGCCTGAAATACTTCAACGCTGCTGCCGGAATGCGATGCGTTGACCACTTCGATCAGAGCGTCGTGCCCGCCTTCCAGAATGGTTTTCAGATCACCCTCAGCAGCCGCTTTCAACGCTGGGGTCGATAAGATCGATGGGTCTTGTTTAGCAAGCTCTGCCAGTTGGTCCATGGCAAATATGAACTGAAAATAGACCGGTTGTTCAGCCCAGAGCGTGCCGTCATTGTCAAACACCGCAATCCGGTCGGCGGGAGTGACATAGAGTTCATTCGCCGGGTCGCTAACCGCGTCAACAAAGTCGATGATCTGCTGTTTTGTTGCTGAGTCGGTCCAACTGGGCAGGGGGTCTGCGAACGCCACTAGGGGGACGGTGGCTATAAACGCCGTGAGTTTGAGAAATCTCATGTAATAGCCTCTGATACTGGAAAAAGGGGCCGCGCTTTACGGCGGCCCCTGTCTTGTTTTCTAGTTCGAAGTTGGTGTGGCCAATTTCTGCATCACCTGATCAAGGCTGAAGCTGGCCGCCTTCTGACGTGGTGGGAATTCTTGGAAAGTACTCAGGAAACTCGCCACATATTGCTGCGCCGGTACTAGGAAATACACCCGGTCGATCATCCAGTCGTAGTATGTGTTGGATGTACGGTATCCACGCTCATAAGGGTCGCGGCGCAAATTCACGATGATCGGCACGCGCAGTTCTGTGAATGGTTCCATCCATGCGCGCAGGGTGGCCCATGCTTTTTGCTCCAAAAAGATCAGCTTCCAGTCGTCAAAACGCAAAGCGGACAGGTCGCCGTCATCCGTGAAATAAAAGATTTCACGGCGGGGGCTTTCAGTGGTCTCACCGGTCAGCAGTGGCAAGATGTTGTAGCCATCCAGATGCACTTTGTAGTCGCGACCCATGGCAGGTGAGGAATAGCCGGCTTTCAGCTTTTCCTTGATTTCGGGGTCGCCAGCGACCGCCAGATAGGTGGGCAGCCAGTCCATGTGATGCACGATTTCGTTCGAGATCGAACCCGCTTCGATCTTGCCGGGCCAACGCACCATGGATGGTACGCGCCAGCCGCCTTCCCAGTTGGTATTCTTTTCGCCCCAGAACGGTGTCGAAGCGGCATCCGGCCATGTGTTGTAATGCGGGCCGTTATCGGTGGAATAATGAACGATCGTGTTGTCGGCGATGCCGAGTTCGTCCAGCAGATCAAGCAGTTGGCCGACCTGAATGTCATGTTCGATCATGCCCGCCGTGTACTCATCGGCCGGACTACCTAGGATTTCGTTGGCTGTTTCGCGCATTTCTTCCCCGACATGGGTGCGGAAATGCATGCGTGTGCCATTCCACCATACATAGAATGGTGTGCCGTTCTGGTTGGCCTCACGAATGAACTCAACGGCAGCTTCCAGGGTTTCCTGATCCACCGTTTCCATGCGTTTGCGTGTCAGTGGACCGGTGTCTTCGATGGGGCCACCTGCGCTGGACTTGATCACACCGCGCGGACCATAGGCCTCGCGGAACGTGCGCCCATCGGGCAGAACCGCGTCCCCGGGATAATCTTCATGCTCGGGTTCTTCTTCTGCATTGAGGTGATAGAGATTCCCAAAAAACTCATCAAATCCGTGATTTGTCGGTAGATGCTCATCCCTGTCGCCCAGGTGGTTCTTGCCAAACTGGCCGGTCACGTACCCATGATCCTTAAGCAACCCTGCAATCGTGGGGTCTTCGATCTGCATCCCTTCTTTAGCGCCAGGCAAGCCAACCTTGGACAGTCCAGTCCGGAACACCGATTGGCCCATGATGTAAGATGAGCGGCCAGCTGTACAGGATTGCTCGCCATAATAATCGGTGAAGATCATGCCTTCATCGGCGACCCTGTCGATATTGGGGGTCTGGTATCCCATAAGGCCCATTGTGTAGGCCGAAATGTTGGATTGGCCGATGTCATCGCCCCAAATGACCAGAATGTTGGGTTTTTGATCCTGCGCCCATGCAGGCAGTGCGACCAGAACGGCAATCGACGCTGCTGCGGTACGGCGCAGTCCGATACGCCAGCTTTCCAAGAACCGGGTTGTAGTTAACATGTTTTACTCCTGAACTTGTGGACAATTTGTCCCTGTGAACTATCTGAGACTTGTGTCCAGAATAGGATTAGTTGCAGTCGTTAAGCATTGGATATCCCGCGAAAATAGCCAGATTGCGGGATTCGTGTGTAAGTAATGTAGGCCAGTGAGCCTGATTGAAATTTATCATATGATGAAGTTTAAATATATAGATGGCATTAATTGAAACTGATCTAGACGCGCTGCAGGAAAGTTCCTGGTTCAAAACCAGATCTCCCGCCTTTCAGGATGCTCTGTTACGCAGTGCCGTGCGCCGAACTTACGGTGCTGACGAAGCTTTGTTTGTCCAGGGTGATCCCGCCAACGGGATCCACGCTGTATTGGATGGTAGTGTTAAGATCACCGTCCCCGCAGATGACGGTCAGGAATTTGTCATACACCAAGAAGGACGTGGCTTTTGGATCGGCGATCTCGCGTTGTTTGCGACTGCGCATCGGCTGATCAGCGTGGTGGCGACTCGGCCAACCGAGACGCTTTTCTTTCCGGCCCCGCGGTTAGAACGCTTGGTGCAGGATTCTCCTGACTTTGTTCGGGATTTCTACGCCTTAAGTCATGAAAACATGCAAAAAGCCCTGCGTATCGTTGCCAATCTTGCGGTGACCGGCACCGAGAAACGGCTGGTTCTGAGGTTGCTGCATCTGGATGAGGTGACATCCGATGCAGAGGGTTGGATACCGGTTTCGCAGGAAGAGCTGGCGGCTATGATTGCAGTCTCTGCGCCAACGCTTCACCGAGCATTACACAGGCTTATCGAATTAGACTTGATCGAAGGCGGGTATGGTCGGCTGAGGTTGAAAGATCGACGCGCCCTCGTCGCTAGCTGTCAAAGTTAACGGACGTTCAAGCCGAATGTTCGGTTGACGACCGATCATCCTCACCGAGCCTTCCATCCAAAGACATCAAGATCGCGACCGGGCGCAGCGCGGGGATGTGGCTGAAGATGATCAGGATGCAGACGGTCAAAGGCACACTCAGGAACGCTCCGATCAGACCCCAGACCGTAGTCCAGAAAGTTAATGCCAAAATCACTAGGAAGGTCGACATGTTCAGCGATCGGCCCAGCATAGCCGGATCC
Organism: Ruegeria sp. E5; assembly: GCF_056534105.1. Lineage (NCBI taxonomy): Bacteria > Pseudomonadati > Pseudomonadota > Alphaproteobacteria > Rhodobacterales > Roseobacteraceae > Ruegeria > Ruegeria sp. E5. The sequence goes on along the minus strand of NZ_JBQFPA010000001.1, from coordinate 570,639 downwards.
AGAAAGTTGCCGATTAGAAACTGTAGTGTGCCGCACCCCAGAACGATCACGAGAAATGGCCCGATCGTCTCAAACTGAACCAGAGCGATCATTGCGGGAAAGATGACGGCGATGATCGAACCGATTGACGGGATGAAATTCAGGGCGAAAGTCAGCACGGCCCAGGTTTCAGCATATTCCAGACCCAGCGCTTTGAATACGGCGTAGCTGATGGTGGCGGTGATCAGACTGATAAATGTTTTCACGCCGACGTATCGCTGCAGGCTGTACGAAATCGCATCAAGAACCAAGGCCAGGTCAGCCCCCAGCCGCGGGTTGCCGGCGGCAAGCTGGATTTTCTTGCGAAAGGCCAACCGCTCGGCCATCAGAAAGGCGACATAAAGGCTGATAAGGAAGAACTGGTTAAGCAGTGATGTGGCGCTGCCCAGCAATATCCGAGCGACATAGGACATATCGATGCTGACCAGATTGTCTCGGATAAAACTTGTGACATCGTTGCCGACCAACCCGGTAATCCTATGAACAGCCCCGTCAAACTGGCTTTCGTAGGTGTTGATCGAGCGTGCAAACTGCGTGGCCTGACTTCCCAGAATGTACATGATCATGAACAAACCGGCCAATACAACCGTTACTCCCGCGACATTCGCCAGCCAGATCGGCACCCTCGTCACTGCAATGACCCGGTCGCTAAGGGCCAGGATCAGCACGTTAATCAGTAACGCCATGGTCAACGGCACCAGAAAGTTTGCCCCTGCATAGAGGCCGAGCACCATTAGCGTGGCCACGATCGCTACATCCCGCAATACGCTCAGCTGCGGACGCGCACGGGATGGGCTGTTTTCTAGGTCAGAGGTCATAAGATGGCCTTGGTCTGAGTGCTGCCTGGATGTGTTTTGATTGATCCTGCACAGGCTGGCGGGTTTATGCAATCCATACAGAAGGTTATACGCATGAAATCGGTGGCCTGATCCGATTGACGGTTCTGCCAAAGGAAAAGGCAGGCTAGGCTAGCGCAATGCCAACTGTTTTGATTCCCTCGTTCGGCCAATTCCTGCGTGCGCTCTGGCTTGCTGTGCGCCGATTTAATGACAAAAACGGCTTCGTCATGAGCAGCCACGTCGCCATGTCGTTGATGATGGCCCTGTTTCCATTCGTTCTATTCACGGTCGCGTTGGCAGGGGCCTTGTCACAGGGCTATGTGACCGATGAACTGATCGAACTGATATTTGGCGCCTGGCCCAAAGACGTGGCCGATCCCATCGTTTCAGAACTGCGTGCTGTTTTGGCCGGTGCGGGCTCGGGCGTGATCACTTTGGGTGGCTTGTTGGCGATCTACTTTGCCTCGAACGGAGTCGCCGCCGTGCGAAAGGCGATGGCGCAGGCCTATCACGACACGGACAATTGGCCGTTCTGGAAGACCCGACTGCTGTGCTTTGTGCTGGTCATAATCGGCGGTGCTGCCATTCTGGCCATCGCGGCGGTCGAAGTCGTTCTGCCGGTCTATACCCGTTTGGTTTCGGAAAAGACGGCAGTGGATGTGGACAGCTGGCTGTCGGTGGATCGTCTGCGATGGACCTTTACCGTGGCTGTCCCCGCTGGCACCGTTCTTTTGGCCCATCTGATCTTGCCCACCCGACGGCACAGCCTACTACAAATCTTGCCGGGCGTAATCCTGACATTGGCTTTGTGGGCTGCAGGTGGATGGGGCTTTTCAATCTACATCGCCAAGTTTGCGACCTATAGCGCGACGTATGCCGGGCTTGCAGGGGCAATGGCAGCGCTGATTTTCCTGTACCTGTGCTCGGCCATGCTGATCCTCGGGGCCGAATACAACGGTGCGCTGATCGATTTGCAAAACGAAGAGGGGCAATGATGTATCTCCGCGCTATCGTGATGACCGCGATCCTTTGGGCGACCGCGCAGCAGTCGCAGGCGCAGGACTATGTTGGATCAGACGCGTGCTCGGATTGTCATAAGGAAGAAACCGAAGCCTGGGAAAGCTCATACCATGCGCTTGCCTGGACCGAGGTGGAGGACGGCCACGTTCAGGCTGATTTCGATGGAACACGATTCTCGCATGATGGAATGAGCGTGGCCTTTGCGGATCAAGATGGAGCTCTTACGGCGCAGGTCACCGAAAAGGACGGCGTTACAACGACCTATCCGGTCCATTCCGTTGTCGGTATCGCGCCGCTACAGCAATATCTTTTCGAAACCGAGCCCGGCCGATTGCAGAGTTTTGATGTGGTTTGGGACGTCGAAAAGGGCCGTTGGTTCCACCTTTACCCGGATCAGGATCTGCCTCCGAATGATGGGCTGCACTGGACCGGTCCGTACAAAAACTGGAACGCCCGCTGTGCCGAGTGTCATGCGACCGGTTATGTGAAGAACTACGACTCTGAGGAAAGGCGCTATGCCTCGACACAGGTCGAAATTGGTGTCGGGTGCGAGGCTTGCCACGGGCCGGGTTCTGCGCATTTGGAGTGGACGACCGGAAAAGTGTTGCAAGACGGTTTGAGCGAGTTCGGATTCCCTACGACATGGGGCAGGGGGCAGACAGAAGCGGAAATTCAGCAATGCGCCGGCTGTCATTCCCGGCGCGAGGCGTTGGAAGATGGTAATCCGCTTCCCGGCAAGCCGTATCACGACGCCTATAACCTGGCGTTGCTGCGACCAGGTTTGTATCACCCAGATGGCCAGATTTTGGACGAGGTCTATGTTTATGGCTCATTCCTGCAGTCGCGCATGTATGCAGAAGGGGTGGGTTGCATGAATTGCCACGATCCGCACCGGGCTGAGGTGAAAGCCGAGGGTAATGGGTTGTGTACCCAATGCCACTCCCCCGCTGGCAACCCGGATTTCCCGACCCTTCGGCTGGCCGAATATGACACGCCCGTGCATCACCAACATGCTGAAAATTCTGCGGGTGCCCAATGCAAGAACTGCCACATGATCGAGCGTGTCTATATGGGTGTAGATGGCAGGCGCGATCACAGCTTCCGCATTCCCCGCCCTGATCTTGGGCTCGGAACTGATGCCTGCACCGATTGCCATGCGGATGAAGATCAGTCTTGGGCGGCGCAGCAGATTGAACTCTGGTTCCCGGAATCATCCTATAGAGTGGCGCATTATGGCACGACATTTGCAGCAGCAGGCAGTGGTCAATTGGACGACCCTGAAACGCTGGTCGCGATCGCTCTGGATGAAGGGCAGGCAGGTATCGTTCGCGCAACCGCTCTGTATTTGTTGCAACCTTTTGCAACGCCTGATCTTGCCGAGCGTCTAGCACCGTTGCTGACCGATCCGGACCCACTGATACGGGCCAATGGACCGGTACTGCAGCGTCAGGTTCCTGCCCAGTTGCGCGCTTCGCGGTTAGAGCCGTTGTTATCCGACCCCATGCGCAATGTACGCATCTCGGCTGCAAAAGAGTTCTTATCGATCCCAGCGCAGGCCATGACGCAAGACCAACGCGCAAGCGCGCAGCAGGGCATGGCGGATTGGCAACGTAGCATTTCCAATCGTTTGGACTTTCCTGAGACCCATTTGGTGCTGGGTGGCTGGGCGCTTACGCTCAGAAACGCGCCGGCTGCAGAACGTGCATTCCGCGAGGTTGTAACGCTCGACCCGCAGCGCGTTGAGGCTTGGCCGATGCTGGTTCAACTTGCCCACATCAATCGCGGTGTTCAGGCTGCGTTGGCGACATTGGACGAGGCCTTGTTAGTTCTTCCCGATGATCCAAACTTAATGCAACTGGCGCAGGAACTCGGGAGATAACTGGCATGGAACTGGCAGATTTGCGCCATCTTCACGGCGCATTCTGCGGTTAGCCAACCGGTATAAGCACTCGGATTGCTACAGGTGATGTATGCCGGATCGCACCGCTACCCTCGCAAAGCCGCTGACGGCGGCCCGTAAAACGACGCTTGACCAGCGTATTGAAGAGCTGCGCGCGCGCAAGCCTGTCGATATCAATCATGGCGAAGCACTATTGCTGCAAGGCATAGCTGCAGCGTCTCTGCGGAAACAGAGCATAGCGCCGGGAAAGATCGATCTGGATTAACGCCGCTTAACCCCGGAAGCCGGTGGCGACAACAAACTTCTCGGAACTATCAGAACGTGAGGCCGGAGGTTTCACATTGGCAACCTTGTTGAATTTCTGCTTGAGCAGTTTCTGAAGGTCCCCCTCAGCCCCGCCAGCAAGCACCTTGGCAACGAAAGTGCCGCCCTCTTCCAGCACGTCGAACGCGAAATAAGCCGCCGTTTCGCACAGGGCCATGATCCGCAGGTGGTCAGTCTGTTTGTGGCCCGAAGACGCAGCCGCCATATCAGACATGACCACGTCCGCTTTGCCACCCAGCCAGTCCCTGACCTTCTGATCGGCGTCATCTTCCATGAAATCAAGGACATGCGCGGTGGCACCGGCGACGGGCTCAACCTCTTGAAGGTCAACCCCCAGAACGGTGCCGACGCGCTTGCCGCTTTTCTCGCCGAGTGCATTGACGCGTTTCACGGCGACTTGCAGCCAGCCACCGGGCGCACAACCCAGATCGACCACGCGCGCGCCGGGTACGAGAAACCGGAACTTGTCGTCCAACTCAAGTATCTTGAATGCCGCGCGTCCGCGATAGCCTTCGACCTGCGCGCGTTTGACATAGGGGTCGTTCAACTGCCGTTCCAGCCAGCGGGTCGAGCTGAGCTTGCGCCCGCGCGCTGTCTTGACCTTCACCTTCAGGTCGCGTTGCCCGCGACCCGAGTTGCTTTTGCCAGTTGGTGTCTTCGCCATCAGAACGGTCCGTCTTCCAATACACCATCCGCACTCATTTGCGCATAAAGCAAACCCTCGCGCAGCCCACGGTCCGCCACAGAAAGGCGATCGGTGGGCCAGCAGCGCAACAGCGCCTGCAAGATGGCCGAGCCGGACATGATCAGGGCCTGCCGATCTTCTCCGATCCGGGGATCACGGCGGCGCCCACGAGGGCCGAGTTCTAGATAGCCTCGTATCACCTTGTCAATCTGATCGCTGGTCATCCGCAATCCGTCCACCTTCGTCCGGTCATAGCGCTTGAGGCCAAGGTGTGAGGCGGCGACAGTGGTCACCGTTCCGCTGGTGCCCACAATCTGAAACCCTTCGCGGGCCTGTTCATCCTTGTAAGGTGCGAAATCGGCCAGATTTTCTTCGAAAAACCAGCTCATTAGCGCAAAACGCGCGGCATCGTCTTCGACGTCGTTGAACTGATCACGCAATGTTGCCACGCCCAGCGGGACGCTGATCCAATCAACCACCTTGGCCGCAGGGAAAGGGCTTTCAGGTGTGTGGAACCCGTTATGCAATCTCATAATCGCGGCAGGCCGATCCCGACGAGGAACAGAGGAGATGTCGATCCAGACCAATTCGGTTGAGCCGCCGCCGATATCGACGACCAACAATTGCTCGGTCTTGGTCGACACCAGCGGTGCACAGGAAATCACAGCCAGACGTGCTTCTTCCTCGGGCTGGATGATGTCGAGCGTCAGGCCGGTTTCGCGTTTAACTTGCCGGATGAAATCGCGTGAATTCTTGGCGCGACGGCAAGCCTCGGTTGCGATCAAGCGCATGCGCTTGACCTTGTTACGCTTGAGTTTTTGCTGACAAATCCGCAGCGCCTGTACGGTACGTGCCATGGACGCCCGCGACAACCGCCCGGTGCGTTCCAGACCGGCACCCAACTGCACCGATTTGGAGAAGCTGTCCACCACATGAAATCCACTGCCCTTGGGCTGGGCGATCAACATGCGGCAGCTATTTGTCCCCAAATCCAGTGCCGCATATAACGCATCTGGATCGGGTCTTGCCGGCGCGGGGCTTTCGACCGCTTTCGGGAACGCGCCCGCACCTCTGGGACGCTTGGGCGCCATCTTAAACGCCCTCCGATTTTCGAGTTACCCCGACCATAGGTCGCGCAATTGGATCACGCAAGACGCTCATTAAATTCATTAGGATTTTGATGTTCGGTTTTGGCCACCAAGGCATTAAAAGCTGCGGTATGCAGCCGTGGGCAAAAAGGTCGCTGCAAATACGCCGTATGTCGAAAATCGACCGACTTGGACCCACATTGAAGTTTAGAACCGGTCCATCTGGTTAGGAGGAATCACGGTAATGCCTGACGTCACCATCGTATATTGGCGCGATATTCCCGCCCAAGTCATCGTCGGCAAGGGCCGTCGTGGCGCTAAGCGGCAGTTGGAAGAGCGGTTTGAACAAGCCATCGACCGGGCCGCAATGAAGGTGAACGCCAAGGATAGTGATGCCTATCTGGCCGAGTGGCGCAAAGCCGAGCCTTTCGCAGTTGAGGGCGACCCGTCCGAAATTGCCGAAGCCGAGGCCGCGCGTTTGGAAACAGAGTACGATCAGGACCGTATCAAGACCCTGATCGCCAATGACGGTTGGGCATGAGCCCCAGATCTTTATGGGAGGCCGCTATGGCTTTGCTGAACTTCAAGAAACGTGATGCGGTCGAAAACGGCCCTGTGAACCCGACCGTCGAAGCCTTTTTGCAGGGCTACTCGATCGAGGTGATGCCGCGCACTGCGGAAAAAGTCGAAGATTTCCGCGCGCTGCTGCCGGAAGGCACCCGTGTCTACATCGCCCATATCGAGGGCACGCCAATCGAAGACATGGTCAAAACCGCCAAGCGCATCGCGGCCGAAGGTTACCCTGTCATGCCGCATTTCCCGGCACGGATCATCAAGGATGCCGCGACACTGGAAAACTGGATTTCCATGTATCAGGGTGAAGCGGGCGTCGAGCAGGCGCTTCTGCTGGCTGGTGGTGTCGCCAAACCGCATGGTGATTTCGACAGCTCGATGCAGCTGCTGGAAACCGGACTGTTCGACAGGGCGGGGTTCAAGCGACTGCACGTAGCCGGTCACCCCGAAGGTAACAAGGATATCGATCCCGACGGCTCGACCAAGAATGTCGATGACGCGCTGCGCTGGAAGCAGAAGTTTTCGGAAACCACCGACGCCGAAATGGCGCTGGCCACTCAGTTTGCGTTCGACGCCAAGCCGATCATTGCTTGGGCAGATAGCCTGAAAGAAGCGGGTATTGATCTGCCGATCCATATCGGTATCGCGGGCCCGGCGAAGCTGCAGACGCTGATCAAATTCGCTATCGCCTGCGGCGTTGGTCCATCGCTGAAAGTCCTGCAGAAGCGCGCCATGGACGTGTCCAAGCTGCTGTTGCCTTACGAGCCAACCGATGTGGTCACCGAACTGGCCAATCACAAGGCAGCCAACCCGGATTTCAATATCACCAAGGTACACTTCTTCCCGCTGGGCGGGATCAAGACCAACGCCAACTGGGCGATCAACAACGGCGGCGCTTCGGCAAAGCCGGTTAACTCCTAAGGAACGGACATGACCCGTACAGTCGTAGAATCAAAAACAAAAACTGCCGTTCTGGGCTTTGACGAACCGTTCTGCGTTATCGGTGAGCGGATCAACCCAACGGGCCGTAAGAAACTGGCTGCCGAATTGGAAGCAGGCGATTTCTCGACAGTCGAAAAGGATGCTCTGGCGCAGGTCGCTGCAGGTGCGACCGTTCTGGATATCAACGCAGGTGTCGTCTACAACTCGAACCCCAACCCGAACGAGACCGAGCCGCCGCTGATGACCAAGATCGTCGAGCTGGTGCAGGGGCTTGTTGATGTACCGCTTTGCATCGATTCTTCGGTTCCGGGCGCTTTGGAAGCCGGTCTTGAGGCGGCGGAAGGTCGTCCGCTGTTGAACTCGGTCACCGGTGAAGAAGAGCGTCTGGAACTGGTTCTGCCACTGGTCAAGAAATACAACGTACCCGTTGTGGCGATCTCGAACGATGACACCGGAATCTCGGAAGACCCCGATGTGCGTTTTGCCGTCGCCAAAACCATCGTTGAGCGTGCAGCCGATCACGGCATCCCGGCTCATGACATCGTGGTCGATCCGCTGGTCATGCCGATTGGTGCGATGGCAACTGCTGGCCAGCAGGTGTTTGCTCTGGTCCGTCGTCTGCGGGAAGAGCTGGGCGTGAACACCACATGCGGTGCGTCCAACATCTCGTTCGGCCTGCCGAACCGTCACGGTATCAACAACGCCTTCCTGCCGATGGCAATGGGTGCCGGAATGACTTCAGCGATCATGAACCCGGTGGCTCTGCCGGTTACGCAGAAGAAGATTGCTGAAAAGAAAGAGGCCGTTGCTGCCGCCGGTATCATTCTACCCGAGGATATGGACGACGAAACCTTTGTACAGATGTTCGGTCTGGGTTCGACCCTTCCGCGTGCGGGCAAAGAGATGGAGGCCATCCGCGCCGCCAACCTGCTGACCAACAACGACGCACATGGCGGTGAGTGGATCAGGTTCAACAAACCACCCGCTGAGGCCGGAGCCGAAGGCGAGGGTGCACGCGGACGTCGTGGCGGTGGTCGTCGTCGCCGCGCTTAAGGTAAATAAAACAATGGATTGGGCCGGATTTATTGATCCGGCCTTTTCGATTCGTCAGCGTTTGTTGACCCTTGAACCCCAGTAAAGAGCAGTGCTAATCAATGCCCAGCGGCGGGTATGATGTAATGGTAGCCTGTCAGCTTCCCAAGCTGAACGCGCGGGTTCGATTCCCGCTACCCGCTCCAATCATTCTGCGCGTCGGGCCTGATAGAGGTTGATCATCGCCGGGATGAGGATCTCCGAACCAGACTTATACTGTCGGAACTCTTTTGCGACCGCTTCTTGAATAGCGTCAGTATCAGCCTCACTCCCTTCGAAATGGGCAACAACACGGCCCGCAGGACCAACACGTGTCACCAGCCTCGCCGTGCCTTCAACGCCGCCAAAACCCGTCAGGTTCACTGTGATCGCGTCGCCGGCTATTTCAGACAGCCCCGCTTGGGTCATCAGACCTTTGACATGGTCGATGTCGTGGAACGCCAGCGGCCCGGGCGCATAGCGGTCTACGCGGGGCGGTTGACCCATTCGCCGAACGGCGGCGACATGGGGTATCTTGAACCACGGGTTGACGTCCAATGGCCCCCAGGAAGCGAACGTCATTTGCCCACCGGGTTTCAGTGCCGAGGCGATGTTTCGGAATGCTGCGATCGAGTCGCTAAAGAACATGACACCAAACCGGGAGATTGCGGCATCCATTTGTCCGGGTTCAAACGCGTAGGTTTGCGCATCCGCGTGCTGAAAAGTGATAGTCTGTATCCCGTTGCTTTCAGCACGTTTGGCTGCGCGGTCCAGAAACGGCTGCGATATATCGGCCGCCAATACGTGTCCTTCGGCCCCAACCGCGCGCGCCGCTGCGATTGCACTGACGCCTGTGCCGCATCCGATATCCAGCACTTGCATACCCGCCGACAGGGCGGCCCGGTCCAGAACGAGATCAAGAACGGGCGCGAAGGCGTGGTCAAGCTGATCCTCATAGGTCAGCCATTTGGTGCCTTGTTCCGAGTTTCCCCAGAATTCCGCCTGTTCCTCGTTCACTGATGTCATATTCGCCTCCTGTGGATGGGGCGACTATGACCTCCGGCGGCGTCGGCGGCCAGATTTTTCCTCATCCCCGCCACCGGTATTGAAGGACGGAGCGGGCAGGGTGACGACCTGGGCCAATTCAGGGAACGGATCGGTTTTGTGTGGGATCGCATTGGCGGCGACGAAATGGTCCTGAAACTTGGGCTCGATTGCCGTTTCGACCTTGGTGATCTCGCGCACCACGCGTTCGATCTCGGCCCGCGATCCGATGTTACACAGCGCGATCCGGGCACCGGTTCCAGCGGCATTACCCGCGCTGGAGACCTTCTCCAGCGGTGCATCAGGGATCATACCCAGCACCATCGCGTGTTTGGTCGAAATATGCGCGCCGAAAGCTCCGGCCAGTACCACGCGGTCCACGCGGTCGACCTCCATCTCGTCCATCAGAAGACGCGCACCGGCATAAAGCGCGGATTTAGCCAACTGGATGGCACGGATATCACCTTGAGTTACCGTGATACGCGGACCGCCCTCGGCGCTGGCGTCGTGGATCAGATAAGAGTTGGTGCGGCCTTCGGGAACGCAACGCGATGTGCCCGTCTGCGCGGCCGAGCCGATCAGCCCGCTTTCGTCCAGAAGACCTGCAATGCGCATCTCGGCCACGGCCTCGATAATGCCTGAGCCGCAGATACCGGTGATGCCCGTGGTGGCAATGTCCTGATCAAAGCCTTCGTCATTAGACCATTTCTCGGACCCGATCACGCGGAAACGCGGTTCTTTGGTGACAGGATCGATTTCGATCCGTTCAATCGCACCGGGCGCGGCTCTCTGGCCCGAGCTAATCTGGGCACCCTCAAATGCGGGGCCGGTGGGTGACGAACAGGCCAGAACGCGGTGGGTGTTGCCCAGCAAGATTTCCGCATTGGTACCCACATCCACGATCAGTACCAGATCGTCGGACTTGCCGGGTTCCTCGGATAGGGCAACGGCAGCGCAGTCCGCACCCACATGGCCCGCAATACACGGCAGGATGTAGACCTGCGCGCGTGGATTCATCGTGGTCAGGTCCATCTCATGCGCAGGCAGGGACATGCTTTCGGACGTCGCGAGCGCAAATGGCGCCTGACCCAGTTCGACTGGGTCCAGACCCAGCAAAAGATGGTGCATGACCGGATTGCAGACGAACACCGTTTCGACGATCAAAGCGGCATCGATCCCGGCCTCATCAGCGATTGAAGTGGTCAGATCGTTGATCGCTTCGCGCACGGCCCGGGTCATTTCCTTGTCGCCACCGGGATTCATCATGGCGTAAGACACGCGGCTCATCAGGTCTTCGCCGAAACGAATTTGCGGGTTCATCAGGCCGGAAGAAGCCTTGACTTCACCTGTTTCCAGATCGGTCAGGTGCGCAGCGATGGTGGTCGAGCCGAGGTCGATAGCCAGACCGTAAAGCCCATGTTCGTGCAGGCCGGGCCAAATTTCGACGATACGGGCCACGTTGTCCTTGTGGCCTTTGTGGACGGCGACCGTGACCTCCCATTTCCCTTTGCGAAGCACTGGCTGCAGCTTGGACATCAGCGACAGATCGGCGGTAATCGCATCGATCTTCCATTGTTCGCGCAAGGCGCGTTCTAACCGTTCCAGATCGCCTGTGGGCGAGTGCATGTCGGGTTCCTCCACCACCACGAAATACAGGCGTGTTGCAGGGTCCATGGTGATGGCGCGGGCGGCGGCGGCCTTGCGGACCACCTGACGGTGAACCTGGCTTTCAGGAGGCACGTCGATCACCACGTCACCCTGAACCGAGGCCTGACAGCCCAAACGGCGCCCGGGTTTCAAGCCTCGCTTGTCGTCATAACGCTGTTCAACCGCGTTCCATTCGCTCAGCGCGTCCTCCGAGACGGTCACGCCATGCTTGGGAAACTCGCCATAGCTGGGGGTGATCTGACATTTCGAACAAATACCGCGTCCACCGCAGACTGAATCAAGATCGACACCCAACTGGCGCGCTGCCGTCAGGATTGGCGTGCCAACGGGAAAGTGTCCGCGTTTGCCGGACGGGGTAAAAACGACAAGAGGATCGGTGGTCATGAATGGCCTGCCTTTGTATTCGCGCGTATGCCGGCGAACATATGGGTTTGAACGCAAAGGGAAAGGGCATTCAGCGGCACGTTTTGCATTGCTTGCGTCGTTTTCGGGCGTGGCAGAAGCCCGCAGGGGAAAACAACTTGGGTTCGGGGCTTTCCCTCTGGTGAAATCCGTGCAATAGGGTCACCGTCAAACGGGCTTTTGCATGGGGTTATCAAATGCAGATTCGTGAGGCACTCACCTTCGACGACGTTCTTCTGGTTCCGGGCGCATCTTCTGTGCTGCCGGCAACCGCTGATACCACCACGCGCGTGACGCGTGAGATTACGATGAACATCCCGCTGCTAAGCTCGGCGATGGACACGGTGACCGAGGCGCGTATGGCTATCGCCATGGCGCAGGCTGGGGGCATCGGCGTGGTGCACAAAAACCTCTCGGTCGAGGAACAGGCCCGCGAAGTGCGTCGGGTTAAGCGGTTCGAATCCGGTATCGTCTATAACCCGGTCACGCTGCGCGCGGATCAGACACTGGCGGATGCGCAGGCTTTGGTCGAGCGGTATAATTTCACAGGTTTCCCTGTGGTAGACGAAAGTGGCCGGGTCGTTGGTATCGTCACGAACCGAGATATGCGCTTTGCAACCTCGGATGATACGCCGATCCACGCGATGATGACTTCGGACAATCTGGCGATGCTGCAAGAGCCTGCCGATCTCGAAGAAGCCAAAAGCCTGATGCGCGCGCGCCGGATCGAAAAACTGTTGGTTGTTGACGGTGGTGGCAAGCTGACCGGTTTGCTGACCCTGAAAGACACCGAACAGGCTGTGCTGAACCCTACTGCATGCAAAGACCGCCTGGGTCGCCTGAGGGTGGCAGCGGCTACCTCGGTTGGTGATGCAGGATTTGAGCGGTCTGAGCAGCTGGTGGATTCAGGCGTCGACATCATCGTTGTGGACACGGCACACGGCCATTCGCAGGGGGTGCTGGACGCGGTAAAGCGCGCCAAGACACTGTCGAATGAGGTGCAGATCATCGCCGGGAACGTCGCCACAGCTGAGGCAACGAAGGCGTTGATCGACGCGGGCGCTGACGCAATCAAGGTGGGCATCGGGCCGGGATCTATCTGCACAACACGGATGGTTGCGGGCGTTGGGGTTCCACAGTTGACGGCGATCATGGATTGCGCTGCTGCGGCCGGGGATGTTCCGGTCATCGCGGATGGCGGGATCAAATTCTCGGGCGATTTTGCCAAGGCCATAGCGGCGGGTGCGTCTTGTGCCATGGTCGGCTCAATGATCGCTGGTACGGATGAAAGCCCGGGCGAAGTGATTCTGTATCAAGGACGTTCGTTCAAATCCTATCGCGGCATGGGCAGCCTGGGTGCGATGGCACGCGGCTCGGCGGATCGCTATTTCCAGAAGGACGCCGCGAATGACAAGCTGGTGCCCGAAGGGATCGAAGGTCAGGTGCCGTACAAAGGGTCCGCAAGCGCTGTTGTGCACCAACTGGTTGGAGGTTTGCGCGCGGCGATGGGCTATACCGGTTGTGCCACCGTCGATGAGATGCGCCAGAACTGCAACTTTGTCAAAATCACTGGCGCAGGTTTGAAGGAAAGCCATGTGCATGACGTTCAGATCACACGGGAAAGCCCCAATTATCGCGTGATGTAAGTTTGTGAGACCCTTCAGGGGGTCTCTCGAAATTGATCGTGTAGACGAACGGAAAACGCGATGACACCTGCTGCTCGGGTACAGGCCTCGATCGAGATCCTCGATGACATTCTTGCCGGTGCACCGGTCGAGAAGGCGTTGACCGGCTGGGCTCGACGCAGTCGGTTCGCGGGATCTAAGGATCGCGCTGCGATCCGGGATCATGTGTTTGATGCATTGCGGTGCAAGCGATCCTTCTCGGCGCTCGGTGGATCCGAGACGGGGCGCGGCCTGATGATCGGTGCCGCCCGATCCTTGGACTCAGACCTAACGTCATTATTTTCGGGTGCGCGGTATGCACCTGCAGAGGTAACCGAAGCTGACCAACCCAGGTCATTTCAGAGCGACGCAGAACGTCTGGATATCCCCGAGTGGTTGTGGCCCCAATTTCAGGCCGCGTTGAAGGACGAAGCTGAACTTGCCGCAGCCGCGCTACAATCGCGCGCTCCGATTCATCTGAGGGTCAACCTGCTGAAAACTGACCTGCCTACAGCCATTCAACGACTGGCTGCCGAGGAGATCACGGCGCATCCACATCCGGCCTGCGATACTGCATTGGAAGTTACCGAGGGCGCACGCAAGATATCTCAGAGCGGTCCGTATACAGATGGGCTGGTTGAGTTGCAGGATGCCGCGAGCCAAGCGGTAGTTGCCGCGCTTGATTTGCAGCCAGGCATGCGTGTCCTTGACTATTGTGCGGGTGGCGGAGGCAAGTCCCTTGCTTTAGCGGCTACGTATATGGGTGTTCAGGTCTTTGCCCATGATGCCAATTCCAACCGTATGCGCGACTTGCCAGCGCGCGCGGCAAGGGCGGGCGCGGATGTCACGATCCTGACCACAGGCCAAATCACCGGTCAGGCCCCGTTCGATGTGGTTTTGACAGATGTGCCATGTTCCGGCAGCGGATCGTGGCGTCGCGCGCCGGCAGGGAAATGGGCGCTAACGCCCGAGCGTTTGGAGGAACTAGCGCAGATTCAGGCCACCATTCTACGAGATGTTTCACCTCTCGTTGCGCCCAAAGGCGTGCTTGCCTATGCGACCTGCTCGATGCTGGCGATTGAAAACGACGACATTATTGATGGATTCTTGGCCAGCAATCCCGAATGGCAGAGCGGATACCGCAAAACGTGGCTGGTTTCACACGGGACCGATGGATTTTTTACAGCACACTTGACGCGAATATAAACTTTAAAACACAACCTTAAGAAGTTTATGTCACTGATCATTAAGCAGCAATTAACCATTGCAGGCAGATATTGATCAGAAATTGTAATAATCCGGGCTGTTTATGTCTATTCAATCTGAATTTACCCCCTCTCGATCAAGTGGATGGGGCATTGATCGTGGGCGCTATGCCTCACTGGCATTGATCGCCATTTTATTGAGCGTACTTTCCTTCTTTGACGTCTTGCCGCCACGGTTAAGTGCCGGGGTCGCAGCCGTTGGCTTGTCCTTCCTGGTAGTAGTGGTCTTTGCATTGGCGCGTGCTTGGATATTGAATCAGATCGAAGCGCAAACATACGCTGCGATGACGGGTTTTCTAGTGCAAGAAACCGATGCCTGTGTCATTTCGGATGCGACGGGCGAGGTGCTAGTTGCAAACGCTCAGGCCAATGCGCGTCTTATTCGGAACGCGGGTACGCGACTAGATGAGTCTCTGCGTACCGTATTTGCAAACCCGTCGGCGGCGCTGTTGCGTTTGCAGTCTCATGCCCTGAAACGGGGTTTTTGGGAAGAAGATGTTGTCACGCGCGGACAAACAATACCGGTGTCTGTTTCAAAGCTGGGTGAAAATCGGTTTTGCTGGCGTTTTAGGATAGATGCACCCCAGATCTGGCGCAGCGTGCAGCGGCCGGTTCTGACGGTCGGACGAAATGACGTGGTGCTGGATGCCAATGATGCGGCTATCGAGCTTTTTGGTCAGATTCCCACATGCCTCAAGCCGATGGTTCAGGCTGGCGGTGCAGTTGTTGGTAGCATCATACAGATTAAAACCGGGGAAACTGAAGCACCATTCACTGTCACAACGCTCAGGCACAGCGGTATTGTGCGTGAGTTGCTTTTAACGCCGCTGCAGCACGCCGAAGGACCGCAGCACACGACATCATTTGCAGATTTGCCAGTTGCGATCATGTGCATGTCTCCCGATGGAGATGTTAGCGAAGCAAACCACCTCGCGGTTGAATTGGTCGGTGAGATCCAACCGGGGCGGACGAATATCGAAAGCATGATGCAGGGGCTCGGCTATCCGATCAGGGACTGGCTGGCGAGTGCTGCCGAACAAGGCGCAGCACCGCGGTCTGAATTCCTGCGTTTGGTGCGCAAGGACAAAGAGGTATTTGTGCAAGTTACGCTGTCACGGATTCTCAGGGATGGTCAGGTCTGTCTTATTGCGGTTCTGAACGATGCCACCGAACTGAAAACGATGGAGGCGCAGTTTGTTCAAGGCCAGAAGATGCAAGCCGTTGGGCAATTGGCGGGCGGGGTGGCACATGATTTCAATAACTTGCTGACGGCGATTTCGGGGCATTGTGATCTGTTGCTGTTGCGCCATGACCAAGATGACCCGAATTACGGCGATCTTGTACAGATCAATCAGAACGCCAACCGTGCTGCAGCGTTGGTCAGCCAGCTTCTGGCCTTTTCGCGCAAACAAACGCTCCGGCCCGAAGTGCTGGATCTGCGAGATACGATTTCAGACCTTATCCATTTGCTAAACCGTCTTGTGGGCGAGAAGGTCCGCCTGACGCTCAGTCATGATCCGGTGCTCAAATCCGTCTGCGCGGACAAGCGCCAGTTAGAGCAGGTTTTGATGAACCTGGTCGTCAATGCGCGTGATGCGATGCCTGAGGGGGGGGAGATTCGGATCGAGACCGAAGTAGTGACATTGGATCAATCGATCACGCGCGATCGGGCGACGGTACAGCCGGGGGAATATGTTACGGTCAAAGTCATCGATAGCGGCATCGGGATTCCTGCAGATAAACTGCAAAAGGTGTTTGAGCCATTTTATACGACCAAACGCACAGGCGAGGGGACGGGGCTGGGGCTATCGACTGTTTACGGGATCGTAAAACAGACTGGTGGTTTCATATTTGTCGACAGTGTGCAGGACCGGGGAACGGAATTCACCGTGCTCTTGCCTGTGAGTTCCCGGGTCCAAGAATCGGAGCCTGAGGCCCCCGATACGTCAGAGGTGCAAAGTTCCCGATTGGGTGAAGGCGTGGTTTTGTTGGTCGAAGACGAAGCCCCGGTGCGCGCCTTCGCGACGCGGGCGCTTCGCTTGAAAGGCTACACTGTGCTTGAAGCTGAATCAGCCGAAGATGCGCTGCAATTGTTGGACGACCCCAATTTGCTGGTGGATGTTTTTGTTACCGATGTCGTCATGCCCGGAATGGACGGCCCGACCTGGGTGCGCGAGGCGATGAAAGCGCGCCCAGACGTGCGGGTGGTCTTCATGTCAGGCTATACAGAAGGGGCGTTTGGCGAATCTGGCCCCCAGATCGAAAACTCCACTTTCCTGCCCAAGCCGTTTTCGCTGACCCAACTGACCGAAGCGGTGTTTCAGCAAATGAACTGAAACCACTATTCGGCGGATTGATACAACGCGTATTCAGCGGCGTTCAACGTCTGGAACCGGTGTTCGGTCTGATTTGAAATGTTCATCGGGCAGGTGGGTGAGACATTCTCACGCGACAGTTCGATATCGCATTCCAGCCGATTCTGAAGGAATTCCAGTATCTTCTGCTGGTTGTCATATTTGAAGATATGGGTCACGCCCGCGCCGTTGCTGCGGGGTTGCAGAAACTCGGTCTGGCATCCCACATCTGCGAAGGCCGGGCGGGGATTCTGCATATAGGCGTTCAGGAACGCCTCGAAGCTAATATCCTTCGTGGAATGCGCATGATCGGCCAATTCAGGGCGCGTTCGATATCGATACCAGCTTCCCAGCCAATCGATGGGTTCGCGCACAATGGCCATGACGTCCATTTCGGTATCAAACATCTTTCGGAACATTGTCTGGAAGAAGCGATCATAGCGACGCATGTTCGCATGTTTCAGGTCAGTTGGGCCGGACACGACGATGTCAGCCCGGTCGCGCAAGGCCGACTGATACGCTGTGCTGCCGGTCTTTGGAACAGACAGAAGCGCCAGCCGCTTTTCATAGAAAACAAGCATTTATCTTTTCTCTTCAATGCCTTTCATGTCTCAGATTGTCGTAAACGACTCTTTAACACAATTGCTGAAAAGTAGTTTTCATAAGTTTTAGTTGAAATGTTCTCTTTTTGGTCTCATAAGGAACAAGAGGCGAACAAAGCAGCGATTGCCGCCCGATCAAGGGTGTGACAAAAGAGAAGGCGACAGGACAATGGCGGATCTTCTGACGATGAGCGACAAGAAAAACGCAGACAAGCAAAAGGCGCTCGACAGCGCATTGGCCCAGATCGAACGGCAGTTCGGCAAAGGCTCGATCATGAAGTTGGGCGAAGATTCCAAGCAGGATATCGATGCGAGTTCGACCGGATCGCTGGGCTTGGATATCGCTCTGGGGATCGGCGGCTTGCCGATGGGCCGGATCGTCGAGATTTATGGCCCGGAAAGCTCGGGTAAGACCACGCTGACGCTGCACTGCATCGCTGAACAGCAAAAACGCGGCGGAGTCTGCGCGTTCGTCGACGCAGAACATGCACTGGACCCTCAATATGCGCGCAAGCTGGGTGTGGATCTGGATGAATTGCTGATCTCTCAGCCCGACACCGGCGAGCAGGCACTTGAGATCACCGACACCTTGGTGCGGTCGGGGGCCGTGAACATGGTCGTGGTCGACTCGGTTGCGGCGCTGACGCCGAAATCCGAGTTGGAAGGCGACATGGGTGACAGCAGCGTGGGTGTTCAGGCCCGGCTGATGAGCCAGGCGATGCGCAAGCTGACCGGCTCGATCAATCGCTCGAACTGCATGGTGATCTTCATAAACCAGATCAGGATGAAGATCGGTGTGATGTTTGGCAGCCCGGAAACCACTACCGGTGGTAATGCGTTGAAATTCTACAGCTCGGTCCGTCTGGATATTCGCCGTATCGGTGCGATCAAGGATCGGGACGAAGTTGTGGGCAACCAGACCCGCGTCAAGGTCGTCAAGAACAAGGTGGCACCGCCGTTCAAGCAGGTGGAATTCGACATCATGTATGGCGAAGGCATCAGCAAAATGGGTGAGCTTCTGGATCTGGGCGTCAAGGCCGGTGTGGTCGAAAAGTCGGGTTCGTGGTTTAGCTATGGTGATGAGCGGATCGGGCAGGGGCGTGAGAATGCCAAGCAATATCTGCGTGACAATTCCCGTGCGGCGCTCGAGATCGAAGACAAAATACGTGCCGCGCATGGGTTAGACTTTGAAATGCCACCCGAAACGGAAGAGGATGACATCCTCGAAGCTTAAAGCGTGCCTGAGGGGGAACCGAAGAAATCCCCCGGCACCCCGGTAGTGCTAAAATATCTGGAACAGGGTGGCCCCTCGGGGCCGCCTTGTTTCGTTTCGGATGGGCCAATGCTGTGGACACTCTCGGGGGGTGGGGCTAAACCTTTGCTGACCATAACGACTGCGCGCCGAGAGAGCCTTATGCCAACGCTGAACGACATTCGATCTACCTTCCTGAACTACTTTGCCAAGCAGGGGCACGAAGTGGTTGCGTCCAGCCCGCTGGTTCCGCGCAATGATCCGACACTGATGTTCGTCAACTCGGGTATGGTTCAGTTCAAGAATCTGTTTACTGGCGTCGAAACCCGCGACTACAGCCGTGCTACCACTGCACAGAAATGCGTGCGTGCAGGCGGCAAACACAACGATCTGGACAATGTGGGCTATACCGCTCGCCACCATACGTTCTTTGAAATGCTGGGGAATTTCTCATTCGGGGATTACTTTAAGCATGAGGCGATACCGTTCGCTTGGGAACTGATCACCAAAGAGTTTGGTATCGATAAGAACCGTCTGTTGGCCACTGTCTATCACACCGATGATGAGGCATTTGAAATCTGGAAAAAGGTTGGTGTCCCTGAAGACCGGATCATCCGCATCGCTACCAATGACAATTTCTGGCAAATGGGCCCTACCGGCCCCTGCGGCCCGTGCACCGAGATTTTCTATGACCACGGTGATCACATCTGGGGTGGGCCTCCGGGTTCGGCTGAGGAAGATGGTGATCGGTTCATCGAAATCTGGAACATCGTTTTCATGCAGAACGAACAGTTCGAAGACGGCTCGATGGTCGAACTCGACATGCAGTCGATCGACACCGGCATGGGATTGGAACGCATTGGAGCGTTGCTGCAAGGCAGCCACGACAATTATGACACCGATCTGTTCAAAACGCTGATCGAAGCCTCCGCGGATGCGACCGGTGTTGATCCTTATGGGGATCAAAACGTGCATCATCGCGTGATTGCGGACCACTTGCGTTCAACTTCGTTCCTGATCGCGGATGGTGTGATGCCGTCAAATGATGGGCGAGGGTATGTTCTGCGCCGTATCATGCGCCGCGCGATGCGCCATGCGCATCTGTTGGGGGCCAAAGATCCGGTGATGCACCGCCTGGTACCCACGCTGGTGCAATTGATGGGTGCGCAATATTCAGAGCTTGGTCAGGCGCAGCCACTGATCGAAGAGACACTGCTGCTTGAGGAAACTCGGTTCAAGCAAACTTTGGATCGCGGTCTGAAGCTGTTGGATGAGGAAGTCTCGGGCTTACCTGAAGGCGATCCACTACCCGGAGACGCGGCGTTCAAACTGTATGATACCTATGGTTTCCCGCTCGATCTGACGCAGGATGCGCTGCGCGAGAAAGGTCGAACCGTCGACACCGATGGATTTGACGTGGCCATGGCCGAACAAAAAGCCAAGGCTCGCGCGGCGTGGGCCGGGTCTGGCGAATCTGCCGATCAGGTGGTTTGGTTCGATGTGCTGGATGCGGCCGGTGCGACCGATTTCCTTGGCTACGATACTGAAAAGGCCGAAGGGCAGGTCGCTGCGTTGGTGGTCGATGGTGTATTGGTCAACAAGATCGAGAAGGGTGGTACCGGCTGGGTCGTAGTCAATCAGACACCGTTCTATGGCGAGGCCGGCGGCCAAGTCGGCGACACCGGTGAAATTCGCAGGCTGGATGAGCGCGACGATATCGCCCGCGTTGAAGACACCAGAAAGTTTGCTGATGGCAAAGTCTATGCTCACAAGGTCACGATTGATCATGGGGCGATCTCAAAAGGTGACGCAGTTGAGCTGGAAGTCGATCACGCGCGCCGCACGGCCATTCGTGCCAACCACTCCGCGACGCACCTTCTGCATGAAGCTCTGCGCGAGACATTGGGTGACCACGTGGCGCAGCGCGGGTCGCTCAACGCATCAGATCGTTTGCGGTTCGATTTCAGCCATTCCAAGGCTCTGACACTGGAAGAAGTGCAGAAAGTTGAGCGAGAGGTGAACGCATTCATCCGGCAAAACTCAACCGTGGAAACCAGGATTATGACACCTGATGACGCCCGTGAACTGGGTGCTCAAGCTCTGTTCGGTGAGAAATACGGGGATGAGGTGCGCGTGGTTTCGATGGGCAAAGCACCCACCGGCAAAGGCCAGGATGGCGAAACATGGTCGATTGAACTGTGTGGCGGTACCCATGTGCGCCAGACCGGTGATATCGGAACCTTCGTCGTGCTGGGCGACAGTGCCAGCAGCGCGGGCGTGCGGCGGATCGAGGCTTTGACCGGTGATGACGCATTTAAGTATCTGTCGAAACAGGATCATCGCCTTTCCTCAATTGCGCTTGAGTTGAAAGCGCAGCCTGATGACGTTGTGGCGCGTGTTAAGACTCTGCTGGATGAGCGTAAGTCGCTGCAAAACGAAGTTGCGCAGTTGCGCCGTGATCTGGCGATGGCCGGAGGTGCGGGGCAGGGCAGTGGCGCTGAAGCGCGCGATGTAAACGGTGTGGCGTTCTTTGCGCAGTCGCTCTCGGGTGTTTCCGGAAAGGACCTGCCTGCATTGATTGATGAGCACAAAAGCCGTTTGGGTACGGGTGCAGTATTATTGATTGCTGATACCGGCGGCAAAGCGGCTGTCGCAGCGGGGGTCACTTCGGACCTGACAGACACGGTATCTGCGGTGGATCTGGTCCGCGCGG
Source organism: Ruegeria sp. E5 (assembly GCF_056534105.1). Lineage (NCBI taxonomy): Bacteria > Pseudomonadati > Pseudomonadota > Alphaproteobacteria > Rhodobacterales > Roseobacteraceae > Ruegeria > Ruegeria sp. E5. Next base: position 549,194 of record NZ_JBQFPA010000001.1, on the reverse strand, counting down.
CGGTGACCGAACTTGGCGGCAAGGGCGGTGGTGGACGGCCTGACATGGCACAGGGTGGGGGCAAGGATGCCTCAAATGCAGAGGCTGCAATCAAGGCGGCTGAACAGGTTTTGGGAGGATAAGATGCCAGCACTTTGGATCGCACACGTTACTGTGACAGATGCCGATGCTTATGGAAAATACGCCGAGCTTGCAGGGCCGGCAATTGCGGCGCATGGGGGTGAATTCATCGCCCGCGCGGCACGTTACGTGCAGTTAGAGGGCAAAGAGCGACCACGCAATGTGGTCGCCCGCTTCCCAACCGTCGAGGCTGCGGTAGAGTGCTACAATTCTCCTGCATATCAGCAGGCATTGGATCATGCCCGTGGCGCCAGCGAGCGAGAGCTGGTGGTCGTTGAAATTACCGATTGAGAATCAGGCTAAATCTACTTTTGCATGAAACTTGCAAATTCTGCCCGGCCTAGAGCGGTGCGACATGCCATGCATCTTAGACTGGGCGGCTCTTCACGAGCGCTCTGAATTTATATGCATTATTACAATGGGTTGTGCGTACTTCCTGTTGGTTTTGAACATATTTCTCTGTCCGATTGTGGCACTTCGCGCCACTTTCTTGCGCGGAAATGGTCACGAAAAGTGACGAATTTCCGCCGTTTTTTCCGCTCAATCTCGGATTTGATTGCGTGACAACCACGGTTTGCGGATATGGTCCGGTATTCAGATGGGTTCTGATCCACGCAATTTACAGGGATTAATAGGACTCGAGGGACAGGCATGAAATTCTTTGGTACGACCTTAGACGCCCACTTAAAGAGCGCTGCCAAGCTTGGCGGGCTGTTTGGTTTGGCTATCCTGATTAACGGTTCGCTGTTGTTTGGGACTGAAGCATCGGCGAAAGATGCCGCGTTTATCCCGAGTATCGCTGCCTCGCCACCACCCTCCGGCGCGCGTCAGCTTTGCGGTAAGTATTCGTGGGCATGTGCGCAAAAAGGTATCGGTTCCTTATCCACCAGCCAAGAATTGAAGCTTGTCAAAGAGATCAACCGCCGCGTTAATCGATCCACGCGAGAGGTCACGGATCAGTCGCAATACAAAACCAGTGAACTTTGGGCGCTTCCAACGTCGCGCGGTGGTGACTGCGAAGATTTTGCGCTTCTAAAGAAAAGAGATTTGATCCAGGCTGGTTTCGACCCTCGTAAACTACTGCTCGCGACAGTGTTGGATACGCGCAGAAACTCTCATGCTGTTTTGGTCTATCGGTCAAGCGACGGCGATCTGGTTCTGGATAATTTGACCAATCAGATCAAGCCTTGGAAGGCGACGCGCTATCTGTTCCTGAGGATGCAAGATCCTAAGCAGCCCGCCAGATGGCTGGGAGTTTATGGAAAAAGCTGAGTTCTTCGACCTCAACTAGAGTGGGCGGGTGCATCTGCACGCCGCCCATCCGCTATTCTCGTCAGTGGCGCTATGGTCGCGCACAACCCTGATCGAAGGAATTAATGACCGCGATCATCCTCTTTTTCGCGCTCAGCTCTGCGTTCTTGGGATTTGGCCCTGTCTTTGACCCGTTTGGCTTCGGCTATTGACAGTTTTCCCAAACGCTCTTGCGACTGCCGGGCACTTTCCCGGTACATCTTGGCGTTAGCGGCATGTTGTTGTGCGTAGGCACGTTGCTCATTAGCCCAAGCTTGGCTTTCTTTGGCCCACCCAGCAAACAGTCGCGCTTGTTCCCTTGCCTGCTTCGCACCCTTTATATCGCCAGCGTCACGTAGTTGCTTGGCTTTTTCAGAATAGTCTTTAGCCGTTTGCCGGTGCTGCTTGATTGTCTTTCTCTTATCTTTGACTCTTTCCCTGTATTCCCTTGCCTTTTCACGCTCTTCTTTCGCCTTTTTCCTGTTTTCCTTTGCCTTTTTTCTTTCTTCCTTGGCTTTTTCGTCGTCGCCGTTTGGCTTCTCAGGCGTATCGGGTGTGTCAGGCGTATCAGGTGTGTCAGGTGAATCGGGTGTGACCGGGGTATCAGGCCTATCGCGCTCGGTTCTTTCGTCTGAGGCACCGTCACCCGTGCGCTGCGGGTTAATGCCGATGCTCGCCGTAGGCAAGTCAGTCAAAACAGCTGCAAATCTCGGGCAATCAAGAATTGTACGCTCCAGGATCGACTCGAAGTCGGCGCGCCGTTGGATGTAACGGAGCATGCCTGAAGTAACCACGTCGCAGGCACAAAGAGTGTTCGACGAAACAGACTGTTTGGCCGTGCTCACTGTGCAAGTACCAGCCGCCTGAGCGGAATTTCCGAAGATGAAGGGTAAGATTGCGGAAGCAAAAGCAATCGATAACAGTTTGGATTTGATGCGCATCGCACGCTCCTTAAGCACTCGTTAACTAAATTGCCGTATACTCAAACGGCGTCACACTTTGAACACAAAGTCCTCTTTCTATCGCCTATTTTCAAGCAAACTTTCTGTTGGATTTCTGTGATCCAGCTCACTCAAACACGATTAATCCATAAAAAACAAAAAGAAGACCTGCTGTTGCACCAGGTCTTCTTTTTCTGTGTTGTTTCTAGCCTGACGCAAAAATGTCACGAATGTGGCAATGTTTCCAAAACGTGAACAAGTTGACAGCATTGATCAGGCTGATTTTGACATCCGTTTACGCTCGTGCGGATCCAGGTAACGTTTGCGAAGCCGGATCGCATTAGGCGTCACCTCGACCAGTTCATCGTCGTCGATATAGGCGATTGCCTCTTCAAGTGAGAACTGAATATGAGGGGTCAGCCTTACTGCGTCGTCCGATCCACTGGCACGCACGTTAGTTAGCTTTTTACCTTTCAGCGGATTCACTTCCAGATCGTTGTCTCGCGAATGTTCACCGATCACCATGCCCTGGTAGACATCGGTTTGCGGTCCAACAAACATGCGGCCACGCTCTTCCAAATTCCACAGCGCATAGGCGACCGCCTGACCGTTTTCCATCGAGATCAGAACACCCGCACGTCGACCAGGAATCTGCCCTTTATGGGCTGCCCAGCCGTGGAAGACCCGGTTCAAGACACCAGTTCCGCGTGTATCGGTCAGGAACTCTCCGTGATAGCCGATCAGGCCACGAGACGGCACGTGGGCGATGATCCGGGTCTTGCCTGCCCCTGCAGGGCGCATTTCAGCCAGTTCACCTTTGCGCGCACCCGTGATTTTCTCGATCACCGCGCCAGAATATTCATCATCCACATCGATCGTGACTTCTTCGATAGGTTCAAGGCGCTGGCCGTCCTCCTCGCGGAACAAAACCTGTGGGCGCGAGATGCTAAGCTCGAATCCTTCGCGACGCATGTTTTCGATCAGAACACCCATCTGCAATTCGCCGCGACCAGCAACCTCGAAGGCTTCGCCGCCGGGCGTGTCGCTGATGCGGATGGCTACGTTCGATTCGGCTTCTTTCATCAGGCGATCACGAATGACCCGAGACTGAACCTTTTTGCCGTCACGACCGGCCAGCGGGGAATCGTTTATGCCGAAGGTCACTGTGATGGTTGGCGGATCGATAGGCTGGGCAGGCAGGGCCTCTTCGACTTGCGGGGCTACAAGGGAATCTGCCACGGTGGCTTTGCTCATACCCGCAATCGTGACAATGTCGCCTGCTTCAGCGACGTCAATGGGTTGTTGAGCTAATCCACGGAATGCAAGGATTTTCGACGCGCGGAAGCTTTCAATCTGGGTGCCATCTCGGCTGAGTGCCTTGAGGCTGTCACCCGCTTTCAGAGTTCCACTTTCCACACGACCGGTCAAAATACGACCGATGAATGGATCGCTGCCCAAAGTGGTGGCGAGCATCCTGAACGGTTCGTCCTTTTTCTCGATCTGCTTGGGGGCGGGGACGTGATCAACGATCAGATCGAACAGGGCGGTCAAATCCTTGCGCGGACCGTCAAGCTCCATATCGGCCCAGCCGGACCGGCCCGAAGCATACATGGCCGGGAAGTCCAGCTGATCGTCATCGGCGCCCAAGTTGGCGAAAAGGTCGAAACACTCGTCCAGCGCGCGATCAGGCTCGGCATCGGGTTTGTCGACCTTGTTCAGCACGACAATCGGGCGCAGGCCCAAAGCCAGCGCCTTTGAGGTCACGAATTTGGTTTGCGGCATCGGGCCTTCGGCGGCATCGACCAGCAGTACAACGCCGTCGACCATGCTGAGAATACGTTCGACTTCCCCACCGAAATCAGCGTGGCCGGGGGTGTCGACGATGTTAATGCGGGTATCCTTCCACTCAACGCTGGTGGCTTTGGCCAGGATGGTAATGCCGCGTTCGCGTTCCAGGTCGTTGCTGTCCATGGCGCGTTCTGCCACGGCCTGGTTTTCCCGGAACGCGCCGGATTGTTTAAGCAGCTCATCCACCAGGGTCGTCTTGCCGTGGTCCACGTGAGCGATGATTGCGATATTGCGCAGGTCCATGAGAGGTCAGCCTTTGAACGGGAAGTTGCCGCGCGCATAACGCGGCGCGACAAAATATACCAGCCCTAACCGGCGGTCAGTGGCCCGCTGTGGCTGAAAACAGGTGGATGATCAGAATGCCACTCAAAATCATGCCCAAACCCAAGACTGCGGGCCAATCGAGTTTTTGGCCAAAAACCAGAAATCCAATCAGTGCGATCAGGGCAATACCGAGGCCCGACCAGATTGCATAGACAATGCCCACGGGCATGACCTTTAACGTGAGGGCCATAAGATAAAAGGCTGCCCCATAGCCAACCACGACAAGAGCCGACGGCCAAAATCGCGTAAACTGATGGCTAGCCTGCAACGCAGTCGTGCCGATGGTTTCCGCGATAACAGCCAACATTAGGATTAGGTAGGTCTTTGGCACGAGCGATGCCTCTCTGAATTATCGCGAAAGGTTGAGCATACTTGCGATTATTTGGGCAAGGGGATTCAGATGCAGATGATCAAAACCCTAACTTTACCAAAGGTCAGGTAAACCCGACTATTCGGGCTTTTGCATTCGTGCTAAACACTCGATTGTTTTTAGTGTGTTTTTAATGAGTTTGATAAGATGACGACTTTTGCAAAATCGGTCATTATCGCTTCGGTTTTGATTGTGGCGTTGGGATGGCTTGCAGACGGGGGGTCCGTCGACATTGATGCAGCCCAGAATGTTGAGCGGTTCACAGGTTTTCCGGTTTAGGCGCCCACCGAACGATATCCTCGAAAAGGAGCTTTCGGGCTCCTTTTCTTTTCTTCAGACGCTAAGCAATCTTTACTGCTTTTCGATCGCTTTCAGCTTGGATCGATGTTCAGACAGTCTTTTCACCACGAATTGCCGCGCCTTGCGTTCCGCCAGCCTAACCCGGATTTCGGTCAAGAACGCTTCTTCCAGAGATTGCGAGGCTGCACCGAGAACGTCTCCAACCTCCACAAAGAATCGATCCTCGCCCGTCTCGTCCATAACCTTCATCGTGTCCTCGGCCAATCTGGCGGCCAGGGTAGTGATGGTATCGGACATCAGCGCGTATTCTCTGTCAGGCGACGTTTCACGTAATCCGTCACATCTGTCATCAGTGTGTCCATGTGGCGGTCTTGGAAGAAGTGATCGGCACCTTCCACCTCATTATGGGTGATGGTGATACCCTTTTGTTCATGCAGCTTTCCGACCAGAGACGCAGTGTCTGCAGGTGGTGCCACACGGTCCGCCAATCCGTTGATGATCAAGCCAGAAGACGGGCAGGGTGCCAGGAACGAAAAGTCGTACATGTTTGCGGGCGGCGATACACTGATGAAGCCAGTGATCTCGGGGCGGCGCATCAGAAGCTGCATTCCGATCCATGCACCGAACGAAAACCCAGCTACCCAGCAATGCTTGGAGTTGTTGTTCATCGACTGAAGGTAATCCAGCGCTGATGCTGCATCGCTCAGCTCACCTACACCCTGGTCATACTCACCCTGGCTGCGACCAACGCCGCGAAAGTTAAAACGCAGAACCGTGAAGCCCATGTTGTAAAAGGCGTAATGCAGGTTATAGACCACCTTGTTGTTCATGGTCCCGCCAAATTGTGGATGCGGGTGAAGCACGATAGCGATCGGTGCGTCTTTTTCCTTTTGCGGGTGGTAGCGGCCTTCCAGGCGGCCTTCGGGTCCGGGAAAAATCACCTCGGGCATGTGTGCTTTGGTCCTGTTTTTTGACGCGTCGGCCCCGAGATTAACTTGACGGTAATCCTCAGGTACCTTAGAACGGTTCTAATTACATTGTGTCGCGTGAAAACGCTGTCAGTGGGAGATACGCACTGGCTCGGGCGACGTCAATGTTTTCGCGCAGTTCTTGCCTGAAGGAAACAAAATGAAGCTGTCGACCAAAGGCCGCTATGCGATGGTTGCGCTGGCGGATATCGCCCTTCAGTCCTCGGACAAACTTGTCACGTTGGGCGAGATTTCCGAACGTCAGGATATTTCACTACCGTATTTGGAGCAGCTTTTCGTGAAACTGCGTCGAGCTGATCTGGTCAGTTCAGTACGCGGACCGGGTGGGGGCTATCGCCTGGCGCGACCTGCCTCGGAAATCCGTGTGGTCGAGATACTGGCCGCGGTTGATGAGACGGTGGATGCGATGCACAAGGGGGCAGGTGCCTCGGGCGCGTCTTCGGGCAGCCGGGCGCAGTCACTGACCAATCGGTTGTGGGAAAGCCTGAGCGCGAATGTTTACGTATTCCTGCATCAAACGCGGCTGTCGGATGTAATTCGGAATGATCTTGCACCGTGTCCCGCTGTTCCTAGCTTGTTCGCAGTCGTGGACGATTGATCTGATGACGTTTTTCTGTGTTCCGTCAAAACCCATCTTGGAAAAGATACATCTATGAAACGGGTTTATCTCGACCATAACGCAACCGCCGCTCTGAGGCCCGAGGCCCGCGATGCAATGATCGCGGCGATGGATTTGGTGGGTAATCCGTCCTCGGTCCATGCCGAAGGGCGCGCCGCAAAAGCGGTGGTCGAGAAAGCGCGGGCTCAAATCGCAACAGCGTTTGGGGCAGATGGTGCCGACATCGTGTTTACTTCTGGTGCGACGGAGGCAGCGGCTTTGGCCATGGCGGGGCGCGATCTTCAAGGTGCAGCGATTGAACATGACGCGGTAAGAGCTTGGATTAATGAGGTTCTGCCTGTCTCCCAAGGCGGTTACGTTGACGTGCCGGACGCTTCCCGATCCACGCTGCAACTGGCCAATTCGGAAACTGGAATTGTTCAAACTTTGCCTGCCGGTCTTGCGGTCACCGACGCGACTCAGGCTTTTGGTAAGTTGCCGATAGCCTTCAACTGGCTGGGGGCTGAGATGGCGCTGATTTCAGCCCACAAACTTGGCGGGCCAAAAGGGATCGGGGCGTTGGTGATGAAACGCGGCACCAATCTTGCTGCGCAAATCAAGGGCGGCGGGCAGGAGATGGGGCGTCGTTCGGGTACGGAAAATGTCACTGGAATTGCGGGGTTCGGAGCAGCAGCTGAAGCCGCGTCCCGTGATTTAGAAAATGGCGTTTGGGAAAACGTTGCAGAACTTAGAAATATTCTAGAAAACGCTCTTGAGGCTGGTACGAAAGCTACTATTTTTGTCGGGAATGACCAAAGGCGACTCCCCAACACTCTGTGCTTCGCCACACCGGGATGGAAGGGCGAGACACAGGTCATGCAGATGGATTTGTCAGGCTTCGCGATCAGTGCGGGCTCGGCCTGTTCCAGCGGCAAGGTTCGTGCAAGCGCCGTACTGACGGCCATGGGATTTGATGAGATGACGGCCTCTAGCGCAATCCGCGTATCGCTGGGGCCAGAGACGGCAGAAGAAGATGTGCTGCGTTTCGCGGAAACGTGGCTTGAAAAAGAGAAAAAGCATCGCGCGCGGGCCGCGTGATCTGACGGAGGGTGAATTATGGCCGCTTTGGACCAGACCCAGGTGAAAGAGGGTGTCGATCAGGAAACCGTAGACGCGGTTCGCGAGGTCAGCACTTATAAATACGGCTGGGAAACTGATATCGAGATGGAGTATGCGCCAAAAGGCGTGAATCCCAATATTGTACGTCTGATTTCGGACAAAAATGATGAGCCTGAGTGGATGACCGAATGGCGTCTGGCCGCGTTCGAGCGCTGGACCCAGATGGAAGAGCCTAAATGGGCGATGGTGCACTACCCGCCGATCGACTTTCAGGACCAGTATTATTATGCCCGTCCGAAATCGATGGAAGATAAACCCAAATCTCTGGATGAGGTCGATCCCAAGCTTCTGGCGACTTACGAAAAGCTGGGTATCCCTTTGAAAGAACAGATGATCCTGGCAGGTGTCGAGGGCGCTGAGAATGCACCGGCAGAAGGCCGTAAGGTTGCTGTTGATGCAGTATTTGACTCGGTTTCGGTCGGGACGACTTTTCAGGAAGAGTTGAAGAAAGCCGGTGTTATTTTCTGCTCGATTTCCGAGGCGATCAAAGAGCATCCGGAACTGGTCAAAAAATACTTAGGGACGGTCGTACCGGTCTCAGACAATTTCTATGCCACGCTCAACTCGGCTGTATTCTCGGATGGTTCATTCGTCTACGTCCCGCCGGGCGTGCGCTGCCCGATGGAACTGAGCACATATTTCCGCATCAATGCAGAAAATACCGGCCAGTTTGAGCGCACGCTGATCATCGCCGACAAGGGCTCTTACGTCTCGTATCTGGAAGGCTGCACCGCGCCCCAGCGCGACACCGCTCAGTTGCACGCGGCAGTTGTCGAGATCATCGTCGAAGAAGATGCCGAGGTGAAATACTCGACCGTTCAGAACTGGTTCCCCGGGGATGAGAATGGCAAAGGCGGTATCTACAACTTCGTGACCAAGCGCGCCGATTGTCGGGGTGATCGGTCCAAGGTGATGTGGACGCAGGTCGAAACCGGCTCGGCTGTGACCTGGAAATACCCGTCCTGCATCCTGCGTGGCGACGATAGCCAGGGTGAGTTCTACTCGATCGCAATCACGAACAACATGCAGCAAGCCGACACCGGCACCAAGATGGTGCATCTGGGCAAGAACACCAAGTCGCGGATCGTATCGAAAGGGATCAGCGCCGGTAAGGCGCAGAATACCTATCGCGGTCTGGTGTCGATGCATCCAAAGGCCAAGGACAGCCGAAACTACACCCAGTGCGACAGCCTGCTGATCGGCGACAAATGCGGGGCGCATACGGTTCCGTATATCGAGGTGAAGAACAACTCATCTCGGGTCGAGCACGAGGCGACTACCTCGAAGGTAGACGACGATCAGCTGTTCTATTGCCGTCAGCGTGGCATGGACGAGGAAGAAGCCGTGGCCTTGGTCGTCAACGGGTTTTGCAAGGACGTTCTGCAGGCGCTGCCGATGGAATTTGCGATGGAAGCGCAACAGCTTGTGGCAATCAGCCTTGAGGGATCAGTCGGCTGATGACACCAAAACCCCAACAGCGAATCCGAAAGGACGATGTCCTGACCGTGCTTGGCTATGCGTTGCCGGTGCTCGGCGGCCTGTTGGGGGTTGCTTACGTCAATACCAAGTACATGGACTTCATAAACCCGGTTTGGGCAGTGGGCGCAGGCGCGTTGCTTGGATGGATCATCGCCCGCGTGATCCGCAAGGTGCTGGGATAAGAACTTATCGGGGTCGCAATGCGCCCCTTGCGAGATGCTAAAGGACAGAAAATGCTGGAAATCAATAGCCTGCACGTCAAACTTGAGGAAGAAGACAAGCAAATTCTGAAAGGGGTCGACCTGACGGTCGAGCCTGGCAAGGTGCATGCGATCATGGGGCCCAATGGCTCGGGCAAATCAACGCTCAGCTACGTGTTGTCTGGTCGTGATGGCTATGAGGTGACCGAGGGCGGCGCGACGCTTGATGGCGAGGATCTGCTTGAGATGGAACCGGAAGAACGTGCAGCCGCAGGTGTGTTTCTGGCGTTCCAGTACCCGGTCGAGATTCCCGGTGTGGGCAACATGACCTTCCTGCGCACCGCCGTGAATGCGCAGCGCAAAGCACGTGGCGAGGAAGAGCTGTCGGCGACGGATTTTTTGAAAGAGGTTCGTGCCAAGGCCAAGGCGCTGAAAATCGACGCTGAAATGTTGAAACGTCCGGTCAATGTTGGCTTTTCGGGTGGTGAGAAAAAGCGCAACGAAATCCTGCAAATGGCGATGCTTGAGCCGAAGATGTGCATCCTGGATGAGACAGACTCGGGCCTTGACGTGGACGCGATGAAACTGGTGGCCGAGGGTGTGAACGCCCTGCGCGATGAAGGGCGGGGTTTCCTTGTTATCACGCACTATCAGCGGCTTCTCGATCACATCAAACCTGACGTGGTTCACATCATGGCGGATGGTCGTATCGTGAAATCCGGTGGTCCCGAACTGGCGCTGGAAGTTGAAAACAACGGCTATGCCGACATACTGGCTGAGGTGAACTGATGGCTTTGCCCCAAGCAAAACAAACGGCGACCGAGGAACGGCTGGCAGCGCTGACCATGCCGGATGCGGGATGCACACGCAAAGCGCGCGAAGCCGCAATTGCACGTGTACGCGCGATGGGTTTGCCCAGTCGTCGAGATGAATACTGGAAATATACCCGTCCAGACACTCTGGTCTCTGCGGAAGCTCCCAGTGCTGCTTTGTTCAAAACGGATGAACCGGCTCTGTTCCACGCGCTCGACCGACTGAAGATCGTTTTCATTGATGGCGTATTCAGCCCGGAAGAGTCTGATGATCTGTCTCTGGAGGGTGTAACGATCGATCGGCTGGAAGATATCTGTTGCAAAGATATCCATTGGGCCAAAGAGTTATACGGCGTTCTTGAAGCAAAAGGCCAAGATCCAGTGGCGCGTCCCTTGGCGGCGCTGAACACGGCCTATGCGTCAGATGGAGTTGCCATTCATGTATCCGGCAAGCCGAGCAAACCGATTAACCTGATTTATCGCCATGAATCTGAAACGTCGGATGCGATCCTGCATCACGTCGTTCGGGTTGAAAGCGGTGCCGAAGTCACGATCCTTGAAAACGGACCCGCAGCGTCGCGCTTCAACAAATGCATGGAGATCGATATCGCCGACAATGGCACGCTGCATCATATCCGTGCGCAGGGCAGGGATCATCAACGCCGTGCGGCGACTCATATGTTCTCGCGGCTTGGCAAAGAATCCGTTTATAAATCCTTCACGCTGACCGTGAACGGAGTTTTGACGCGAAACGAGCAAGTCGTCGAACTGACGGGTGACGATGCGGTCGCTCACGTGGCGGGTGCGTGTGTTGGAGACGGTGATTTTCTCCATGATGACACGGTCTTTGTCACCCATGATGCGGTGAATTGCGAGAGCCGCCAAGTGTTCAAGAAGGTGCTTCGCAATGGTGCGACGGGTGTTTTTCAGGGCAAGATCTTGGTGAAGGAAGGTGCTCAGAAAACCGACGGTTACCAGATCAGCCAGTCGCTGCTTCTGGACGATGACAGTCAGTTCCTCGCCAAACCCGAGCTTGAGATTTACGCCGATGACGTGGCGTGTTCGCACGGTTCGACCTCGGGCGCCATTGATGAAACGGCTTTGTTCTACCTGCGCTCCCGTGGCGTCCCAACGGCAGAAGCAACCGACATGTTGACACTGGCCTTCCTGGCTGAAGCCGTTGATGAAATCGAGGACGAGGATCTGGCAGCTGATATCGTGTCCCGATTGCAAGATTGGCTGGCACGCCGACGCTGATGCCTGTCACAACTGATATCGTGGCCACGTATCGCGGACCGGGGCGTGTGGTGCGTCGGCTGCTTGATATGGGGCCGCGCGAAGATCGCGCATTGGCGTTTGTGATGGCGTTCTGTGTAATAGGCTTTATCGCGCAATTGCCCGGCCTTGCACGGAGGGCTCATCTGGAAGGGATAGAGCTGAACATGCTGTTGGGCGGGGCCCTGTTGGGCTCGGTCTTTATTCTGCCATTGTGCTTTTATCTTCTTGCTTGGCTTACCCATTTCATCGCGCGGATGATGGGGGGCGATGGCACCAGCTATGGCGCGCGGCTAGCCTTGTTCTGGGCGCTTCTCGCGTCAGCGCCTTTGGTGTTGCTGAATGGGCTGGTGTCCGGTTTCATCGGCCCCGGGTCAGCGCAAACACTTGTGGGGCTGTTATGGGTTGCGGTTTTTCTCTGGTTCTGGTTGTCGGGCCTCAAGCAATCGCAAAAGGCTGCTATATGAATTCCACCGCACTGCTCAACCTGGTCGTTCTGACCCTGTCCAATCCAGCCGAAGCCGCAAGACGATTGCTCGCGTTGCGGCTGGGTACGGATGTACTGTGGCTCGCCTTCTCTCTCGCGGTGATCCTGAACGCACTGGTCCAGTCTGCGTCCAGCTTCGTCCTGCCGCTTATCAGTCCGGATGTTCAGCAACTGGCTGAGCCACTATCGAGGACGCTTTTTGTTTCCGTTGCGGCAATCATGATCAGCGTCGTGACGTTCCTATTAGTGGGCCGCGTCCTGGGTGGAACGGGAACGTTCAATGACTTCATGACGCTGATTGTCTGGTTGCAAATCCTGCAAATTGCGGGGCAAGCAATCATTCTAGCGCTGGTTGCAGCGCTGCCGTTTCTATTCTTACCGGCCAGTCTGGCGATGCTGGGTCTTAGCCTTTACATCACCTTGCATTTTCTCAACGAGGCGCATCGATTTCAGTCGTTGGGAAAATCGTTTGTGGTGATCCTGATCTCTGGTCTTGTGGCCGTCCCGTTTGTTCTTTGGCTGATCCCCGCCGGGTCTGTATAGGGAAGTCCTGTCTATGTATGACGTACAAAAAATCCGCGCAGATTTTCCGATCCTGTCACGTCAGGTCAACGGAAAGCCGCTGACTTATCTAGACAACGGGGCCTCCGCGCAGAAACCCCAGGTAGTGATCGACGCGATCACGCAGGCCTATGCGCACGAATATTCGAACGTACATCGAGGGCTTCACTATCTGTCAAATCTCGCGACCGAGAAATATGAGGCCGTCCGTGGCACGGTTGCGCGGTTTCTGGGCGTATCAAACGAGAATGAGATTGTCCTGAATTCGGGTACGACCGAAGGAATCAATTTGGTCGCCTACGGTTGGGCAATGCCACGCCTGCAGGCGGGGGACGAGATTGTCCTCAGCGTGATGGAACATCACGCCAACATCGTACCGTGGCACTTCCTGCGCGAACGGCAGGGCGTGGTGCTGAAATGGGTCGATGTCGATGCGACCGGCCATCTTGACCCTCAGGCGGTAATCGATGCCATTGGCCCCAAGACAAAGCTGGTTGCGGTGACCCAATGCTCGAACGTGCTGGGCACTGTGGTTGATGTCAAAGCAATCACGCAAGGCGCCCACGCCAAAGGCGTTCCGGTTCTGGTGGATGGCAGCCAGGGCGCGGTTCATATGCCCGTCAATGTCGATGACATCGGATGTGACTTCTATGCCATCACGGGTCATAAACTGTACGGCCCGTCCGGTTCTGGTGCAATTTTTGTCAAATCGGACCGCATGGCTGAAATGCGCCCCTTTATAGGTGGCGGTGACATGATCAAAGAGGTTTCAAAAGATCAGGTGATCTACAACGATCCGCCAATGAAGTTCGAGGCCGGAACCCCCGGCATCGTGCAGACCATCGGGTTGGGTGTGGCGCTTGACTATATGATGGACCTTGGCATGGAGAGCATCGCATCGCATGAGGCCGGCTTGCGCGACTATGCAATGCAACGGTTGAATGGATTGAACTGGCTGCAGGTTCAAGGCACCACAGCGAACAAAGCCGCGATATTCAGCTTTACTCTGGATGGGGCAGGGCATGCCCATGATGTTTCTACCATTCTGGACAAAAAGGGTGTCGCAGTGCGCGCAGGGCACCATTGCGCCGGGCCGCTGATGGACCATTTGGGGGTCACTGCTACCTGTCGTGCCAGCTTTGGGCTTTATAACACGACGGATGAGGTCGACACTTTGATCGATGCGTTGGAGCTTGCCCACGATCTGTTTGCCTGATCGTACTGCGGATTTGCAGTTGCACCCGGATTGGAACGAGGGTAGCTAACGGCCAAGGCACCTGTAGCTCAGCTGGATAGAGCGCTGCCCTCCGAAGGCAGAGGCCAGAGGTTCGAATCCTCTCAGGTGCGCCATTTCACCTTTGCTAGTCGTCATATTACGCAGAACTGACGGTGCACGAACCTGTTTTTCCAAGCAAAACAAAACCCCCGCCAGAACTATCTGATGGGGGTTGTGCAACAGCGAAAGATGAAATGCTCGATTAGCCGCGCCACGAGCGGATGACCCCGCAATCCATGTGAACGAAATTCGAACGATAGTACTGTCCAACGCCACCGGCACGACAGGCCATCGCTGCTTTACCCATTTGCGAGACCGAGCGTGATGACAGTCGCAGATCAGCAGCCTGACCCTTCATATGAAGCGAATTCTTGGCAACACCCCGCGAGCGGCGGCGCAGCATTGCGTTGGTTTGCGGCGAGCGGTAACCCGACAGCAGCATGTAGGGTTCGCTGACATCCAGAAGATTGTGGGTGGCAGCCATGATGTCGATGGTCCTCAGGTCCACGGACTTGACTTGATCGCTGCGCCAGTCGCGCATGAAGTGGTTGACCTCTTTCACCGCGTCTTTGATGTATTTGCCATCAACCCAATAGACCATATCGATACGTTCACCGGTACGGCCGGAATACATGCGGATACGGCGAATATCACCTCCGCCGCGAAGGAAACCTGCTGCGTTGGAATATGTGGGGGCTGCAACAACTGCGGTTGCGGCGAATGCGCCCAATAGGGCACGCCGGGTCAGGCCCGAGGTACTGCTCTTGGTCATTTTTTGTTTCGTCCCGTACTGTTCCTGCCTGCACACGATGTTACGCGCGCCGTATTAATTTTTCCCATCCCAGATACGGGTTTTATGGCACAGTAGGATTCAACAGCCAAGAAATCTTTGGTCGCAGTCAAATCAAGGGGGAAATTTCGGCAGTTTTTTGCGCAACTGATGCAAGTATGCTTGCTTTTGGCGCAGTTCGCGCGTCGGCGATGCAAACGCGCACCAGGGGTCAAAGAAGCGGTCTGTTGATGAATTTGTGAATAGACATCAGGCGCTCAGCAAAACATTATTTTCAGACGCCGCTTATAGGGCGTGCCAAGTCATTGAAGAAACAGGGCCATCCTATGTCATTTGTTACCCGTGCTCGTTCAAGTGTTTTTATCGCCGCTTTCCTTGTGGCTTCGGCCTCAGTCGCGCAGGCGGGGACGGATGGCACAGCGTTTCAATTGGCCGTTGCGGAAAGTGTGTCCAACAGCCCGGCAATTGCTGAGTTTTATCGCACAAACGGGTTTGATCCGGTTTGGGTTGGCGATACGCCCGAACATTCTGCACGACGCAAAGCCCTGATCGAAGCGCTTTCGACGACCGATCTGCATGGATTGCCTGGGGCACGTTACGACGTCCAGACTTTGAAGACAAAGATGCAGGACGCGCGCGACACCCGTGATCTGGGCATGCTCGAGGCCGAGCTGACTCGGGTTTTTGTCAAATATGCCAGAGACTTGCATTCCGGTTCTGTAACGCCTTCGCAGATTGATCCCGGCCTAGTGCGGGCGGTGGAACGACACAGCGCCGCAGAGCATCTTGAACTGCTCGTTTCCAGCCAGGGTGATACCTATTTCAGGGATATGATGCCTCAATCGCGCCAGTATCTTGCGCTGTTGAAACAGAAGAAGGCGCTGGAAGCGCTGATGACACAAGGTGGCTGGGGCGAGACCGTTCCTGTCTCCAAGCTTGAGCTTGGGGACACAGGGAACAGTGTCATCAGGCTGCGCAATCGACTTGTCGCGATGGGTTATCTGAAGCCTACTGCCAGCCCAAACTATGATGATGCGCTGTTTGCGGCGGTGCAATCCTTTCAGGCTGCTCATGGTCTTGAGGCGGATGGCGTAGCTGGCAAAGGCACTATTTCCGAGATCAATCGCCCAGTTTCAGACCGCTTGAAAGCTGTTTACGTTGCGCTTGAACGGGAGCGCTGGTTACCCAAAGACCGTGGTGAGCGGCATATTCTGGTGAATCTGGCCGATTTTTCTGCCAAGATCGTCGATGACGGGCAGGTCACGTTTGAGACTCGTGCCGTGATCGGCAAAAACACACATGATCGCCGTAGCCCAGAGTTCTCGGATGAGATGGAGCATATGGTGATCAACCCAAGTTGGTATGTGCCACGCTCGATCATCACGAAGGAATATCTGCCGCAATTACGGGCCAATCCAAATGCTGTCGGCCATATCCAGATCACCGACCGCCGTGGCCGTCAGGTAAATCGTGGAGCGGTTGACTTTACCCAGTTCACTGCGCGTAATTTCCCGTTTTCCATGCGTCAGCCCCCCAGCAAAAGCAACGCACTGGGGCTGGTGAAGTTCATGTTCCCTAATAAGTACAACATCTATCTGCATGATACGCCTCAGAAATCTCTGTTCGCACGCGAGGTTCGGGCATTCTCGCATGGATGCATCCGTTTGGCGCAACCGTTCGAGTTTGCCTATAAGCTGCTGGCCAAGCAGGAAGAGGATCCAAAGGCGTTTTTCCACCGCGTGCTGAACACGGGCAAAGAAACGAAGGTTGAACTGGATAAAAAAATTCCGGTGCATCTGATTTATCGCACGGCCTATATTGGCCCCAAAGGCGAGGTGCAGTATCGCCGCGACGTGTATGACCGGGATCGCAAGATCTGGGAAGCGCTGCAAAAGGCAGGGGTGGTCCTGCCGGACGTTCAAGGGTAATCACGAGGCAAATCCCGCCACGAGGACGCCCGACATGCAGTTTACCGTTCAACAAATCGCCGATTCCCTGGGGGTCGTCGCAGAAGGCCAGACTGGCCTGACCATCTTGCGGGCAGCCGAGCCGGGAGATGCCGGGCCAACCGATCTGGCCATGGCGATGTCGCCAAAATATGCTGAAGCTTTGGAGACCGGTTCAGCACGGGCCGCGGTTTTGTGGGATGGCGCGGACTGGGAAGCACTGGGGCTTGAGGCCGCCATTTTTGTGCAACGCCCCCGCATGGCGATGGCAGGGATCACCGCGATGCTGGATCGCGGGCAGGGGATTGCGCCGGGAATTCATCCATCGGCTGTCATTGATGAAACCGCCGAGATCGGGGTCGACGTATCGGTCGGTCCGCTTGCTGTTATCGGTGCGCGCGCGCGCGTCGGCGCGGGTTCGGTTATCGGCGCGCATTGCGTGATCGGTATGGATGCGTCGCTTGGTGAAAACGCTCTGCTGCGCGAAATGGTCAGCATCGGTGTGCGGGCTCAAATCGGTGATCGCTTTATCGCGCAGCCGGGTGCCCGTATCGGCGGGGACGGTTTCAGCTATGTCACACCAGAAGTCTCGGGTGCCGAAAATGCGCGGAAAACTCTGGGTGATCAGGGGGGTGCAAAGGCGCAAAGCTGGTTGCGCATCCATTCGCTGGGTGCGGTCGAGATTGGCGATGACGTCGAGGTCGGCTCGAACTGCACTGTAGACAACGGGACCATACGCAATACTGTAATCGGAAGTGGATCGAAACTGGATAATCTTGTCCACGTGGGACACAACACCCGAGTCGGGCAGGATTGTTTGTTATGTGGTCAAACCGGCGTTTCTGGTTCGGTCGAGATTGGCAATAACGTGGTACTGGGTGGTCAGACTGGTGTTGTCGATAATATTTTCATCGGTGATGGCGTGATTGCCGGTGGCGGCACCAAGATTCTGTCAAATGTTCCTGCTGGTCGCGTGATCATGGGCTACCCGGGCATTAAAATGGAAAGCCATACCGAGATATATAAAGCCCAACGTCGTCTGCCCCGATTGTCGCGCGACGTCGAGGCGTTGAAAAAGGCTGTTTTCAAACAGCCTTCAAGTGATTAAATCATCCCCAAGGCGAAAATCAGGGGATCGAGATGAGCATCAGCGACCGCGTCATAGCAATCATTGCCGAACAGGCCGTGCTTGAGCCTTCGGATGTGACGCCCGACAGTACGCTCGAAGAATTGGGCATCGATAGCCTGGGTCTTGTTGAGAGTATCTTTGCCATCGAGGAAGAGTTCGATATCACCGTGCCCTTCAACGCAAACGAGCCCACATCCGGCGATTTCGACATTTCGAATGTGACAGCGATCATTGCGGGTATCGAAAAACTCGTGTCTGAAAAGGTCTGACCGCTGGTATGAAACGCGTCGTCATTACGGGTGCTGGCACCATTAACGCGTTGGGCCATTCCGTCCCCGACACTCTGGAAGCCATGCGCGAGGGTCGTTGTGGTATCTCCGAGCTTGAGTTTCGTGATGTGGGTCGCCTGTCGATCAAGATCGGCGGTCAAGTCCGGGGTTTTGAGGCCGAGGGCCGTTTCAACCGCCAACAGATGACGCTGTATGATCGGTTCACGCAGTTCACGTTAACCGCCGCCAAAGAAGCGATCGATCAATCCGGTATCGTATTCTCGGGTGACACAGCCGCGCGGTCGGGGGTGGTGCTGGGAACGGCCGGTGGTGGCGTCTCCACCTGGGATGACAACTACCGCTCGGTTTACGAGGATGGTAAAAATCGCGTGCATCCTTTTGTCGTGCCCAAGCTGATGAACAACGCGGCGGCCAGCCACGTTTCGATGGAGCACAACCTCAAAGGCCCTAGCTTTACAGTATCAACAGCGTGTGCGTCTTCGAACCATGCGATGGCGCAGGCATTTCAGATGGTGCGCAGCGGGGCAGCGCCCGCAATGGTGACCGGTGGCTCGGAGTCGATGCTGTGCTTTGGGGGCGTCAAGGCATGGGAAGGGCTTCGCGTCATGTCAAAAGATGCCTGTCGGCCCTTTAGCGCAAACCGAAACGGGATGGTGCAAGGCGAAGGTGCGGGTGTTTTTGTGTTCGAAGAATACGAACACGCGCGCGCGCGCGGAGCAGATATCCTGTGCGAGGTCGTGGGCTTTGCCATGTCCTCGGACGCGGCCGACATAGTTATGCCCAGCAAACAAGGGGCAGCACGGGCCATGGCCGGGGCGTTATCGGATGCACGGCTGAATGCAAGCGATGTGGGTTACATAAATGCCCATGGGACCGGCACGGCTGCAAATGACAAAACCGAATGTGCAGCCGTTGCTGGTGTGTTTGGTCCACACGCCGACGATCTGATGATTTCGTCAACAAAGTCCATGCACGGACACCTGATCGGCGGTACCGGCGCAGTTGAGCTATTAGCCTGTATCATGGCCCTGCGCGACGGGGTGATCGCCCCGACCATTGGCTATGAAGAGCCCGACCCCGAATGCGCGCTGGATGTGGTGCCAAACGAGTCGCGTGAGGCGAAAGTTAATGTCGCCCTTAGCAATGCTTTCGCCTTTGGTGGGCTGAACGCCGTTCTTGCGTTGAAGCGTATATGAAGAAACCGCCGTGTTATCACGGCGGCTTTCTTATTCGATGTTTTTGCGGGGCTTAGTTTATGGAAACATTCAGCCCGTCAAAGCCTGCTGTGAAGCCAGACAAAGACATGTCCATATTCAGAACCTGATCTGGCAGGCGCGCAGGAACCAGCGACAGCACCGCCTTTTGGCCTGATTTCATCGCGTCGATATCACCCTGAGTCAAACCCAGTTGCGCCACGCAGCCAACCGGAATGCAGTGGTGATAATTGTAAAGCTTGCGCGGTGCCCCATCGATCGACATAGCCAATTGCGCCTGCAGCAGGGTTTCGAGCGGTACAACGACATTCGCCCAAGCAACAGCGGCACCGCCTTCGGGCAGTTTTCCGATCGAAACTTCGGCAATCGGATCACCCTGTTGGTTATTGAGGATCTGAACCATCGCGCAGGGATCGTCTTCGCCTTCGGTTTTGATGCAGGAAATATTCCATTCACCCGTTTGTTCTTTGACGTATTGCTCGCCAACACGGGGACCGGATTCACCCAGATCCAGATCGCTGCCAACTTCGGCTTCAGCACCGGCTTCAGGTTGCTGTGTGGTTTCCTGCGCAAATGCTGTTCCGCATAACAGTGCTGCGGCCGCCACATTAAAAGGGACAAGTTTCCTGATCATGAATGCCTCATCTAACTGATCCAGTTTTTTGTTTCCTCTATCACCGCAATTCAGTGGTGTCAGGGTAAATCCGAATTCCAGACCGGGAATTGATCGTTTTTTGCCGAAATGCGTGGGAAACACCGCGATCTGCAACGAAAAAGGGAGCCGATGGAGCGGCTCCCTTCCTGAATAGTTTCTCCCCGTCGGACTGGCCGACTTAGTTATGCGCAGACGTTACGAAAGGGGAACCCGTTGGTCAACTCCTAACCCTAAAAAACTATTCTTGCGTCTTTCGGTTTTCGTAGAATTTATAAAAAAAAGCCGTGCCCAAAGGCACGGCCAGTCGACAGGGAGGAAGTTTGCCCCCGCAGCCAGGCCACGAGAAGCAACATTTACTCTCGCAGCGAAAGGTTAACTTTGTATGCTTGCAGCAGATCGGTAGAATTCGGGACAGATTTTCAATGGACAACAAGATCTTCGTAGGCGGTGGTGGCGACGGCTATTCAGTGGCACAGGGGCTGTCGCTGAAATATGCGAACCGCCATGGCCTGATTGCTGGTGCGACCGGTACGGGCAAAACGGTTACGCTGCAAATTCTGGCTGAAGGCTTCTCACAGGCGGGGGTTCCAGTGTTTCTGGCCGATGTGAAAGGTGACTTGTCGGGGCTGGCGCTGCCTGGAAGCGAAACCCACAAATTACACCAGGCTTTTTTGGATCGGGCCGAGAAGATCGGGTTCGGCACATTCTCTTACGCCGCGTGTCCAGTCACGTTCTGGGATCTGTTTGGCGAGCAGGGGCATCCGGTCCGAACCACAGTGACAGAGATGGGCCCACTGCTACTATCGCGACTGATGGAGCTGAGCGAGGCGCAGGAAGGCATTCTGAACATCGCCTTTCGGGTCGCAGACGAAGAAGGCATGCCGCTGCTTGACCTGAAAGACCTGCAGGCATTGCTGGTCTGGATAGGCGAGAAACGTGCCCAACTATCGCTGCGCTATGGCAATGTCTCGACATCTTCGATCGGTGCTATTCAACGCCGCTTGCTGGTTCTGGAAAATCAGGGCGGTACCAATCTGTTTGGCGAGCCTGCGTTGGACCTGGCCGACCTGATGCGGACAGATGCGAACGGGCAGGGGATGGTGAACATTCTGGCCTCTGACAAGCTGATGGGCTCTCCGCGCCTATACGCGACTTTCCTGTTGTGGCTGCTTAGCGAATTGTTTGAAGAACTGCCCGAAGTGGGGGACCCTGAAAAACCGAAGCTGGTGTTCTTCTTTGACGAAGCGCACTTGCTGTTCGAGGACGCCCCCAAGGTGCTGGTGGACAAGGTCGAGCAGGTGGCGCGCCTGATCCGATCAAAGGGCGTTGGAGTTTATTTCATCTCGCAGAATCCGGCGGACATCCCGGAAGATATTCTGGGTCAGCTGGGCAACCGAGTCCAACATGCGCTGCGGGCCTTCACCGCGCGCGACCGTAAGAATCTGCGACTTGCTGCTGAGACCTATCGTGAAAACCCAGCTTTCGATACTGAGACCGCAATCCGAGAGGTGGGCGTGGGCGAGGCCGTGACCTCGATGTTGCAAAAGAAAGGTGTTCCGGGCGTGGTCGAGCGAACTTTGATCCGGCCACCGGGCTCTCAACTTGGTCCGATTACCAAAGCTGAGCGTCAGTCGGTGATCAAAGCTTCGCCGATGGATGCAAAATACGGCAAGCGTATCGACCGCAAATCGGCGTTTGAGATTCTGCAGGCGCGCGCGGATGCCGCTGCGAATGCGGCGGAACAGGCGGAATCCGACGAAGTTCTGGAACAGCAGACCCCGGCAGAACGCGAATACGCCTCGGCCCGAAGGTATTCGGGCAACCGCGTTGGGCGATCTTCATCTCGTCTTTCGCGCAATCAGGATACCTTCGCCACGGCCATGAGCGAGGCCGTGATCAAAGAGCTGAAAGGAACAACTGGCCGCCGCATCGTCAGGGGCATACTGGGCGGCTTGTTCCGCAATCGATAGAATCCGGAGCGCAGCGCGCGCCGAACCAGTCGCGCGCCCATATTGTTATCGATTAAGCCGGCGCAGGCCTTCCTGTCTGCAATAATTATCCGCCTCGGGCACCGACATTTTGGTGGCCGGAAAATCGATTGCGCGGTCCCAGGTGACGCGGTCCTGGCGGTAAAGCTGACAGGTCACAACACCTTTGGGCGTCTGGACCTTGACCGGGGTGGTCTCCAATTGTTCGGGTGAGGGAATACACGCTGATAGCGTTGCCATCAGCGGGATCCCGATTGCGAAAACTCTGAGTGGTTTAATCATTGCGACTACGGTGCTCTCATCTTGGTTAACTGTCAGATCGTTACAACTCCGCACCAAACAAACATGGTATGGGGCACAGCGCGATGTGGTGGATCACGATACACCGATTTAGAGCGTTCTGACTCGCCGCACAATAAAACGCACCGATTAACGGTGCGTTAGGGGAATTTCGCAAGAAATTTTGCTTATTTCTCGGGGATCAGCCCTCTTGGACTGAATCTAAGAACAATCAAAAGAATCAGCCCCATGGTGAACAGGCGCATATGTGCGGCGCTATCGATCAGATGCGTCTTAAGTGCACTGCCGTCAGGCATGCCTGAGGTTATCAGGTTCATCAGCCACAGGCCCATGGGTTCAACCTGAACCCACAGGAACCAGATCAGGAACGCTCCCAGTACGGCACCGAAATTGTTGCCCGACCCGCCGACGATCACCATGACCCAGACAAGGAAGGTAAAGCGAAGCGGGTTGTAAGTGCCCGGCGTCAGCTGCCCGTCCAAAGTGGTCATCATCGCACCGGCGATGCCGCAGATGGCTGAGCCCAGAACAAAGATCTGTAGATGGCGACGGGTGACGTCCTTGCCCATCGCCTCGGCGGCGACCTCGTTGTCGCGGATGGCGCGCATCATGCGGCCCCAAGGGCTTTTCAACGCCATCTGAGCCATCCACAGCAGCACCAGGAGCACGAACAGGAACAGCAAAGAGTAGCCCAGCTTGACGGAAAGCGTCGAGGCAGTAACCGGATCCAGCCCGAACCACTCGGCCCGTGCAAGGAAAGTTGGGTCTTGCTGCAATTCAACTTCGTAGCCAACCACCGGTGAGGGGCGTGGAATGCCGTAGACGTTCTTGACCCCACGTGCCAGCCAGTCCTCGTTTTTCATGACGGCGATGATGATCTCGGCGATGCCAAGTGTGGCGATTGCCAAATAGTCCGAGCGCAGGCCCAGCGCTGTTTTTCCGATCAGCCATGCTGCGCCCGCCGCCAAAAGTCCCCCGGCAGGCCAAGCGAATAGGACAGGAAGGTTCAAACCGCCGATATTACCAGCGACAGCAGGATCAATCGCTTCGATCGCAGCTACGTTGGGATCAAAAATTGCGCGGTAAACAAAAAAACCTACGACCAGAATACCGATGATCGCAAAGGTTTGTGTGCGTCCCTTGGGCATTTTTTGGGCCACCATCACAGCTGCAACCACGGTTGCCGCACCCATCAAAAGCGACAGGATGACGCCATACCCGCCACCAGACCAGGCGCCGGGGGTTGGGGGTGTCGAAACCAGCACAACCGCTAGCCCGCCCAGCGCGACAAAGCCCATGACACCAACGTTGAAGAGGCCAGCAAAGCCCCATTGCAGGTTGACGCCAATCGACATGATGGCCGAGATCAAGCCCATGTTCAGGATCAGGATTGCGGCGTTCCAGCTTTGGGTGAATCCGGTCAACAGGATGAGTGCGCCGACGACCACAAAAAGCAGCGTGTTTTTGACGGGCTCGCTCATATCACTTTTCCTTTGAACAAGCCGGTTGGCTTAAACAGAAGTACGATCAGCAAAATGGCAAAGCTGACAGCGAATTTGTAATCGGTGGACAGGAACTGCACCAAACCTGACGGCTCCAGATTTTCAGGTGCCAGATAAGTCAGCACTTTCTTCCACGCGTAGGTGATCGTCACCTCAGAAAACGCGATGATGAAACCGCCTGCGATGGCTCCCAGAGGGTTTCCGAGGCCACCCACGATAGCCGAGGCAAAGATCGGCAGCAAAAGCTGGAAATAGACAAATGGCTTGAAGCTTTTGTCGAGGCCGTAAAGCACGCCCGCAGTGGTCGCCAGCGCGGCAACGATGATCCATGTGATCATCACCACGCGCTCGGGGTTGATACCGGACAGCAACGCAAGATCCTCATTGTCAGAATAGGCCCGCATTGATTTGCCGGTGCGCGTTTTGTTCAGGAACCAGAACAACAGCGCCACGGCGACAACCGCCACGATCACCGTGATGCCCTGGGAGGTCTTGATAGCCAGCCCTTCACGCAGCCCAGTCATCGCCTTGAAATCTCGCGCCGAGACGATGAAACGCGCTCCGTCCGAGAACCTTTGGTCATCCGGACCGATGATGAACCGCACAAGGCCGTTCATGATGAACATCACACCCATCGAGACGATCACCAGAATGACAGGCTTGGCCTTCTGTTCCCGATAGAAGCGATAGACCAACCGGTCGGTGATCAGCACCAGAACGATACAGCCCAGAATGGCAAAGGGCAGGGCGAGCAGAGCCGTTGGCAACGGCCCGAAACTGACGCCAGCGGCTTGCAGGCCCCAAGTGACCAGCACCGCGATCATCGCGCCAAAGGCCATCGTATCGCCATGGGCAAAGTTAGAAAACCGCAGGATGCCGTAGATCAGCGTCACCCCCAAAGCGCCCAGCGCCAACTGGCTGCCATAGGCGATTGCGGGAACAAGAACGAAGTTGGAGAGCGCCACAAGGGCGTTGAGGAAGTCCATTAGTTCGTTACCTCATTTTCCAAGTTCGTAAGTCTTTTCGACCTGATTTCAGAGTGATCAAACACGAGAGTAGCTGTCACTGGTGTCATCCCCCCAAGAAACTCTTGCGAACTTCTGGATCGGCCAACAGCTCCTTGCCTGTCCCGGTATAGGCATTGCGACCCTGGACCAGTACATATCCCTTGTCCGCAATCTCCAGCGCCTGACGGGCATTCTGTTCGACCATCAGGATCGGTAACCCGGTGCGCGAGACCTCGATGATCCGGTCGAACAGCTCATCCATCACGATTGGTGAGACACCGGCGGTGGGTTCGTCCAGCATCAACACCTTGGGCTGGGTCATTAGCGCACGGCCCACGGCGACCTGTTGACGTTGACCACCTGACAGCTCTCCGGCGGCCTGATTGCGTTTGTCGCGGAGAATGGGGAAGAGGTCATAGACCTGTTCCATCGTCTGGCTGATGTCGTCGCGCCGGATGAAAGCACCCATCTCTAGGTTCTCTTCCACTGTCATCGACGTAAAAATGTTCGAGGTCTGCGGGACAAAGCCCATGCCGCGTACCACGCGGTCTTGCGGGCTAAGATTGGTGATATCTTCGCCATCCAGCCGCACAGACCCTTGGCGTACGTCCAGCATGCCAAACACAGCCTTCATTGCGGTGGATTTGCCCGCGCCGTTGGGGCCGACGATCACCGCGATCTCGCCCTTATCAACGGCGATGGTGCAGTCATGCAGGATGTCCGGCCCTTTGCCATAGCCACCGGTCATGGTGTCGCCAATCAGGAAAGGACCGCCCTCGACCCGTTGCGTTTCACCGCTTTTGCGATGCGCTGGTGTCATGGTGCCGACACCATGCGTATTGGTGATCGAGGCGTCCTTGTTGCCCTTGTCGTCCTGGTAGGGGTTGTCGCTCATGCGCCCGCCTCCAGCTTGTCTTTGTTCTTCAGGCCGGTGCCTAGGTAGGCTTCGATCACGTGTTCATTGGCCTTGATCTCGTCCAGAGTGCCTTCGGCCAGCACCTTTCCCTCGGCCATACAGATGACCGGGTCGCAAATCTTGCCGATGAAATCCATGTCGTGCTCGATAACGACGAAGGTATAGCCGCGTTCCTTGTTCAGGCGCAGGATCGTGTCGGCGATGGTCATCAGCAGGGTGCGGTTCACACCAGCGCCGACCTCGTCCAAAAACACGATCTTGGCATCGACCATCATGGTTCGGCCAAGTTCCAGCAGCTTCTTCTGACCGCCCGAGACCTGACCGGCCTTGTGATCGGCCAGATGTTCGATTGTCAGGAACTCCAGCACCTCATCGGCTTTCGCCCTAAGTGCGCGTTCCTCATCCGCGATACGCTTACGCCCGAACCATGTGTTCCACAGCGATTCCCCGGATTGTGCGCCGGGCACCATCATCAGGTTTTCACGGCAACTCATCGACGAAAACTCATGCGCGATCTGGAAGGTGCGCAGCAGGCCCTTATGAAACAGCTCGTGCGGGGGCAGGCCAGTGATATCCTCACCGTCCATGTGTACCTTACCGCTGGTCGGTGGAAGTACGCCCGCGATCACGTTGAATAGCGTGGTTTTTCCGGCCCCGTTCGGTCCGATCAGACCGGTGATCGAGCCCTTTTGGATTTCCAGCGATGCCCCGTCCACCGCATGAAACCCGCCGAAATGCTTGTGCACGTCATCGACGACGATCATCTTTTCCCCTAGCCGCCGTTTTCGGCGTTTTTACCATCCCCGTTAACCGGAGTGCGGCCTTTTTTCATTGAAACAGCCCGGACACAAGGGCCGGGCTGCTTGTTTTTATGACATTTAACCTTGGATCAACGGAAGTTGACGGTCTTGTTTTCGCCGTCGGTCACCTCGATCTCGCGATAGGAACCTGCGCTTTCACCAGGGCCGATCAGCTCAACGCCCGATGCGCCGACATAATCGATGTCCTGACCGGCAGCCAACAGCTCCAGACCTTTAGCCAGTTCTCCGGGGAAGATTTGCTCACCCGGAGCATTGGCGACATCCATGATTTTCGCGCCGTATTCAGCGGGGTTGGTCGAACCTGCGGCCTGCATCGCCAGCATGAACAGCGCGGCGGCGTCATAGCTTTCCGGCGAGTAGGGCGACGAACCGTCAAAGCCCGCAGCTTCAGCCATGGCAAAGTACTTCTCGGCACCTTCACCGCCCGAGCCAGCGATCTGACCGAACGAGCCGTTCAGGTCGGGGCCAACGTTTGCCGGCAGCGAGTCACCGATCATGCCGCCCGGCAGACCGAACGTGTCAAACGCTCCGCTGTCCAGAGCCGACTGGATGATGCCCAAACCACCTTGGTCCAGATATCCTGCGACCACGAGAATATCGCCACCGGCCGAGGCCAGCGCGCCAACTTCGGCCGAATAGTCGGCCTTGCCGTCTTCGTGCGCGGCAACGATGGTGACTTCGCCGCCCGAAGCCTCGAACGAGGACTGGATCGCGTCCGCCAGACCCTTGCCATAGTCGTTGTTGGTGTAGGTCAGCGCGATCGAGTTGATGCCACGATCGTTCAGGATGTCAGCCATCACCTGACCTTCACGCGCATCCGACGGGGCGGTGCGGAAGAACAGGCCGTTGTCTTCCATGGTCGACAGACCCGGAGACGTGGCCGACGGCGAGATCATGACCATGCCGTTCGGGATCGCGACGTTCTGCAGGATCGCGCCAGTGACGCCCGAGCAGTCGCCGCCGATGATACCGGCGACGCCATCGGCGATCATACGTTCGCCGTTCGATGTGGCCAGACCATTGTCGATACAGCCGGTATCGGCGCGGGTTCCGGTCACGCTTGCGCCGTCCAGCAGTTTGCCGGATTCGGTGACCTCGGCCATCGCCATTTCTGCGCCCGAACCCATGGCCGGGGCCAGCGATTCAATCGGGCCTGTAAAGCCGAACAGCACGCCCAGCTTCACGTCCTCGGCCATAGCGGTACCCGCCAGCAGAGCGGTTGCTGCAGTAGCGGTAAGCAGCTTTTTCATTAGGTTACTCCCTATTTATCGTTTGAACGTCGTCGTTCTGGGCATGACCCTAGGCAAGCTGTCCGAAAAAGAAAAGTCCTAACAAAAAAGTGCTTTTGAATGCAGCAATCCTATCTGTTTTGTTAGGCTAGGTCAGTTCGTTGCGGTACACCACTAGGGATTGGGTCGATATGATCAGGACTTTTGCGATTCTCATTCTGTCGTGCTGGTCGATTGCAGGCTGGTCCGATGTCATCAACACAACCGGCGGGCCGGTTCAGGTTACTCAGGTGGTCAGAGGCCTTGATACACCTTGGGCGATTGGCATTCTTCCGGATGGCAGCTTTGTTGTCACTGAGCGAGATGGCGAGCTTTTGTACGTTGCCGGAGGTGAGGCGAAGCGTATCAAGGGTCTGCCAAAAGTGGTCGCGAACGGGCAGGGCGGTTTGCTAGATGTCACCATCGCGCGTGACTTCAATCAGACCCGCGAGCTTTTTCTGACTTTCTCCAAATCGCAACGAGGCGGTGCAGGCACCGCTGTCGCTGTCGCTCGTTTATCGGAAAGCGGAGAACGTCTGACCAATCTGCGCGTGATATTCGAGGCCTCTCCCGGTGGCTCAGGCGGGCGCCACTTTGGTTCTCGCGTAGTTGAAGCGAATGATGGCACGTTGTTCGTCACTATCGGTGACCGAGGTGATCGCCCGGCTGCGCAGGATCGAACGAACCACATGGGTACGGTCATTCGGATCAACCGTGATGGTTCAGTTCCCAGTGATAACCCGTTTGTGGGCAATCCCGGTGTCCGCCCAGAGATCTGGTCGTTTGGTCACAGAAACCCTCAGGGTGCCAATTTGGATCTGCAGGGTCGGCTTTGGATTTCGGAACACGGGGCAAAAGGCGGGGATGAGGTTAATCTGATCAGACCCGGTGCCAATTATGGCTGGCCAGTGATTTCATATGGCGTTCATTATTCGGGTCAGAAGATCGGTGAAGGCGCGTCGAAGCAAGGAATGGAACAGCCCGAGCATTATTGGGATCCTTCCATCGCGCCCTCTGGCTTGATGGTCTATTCCGGGAAACTTTGGCCGGAATGGAAGTGGAATCTGTTCGTTGGCTCTTTGAAATTCGACTACATTGCACGTTTGGCGGGCGATCCACTGCGTGAGGTTGAGCAGATCGAAGGCCCCGAGACCGAACGTGTTCGCGACATCGCCGAAGCACCAGATGGGGCGATCTGGTTCATTTCCGTCGGGCAAGGCGCGGTTTACCGAATGACGCCCCTCTGACGGTATTAAACGGGGTTAGGGCGTTTGCTTCTATGCCATTCGGTCACGGTGTATCTGTTCCAGGCTTCAGGGCGATCAGGAGATTTGAATGTGTGATTTTGTAATCGAGCTTTGTGAAACAATGCCGCCAAAGCGCGAACTGAATACGATCCTGGCACAATATTATGCGCTTATCGTGCAACGAATGCAGGATATGGGCTTTGAGATTGATCCAGCAGCCCCCGAAAGCGCATTGGCAGAGTTTTGGGCGCATACAGAGGATTACCTACCCCCGAATGGATGTCTTGTGGTGGCGCGAAACGATGCCGGAGACATCATTGGATGTGGGATGCTGAAACGATT
Source organism: Ruegeria sp. E5 (assembly GCF_056534105.1). Classification (NCBI taxonomy): domain Bacteria; kingdom Pseudomonadati; phylum Pseudomonadota; class Alphaproteobacteria; order Rhodobacterales; family Roseobacteraceae; genus Ruegeria; species Ruegeria sp. E5. The sequence continues at coordinate 519,730 of NZ_JBQFPA010000001.1, read as the reverse complement.
TGATCACCAAACCGGTGAACTTAAGCGGGTTTTTGTGACCGAGGAGGCACGGGGGACCGGTGCCGGGCGTGCCTTGATCGAAGCCCGGGAACAGGCCGCGCGTGATATGGGTTTGAAACGCCTCATCGCCGATACGCTTACGCCGAATGTCGAAATGCGCGACCTGTACCCCAAACTTGGTTTTGTTGAACTGGACTCACCAATCGAAACCACGACCTATCTGGATCAACCGATGTTACGGCCGCACCTGCACTACTTTGCGAAAGATTTGTAAGGTTTCCCTGCGGCCGTGAATCAAACTGACAACCGACCGCTCTGTGCACCGCGTTCGCGATAAGGCGTGGTGTTGTAATGCGCCCGGTAGCATTTAGAGAAATGCGACGGGCTGGCAAAGCCGCAAGCCAGCGCCACATTGATGACGCTCATATCGGTCTGCATCAGCAAGTTCCGCGCTTTATGTAGGCGCAACTCCATGTAGTAGCGCTTGGGCGAGCGGCTGAGATAGCGGCGGAACAGACGTTCTAGCTGGCGCGTCGACATGCCTACGTCCTTGGCTAGAATAGAAGGCGAGATTGGCTCTTCTATGTTCTTTTCCATCATCAGGATAACCTGACTGAGCTTGGGGTGGCGCACGCCGATCCGTGTAGGTGTCGACAAACGTTGCGTGTCCTGATCCGTACGTATCGAAGAATAGATCATCTGATCAGCGACCGCGTTGGCCAGATCTTCTCCGTAATCTTCGGCAATCAGCTTGAGCATCAGGTCAATCGAGGATGTGCCGCCTGCAGTTGTCATTCGGTTGCCATCAACCAAAAACACCGACTTGGTCAGCTCTACTGTGTCGAATTCTTCGGCAAAACTGTCTGAGTTTTCCCAATGGATCGTTGCGCGCTTGCCTTCCAGCAAACCGGCTTTGGCCAGCGTATAGGCCGCGGTGCAAAGACCGCCGATTTTCAACCCTTTACGCGCTTCGCGGCGTACCCAATTCAGAATGCGCTTGGTGGTTGCCGCTTGTACATCGACCCCCCCGCAGATCAGGACGACGTCGTCACGCTGTAATTCGGTCAGATCAGAATCAAGATTGAAAGAAGTACCGGCTGAACAAGTCACTGTTTCACCGCCTTCGCCCGTCAAGGTCCAGGTATAAAGCTCTCGGTTGGCCATTCGATTGGCGATCCGCAGACTGTCCAAAGCCGAAGCGAATGACAGAAGGGAAAACTTGTCCAAGAGCACAAATACAAAGTTATGCGGCTTGCCTGTGCTGTGATCCACAGTGACAACTTGGCGTTGCTCTTGCATGGCGAACTGTCCTTGATTCGGCGCGCACCGGGATTTCCACGGTGGCGGATATGCCAGTCACCATGCTCAAAGCTTGATTATGGCGTCAAGAGGCGCAAAAGGGATATGGCCTCTCATTCATGCATTTTGTATAGAGGCCACCTGAAATACTTCAGCGGAGATAAAAGCTATGACTGAATGGCAAAAAACGAACTGGCGCAACAAGCCCCGGGTTCAGATGCCAGACTATACCGACGCGGCCGCGCTGGCCAAAGTCGAGGCGCAGCTTTCGCAGTATCCCCCGCTGGTTTTTGCGGGTGAAGCGCGACGGCTGAAGCAGCATCTGGGAGCCGCGGGCCGTGGCGAAGCGTTCCTGTTGCAAGGCGGGGATTGCGCTGAAAGCTTTGAGCAGTTCAGCGCGGATGCGATCCGTGACACGTTCAAGGTGATGCTGCAGATGGCAATGGTGCTAACCTACGGCGCCAAGGTTCCCGTGGTTAAAGTTGGCCGCATGGCGGGCCAGTTCGCAAAACCGCGCAGTGCGCCGACAGAGGTTGTGGACGGTGTGGAGCTGCCCAGCTACCGCGGTGACATCATCAATGAGCTGGCCTTTACACCCGAGGCACGTATTCCGAATCCCGACAAGATGCTTCAGGCCTATACACAGGCGGCGGCAACACTGAATCTGCTGCGGGCGTTCTCGACCGGTGGTTTTGCGGATATGAGCCACGTGCATTCGTGGACGCTGGGTTTTGCCGACGGGCAAGACGTTCAGAAATACTCTGAGATCGCCGACCGCATTCAGGATTCGATTGACTTCATGGGGGCTGCTGGCATCACCGCCGACACCACCCACGAATTCTCATCGGTGGAGTTTTACACCAGCCACGAGAGCCTGTTGCTTGAGTACGAAGAGGCGTTGACCCGTCTGGATTCGACCTCGGGCAATTGGTTGGCCGGTTCTGGGCACATGATCTGGATCGGCGATCGGACCCGTCAGCCCGACGGTGCGCATGTCGAGTTCTGCCGGGGTGTTCTGAACCCGATTGGTCTGAAATGTGGCCCGACAACCAGTGCCGAAGACCTCAAGGTTCTGATGTCCAAGTTGAATCCAGAAAACGAAGAGGGGCGTCTGACTCTGATCGCGCGCTTTGGTGCAGGTAAAGCGGGTGAGCATCTGCCGCGTCTGGTCAAAGCCGTGAAGGAAGAGGGCGCACAGGTTACTTGGGTCTGCGATCCGATGCATGGCAACACGATCAAATCCGCGACCGGCTACAAGACCCGGCCGTTTGATTCCGTGCTGCGCGAAGTACGCGATTTCTTTGGCGTACATCAGGCTGAAGGCACGATCCCCGGTGGTGTTCATTTCGAGATGACAGGGCTGGATGTCACCGAATGCACCGGAGGTGTGCGCGCGGTGACAGAAGAGGATCTTTCGGATCGCTATCACACAGCTTGCGACCCGCGCCTGAACGCCTCGCAGTCGCTGGAACTTGCATTCCTTGTCGCGGAAGAACTGACCAACCTACGTCGTGACCGCAGCAAGCGCGCTGCAAGCTGACTTCGAATACATCCTGAATTAGTAAGACGGCGGGCCTCATGCCCGCCGTTTTCATTTAGTCGTCACGTGATGATACCAACCTTAGGTGCGGTGCCCCTTTGAACGTGGTCTGGTTTTCAGCGAACCCCTCTGTTTGCTGTTGGACAGGCCTCGGAGGCTGTTGCAGTTCAGAGATCGGGTTGACGCGGCGATCCGAGACGATGAAGCGACGCGGTGTTGCCCCGATGGTTCCATCGCTGACCATGACCCCAAGAATGCGGCTGACGTCGCCTAGATCGCTTTTAAGCGGCAGCAGGATCATGCGGGCCTGAAGGCTGGTTCGTCCGAGCTTGCCTTTCGAAAGCAAGCCCAGTTCAGCAACTGCGGGGCCGGTGAGGACTTGGTCCAGAATGGATTTGACATCATCGCGGGCGCTCGGTTCGAAAAAAGCCGTTAGAGGCATACCGCGAACTTCCATGCCCGCCATATTGTTCAGGTGACTTCCCGCCAGCCGAAACCGGGCCAAACCCGGCGCGATGCGTTCCAGTATGAAAGTGTATTCGAGAATATTCTCCAGGCCGCGCGGATCGATCTGCGAGCGCATCGGAACGCCTTCACCTGTCAGCAAGGCGGTCCAATAGGCTTCGGCCTGACGGATGGCAGAAAGGCTTCGCCCGCTGTCAAATCGGTCCATTGCGATGATCTTTCCAAGTTCTGAGCCGGAACCAGTCCCGAAAAAGGTTTTCATTTCATCACCCTACCGTCAATCACTCGCGATTTTCCTAAAATGCCATCTAATGGGCAAAGCTGCGATCCGCCAGCTTTTCTGACTGTCAGATTGACACGGGTTAATACAATTTTGGAGCAATTCTTTAACGAATGGTTAACCTCTTGGCATTGATTGGGGAATGAGCAAGGTCTTGCCCCTTGCTGGTCAATGGCATTAGGTGCGACCAGTGAATTTGACGGAAAGGGCAGGCATGATCAAATCCATGACCGGTTTCGCCTCGGGCAAGGGGGCGTTTGGTCCCCATAGCTGGACTTGGGAATTGCGCAGCGTCAATGGCAAGGGGCTGGATTTGCGACTGCGGCTCCCCGATTGGTTGACAGGGCTAGAGGCCGCGCTGAGAGGCGATCTGTCGAAGCAGGTCAACCGAGGGAACATCACGCTGTCCCTTCGGATGGGACGGGAAGAATCCGCCGCGGATGTCCGATTGAACACCCCAGCGATGGAAGCTGCGCTGGATGCACTGGCCCAGACCGAAGCGCTTGCAGGCGCGCGGGGCGTATTGTTGGCACCGTCCAAAGCAAGTGATCTTCTTGCGTTGAAAGGGATGTTGGAAGCCGGAGCTGACGCGGATGATCCAGCCCAACTTGTCGAGCACCTGAAATCTGAGTTCGGTGGCTTGCTTGCTTCATTCATTGAGATGCGCGGTTCCGAAGGTGAAGCTCTGTCAGGCATTCTTGCGGGACAACTCGACCAAGTCGCAAAGTTGACGGATCAGGCCGCTGATCTGGCCGAGCGTCGCCGCGAGGAAATGGCGCAAAACATGCGCGAAAATCTGACGCGCGTTCTCGACAATACGCAAGGTGCGGACCCTGATCGTGTTGCACAAGAACTGGCCCTGATCGCGGTCAAGGCCGATATTACCGAAGAAATTGACCGGTTGAAGGCCCATGTCACTGCGGCGCGTTCCCTTTTAACGCAAGACGGCCCGGTTGGGCGTAAGCTGGATTTCCTGATGCAGGAGTTCAATCGTGAGGCCAATACGCTTTGCTCGAAATCGCAGAATGCCGAACTGACGGCGGTTGGGTTGGAGCTGAAAGCGGTCATCGATCAGATGCGCGAGCAAGTGCAGAACGTGGAATAAGGACGGGAACATCACATGGCGGATCGCCGCGGTCTATTAATCATACTGTCCTCGCCTTCGGGCGCAGGTAAATCCACTCTGGCCCGCCGTTTGATGCAATGGGATGTCGGTTTGGAATTCTCGATCTCGGCCACCACCCGTGCTCCGCGCCCGGGTGAGGAGCATGGCCGGGAGTATTACTTCCTATCCGAGGACGAGTTCAAACAGCAGGTGGCGGATGGGCAGATGCTGGAACACGCGCATGTGTTTGGCAACTTCTACGGCTCTCCTGCTGGACCGGTCCGCGAGTCCATTACGCAAGGGCGTGATGTGTTGTTCGATGTCGACTGGCAGGGTGAAGTGCAGATCCGCAATTCGGATCTGGGCAAGCATGCGTTGTCGATTTTCATCCTCCCGCCCTCGATCCGTGAACTACGCCGCAGGCTGGAAGGGCGTGGGCAGGACAGTGAGGATGTAATCGCCAAGCGCATGTTAAAAAGCTGGGATGAGATCAGCCATTGGGGCTACTACGACTATGTCCTGATCAACGATGATTTGGATACCACCGAGGAAAAACTGAAGACCATCGTCAGCGCAGAACGCATGCGTCGCATCCAACAGCCCAGCCTGCAGAACCACATCCGCTCGTTGCAGACCGAGTTCGAGGGCTTGTCGTGACCATCTATGCTTTGGGCGATGACTCGCCGCAAATTCACGAAGACACCTGGGTAGCCCCCGACGCCAACTTGATCGGCAAAGTAGTCCTGGAACAAGGCGCTTCGGTCTGGTTCGGGTGCACCATCCGGGCCGATCACGAAGAAATCCGTGTGGGCGCAGGCAGCAATGTGCAGGAAAACTGCGTGATGCACATCGATGCGGGCTATCCGCTGACCATTGGGAAGAACTGCACAATTGGTCACAAGGTCATGCTGCATGGTTGCACGATCGGAGACAATACGCTGATCGGTATGGGGGCTATCGTTCTAAACGGGGCGAAGATCGGAAAGAACTGTCTGATCGGGGCGGGGGCGCTGATCACCGAAGGCAAAGAGGTTCCCGATAATTCGTTGGTCATGGGCTCGCCGGGCAAAGTTGTGCGGCAGCTTGATGAGGCGGCGGCCCAGAAACTAACGCTGAGTGCGCTGCACTATCAGGACAACATGCGTAAGTTTCGCCAAACATTGCGTCCGGTCTAAACGCGCATGACGGATACCCTGCTTGCCGAATTGGTTTCAGCCATTCCGATGCCCGCCGTGCTGGTTGGTCAGACCGAGCGTATTGTCGCCGCAAATAGCGAGGCGCGGACGCTTTTGGGACACGCAATCGAAGGCAGGCATTTTGCCACAATCCTGCGCCAGCCTCAGGTCATCGATGCCGTCGAACAATGCCTGCGCTCGAAGCAGCCCGGCAAAGCGCGGCATCTGTCCAATGATGGTGCTCAGGATACGACGTTTGAGGTGCAGTGCAGATTCGTCGGCGGGACCGAAGCGGTATTGGCGGTATTTCAGGATATCACGCATTTGGAACAGGCAGGTCAGATGCGGCGCGATTTTGTGGCCAATGTCAGCCATGAATTGCGCACACCGCTAACGGCCTTGATGGGGTTTATCGAAACATTGCGAGGCCCCGCCCGCGACGACACCGCCGCCCGCGACCGCTTTCTTCAGATCATGGCGGATGAGGCCAATCGGATGAACCGGCTTGTGGGGGATTTGCTGTCGCTCAATCGGGTGGAAAGTGAAGAACGGGTCAGACCTAAAGAGCCATTGGAACTGACAGGCCTAATTCAATCGACCTTAAACACTCTGCGACCGCTGGCGGATGATGCCAGTGTTGTTGTTTCGTTGGATGCCCCAAACGAGTCGATCGAGATGGTCGGAGACAGCGATCAGCTTCGTCAGGTGATAACCAATCTCGTTGAAAACGCGATCAAATACGGGGGCAGCGGTGGCAAGGTCGGTGTGGTCGTAACCCTGTCTGAGCGGGATACGGCGATGCGCGGTCCTGCGGTACGGATCAAGATCATTGATCAAGGGCTCGGTATTGATGCCAAACACCTGCCCAGGTTGACCGAAAGGTTCTATCGCGCAGACAGTCACCGCTCGCGCGAGTTGGGCGGAACCGGACTGGGGCTTGCGATCGTGAAGCATATCGTCAATCGCCATCGGGGCAGGTTGCGTGTGGAAAGTGAACCGGGGCAGGGAGCGACGTTTACGGTCATTCTACCACGCTGAGGGCGTGCCAAACGCAGGCTTTACTGGGGTGACGCTTCGTCAAGTTAAGAATTTCTGAGAAATTCATGAGTTGTCATGAAACCGTTACATACCTGTCACAAAAGGCTTACGCAGGCGTCATAGTGCTGCGCTCAGATCATCATGGGGATGATCAGTACCCATCCTTTTCAAGGAGACTGAAATGTCCTTTGTAAAACTGTCGGCTTCTGCGCTGGCTATCGCTGCCGTCTCGGCAACCACTGCTGCTGCGCGTGACAACGTTCAAGTTGCTGGCTCTTCCACCGTTCTGCCTTATGCGTCAATCGTTGCAGAACTGTTCGGTGAAAATACCGACTTCCCCACACCGGTTGTTGAATCAGGCGGCTCGTCCGCCGGTCTGAAACGCTTCTGCGAAGGCGTCGGTGAAAACACGATCGACGTTGCAAACGCATCGCGTGCCATCCGTGAAAAAGAGATTAAAGCATGCGCCGAAAACGGTGTGACCGACATCATGGAAGTCCGCATCGGTTATGACGGCATCGTATTTGCAAGCCAGCAGTCGGGTCCTGCCTTCACGGCGTTTGAGCCTGCGGATATTTACAATGCCATCGGATCGAAAGTGATGAAAGATGGCGCGCTGGTCGACAACAGCTTCAACAGCTGGGCCGAGTTCAACGCTGACCTGCCGGATGTGGAAATCGCAATGTTCATCCCGGGCACCAAACACGGTACCCGCGAAGTGTTCGAAGACAAGGTTCTGCTGGCAGGTTGCGAAGCGACGGGCGCGATGGAAGCCATGGTCGCGGGCGGCCTAAGCGAAGATGACGCCGAAGATGCATGCCTGGACGTGCGCACCGACGGCAAATCGGTCGATATCGACGGTGACTACACCGAAACTCTGGCCCGCATCGACACCAACACCAATGGTATCGGCGTGTTTGGTCTGGCGTTCTACGAGAACAACACCGACAAGCTGAAAGTGGCTACGATGGGTGGTATCGCACCGTCGACCGAGAGCATCGCGTCGGGTGAATACCCCGTCTCGCGCCCGCTGTTTTTCTACGTCAAGAAAGCGCATATCGGCGTGATCCCCGGTCTGAAAGAATACGCCCAGTTCTTCACTCATGAAGAAATTGCTGGTCCCTCGGGCCCGCTGGCCAACTACGGTCTGGTTGCCGATCCTGAACTGGCAAAAACGCAGGACGCGATTGCCAACGAAGTAACCTTGGGTTCGGGCAGCTAATCCCTCACCCCGATTGAATTGACTGGGGGCAGCGTTTTCTGTCGCCCCCAATTTTTCCCTAATCCCGATCAAGACCTATGGGGGCGTCATGCCAATTCTTTGGCTCATTCTGATCGTGCTTGCGATCGCGGCAGTCGGATATGTTTTGGGGCGAATGCGCGCCTTGCAAAGTGCCGGAGGGGATAGCCGCAATCTGCATTCTCTTCCCTCGTTTTATGGCGCGAACGTCGCACTGAAAGTCATAGTTCCCGCCTTAGGTTTGTTGATCGTCTGGCTGCTGGTTCAGCCGCTCTACGTTAACTCTCAGATCTCGGATATGGTTCCCGAAACGGCTATCAAGGAAGGATCGTCGCGCAGTCTTGTTATGGCCGAGGTGCGTCGGACCGCAAATGGTCTGGACAGTGCCGTTGCGCAGGGACATCTCACCGAAACGCTCGCACAGGATGCGCGGGCGGATATTTCCGAGATGACCCAAAAGTTGAAGGACGCGGGTCAAGTCGTAACCTCGGACATCACGCAGACGGTTTTGCATGCAGCTCAAGCCTATCGGGCGATAAATTCAACCGGTTACGCGATCATGTCCGTCGCTGTGATACTGGTCGCCTTGGCCGGTGCTGCGTTCAGTTGGTTCCAGACGCATTCTGAATATCGTGCCCGCAATGTGGTTGAGCAGGGAATTCGTGTGATGCTGCTGGCGGCTGCGTCGATTGCGATCCTGACAACGGTCGGCATCGTCCTTTCGCTGGTTTTCAATACGTGGGAGTTCTTCAAGCTTTACCCGGCATCAGAGTTCTTTTTCGGTACTACCTGGGCGCCCAGTTTCTCGGGCCGTGGCGGGGCATCAGATCTGGGTATCATCCCCTTGCTGTGGGGCACGTTCTATATCTCGTTGGTGGCGTTGTTGGTGGCCGTGCCAATCGGTCTTTTCGCTGCGATTTATCTCAGTGAGTACGCTTCTTCGCGCGTGCGCTCGATCGCCAAACCGATGCTTGAGGTGCTGGCCGGTATCCCGACCATCGTTTACGGCCTTTTCGCCCTGCTGACCGTTGGCCCGCTGTTGCTGAGCGTGTTCGGGGATGACGGATTGGGCTGGATGAAAGCCGGTACGGCGGTGATGACCGCCGGTCTTGTCATGGGCATCATGCTGATCCCGTTCGTTTCGTCGCTTTCCGACGACATCATTAACGCGGTGCCTCAGGCCATGCGTGATGGCTCTTACGGGCTGGGGGCCACACAATCCGAGACCATCCGGCAGGTCGTTTTGCCCGCAGCCTTGCCCGGGATCGTCGGTGCGATCTTGCTGGCAGCTTCGCGCGCAATTGGTGAGACCATGATCGTGGTTCTGGGGGCAGGGGCCGCTGCGCGTCTGGACCTGAACCCGTTCGAGGCCATGACCACCGTAACCGCCAAGATCGTCAGCCAGCTGACAGGCGACGCCGATTTCGCCTCGCCCGAGGCCCTCGTCGCCTTCGCGCTTGGCATGACGCTGTTCATCCTCACGCTGGGGCTGAACGTTTTCGCCCTTTATATCGTGCGCAAGTATCGGGAGCAGTACGAATGACCGACGCCAGCATGCAAAACACCTCGACCTCGCTGACTGCATCCGATGCCCGGACCAAAAAACGCGCGGCTGCCGAAAAGCGTTTTCGCGCCTATGGGATCGTCGCCATCGCGACCGGACTGTTCTTTCTGATTGTGCTGTTTGCCTCAATCCTGTCGCAGGGCATCCCGGCCTTCCAGCGCACAGTTATCAGTTTAGAATTCACGCTGAGTGAAGCGCAGCGCGATGAAGCCGAAGGCACGATGTTCAAGACAAAGGCCTACTCCAATCTGTTCATTGCGGAACTGAATGAACAACTAGCCGAAAGTGGCATCACCGTGGATTTCGATCAGGATGCCATCGAGCGTCTGTTGGGCAAAATCGGCGGTACGATCCGAACCTTCTATGCCGATAATCCTAGCAAGCTGGGTGAGCCGATCATGTTCGATCTGGCGGCTTCAAGCCGTGTGGATGGCTACTTCAAGGGTCGGGTGTCTCGTGACACCCTGCAGGACAGCCGCTTCCTGCAACTCAGCGATCTGGATCTGGTGGACGCGTTGAAAGAGGCAGGGATCATCAAACAGGCATTCAACTGGCCGTTCATCACTGGTGCGGACTCGGGCGTGGATAACCCCGGTGGCGCGGGTATTGGTGCCTCAGTTGTTGGCTCGTTCTTCATGATGCTGGTGGTGCTGTGCCTATCGCTGCCCATTGGGGTCGCCGCCTCGATCTATCTGGAAGAGTTTGCGCCGCAGAACAAATTTACCGACCTGATCGAGGTGAATATCTCGAACCTGGCCGCCGTTCCGTCCATCGTCTTCGGTATCCTGGGGCTGGCAGTGTTCATTCAATTCATGCACCTGCCGCAGTCGGCACCGCTGGTGGGTGGTCTGGTGCTGACGCTGATGACCCTGCCAACGATCATCATCTCGACCCGAGCCTCGCTAAAGGCGGTTCCCCCGTCTATCCGCGACGCGGCGTTGGGGGTAGGGGCCTCGAAGATGCAGGCCGTCTTCCACCACGTGCTGCCGTTGGCCGCGCCCGGTATCCTGACTGGTACCATCATTGGTTTGGCGCAGGCGCTGGGTGAAACTGCTCCGTTGCTGTTGATCGGCATGGTGGGTTTTGTCGCCCGAGGCTATCCCGATGGCTTTTTGGCGGGCTTCACCGAGCCGAACTCGGCCATGCCGGCACAGATCTACACCTGGGCCGCGCGTGCCGATGTGGGTTTTTACGAGAAAGCCTGGGGCGGCATCATCATCCTTTTGATGTTCCTGCTGACCATGAATATCATCGCTATCATCCTGCGCCGCCGCTTTGAACGCCGCTGGTAGGAGGGGTTTAAAATGAACGATATGACACGAGTGGAGAGAACCGTGGACTCCAAAGACATCAAGATCAACGCCAAGCAGGTTCAGGTCTACTACGGTGAGACCCACGCCATTAAGGACGTGAGCGTCGATATCGAAGACAAGACTGTGACGGCTTTCATCGGTCCCTCTGGCTGCGGTAAATCCACCTTCTTGCGCTGTCTGAACCGGATGAACGACACAATCGACATTTGCCGGGTGCAGGGTGATATCCTGCTGGACGGTGAAGACATTTACGACAAGCGCGTCGATCCGGTACAGTTGCGTGCCAAGGTCGGCATGGTTTTTCAAAAACCGAACCCGTTCCCCAAATCGATCTATGACAACGTGGCTTACGGTCCGCGTATCCACGGCCTTGCCAAGAATAAGGCAGAACTGGATGAAATCGTAGAGAAATCTCTGCGTCGTGGTGCGATCTGGGATGAGGTCAAGGACCGTCTGGATGCCCCCGGTACCGGCCTTTCTGGTGGTCAGCAACAGCGTCTTTGCATCGCGCGCGCCGTAGCCACCGAGCCTGAGGTGCTATTGATGGACGAACCCTGTTCGGCGCTCGACCCAATCGCAACCGCGCAGGTCGAGGAACTGATTGACGAACTGCGTTCACGCTATTCAGTGGTGATCGTAACCCATTCGATGCAACAGGCCGCGCGGGTCAGTCAGAAGACAGCGTTTTTCCATCTGGGGAACTTGGTTGAGTTCGGCGAAACCGGGCAGATCTTCACCAACCCCGAAGATCCCCGAACCGAAAGTTACATCACCGGCCGGATTGGCTGAGCACAGGATAACTGCAATGAGCGAACAACATATTGCATCCGCGTTCGACCGCGACCTTGAGGCCATCCAAGCACACATCATGAAGATGGGTGGACTGGTCGAAGCCGCCATTATGGGCGCGGCCCGGTCGCTGGAGACCCGCGACGAAGAACTGGCAAATGAAGTGCGTCAAGGCGACAAGGCCATCGACGCACTGGAAGAACTGATTGACGAAGAGACCGCGCGCCTGATTGCCTTGCGTGCACCGACGGCCAGCGATTTGCGGCTGGTGCTGTCCGTGCTGAAGGTTGCGACCAACCTTGAACGGATTGGAGATTACTCCAAGAACATCGCCAAGCGAACGACCGTTCTGGTGAATGCCGGCGAAATCAACGGCAGTGCCGCCGCTCTGCGCCGAATGGCGCGCGAGGTCGAGCGGATGCTGCGCGACGCGCTGGATGCCTATATCCAGCGTGATGCTGAGCTGGCGCAGGACGTGATCGAGCGGGATCTGGAAGTGGACCAGATGTATAACGGCCTGTTTCGCGAGTTCCTGACCTTCATGGCGGAGGATCCGCGCAACATCTCATCGTGCATGCACCTGCATTTCATCGCAAAAAATATCGAACGCATGGGCGATCACGTCACCGCCATTGCCGAGCAGGTCGTCTATCTCGTCACCGGCGAGAGACCCAGCGAAGCGCGCCCCAAAGCCGACAACACGTCGCAAACGATCTAGGAGATCTCAGTCATGTCCGCTGATCAACCGACGGTACTGGTTGTTGAGGATGAGTTGGCCCAAAGAGAGGTACTGGCCTATAATCTGGACGCCGAAGGGTTCCGGGTAATCCGTGCCGCTAATGGCGACGAAGCTTTGTTGCTGGTCGAAGAAGACCGCCCGGATATCATCGTTCTGGATTGGATGATGCCCAATCTCAGCGGTATCGAGGTCTGCCGCCGCCTGAAAACGCGGCCGGACACCCGATCAATTCCGATCATCATGCTGTCGGCACGCTCAGAAGAGGTTGATAAAGTGCGCGGCCTTGAAACCGGTGCCGATGATTATGTGGTCAAGCCTTACTCGGTTGTCGAATTGATGGCACGTGTACGGACACAATTGCGCAGAGTCCGTCCAGCGACCGTTGGCATCCGGTTGGAGTTTGACGATATCATACTGGACTCTGAGACCCACAAGGTCAGCCGCGACAACAAGCTGTTAAAACTGGGCCCGACCGAGTTCCGGTTGCTGAGCACATTCATGGAAAAGCCCGGCCGGGTCTGGAGCCGCGAGCAGTTGCTTGACCGCGTATGGGGCCGCGATATCTACGTCGACACGCGTACTGTTGATGTTCATATCGGTCGTCTGCGCAAAGCGTTGACTCAACATGGCGGCGAAGATCCGGTGCGAACGGTGCGCGGGGCAGGGTACGCGCTCGGCTAACGTGGCAGTGCTTCTTCGGTCTGGGCCTGAGAAGCAAGCCAGTGTCGAAACTCTCGCAATGATCCGTCATCCGATTTTTCGCGCGGCCAAACCAGATAATATGCCCCCATCGTCTCTATCGCGTCAGGGAAGGCTGCAACCAGCCTACCTGTCGCAAGGTCTTGTTCCACCAGATAGTTTGGCAACAGGGCAACACCCAGGCCGTGCAGCGCGGCTTGGTTGATGGTGTTGAACTGGTCGTGGACGGTGCCGGGCAGGGGATGCGGGTGCGTGACACCCATCTGTTGAAACCAGTCCTGCCAGGCGCGCGGTCTTGTCTGGATATGCAGCAGCGGCAGTTTTAGCAGATCGCGGGGTGACGTCGGAGTGCCTTTGGGTAAAAGCTCGGGCGCGCAGACGGGCAAAACCCGCTCGACACTTAATAGCAAGCGATCAGTTTCAGGCCAATCAGGTTCCCCAAAATGTAAAGCCGCATCAAAGGGTTCCGAAGCAAAACTAAACGGTCGCAATCGCGTGGTCATGTTGATTGTGATATCCGGATGGCGGCGGGCGAAATCCGGCAGACGCGGTACCAGCCAGCGCATTCCGAATGTCGGCAGAATCGCCAGATTCAATGTCCCACCGACAGGGGAAATGTGCAGTTTCAGCGCCGCCTGCGCGATCTGAGACAAGGCTGGCCGAATTTCTTGTACATAGTCTTGTCCAGCCTTTGTCAGTGACAATCGCTTGCTATCACGGCTGACCAATTCTGCGTCCAAATGCGCTTCAAGCGTCTGCAGTTGCCGACTGACCGCGCTCTGCGTCAGTGCCATTTCATCCGCGACTGACGAGGCTGATCCAAGGCGATCCAAAGCTTCAAGCGCGCGCAGCGCGGATATAGGCGGCAGGATAGGGCGCTTGGTGTCCATCTATGCGTTTTGATCATGAAACAATGCAAATGTCTCGCTGTTTTTTGAATATTTCTCAGATTATAGTTGCGCAAATCTATTCAAGTCGGAGAAGCAAAATGAACGCTCCAGATACAAAGCCTGTCCTGCGCGCAAAAGATGCGCCTGACCTTGGACGTTTCAACTGGGACGACCCGTTTCGCTTGTCGGACCAGTTGGAAGAGGATGAACGCCTGATTGCCGACAGCGCGCGCGCTTACGCCCAGGAGAAATTGCAGCCGCGTGTCACCAAGGCTTTTGCAAACGAAGAAACCGATCCCGAGATCTTTCGTGAAATGGGTGAAATGGGGCTGTTGGGCACGACAATCCCCGAAGAATATGGCGGGATCGGTGCGAGCTACGTATCTTATGGACTGGTGGCGCGGGAAGTTGAACGGGTGGATTCCGGCTATCGCTCGATGATGTCGGTGCAAAGCTCGTTGGTGATGTACCCGATTTTCGCCTATGGCAGCGAAGAACAGCGTCGCAAATATCTGCCGAAACTGGCAAGTGGCGAATGGATTGGGTGTTTTGGCCTGACAGAGCCGGATGCGGGTTCGGATCCGGCGGCGATGAAGACCCGCGCCGAGAAAATTGATGGCGGGTATCGTCTGACCGGCAGCAAGATGTGGATTTCAAACGCACCGATCGCAGATGTCTATGTGGTCTGGGCCAAGTCTGATGCACATGACGGCAAGATTCGTGGGTTCGTGCTGGATAAAGGCACCAAGGGCCTGAGCGCACCGAAGATCGAGAACAAGCTGAGCCTGCGTACTTCGATCACAGGTGAAATTGTCATGGATGGCGTTGAGGTAGACGAGGGCGCTTTGCTTCCACATGTTCAGGGTCTCAAGGGGCCGTTCGGCTGCCTGAACCGCGCACGCTATGGTATCAGCTGGGGTGCGATGGGGGCCGCGGAATGCTGCTGGCACGCAGCGCGTCAATACGGCTTGGATCGTAAACAGTTCAATCGACCACTTGCGCAGACCCAGTTGTTTCAACGCAAACTGGCAGAGATGCAGACCGAAATCTCTTTGGGACTGCAAGCAAGCTTGCGCGTCGGCCGTCTGATGGATCAGGCTGAAGCTGCGCCCGAGATGATCTCGATCATCAAACGTAACAATTGCGGCAAGGCATTGGACATTGCGCGGATGTCGCGTGACATGCACGGCGGCAACGGTATCTCACTTGAGTTCCAGGTGGTGCGTCACATGATCAATCTTGAGACAGTCAACACCTATGAGGGCACGCACGACGTTCATGCATTGATCCTGGGGCGGGCGCAAACCGGACTACAGGCATTTTACTGAGGCTGCATCTGTTACTCGCATAATCGGTATTATGTAAAATACGTAGCAAGCGAGCCACGACTATAGAACACACATTGGTCGTGGCTTGCCAATATGTTACGCTGTGTTTGAGAAGTAAGACACGAGCTATGCAATGGTTCTGATTGGGAAGACCGTCGTCATCACTGGCGCTGCAAATGGCATAGGTAAAGGTCTTGCCAAGCGGTTCTCAGAAGAAGGTGCGCATGTAGTCTGCGCCGATATCGACCTTGCCGGCGCGCAGGCCGTGGCGGCGCAAATTGGCGGTGATGCACTCAGCTGTGATGTGTCCAAGGAAAGTGATATTCGAAATCTGATTGAGACTGTCGAGGATAAGATCGCTCCGATTGATTTATTCTGTGCCAATGCGGGAATACTCACCCTAGGTGGATTTGAAGTGCCGGATGCTGAATGGGACCGCATCTGGCAGATCAACGTGATGTCCCATGTCTGGACCGCGCGGCACCTGATCCCAAGGATGGTTGCGCGTGGTGGTGGTTATTTGATGATCACTGCTTCAGCGGCTGGATTGCTCAATCAACCCGGCGCAGCCCCTTATGGCGTAACCAAACATGCGGCTGTGGGTTTTGCTGAATGGATCGCGATGACCTATGGCGATAAAGGTCTCAGGGTTTCGGTTCTGTGTCCGCAGGCCGTTCGGTCCGAGATGATACGTGGACATGAGGATTCGGTCGCCGCGATTGACGGAATATTTGAACCTGATGAGGTCGCCCAAGCCTGTGTCGAGGCGCTGGCGGATGAACGTTTCTTGATTCTTCCGCATCCACAAGTGCTTGACTATATGCGTTTAAAAACAGAAGACTACGACCGATGGTTAGGTGGAATGATGAAGCTTAATCAAAGGTTTGCTGGCAGTTCTTAGCGCGGTTTCCGTCTTCTGAGCAGGCCTTCTTGCGCGACGGATGCAACTAATTCGCCATTCTGCGAGAAGATCGAACCCCGATTGAAGCTGCGCCCCTGCCCTGTCCACGGCGATTCCATCGAATACAGATGCCAGTTTTGAAACTGCACGGGCGCATGAAACCAGATTGCATGGTCCAGACTGGCCCCATCAATTTCACCAGTGAACCAGCTCAGCCCATGGGGCCGCATTCCGGAACTGAGCAAGCTCATATCCGAGGCATAGGCCAATAGAAGATGTTGTGTGACGGTGTCCGCGTGGTTCGCTGCGCCCATGCGAAACCAGACGTGATTCTTGTCATCTGCCTTTGCGGGTGCAAACAGGTCCAGCGGATCGATTTCGCGCACTTCGATCGGGCGCTCGCGCAGCAATTCAGCTTTCAGCTTTTCGGGAACGCGATCCAGGTATTTTTCGCGCAATTCGTCACGCGATGGATGGTGCTCGGGCGCTTGAACGTCCGGAATCGAATGCTGATGTTCCCATCCGTCATCCTGCTTGTGAAACGAGGCCGACATGTTCAAAATTTGCTTGCCATGCTGGATCGCAACCACGCGGCGGGTTGTGAAAGAACCACCATCGCGCGCGCGATCCACTTGATATATAACCGGAATTGACGGATCTCCGGGCCTTATGAAATAGGCGTGCAAGGAATGGCATAGACGATCCTCGACCGTCCTGTACGCTGCCGCAAGCGCTTGCGCGATCACCTGCCCGCCAAAGATACGCGTTGGTGTCTCGCCACCAGAACCGGTTCCGCGAAACAAATCGACCTCAAGCGGTTCGATATTCAGCAGATCAAGCAATATGCGTTCGGCTTCGGTCATTCGGGGCTCTCCGGCGTCTTGGCCTTTTCCGGTATCACTCAAACACCGATCATTCAACGAGCGCCGCGTGAACAAGCGCCTTTAACTCGGCTCGGGATGGATAAGAGCTGGATGGCGAGAGCTGTGTAAAAAACACAGTCGACAGCGCGTTGACCGGATCGATCCAGAAGTAGGTCGAGGCCATCCCGCCCCAGCCATAGTCGCCAACCGAGCTTGGGGCTCGGGTGCGCGCCGGGTTCAGTACCACCGCGCCTCCGATGCCAAAGCCTGTGCCTTCCATGGGTTGCTCGGCAAAGCTTTGTGGACCCATGGATGCAATATCGTCCGGTAAATGGTTGCGAAACATGAATTCTACAGTCTTCGGCCCAAGCAATCGCGCGCCATTTGCGGTTCCTTTGTTTCGCAACATCTCGGCGAACTTGCTGTAATCGTCGATGGTACTGATCAATCCGCCACCGCCAGAAAAGGTCGTTGCCGCCTCAAACGGGGACTCTCCGGCCCGATCCACCAACCGCAGTGTTTCGCCACCCGATTTTGCGGCATTCAGCGCCATGGCATCGCCTTCGAGCGGGGTGTAGAGCGAGGCAAATCGGTCCCCTGCCCCTTCAGGCACTGAAAACGCGGTTTCACTCATCCCAAGTGGTCGAAAGATGTGTTCGGTCAGAAACACGTCCAGCGGTTTGCCTGATACGACTTCAATCACGCGGCCAATCACGTCGATCCCTACCGAATATTCCCAGCGGCTGCCCGGCTGAAACGCCAGCGGTAACTCTGCCAGCACTTTGACCCGATCTGCCAGAAGACCCTGTTGCGGAGAAAAGATTAGATCAAACGCATCCATAGCCTCGGGTAACACACCGGGATTGAACGGGTAGCTCAGCCCGCTGGTGTGCGTCAGCAATTGATGCAAGCTGGGTGTCGGCGCGTCCTCGGTCTGGTTCAACTGCGTTGCACCCGGGACCAAGGCTTGCATCGTTGCAAACTCTGGCAGGAAATCGGAAACCGGGGCATCTAGATGAAACAACCCTTGTTCCACCAACATCATCAAAGCAACGGACGTCACAGGCTTAGTCATCGAATAGATCCGAACCAGGCTATCGCGCTGGAACGCGAGGTCGGTTTCAATGCAGCGGCGGCCACATGCGTGAAAGAATGCCTCTTGCCCGTTCTGGTGGATCAGAAGGGCGCTGCCTGCGTATTTCCTCTGCTCCACATATCGGTGCATCCAATTGTGGATGTCGGTCTGCGCGGTCGGATCAAATCCCATGAGGCAACTCCATCTTGATCAGGCCGATCTTGCCTTCGTGAGATCCGAGGCAACAGCGAATTCTGCTGATTTTTGCTGGATTTGTTGAAGGGCGCCGAGAATACTGCCTACGTTTTTTGCAGCGCAGATAATCCGTTTTGGGCGAAGACCGGCACATAGGCACCGAAAGCCTTAGCGCGTGCCGGGTCTGACGCGTTTCCATCCAAGGCCCGCTTGTAGACACCTTGCAGAATACCGGCCATCCGAAAGAAGTTAAAAGCAAGGTAGAAGCCAAAATTCTCAATCCCCGTTAGGCCGCGGCGCGCGCAATACTCGGTGATGAAGTCCTGATCGGACGGCAGCCCGAGGCTTAACCGATCTACGCCAGCCAACCCCCGACCCTCCTTGCCCGGGGGCAGCTGCCACTGCATGATGACGGCCGCCAGGTCGGCATATGGATGGCCGATGGTCGATAGCTCCCAATCCAGCACTCCGATGCAGGCGGTGCCATGCGCCTCGAACATAAGATTGTCGATGCGGTAATCCCCATGAACCAGTGTTCTTTGATTATCATCCTCGGGGATCTGGCGCTCAAGCCCGGCGATCAGCTGATCCATCTCGGCGATTTTTTCGGTCTCAGAGGCGCGATATTGTTTGGTCCAGCGAGCAATTTGCCGCTCGAAATAGTTGCCTGGAGGTCCGAAATCCGAAAGACCCACCGCATCGATATCGACCATGTGCAGTTCGGCCAGTACGCGGTTCATCTCTTTCAGCACACCCGTGCGCGTCGCATTGTTTTCGCCTTTCATGACAGGGTCGACAAATGTGCGCCCTTTCAGATGCTCCATCACGTAAAAGGCAGAGCCTATGACGCTGTCATCTTCACAAAGCAGATGTACTTGCGGGACGGGCACTTTGCTACCAGCCAGCGCTGCTTGTACGCGAAATTCCCGATCCACTGCATGTGCGGATTTCAGCAATATGCCCGGCGGCTTGCGTCTCAGAACATAGGATTTGGCCGGCGTACGCAGCAGATAGGTTGGGTTCGACTGACCCACGGTGAATTTTGTAGCTTCAAGAGGGCCATGATACCCAACAAGATGCGTGTTTAGATAAGCGTCGACGGACTTGATATCCAAAGTGTTTTCAGTGTGTGTCATATATTCAGCCTGCGTATGAACCCACGGCTAAAGGGCATCGGCAAAGATATTGCCACCGGTCTGCACATTTATCCCGCCGGAGACAGGGATGACCGCGCCAGTGACATAGCTGCCTCCGCGACCGCATAGAAACAACATGCAACCAGCGATATCCTCGGCCTGGCCAACCCGGCCCAGTGGAACACCTTTGCCGACGCGCGCGCGCTTGGTTTCGTCTTCGGTGGCAAAGGCCGTCATGCGCGATACGAATGGTCCCGGGGCCAGCGCATTCACCGTGACTCTGTATGGTGCCAATTCTTTAGCCATGATTTTGGACAGGTGAATAACCGCCGCTTTGGACGCGGAATAGCTGTAGGCCCCGTCACCCATCGGAACTTCACCCATGACCGAACCTACATTGATGACCCGCGCAGGATCCTCGTCGGTTGCGGATTTCATCAGAAGTGGCAGCAATTTTTGGGTCAGATCAAATACGCCTGCGACATTAACCGACATGACTTTGTCCCAAGCGAAATGAGGGAACTGCCCCATCGGCGCGCCCCAAGACACACCTGCATTATTCATCAGTATATCAATCGCTTGAGTGCGGTTTTTGACTTCATCCACCAGCGCATCTACACCCGCCTCACTGCTGATGTCGCCAGCAAACCCTTCGGCCGAACCTGGCGCGTCCAGAGCGTTCAACTCTGTTGCAACCTCCTCGCATGCCTCGCCTTTGCGAGAAGCGATCAGCACATGCGCCCCGGCACGTACCAACGCCTCGGCCGCCATTCGGCCGATACCGGTGGCACCCCCAGTTACCAGTGCCGTCTTTCCACTGAGCGAAAACAAAGTCTCGGGCGTCATGTGCACTCCATTCAGGCGATCTGGGATTCTGGCGTGAGGTCTTCTTGACAATACCTGCTGACAATCCAACGATTTCAAAACAGGTGAAGCAAGAGGCAATTGAAAAACATGCAGGCATTACTCAGCGTCACACCAGGCGGCCCCGAGAGTTTGGAACTGACCACCCTGCCCGATCCAACCCCTGAGTCAGATGAAATTGTAATGCGTATCCGCGCCGCCGGGGTGAACTTCCCTGATACGCTGATGATCCGGGACCTCTATCAGATAAAACCACCCCGCCCCTTTGCGCCAGGTGGTGAAATCGCCGGAGAAGTTGTCTCGGTCGGAGAAGGCGTTGCAGACTTCGCGCCTGGTGATCGGGTTCTGGCGCTGACAGGGCACGGAGGGTTCGCCACGCATCTGAAGCTCAAACCAGCGACTGCCGTCAAGATACCCGACGTGATGCCGTTTGAAGATGCGGCTAGCTTTGTCTTCACCTACGGCACTTCATACCACGCCCTCAAGGACCGTGCGCTACTTAAGCCCGGCGAAAAAGTACTTGTTCTGGGGGCCGCCGGTGGCGTTGGGTCTGCGGCGATCGAGCTAGCCAAAGCGATGGGGGCACATGTGATCGCGGCGGTCTCGTCTGAAGACAAAGCATTGTTTTGCAGAGATATTGGCGCAGACCAGACGCTGATCTATCCACGCGATCTGGACCGCGAAGCGCAAAAGGCCCTGTCCGCCGAGATAAAGGCACTGGCCCTGGGCGAAGGTGTGGATGTGGTCTACGACGCGGTCGGCGGAGACTACGCTGAGCCCGCCTTGCGAAGTATGGCATGGGGCGGGCGCTATCTGGTTGTTGGCTTTCCTGCCGGCATCCCCAGCATTCCGCTGAACCTGACTTTGCTCAAGGGCTGTCAGATCGTCGGGGTGTTCTGGGGTGCGTCCGTATTTCGCGACCCGAAAGGGCACACACAGAACCTGGCCGAGTTGTTCCGCCTATATGGTTCGGGAGAGATTTCACCCCGTATCAGTGCACGATTTCCGCTAACCCAGGCGGCAAAGGCAATTGGCATGCTCGAACGGCGCGAGGCTCTCGGTAAAGTTGTGGTCACGATGGAAGATAATTGAATAGAGGATGGGATTGAGCCGATCCAGCAACCTGCATGCGTCAATGAAGCTCTACCCATAAGAGCGAAGGTCGCTGGACGACCTTTAAATTCATGTTTATGAAAAAAGGAAGATGGGGACAGTTTGAATATGCACAATATCCTGGTTCTGAATGGTCCGAACCTGAATTTGCTTGGTACACGGCAACCCGAGGTCTACGGCGCAACGACGTTGCAGATGATCGAGGACCTGTGCGTTGCGCATGGTGAAACGCTGGGTCAAAACATAACCCATCTCCAATCCAATCACGAAGGCGCGCTGATTGATGCGATCCACGCGGCACGCGGCGTTCAGGATGGCATAGTACTGAATGCAGGCGCATTCACGCATACATCGATTGCGCTGATGGATGCGATATCTTCGGCCGAAGTACCCGTGGTCGAAGTTCATTTATCTAACATTCACGCGCGCGAGGTGTTTCGTCACAAATCGCATATCGCACCAGTCGCGATTGGACAGATCTGTGGTTTTGGCGCGCAAAGCTATGTTCTTGCACTGAACGCGATTGCCGCGCATCTGGCTGAGAGGGACACAGGATGACCCTCAAAGAGTATCTGAATTTTCTGAGCTACACGAAAACTCTGGAAGAGCTTTGGGATGCACATTGCCGCCAGATGGAAAAGTATGGCTTCGACCGGTTGTTGTATGGGTATACGCAATACCGAACGGCGACTTCGCTCGGCGATCCAGAAGATTTTGTAATCCTGACCAATCACTGCTCGGATTACTTGGAAGGGTTCCTTCAATCCGGTCTGTATTTTCATGCCCCGATGCTGAAATGGGCCCTGAACAACGAAGGCGCTGCAAGTTGGAGCATGATACAGGACATGATGTCCAGCGGGGTCATGTCGAACGAAGAGCTTCGGGTTTTTGAGTTCAATAAGTCGCGTGATATTACAGTAGGTTATACGGTCAGCTTCAACTCGGTATCGATGCGTTCCAAAGGGGCGATTTCGCTTGCGGCACGTAATCACAGCCAGGAGGAGATGGACGAGGTCTGGAACGAGCACGGCGACGATATCCTTCTGATGAACAATGTTGCCCATCTCAAAATCCTGACATTGCCATATCATGCCCCGAACCGCGCGCTGACCAAACGCCAGCGCGAAGCTTTGCAATGGGTCGGTGACGGAAAGACCACGCAGGACATCGCGCTATTGATGGGTTTGACTTCGGCAACGGTGGAAAAACACCTGAGACTCGCGCGTGAGGCGCTTTCGGTTGAAACAACGGCACAGGCCGTGTTGAAGGCCGCGTTGCAGAATCAGATGTTTGTGATGGAAGCATGACCCTATTTTGATGCTAATTAGCATCAAATTGACCTAGGGTAAGGAATACATGACTTTCCGAATCTCCCGATAAAATTGCAAATTGATATTGTTCCGTGAGTGGTGGCTTTAGCCAGGGAACGTTTTGATCGGATCTTTGTAATACCAAAGCTCTCTGATCGCTCTGACACCGAGGCGTCTATTCGTCCACGTCTCTTTGTCGGGATTATTGAGGGGCCCTTCCATCCCCATCATGCAGGGCCCCTCAATTCACCAATCTTCGCAAGCATCGGTTCACAGGCTTTTGACATGAAAAAAACCCGGCTGCGCTATGCAACCGGGTTCGGTATTTGTTGCAGCCTCTAACCGAAGCTGCAAAAGATTTTAGCCTTGGGCTGCCTTTGCAACTTCGGCAGCGAAGTCTTCTTTTTCGACCACGATGCCTTCGCCTACTTCCATGCGGACAAAACCGGTGATGGTCGCACCCGCTTCTTTGGCGGCCGCTTCGACGGTCAGGTCAGGATTCACAACGAAGTCCTGGTTCAGAAGGGTCGCTTCGGCGACGAATTTCTTCATGCGACCGACGATCATCTTTTCGATCACCTGCTCCGGCTTGCCGGATTCGCGAGCGATGTCCATCTGGACCTGCTTCTCTTTCTCGACAACTTCCGGATCCATGTCCGCCTCGGACAGGGCCGCCGGGTTCACAGCCGCAATGTGCATTGCAACCTGCTTGCCGAAGGCTTCATCGCCGCCGGACAGAGCAACCAGAACGCCGATTTTGCCCATGCCGGTTGTCGCCGCGTTGTGAACGTATGACACGACGGTATCGCCCGACAGTTTCGACATGCGGCGGACCGACATGTTTTCACCAATGGTGGCGATCTTGTCAGTCAGGGTATCTGCAACAGACTTGCCGCCCAGATCAGCAGCCAGTAGCGCATCGACGTCATCAACACCCTCGGCTGCGTAGGTGATCTTGCCGACCATCTCCTGGAATTCACTGTTTTTCGCAACGAAGTCGGTTTCCGAGTTCACTTCGACAGCAACACCGTTGCCGCCGTTGACGTGAACAGCAACCAGACCTTCGGCTGCGGTACGGCCCGATTTCTTGGCCGCCTTGGCCAGGCCTTTGGTGCGCAGCCAGTCAACGGCTTCGTCCATGTTGCCGCCGGTTTCGGTCAGCGCTTTTTTTGCGTCCATCATGCCTGCGCCGGTCGAGTCGCGCAGTTCTTTTACCATTGCTGCTGTGATTGCCATCTTTTGGCTCTCCTCAATTCAAACGGAATTGGGGCAGGTCTACCCTGCCCCATATGTCATTTACGTGACGGGCAGCTTACGCTTCGGCTTTGGCTTCCGGCGCGGCTTCTTCAGCGGGTGCTTCTTCGGCTACGACTTCTTCAACCGGAGCTTCTTCGAATGCACCCAGGTCAACGCCAGCAGCACCCATCTGAGCGGTCATGCCGTCCAGAGCGGCACGTGCGGCCAGATCGCAATACAGAGCGATTGCGCGCGCTGCGTCGTCGTTGCCGGGGATGATGTAGTCAACACCATCGGGCGAGCAGTTGGTGTCGACAACAGCCACAACCGGGATACCCAGCTTGTTGGCTTCGGCGATAGCCAGTGCTTCTTTCTTGACGTCGATGACGAACAGCAGATCCGGAACGCCACCCATCTCGCGGATACCGCCCAGTGAAGCCTGCAGCTTGGCCTGGTCACGTTCCATGCCCAGACGCTCTTTCTTGGTCAGGCCTTCGGCACCCGATTCCATGGCTTCGTCGATCTGGTTCAGACGGTTGATCGACTGGGAAACGGTTTTCCAGTTGGTCAGCGTGCCGCCCAGCCAGCGGTGGTTCATGTAGTACTGAGCTGACTTTTCAGCGGCATCTGCGATCGGCTGAGCTGCCTGACGCTTGGTGCCTACGAACAGAACGCGGCCACCTTTTGCGACGGTGTCACGAACAGCCTGCAGAGCCTGATCCAGCATCGGAACGGTCTGAGTCAGGTCCATGATGTGGATGCCATTGCGCGAGCCGTAGATGAACGGGCCCATGCGGGGATTCCAACGCTGTGTCTGGTGACCAAAGTGAACGCCAGCTTCCAGCAGCTGACGCATGGTGAACTCGGGAAGAGCCATGCTTTACTTTCCTTTTCCGGTTTACGCCTCGGCGGGGGTGAAAGAAGCGGATGCTCCAACCGGCGGGCCAGATAAGGATGTCTCCCTCAAAAAGCCCAAACCCCGCCTGCGGGTTTGAATGGCGCGCGTATACGGCAGGTTTAGCATCAGCGCAAGGGCCAAATGCCCCTATTTTTCAAGCCGCGCCAGTGAATGCGCATGACGTACCGCGTCTTCGCAATGGGCTGCCAGAGCTTTGCGGTTTTCAAAGTCGCTAACCTTGGCTGGCGCGTGGTAGATCAATTCCACGGTGCCTTGTCGACGTGCCCCCAAAGTCTTAAGCAAATGCGGTCCGAAATCCATGTCGCCCCACCAGCCATAAAACCTATCGGGCTGACCTTGGGGAGCGTGAAAGATGACCGAAACCGGTTGAACATACATGAATTCCCGCAGCTCTTCAGTGAAGAACGCGGCAAAGAGTGTTGTTTTAAAGGGTAAAATTCGCTGTCCGTCGGTCGAAGTGCCTTCTGGAAAGAACAACAGCTTGTGCCCGGCTTTCAGACGTTCTTCGAAAATCCGGGTCTGCTCGCGGGCTTTCTTGCGATCACGTTCGATAAAGACCGTACCCGTCGCGCGTGCCAGCCAGCCGATGCCGGGCCATTTTGCAACTTCGGCTTTCGATACGAAATACACGCGCTTACGGGCATTCAGCGCAAAGATATCCAGCCACGACGTATGGTTTGCAACCACAGCGCCGCGTTCCTGCATGAGCGCGCCAGAGGTGCGAAATCTGATCCCGAGAATTCGAAATGCATTGCGACAAACGAACTGAGAAATGAACGGTGTCACCGGCCGTTGAACGCCATAAAGCGGTCGTTCGATGAGACGTATGGCCAATAAGACGAACAGCCCCCCAAAAACCAAAAGGGCCAGCGGCAAACCGCGAAGTATCACCAGGACCCAACCTATGAAACCAAGCTCAATTGGATCAGGCGCGTCTTCACTCTGCCACGATGGGTCGCTCACAGGGTTATGCTCCACCATAAATACGCCGCTGACGCTCATTCATGCGGGCTGTGTCAAGGATCAGACACACATCGGTTGTGTTGAAGGCATGATCGATAAATGCTCCCTCGCCCACGAATCCACCGAGGCGAAGGTAGGCCTTGATGAGAGACGGCACTTGAACCATCGCCGCGCGCCGATCCAGCGCGTCGGGTGCCAAAAGGTCCATTGATTCAAACACATCTGGCTGGGCCCGAACCCGCAAATCCAGCGGGGCAAGATGGTTGTGATGCAGCATCGACAGCGGCTGCGCCAATTTGCTCACGTCGGTTCCGTGGAAACTCGCGACCCCGAACAAGATCTCAATATCTCGCTCAGTGACGTATTCAGCCAGACCATTCCACAGATGATACATCGCCGTGCCACCACGATAATCCGGATGCACGCACGAGCGTCCAAGCTCCAACAGCTTGCGCCCGCTTTGTTTCAGGACGGTGAGATCGTATTCATCCTCGGAGTAGAATTGCCCCAGTTCGGCAGCTCGCTCACCAGGAAGCAGTCGATAGACGCCGATCACCGCTCCAGATGAATCGTCGATGGCGAGCATATGATCGAAGTATGGATCGAACCGATCCTTCTCGAGCCCCGCCTCATGATCCACCATCTCGCCGCCACCGCCCAATTCCTGAACAAACACGTCATAGCGCAGCCGTTGGGCCGCCCGCAGTTCAACCTCGGTATTGGCCAATTTGACAGTGAATGAGGGGCCTTCGTCTGGCATCAAGAAAATTCCATCGATCGCGGTTGCGCGCTGATAACGCGATTGCTCGGCCAAAGGCAACAAGCCCGCGTTTTGCCCGAGTTGTTAACCTTTCCTAAACCAGTTTCACGGATCAAAGACCGGCATCAGGGCTATACGTGTCCCGTCGATCACCACTTTCCCCTGCTCGCGAAAGTTAACGGTGATCTTGCCTCCGATATTGGACTGCACCTGTCCAACGCCCCAATCGGGGAAATCGGGGTGGCGGACAAACATGCCCGGTGCAAGAATGGCATTCAGATCTGTCATATCGGGCCTCCGGGTCCAATGGCAGGTGCAGCAGGAGGTACGCATGGGCGCGTCAGACGTCAACCTGGCCGAATTGATCGGTTCTCGGATCTGTCATGATCTGATCAGCCCCATTGGGGCAATTACCAACGGGCTTGAGCTGTTGGAGATGGTTGGCGCAGTCCAAGGCCCTGAAATGGAGCTGATTTCAGGCAGCGTTGGCAGTGCAGGCACCCGCATCCGGTTTTTCCGCGTTGCCTTTGGATCAGCAAGCGATCAGCCATTGGGTCGCACCGAAGTGGTCGAGCTTCTTAAAGATGTGGAAAAGGCCGGGCGTCTGCGGATCAGTTGGAACCTGACCGAACCTGTCCCGCGCAATCAGGTTAAACTCGCGTTTCTGGCTGTGATGTGCTGTGAAAATGCGATGCCCTTCGGCGGCGAAGTGGAAATCGAAACTCAGGGCGACGCATGGACGGTGACTGGCGTTGCTGACAAGCTGAACCTCAATACGGGTCTGTGGAAAGGGATTGGCTCGGGGCGATTTACCGAAAAACTAAGCCCGGCGCAGGTTCAATTTGCCCTGCTGCCGGACACAGCCTCGACGATGGGGCGCAGGATCACGGCAGAAACGACCGCAACCCGGGTGACACTGCGGTTTTAGTGCCGAGTGGTCCCGTTTCCGCGCACCAGATACTTAAAACTGGTCAACTGAGCGGCACCGACAGGACCGCGCGCGTGCATCTTGCCGGTGGCGATACCAATCTCAGCGCCCATGCCAAACTCACCGCCATCCGCGAATTGGGTCGAGGCGTTATGCATCAGGATAGCGCTGTCGAGCCGTTCGAAGAAGTGCTCGGCGGCCGCGGAATCCTCGGTCATGATGCAATCGGTGTGGCTTGAGCCAAACTGCCGGATATGCGCAATCGCGGCGTCGATATCTGCTACGGTCCGTGCAGCGATGATGCTATCTAGGTACTCTTTGCCCCAGTCATCATCCGACGCAGGAATGGTGTTCTCATTGGCCAAAACGCCTTCGGCATGCACTTCAACACCCGCAGCTTGAAGAGCAGCGATCAGATCACGGCCCAGTGTTTCTGCAACGTCTTGATGGATCAGCAAGCATTCTGCCGCGCCACAGATACCGGTGCGCCGGGTTTTGGCGTTCAACACAACATCCAGCGTCTTCTGGGGATCGGCGGCTTTATCAACATAAATATGAACGATGCCTTCGAGATGCGCAAAGACGGGCACGCGCGCCTCGCGTTGCACAAGACCCACCAATCCTTTGCCACCTCGGGGAACGATGACGTCGACATAATCAGTCATGGTTAAAAGCTCTTGCACCGCAGCCCGGTCGCGAGTCGGCACCAGTTGAATGGCGTCTTCGGGCAAGCTAGCAGCTGCTAGCCCCTCAACCAGACAGGCATGGATCGCGGTTGACGAATGAAAGCTCTCAGACCCGCCGCGCAAGATCACGGCGTTCCCGGATTTCAGGCACAATGCACCCGCATCCGCCGTCACGTTGGGGCGGCTTTCATAAATCACGCCGATTACACCCAAAGGCGTGCGCACACGCTGAATGTTGAGGCCCGAGGCCATGTCCCATTCGGCCAACACCTCACCCACAGGATCGGTCTGATCGGCAACGGTGCGCAGCCCGTCAACCATGCCCTGAACGCGTGCTTCATCCAGCATCAGGCGGTCCATCATCGCGGGGCTCAAACCCTTTTCTCGCCCGAACTCCAAATCCTTCTTGTTCGCTTCGATAATGTCGGCACGTTTGTGCCAAACGGCGTCTGCGGCTGCGATCAGCGCGGCGTGCTTGCGTTTGGCGGTGGCAAAGGCAAGCTCTTGCGAGGCTACTTTGGCGCGCGCACCAAGGTCGGCCATCATTGCGGGAATGTTGTCGAAATCCTTCATCTCATGCGCCTTTCGGTCTCAGTTTATCAAATCACGCCCTTATAGCGCCAGATCGTCCCGGTGGATCAGGGCCGCGCGGCCTGGATAGCCTAGCGTCGCCTCGATTTCAGACGATTTACGTCCTTTGATCGCATCCGCCTCTTGCGCGGTATAGCGACTTAGCCCCTGTGCCAGCCTCCGCGCCTGCGCATCCAGAACAGCGACGGGATCGCCGCGACCGAAATCACCCGTGACCTCGACAATGCCAGCGGGCAACAGGCTTTTGCCATTGGAAAGCGCCCTTGCCGCGCCGTCATCGATCACGATCTCTCCGCGCGGTTTCATCGCCGAAATCCAGCGTTTCCGGGCTGCATGCGGATCGAGTGTGGCCGTGAACCAAGTGCAGCTCGCGCCATTTTCAAGCGTTTTCAGCGGGTTCAGGGGTGATCCTTCAGTTATCGCCATATCGCAGCCAGCTGCGGTTGCCATCTTGGCAGCCAACAGCTTGGTCTTCATGCCGCCCTTTGACAGCCCCGATCCTGCGTCACCTGCCATGGCCTCGATCTCGGGCGTGATCTGTTTGATTACGTCATACCGGGTGGCTGTCGCGTCCTCGTTGGGATTGCCCGAATAGAACCCGTCGACATCTGAAAGCAGGATCAACTGATCCGCGCCGATGGTCACGGCGATTTGCGCTGCCAGCCGGTCATTGTCGCCATACCGGATCTCATCCGTGGCGACTGTATCGTTTTCGTTGACAATCGGAACAACACCCAGGCTCAGCAGCGTTTCCAGCGTTGCACGGGAATTCAGATAACGCCGCCGATCCGCGCTGTCTTCCAACGTGACCAGCACCTGAGCGGTTTTGATCTCATGCGGCGTCAACGCTTCTTCATACGCACGGGCCAGCCGAATTTGTCCAACCGCCGCAGCGGCCTGTGACTGTTCCAGCGGCAGATTCTGCATCGGCAGGCCAAGTACACCTCGACCCAACGCGATTGACCCGGACGAAACCAGAACAACATCCGTCCCCTGCCCTTTCAGCCAAGCCACGTCCTGCGCCAGCGATTTCAGCCAATCCGACCTGAGCAATCCCGTATCCCGGTCGACCAACAAGGCCGATCCGATCTTGACCACCAGGCGGCGGGCATGGGTCAGGGTTGCCAAGGCGTGGCCTCCTCGGCGGGTTTCTGGCGCAGGCGGTTTTCATCGATCTGAGCCCGCAAGGACCGCAGCACCTCGGTCACGCCCAAATGCGCAACGCCTGACATGGTTATGACCGGGCCGCGAACGGCTTCTTCCAGTTCGGCCTTGATCAGTTCGCGTTCCTCATCGTCCAGAGCGTCGATCTTGTTCAATACGGTGATACGCGGCTTATCCGCCAGCTCTCCGCCATAGGCCTCAAGCTCGGTGATGATTGTGCGATAGTCATCGACCACAGTTTCCGAGGTGCCGTCGACCAGATGCAACAGTACCGCGCAGCGTTCCACGTGGCCAAGAAACCGGTCACCGATTCCACGCCCCTCATGCGCGCCTTCGATCAGACCTGGAATGTCGGCAACGACGAACTCCACGTTATCGACACCGACAACGCCCAGATTGGGGTGCAGCGTAGTAAAGGGATAGTCGGCGATTTTGGGCCGTGCATTGGATGTGGCAGCCAAGAAAGTTGATTTCCCGGCGTTGGGCATGCCCAAAAGACCCACATCCGCAATCAGCTTCAGCCGCAGCCAGATGGTGCGGTCGATCCCCGCCTGCCCCGGATTGGCGCGGCGCGGGGCCTGATTGGTCGCGGATTTGAAATGCAGGTTGCCAAAGCCGCCGTTGCCGCCTTTTGCCAGCAAAAACCTCTGGCCAACCTCGGTCAGGTCACAAATCACGGTCTCTTCGTCTTCGTCCAGAATCTCGGTTCCGACGGGAACGCGCAGGATGATGTCGTCACCATCCTTACCGGTGCGTTGCTGACCGCGACCGGGTTGGCCGTTCTTGGCGAAGAAATGCTGTTGATAGCGAAAGTCGATCAGGGTGTTCAGCCCGTCCACAACTTCGGCCCAAACAGACCCACCCTTACCGCCGTCCCCACCATCGGGTCCGCCGTATTCGATGTACTTTTCACGTCTAAAGCTGACGCAGCCGCCACCTCCGGCCCCGGACCGGATGTAGACCTTTGCAAGATCGAGAAATTTCATAGCTGTCCCCTACTGCAAAGGCCCCATCGGCCACAAGTCAGAGTTTCTTTGTATAGGTCCAGGTGGGCACATTCGCATCGCGCGCCACCGAATAGGTTTCCGCATCGCCAAGATACTGGAATCCGCAATGGGTCAGAACCCGGGCCGAGGCCGGGTTGTCCTGGAACACGCTGGCGAACATGGTCGCGTTTTCCAGCGGATTGGCGTTGACCAGCGTTTCAACGGCCAGCGATGCAATGCCGGTGTTCCAATACACCGGGGCGACCCAATAGCCGACCTCGGACTGGTTGCGATCCAGCCGAGTCAATGAAATCAGTCCGATCAGCTCCGGGCCACCATCCTTTGTGGCATCCATTGCCCAGACATCCTCGTCCCGGTCTTCGGCCATCGCGCGCATCACAAACGCCTCAATCGAGCCGGGTGGCAATGGATGCGGGATCGATGTCGTCATGCGCGCCACACGCTCATCGCCTGCGTAATGCTCAATGAGACCCAAATCCGACCGACGCAGAGGGCGAAGGTCGAACCGCTCGGTTTCAATGACCGGCTGATTTATTATTGCCTCAATCTTCATGAGTGCGTTCCTCCTCCGAACAACACAAAAAGTACGGACGCAACTGTCAAACTGGCTAACGTCCACATCAGATATTTTTCTGCAGGCCGACCTTCAACCGCATGGGCGATCCGATCTCCAGCAAATGTCCAGATCGGGTGCAATACGATCTGGCAGATTAACAAACAGAGAGCGATCGTGAGGGTCGCCTCAAAACTGGGTGTTCCTGTTGCCACAAACCCGGTGAAACCTGCGATAATCATTGCCCAAGCCTTAGGGTTAAGCGGATGCACTATTAACCCCGCCAGAAAACCGGGCACTTTCTTATCCGATTGACCTCGGGAAAGCCGCAGATTGGCAATTTTCCACGCGAGCCAGCAAATATATGCAGCAGAAGCATATTTGAGTGTCTCGAACACCAACGGCACCTGATCAGCCAGTTGCATCAGGCCAAAACCAACCGGCCAGATGATCAGCTGTTTGCCCAGAATGACCCCGCCCACAAAGGGTAGAGCCGACCGAAAGCCATAACGCGCACCTGTTCCCAGCAGGACCATATTGGCCGGTCCCGGCGTGCCGACCTGCGAAGCGGCAAAAATCAGGAAACTGGTGGTTGCGACTGTCATCGGTTCTGGTGATCACGACTGCGTTAAAACGAAAAAGGGACCGGCACTTTGTGCCGGTCCCCCATGAATTTTTCTTAAACCTTCTGGGTTTCGGCTTACTCTGCGGCCTCCGCCACTGGCAGGACCGAAATAAAGGTGCGGTTTTTAAGTCCCTTATGGAACTTCACGGCGCCATCGACAGTTGCAAAGATGGTATGGTCTTTGCCCATGCCTACGCCTTCGCCCGGCCAGAACTTGGTGCCGCGCTGACGCACGATGATGTTGCCTGCGATGGCGGCCTGGCCACCATACAGTTTCACGCCAAGGCGACGACCAGCTGAGTCGCGACCGTTACGGGAGGAACCGCCAGCTTTCTTATGTGCCATTCTCTCTCTCCTTAGCCCTGAGCCAGCTCTTTGGCTTGCTCAACCCATTCGGGTTTCACTTTGATGGTGTCGATAGCAGCAATCTGCTCGTCCGACAAGGCGGCCAGAGCGGCAAAGCTTTCGATACCGGCTTCAACCAGCTTTTTGGCAGCGGCAGGGCCGACACCATTAAGAGCTGTCAGATCGTCAGCGGCAGCAGCTGCGGCGGGTGCCTCTGCTTTGGCTTCAGCTTTCTTGGCAGGCTTTTTCGCTACCGGAGCAGCTTCGCCAGCCGGTGCCGAACCGGTTGCAGCTTTGATGCCCGACTTGTCAGCGCCCGACGACAGGATGTCGGTGATTTTGACCAGAGTCAGTTTCTGACGGTGACCAACGGTACGCTTCGAGCTGTGCTTACGACGGCGCTTGACGAACTTGATGACCTTGTCACCTTTGATCTGTTCGATCACTTCGGCCTGTACGCCTGCCCCTTCAACGAAAGGTGCACCAACAACCGGTGCGTCGCCGCCCAGCATCAGAACATCGTTGAATTGAACTTTTTCACCTGCGTCGGCAGCCAGCTTTTCAACACGGAGCACATCGCCCGCCTGAACCTTGTACTGCTTGCCGCCAGTCTTGAGGACCGCAAACATGCGTCTTTCCTTTGTCTAACCGCGTTCTGTGGTCCCCGATTGGGTGTTACTGGCTTTCGCCACCTCGAACAGCGCGCCCTTTTCGGGCTGTGTGAATGACCTTTGGCACATGCCATCAGGTCAAAGAATAACGATACCCGGCGCGGAAAGCCGGCCGGGATGCGCGCTTATCGAAGCATTCATGAAGAAAGTCAACCAAAAATCTGCGGCTCAGAGATCCGACGCTTTCATGGCTTGCGCGACGGTTTGACCAAGCTGGTAAGAGATGCCGTTTAGCATTTCATCAAAACCCATGAACAAAGCGGAATTCAAGGCCCGACCCGCATCGGTGCGGGAAAAGGCGATGTTCTCTCGCATCTGAGACTCGTTCAACGGCTGATAGGCCAATAAAAGGAACGAGTACATCCATTCAGTTGTCTCTGCCCTGGTGTTCTCATGCTGAGATAGCAGTTCCTGCAACACGGATGCATCGTCGAACAGGGCACTTTGCCCAGAGGCAAGTCCTTGGTAAAAACTATAATCGGCGCTGATGGTGCCTTGCACATTTTTCTCGATCAGGTCGTTGACCTGCACATATTCATCTACAAGACGAAAAAACATGCCCTCGCGATCAGCCTGTTCGTAAGCGCTGCGTGCCATCTCTTCGATCGCGTCATCTGCAATGGCCCGGCGCGCCGAATTTTCCAGAGAAACGATGCTTTGCCCCAGTTCGCTTTCAAAAAAGATCGAAGCTTGTTCTAGCTGCGCATCGGACATCATCTCGCCAACAGACAGCGAAAGTTGCTGGTGCATCGTAGTCGGATCGTACAGATCCTCAACTTGCGCCAAAAAATAGGCTCCTCCTGAGCTGCCCAGCATCGACTCGTTGATTGCATGCCCTTGCGCCACGCCTTCTTCACTAAGAATTTTCATAAAATCCAAAATATGCATCGCCTGCATCAGTCTTTCAGCACGCTCGCTTGCGGCCAGAGGCAGCGCCCAGATCGTCAAACAGAGTGCCGTAGCTAAAACTCGCATCAGATATCCTGCGCCGGGCGCAATTCGGCCATGCGGGCGGCCAATACTTCAAACCGCATCGCCATGATTTCATATTGGATCGCATTCAACAGCTCATAGACCTCCTGCATCAGAGGCTGTTCCAGAGCGTCAACATAGGCGTCGACATCCTCATCCGAGAAATCCTGGTAGGTGTAAGCCGCCCCTGCCAAAGCTGACAGTTGCAGAGATCGACGCAACTCACCTTCATTGCGTTGGATCATCGCGCGCAGTTCATCTCCGCTCAGTTGCATGTCGATAATGCCAGACGCACTTGCCGCCAGCAAAAACCGCACCTGGATCTCTTGCAGCGCGCGCAGCGAGGTTCCGCTGGCGTCCACCGCACGGTTCATGCGTTTCAGGCTTTCAACACGAGATGAGCCTTCTTTTATCAACTTCGAGACGATTTCTTGCCCGGCCAGTTGTTTGGCATCATCATCGTCATCCATATGAGCGGCGTTTTCAGCAACGACCAGTCTTTGCCCCAACTCCGAGGCGTAAAACGAGACCGCGTGGACCAGCGCCTCTTCGCTAAGCGTCTGTTCAAGGATTGAGACGGCCGTTTCGTGCATCAAAGCGGTATCAAACACCTCTTCGGTCAGACGCGCCCAATCCGATCCGAAACCGTCAGGGTCGATACCCAGCATCTGCGGGGCCGAAGCAGAGGCCTGCGCTATGCTTTCCAAGGCAACGTCAAACCCTGTCGTGGTCAGAAACGCCTCAATCTGATCCTGACTGGCGGCCTGAGATGGCGGGGCCATGACACCTAGCGAGAAAATTGGAAGGATGAGGCTGATTGTGAACTGGCGTATAAAGTAAGTCATACATATCAGCCTAGGTGTTTTCTTACCTCTGGCAATGGAAAATCCCACTATCGTCAAAATCCGGTATTTTCTGCTTGCACCCCTGCCCGTTCACCACTAAATCCCCCCCTCACAGACCCCCGCGGAGAGGTGCCGGAGTGGTCGAACGGGGCGGTCTCGAAAACCGTTGTGGGTGCAAGCCCACCCAGGGTTCGAATCCCTGTCTCTCCGCCATAAATCAATTCATCCTTCAAGGCTGTTTCTTTGCTTGTGTTGCGATTCCTGCAATGGATGGCATGATGTTGCCACTGCCTGCAGTGTCAATCAGCGCAGTGTGGCTCAAACCCGCAATATGCTGCAAACTCACGTGTTTTCCCCTTTGCTTTAACGTACCTTAACCCCATCTGAGCGACACATCATTTGAAGGAGACATCCAATGTCGCGTCTTTTACTTATCGTAGCCATCGCCGTTATCGGCGGAGGCGCTTACTATTTCGCCACAAAACCTGAACCAACCCCTGCCGAGCAGTTGCAATCGGCGGCTGAAGATGCCTCAGAGGCGGTTGGTGAAGCAGCCTCGGCAATACAAGAGGGCGCTGCTAATGCCGTTGAGGCGGCGACTGAACAAGCATCCGAGGCTGCGTCCTCGATTGCGGATCAGGCCTCGGAAGCTGCATCTTCGGTATCGGAACAGGCCAGCGACGCTGCTACATCTTTGACCGAGCAGGCCAATGATGCAGCCTCAGCAGCTGGCGATCAGGTCGCAGCGCTTGCCGGTCAGGGACAGGAACTGTTCAACTCGTGGGTTCAGGACGGCATGCTGACCGCGCAGAATTTCGACTATGACGCAATCGTCACGTCAGTTCAGGAAAGCGCCTTGTCTCAGGACATCAAAACACAGGTTATGAAGATCCTCGACGAGATCAAAGCGTCGCCTGAGCTGGTTGTCGCGAAGATACAGGATCTGCGCAATCTGATGACGCAGCAGTGATCAATTCTAGAACCAGCCCCAAGAGGGCTGGTTCACCCGGTCGGGATGCGACTTAATTTGCGTCACTTTACGGCATTACCCAATTGACATAGCTCACCGTGTTTGATTGCTTTCTTGAGATTGTTTTGAAAAAATAAAACCTTTTGTCAGTGTGTTACATTGTGACGATGAAGGCCTCGTGCTGAACTCGCATCAAAGAAGGATCGAACGATGACCACCCTGCCCGACACCATGTTTGCCGTTGTTCAGACGCAGGACGGATATTCCGGCACAGCCACGGGACCGACGCTGGAGAATGCCTCGGACTGGTTAGCGGAGGCTGAACTGCCTGTACCTGTCCCAAAGGCGGGACAAGTGTTGATCAAAGTGCGCACTGCCTCGGTGAATCCTTCAGATATCCATTTTATCAAAGGGGAATATGGTCAGCCGCGGGTCAAAGGCGCCGCAGCAGGGTTCGAGGGGTGCGGAGATGTTGTTGCCACCGGTACCGGCGCTGACGCCCTGCTGGATCAGCGCGTGGCCTTTGTGGCAGCAGGCTCTGGTGCCTGGGCCGAGTATGTTGTGACGCAGGCCCAAATGTGTATCCCCTTGCGCCCCGAAATCTCGGATGAAGACGGGGCGGCGCAGATCGTAAACCCGCTAACCGCTATGGCGATGGTGGATATCGCACGGGCTGAGGGCGAGGCTTTTGTGGTCTCTGCCGCCACCAGCCAGCTTGGTAAGTTGATGTGCAGCCTTGGACGGGATCTTGGGTTGAAACCGATCGCTCTGGTGCGGCGCGCCGAAACGGTCGAGATGTTAAAAGGCCTGGGTGCGGCAGAGGTGGTCGTGACCAGCGATACGGATGCGCCGACGCGGTTTGCCACGATCAGTGCAGATCTGAAACCTCGTGTTTTTCTCGACGCGGTTGCCGACCAACTGTCAGAGCAGGTGTTCTGCGCGATGCCCAATGGCGCGCGGTGGATTTGCTATGGGAAACTCAGTACGGAAATGCCGAAGTTGACTCAGATGGGCCAGTTGATCTTCATGAGCAAACGGATCGAGGGCTTCTGGCTGACCCGCTGGATGATGGACACACCCCCGGCTGATCAAATGCGAGTTGTCAGCGAAGTGCAGGCGCGATTTGCAGATGGGCGCTGGCGCACAGATGTTTCCGCACGGCTTTCGCTACGAGAAGTGCTGCCAAATCTGGCGGATGCTCTGAAAAAGAGTGACGGGAAGGTGATAATCACTCCATAGTAGAACAAAGCGCCGGACTTAACCGGCTTAGGGAGGGTGAGATTGGATAACGCACAGCTGCTGATTAGCGGGCTGGCGAATGGTTGTGTCTACGGCCTGATCGCCCTTGGCTTTGTACTGATTTACAAAGCCACCGAGGCAGTGAATTTTGCGCAGGGCGATTTCATGATGCTGGGTGCGTTTGTCACCATTGGCCTTACGAATACGGAATATATGGGGCTGCCCTTCTGGCTGGCGCTACCGATTTCACTGGGGATTATGGGCACACTTGGGTATCTGATCGATCGGCTGATCATCCGCCGCGTCTTTGGCGAAAGTCAGACTGCCGTGGTGATCCTAACCATCGCCTTGGGCTTTGTGATCAGGTTTGCAGCTGGTCTGATCTGGGGGCACGAGCCGCAAACGCTGCAGAACCCATTGGCTGGTAAGGAAATCCGGTTCGGTGGTCTTGTGCTGGGGATGGAGGACGTGGCCGTGATTGTTGTCACCGTCCTACTGACCTGGGGTCTTTATGTGTTCTTCAGCAAGACCAAGCTGGGGCTTGCCATGCAAGGTGCGTCTCAAAACCAGTTGGCGGCCTATTACATGGGGATCCCGGTCAAGCGGGTTCAGGGCTTAATCTGGGCATTGGCCGGAGTTGTCGCTGGGATTGCCGGAATTTTGTTCGCGGCCAAAGGCTCGGTCGATCCCACAACTGGGCTTCTGGGAATCAAGGCATTTGCAGCAGCTGTGATAGGCGGATTCGGCAGCCTGCCCGGCGCTTTGGCCGGCGGGCTAATCGTCGGCGTAATCGAGCCCTTTGCCAGCCGCTATATCGCAGCCGGGTACAGTCAGATCGCGCCTTATGCGCTGTTGCTGGCAGTTCTGATCTTTCGACCGCATGGGCTGTTCAGCCAGGTGCGGGTCAAGAAGGTCTGATCGCATGCGGATTGTTTTCAAAACAAACTATATGCAGGACATTCGCCCTTGGAAGGATGGCTATCAGCTCAGCCTCTATCTGATCCTGTTGGCGGTCGTAACCGCTGCGCCGTGGTGGTTGGATGACTTTTATCTTGGCGAACTGACCAATGTTCTGATCTGGGCCATCGCGGGTTTGGGCTTGATGATCCTAACCGGCCATACCGGGCAGGCCAGCCTTGGCCATGCCGCCTTTCTGGCCGTTGGGTGCTATGCCAATGTCATCCTGATTGAGGCTGGGGTGCCCTTTCTGCTGGCGTTCCCGTTGGCGGGCCTGTTAACCGGCATCGTCGGAGCAACCGTCGCCATCCCTGCCCTGCGCCTGCATGGCATCTATCTTGCGATCTTCACCCTGGCTCTGTCTGTGCTCATGGACGACATCATCGTTCTGGCCGAACCCGTCACCGGAGGTGTCGCGGGTAAATATCTGGGTGGTGTCGAAATCTTCGGACATCTGGTCGATCGTTGGGCGACCCCGGCCCCGTTCTTCTGGCTGGTGCTGGCCGTCGCCGTTGTCGTGACACTGGGCTATATCAACCTATTGCGCGCGCCCTTGGGCCGCAGCTTCATCGCCGTACGAGACTCTGAGATCTCAGCGCAGGCGATGGGTGTGGATATCGCGCGCACCAAGACGATCTCTTTCGCCCTCTCCTGCGCCGTCACCGGACTAGCAGGCGCATTGATGGGTATGTTCTCTGGGGCGTTCAATAACGAGACATTCAGCGTCGTAATTTCCATCCAATTGCTGATGATGATCGTTATCGGAGGTCTGGGTTCGATCCATGGCGCGTTTTTGGGCGCAATCGTGATCGGTTTCCTGCCGCAGTTTT
This sequence comes from Ruegeria sp. E5, assembly GCF_056534105.1. NCBI lineage: Bacteria > Pseudomonadati > Pseudomonadota > Alphaproteobacteria > Rhodobacterales > Roseobacteraceae > Ruegeria > Ruegeria sp. E5. The sequence goes on along the minus strand of NZ_JBQFPA010000001.1, from coordinate 480,548 downwards.
TGTCGATTTCAAAGGAATACGCAGCAGCCCTGTTTGGTGGCAATACGGTCGCCATTCCGGGGCTCGAATTCGGCATCTTTGGCATGATCCTGATCGCCTTCATCCTGTTCGAACCGATGGGTCTGTATGGTCGATGGCTAAAAATCCGGACGTGGTTCGAACTGTTCCCCTTCTACCGCAAGGACATGTTCAAACGACAAAAGTCCTATCTCAAGACGGAGCGTCTGAGATGAGCTTGCTGGAGTTTGAAAACGTTACCCTGAAATTCGGCGGTCTGACTGCTGTGGATGATCTGTCCTTCAACGTGCAAGAAGGTGAGGTGTTCGCCATCGTCGGTCCCAACGGCGCCGGCAAATCAACGGTCTTCAACCTGATTTCGCGCTTCTATGATCCTTATGCAGGGGCGATCCACTTTGACGGGCATGATCTGCTGCGTATCAAGCCCTCGGGTGTCGCGGCCTATGGCGTCGCGCGGACATTCCAGAACATTGAACTGTTCGAACATGCGACCGTTTTGCAGAACCTCCTGGTCGGGCGCCACCGGCACCGCAAAACCAATCTGATCTCGGAAATTCTGTTCTCGCCCTCAGCTCGCAGGCAGGAGATCGAGAACCGAGAAAAGGTTGAAGAGATCATCGACTTCCTCGACCTCCAGGCCTTTCGTGACAAGATGATCTCGGGCTTACCCTATGGCGTGCGTAAGGTGGTCGAAGTCGCTCGAGCGTTGGCCACCGATCCAAAACTCCTGCTGTTGGACGAACCCGCCTCGGGCCTATCGGTGGAAGAGACCACAGATATGCGTTGGTGGATCGATGACATCCGGCGTCAGATGGGCATTACCGTGCTTATGGTAGAGCACGATATGGGTCTGGTCTCGGGCGTGTCCGACCGGGTTCTTGCCATGGCCGACGGAGCGAAGCTTGCCCTTGGAACCCCAGCCGAAGTTCAATCTCATCCTGCTGTGGTAGAGGCCTATTTGGGCAAAGCTTCATGAACCAACCGATCCTTAGCATTCGCAATGTTGAAAGCTTTTATGGCCCGATCATGGCCATTCGTGGTGTGTCATTGGACGTGCATCGAGGGCAGGTCGTTTCAATCCTGGGCGCAAATGGCGCGGGCAAGACAACGCTGATGAAAACAATCTCAGGCGTGATGGATCCCGAAAAAGGTTCAATCACATTTGACGGTCAGCAGATACAGGGATCGGAACCTCACAAGGTCGTGCAAAAAGGCATCGTCCATGTGCCCGAGGGACGCGAGGTCTTTCCACTTTTGACCGTCGACGAGAATCTGAATCTTGGGGCTTATACCCTGTCGGATAAAGGACAGATCGATCATGACCGCGATCTGGTGTTTTCCTACTTTCCTGTGTTGAAAGACCGCCGCAATCAAGAGGCTGGCACTCTGTCCGGCGGGCAACAGCAGATGCTGGCGATTGGGCGCGGCCTGATGGCTAACCCGCGTATCATGCTGCTGGATGAGCCCTCGCTGGGCCTATCGCCGCTGCTGGTGCAAGAGATTTTTGGCATTCTCAAACGCCTGAATGACGAACAGAGCATGACAATGATGCTGGTCGAGCAGAACGCCAATGCGGCACTGGAACTCGCCCATCATGGCTATGTAATGGAGATCGGACGGATCGTTATGGATGGTGCGGCTGAAACCTTGCTGCAATCCGAGGACATTCAGAATTTCTATCTGGGCGTTCAGGAAGAAGGCGCGCGAGAAAACCGCCGCTGGAAACGCAAGAAGACATGGAGGTGAGCTGGATGGACGCAAGCCCCCTGCCCCCTCAGACCAGAATCAACGGTGTGCAGTTCAACGCTACGCCAGGTCAGAGACCCCTGCGAGTTGATGGCTGTGTCACGATATGCGAGCTATTCCAGAAACGCTGTGCCGAACTGGAACAGCGTACGGCGCATCGCGAGAAGGACTTCGGCATCTGGAAATCCTACTCATGGGCCGACTACTGGCAACACGCCAAATGGATCGGGCTGGCCCTGCGCAAGCTGGGTCTGCAACGTGGCGAGGTTGTCTCGATCCTGTCCGAAGACCGCAAGGAATGGGCGTGGTTCGACATGGGCATCCAGTGTGTCGGAGGGATTGCTTCGGGCGTCTACACCACAGATTCGGCCAGCCAGTTAAAATATCTGATCAATGACAGTGGCAGCCGGTTTCTGATCGTTGAAGATGAAGAGCAGTTGGACAAGTTCCTCGAAGTCGAGGCGGATCTGCCCGATCTGCTCAAGGTCATTATCCTTGAGGATGAAGGCCTGCACGACCTGGATCATCCGCGTTGCATGATGATCGAGGACTTGTACGCTCTGGGGCAGCAGGCTCAGGTCGATGAACCCGGCGCATTCGAAGCAGAAATCGCTGAAACCACGTCACAAGACACCGCCCTGCTCATATATACTTCAGGTACCACCGGTAATCCCAAAGGCGCCATGCTGAGCCATGAGAACATCATGGCCGCGATCGAGGCAGGGGCACATTCCCTGCCCTCCCAATCAGCCGACGAACAGCTATGTTTTCTGCCGCTCTGTCATATCCTCGAACGCGACGTGTCGATCTACTACCCGCTTGCGATGAAGACTACTGTGAATTTCGCTGAAAGCCCCGAGACAGTGTTCTCCAACCTGCAAGAGGTCTCTCCCGCCACCTTCACTGCCGTCCCGCGCGTGTGGGAGAAGATCTACTCGCAGGTCATGTTCATGGCGAAAGAAGCAACGCCCACAGGGCGCTTCGCCTTTGCACAGGCGCTCAAGTCTGGAATGGCGCGGGCCGAATTTATCCTTGCAGGCAAACCTGTTCCAGCACCGATCGCTATGCAGTTCTGGCTTTGGGATCGGCTTGTTCTGCGTAACCTGCGCCGGATGCTGGGCTTAGATCGTCTCCGCCGAGGCGGCTCTGGTGCAGCGCCGATCTCTCCCGATTTGCTCAGGTGGTATTGGGCAATTGGTGTGCCCATTGTCGAGGGCTTCGGTATGACTGAAACCGCCGGCATAGCAGCGCTGAACACGCTTGAGGCCAACAAGATCGGCACCATTGGAAAACCTGTTCCTGGCAACGACCTGCGCATCGCGGAAGACGGAGAAATTCAGGTCAAAGGCCTGAACGTCTTTCAGGGCTACTGGCGCAACAATGCCAAAACAGCTGAAAGCTTCACCTGCGACGGTTGGCTGCGCACTGGGGATATGGGGCATATCGACGAGGAAGGTTTTGTCACCATCACAGGGCGCCTCAAGGACATCATCATCACTGCGGGCGGTAAGAACGTCACGCCCGCAGAGATCGAGAGCGGGTTGAAGTTCAGCCAGTATATCTCGGACGCGGTGATCATCGGGGATCGGCGCAAGTATCTGACGGCGCTAATCATGATCGATCAGGAAAATGTCGAGAAATTCGCACAAGAGCGCAAGATCCCCTTTTCGAACTTTTCTTCCCTTTGTGCTGCTTCCGAAGTGACGGAGCTGATCGGCGAGGAAATCGCAGCGGTTAATAAGGACTTTGCGCGGGTCGAACAGATCAAGGATTTCCGGCTGATCGACGTGTTGCTCACTGCCGAAGATGAGGAGCTGACGGCGACGATGAAACTCAAACGTGGTCTGGTGGAAAAGAAACACGCACATCTCATTGAAGATATGTACAATTAGTTAAGGGGCGACCCAACAGGGAGGAGAAGTATGAAACACTTATTTAAGGGCCTTGCCGCAGCGACGGCATTGACTGCATCCGCCACGATCAGCTGGGCGCAAACACAAGGCGTGACAGATGACGAGATCGTCATTGGCTCAGTCAACGACCTCAGCGGCATCTTCGCTGCCGTGGGCGTTCCGGCCACCAAAGGCGCAAATGTGGTCTTTGATCGCGTCAACGCCGAGGGTGGCGTGCATGGCCGCAAGATCCGCTTTGTCGTCGAGGATAACGGCTATCAGATGCCACGCGCGATGCAGGGCTATAACAAGCTGCTGAACCGTGACAAGGTTTTCGCGATGTTGCAGTCGCTGGGTACGCCGATGAATGTTGCTGGGTTCAAGCTGCTGGACCCGAAAGGTATTCCTAATGTCGCCCCCTTGACCGCCGCGCGGCAAATGCTGCAAGAGCCGATGAAGAACAAGTTCACCTCATTCTCGACCTATTACGATCAAGCTCGGATCGGGGTGAAGTATCTGAACGGTGAGTTCGGATCGCAAACCGTTTGCACCATGTATCTGCCCACCGATTTCGGTGAGGAAATTCTGGAAGGCAGCAAAGCGGGAGCCGAAGAGGCTGGCATCACTTTCGGCGCTGAGACCACCCATAAACCGGACGAGACGGATTTCGTGGGGTCCTTGAGCAAGCTTAAAGAAGAAGGTTGTGACATCGTCACGATGGCGCTCGGCGTGCGTCAGGCAATCACTGTTGTTGGAACGGCCAAGAAAATGGGCCTGACCGACATGAAGTTCCTCGGCACCTCTGCCAGCTTCCTAACCGTGGTGGCGCAGGTGCCCGGTGGTGTGACCGACGGTTTCTATGCGGCGGCCTCATGGCTGGATCTCTGGGCGCGCGCCGAAGAGCCCGCCCCGGCAGCATTTATTGCTGAATACAAAGAGGCTACGGGCGAAGACCCGGTCGGATTTTCAATGCTGGGCTATTCAGCGGCCGAGATGATGGTCAAAGCACTTGAAGCTGCAGGTCCTGATCTGACGCATGATAGCTTCATTGCCGCGATGGAATCTCTGGATTACATGGATGAGTTGGTCGGCAACCAGATCACATATGGGCCCGATGACCATCAGGGTGCTGACTCTGTGTTTGTCAGCGTCGTCGAAAATGGTGCGTGGAAACTGGTTTACGAAGAATAAACCGACCAAGGAAAAAGGGCTCGCAGTTGCGAGCCCTTTCCAATTCGGTATCCGTAGCGATTAACGCTTCGAGAACTGGAACGAACGACGCGCTTTGCGCTTACCGTATTTCTTACGTTCCACAACGCGGCTGTCGCGGGTCAGGAAGCCTGCGGCTTTCAGAGCGCCACGCAGGTTGGGATCGTACAGTTGCAGCGCTTTCGAGATGCCGTGCTTGACCGCACCGGCCTGACCGGTCAGGCCACCACCTTTGACGGTTGCAACAACGTCGAACTCACCTTCCACACCAGCAACCTGGAACGGCTGGCGCAGGATCAGCTGCAGAACGGGACGCGCAAAATACTTGTCCTGATCCTTTCCGTTCACGGTGACCTTGCCGGAACCCGGCTTGATCCAAACGCGGGCAACAGCGTCTTTACGCTTGCCGGTGGCGTAGGAACGACCCAGCTCGTCACGTACGGGTTCACGTACGATGACTTCTTCGGCCACGGTTTCAACGCCTGCGACGGCGCTCAGCTCTTCGAGAGTATTGATCTGATCAGCCATCGGTCATTAGCTCCGGGTGTTTTTCTTGTTCATGGACTTAACGTCCAGAACTTCGGGCGCTTGCGCCTCATGAGGATGCTCGGCACCTGCGTAAACGCGCAGGTTGGTCATCTGCTGACGCGCCAGACGGTTGCCCGGCAGCATGCGCTTGACCGCTTGGGTCACGACGCGCTCGGGGTGTGCACCCTCGAGGATCTGCTGCTTGGTGCGCGACTTGATGCCGCCCGGGTGGCCAGTGTGCCAGTAGAAGTTCTCTTCGCGCTTCTTGCCGGTCATCTGGATTTTGTCAGCGTTGATCACGATGACATTGTCGCCCATGTCCATGTTGGGTGTGAACGACGCTTTGTGCTTGCCACGCAGGCGCATGGCGACGATCGAGGCAAGACGGCCCAGAACAACGCCCTCGGCGTCGATCAGGATCCATTTCTTGTCGATGTCTGCAGGTGTTGCAGAAAAGGTTTTCATGGCAGGATAGTCCTGTTTGATGTGAAAGACCGCCCCTTGGCGGAGCGGCCCGAATTCGATGGAGGGGGTTTAGACCTACTAGTTATGCAGGTCAATACAGGCAAAGTATAATATATCTATCAATAACAATAACTTATAAAATAGGTATTATTTTACCCCAAAATTTCTTCGGCATATCCAATTTTGCGTAGCTTAGTTAAGCTAGACTCAACCAAGATCATCCAATGTCGGAGGTGGCTATGCAAGAATTGGAACAGGTTATCGCTGCCTATGGTGCGGCATGGCAGTCGACCGATCCCGAAAGGCGACTGAGCCTTCTTGAGCAGTGTTTTGCACAAACTGGTCGTTACGTCGATCCAACTGCAGAAGTTTCCGGCAGAGATCAACTCAATGCCCATATCGGAGCAGTTCTGAGTGATACAAAGGGCCGCGTTGAGCTGACCAGTGAGCCGAATTCACACCATGATGTGGTCCACTTCACCTGGCATATGGTTGCTCCCGATGGTTCCATTATGGTGGCCGGACATGATTTCATTCGTCTCGATGCCGATGGTAAGATTTCTCATTTGTCGGGCTTTTTCGGTGACCCTGCCCCAGTGCAATAGCGGCTACACGCTTATTTGTTCGGGTGGGTTATCGAGCAGCGCGCGCAGACGCAGCATGGCATCTTCGAACTTCTCAAGCGAGACATGCCCATTCACCGCTATACGAACGGCATTTGGCGCGCGACCATCCCGCAGCGCGAATTCATCGGCCGATCGCAGCTGAATACCTTCCCGCTCGGCCGCACGGCTGAACGCAGCGGACCGCCAACCGGAAGGCAGATGAAGCCAGACGAAGGGAATCTCCGAATCCCAGTTTAGATCGAAGCCACCCAGGGCGTTTACCGCCACACGTACATATTCGCCCATCTTGGTACGGACGTTTTTTGCAAGTTGCCTCGCCTCTGGATGTCCCAACAGCAACCGCGTCAACTCAGCCAAAGGCTGGGCGAGCCCGAAATACCCGTATTCTGCAGAACGCCGCAGATCGACGCTCTGCTCTTTCGGTGCGATGGCGAAACCTACCCGTAATGCTGGTGTGAGAGTTTTCGAAATTGACGAAACATGCCAGCCCCGTTCGGGTGCCAAAGCACGATAGCTGGGCGCGCGGGCCTCGCCCATGCGATAGCAATCGTCTTCAATGATCTGTAATTCATGCTTTCGCGCAATCTCGACAACTTCTTTGCGCCGTTCCAACGGTGAATGCCCGCCCGTTGGGTTCTGCACTTCGGGTGAGACGCAGATCGCCTGCGCCTTCGTCTGCCTGAGGATGTGGTCCAGCGCATCGGGGCTTATGCCCCATTTGTCCATTTTTACCCCGACAACCTCGGCGCGCATCAACTCACCTGCCCGTCTGAACCCGGCATAAGACAAGTCCTCAACCAACACGATGGGTTTCGGATCTTTCAGAACGGTCTGGAACACAACGCAAATGCCACTTTGCCCACCATGTGTCAGTACAATGTCATCTGCATTCAATGAGCCCAGAGGAAGATCTGACAACCAGTCGGCCACAACCTGGCGCACGGGTAGGTAGGCATCTCGGGTCGGATAGTTCATAAACATCCGCGGATCGCCTTTTGCAACCTTTTCAAGGCATTCGCGGATTAATGTCACCTGCCCCACATCTGGCAAGCGTGGGCTGAACAGACTGACGTTGGATTCATATTTGTCGTCCCTCAGATGTAACTGCCGCGACCAGACATCGTCCAGAATGGGCGATCTCGGCGGGGCTACAAATGTACCACGCCCGACCTCGGCTTGTAGCAAACCTTCATCGGTCAGGATCGTATAGGCGCGCGCGACTGTGCCTGGTGTAATCTTTAATCGATACGCCAGTTCCCGCACCGGAGGTAGTTTCTTTCCAACCTCCAGTGTTTTGTTTTCTATCGCTTTTCGGATCGTGTCAGCGACCAGAGTATATTTTGGACCTTTGGATTTCGGTAACGCCTCTGGCCAAATTGTATCCATTACAATTCTTCCTTTGATTTCGACACAATGCTGAATGTATCAAAGTAATGTACCGAACATTTTTACTTTGTGTCAATACAATTTGAAAGGATACCCAAGATGACACGCGCAATGCACAACCCCGCCCTCTTGCTGCTGAACGACAGCCCCCGGCTGCCGCTGATCGCCGCGCTGGCCGTGCGGTTTGCGGCGTCGGTCACACAATGGGAACAACGCCGCCGCAGCCGGGTAAACTTAGGTAAGCTGGATGACAGGCTGCTCCGCGATGTCGGGCTGACCCGCCATCGGGCAGATGCAGAAGTCAGCCGCTATTTCTGGATGAAATAGATTATCCCCAGTCCCATCTAAGGGACCTCTTCCTGGCCGGGGTTTATCCCCGGCCTTTTTTACCCAAAGGCAGCAGCGGCTGAGCCTTCTGGAGGAAGCGAATAGGTCATGCTGGCCCGCGCGACGGGCTTGTCAGAGCCTTCCGAGTAAATCAGCACATCCCCGACAGCCAGTGTTCGACCTAATTTCAACAACCTACACTCAGCAATCAGGTCCGCCCCGCCTTCGGGCTTGTGCAAGAAATCCAGAGAACTGTTGGTCGTGACAGCCAGAGATTGCCGACCTTTCCGCGCCAAAACCATTGCATATACACTGACATCGGCCAGCCCGAACATGGATGGACCAGATACTGTGCCTCCGGGGCGCAGGTGACGGTCTTCGACCCTCAGGCGCATGGTGATGTTGGCTTCTGTCAGACCCTCGACAACAAAGTCGTTATGAACCTGTGGAAACACCTGCGCCAGGTATTCCGTCAATTCTTGTTTATTCAGTGCTAATGACATGCTTCCCCTCGTCGCTCTGCCCGCCTAGAGTTGGCCTGAACGCCAGCGGGAGGGCAAGATGGCAATTCTGGAACGTCACGACACAGGTGCGATTGCACGGCTTCGAATGAACGCGCCTGAGCGGTTGAACGCCCTCAGCGATGAAATGCTGGCGGCCCTGAAGGCAGAGTTCGATGCGCTGCGCGAAGACAAGTCGATTCGTGTTGTTGTTCTTTCCGGTGCGGGGAAAGCGTTTTGCGCGGGGCACGATCTGAAACAGATGACCCAAGGGCGGCAGGCACCCGATGGTGGGCTTTCCTATTTTCAGGATCTGTTCGACCGATGTGCCAAGATGATGATGTCCATTCAATCCCTGCCCCAACCCGTGATCGCCCAAGCGCACGGGATCGCCACTGCCGCAGGGTGTCAGCTTGTAGCAACCTGTGACCTGGCAATCGCGGCCGAGGGTACACGGTTCGGCGTAAATGGTGTCAATATCGGCTTGTTCTGCTCCACTCCGATGGTGGCTCTCAGCCGGAATATACCGCGGAAACAGGCGTTTGAAATGCTCACGACCGGTGATTTTATCACCGCCGAACGCGCGGCTGAGCTGGGTCTGATCAATCGAGCGGTTCCCGAGAACTTGTTGGAAGATGAAACCAATGCGTTGGCCGAGAAGTTGGCAGGCAAGCTCAGCAGTGCGGTGAAAATCGGTAAAACCGCTTTTTATCAACAGATTACAATGCGAACTGATCAGGCATACGATTATACCGCCGAGGTAATGGCACAGAATATGATGGACCGGAATACTGAGGAAGGAATTAGTGCCTTTATCGAAAAGCGCCCGCCTGATTGGCACCAGTAACGCAATTATTTAATACATTTTTGCCGACTGTTCGCATTTTTTCACTTTTCAAAAGGGCGACACTGTGGCAAAGCTGGGTCAAGGCCAAGGCCTGACCATACTTTTGGGTCGCCGTGGGCGGAAGGTCCCTCCAAGCTGGTTTCTCTCACCGGCGTTGACATTCCCGCAGCGGCGACCCCAAGAATTCCCCTCAGAACTAAAGCGATTACTGCGCATTGCGCATGGCGCTGCTCTGCCCTATTTGGCAGCACATGACAGAGACATTGCATATCGTGGGCGGCGGCATGGCCGGGTCCGAGGCCGCCTGGCAGGCAGCGGAAATGGGCGTGGATGTTGTGATCCACGAAATGCGTCCTAATGTGGGCACGTTTGCACACCAGACCGGCAATCTGGCCGAGATGGTGTGTTCGAACTCATTCCGATCGGATGATGATGAACAGAACGCAGTCGGCTTGCTGCATTGGGAAATGCGCGCGGCAAACGGGTTGATCATGACGACCGCAGATAGCCATCGCCTGCCTGCGGGTGGCGCGCTTGCGGTTGACCGTGATCCTTTTGCCGAAGCCGTAACTGCCAAGCTGAAGGCCCATCCACGGGTCTCGGTCTCAGCGGAAGAAGTAACCAGTCTACCCCAAGACGGAAAGTGGATCTTTGCAACCGGGCCGTTGACCTCGCCCGCATTGGGGGAAGCCATTCGCGCAGAAACTGGTGCCGAGGCGCTGGCCTTTTTCGACGCGATCGCCCCCATCGTCTATGCAGACAGCATTGATATGAGCAAAGCCTGGATGCAGTCACGCTACGATAAGGGCGAGACTGAGGAAGAGCGTACCGCCTACCTCAACTGTCCGATGGATCGTGATCAGCACGAAGCCTTCATTGATGCGCTGCTGGCTGCAGATAAGACCGAATTCCACGAGGGAGAGACCGCTGGTTATTTCGACGGCTGTCTGCCGATCGAGGTTATGGCCGAGCGCGGTCGTGAAACTTTACGCCATGGCCCGATGAAACCTGTTGGCCTGACAAATCCGCATCAACCGGACGTAAAACCTTATGCCGTCGTCCAATTGCGGCGCGACAATGCCTTGGGCACGTTGTTCAACATCGTCGGTTTCCAAACCAAGATGAAATACGGTGCGCAAACCGAGGTATTTCGTATGATACCGGGTCTGGAAAATGTCAGCTTTGCGCGATTGGGTGGCATTCACCGCAATACTTTCATCAACTCTCCGACTTTGCTGGACGCGCAGATGCGGCTCAAGTCTAGGCCAAATATTCGTTTTGCGGGGCAAATCACGGGGGTGGAAGGCTATGTGGAAAGCGCAGCGATGGGCCTTTTGGCAGGCCGTTTGGCCGCTGCCGAAATACTAGGCCGATCCCTTCCCGACGTACCGCAAGACAGTGCGATGGGCGCATTGATCCACCACATCACGGGCGGCGCCGAAGCCAAGACCTTCCAGCCGATGAACGTGAATTTCGGTCTGTTTCGCCCGGTCGACGGCCTGAAGGGGGGGCGCCGAGGCCGTAAGGACCGCTACAAGGCCTATACCGATCGCGCAAAAGAAGTCTGGAGCGATTGGTTAAAGCAGTGTTGACTGGACGTCGCCCCCAGCCTGCGCCTAACATGTAAGGTATGAGCGATAAGTTTCTGAAAGACACATACAATCTGAATTCTGCCCAGGAAACGCACGATCACTACCAAAAATGGGCGGCCTCATACGATGATGAAGTCGGTGAGCACGGATATGTCACACCGGACCGTGTTGCGGCAGCATTGAAATCCTTTGTCTCAGATGCTGATGTGCCGGTGCTGGACTACGGATGCGGTACCGGGTTGTCGGGTTTAGCACTTCGCAAGGCGGGTTTTCGTGTCATCGATGGGATGGATCCAACACCAAAGATGCTGGAAGGTGCCGCTGCCAAGGGGGTTTATCGCAACTTGATAAACTTCGAAGTTACTGATCCCAACCCCATTGAGGCCGAAGCTTACTCAGCCATAACATGCATTGGCGTCATCGGTGTTGGTGCCGCGCCGCCTGAAACCTTTGATCTACTTATGAACGCGCTGCCACGTGGCGGATATCTGGCGTTTTCCTTCAACGATCACACTTTGGCTGACCGCACTTACACCGGGCGGCTGAACGACTGGCTGGATATGGGTCACGCAAGGCTGTTATTCCGCGAATACGGTCCGCACCTACCGGGTATGGACATGAAATCTGACGTTTATGTTGTTGAAAAAACGTGACATTCACAACGCGTTTCGCACCATCTCCAACAGGTCCGCTGCATCTAGGGCATGCCTATTCCGCGCTTCTTGCGTTTGATCAGGCACGGGCTGCGGGTGGATCATTTCTTTTGCGGATCGAAGATATTGATCAATCGCGATCCAGGTCTCGTTGGGAAACCCAGATCTACGACGACCTGCACTGGCTTGGACTGCACTGGCCGCACCCGGTGATGCGCCAGTCGGACAGGCTGCCGCGATACAGAGAGGCATTGGAGATTCTCAAAAACACGGGCCTGGTCTACCCTTGCAGCTGCAATCGTGCCGATATCGAATCTGCGGCCGGTGCTCCGCAGGAAGGTGTACCCCAGTTCGGACCTGACGGGCGCATCTATCCAGGCACGTGCCGCGACCGCCCTTTGTCGGATGCTTCAGCTGGTGATGTTCTGCGCCTGAACATGCACAAGGCAATCAAGGCATCCGAACTTCGTGGATTTTGTGAAACTGGTGCGAAGTATTTGGGAACGCATGAGCTTGATGCGCACAACCTCATGAACGCGGTTGGCGATATCATTCTCGTTCGGCGCAATATGGGCAGTTCGTATCACCTGTCCGTCGTGGTTGATGATGCGGATCAGAACATCTCCCATGTGGTCCGGGGCGAGGATTTGTTCGATGCCACGCAGATACATGTCCTTTTACAAGGGCTGCTTGGGTTGCCGACACCTGTTTATCATCATCACCGTCTGATCCGGGACAACAACGGCAAACGCCTCGCGAAACGTGACGACGCACGCGCCATCTCGCTTTATCGCGAACAAGGAGCATCTCCTGCTGAAATCAGAGAGATGGTGGGCATTTGACCTGACCACCATCAGAGGCCCCACTATTCCATCGGCTTCATGAGCTCGACTTCGGTCCCATCGCGGACGGCCGTGTAGAAACAACTTCGCCGATTGGTGTGACAGGCTGGCCCCGTTTGGTTCACCACAATCAGCAGGCAATCCCTGTCGCAATCGACGCGAAAATCCACCAGGGCCTGAAAGTGGCCCGAGCTTTCGCCCTTGATCCAGAACGCCTGTCGTGACCGCGACCAATACGTAACCCGTCCGGTTTCCAACGTTTGCTCGATGGATTGGGCATTCATCCAGGCCATCATCAGAACCTCACCCGTCGCTTCGTCCTGTGCGATCGCGGGGATCAAACCCGCCTCGTTGAATTTCAGTGTCGACGGATCGAACAAGACTGCGTCAGCCATCGCAAAAACCTTTTGCATCCCAGAATCCCGCCATTATGTATGGGGAATGGACAACGAGGGAAAGCCATGAGCGGCGAAACCGATCTGATCAAGCTCTATTCCGGACGCATCTTGGCGCTAGCTGCGGATATTCCGCATCTGGATCGCTTGGATAATCCCGATGCGACGGTAAAGAAACGAGCCCCTTTGTGTGGATCGACCGTGACTGTTGACGTCAAGCTTGAAGATGGGCGGATCGTGGACTTTGGGCAAGACGTCAAGGCCTGTGCGTTGGGTCAGGCCTCGGCTTCGGTCGTAGGCAGCGCCGTGATCGGGGCGACGCGGTCGCAGGTCGAAACCGCACGTGATCAGCTTTCCGCAATGCTGAAGAAAGACGGCCCTGCCCCCGAGGCGCCCTTTGAGGGGCTCGAAGTTCTGATGCCCGCGCGGGACTACAAGAACCGCCACGCGTCAATCCTGCTGGCGCTTGACGCGACCGCCGAGGCGATGGAGCAGGCCGAACAAGCCAACTGCGCCTGATTGGCTTTTCCATACAAAGCCGTATAGGGTGCCCCCAATGATTGGGGGGGGCTAACGTGAACAATTTGCTGGAACATTTTGTGACGCTCTGGGTCGTGATCGACCCGATCGGCACCATCCCCGTCTTTATCGCTGTCACTGCTGGGATCGCGACGGGTGCGCGTCGTAAAACTGCTTTACTGGCCGCGTTGGTCAGCGCAGGCATTCTGCTGTTCTTTCTGATCTTTGGGCAACTTGTGATCGAGGCTTTGGATATCGGCCTTAACTCGTTTCAGGTTGCAGGCGGAATTATTCTGTTTCTCTTCGCTCTGACCATGATCTTTGGCGAAAGCAAACAGGTGATCGAGCAGCGCCAGGCCGAAGAAGACTTGGACGACAAAATGCACAAGACCAATCCGGCCATTTTCCCTTTGGCCGTCCCTTCGCTTGCGTCACCGGGCGCGATGCTGGCGATAGTGGTTCTAACGGACAACAACCGATACAGCGTCGCCGATCAGAGCATTACTGCACTGGTTATGTTGGTCGTTATTGCCATAGCGTTTGTGCTGATGCTGCTGGCCGAGCCGATCATCCGGTTGATCGGGCATTCCGGCGCTGCGATCATCAGCCGCGTGATGGGGATGATCCTTGCATCCGTCGCCGTAAATTCAGTTCTATCCGCCACGATCGAAATCATCAAAACCGGACAGCTGTAAAAAGAACCGCCGCACCTTCCGGGCGGAAAGGGCGGCGGCAAGTCATGCGTTTCTCATGTAGGGTCCGGATCACCGCACGGGGCCGAGGCAGGCCCCTTCAAGGGAAATGGGACAGGCAGGTCACCCTTGACTATGACGGGGAGACAAGCGCGGTGTGATCGGCACGAGATCGCAGGCAGAAAGGCTTAGAACCCGGTTGGCAGGTGAAGGGCAACCACCAGCATCACAACCAGTGAAACCGCGCCCGCTGCATCCTGCAAAATCGTGGATTGTGAACGGGTAAAAGCAGTTTTGATCTGGCTCAGCATGGTCTCACCTCCGGTCAGGTTTAATCCTTTGTTGACCTTTTGTTCTCATATTTTAACGAGTCGGTAAAGAACTTTTTGAGAACATTTGTGAACTTAGTGGGATTTTCGGTCTAACCCACTGATATCAAACGGATCGCCTGATCCTGCTTCATAAGCCACAGAAGAACACGCGCAGCCTGCCCCCGATCCGAGGTCAATTTGGGGTCTGCGGACAGCAAAGCGCGCGCATCTGATTGCGCCACCGCCATCAGCCCAGCTTGCCTTTCAAGATCAGCTATCCGGAACTTTGGCAGGCCAGATTGTGCGGTTCCGATCAAGTCACCCGCACCGCGCATCTGCAGATCGGTCTCGGCAATGCGGAAGCCGTCTTCAGTTTCTCGGAGTACCTCCAGCCGTTTGCGACCACCCTCGCTAAGCGGTGGCTGATAAATCAACAAACAGGTTGAGGCATCTTCACCACGTCCAACTCGGCCCCTAAGCTGATGCAACTGCGCCAGACCAAAAATCTCTGCCCGCTCAATCACCATGATCGTGGCGTTCGGCACGTTCACCCCAACCTCGATCACCGTAGTAGCGACAAGGACTTTGGTCTTACCACTCTGAAACGCCGCCATTGCCGCGTCTTTATCGGCGGGCGGCATTTGGCCGTGTACCAGACCCACCACATCGTCCCCCAAGATCGCGCGCAACCGTTTGAAACGCTCCTCAGCCGCAGTCAGGTCCGAGACCTCGGATTCATCGACTAATGGGCACACCCAATAGCATTGTTTGCCTGCATCAATCGCACCGCGCAGATGGGCCACAACTTCATCCATGCGTTGCGTGCTGACGACTGCGGTCTTGATCGGTTTACGACCCGGCGGCTTTTCATCCAGCACCGAAACGTCCATATCGCCGTACTGCGCAAGCGCCAAACTGCGCGGGATGGGCGTAGCGGTCATCACCAGCACATCAGCGCGTTGGCCCTTTTCGGACAGCTCCATGCGTTGGCGGACGCCAAAACGGTGCTGCTCATCAACGATGGCCAGCCTTAGGGCTTTGAATTCAACATCGTCCTGAAACACCGCGTGGGTACCGACCAATATCTGAATATCTCCCTGCTTCAGCGCAGCCAGCTTCGCTCGACGCTCAGCCCCCTTGTCGCGCCCGGTCAGGATTTCCAGCACAACTCCGGCTTCTTCTGCCAATGGTCGCAGCCCTTCAAGATGCTGCCGGGCAAGGATTTCGGTAGGGGCCATCATCACCCCCTGCCCGCCAGCTTCGACGGCTATAAGCAGCGAAACAAATGCTACCAGAGTCTTTCCTGCCCCCACATCGCCCTGAAGCAACCGGTTCATCCGCGTCTCAGCGGTCATATCTGCCGAGATTTCCTCGATCGCGCATGTCTGCGCTCCGGTTGGTCGATATGGAAGGCTTGCCAGCACCTTGGATTGCAAAGCACCGGTGCCGAGACTGACGATCCCCCGCGCTTTACGCTCACGCTGTCGTGCCAGGGCCAGCGTCAATTGATGTGCGAGCAGCTCATCGTAAGCCAGACGTTCCCGCGCAGGCGCAAAAGGTGCTACGTCGTCCGCCCCCTGCGGGTGATGCGCAGCGTGAATTGCTGTTGTCCAATCTGGCCAATTCTGTTGTGCCACCTGAGCGGGGTCGGCCCATTCGGCCAATGCAGGTACTCGCGCCAACGCACTTTGAGCAGCTTTATAGGCAGTTTTTTGCGTCACACCCTGCGTCAGATGATAAACCGGTTCAAACTCGGGCAATTCGCCTGCGTTTTCAGGCGCGACCATATGATCGGGGTGTACCATCTGAGCCATGCCATCGAACAGCTCAAGCTTTCCCGATACCACCCGGCGTGCGCCCTCCGGCAACAGCTTCTTCAGATAGTCCCCTCGGGCATGAAAAAACACCAGTTGGAAATCCGCCTGACTGTCTTCAACATGAATGCGATATGCGCCCCCTTTGTTCCGCGGTGGTCGATGCGCGCCGATCGTCACCTCAACAGTCAAAGTCGTCGGAAGGTCGGCGCCCTTTATCGTATCGCGTCGCCGCCGGTCAATCACCGCATAAGGTAGCGAAAACAATACATCGCGCGGTGAATCGATCCCTAATTGGCCCAGAAGCTGCGCGGTCTTCGGCCCCACACCATCTAGTGTTTCAAGACCCGCAAACAGCGGAAAGAGCTGTTCAGGCCTGCCGCTCATAGATCGCCAATCAGTTGAAGCCAGCTATCTTCATCCAAGGTTTCGATGCCCAGATCAGCCGCTTTTTTCGCCTTGGACCCTGCGCCCGGGCCCGCCACGAGCAAATCAGTTTTCTGACTGACCGAGCCGGATACCTTGGCCCCCAGCGCTTCGGCGCGGGCCTTGGCCTCGGCGCGTGTCATCTTTTCAAGCGTTCCCGTAAACACGACGGTTTTTCCTGCGACCGGACTGTCCGACGCAGGAGCCTCTGGTGGAACAACCGTCAGATGTTTACGCAGATCATCAAATGCTTGGCGTTCCTCCGAATTGGCAAACGCATCAGATAGTGACAACCCGAGCGTGGCGCCGATTCCGTCGATACCAATCAGATCTGCCCAGGCGCTGGCGGCATCTGTCGAAACATCCATTCGCGCGAAAGCCGCGTCCCGAACTTCTTTAACTTTCGCACGCCTCGCTTCTGCAGTAGCCGCGATCCTCTCGGCGTCTTCCGCTTCATCGGCTGCACGCTGCGCAAGCGCGGCAGGCCGGGCCGTATCAATGGAGGCCGCCATTACATCCCATTCCCGATAAAACAACGCCAAATCTCGTGCACCAACTTCGCCCACATGACGAATCCCCAGAGCGAACAACAGACGGGCAAACGGTATGGTTCGCTTGTCATCGATCGCTGCAAACAGGTTGCTTGCCGATGTCTCGCCCCAGCCGTCGCGGTTCTTCAACCGGGCCAGGTTTTCGGTGTCGCGATCTTTCAATGTAAATATATCAGCGGGTGTGTTTATTGGCAGAAGAGGATCGCCATAAAACATCTCGATTTGTTTTGCGCCAAGCCCTTCGATATCGAACGCCTTGCGCGATACGAAATGTTTGAGTTTTTCAACCGCCTGCGCGGGACATATCAGCCCCCCTGTGCAGCGGCGGACCGCATCCCCCTCTTCCCGGATCGCGTCGCTGTCACATTCCGGGCATTTCGTCGGGAAAGCAAAGGGCCGCGCATCATCGGGTCGTTTCGACAGATCAACATCCGAGATTTTCGGGATCACATCCCCGGCCCGATAGACCTGAACCCAATCTCCAACGCGAATATCCTTGCCCTCACGAATGACTCCGCCTTTGGCGTCCCGCCCTGCAATATAATCTTCATTGTGTAGGGTCGCGTTCGAAACAACTACCCCGCCAACGGTTACCGGATGCAGCCGCGCTACCGGGCTAAGCGCGCCGGTACGGCCCACCTGAATGTCGATGGCTTCAAGCCGCGTCCAAGCCAGTTCGGCAGGAAACTTGTGCGCAATCGCCCAGCGGGGCGTGGTAGATCGGAAACCCAGCCGGGCCTGCAGACTCAGATCATCGACCTTGTATACGACCCCATCAATGTCATAGCCCAAGGTCGCGCGCTGAGCTTCAATCTGACGGTAATGTTCCAACATCTCATTAGTCGTTGAGCAACGCCTTGTCAGCGCATTTACCTGGAACCCCAAGGTTTTGAGGCGATCAATTGCGCCCATCTGAGTCTCAGCTAGCGGTGCAGACAGTTCACCCCAGGCGTAGGCAAAGAAATTCAGCGGGCGAGATCGTGTTATTTCGGAATCCAGTTGACGGAGGGAACCAGCCGCAGCGTTGCGCGGATTTGCAAAGGTCTTTCCACCTGTTTCGACCTGACGTGCGTTCAAAGCCTCGAAATCATGGTGAGACATGTATACCTCGCCGCGAACCTCAAGAACGTCTGGTGCACCCTCAATTCGGTGTGGAATATCGGAAAGCGTACGCGCATTTGCGGTAACGTTTTCACCGGTCTCACCATCACCACGTGTTGCAGCCTGCATCAGTTCACCCTGCTCATACCGTAGGGATAATGACAGGCCGTCGATTTTGGGCTCAGCTGTATAGGCGAGCGGTGCCTCATCTCCCAGTCCCAGATATTTGCGGATCGAGCGGTCAAAATCGGCAACATCCGTGTCATCAAACGCATTGCCCAGTGACATCATACGCACGGCGTGGGTCACTTTTGCAAACCCATCTGAAACGCGTGCGCCCACTTGTTCAGTAGGGCTGTCGGAGCGTTTCAGTTCGGGGAATCGCGCCTCGATCTCGGCATTGCGACGCTTGAGAGCATCATAGTCGGCATCCGAAATTTCTGGAGCATCTTCAGTGTGATAAAGCTGGTTTGCCCGCAGCAATTCCTTGGCGAGCCGGGCCAATTCTTCCCGTGCTTCATCTTCTGTCAGATCTGCGATTTCTGTGGTATCGCTCATGGCCCCGCCCTGTCACGTCGTCTTGAAAACCAGTGATAGGACGAGGCCATGGTCAGGTCCAGTGTTGTGCTGACACGCGAGTGGATTTACCGCCCCGGACCATCGACGGTAGCAATCAGATCAGATTAGGCACCCACGGCCATGCGGGTTTCACCCATGTTGTTGGCTTGCGGATCACGCAGGACATATCCACGGCCCCAGACCGTCTCGATATAATTCTCACCACCGGTCGCATTGCTGAGTTTCTTGCGTAACTTGCAGATGAAGACGTCGATAATCTTGAGCTCGGGCTCATCCATGCCGCCGTAGAGATGGTTCAGGAACATTTCTTTGGTCAGTGTTGTTCCTTTCCGCAGGCTCAGAAGTTCCAGCATCTGATATTCCTTGCCTGTCAGGTGTACGGTTTTTCCGTTCACCTCTACGGTTTTGGCATCCAGATTTACGGCGACCTGCCCGGTGTGTATCACGGATTGAGAATGCCCCTTAGAGCGGCGGATAATCGCATGAATGCGCGCCACCAGCTCTTCGCGATGGAAAGGTTTGGTCAGATAATCGTCTGCTCCAAATCCAAATCCCTTGATCTTGCTTTCGGTGTCATCAGCGCCCGACAGGATCAGAATCGGTGTCTCTACCCGTGCTATGCGCAGTTGGCGCAATACTTCATGGCCGTTCATATCCGGCAGGTTCAAGTCCAACAGGATGAGGTCGTAATCATATAGCTTGGCCAGATCGATGCCTTCTTCGCCAAGGTCCGTCGCATACACGTTGAGATTGGCGTGTGTCAGCATCAGTTCGATGCTTTTGGACGTGGTTGGATCATCCTCGACAAGAAGTATGCGCATGTTCACTGCTCCAATTTAGGTCAAATTCTTCAACTGATTTGAGCCTGAATAAAAATGGTTAATCTGACGTTACCGTTGAATCATTTATTCACTTTCATCTTTAAGTTGTCGATATTTTTTTAAGGCCGTCACCTTCAACGCATCGATCCCGTGCTCAGCAACTGCTGAGACCCACGAGTTGAACTCTTCATCGCTGATGCCATAGCGCTTTTTGGCTTCGGACAACGAAATCAACCCATAAAGTACACCGCGCACAACGATCACCTTGCGCGACGCCACCCAGCGCCGCGTATCCGCAGGAGGCAAATCGGCGCGTGTCAGCACGCTCCCGTCCGGCAGGGTGACCGACCTTGGACCTTCCACTTTGTGCAAATACATCTCTCATACCTTCTGCTGCTGCGACAAAGCTGCACCCAGCCTACTTAAAAGGGCGTGAAACCGCCCCTTGAGAGTGTCTAGAATTTTCTTATATTCTGCCGGTCTTTCTTAACCCGGACAGGAACCGCCTATGGCCCTCGATACCGAGACCCCGCTGAACTCGCTTGGCTTTGCCAAACCACCCTCGGAAACGCGGGTTGTCGTGGCCATGTCCGGCGGTGTGGACAGCTCTGTTGTGGCGGCCCATCTCGCTGATCAAGGCTATGATGTCGTAGGTGTTACTCTGCAGCTTTACGATCACGGTGCGGCGTTGGCCAAGAAAGGCGCGTGCTGTGCGGGAATCGACATCCACGATGCGCGTCGCGTGGCGGAAGAACGCGGGTTCCCTCACTACGTCTTGGACTATGAAAATATCTTCAAGGACGCTGTAATCGACGAATTCGCCGACAGCTATCTTGCCGGCGCGACTCCGGTGCCCTGCATCCGTTGCAATGAACGGGTGAAGTTCAAGGACTTGCTTGAGACCGCCAAGGACCTTGAGGCCGATTGCATGGCCACAGGCCATTACATCCAGCGAAAGATGGGCCCCAATGGCGCCGAGCTTCATAGCGCTGAGGATGCAAATCGCGATCAGTCCTATTTCCTATTTTCGACCACACCGGAACAGTTGGATTTCCTGCGTTTCCCGCTTGGCCACCTGCCCTCCAAAGACGCCACGCGCGAGATGGCGGCACAATATGGGCTGGCCGTTGCGGACAAGCCGGATAGTCAGGACATCTGTTTTGTGCCCAACGGAAACTATGCCAGCGTGATCGAAAAACTGCGCCCCGGAGCCGCAGAACCCGGTGAGATCGTACACGCCGATGGCCGCGTTCTAGCGCAGCATAACGGGGTGATTCACTATACGATCGGTCAGCGTCGTGGGCTCGGTATCGGTGGTCTCAGCGAACCTTTGTATGTGGTCAAGCTGGATGTGGACAAGAAACAGGTTGTTGTCGGCCCCAAAGAGATGTTGGCCACAAGAACCGTTCCCGTGCGCGAGATCAATTGGCTGGGAGACGAACCGTTCACGTCAAAGAACGAATGGCATGTTTCGGTCAAAGTCCGCTCGACCCGCCCCCCGCGTGAGGCGATTATTCGCCCCCTTTCGGACACAACAGCCGAGGTTGAATTGCTGACGCCCGAGGAAGGTATCTCTCCGGGTCAGGCTTGTGTGTTCTACGAAACCGATAGCAGCCGTATCTTTGGCGGCGGCTGGATCTGGCGCGGTTACTAAATCGCGTCAGTCCACGAGTTGCTGAGGATATAGATCCCGGCACAAATCATTACGTAAGGCACCAGTTTCTCAAGCCGACGTGCGAAACCGCCGGTCATGATCGGGGATTGTGCACCCCAAAGCCCCAGCATGGTCAGCGTCAGCGCTGCTGCCACCGCGCCGGTGACACCCGCAATCCGATAGCTGGGGGCTGAGTCGGCCAATAGCGGCGCAAGCACAGCGAACGTGTCCATCGACAGGCTTATGAACAGCAGCATGGTGACGAATGTTGAGGCACTCGTGGATATTTGAGGGGCCTCCTCGGCCTCTGATCCCTGGAACTGGCGGACAACTCCGATCAGCCCGAGGCCAAGTGGTATCACGCCCAGATATCCAGCCCAATGTGGCACCACATCATCGACACCCAAGGCCAACAATAAGGCGGCCGCGATGATTAACATCTGCGCCAGCAGGAACCCCGCAACGGTCCGGCGCGGACCAGACACCATCATCAACGCTACAAGAGCTGCAAGGTTGTCGAGATTGGTCAAAACCTGCGCCATGAAGGCCGAAGCAGCAAAGATCACATGATCCAGCATCACGATTTCATTCTGTCCAAAATGGACCTTGCCGCACGCAAACCCGGTGCTTCGCCACCGCGACCAAGACGCTCCATCGTCGTCGCCATGGCTTGATGTTGGGCGTCGGGGGTGGCGGCCACCTGTTCCAACGCCGAAGCGATCTTGTCCGGTTGGCATTCATCCAGCAGACATTCGGGTACTGCGTGTGTCTCCGAGACCAGATTGACCAGTGTGACGGTGTCCAGCTTAACCATTCGTTTTGCGATCAGCGTGGTCAGCCAGTTGAGGTTATAGGCGATCACCATCGGTGTTGCCTGCGCGGCCAGTTCCAATGAGACCGTGCCGGATGCAGCCAATGCAAGATCAGCTGCGGCAAACGCTGCCCGTTTCTGCGCTTGCGCGTCGTCCGAAGGCAATTCCCGCGGATCGACAACTATCGGATTCCCCGGCCAGTTCCGAACCTGTTCGGCGACCGCATCAACCATATGTGCAACTGCGGGCACGACCACGCGCATATCGGGACGGTTTTTCAGAAATTCCTGCAAAGCAGCGCCAAAGATCGGAGCCAGCCGTTCGACCTCACCCCGCCGAGAGCCGGGCAAAGCCAGCACGATGGGCGCGTCGCCCAGATCGTGAGCCGCGCGGAATCGCTGGATATCCTGATCGGACGCAATGGGTTCGTTCACAACCGGATGGCCGACAAAGTCACACTCCATCCCTGCTCGCTCCATATAAGGCGGTTCAAAGGGTAACAGCGCAAGGACGTGATCGATTACTTTCGCCATCTTGTCTGCGCGCCCCGGTCTCCAGGCCCAGACGCTGGGGGCAACGTAGTGGACAGTGCGAATCTCGCTGGAGGCCTTTACCAGCTTAGCCACACGCAACGAGAAATCCGGGCTGTCGATAGTGATCAGTACATCAGGCTTCGTGTCTAGAACTGCCTGAGCAGTCTCAGCGATACGGCGTTTTAGGTGAAAGAACTTGGGCAGAACCTCGACCAACCCCATAATGCTGAGTTCAGACATGGGAAATCGGCTGGTCAGCCCCTGCGCCTGCATTAGCGGCCCGCCAACCCCATCAAAGTGCACCTCTGGCAAAAGGGTACGCAGACCTTCCATCAACGCGGCTCCTAAACGGTCGCCCGAAGGTTCACCGGCGACCAGAAAAACGCGCATCAGACCGTGCGCTCGCGGACATAAAGAAACAGACCAAGGCGATTGCATTCTTCAATCACGCGATCGCGTTGCAAAACGATGACGCCGCCCTTTTCAATGACAATGCCAGACAAGCCCGCAGCGACGGCTGCTGACACGGTGTCGGGTCCGATGGCAGGCATATCTGCGCGCCGGTCCTGATCCGGCTTTGGACCTTTGTACAGAATGCCACCGCCCGCGTCGGGGCGCTGTGTCAAGGATTGCAGCATCCATGCGGTGCCATAGATGCCCTCGATCGCCAACGCTTGGGATTTCAGTACTACGCAAGCCTGACCGATATCCGCCGCCCCCATGTTGCGCAGGATTCCTGCCGCTCGATCTGCGTCGGCGTGATCCGCTTCAGAAGGCTGGGCTTCGGTCAATGAGCCAAGCGGCGGCAGCAAATCCGGCGCGATCTCATGCGCCGCACGGACCGTCAAACCGGCATCCTCAAATATACCAATGACCGCGCGCAATGCGCCGTCGTCACCGGCCATTATGGCCTTTTGCAGGATCGGCACCAGCGGCATCGTCGCCGCATCAATGCGAGCTGGATTGACAGTCGGACGACGCACTGCCCCTGCCATGCAAATCTCGGTCACGCCGCGGGCTTTGAGATCGGCGACGAAGCTACCCAGTTGCTCCAATGGAAAAACCAAGTCGGTGGTCAGTGTATCGGGCTCAAACCCTTCCAGAGCGCAGATCAGCGGGCGGTTTGGCAGACAATTGACCACCTCGTCTGGTAAAGCGCCAGTTCCTGCGATCAATGCCAGCATTGGCCTACTTCCTCGGGGTCAGGAACGAACGGTCTGTTTGCCCCGTCACAAATTCGACGATCTGGCGCACATATTCGTTGTCTGCATCCTCGCCCAGCCGGGTGGCGCGATCCATGAAGGTGCCGTCTCCTTCTGACAGTTCCTTGAAGGCCGCGCGCAATGCCGAGATATCCTCACGCGTTACACCACGCCGCTTCAAACCGACCAGATTCAAGCCATCCAGCTCGCCCCGAGGCGCCTGAACAAGCCCATATGGGATCACATCATTCGGGACCATCGTAAGCGCGCCAATGATGGCACCGCGACCTACGCGCACGAACTGATGTAAGCCCGAAATTCCGCCAACGATGACGTCATCCTCGATAATACAGTGACCAGCTGCGCCAGCGTGATTCACCAGAATGACCCGGTTGCCGATTTGTACATCATGCGCCACGTGGACACCGGCCATCAGTAAGCAGTCATCGCCAATCCGGGTGATACCACCGCCGCCATCCGTGCCGGTGTTGATAGTGACGTGTTCGCGGATACGGTTGCGCTCACCGATTTCAAGGCGCGTGTTCTCACCACCGAATTTCTTGTCTTGCGGAATTTCCCCGACAACAGCAAAGCTGAAAATCACTGTGTCATCACCAATTGACGTATCGCCGGTGACTACGACATGGGATTTCAGTTCGACCCGATCGCCCAGACGGACCTGCGGACCGATATGGCAGAATGGACCAATCGTACAACCCTGCCCGATCTGCGCACCGTCTTCGATAATGGCGCTGGGATGAATACCGCTCATGTTGTTTTTTCCATGTCCCAGTCGACATAGGCCGAAAATTCAGCTTCGGCAGCAACCTCGCCCTCGACTGTCGCGCGGCCGCTGAACTTGAAGATCTTGCCACCTTTCTTACCGCGTACAGTTTCGACATGCATTTCGAGAACATCGCCAGGTACGACCTTGCGGCGGAATTTGCATTTGTCGATATTCATGAAATAGATCAGCAACTCGCTGTCGATTACATCCATGCCGACACCCAGCATAACCCCTGCAGTCTGCGCCATCGCCTCGACAATGGTCACGCCAGGCATGATCGGAGTTCCGGGGAAATGGCCCTGAAAGTGCGGCTCGTTCATGGTGACATTCTTGATGCCCACCGCTGATTGATAGCCATCGATATCCACAACCTTGTCGACCAACAAAAACGGATAGCGATGCGGCAATATACGCTGAATCAGCTGAATGTCGGCGCTCTTGGTTTCCGTGGTCATGGTGCGGATGTCCTGTTCTGGATGTCTCTTTCAAGCGTGGTTAGCAATACCCGTACCCAAGGGCAAGCCAG
Source organism: Ruegeria sp. E5 (assembly GCF_056534105.1). Lineage (NCBI taxonomy): Bacteria > Pseudomonadati > Pseudomonadota > Alphaproteobacteria > Rhodobacterales > Roseobacteraceae > Ruegeria > Ruegeria sp. E5. The sequence goes on along the minus strand of NZ_JBQFPA010000001.1, from coordinate 455,194 downwards.
CCTATTCGTTGTTATTGTTTTCAAGTGTAGCGCCGTCGCCGATTGCGGCATCAATCCTGGCGATCGCAGCGTTGGTAATATCTGAGGCGTCCGTGCTTAGAACCGCATTGGACCGCTCGATCACAATCGAGGCGCCAAATTCGCGCAGCAATTCGATCAGCACCGGTTGCGCCATTTCAAAAAACTGACCACGCGCCTCTTCGCCGCGCCGCGCTAATGCGTCCAGTTTGGCGCGCTGGCCGTCACGGTGTGATTGAACTTTCTCGTCAAAAGCTTCGGCAAGCGGGCGAAACTCGTCCGCCGAAAGATCTGACCTCTTTTCGGTCAGATCTTTTTCTTCCTTGCTCAACTGCGCCACAATCCGTTCGTTTTCTTCAGCCAAAAGGGTGCTTTCGGCTTCAATCTCGCGAAAGACGCGCTGCCCAAAGGCGGAATCTGCAAACAAACGCTCACTGGAGATTGTCAGAACGTCTGTTTGTGGCACGCCCAATTGCTGTGCACCCAGCGGCATTGCTACAGCTAGAAGTACCAAAACGCACAGGGCCCTTAGCGGGCCCTGCAGGATGTTCTTAACTTCGGTGATCATTCGCGATCAGAACCTGGCTTGAACGGTCAGGTCAAAGCTTTGCTCTTTATCGAAGTCCTCTTTCTTGAGGGCCTGCGAGAAGTTGAAGCGAAGCGGACCAAACGGTGTTTCCCACAGTACGGATACCCCTACAACATGCCGGATCGAACCGCTTTCACCAACAATATCAGCGCCAGCGGTGTTGACGTTGTTGAGATTGTAGAGGTTGCCAACATCGTAGAAGACGCCGCCACGCAGCCCCAGTTCTTCGGGCAGCCCCAGCGGGAAGTCCGATTCGAAACGAGCAACCCAGTAGTAGTTGCCGCCGATGGCATCGTCCTGCCCGTTCGAAAGGTCACGCGGCCCGATACCAGCAGGCTCAAACCCGCGGAATGTGCTAGGACCTAGAACAAACCGGTCGAGCGTGCGGCTGAAATCGTCCCCGGTCCAGTTCAGTGCACCCAATTCAAGCGTCGCGCGCAATACGACTTCTTCGTTGAGGACGCGTTTTTGGGCTATCGCCCGTGCCGTGGTTTTGAAGAATTCATTGTCCCCGCCAAGACCAGCAGCATCCACGCCGACTTCGAACAGGACGCCCGCTGTGGGGTTCAGGCCACCAATACGGCTATCGTATACGTAGGACACACCCAGAGAACTGCTGGTTCGTTTCCCCTGATCGATCTCTGATGAGATGACAGCGCCGTTCCGCTCATTGCTCTGCTGGGTCATTTCGCTGCGATCCCAACCATAGCGAAGACGCAACGCCGACAATTCACCGATCGCGTAGCTCAGCTGTGGGCGGAAGAACACTGTTTTTGTGTCGTAGCTGGCAAAGCTCGAATTGGTGCTGGCCAGGCCAAGCCCAAGATCAAAGCGTAGCTTACGGCCCAGCAGATAAGGCTCGGTAAAGTTGATAACGTACTGTTCAGAATCCTGAGCTGTCGACAACGTGATACCCAGGTTTTGCCCGCGGCCGAGGAAGTTCGATTCATTCAATCCGATTGCGATCCCGAAACCGTCCGAGACCGAGTAGCTACCACCCAGGCTCAACGAACCGGTTGGTTGTTCTTCGACATCCACGTCCACGATAACCTGGCTTGGCGACGATCCCTCGCGGGTTTCCACATCAGCGACCGAGAAGAAACCCAAGGCGCGAATACGTTCGGCGCTCTGGCGGATTTCGCGGGGATTGAAGGGGTCGCCTTCAACGGTATCGAATTGACGGCGGATCACACGGTCTAGCGTGGTTGTGTTCCCCTCGATATCGATGCGTTCCACAAAGATACGCGGGCCACGGGTCAGCACGAACTGGACATCCAATGTCAGATCGCGGGGATTACGCGTTACCCGGGGCTCGACCCGCAGAAAATCAACGCCGTTTTTCAGCCCCAGACGCTCCATCCGCGCGATCGAGTTCTCAAGCACCGTCGGAGAGTAAATTACACCTGGTTTGACTTTCAGAGCCGCCTGATAAGGCGCCGGGTCCACACCCGGGATCTCACTGACGGTCGTAATCTGACCGAACGAGAACCGCTGTCCTTCTGTGACGTTCATAACCAGAAAGAATGCATCCCGTTCGCGGGTGAATTCGACATTGGCACTATTGACGCGAAAATCGATATAACCGCGTGACAGGTAGAAATCACGGATCACCTGTTTGTCGAATTCGATTCTGTCGGCAATGAAGGTGTCGCCGCGAAGGAAGGTCCGCAGAATGTTCGCCTGCTTTGTTTCAAGCACGCGGCGCAGTCGACGGTCCGAAAACGCGCGGTTTCCTACAAAACTGACTCGCTCAACCTCAATTGTCGTTCCCTCGGCGACTTCGAACACCAGATCGACACGGTTATCGCTGCGACGAATGATGCGCGGGATAACCGTCGCGGATACGCGGCCCTGCGCCGAATATACTTCGGCAATCAGGTCAGCGTCCGCTTCGGCCTGTTGAGGCGTGAATACGCGGCGGGTTTGGGACGATATCGCTTCGAGCAGGAGATCATCTTTTACGCGGCGATTGCCCTCGATGCTAATCTGGTTGATGGTCGGGTATTCCTCGACCGCGATGACCAACGTACTGCCACGTGGTGTAAGTTCGACTGTTTCAAAAACACCACTGTCAAGCAAACGCTGGAAGGCATCATTCAATTGTCCTGCCGTAACAGTCTGCCCCGGTTCGATTCCGGTGCGGGCGATAATCGTCGAAGTCTCGATCCGTCGATTGCCCTCAACTTCGAAGCTGTTGATGGTGTAAGATTGCGCCTGTGCGGGCTGCGTCAGAACCAGTAAACCCGGTGTAGCAAAAAGGAAAAAGAACGTTAGTGCCTGCCACAAAATGTTGCTTTTCCGCCCCCGCGAGCCGCAGTATGTGCCCGTGCGCCTGCTGTCAGTCATTTTTATCACTACCCAGAATTTTCAGCCTTTAGCTGCTGAGTAGCCCGATTGTGGGGCCATGTCAAAAGACGAAAAAGCAAAAACGGCCCATAAGGCCGTTGCACGTAAGTCAGACATGTTCAGGAGAATCACAAACCGAGCAGATAACCACCAACAGCTAGGGCCAGTGCGGTCACGGCAAAGCTGAGCAGCATATCCCAGTTCAACTGGAACAGGACGCTGACACTCTGATAGGATTTTTGAAACGCCTTGGTCATTGAACTCAAGCCTACACTTATCGATGCACCCCAATAAGATAGGCTTGAATTGCGGCAATTTTGCGTCGGAACGGTGCCAAGATCGCCTTAATCAGCAGAACAGATCATTACTGACCGAGAAAAGCATCAATGACAGGATCAGTGTGACACCGACCCCCATCAGTACCCTCAGCGCTTTATCACTGGGTGGTCTACCAGACACAGCTTCATAAGCGTAGAATAGCAAATGCCCCCCATCCAAGGCTGGGATCGGGAACAGGTTCAGCAACCCGACCGCCGTTGACAATACGGCGATGAAGAAGATGAAGTTCTGTGCCCCCTGGCTGGCCATAGCACCCGAGGTTTCGGCAATACCGATCGGCCCGGAAATGTTGCAGGTGCTGATCGCTCCGGTGATCATGTGCCACATTCCCGACAGTGAGCCTTCGATGATGCGCCCGGTTTGGACCACGCCACCTTCGATCGAATCCCAAATGCCCGCTGGAACGGTTTCGGGATCGATCATCATGCCGCCTACGATACCGATGCGCCAATGGGTGATGAAACCACCATCCGACGTCGGCTCGTCCGTGCGTCGGGGCGCAAGTGCAAATTCCAAATCCGCCCCGTCGCGCCATACATCCAGCAGCAATACGCGCCCGTTCGATCCTTCGACATGTTCCTTAAGCTGCTCGAACGCAAAGATCGGATCACCGTCTACCGCCGTGATTACGTCGCCCTGCTGCAACTGTATGTCCATCGCTGCACTGCGCGGCGTAACCTGTTGGATTAGCGGTGGAAAGAGCCAAGGTGCCACGACATCAGTGGTCTCTCCATCTCGGATAACCGTATAGTCCAGCTCTGGTTCTACAGGCAGCGAATTGATGAAATCGGACCAGTTGCTTGCGTCATCGAAATCCGGTGTTGGAATGCCTGCGATGGCGATAATCTCATCGCCCTCCTGCAGACCCTGAATTGTACCAGGCAACGGCTGCAGTGCGCCAACAGTCAAAGGTTCACGGGAAACACCCTGCGACCAGAAAATCAGGCCAAACACCAATATCGACATCACGAAATTAAAGACCGGCCCTGCCGCAACAGTAGCCGCACGCGCCCAAAGCGGGGCGCCGTGCATGGTGCGGCGCAGCTCTTCCGGGCTTTGTGCAGAGATCTCACTCATCGCGTCTACGTCTTTGCCGGACGCGGCATTGGCATCCCCCAGGAATTTGACATAACCGCCAAATGGCAGCAGCGCGACCTGCCAGCGAGTGTCGCGCTTGTCTACGCGGCTCCATAGAACCGGGCCGAAACCGATCGAGAACACTTCGGCATGAATGCCAGACCACCGACCAACGATGTAGTGGCCGTATTCGTGCACCGCGACAATCACTGAAAGCGCAATAACGAAGGCTATTATCGTGTAGAGCAGATTGCCAAATTGCGGGATCAAAGAGAGTATGTCCAAAAGTTCTATCCTGCTCGTTCCAATACGGTTTCATCGACCCACTGACGTGCGAGATGGTCCGTTTGCTGTACATTATCAAGGGTCAATGGTGCATCAATCAGGCTGTCTGAAGCCTCAAAACGCTCCAACACGGCCGACACCGTGTCTGCCATATCCAAAAAACGTATCCGGTTTTCTATAAAGTGGTCCAATGCGCGCTCTTTGGCGGCGTTGAAGATCGCACCGGACAAGCCGCCGCGCTGCATCACTTCGCGGGCAAGACGCAAAGCCGGGTAACGCGCTTCATCCGGTGCATGAAATCGCAACTGACCCAGTTGCGCGAGATCCAGACGCGCAACAGGTAAATCGCGCCGTTCGGGCCAATGCAGCGCGTACCCGATGGCATGGCGCATATCCGGAGCCCCCAGATGTGCCATCAAGGCGCCGTCCTGAAATCCGACCAGTGCGTGAACGATGGATTCGGGGTGCACTAGGACTTCGATATTCGATGGGTTAACGCCAAAATATTCTTTGGTTTCTATAACTTCCAATGCCTTGTTGAACATAGATGCGCTGTCGATTGTAATCCGCTGTCCCATGTTCCAGTTCGGATGACTCGATGCCTGTTCAACAGTTGCTTTGGCCAGATCGCCAAGCGGCCAATCCCGGAACGCTCCACCGCTTGCGGTGATAATGATCCGTTCGACGCTTGTCATATCCTCGCCCACAAGCGCCTGAAAAACTGCCGAATGTTCGCTATCCACGGGTAATAGCGTGGCGCCATGCGCCCGAGCCGTTTCCAGAACCAGCGGCCCGGCACAAACCAGCGTTTCCTTGTTGGCAAGCGCGAGTGTCGACCCTTGTTTCAACGCTTCGATCCCCGGAGCCAATCCTGCGGAACCGACAATCGCCGACATCACCCAATCCGCCGGTCGCGCCCCGGCCTCGATCAGAGCGGCCTGCCCCGCAGCCGCTCGCACTCCGCTGCCGGCCAATGCGTCACGCAGATCATCGAGTTTGTCATCAAACGCAGTCACCGCCACGTCTGCATCCAGGCGCACCGCATCGCGAGCAAGCTGCGCGACGTTGCGTCCACCGGTCAACGCGACCACGTCATAGGCATTCGGATTTCTTGCGATCAGATCAATCGTATTCTGGCCAATGGAACCAGTCGCACCAAATATGGATACCCTTCGCATCACATACCTCGGGGCGCGTAAAACAGCCCTGCGAGCAACACAAAGACCGACGCGCCCATCATCCCATCAAACCGATCCAGAAACCCGCCATGACCGGGTATAAGGTTTGAGCTGTCCTTAACGCCAAGGCCACGTTTTGTCGCGCTTTCAACAATATCACCGATCTGGCTGGCCATAGAGGCAAGAACGGAGACAACGATAAAAGCAATGCCGAAACCGGCATAGTGCGCAAAAACTGTTCCGACCAGCGCGGCAGCAACCCAGCCTCCAACCGTACCGGACCATGTCTTCTTGGGGCTAACTCTGGGCCAGAACTTAGGTCCGCCAAGCGTTTTGCCCACAAAATACCCGGCGACATCCGTGGCCACGACCACAAGGATCAGCCAAACCATCCATCCAAATCCCAGGTTTTCTCGGATCGATATGAATCCCAGCCCCGACATCGCGATCCAAAGGGCAAACAGGACGTATATCCCACGCGCACGGCTGATCTGTCCTGCTCCTACCAATGCCGGGGCCACCAAAAACGGCAGTTTGTATAGCGGTGGTAGATGATAGCTTAGGACCACGGCGAACCCGGTCAGTATCGCCAGCTGAATCGCGACACCCTGACGTTCTGGGTCGATCATCCGGATCAGTTCCCATATCATCAGACCGCAGACGGTGCCGATAAATATCTCAAACCACAGGCCGCCTAGCCAAACTTCGACTGCCGCAATAGTCACAAGAACCGAAGCCGACAAAACCCGGGCAGTCAGATCAGACCATCGGCCATCACTCATGCCGGGACCGCTCCAAACCGCCGTTCACGCGATCCATAGTTGCGGCACAGCCGTTCCAGTTCTGCAGCGGTGAAATCAGGCCACAAAGTATCGATGAATTCGTATTCGGAATAGGCAGACTGCCACAGCAGGAAATTCGAAATCCGCGCTTCACCACTGGTACGGATCACCAAATCGGGGTCAGGCAGAACGCGCGTGTCCAGATATTTGGGCAGAGTTTCCTCGTCCACGTCCTCGGGTCGCAGTACGCCCTCGGCCACGTCACGTGCCAAACGTCTGGTCGCGCGCGCCACCTCGTCACGACCGCCATAGTTCAAGGCAACGGTTAGATGAACCAGGTCGTTGTTCTGTGTTTCGCGTTCAAGCGTATCCATCAGCTCGGTCAGCTTGGCATCCAGCCGAACTCTATCCCCAATGAAACGGACCCGAATGCCGTTATCTTTCAAGGTCTTGGTCTCTTTGACGATGTAACGGCGAAACAAGCTCATCAGGCCTGCAACTTCGACCTGAGTGCGTTTCCAGTTTTCAGTCGAAAACGCAAATACTGTCAGATACTTGATCCCTAAACCCGGGCAGGCCTCGACCACCTCACGGACGCGGCGCGCACCTGCATGATGGCCAAACAATCGAGGCCGCCCGCGCGACTGTGCCCAGCGACCGTTGCCGTCCATGATGATAGCAACGTGGCGCGGCCCTGCAATCGGAGAGGTATCGGGATCCTTTGGCATATCCGAGGCTCAGACCTGCATGATCTCGGCTTGTTTGGTCTCGAGCGCATCATCGACGGATTTGATCATGGTATCCGTCAGCTCCTGAACCTCGGTTTCCCAGAATTTCTGATCGTCCTCGGACATGCCGTCTGCCTTGGCCTTTTTGATCTGGTCCATGCCATCACGGCGCACATTCCTGATCGAAACCCGTGCGCTTTCTGCATATTGACCCGCGACCTTGCCGAGCTCGCGACGGCGTTCTTCGTTCAGTTCGGGAATCGGCAGCATGATGATGGTACCATTCAGTTGCGGGTTAATACCCAAACCGCTTTCCCGAATGGCCTTTTCAACTTTGCCGACGAGGCCCTTGTCCCAAACATTCACGGTTACCATGCGCGGTTCAGGGACGTTCACGGTACCAACCTGATTGATCGGAGTCATCGCGCCGTAAGCATCGACCATGACGGGCTCAAGCATTGAAGCCGATGCACGACCGGTCCGCAGCGAAGCGAATTCGGTTCTGAGGTTGGCCATGGCACCGTCCATGCGGCGTTTCAGATCATCGGTATCGAGTTCGAAATCATCAGACATGCTGCTCACTCCCCGTCTTCAGGTGATGTTCGGATGGGTCTTAAGCCATCACAAATGGGATGTATAGCAATCATGGTCACGAAATGTGGCAATGGCCAGAACTGTTTCCGGCATTTCGGCCTCATTCCCGACAATTGGGTCGGCCGGATGCATGCTCCGGCCGATCCGTTGTCTGTTTTGTCTATCAAGCGTTCACGTTTACCACGACGCGCCCTTTTACCTGACCTTGCAGGATGTCCGCTCCCAACTGGGGCAGATCAGAAAGGGTTGCTGAATGGACCATCGCCTCAAGCTTATCCATAGGCAGATCGGTTGCGATACGCGTCCAGGCACGGACCCGGTTGTCATATGGCTGCATCACGCTGTCGATGCCCAACAGATTTACACCGCGCAGCAGGAATGGGATCACGGTTGCGGGCAGCGCCGCACCACCGGCAAGGCCAACCGCAGCGACCGAGGCCCCATACTTCATCTGCCCCAGCACGCGGGCAAGCATCGCTCCGCCCACCGCATCAACACATCCGGACCAAGTTTCACTTTCCAGCGGACGCTTGGTGGTCTCGTTCAACTCGTCACGCGGGACAATTGTGGTTGCACCCAGTGATTTCAGGTATTCTTCGGTTTCAGGACGCCCGGTCACAGCTGCAACCTCATAGCCCAGATGGGCCAAAATGGCCGTCGCGACCGAGCCGACACCTCCTGCGGCACCTGTGACCAACACCGGGCCATGACCCGGCTGCAAACCTTGATCCTCCAGCGCCATGACGGCCAGCATAGCGGTGAACCCGGCAGTGCCAACTGCCATCGCCTGCCGTGTATCCAACCCATCCGGCAACGGCACCAGCCAATCTGCCCGCGCGTTTGCTTTTTGTGAATAGCCGCCCCAATGCGCTTCACCTACGCGCCAGCCCGTCAGCACGACCTTGTCGCCAGGTTTGTAGCGTGCATCCGAGGACTGCTCGACCGTGCCCGCATAATCGATGCCCGGAATATGAGGATAGCTACGCACCAGACCACCGCCTTTGGGCGACATGCACAGACCGTCCTTGTAGTTCACCGTTGAATATTCAACGGCGATCGTCACTTCTCCATCCGGCAGCGTATCCAGAGAAATCTGCTTCACCGAAGCGCTTGCGAGGCCACTTTCTTCATCTTTTTCAACGACAAGTGCATTAAACATGAACTTACTCCTTCTATTGCCTCAATCGGCTGTGTTCCTGAAACAAGGGCTTAGCGCCAGAATTTTTCCTGCACCTCGGCCCATCGCATTCCATGTTCGGTCATCAATTCAATCCGTGTACCTGGCGCCCAATGGGACCGGTCGACCATTCCAATGGCTACATTCACTCCAAACTCGGGTGAATACGCAGCCGAAGCCACCTGCCCGACCTGCCGGCCCCCGGCCATCAGCGGCCAAGATTCGGTGCACGGTCCGATCTCACCTTCAATGACAAGCGGACGGATCTGCCGGGGTGGACCGTTTTTCGCCTGATCCGCCAAAGCGGCTTTGCCGATGTAATCCAGCGGAGAATTGCAGAACCGTGCTAGCCCGCATTCATAGGGCGTATTCTCGCGCCGCATGTCCGACCCGAAACTCAACAGACCGCTTTCAACACGCTCTATCCCGTTTGGGCAACCTGCCCGCACGTTCAGGTCTCGGCCATTAGAAAACAGCGTGTCCCATAGTGGCATGCCATAATCCGTCCCTTCGACGTATATCTCGAACCCGCCTTGTTTTGACCAGCCAGACCGGGCGACGACGAATGATGTATCTTCAAACGCCAACCGTTTATATCGAAAGAACTTTATATCCCTGACTTCATCACCAAAGACGCGCGTCATCAGCTCGTCCGCCTTGGGGCCTTGTACCGCCAAGGGCGACACATCCGGCTCAGAAATATCGACATCCAGCCCCAGCGCAATCACGATTCCCAGAGCAAACTGCCAAAGGTCACCATCGGCAACCGACAACCAATAGTGATCATCCGCCAGTTTGATCGCAACAGGATCATTCAGCATGCCGCCATTGTGATCTACTATCGGCACATAATAGCACTGGTTCGCCTGCATTTTGTCCATATCGCGCGGGCTGAGCATCTTCATCAGCCGCAACGCATCCGGACCTTTGATCTGTACCTGCCGCTCACACGAGACATCCCAGACCTGAACATGCTGTTTCAGATGCGCCGCATCAGCCTCGATGCTTTCAAAAACCGTCGCAAGCAGCATGTGATTATAAACGGTATACCCTGTGACGCCTTCGGCCTCGACGCCCGGAGTGAATGGGGTTTTGCGCACGCGCCGGTTCGGTGAGATGACTGCCATGTCAGAAATCCTCTGGCAGAAAGACAAGATCGCTGACAGGTGCCTGCGAACCAGCCTCGGTCAGCATTTGGTGCAATTGTCCGCGATGATGCGTCTGATGATTGAACATATGAATGACGCATTGCCCGTAAGGCTTTGTTACGTCGTTCTCTTTTGCAGCCGAGTACCACGTGAACGAACCGCTCAGGACATCATCCCCCAACGTATTGGCCCATCTCGCAATACGGGCGTCAATCGTATCGCGCAGCGGCAGCCAGTCGGCCATGCCAGTGCAGATCGAGACACTCTTAGGAATGCCACCACCTGGCCCCGGTCCCTTGTCAAACCGGGAAATCCAGATCCAATCCCCCCAAAGCAGATGATTGGCAGTTCCCATGATCGACCCGAAAAAAGCGCCGCGATCCCGTGCCAATTCTTCGTCTGAAAGAGCTTCGAGAAAGCCCTTTAACTGGTTGTTTTGCCAGTGGTTATATCGCGCCATTTCACGGGCATAGGCACCGGTTATCATTACTTAGGCCCGTGCCAGTCAATCGGGCAGATCTCGGCTGACTTGCCGCCGAAGTCCCATACGCGACCATAGTCGCGCACCTTGGATTTCGTGCCTTTTGCTACAATGATGTCCGGCCCCATCCAGTATTTCGAATTTGAAACCATCACCGGGTGCTCTGGGTCTTTGCCCGCCAGCATTTCGATCTCACCCTGAATCTTGCGCCCTATCATGATCCGGCGTTTGGTGCCGTCCCTTTCGATCTGAACCGGTGCACGTTCAGCCCCTATGATCTCGCTGACCAACATAGTGAACAGCCCGGTTGTGCCACCTGCCTGACCGCTGAATATCTGCAACAGTCCATTATAAGCCTTGCCGCTGGCACGTTCATCCACATAAGCCGCGACTTTCCACTGGCCTTCGCCCATGCGTCCGGGGATATCAACCAGCAGACCTACATTCAGACCGGACAAATCTTCGCCTTCGTAATGGCCTTCGTCGATCGCGATACCCATCCACGCGTGGCAATGCCCTTCGGTCGGAGGGTGTGCACCCAGCGAAACCACGCATGGGCAGAATACGTCGCACGAACAATTCAGGATCAGTTCACCCTTAACCGCCCAATCGGTCGGGCTCATCTCACGCCGCTTGGGATTTGGCATCCGGCTGTCAATTCTTTGACTGACCGGCAGCTTGTCTGCATCCGGTTTTCTATTTTTAGCCATCGACTTATCCTCCGTAAACAATGTGATGAGCGAGCAGTGCAAAACCACCCGCAATCAAGACGAATCCCATAGGACGGGTCACGGCGTGCCCGATCTGGGGAAGTTTTTCCAATACCATGAACAGGGTCGCCAGCCCCATCCAGAGCAGGCTCATGACGCCGCCGACAAAGCCCAACGCCATGAAGCCCCAGCAGCAACCGACACAGAACGCACCCAGTCCAACGCCCATGCGTACACCGCCGCCGAATCCGGTTTTCCAGTGGCCCAGAAAATACGTCATCGGTGCATGGCAAACACCGTGGCAGACTTCTTTCGCCCGAGAAAACTGAAAGGCACCCACGGCGATCAACAGGCCGGCGGCCAGATATGGCGATTTAGCGATTCCCAACATATCAACCGCGCCGCCAAACAGCAGCGCCAATTGCAGGCCAGTGATCAGCGCAGCGAAGCCCACCCAAACTATGAAGTATCCGGATAGAACGCCCAGCCACCCTGCCCGCGTACCGTTCGCGCTGCGGATCAGATCATCATAACTGCGCAACGTGGGCACCAAAGTCGGCAGCATCATGGCCGCCATCATGATCGCCCACATCCAGAAAAGTGGGCCGAACTCGGCCATGGGCATATACATGTCCATACGCGGATCCATGGCCGCCATCGCCTGACCCATCGGTCCAGGTCGACCGATCCAGTCCACGTCCATATCGCGGCTCATCGAGACCATCATCCACCACGACCAAAGGATCGTGATGTAGAAGCCCAACCAAAGCGCGCTGCGGAAAATTGAGCGACTCACTTGCTCCTCCCGACTCAACTCTCTTGCTTTTCAAATGTCAGACTTTTAAATGTCAGACAAATAAAAATTACGCATCGCCGAAAACAACCATGAAAATCGACCCTCAGAGTACTGCAGATCTATCCGCTCAAATTGCTCAGGCGATCCGGGACGCAATTATCTCGGGTCGGCTGATCGTAGATGAGCGTCTGCCCTCAGAATCTGAGTTGGCCGATCAGTTCAAAGTATCACGGCCTACGGTTCGCGAAGCACTGAAACGCCTGGCAGCGCAGTCCCTTATCCGCACGCAACGCGGGGCATCGGGTGGTGCGTTTGTGAACCGACTGAGTTTTGAGGACGCCTATTCCCAACAAGTCACAACCTCGACACTGCTGCTGTCGATGAACGCAGTCAGTTTCGACACCGCATGCGAAGCGCGTTATGCGCTCGAACGTGCATGCGCTGCTTTGTCGGCACAACGTCGTACCGCGGATCAACTCGCCACCATGCGGGCCGAGATTTTTCGTCAGGCGCAACCAGGTCTCACAGATGAGGCTTTCTGCGCGTCCGACGTCGCCTTTCATCGCGCGCTTGTGGATGGCGCGGGCAACCCCGTTCTGTCCTACCAATTGGCCGGTGCGGTCGAGGCTATGCAACCTCTGATGAATATGATTACGTTCACGGCTCGATCCCGCGAAGAGATCATCGCCCTCCACAGTGACATCACAGACGCACTGGAAGCGCGTGATGCCGGCCCGGTCGATGCGGCATTGATCAAACTTGAGGCCTATACACGGCAACTGGCGCAGGACGTGGCCGAAAGACGACGCAAACCCGCCTGACCACAGGCAAAAAGGAACGAAGGACGGCGAGGTGCCCGAGCAGGCAGCATGACATCCGGCGTTAAGACCGGAACTTCCAACATGTATTGAAGATCAATGACTTACGGGAGGACGTTATGAACCAAAGACCGGACCCAACCTTTTACCCATCAGCCAAACTGGCGATGGAGGGCCCCACTGAAACGCTTGCATTCACGTTGATGCTAAGCCCTGATTTTTCCCAACCAGACGGTTTGGCCGTCGTGAACGTGGATCCGACTTCGGATGATTACGGAAAAATTGTCCATCAAGTGATCATGCCAGAGAAAGGCGATGAGTTTCACCATTTTGGGTGGAACGCTTGTTCCTCTGCGCTGTCACCGCTTAGTGGCCATGCGTTTCTGGAACGCCGCTACCTCATTGTTCCTGGCATACGATCAAGCCGGATCTACATTATCGACGTCAAGAACCCGCTTGAGGCCAAGATACACAAGATCATCGAACCCGAAGAAGTTTTTGCAAAAACTGGATATTCCCGCCCGCACACGATCCATTGCGGACCGGAGGGGATCTACGTGAGCACGCTTGGAGGCGGTGGCGAAGACGGCACGGACGGTCCTCCGGGCATTTTCATCATGGATTGCGAGAGCTTCGAGATCATCGGGCGCTACGAGATCGAGCGAGGTATCCAAGACAAACACTACGATTTCTGGTGGAACCTGCCACGCGACTATATGGTCAGTTCGGAATGGGGGCTGCCTCCGCAATTCGAAAACGGCATCGTGGCCGAGGATCTGCTTTCGAACAAATACGGGCACAGCATCCATTTCTGGAACCTGCGCAGCCGGACCAATATTCAGACCATCGATCTGGGTGAAAATCACCAGATGGCCCTGGAAATCCGGCCCGCTCACGATCCGGTCAAACAATATGGGTTCTGTGGTGTGGTGGTTGACACGACCAACCTGCAGGGCGCGATCTTTACTTGGTGGCGTAATGATGATGGCACCTTCGAGGCCAAGAAGACCATCACGATCGATCCGCAGCCCGCTGATCCAGATGACTTGCCTGAATTGCTGAAAGGCTTCTCTGCCGTTCCGCCACTGGTCACGGATATCGACCTCAGCCTGGACGATAAATACCTTTATGTGGCCTGTTGGGGTACGGGTGAGATGCATCAATACGATGTCTCTGATCCGATGAACCCGACCCTTGCAGGCAAAGTCGAGATCGGGGGGATCGTCAAGAAAACAAAACATCCCAACGGGCAAGACTTTGGTTACGGGCCGCAGATGGTTGAAATCAGCCGCGACGGAAAGCGGGTATATTGGACCAATTCGCTTTATTCCACTTGGGATGATCAGTTCTATCCCGGTGAACGCGGGGCTGCGATGGTCAAGGCGGATGTTGGCGAAAACGGAGGCCTGACATTGGATCCGAAGTTCTGGGTCGACTTCCCCGACGGATATCGGGCCCACCAAATCCGGCTTGAGGGTGGAGACTGTTCTACCGATAGTTTCTGCTACCCATCGGTCTGAGTTGGAGACTCTGATGACATCAACGGCTGGTCTCTGGCTGGCCGTTGTGCTTAGCGGCGCTTATCATGGCCTGAATCCCGGAATGGGCTGGCCGCTTGCGGTATCTTCGGCGCTGATGGAACAACGGCCATCAGCTTTGTGGCGCGCATTGACCGCCCTGGCTGGTGGTCATTTCGTCGCCATGCTGGGGGTCCTACTGCCATTTGCTATGATGGCAGTTCTGGTTGAATATCAACGCGAAATTCGTATCGGTGCTGCGCTGATTGTGATCACAATGGGTGTTTACATCGCCATAACACGCCGGCATCCCCGGATGTTGTCGCGCGTACCGCCAAGCAAATTGGCACTTTGGTCGTTCCTCGTTGCGCTGGCACACGGCGCGGCGTTGATGCTGGTTCCGATTTATCTTGGATTGTGTGGATCAGACGAGTTGGAAACGGGCCAGATCGCAGTCTCTCAGATCATGGCGAGCAATGGCCTGCTCGTACTGACGGTCGCTGCACTTCACACAGCCGCCATGATCCTTGGCGGGGGCATTCTGGCCTTCGCCGTCTATCGCTGGCTGGGCCTTCAATTTCTGTCACGCAGTTGGTTCAATCTGGAACTTGTCTGGGCTCTCAGCCTGATCGCGGTCGGAGTTATAGGCTTGTGGTCAGCGATTTAGATGCTTTTCTTTACATAGTGCTGCGCTAGACTCTGCGGGCAGAGCAGAAAGGGAAAAAGTCCATGATCACAGCCCTTAACGTGATTGCCGCCTTGCTGACCATCGGCTTTGGTTTGTTCGGATTTCTGGCCCCGGCCTACACAGCCAACGCGCTGGACCTAGCCCCCACCAAAAGCACCATGGGACTTAGTGAGATGCGAGCCTCGGTTGGCGGGTTGTTCGTGGTGACAGGTGCCGTGGTTCTCTGGCTCAACACACCGATGGCATATGCCATGCTGGGCGTTGTTTATGCAGGGGCGGCGTTGGGTCGATTTGTGTCTTTGGCGCTGGATAATCCCCCGTTCGTCAAGGCGCTGACTTTTGGTGGAATCGAGCTTGTTCTGGCCCTTTGGCTTATTCTCGCCAACATGAACAAAGCTGCTTAACTTATTGAATTTGATATAAGTCAACCTTAGAATTCCGGGTTTGCATCCGACCACGTCCTAACCTATATATGAGGGGTCCTTCGGGACTATGGACATAAACGCGCTCGTAATAAGCGGATCGGACCCGGGGGCGGTACCCGGCGGCTCCACCAATCATCCTTCGTTTGGGGATTTTGGGGCCGAAACAGGATCGACGAACGTCTAAAGGGGTTAGCTTTGTCTCGGCTGTCTGCCACCGTTATCGGCGAAACTAGTACAATTGCAAACGACAATCGTGCTCCGGTTGCAGTTGCTGCGTAAGCAGTAGCAAGACCGAAACTTAAGCCCTTGCGCCTAGCCGCGTAAGGCGGGGTTCGCAGGTACCTGGCAACAGAAACCTGCATTTTACCGATTATGTCTGCTCCATGCCCATAACTCACCTGGGATTCAGGGTTTATTCATTTCTCTGATCCATCTTCCTGAACAAGCGACAGGAGGGCTGAGATGACGAATTCTGACAGGCTTAGGGCGTGGTATTCAGAGGTCTGGGAACAAGGCAATACCGATGCAATCGATCAGTTTTTTGCCCCGGATACGATGGCCGAAGGGTTGATACCCGAAATGCAGGTTGGCGCGGACGACTTTCGCGATCTGGTCATGGCGTTTCGTCATGTTCTGGGCGAGATCACAGTCGAACTGCCGAAGATCATCGAAAATGGTGATTGGGTCTCTGGTATTCTGCATGTCCGCACCTTCCGGGCCGATAACGGTGCCCCGCTTGAAGTTACCGGACAAGTCATGGCGCGCTTCAAGGGGGATAAGATGGTCGAGGCCTATAATCAGTTTGATTTCATTACACTTTTTGAACAACTGGGGCAGTTCCCACAGGATACTCTTCCGGTTTGCATGACCGGGCAAAGGTTGGACTGGGCCTGACAAACTTGACCGCAAGCTTGACCCATCCCGCATTTGCACGCTAGCAGAGGATCAAGGGGTAAGCTTGCGAACACCCCGTGAGGCGGCAGCCCAAGTTCGCATGTATCCAAAGCAATAAGGAAACATGCAATGGCTGCCCCCAATGCAATTACACCCCGACAACTTTTGCGCCTGATCGGTACGCCTCAGGCTCCTATCCTGTTTGATGTGCGCACAGATGGGGATTTCGACGATGATCCCTCCCTCATACCCGGCGCATTCCGAATGCCATATCAAAATGTTGATGGCATAAGAAATCATACCGGCGATCATTCTTGCGTTGTAATTTGCCAGAAAGGCAAAAAGCTGAGTCAGGGCGTTGTTTCATGGCTGCAGGCTGAAGGGGTGGTGGCAGAATTTCTGGAAGGTGGAATGTTCGCCTGGCGCGCTATGCCGGGCGCAATGGTCGTGCCTGTGCCTGCCCTTCCTGCAGTTGCAAAAGGCAACACGGTCTGGGTGACGCGGCACCGCCCCAAGATTGATCGCATCGCGTGCCCCTGGCTGATCCGCAGGTTTGTCGACAGGCGCGCACGGTTCCTGTTTGTAGCACCGGATGAAATTCAGGGGGTTGCCGAGCACTTCGGCGCCACACCCTTTGATGTTGAAGGAACTGATTGGAGCCATCGCGGCGACAATTGCACCTTTGACACGATGCTGGATGACTTCAAGCTTCGATCAGAGCCCTTGGACCGCATGGCCACGATCATACGTGCAGCCGATACAAACAAGCACGATCTGGCGCCTGAGGCCGCCGGGTTGCTGGCCCTTTCAGTCGGCTTGTCACGCCAGTATCGGGATGACCAGCAGCAATTGCAGGCTGGATTGCACATCTATGATGCACTCTATCGCTGGGCGCGCGATGGCTCTAGCGAGACGCATGATTGGCCCGCGGGTCACGGCCGATGACCCCTTCATATCACGAGTTGATCAGGGTGTTTGGGCGCATCGGGCTGTTGTCCTTCGGCGGCCCCGCCGCCCAAATTTCACTGATGCATCAGGAGCTGGTCGAAAAGCGCCCTTGGTTGGACGAACAGACCTATCTGCGCGCGCTTTCCTTATGCATGCTGTTGCCGGGTCCCGAGGCCATGCAGCTTGCCACTTATGCAGGATGGCGGCTGCGCGGAGTGGCCGGGGGGTTAATCGCAGGCAGTTTGTTTGTACTGCCGGGTGCTCTGGTGATCGCGCTGCTGGTATTGCTTTATGCGGCCTATGGTACATTGCCTTTGGTTCAAGCCGGATTCTTGGGCATCAAGGCCACGGTGATCATCATCGTCCTGCAAGCATTACGGAACCTATCGAGGAAAGCGCTTACAGACGTCGAGCACCGGGTTATCGCGGGCCTAGCCTTTTTGGGGATCTTTGTCTTCAACCTGCCCTTCCCGCTAATCATACTGTGCGCTGCCGTTTGGGGATTCGTGACTTCGAAAGACGACAAGCCCGTTGCCGTTCAAACCAGCCCAACACTTGCTAATCCTGTTCGCACAGCGGTTTTCTGGCTTATTCTTTGGCTGGGGCCGTTGTTTGTGCTGTCTTTGAGCGGTCAGGAACTGCTCAGCGATCTGGGCTGGTTCTTTGCCCGCCTTGCGGTTGTAACTTTTGGCGGTGCCTATGCGGTGTTGGCCTATATGACCCAGACCGTGGTCGAAACCTACCAATGGATCAGCACGGACCAGATGATCGACGCGCTAGGTCTGGCCGAAACCACGCCTGGGCCACTGATTCTGGTGACTCAGTTTGTGGCCATGCTTAGCGGTCAGATTGCCGGAGGCGCCTCGCTGGCGTTTGCGGCGGGCATTGTCGCTTTATGGGCGACGTTTGTACCGTGTTTTCTGTGGATTTTTCTTGCAGCCCCGCATCTGGACAGAATCGCCGAGCGTCCGCGTCTTGGGGCCGCGATGCACGGAATCACAGCTGCGGTCGTCGGAGTGATTCTCAACCTTTCCGTGTGGTTCGGGCTAAACGTCTTGTTCACCTCAATTCCGGGGTGGCATTGGGGACCAGTTTCTCTCCCCCTACCCGACCCTTCGTCGCTTGAATTCAGCGCACTTGTGTTGACCGTTCTGGCTGGCCTGTTGATTTTCCGTATGAAATCCGGTTTAGCAACCACACTTGGTATCATGGTTCTGGCCGGACTAGGCATGCAGATTTTGTAATCAATACAGCCCAGCACAGCCTTTCGTTTCCGTCCGAATGAACTATGCTGGGATTAACCACTTTCGAGGATCAACCATGTCGCAAGACATCGACTACGGGAATCTGATGCACACGGCCATGCGAGGCCTGATCAAGACCGTCCTGACCGACGTGTCCGAAACCGGCCTGCCCGGTTCGCATCATTTCTTTATCACTTTTGATACACGGCATGAGGGCGTTGAGTTGGCCGATTGGCTGCGTGAGCGCTATCCAGGCGAGATGACGATTGTCATGCAGCACTGGTTCGAAAACCTCGAAGTCGGTGACGATGGCTTTTCGATTACGCTGAATTTCGGGGATGCGCCGGAACCGCTTTACATCCCCTATCTGGCGATCAAAACCTTCGTGGATCCTTCGGTTGAGTTTGGCTTGCGCTTTGAAAGCCCGGAAGACGAGGACGAAGAGATCCATGTGACGGAAGAAGCCCCGATTGAGCTTGAGGCCGAAGAGACGGAACCTCAGCATGATGCGGATGTGGTCTCGCTGGACAGCTTCCGGAAATGACCCAGAAAACCCCGCTTGATGCGGGATTTATTCTTTTCGAAGGAATGTCTCGACCGAGCGCGACTTAGTCCCATCGCGAAACCGGGAAAATGACAGGTCGAGCCCACCATCAGCTAGTGTCCGGTCAAATTGCTGAAGCTCATAGCCACCGTTTTCGGCTATGAACAACGAAAACACCGTCAGAGTATCTCCTTCGATCCGCCCCCAAACAAAGGGTTCCCCTTTCATCGGGTCAAGCGGCACCTCATGGCCAAACACATTACGCTTCATGGCCGCAGAATAAACATCGGGCCGATCCGAGCTTTGAAAATCAACCGAGTATTTCTCATCCTTGATGCGACCGTCGGCTTTGTAAGTCGTGGTGGTCCAACTCACGTTGAAGCCCCCTTTAATTTCCTGTATCGAAACGCTCATATCCCGAGGGGTCGCCGTACCATCCGCATCAACAACGTCGGCCGAACCGGTATAGTCGCCCACGAACGGCTCGATTCCCGTCGCCTGAGCGTGTTGCACAAATACTGCCAGCCAAAAACTCGCGGCAAACAATAACGCAAGCGTATACAAAGGGCTTTTGAGAAGTGACACGCGCATGGTTGCCTCCGTCAGGGTTATTGTCCCATCTTAACTTTAGCCCGCCGACGTACAATGGCACTGTTTTCGCTAACAGAAATTATTTGTAGCTTTGCCGCGTCTATACCTTTGCGCGGCCCAAGTTTAAGGTGCGCTCAACTGGCCGATTGCGCCACAGCCTTGCTGCGGGTAAACGGCATACGACTGCATACCAGACCGGAGCGACCGATGTCTCAAACCCGCACTGAATCCGACAGCTTTGGCCCGCTTGAGGTGCCTGCCGATAAGTACTGGGGCGCGCAAACGCAGCGTTCGATCATGAACTTCCCCATCGGCTGGGAAAAGCAGCCCGTCGCCATCGTGCGCGCGCTGGGTGTGATCAAAAAGGCCTGTGCAATTGAAAACAAAGCCATCGGCAAGCTGGACGCCAAGATCGCCGACGCGATCATACAAGCGGCCGGTGAAGTGTTCGAAGGCAAGTTTGACGACAACTTTCCTCTGGTCGTATGGCAAACCGGCTCGGGCACGCAATCCAATATGAACTCGAACGAGGTTATTGCCAACCGCGCGATTGAGATTATGGGCGGCGAGATTGGCTCGAAAGATCCCGTTCACCCGAATGATCACTGCAATATGGGTCAATCCTCGAACGATACTTTCCCCACCGCGATGCACATCGCCACAGCGATGAGTGTGCGCGATGTGTTGATGCCCGGGCTTGAGAAGTTCGCCTCGGCGCTGGAAGCCAAGGCAAAAGAGTTTGCCGGTATCATCAAGATCGGCCGTACCCATACGCAGGATGCCACGCCGTTGACGTTGGAACAGGAATTCGGCGGGTATGCGCACCAAATCCGTCAGGGCATTGCGCGCGTAGAAGCTGCAATGCCCGGTATCTATGAACTGGCTCAAGGCGGTACTGCTGTGGGTACCGGTTTGAACACGCATGGCGGCTGGGATGAGGCTGTCGCCAAGAATATGGCCGATATCACCGGCCTGCCCTTTGTGACCGCGCCGAACAAATTCGAAGCTCTGGCCGCACATGATGCCATGGTCTTCCTGTCGGGCGCGTTGGCCACGATCGCCGGTTCCTGCTACAAGATTGCCAACGATATCCGTCTGTTGGGTTCGGGGCCCCGCTCAGGATTGGGTGAGCTTATCCTGCCCGAAAACGAGCCCGGTTCCTCCATCATGCCCGGAAAGGTGAACCCGACACAGGCCGAGGCGCTGACTCAGGTGGCCGCACATGTGATGGGCAACGACGCAGCAATGAAGTTTGCAGGCTCGCAGGGCCATTTCCAGTTGAACGTCTACAACCCGATGATGTCCTATAACCTGCTGCAGTCGATCCAGCTGCTCGGCGATGCAGCCGACAGCTTTACCGAGCGGATGCTGTTGGGCATCAAAGCCAACGAGCCACGCATCGACAAGCTGATGAAGGAATCCCTGATGCTGGTGACTGCTCTGGCACCGACAATCGGGTATGACAACGCCACGACCGTCGCCAAAACAGCGCACAAGAACGGCACAACACTTAAGGAAGAAGCGATTGCGTTGGGCTTTGTGGATGAGGCGACGTTTGATGCGGTTGTGCGGCCCGAGCATATGATTGGACCCAAGGACTGATGGGTAAACCGGTTAACCTGAACCGGTTTCGAAAAGAAAAAGCGCGGGCTGAAAAAAAGGCCCGCGCGGATGCAAACGCTGCGAAACACGGACAATCCAAAGCCGACAGGACCGTTGTAAAGCTGCAGCAAGACCGGCAGCGCCGGGACCTTGACGGTCACAAGGTCGACGAATGAGTGGACGTCCTGTCAAACGCTCCCTGACCTTGCAAGGTCATCGAACATCCGTTTCGCTTGAGGATGAGTTCTGGCAAGCCTTCCGTGATATCGCGCGGGAAAAAGATATCCCAATCAATGTCCTGGCGGCAAATATTGATGCTGAGCGCGACCCGGAAACCGGACTGGCTTCGACCATTCGTGTCTTCATTCTGAATTGGTATCGTCAAACCGATTGAGTACTTGATTTCAAACAATCGCGTCGCTTATCTTCGCGGAGAACAAAAAGGGTACATTCATGAACGATTTGGCAACAGGCCCAGATGGAAAGCCTCGGTGTTCGTGGTGCAACGCCGCCCCCGAATTCTTTGACTATCATGATAACGAATGGGGATATCCGGTTTCCGATGACAGACGACTGTTTGAGAAACTGTGCCTCGAGAGCTTTCAGTCAGGCTTGAGTTGGCGCACCATTCTGTCAAAACGCGAGAATTTCAGGGCAGCGTTTAGAAACTTTGATTTCAACAAGATAGCAGAATTTTCTGATGCAGATATCAATCGACTTCTGGACGATAAAGGCATCGTGCGACACCGCGGCAAGATTGAAGCCGTGATCAACAACGCCCGCCGCGTGCAGGACCTAATCGCTGACGAGGGATCATTGGCCGCTTATGTCTGGAGGTACGAGCCTACGGCGCCACCCGCCCCGCAAAGCGCTTCCACATCGAAAGAATCCATCGCGATGTCGAAAGATCTGAAGAAACGCGGTTGGAAATTCGTAGGCCCCACCACGATCTTTGCCTTTATGCAGGCCATGGGGTTGATCAATGATCACGCCAACGGATGTTTCATGCGCGAAAAAGCGGCGCAATTACGCCGCGATTTCATCAAGCCCGAATAGATTACCCCGCGATCAGATCGAGGCGCGGTAGATATTGTCGATATTCCCGCCGAGCGCTGCGTTGAATTCTGCGTCAGATTGCTGTTTGGACAGCCCTTCGGTCAGTGCGCGCGAAAACGACGCGATCATCTTGCTGTTTTGGCCAAGCAGGTCGCAGGCCTGCTCGGTCGAGTATCCGCCGGAAAGCGCCACAACACGCAGGACGCGCGGGTGATCCGCCACCTCATCATACAGGTTGGCCTGGCTGGGTATGGTCAGCTTCAGCATCACTTCCTGACCCTCGACCAATTGATCCAGGTTCTTCAGAATTTCTGATTTCAGAATGTCCTCAGCCTCGGCCTTGGTTTCCGAGTGGATGTTTACCTCAGGCTCGACAATTGGGACCATTCCCGCATCAGTGACCACGCGTGCGACCTGGAACTGCTGCGCGACAACGTCGGCAATGCCCTGAGCATTGGCTTCGTGGATAACTGAACGTTCCTTGGTGCCAAAAACACCATCCGCCTTGGCCAACGTCTCAGCCAGCCCCGGAATTGGCTTCATCATCTGAACACCGTTTGCCTCATCCTCAAGCCCTTTGTCGATTTTCAGAAATGGCACGATACCTTTTTCGGACCACAGGTAATCCGCGACCTTCTTGCCGTCGATTTCTTCGCCCAAGGTCCGTTCGAACAGGATCGCACCAATCACTTTATCCTTGGTGAAATCGTCAGCCAGAATGATCCGCGCGCGCATCTTCTGAATCTCGCCGAACATCTCTTCGTCTGATCCGTAGTCCGATGCTTCAACGCCGTACAAAGCCAGCGCTTTCGGGGTTGAACCGCCGCTTTGGTCCAGTGCTGCGATAAATCCTGCGCCTTCGGACATCTGCGCGCGCTGTTCTGCTTTCGACATAACTCAATCCCGTTCAATATGATTCCGCATTTTCAATCCGCATACAGCATGCCGAAGAGCGATGGTAGTTTGTTAGCGCTCAACCAAGCGCAACCAAATTCCGTCTTTCGATCTGACGGTCAAATGCGCGACCGGTACCGGCGTTTCGTCTGGTATTGTTTCGAATCGGTAACGACGCAAGAGCATCGATAAGATCAAAGGACCTTCTACCATCGCGAACCCTGCGCCTGTGCAGACCCGGGGGCCAGCCGAAAAGGGAATATAGGCCTCGCGCTGGCATTTCTTTCCGTTTTCCGTCGTCCATCGCGTGGGGTCGAAATCGTCTGGCCGGTCCCAAAGCCTTTCGTGCCGATGCAAGTGCCAGGGACTTACAACGATCTGAGAACCCTGCGAAATATCCCGATCACGGAAGCGTTCAGGGCATGTCGCCTCGCGCACCATCATTGGAACTGGTGGATACAGGCGCAAAGCTTCACGAAACACATCGCGGCTGAGTTTCAGTTGGGACATGGTAGAAAACTTGGGCATGTCCAGAGCTTTCGCTTCCTCAGCCAGCTCTTCCTGCCAGTCCGGATGCATCGCCATCAGATAGAGCGTCCAAGCCAGTGCAGACGCGCTGGTTTCATGCCCCGCCAAAAAGAAGATGGCGACCTGATCGACCATTTCCTGCGCATCAAACCGGTCTCCGGTTTCCGGGTCTGTTGTCGTCATTATCTTGGTGGCCAGATCATCGGGGGCCGACCCGTTTTCGATTGCTATAGCGCGTTCATCCGTCAATCGGCTGATCAGATCCCGAATCTCGCTGGCGGTTTGGCGAGTTTTGCGAGAATGAAATCGGGGCATCCAGCTTGGAACCGGAACGAATGCGGCCAGGTTCAGCAAGGGCTGTTCGCGCTGATAGATTCTGAATTTATCGAAGACCTGCGCAGCAACCTCATGTTCGATGGGAACCGAAAACAGGGTGCGGAAAATCACATCCGCCGCGACATGGCTTGTGATTTCTTCACATTCCACCTTCTGCCCAACCCTGCCAGAAAGCCGATCCGCACAAGCCTGCGCCGCATTTAACATCGCGGGAAACGTATCTTTCAAACGTCCGCCTTCAAAGGCGGGATCAATGATCCTGCGCTGCCGTTTCCAGACTTCGCCATTGGTCAGGAACACGGACCGGCCCAATAAGGGGCGTAAGCCTTCGCTGATGCGATTTGATTTTGGAAACGCATCCGGGCGCTCTTTCAGAACTGCGCGGATCAGATTGGGTTGGTTGACCATATACGAGCGAAAGAACGGCGTTCGGAATTCAGCCATCCACGCTCGATATAGACGCTGGGGCTGAGCAGACAGCAAGTCTTGACGAAACAGACGCAGATACCGCCACAGCGAGACTTTATCCGGTCGTGCTTCGGGCTTTGGGGGCGTCATGCTTCCACCGCAATGTATTTCGAAACCGCCCGTTCAATGCGCGACCGAGATGGCGCGCGCCCTTCAAACCGCTGCTTCAATGTTTCAGGACCTGCGGTGATGCGGAAATAGTCATAAAGTCCAGGTTGATCGAACGCACAAAGATATTGAAAGTGCAGGCGAAAAAAGCGCCAACGCAATTGCTGCCATCGCGCGGGGGACAGTGTTTGGGTGAAGGCCGCAGAAAGAACCAGCGGCCCGCACTTTTTGGGGCCAGCGACGCCGCTGACCGCGACCGGATCGCACAACGCAAACGCGCAGCCATCCCCCGGTGCAGAGACATCGATCCAAGTCATATCCGCGCGTTCGGATAGATATTTAAGATCAGCGCGAAGCGTGTGTGCCTGCGGTAGAAACGAAACCATTGGCACCACCTGTCCCAAGGTCAGAAAGGATACGACTGTCTTATCCAGTACACCGCCCCGTCGTCGTAAAACATCTGCCAACACTGACACACCAAGATGGGCGCCAGAGCTGTGACCTACGACCAGCACCTCATCGGTGTCTGTGTCCAGCGTCTCGGTGATCAGGTCAGAAAACTCCCGCAGCCTCGATTGCAGATCTTGCGAATACGCGCCGTATAGCTTCGCCGAGTGGGCATAGTCATGCATAAGGTAATAAGCGAACAGACGATTATCGATCTTTCGGAACCATTGCATCAGAGCATAGATTGCTCCGGCAGCAGGTACCAAAGACCACCACCCAACGAGTGGTTTCAATACAGCGACTAAACCCCAAGCAATCAACAACGATGCCAAAAGCTGCAGCAGCAGCATTGCCACCGGGTATAGCGCCGCAATTACGGGCCCCTTGCGCAGCTGCATCAGCCGCCAAAGCGTACCGGTCGAGATATATATCCAGGCGGTTCTCGCCAGTTGCAGATAGGTTGCCGGTATCGATTGAGCCATGCTGTCACGCACGATATCCGACCAGACCAGAACCTGAACATCTGCATCAACAGGACTGCCGTCCTGCTGAGAAGTCACCTGCCAGCCGTAGGGACCTTCGCCCGTCCTAGCGCTAATATCGATCTGGTATCCCGATATCTCAGCCTGGGCGCCCCCCTCTTTGCGGTAGAGCTCTCGATATCGGCGCGGATGAATCGGGTCGTAGCCGGGAATGTAAAACACCCGGCGTTTGCGCACCTGCGGATTGGATTGCTGACTGCTCATTACCCGGCCCTCTGCGCCAAAGATTAGCGCAGCGTTGACGCCAAGGTAAGACCTGGCGTCTATCCATCCGTGTTTAAAGCCAGAGGGTTAACCGAGGTTTGCCAAAGCCGGAAATGTTTCCAGCAGCCACCAGCTGAATTCGGTGAACAAACCGGTGACAAGCATGATGCCGACAAAAAGCAGCAGCCCGCCCATCACCTTCTCGATTGTGCCCATATGCGGTTTGATGCGGTTCATAACCGCCATCGAGCGGTTCAGGAACATCGCAGCCAGCAAGAATGGAATGCCCAGGCCTGCCGCATATACGCCAAGCAATACGGTGCCACGCGTGACTGATGCTTCGGAGGCGGCCAGCGACAAGATTGCACCTAATTGTGGGCCGATACACGGCGT
This sequence comes from Ruegeria sp. E5, assembly GCF_056534105.1. Lineage (NCBI taxonomy): Bacteria > Pseudomonadati > Pseudomonadota > Alphaproteobacteria > Rhodobacterales > Roseobacteraceae > Ruegeria > Ruegeria sp. E5. The sequence goes on along the minus strand of NZ_JBQFPA010000001.1, from coordinate 428,699 downwards.
CCAACCGAAGGCGAAGGCCAGTCCCAGAATATATGCCCCGAACACAGATCCGCTGGAGTCACCCGTATCAACGCGTGCCTCACGATCCAACAAAGGAATACGGAACACGTTCAGAAAGTGCAGGCCAAAGACAATGACGACAGCGCCCGAGAGTTTGGCGAAAAGCACCTGATTCTGAAGAACAAACGCCCCAAAGACCGAGGCTGTAAAGCCTAGCAGCAGGAACACGGTCGACAGACCCAGAACAAAAAACAGTGCCGCCAGGGTCGCCTTGCGCCGCGCGCGCGCCTCATCCTGCATCTCGTTGATAGTCACACCGCTCATATACGCGAGGTACGGTGGCACAATCGGCAGCACGCAGGGAGACAGAAAACTTATCAACCCGCCCAGCATGGCGATAAACATGGCAGGCAGAAGGCCCGCGTCTATGATCTCAATTCCGAACATGACTCAGCACATATGGTATCGCGCGGGTTTCGTCACGAGGCCATTCGGTCACATCCTCGTGGTTGCGCGCTGGACAGTATCGCTCGTTAGAAATATCTCAGCCCCATGACCAATGAGATTGAAACACTGGATGCGTTGGGATTGTTGTGCCCCTTGCCTGTTTTGAAGGCTCGGAAGCGCCTGAAATCCTTGCCTGCGGGGGGTATGCTGCGCGTGCTGGCCGATGATCCTGCCGCGATTATCGACGTACCGCATTTCTGTACCGAATCTGGCCATACACTTGTCTCGCAAGATACAGTGGATGGTCATCAGATATATGTGATCCAAAAATCGGCCTGAGGATTCTTTGGAACGCACCCTAATGAAAAAGGCGGGCCAGTTGGCCCGCCTTTTTCTTACTGTCCCAATGACCACCACCCTCGGCGCTTTGGCTTGGCCGGCGCGGGTTCGGGTTCGTCCGCCACTGCCTCCAAGACCGGCTCTGGGGTGGCTGCTTCAATGACTTCGGGTTCTGCTGCCACGGTCGATTCTTCGGCTTCTTCGGCAACCGGTTCAGGCGCTTCAGCAGGTTCCTCTGGCACTTCTTCATCGACTTCAGAAGCCGACGTTGCTTCGGCGATCTCAAGTTCTGATGGTGCATCAGCACTATCGGGCTCAGCGGCTGGTTCGATGCTTTCAGACTCATCGGCTGGCTCTTGCTGTTCAGCCTCGGCGGCCTCAGCATTGACCGGCTCTTTCTGCGGATCGGAGTTCGCATTATCCGCTTCGGTCTGCGTCTCGCTTGCTTCGACTGTGGCCTCAGTATCCTTTTTGCGTCGACGCGGTGCCCGGCGCTTTTTCGGTTTGGCCGCTTTCTCAGCATCTTCCTCAGCAACAGGCTCAGCCTCGGTCTGCTTGGTATCGACGCTCTCAGCTTCGTTGCTCGAGTCGGTTACACTGTCTGCGTCAGACTCGTCTGCATTGCCATCCGGCGCGTCACCATTGCCCGAACTCTTCTTGCGCCGGCGCCGACGCCGTTTACGCTTGGGCTTAGTCTCTTCCTCGGTCTGAACCGCAATTTCTTCTTCGTTTTCGTCCTCATCCGTGGCGTCGACCATATCCATCAGCGACGCATCAACCGATACCACCGGCGCAGTTGCTTCAGGAACAACGCGGCTAGCGGTCTTGAACTTCTCCATCGAGAAGTCGGGGCTGACCAAATGAACGTCCCCTTCGATCCGAACCGACAAACCATACCGCGCTTCGATCTGCGCGATGTGTTCGCGTTTCTGGTTCATCAGGAAGTTGGCGATGCTAACCGGGCAACGCACCAATACCTCACGCGAACGGCGGCGAGTGCCTTCCTCTTCAATCTGGCGAAGGATTGACAGTGCCATATTGTCGTCCGACCGGATCAGGCCGGTGCCATGGCAAGACGGGCATGGCTGGGTCGTCGCCTCAAGCATTCCAGGACGCAGACGCTGACGGCTCATTTCGAGCAGTCCAAAGCCCGAAATCCGGCCCACCTGAATACGGGCACGATCCGTTTTCAGCTTGTCCTTCAGTCGCTTCTCAACGGCCGAGTTGTTTTTGCGCTCGTCCATATCGATGAAATCGATCACGATCAGACCGGCCAGATCGCGCAGACGCAATTGGCGCGCCACTTCTTCGGCGGCCTCCAGATTGGTCTTCAACGCGGTTTCCTCGATCGAACCTTCTTTGGTCGCCCGACCCGAGTTCACATCGATCGCCACCAGCGCTTCGGTCACCCCGATCACGATATAGCCACCGGATTTCAGCTGAACCGTCGGGTTGAACATCCCGGCCAGATAGCTTTCCACCTGATATCGCGCGAATAGCGGCAGCGCGTCTTCGTATCGCTTCACGTTCTTGGCGTGCGACGGCATGATCATCTTCATGAAGTCTTTGGCGATGCGATACCCGCCCTCGCCTTCAACCAGAACCTCATCGATGTCGCGATTATACAAGTCGCGGATCGAGCGTTTGATTAGGTCGCCTTCTTCATAAATTTTCGCAGGCGCAATGGATTGCAACGTCAGCTCGCGGATCTGCTCCCACAGTCGTTGCAGGTATTCATAGTCGCGCTTGATCTCTGATTTTGTCCGTTTGGCTCCGGCCGTGCGCACGATCAGACCCGCGCCCGTGGGCACGTCGATTTCAGCGGCAATGTCTTTCAGTTTCTTCCGGTCAGCGGCATTGGTGATCTTGCGGCTAATTCCGCCGCCCCGTGCGGTATTGGGCATCAGTACGCAGTACCGACCCGCCAAAGACAGATACGTGGTAAGTGCCGCACCCTTGTTGCCGCGCTCTTCCTTGACCACCTGCACCAGCAGGACCTGACGCACCTTGATAACTTCCTGAATCTTGTAGCGGCGCGGGCGTGGCTTGCGCGGAGGACGGATATCCTCGCTATCGTCTTCGTCTGCGACCGACTCGATGGTATCGTCTTTCGAAGCCGCGTCAGCGCTTTTGCTTTCTGTCTCGCCATCCGCCTCGGGCTCGTCACCAGAAGCTTCCGCCTCTTCTTCGTCAGACTTGGCTTCGACCTCATCCGAAGGTTCTTCTTGGTCGGTATCAGTTGCTTCGACAGGCGCGTCTTCCGCTACCTCAGCAGTCTCTTCTGGCGCTTCCGCCTGCTGATCTACATCTTCGGACTTAGCTTCTTCGGTCGGAGCTTCTTCAGCAACAGGCTCGGCGGCATCCTCTGGCTCTTCCACCGGCGTCTCGGCAACGATTTCCATCGGAGACGTCCCTTCGGGCACCTCCGTCTCTTCACCGTCATCCAGATCGATGGTTTCCATTCCGGTCGGCTCTGAGGAAACCTCCAGCGTCTCAACCGGATCGTCCGTCTTGACGTCAGCGGCCTTCGAGCGCGAACGCGACCGGCGCTTCTTGGGCTTTGTTTCCTCGGCCTCATCCCGCGCCTTCATCGCCTCGGCATAGGCGCGCTCTTCCTCCATCAGCGCCTCACGGTCGGCGACGGGGATCTGGTAATAGTCGGGATGTATTTCAGAAAACGCCAGAAACCCGTGCCGGTTCCCGCCGTAGTCCACAAATGCCGCCTGTAGCGACGGCTCAACCCGTGTTACTTTTGCAAGATAGATGTTGCCAGCAAGCTGGCGTTTGTTTTCGGATTCAAAGTCAAATTCCTCAACCTTGTTTCCGTCGACCACCACAACGCGGGTTTCCTCCGCGTGGGTGGCATCGATAAGCATTTTCTTAGCCATGTGTCCTTGGTGCACCGCGCCAAACGCGTTGTCCTGACCCGTCCAGGCGGACAGGCGCTTTTGGGGAGGTGTCTTGTACGGGCGATATCGGACGGCGCGCGGCAGGGTCTGGCGCTTTGGCCCCCTGCCCGTATACTCAATCGTTGCGCGCGCGTCATCGCGGTTCTTCTCCGACAGGCGCGTCTAAATGCGGCCCGCCCATTTATTCCTTTCACCCGCATAGACGGGTTCAGGCGTTCATCTGCCCCATTGGGGCATAATCGGTCTGCCGCGCCGCGCGGGATCTATCCTCACCATCAGCTCAGCAGCGAAACTCAAAACACGGGGCTTGCAGGCACAAAATACCCGGCCCGTTCGATCACAATAAAAGCAGTCCTGTGGAAAAGACAATGGGCAAACTGCATCGCGACCCAAGAACGCGCCGAAGAGTCCCTTCATCTGTTCAGAAATATCCAGGGGTTGAATTGAACCGCAGGCTCAAGAGGGGGCCAGCCCCCTCCTCCGCTTTCACAGGTAATCCGAACGCTGCAACCCGTACTTCGCCATCTTTTCGTTCAGTGTCCGGCGTGGCAGGCAGAGTTCTTCCATCACCGAGGCGATCGATCCCTTGTGACGGCGCATCGTATTGTCGATCAGCATCCGCTCGAAGGCTTCAACATATTCCTTCAGCGGCTTGCCTTCAGTTGTCATCACAGGCTGCATCTCTTCGTGATCCGACATCAGCAGCGAAGCAATTGTCCCCGACCCGCGCCGCGACTGCAGCACCGCACGCTCAGCAATGTTGATCAACTGCCTCACATTCCCGGGCCACGGGGCCTGAAGCAGCTGAGCCGCTTCCTGCGCACTGACCTGAGGCGCGTCGCAGCCATATTCCTCTGCGAACTGTTCGCTCAGACGGGTGAACAGCGTCAGGATGTCCTCACCCCGCTGTCGCAGCGGAGGCATGGTGATGCGCAGCGCCGCCAACCGATAGAACAGATCGGGACGCAATACATCTTCTGAGGTTTTGCCCGCTTCCTGCAGGTTCGAAATCGCAACGATCCGCGTTTCCGCAGGGGTGCCCTGCTCATTCATAACGCTCAAGAGACGGGCCTGCAGCGTATCACTCAGGGCTTCGACATCCTCGAGAACCAGCGTACCGCCGCGGGCCTCTTCGATGGCGGGCAACTGCGTGTCCTCGGGCAACATCGGGCCAAACAGGCGTTTCGACAGCGCTTCTTCCTCAAGTGCTGCGCAAGAAACCAGGACGAATTTCTTACCCGCCCGGCTACCAACCGCGTGCAATGCATGCGCCACCAAAGTCTTTCCGGTTCCGGTTTCCCCATCGATCAGGACATGACCATCCGCCTGCCCCAGATCCAGAATATCTTCACGCAACCGCTCCATGACGGGGCTGGCACCGATCAGCTTGTTCATGATCTGCGTACCGCCAGACAGCTCACGCCGCAGGGCTCGGTTGTCGAGCGTCAGACGACGCGCATTGCTGGCGCGTTTGGCCAGTTCGGACATGCGATCGGGGTTAAACGGCTTTTCAAGGAAATCGAACGCCCCGACACGCATCGCCTCTACGGCCATTGGCACGTCGCCATGTCCCGTGATCATGATCACCGGAAGCGTGCTATCGGCCCCCATCAGCTTTTTCAGCAGTTGAATGCCATCCATTCCAGGCATCTTGATGTCAGAAATCACGATCCCGGGGTATTCTGGCCCCAAGACCTTGAGCGCATCCTCGGCGCTTGAAAAGGTTTCGGTGTCGTACCCCGACAAAGCCAGCCACTGGCTGATCGACTGGCGCATGTCCTGTTCATCATCCACGATGGCGATTTTCATGGCCTGTGCCATAGTCACTTCCTCTATTCCGCGGCCTCAAGGCCGTCGCTTCCCAATATGGGCAATTGCATCTCAAACACCGCGCCACCCTGTTGGCCGTTGCGCGCGGTCAGCCGTCCGCCATGGTCGTTCACGATCCCGGACGAGATGGCAAGCCCCAGACCAACGCCGTCCCCCGGGCGTTTGGTCGTATAAAACGGCTCGAACAGGTTTTCGATATCCTCGATCCCGTGGCCATTGTCCCGCACGGTCAGTACCGCAGTTTCACCTGCAGCGAGAATGATCTCGACATCCGGCTCATCCACAGACTTGGTCGCATCCAGCGCATTGCGCAAGAGATTGACCATAACCTGTTCGATCCGCATCCGATCACCCATCACTATAACAGGTTCTTCGGGCAAAATCTGGGTTATCTTCACATGCCGCTGACGCAGCTGCGGTTCCATCATCGACAGGGACGAGGCCAGCGCTTCGCCAAGATTTACTGGCGAAAACGCATCTGCACCTTTGCGCGCATAGGATTTGAGCTGGCGCGTGATCGCTCCCATCCGCTCGATCAATCCGTCGATCCGCCCAAAGCTGGCCAACGCCTCTTCGGGCCGGTTTCGACGCAAAAGCAGACGCGCGCCGGCCAGATAAGTTTTCATCGCAGCCAGAGGTTGATTTAACTCGTGACTGACTGCCGCAGACATCTCGCCAAGTGCTGCCAGTTTTGAGCTCTGGGCAAGGGTTTGTTCGGCAACTTCCAGCGTCTTTTCAACACGTTCACGCTCAGCGATTTCCCGCTGCAGCCTTACGTTCAATGCGCGAAGCTCCGCCGACTCGCGCTGGAACAAGGTCATGCGCAACGTCGCCCTGCGGCTGAGCGCATAGAAGGTCAGCGCCAGAAGAATCGCAAATGCCATGATCTCAAGCGCCAGAACGCTGTTCACCCGCTCGCGGATCGATGAATAGGTGGTGAACGAGGTCATTTGCCAGCCCCGGAACGGAATACGGGTCTCCATCCGCATCACAGCCTCGCCCTGAAGATAGGCATCCGGGGGCAAAGCGCTCCAATCGGTTGTGGCCCGGATTGCGCGCTGAATCGCGTTCTGAGGGGGTTGGCGCAACATGGCACCGCTTTCATCCAGACCTCGCCACTGAGGCTCGGTCGAGAGGATGATCGTACCAGTGCTGTCTGTGACCATCACCGCGTCAGAAATACCAGCCCAGGCGCGTTCAAATTTCTGCAAATCAACTTCGACTACGATCACGCCAAGAATCTCTGCATTCGCCTCGATTCGCCGCGAGTAGACAAAGCTGTAACCGCCGGATTCACGTGGAATGACCGAGAATATAGTGGCATTCGACCGGATAGCATCGATGAAGTAAGGCGAGTTCCGGTGGCTTTCCTGCAACCGGTTCCGGTCGGTTGCAGCACGTGTCAGGCCATCCCCATCCAACAAAACCAGCGAGGCCGCCCCGATTTCTTCAACGAAAGAGATCAGACGCTGGCTAGACAGCGTGTAATCGCTGGATTGCAGGGCCGAAATCAGGGTGGGGTCACGGGCAAGCAACTGCGGCACGATGGCGTTGCGCCGCAACTCACTCAGCAGGTTGCCGGAATACAAGGCTAACCGCAGTTCGGCGCGGTTTCTGGTCGATTCGGTGAAGCGACTGGTTAGCAGACTGTTGGTGATCCACACTGTGGCGACGGTAGCAAGCAGCAACAAAAACACGGCAAGACGCAGCCGCCAGCCCATAGGCGCGCCGCGAAACCGGTTCAGAAACCCTTTGCTGTCTGCTTGATCTTCCGCGCTCATGTACTGACGCTACGCGTCCCGACTGATGACCTCAAGTCACGCGGGCGTCAGCACCCCGGCCAATGCGCGGAAGAGCGCCGTCCCGTCAGTGCCTCCGTGGCCTGAATCCGCCGCTCGTTCTGGGTGGGGCATCATGCCTAACACGCGCCGGTTGTGCGATAAAATCCCTGCAATATCGTCGCGCGAACCATTGGGATTTTCGGCATATGTGAAGGCAATGCGATCCTGATCCTTCAACTCGGCCAAGGTCTCATCGTCTGCGAAATAATTGCCATCGTGATGCGCAATCGGGATATCGATCACATCCCCGGCATTGTATCCTTCAGTAAAGGCGCTATCGCTGGTTTCGACCTTGAGTCCGATCGTTTTGCAGATGTATTTCAGACCGGCATTGCGCAACAGCGCGCCAGGTAGAATTCCGGTTTCGGTCAGAACCTGAAAACCGTTGCAGATGCCGACGGCATAGCCACCACGCTCGGTATGCGCGGCCAGCGCTTTACAAATGGGCGATTGCGCCGCAATCGCGCCGCAGCGCAGATAATCGCCGTAAGAAAACCCACCCGGCACACCGACGATATCTATACCCTCGGGCAGCGCGGCATCCTTGTGCCAGACCATATCGACGGAAAAACCGGCCTGCTCGAAGGCAACAGCAAGATCACGATCGCAGTTGGAACCGGGGAAAACGATGACGGCTGCGCGCATGGCGGACCCTCCTAGGTCAGAAAAACTTAGAGCAGTTCGATCTCAAAGCGTTCGATGACCGTGTTGGCCAACAGCTTTTCGCACATCTTGGTTACGTCCGCCTCGGTCGCGCCGTCTGCCAGTTCCAGATCGATCACCTTGCCCTGACGGACACCTTCGACCTGATCAAAGCCCATCGCACCCAATGCGTGACGCACAGCCTCGCCCTGCGGGTCCAGAACCCCGTTCTTGAGCATCACATGCACACGTGCTTTCATTTTCGAGAACTCCACTGATGGACCGCGCATCGATCCGTTTCGTTGGGCGCGGGATACCCCGCTTGGGCTTGTCGGACAACCCTGTCGATATGAGACAGGATCAGTTGATCAGCGTTGGTTTTGTGACATTGCTTTTGGGCAGAACGCCAAGACGGCGGGCGACCTCAGAATATGCATCAGTCAGACTACCCAGATCACGGCGGAACACATCCTTGTCCAGCTTCTGACCGGTTTCGATATCCCATAGACGGCAGCTATCGGGGCTGATTTCGTCCGCAATGATCAGTCGTTGGAAATCGCCTTCGAACACGCGCCCGATCTCGATTTTGAAATCGACCAGACGAATACCAACCGCCAGCATCACGCCGCTCATGAAATCATTAACGCGCAGTGCAAGGCTCAGGATATCGTCCATATCCTGCTGGCTCGCCCAGCCGAATGCCGCAATGTGCTCTTCGGTCACCAACGGATCACCCAGCGCATCGTCCTTGTAGCAGTATTCAACAATCGGGCGCGGCAGTTGAGTACCCTCGGCGATACCGAGGCGTTTGGACATCGATCCGGCGGCATAGTTGCGGACGATCACTTCCAGTGGAATGATCTCACAATTCCGCACAAGTTGCTCCCGCATGTTCAGACGGCGAATGAAGTGCGTCGGAACTCCGATCTGGGCCAGACCGGTCATGAAGAATTCGCTCAACCGGTTGTTCAGAACGCCCTTTCCATCGATCACGTCTTTCTTCTCGGCGTTGAAAGCTGTGGCGTCATCCTTGAAGTACTGCACGATGGTGCCCGGCTCGGGACCTTCATACAGGATCTTGGCTTTACCTTCGTAAATCTTCTTGCGACGCGCCATGAGCGACCTTTCCAGTCTGGGGAAAGGGAATGAGTCCCTTCACGTTGGCGCCCTCATAGTGCAAGCCCCGCTTTCCCGCAAGTTCGCAACCCCGAGAGGCTTTGACGCAGCGCAAATACCTTGCGCACAGGGCGTCGTATAGTCATATCATCAGAAAAGAACATCTAACCCAAGAGGTCCCCAACCAATGACCACATTCGACGAACGTGAAGCCGCGTTTGAAAACAAATTCGCTCATGACGAAAAGATGCAGTTCATCGCTCGGATGCGCCGCAACCGATTTATGGCTGTATGGGCCTCGGCGCTGAAAGGCGAGACTGTGGAACAGGCGCGTAAATACGGGCAGGAACTTGTCCACACCGACCTGCAAAATGTCAGCGAAGACGATGTTGTCGAGGCGGTCAAAGGGTACCTCGGTGATCTCGCGGATGAGGCTAAAATCCGCGAGAAGATGGTCGAACTTCTAGTCGAAGCCAAAGAGCAGGTGATGGCAGAAGCCGAGTCCTGATGCCTGAGCTGCAAAACTCATGATCTTCATGAGTTTTATGAATTTGATTTGACGCCCCGGTCGTGAGACACGGGGCGTCTCATATTTTTACGGGCTGTGGCCCCAATTTTGGAATACTCCAATGACAAACGCGCTCAGCAACCTTCTGGAAACCGTAGACGTCATTCTGGCGGATGGCGCGACCGGGACGAACCTGTTCAACATGGGCCTGCAATCAGGCGATGCGCCGGAATTGTGGAATGTCGATGCGCCTGACAAGATTCGTGCTCTGTATCAGGGCTCGGTCGATGCCGGCAGTGATCTGTTTTTGACAAACACATTTGGTGGAACAGCCGCGCGTTTGAAGTTACACGACGCCCAGAACCGCGTGGCCGAGCTGAACCGTACTGGCGCTGAACTGGGTCGCGAAGTCGCTGATAAAGCAGGCCGCCCAATCATCGTGGCCGGATCCGTTGGTCCGACCGGCGAGATCATGGATCCTGTCGGTAGCCTCTCACACGCCGAAGCCGTCGAGATGTTTCATGAACAAGCTGAGGCATTGAAGGCCGGAGGCGCAGATGTTCTGTGGCTTGAGACCATAAGCGCGCCGGAAGAATTCCGGGCTGCGGCAGAAGCGTTCGCTCTGGCAGATATGCCGTGGTGCGGCACCATGAGTTTTGACACGGCTGGCCGCACAATGATGGGTGTTACATCTTCTGATCTCGCAATGATCGTGGAAACTCTGCCCAATCCTCCGGTTGCGTTCGGGGCGAATTGCGGCACTGGTGCCTCGGATATACTGCGGACGGTGCTTGGGTTCGCTGCCCAAGGAAACGAACGTCCACTGATTTCCAAGGGCAACGCAGGGATCCCGAAATATGTGGACGGTCATATCCATTATGATGGAACGCCTGAACTGATGGGCCAGTACGCCGCCATGGCGCGCGACGCAGGTGCAACGATCATTGGCGGTTGCTGTGGCACCATGCCTGCGCATTTGCGCAAAATGCGCGAGGCGTTAGATAACGGTCCGCGCGGCGAGCGCCCGACCCTGGATCAGATCGTATCGGCGCTTGGTCCGTTTACCTCAGCCTCAGATGGCACTGGGGACGAGGCCGTTCCCGAACGGCGCACTCGTCGCCGCCGCCGGGCCTGATTGAATGATCAGCGCCCTTCGAATTTCGCAGGGCGCTTTTCCAGAAAGGCTACGACGCCTTCGGCAAAGTCTCGGGTACGTCCGCATTCGCCCTGCAGGTGGGCTTCGGCTGCAAGTTGCTGAGGTAATGTTCTATCGTAAGTTCCCCGGATCGCTTGTTTGATCGCGCGAAACCCGGAGGTTGGGCCATTCGCCAAATACGCGGCTCTCTTGCGCCAATGAGCGTCGAACTCATCATCTGCAACCGCTTCCCAGATCAATCCCCATTCATCCGCCTGTCGCGCACTGATCTTGTCTGCAAACAAAGCTGCACCCATCGCTTTGGCAAACCCCATCTGACGCGGCATGAACCAGGTGCCGCCTGCATCAGGCAGCAGACCGATCCGAGCGAAAGCTTGCAGGAAATAGGCACTCTCGGTTGCTATCACCACATCGGCACAAAGCGCCAGGTTGGCCCCCGCCCCCGCTGCAGGCCCGTTAACTGCCGCTATAGTTGGCACGGGGCAATCATAGACAGCCTCAAGCATCGGTTCATATTCATCGCGAAGCGCGCGTTCGAGGTCGATCTTTCCTGTGCTCGACGCGTCACCCAAATCCTGACCTGAACAAAAGGCAGGTCCAGCACCGGTCAGGACGATCGCGCGAGCGTGTTGCGCGGCATCTTTCATTGCGTAGGTGATCTCGGCCCGCATCTGCGTCGTCAACGCATTCATCTTATCCGGCCGGTTCAATGTCAAAACCGCCAAATTATCAGTAATGTCCAGAAGGACCGCTTCGTATTCCATGCAAAACCTCAGCTGCGCAGCGTTCTGCAAAACACTGACGCAAATGCGGAAAAAGGAAAAGAAGAACCGCGCGTCAGTCTTCCAGAATTCGGCGCAGACGCTCTTGTTCTTCCTCACTAAGGCCTTCGGAATGCGCTACTTCTTGATGCTGCGCACGCTTGCGCAAAAAGTTCCACCCCATGCCGGCCGCTATCAGCAGCATGACAGGAGCCGACAGCCATAACAACAGATTGGCACCGGTCGCGGTGGGTTTCAGCAGCACATATTCGCCATAGCGATCAACGATGAAGTCCACAACCTCTTGATCAGTATCCCCCGCAACCAGACGTTCTCGCACCAAGATACGCAGATCACGCGCAAGTTCGGCATTGCTTTCGTCAATGCTTTCGTTCCTGCACACCAAGCAGCGCAGACCGGTACTAATATCCCGCGCTCGTGTCTCGAGCGCCGGGTCGTCAAGCACTTCATCCGGCTGAATAGCCATGATCGGGGATGCAATCAGCAGCAGGATAACAAGCAGGCGCTTCATTCGGCAGGAACCCCGCTTGCAGGCGTTTTCCGTGCACCGGCTGCAACACGGAAACGGCGATCCGACAGGCTGAGCACACCGCCCAGAGCCATGAGGATACATCCGCCCCAAATCCAGTTGGCCAGAGGTTTGATATAGGTTCGCATCACCCAGCCGCCATCAGCTTGTTGATCCCCGATCACAACATATAGATCGCGCAGAAAGCGATAGTCGATTGCAGCCTCAGTTGTCGGCATCCGTGCCACAGGGTAGTCGCGCTTTTCCGGGTTAAGAGTCGCGATATAGCGCCCGTCCTTCTCAACAAGCACATCCGCCATGGTTGAGAAATAGTTCGGCCCCTGTACCTGACGCACATCTTGCAACGTCAACGTAAACTGCCCCACTTCAAAAGGCTGACCCGGTTGAGCGACACGAATATCCTCGACTTCCCAAGCGGTTAGGCCTGCGATGGCAAACATGGTGACACCCAAACCACAATGGGCCACCGCCTTACCCCAGTCTGCGCCGGGCAGTCGAAACAGGCGTCCAAAACTGCCTTTGCGGCCAGTGCGGCTCCAAAGATCGACGATGGCGCCGAAGGTGATCCACGCCCCCAGCAACAAACCTACGGGTCCCAATGCGCTGCGTCCGGTCTGCATCACCCAGACCAGTATCGCGATCGTGACCGCCAGTACAAATGCATAGCGCAAAGACCATGCCGCCCGGCTTAGCTTGCCCCGCTTCCACGGCAGCATTGCGCCGACGGGAAGAACGATTCCGAGGGCGACCATGAATGGGGTAAATGCCGCATTGAAGAACGGCGCGCCCACCGAGAGTTTTCTATCGAACGCCATCTCGGCCACCATTGGCCACATTGTGCCAAAAAACACGACAAAGCAGCTAACTGCCAACAAGATGTTGTTCAGAACCAATGCACTTTCGCGGCTGACCATTCCGAAGACACCCTTCGCCTCCATCGCCTGCGCGCGTGCAGCAAACAGGGTCAACGCACCGCCGGTAAAGATGATCAGGATGAACAGGATAAATACGCCACGCTCAGGATCATTGGCAAAAGCATGGACCGAAGTCAGCAGCCCCGATCTCACGATAAAGGTCCCGATCAGAGAAAACCCAAACGCGATGATCGCAAGCAAGATCGTCCAGCTTTTCAACGCCTCGCGTTTTTCCACCACGATGGAGGAATGCAATAGAGCGGCCGCCAGTAGCCAAGGCATAAAGCTGGCGTTCTCAACAGGGTCCCAGAACCAGAACCCGCCCCAGCCCAATTCGTAGTAGGCCCACCATGATCCAAGTGCGATACCGATCGTCAGGAAGACCCAAGCCGCCAATGTCCAAGGCCGTACCCAACGCCCCCAAGCCGCGTCCACCCGGCCCTCGATCAATGCAGCAACGGCAAAACTGAACGCCATGCTGAGGCCGACATAGCCCAGATACAGGAATGGCGGATGGAAGGCCAAACCGGGGTCCTGCAGCAGCGGGTTCAGGTCCCGTCCATCGAACGGAGGAACAGGCAGTCGGTCAAACGGGTTCGATGTGAAGAGGATAAAGGCATAGAAAGCTACTCCGATCGCGGCCTGAACGGCCAGCACCCGCGCCTTTAAGGTCGGAGGCAAGCCAGCGCCGAATATGGCGGCCATCGCGCCGAATATCGCTACAATCAGGACCCATAACAGCATCGAACCTTCATGGTTTCCCCAGGTCCCGGTGATCTTGTAGAGCATCGGTTTTGCCGAATGGCTATTCTCCACCACGATCCGTAACGAGAAGTCAGACGTGGTAAACGCCCAGACCAGCGCACCAAAGGAAAAGGCGGCCAAAATGAACTGCGTGATGGCGGCCGGTTCAGCGAAAACCATCCACCCGTTCCAACGGTTGGCAGCCCCGATCAACGGCACCACAGTTTGGACGATGGCAACGAGGAAGGCTAAGATAAGTGCGAAATGGCCGAGTTCTGTAATCATGGCCTGCTTATACTGCGGCACCGGTGCAAGTGCCATTCACATTCGCCTCGGATCACCGCACATAATGTCGCGCCTCAGGTCTTTCGAAGCCGCTTCCAGTCCTCCAATGCAGGGTTCGATTCCGGCTGGTTGACTGCTTCGGCCAACGATGCGTCCGAGCCAGTATCGGCGGCACCCGGACTGTCATCGCGCAACCCGCGGATCGTTACAAGATTGGCGATCACCTCAGGCGCCCTCAGCATTGTCGCGCTGATTTCCCTTTGAAAATCCTGCGCTTTGATCTGATGCCGCGCGCCAAAGTAAAACGACACGATCACCCCTAACAGCCACCACAGTGGCTCTGGCACCAGCGCAATTCCCTGCATTCGTGCTGCGAACCACAACGGATCGATCATGGCGGCCAGAAACAAACCCAATGTTCCCAAAGCCAGCGCCGGTCGCGGAAGGCGATTCAGCCCATCCATGAATCGATCAAACCTGGTTTTGCTTGGAACTTGGAATTCAGTGCCGAATTGCGCCATGGCTGCACCGCGCAGTTCGACAGAACGCTCGGCACCGCTTTCTACATTTTCGCGAAACACTTCCGCAGTTTCGCGAACCACATTGCGACCTCCGCCAAACAAGAGCGCCAACAAACCCGAGATCAAACCCATCCTGAAACCCTTTTCTGAAACGCGTCCTCGCTCAGATGATACTTGGGCGATAAAAACTCTTCGGCACGCTTGATCCATCCGCCTTTGCCGCCCGCGCGAGTTCTGGCATATTTGCGAAGAGCGATCCGCCGGTCTGCTAAACGGAAGTAATAGTTTCGTCTTGCGACCCCATAGGCATCACGAAACACCAGAGGCTTTGGACTAGCCGCCTCCCGGCTAGCCTGCGCAGTCTGAGGGCCGATGACCCCGTCAACCGTAATGTCATACTCCATCTGCCGCAGCAGGTTCTGCAGGATTTTCACCGCTTGAGCTCCTGCATTGACGTACATGTCGAACACGGATGCCTGTACGGCTTCCGGCAGCACCTGAAGGCGTGGTTTCTCAAAATAGTGTTCCAGAAAAATATCGACGGCCTGCGCTTTGCTAAGCATGCGCACGTCTTGTTGCGTCACCGAACCATCTCGGTCCAGATCGAGACCCAATCGGCGCATGGTATGGATCGTCACCCCGTATTTCGTGGCACCGCCGGGATCATCGGGGTCATCCACAAAACCACCTTCCCGCGCCACGATCCCTTTTGCAATCTGCCGTACCGTCAACATCGTCAACCCTATGCCAAACTTTGGCAAACGGTCGGACAATTTCGTTAACACCACTGCAAAACAAAGGGCGCTGCCTACCTCTCGCACGCAACGCCCCGCTTCTTCTGTTTAGAAATTTGACGCCGATGGCATTCAGCGATGCTGCATTCAGCTATCGCCTGATTCCTGATAAACGCCTTGTTCTTTTAATGCGTCCACAACCTCTTTTGGCATGTAGGTTTCATCGTGTTTCGCAAGGATTTCAGTGGCTTCAAAAACTCCGTTCACATAACTTCCGGTGCCCACCATACCCTGATTTTCCGAGAACAGATCAGGCAGAACACCGGTAAAAGCGACCTTTACGCTTTCACCGCCGTCGGTCACGACGAAATGCACAGTCTCACCCTGCCCGCGAATGATCGAACCTTCTTCGACCAATCCACCTATACGGAACACCTCGGTCGGTTTCGGCGGTTCTGCAATCACCTGACTGGGTGAGCGGAAGAAGTTGATGCCATCACGCATCGCATATCCGATCAGACCCGTCGCCAGTATCAGGGCCGCAACAGCCACTAGAATGACTTGTACACGACGACGTTTCTTAAGCGTTTTCATACCGTCCTCACGGGAACAAGGGGGCCATCATCAGACCCAGGGTTTCATCCTCACCTAACATCAGGTTGGCGTTCTGCAAGGCTTGCCCACTGCTACCTTTTGTCAGGTTATCCAATGCTGCCACCACGATTGCACGGCGTTCGATCCGATCTCCAACGACACCGATATGGCAGAAGTTCGACCCCCGCACATGGTGGGTTGAGGGCGTCTCGCCAAATGGCAGCATCTCAATGAAGGGCTCGGCTTCATAGGCCGATTGAAGTGTCTCATACACGCTCTGCGGGTCACCCTTTACATAGGTTGTGGCCAGAATACCCCGGTTGGCTGGGATCAGGTGCGGTGTGAACTGCACATGCACCGTCCGTCCAGCCAGTTCCGTGAATTCCTGATCAAACTCGCCCAGATGCCGGTGCGTCCCGCCAACGGCATATGCGTTCGCCCCTTCACTGAGTTCTGCGTGCAATAGATTCTCTTTCAGCGCCCGACCTGCGCCCGAGACCGCGCATTTCAGGTCCAGAATGATGTCATCCAGATCAATCACACCCGCCGAAATCAGCGGACGCAGCACATACTGACCCGTCGCGGCATTGCATCCGGTCCCGGCAACCAGCCGAGCGCCGCGGATTTCGTCACGGTAGAACTCGGTCAGACCATAAACCGCCTCTTCCTGATGCCCAAGCGCGGCATGTGAATTCCCATACCACTTCTTGTATTCGTCGCCATCGCGAAGTCGAAAATCTGCTGACAGGTCAACAATTTTCAAGGTGTTGGGCAGTTCGCGAATGACTTCCTGACTAGTCTTGTGCGGCAGAGCGCAGAAACACAGGTCGATTTGGCTAAAGTCGATCTCGGAAATCTTGCAAAGCACCGGCAAATCCATATGGCGTAGATGCGGAAATACCTGCGCCATTGTCTGTCCAGCCTTCCGCTCGGCGGCCAGAGATTTGATTTCCATACTCGGATGCCCGGCGATCAGCCGCACGAGTTCCGCGCCGGTGTAACCAGAAGCGCCAAGAATTGCGATTTTGTGGGTCATGTCAGACCTCTTTCATTCATGTGTCACATGGGGTGACCGCCGCTGTGACGGTCAACGAATTACGGAATCGGAAAAGCGCCGTCCTTGACCTAGGTCAGGCGGCTTCAAAGGTGATTTGTCGTCGGAGGAACTGAGTCGCGCGATCCGTCACAACGCCCGGCTTACCCGTTGTCAGGAAGCCATCAGTGCCCTCACCCAGCATATTCGGATGCCGTTGCAAGTAGTCTGCAAGGCTTTCCGCAACCAGATCACCCTGGCTATAGACTTTCACATCCGGTCCGAGCGCCTGCTGAAACGTCTCTGCCATCAGCGGGTAATGCGTACAGCCCAGAATGGCTGCTTGCGGTTCCGGCATCTTGCGCTTCAGAGCATCCACATGGCTGCGTACCAAAGCCTCGGCCAAGATCATGTCGCCCTCTTCGATGGCGTCCACAACCCCGCCGCAGGCTTGCGCCTCGACATCAACCCCTATCGCCCGAAACGCCAGCTCCCGCTGAAACGCACGGCTCGACACTGTCGCGGGCGTCGCAAACAGCGCAACATGCTGCACCTGAACCTCACGCGGTGGAGAGTTGTCGCCCCATTGCCGTTCAGTCAGCGCCTCAATCAAAGGCACAAATACGCCCAGTACACGCTTTCCTTCTGGCACGCCCGCTTCTTGCATCCGACGCAGGGCGGCGGCGCTTGCGGTATTGCAGGCCAGAATCACCAGATTGCAACCGCGATCCCAAAGGTCCTGCACAGCGTTTCGTGTCAGGTTAAAGATATCCTCGGCATCGCGCACACCATAAGGCGCATGCGCGCTGTCCGCGAAATAAAGGAAATCAACGTCGGGCAGACGTTTCTGCGCGGCGTTCAGGACGGTCAAACCACCCAATCCGGAATCAAAGATACCTACTGCCATTTGCCCCTTCAGGCGCGATGCCGTTCCTCGAATTCATAGCCATAGTCATAAGACTTCAATGGCTCTGGAGACAGCTCATACGTGGCTTTGCGCAGGAAATCCATCATCTTGCGCGTATCCTTGCCCAGCGGGTCCAGAATGTCGCGCCCAATGGGGTCTCCTACAACCACGCGGACGGGGGTATCGACACGTTTCTTGAACTCTTTGATCAGCAACCCCATCCGCAGAGTGTTGTGCAGATGGCTGGCAATCTGGAACAAACGCGAGGTGTGACCATCGAAGAAAACCGGCACAACGGTCGCATTGGATTTGGCAACCATCCGCGCTGTAAATCCGCGCCACCCTGGATCCATCGGATGAGAAAATGGCTTGGCCGCAGTGCTGACGGTGCCACCCGGGAAGATCCCGATTGCACCACCATCGCTTAGGTAGTTCAGAGCGGTTTTTCGGGTCGCAAGGTTCAGCTTCATCGCATCTTTTGTGGCATCAAACGAAATTGGCAGCACGATGCTGTTCAGGTCTTCAGCTTTGCGAAAAACATGATTGGCGAGAATGCGAAAGTCTGTCCGAGTCTGAGACAGGATGTGTCCCATCATTAGCCCGTCTAGAATGCCATAGGGATGGTTCGCAATCAGGATCAATGGCCCATCTTTTGGGATGTTCGACAACGCACCGCCAACCACGTCTAATGTCAGCCCATATCGATCCACCATTACGGACCAAAAATCACGCCCCTGTGCGACCTCCTGCTCATACCCGTCAGCGCGGCGGATAAGACGCAGACGACCGGTGGTGTTTTCCATCAGCTTGATCACCATCCGCCCGCTCCGCGTTTCTGCGGAATGGGCGTAAGAGATGTCACGAGCGACGTGATGGCGCGAGGGCATTGGCTACTCCGGTTTGCTGCCGCTTAGATAAGGCCGGGTAGCCATTTTGCATAGGTTTGATGACAAGCTTGTAAAGCCTCACTCTGCCGCAGCTTTCATCTGAGGCCCGCCATCGCGAATAACAGCCAACAATTCCTCGCGACGTTTCGCAGCCTTGGCTTCATTCGCGACCAAAACCGGACCGAAACCGCGAATGTCCAATGGCAGAGCCGCAAGGGCCGCGATCGCATCACTGGTTTCGGGTGTCAGGCTGGGCAAAACCTCTTTCATGTCCTTTTCATACTGGCGGATCAGAGCACGCTCCATTTTGCGCTCTGTCGTGTAGCCAAAGATATCCAGCGGAGTGCCGCGCAAACCTTTCAGCTTGGCTAGAACCTTCAACGGACCAAGAAACCACTCTCCGAACGCTTTCTTGGCCGGGCGGCCATTGTCGCCCTTCGTCCCCAGGGTTGGCGGCGCAAGTTGGAAGGTCATCTTAAAGTCACCATCAAACTCGGCCTCCGCCTTCTGGCGGCTGTCGAGCAGCAATCGGGCGACTTCATATTCATCCTTATATGACAAAAGCTTATGGTAGCCTTTGGCAATAGCCTCACGAACGTGTTGATCTTCGACGCTGTCGACCAGCTTGCGATAACGTTTCGCCAACCGCTTGTTCTGATAGTCGATCAGGTGCGCAGCGCGGAAATCGATCACTTGATCGAGGGTCTTTGGTAACTCTGCTACGTTGGGGCGCAAAATATTGGCCACGTCGTCGGGGTGGGTCACCGCCCAGCGACCAACTTCAAAGGCGCGTTTGTTGCGCTCGACCGCCGCACCATTCAACTCAATAGCACCCATTATCGCTTGGTGACTGATCGGTAGCAGACCACGCTGCCAGGCTGCGCCAAAGACCATCATATTGGAATAGATCGAGTCGCCCATCACGGCTCGCGCCAGATCGGTGGCATCGAAAAGGGCCACCCCGTCTTTCAACCGCGCCTGCAGCGCAAGCTGCAATTGATCTCTGGGGATTGTGAATTCTGTATCGCGCGTGAAGTCACCGGTGATAATTTCATGACTGTTCACAACAGCGCCGGTCTGGCCGGTTTGCGTGAGGCCAAGCGTCTTGGCCCCGGCCGATACCACCAGATCACCGCCGATCAGCGCATGCGCCTCGCCAGTGGCAACACGGATCGCGCTGATATCATCGGGCCGGTTGGCCAGACGGCAATGGATATGTACGGCGCCGCCCTTCTGTGCGAGGCCGGCCATTTCCATCATACCGGCACCCTTGCCGTCGATTTGTGCGGCTTGCGCCAGAACCGCCCCGATGGTGACAACGCCTGTGCCGCCAACTCCGGTAATTACGACGTTATGAGTGCCATTGATCTGTGGCAAAACGGGGTCCGGTAGATCGGGCAAGTCGAGGTCGGTCGTCGCCTCTTTGCGGATTTTCGCCCCTTCAACGGTTACAAAAGACGGGCAGAACCCGTTCAAGCAGGAAAAATCCTTGTTGCAGCTTGACTGATCAATCGCTCGCTTGCGGCCAAGTTCGGTCTCTTTCGGTACGATGGAAACACAGTTCGACTGAACGCCGCAATCTCCGCAACCCTCACAGATATCAGTATTTATGAACACTCGCTTATCGGGGTCGGGGAACGTGCCGCGCTTGCGTCTCCTGCGCTTTTCAGCTGCGCAGGTCTGGACATAAACAATGACCGATACACCCTCGATTTCGCGGAATTTTTCCTGAACCTGCATCAGTTTTGAACGCTCGAACGTCTCAACGCCCGAAGGCAACGCACCAAAATTCACATCTTCTTTTTCGTCGTAAACGACAGCGACGTTGCTGACACCCATCGCGCGGACCTCGGCGACGATGCGTTCGGCACTTAGCCCACCTTCGTTCTCCTGACCTCCGGTCATCGCAACGGCGTCGTTATAGAGGATCTTAAAGGTGATATTTGTGCCCGCGGCCAGTGCCGCCCGGATCGCCTGCACGCCGGAATGGTTATAGGTGCCATCGCCGAGGTTTTGGAAAACATGTTGTGTGGTCGAAAACGGAGCCTCGCCGATCCAGTTTGCCCCTTCGCCGCCCATTTGGGTGAAACCGGTGGTTTCGCGATCCATCCACTGCACCATGTAGTGACAGCCAATCCCGGCATAGGCTCGGCTGCCATCAGGCAGCTTGGTTGAACTGTTATGCGGACATCCTGAACAGAAGTATGGTAAACGCGCCGCGATTTCCTGCGCATTGTCAGCCCGGCGCGCTTCGGACAGCGCCTCCAGTCCGGCACGAACGCCATCTGTATCCCGCCCCTCTTCGATCAGGATCTCACCCAGCTTCTCGGCAATCATGATCGGGTCGAGCGCTCCTCGGGTCGGGAACAGTTCTTCGCGGTGCAGCGTCCCCGCGCCGCCTTTGTACCAGCCATAAACACGGCGCCCACGACGGTCGTCAAAGATCGCCTCTTTGACCTGAACTTCGATCAGCTTGCGCTTTTCCTCGACGATCACGATCAGATCCAGGCCCTCAGCCCAATCGTGGAAGCCCTTCATATCCAAAGGGAAAGTCTGACCGATCTTATAGGTGGTAATGCCTAGC
The DNA here is from genome assembly GCF_056534105.1 of Ruegeria sp. E5. Classification (NCBI taxonomy): domain Bacteria; kingdom Pseudomonadati; phylum Pseudomonadota; class Alphaproteobacteria; order Rhodobacterales; family Roseobacteraceae; genus Ruegeria; species Ruegeria sp. E5. The sequence continues at coordinate 407,397 of NZ_JBQFPA010000001.1, read as the reverse complement.
CGTTCGGCCTCATCCGCGTTGATGTTCAGCAGCGACATGGCATGAGTCAGATCAAGCCAGTTCTTACCCGCCGCCACAAACCCAATCTTGGCGCCCGGTTTTCCCCAGACCCTCTTGTCTAGTTTGTTGGCGTGAGAAAAGACCTCTGCCGCAAAGCGCTTGTGGTCGATTACGCGCGCTTCCTGCAGATGCGGTGTATCACCCAGCCGAATATTCAGCCCACCCTCTGGCATATCGAATTGAGGGGTGACCAGCTGCATCCGGTCAGGGCGGCCATCTACGACGGAAGTCACTTCGATTGTGTCTTTCATCGTTTTCAGCCCGACCCAAACCCCGGCGAACCGGCTGAGCGCGAATCCGTAAATGCCATAGTCCAGAATTTCTTGCACACCTGCCGGGCTGACCACGGGCATATACATGTCCACCAGTGACCATTCCGACTGATGTAAAACAGTCGAGCTTTCACCCGTGTGATCATCGCCCATGGCCATCAATACACCGCCATGTTGCGCCGTGCCCGCCATATTGGCATGGCGCATCACATCACCGGATCGATCTACGCCCGGCCCCTTGCCATACCAGAGCCCAAAAACACCATCGAATTTTCCGTCGCCACGCAGCCCCGCCTGTTGGCTGCCCCACAATGCGGTTGCAGCCAGATCTTCGTTCAATCCGAATTGAAAGGTGACATCCTTTTCGGCAAGTTGCTTTTCTGCACGAGACATCTGAAGGTCTACAGCCCCAAGCGGAGACCCCCGATAGCCTGTGACCAGACCTGCTGTGTTCAATCCCGCCGCAGTGTCTCGTACTTTTTGCATCAGCATCAAACGCACCAGTGCCTGCGTGCCGTTCAGAAGAACCGGGCTTTTGGACAGGTCGAACCGGTCGTTGAGTGAAATTTTCGGCTGACTCATCTGACGTCTCCCCTCGTCGGATTAGTGTGCTTTATTCTCGTGCATATTAGGTCATAAATACTGACCTGTATAGTGATTTTACTCTATTCCGTAACGATTTCCGGGTTTCATTGTGGAATTTGTTACCTGTTTCATATAGGGCTGCGCGAGGATAACGAAAGTTGCGGCGATGGATTGGGACAAGCTCAGAATATTTCACGCGGTTGCAGACGCTGGCAGCCTCACACACGCGGGAGACAAGCTCAATTTATCTCAATCCGCGGTGAGCCGTCAGATCCGCGCGCTTGAAGAATCACTCGATGCAACCTTGTTCCACCGTCATGCACGCGGCCTGATTCTGACAGAACAAGGCGAATTGCTGTTCGATGCCACGACGGCCATGCTGAAACGTCTGGATGCCGCTGCGGCGCGTATCCGGGATAGTGAAGATGAGGTCTTTGGCGTACTGAGGGTGACCACAACCTTCGGGTTCGGCACGCTGTGGCTCGCCCCGCGCCTACCGAAGCTCTATGAACAGTATCCCGACCTCAATATCGACCTCATGCTTGAAGAACGGGTATTGGATCTGCCAATGCGTGAAGCCGATGTGGCCATCCGCATGAAAGAGCCCAGCCAGGCCGATCTCGTGCGCAAACGTCTGATGACTGTGCAGATGCTGCTCTATGCAACGCGCAGCTATTTGGATGCTCATGGTGGGGCGCCTGAAACGCTGGAAGATATTTCCAAGCACCGATTGATCTGCCAAACGCCCGCAGCCCCTCAGGTTGGGGCAAGCGCGTCGATGGTGCGTCACCTTATGACATACAATCCCGGCTCGTTGCTGACCGTGAACAACTATTTCGGCGTTCTTCAGGGCGTGCTGCATGATCTGGGTATCGGAGTACTTCCTGATTATGTGACCGAGGACTTCCCGGATCTGGTCCCCGTCATGTCAGACATCGAAAGTGCTGATGTACCGGTTTACCTCGCCTACCCCGAAGAATTGCGTCATTCCAAACGGATAGCGGCATTTCGGGACTTTGTGCAGGATGAGATAATCGCCCATCGCAAACAGCTAAGGCAATTGGGCAAGCTATAGCCATGCACTCAGAGCATAGCGGGCATGACGCCGGGGTCTGCTAATAGACCTTGATCGTTAATAAACTGATCCCTAAATGAGCACATGAAGGCGGTGATGCTGAAACGCTCATCATCTTCATACCTCCCTGTTGGACTACGGCCGAGCTTAGTGCTCGGCCTTTTTTTTGCGCGAGGCTGATGCAATTCAGTGGAAAGCACTGGGAAAATCCAACGCGTAGGCCTATGATCCCGAAAAAACACCTAAATTTCGTGTTCGAGGGCTAATTCATGTTCCACTCATTCCGCCTATTGTTGGCGATGATTTCAGTCTTGTTCCTGGCCGTGCCACTTCATGCACAAGACACAAGCACAACCGCTACAGTTGAAATTCCCGAAGATCTGACGCCAGAACAGGTTGATGATCTGGTTGCGCGCATGTCTGACGACCAGGTACGGGCAATCCTTCTGGAACGCCTTGACGCTGTTGCCGAAAAGCAAGCGGCGGAAAAGGAAGGTCAGGAAGACCCGCTGACCGAGCTCAATGAGATCTGGGCAGAAATGGTCGCATCCTGGACACATGTTCTGACCACAGTTCCCAATATCATCAGTGCGCAAATCACTGCATTTAGCAATTTCTCTGACAAATTGGGGGGCGCTGGTGTTCTGACGCTAATGGGGCTGGTGCTCTCGGTCCTGATAGTCGGCTTCATTGCTGAGAAGCTATTCATTTTCCTGACCCGCCGCTGGCATGAGGCAACCGAGCCCTCGGGTGACGCTGATCTCAGAGGCGCTGTGAACTACCTGTTCCGCCGATTTTGCCGCGAAATTGCAGGGCTTATCGTATTCTACGTCGTCATTCGGGCGATTGGCCGAGGATTGCTGAGCCCCGAGCAGATCATCTATGCAGCCCCATTTGTATTCTACCTAATCTGGGTGCCGCGTCTGGGGGCAGCAGTCTCGCGCTTTGTTCTTGCGCCGCAAAAGCCACAATTCCGATTGGTAAACATTGACGACCACTGGGCAAAATACCTGCATCGCAACCTGATCGGTCTGCTGATCCTGATCGGCTTTACCTTGTTCGTACTAAGGTTCAATGCGCTGAACGGGGTTACCGGCGATCAGACGCGCATCGGTTTCTGGCTGAACGCAGCAATCCACGTCTATATTGGCATAATCGCCTGGACAGCGCGCGAAGGTTTGTCACAGATGATGCTGGGTACCGACCCGGACCACACCAAGTTCGACGAAGAAGTCGCGCGGTATTACCCGTATTTTGCAATCGGCGTTTCTGTCGTGATTTGGCTGCTGGTCGAATTCCTGGTGGCACAACGCAACCCGGCGCTGATCCGCGTGTTGTCCGGTGGAGCGCATTTCACAACCATGTTCTGGCTGTTGATTGCACCTGCACTTGATACATTGATACGTGGTTTGGTGCGTCACCTGCAGCCGCCAATGTCGGGCGAAGGGCCATTAGCAGAACGCGCCTATCGATCGGCCAAGCGCAGCTATATTCGCATCGGTCGGGTGATTGCTGGCCTCTTCGTCGTCTTCATGATTTCCCGTGTTTGGCAGCTTGATCTGCGCCATGTTGCGTCCGCAGGTATCGGTGCCGAAGTTGGCGGCGCAATCATCGAGTTCCTGCTGATCATCGCTGTCGGCTACATCCTGAACGAGATCGTCTCGCTATGGATTAACCGTCGTCTGGCCAAGGAACAGACAGCGGCCGAGGAGCTGGATGAAGAAGCCGGCGGAGAAGGTGGCGGCGCAGGTGGTTCGCGTCTGGCGACCGTCCTGCCCTTGTTGCGGATTACCGCACAAGTCACCATCTCGGTGATCTTCGGCCTACTAGCCCTGAGCGCCTTGGGCATCAACATCACGCCGCTGCTGGCTGGTGCTGGTGTTTTGGGTCTGGCCATCGGCTTTGGTGCGCAGAAACTGGTGGCCGATATCGTAGGCGGCATCTTCTTCCTGATCGATGACGCATTCCGCGTCGGCGAATATGTCGATGTCGGCGGGACCATGGGAACGGTCGAGAAAATTTCGATCCGCTCAATGCAGCTTCGCCACCATCGTGGTCCAGTCCACACTATACCTTATGGCGAGATTCAAAAGCTCACCAACTTCAGCCGTGACTGGGTGATCATGAAGTTGAAATTTACTGTGCCGTTCGACACCGACCCCAACAAGGTCAAGAAGATCTTCAAGAAGATCGGTGCCGAGATGATGCAGGACGAGGTTCACAAAGATGGCTTCCTGCAGCCCTTCAAATCTCAGGGTGTGTTCGACTTCGACGATGTCGGTATGATCATCCGAGGCAAGTTCATGGCCAAGCCCGGCAAGCAATTCACACTGCGTAAGGAAATCTTTAACCGTGTGAAGGCCGAATTCAACGCAAATGGTATCGATTTCGCCCGCCGCGAGGTGCGTGTCGCCATCCCGGGGTTGGATGAGGCTGAGAACATAACTGAAGAACAAAAAGCTGCCGCCGGTGCAGCCGCCGCAGATGCGGTCAACAAAGGGCAAAACCCCGCCTGACACTTAGGCTTCGACACGTTTCAGCCGCTGGCTGAACCAAATCAGCACGCCTCTGAAATCGGAACCGGTCTTATGGCCGGTTCCGTTTTTTATTGCCCGATGTCCCCTGTGCGGGTTTGGCCCTTTCCTCAAGCGGCCCATTGCCCTAAAAGGCCCGCAATCTCGGCCCACATGGACACAGGACAGAAGATGCAAGAGCCCGCCATCACACCCGATCTGATTGCCGCACATGGGCTCAAGCCCGAGGAATACGACATGATCCTTGAGATCATCGGGCGTGAGCCGACCTTTACCGAGCTTGGCATCTTTTCAGCGATGTGGAACGAGCATTGTTCTTATAAGTCGTCCAAGAAATGGTTGCGCACCCTTCCGACCTCTGGCCCTCAGGTCATCTGCGGCCCAGGCGAGAATGCGGGTGTCGTCGATATCGGCGACGGCCAGGCCGTGGTGTTCAAGATGGAAAGCCACAACCACCCTTCGTATATCGAACCTTATCAGGGCGCGGCGACCGGCGTGGGCGGCATCCTGCGGGATGTTTTCACCATGGGCGCACGGCCCATCGCCTCGATGAACGCACTGTCCTTTGGCGAGCCGGGCCACCATAAGACGCGCCAATTGGTGAACGGAGTGGTCGAGGGGATTGGCGGCTACGGCAACTGCTTCGGTGTGCCTTGCGTGGGTGGCGAAGTTCGGTTCCACCCGGCCTATAACGGCAACTGCCTTGTGAACGCGTTTGCCGCTGGTCTGGCTGACAGTGACAAGATTTTCTACTCGGCCGCTTCGGGCGTTGGGATGCCCGTCGTCTATCTGGGCGCAAAAACCGGTCGTGACGGTGTGGGCGGAGCAACCATGGCATCGGCCGAATTCGATGACACCATCGAAGAAAAGCGCCCCACCGTTCAGGTCGGCGACCCCTTCACCGAAAAGCGCCTGATGGAAGCAACGCTGGAACTGATGCAGACCGGTGCCGTGATCTCGATCCAGGACATGGGCGCAGCGGGCTTGACCTGCTCGGCTGTAGAGATGGGCGACAAAGGTGGTCTGGGTGTGCGTTTGGACCTCGAGAATGTCCCGCAGCGCGAAGAGAACATGACAGCCTATGAAATGATGCTGTCGGAATCTCAGGAACGGATGCTGATGGTCCTCAAACCTGAGCTTGAGGCCGAGGCCCGCGCCGTGTTCGAAAAATGGGACCTCGATTTTGCCATCGTAGGCGAAACCATTGCCGAAGACCGTTTCCTGATCATGCACAATGGTGAGATCAAAGCCGATCTGGTCCTGTCTAAACTGTCCTCGACCGCGCCTGAATACGACCGCCCGTGGGAACCGACCCCTGAGTCCGCGCCACTGGAAGACGTACCACAGATCGATCCGATCGACGGTCTGCGCGCCCTGCTCTCTTCACCCAATTACGCAGGCAAACAATGGGTCTATGAGCAATACGACACCATGGTCATGGCGGATTCAACTCGCACGCCGGGTCTGGGCGCTGGCATGGTCCGCGTACATGGCACCGACAAGGTGCTAGCCTTTACCAGCGACGTAACCCCACGCTATGTCCGTGCAAACCCGGTGGAAGGCGGCAAACAAGCGGTGGCCGAGGCCTATCGCAACCTGACCGCCGTGGGGGCCAAACCACTTGCCACCACAGACAACCTGAACTTCGGGAACCCCGAAAAGCCCGAGATCATGGGTCAGTTCGTCGGCGCGATCCAAGGTATCGGTGCCGCCGTTGGTGCGCTGGATATGCCCATCGTGTCGGGCAACGTCTCGCTTTATAACGAGACTGACGGCCAGGCGATCCTGCCAACCCCCACCATCGGCGCGGTTGGTCTTCTTGCTCATAGCGACGAGATAATCGGAAACGAAGTTCGGGATGGCCATGTTGCGCTGGTCATCGGCGAAACCAACGGCCATATGGGTCAGTCCGCCCTGCTGGCCGAGGTATTCAACCGCGAGGACGGAGACGCGCCGCATGTTAATCTGGCTGCAGAGGCGCGCAACGGGGAATTCATCCGTGCCAATCGCGAGATGATCAAAGCATGTACCGATCTTAGCGATGGCGGCCTTGCACTGGCTGCGTTTGAACTTGCTGAAGCTGCAGGCGTCGGCGTTTGCCTGGATGATGCATCATCCGAGTTCCTATTCGGCGAAGACCAGGCCCGTTATCTTGTGGCGTGCAACTTCGATCAAGCCGAGGCGCTGATGATCGCTGCCGGTCAGGCCGGTGTCCCGCTGGTCTCGGTTGGTCGATTTACCGGTGACAGCGTGAAGATCGGCAATTCCGAAGCTCCTTTGGCAGAACTGACCGAGACCTTCCGTCAGAGCTTTGCCGCCGCGGTCGCCTGATAAATCGTCTCTTCCGAATTCCAGAATTCTCGCGTCTTCCATAGGCGCGGGATTCGCGTATCTGAAAAATGCTCGACATCTTGCACGCCCGCTCCCATCACTCTACATCTTGGGAAAGACCTACAGGAGTGAACCTACATGCCGATGAGCGCCCACGAGATTGAAACCCTGCTGCGCGAAAGCTTTCCCAATGCGGAAATTCAGGTTGGTGGCAGCGATGGCGTGCACATGTCCGCCATGGTCGTGGACGAAAGCTTTCGCGGCAAAAACCGCGTTCAGCAACAGCGTGCGGTTTACGCTGCGCTGAAAGGCAAGATGGATGGATCTGATGGGGAATTGCACGCGCTGGCGTTGACGACGAAGGTACCTGAATGACACAGAACTACTTTCAAAAAAGCGCCTAAGTGGCTTTGAAAAGATGAGTGGCTGGCCCTTCTGGATATCTCTTCTTGGTGCATTGATAGTTGTCGCCGCCCTCATCGAAGCCTATGTCAAACGCAACAGAAAACGAAAACTGTCGGATATGCGCCCTGACCCCGATACGCTTAGCAAGGTTGGGGGAATTGAACGATACGGGCTTGATCCGGTGACGCTTGCACAAGCAGAACACCGGCGGCTTGAAGAAGAAGGATGGGCACCTGAACTGCCCGATAACCGAACGACCGCCGCGCAAGCGGATGAAAAGGAAAAGCAAGATGAGCGACGTTAAGACCCAGATCGACGAAACCGTCAAAGCCAACGATGTGGTGCTTTACATGAAAGGCACCAAAGAGATGCCGCAGTGCGGGTTCTCATCCCGGGTGGCCGGTGTTCTGAATTACATGGGCGTCGAATACACCGACGTAAACGTTCTGGCTGACGAAGCTGTGCGCCAGGGCATCAAGGACTACTCCGACTGGCCAACCGTGCCTCAGCTTTATGTCAAAGGCGAGTTTGTCGGCGGTTGCGACATTATCACTGAAATGACGCTGTCGGGCGAGCTAGACACACTGTTCGATGAAAACAGTGTGGGCTACAACAAAGACGCTGCGGACAAAATCCGCGAAGCAAACGCGTAAGCTATCGGCTGCTACAGTCCTTGAACAATACGAGTTCCGGGGCTGTGTCGCCTTCGGCCTGATGGCTGATCGTGGCATCCCACCCCTTGGAGCGCAGGGTGTATGTCCCTGCCCCTCCGACGGATTCATACCGGATGCCCGAACCGCTTGGAACCTGTTTCATGGGGATCAACTGATCATCGATCATCATCGCAGCCGCCCCATCGCCATTTGAGGCGTTAAAGTAGGACACCGGCACTTGCGTGTTGTTTTCACAGATAAACGTCACGGACAGAATGTCGATATCGGCCTTTGCCATCGTGCCAGTCAGCGAGACGACGGCCGCGCAAAAGGCCATTCGGGCGATCGGCATTAGGCCGTCCTTTCTTCAATGACTGCCGCCAGGGCTTCGGCGCGCGCCGCCATTTCAGCCAGCGTATCCGTGACAGATGGCGGCACTACCGCGACCTCGATCCGTTCAGGTTCCGGCTGCGGTTGGCTGCGGAGCCGCTTCAATTCGGTCTCCAATTCAACCAGCTTGGCCTCGGCCAGTTTCATGCGATCTTCATGCGCGGCTGCCTTGTCTGCCAACATGAGTCCCGCCATCAGCAGCATCCGCGATTCCGGCATACGTCCGATCTGGTCCGACAAAACCTGAGCCTCATCATCCAGCAGTCTGGCTGCCGCTTGCAGAAACGGTTCTTCACCGTCCTGGCACGAGACATCAAAGCCGCGGCCACCGATATGAATGGTTACTTCGGGCATTATTCCACCTCTCCCTCGGCCAGATTGGCATGACTTAGCAATGGCTCAAGTCGAGCCAGGACCGCATGCGCTTCGGCTGCGTCCGACGCGCGCGCGGCACGTATGGCTTCTAATTCGGCTGTCGTGGCCCGGTTCAGCATGTCAGCATCCGTGACACCGTCCTCTGCGGCGGCGCGTAATTCATCGACAGCGCTCCGGAGCTGATCGTTTGCATTGCGAAGCCGTTGCAAATCATCATCCAACCGGGACATCGCGGCCCCATGGCTAGCCCGTTCCGCGCGCAGCATCTCAAGCTCGGCATTGAGTTCGGTTAACCGCTCGCTATCGACCAGTTCAGCCCGCAGACGCGCCAATTCGGCCTCCATCTCTTCCGCGCGATCCGCGATTGGGGTCAGTTTCTCGACCTGCGCGCGCAACGTATTGGCCTCTTCTGCGGCGCCCTGATGTGATCGCAGAGTCTCAATCTCAGCCTTCAAGCCCTCGACTTCGTCCGTGTTTTCAAGCGCAGCCTTGGCATCCGCCAACTCGGCCCGCGCAGCCTCAACCGTGGCGAGCTGAGAGGTCGCCTCGGCCAATTGCGCACGCAGCGCATCCACTTCCGAACTCGGTGCCGGTTGCGCACGCAGCGCGTCAATCTCTTGCGCGTGTCTCTCTTTGATCGTTTTCAGCCGTTCCTCAAGCTGGGCATTGGCCACCCGCTCTTCTTCAAGCGCCGTTCGCAGCGACGTGTCATCACCGGCTGCGGATCCAGCATCGTGCAAGGCCTCGACACCATTACCGATCCGCTCCATCGCGGTGATAATACGGCGTTGTAGTTCTTCGATCTGACTCATGCCTGTGTCACCTCTTTATCAAGGTTCGTTCTGATATTCGCCTACCCGAATCAAAAGCGGCGGCGCTCAGCCCTAGTCTAACGGAATGCGACAGAAAATACCCACTGTTTGGTTTCAACCACTTGCACACCGCTCTTGAAGCGCCAATTCGGTGTGCCACGCGGTTCTGCTTGCACTTTGACAATCGGATGGTATTCAGCGCCCATCTGCCCGTAAACCAAAGGAACTACGCCCGTGGACCTGACTGCGCTGCGCAATGCCAACCCCGAACACTGGGACAAGGCTGCGGCCATCCGCACCCTGACCCTCGACGCTGTCGCCGCCGCCAATTCCGGCCATTCCGGTATGCCGATGGGCATGGCCGATGTTGCGACCGTATTGTTCGAAAAGCACCTCAAATTCGACGCCACTGCCCCGAACTGGCCGGACCGCGATCGGTTCATCCTATCGGCGGGTCACGGTTCGATGCTGGTCTATTCGCTGCTGTATCTCACCGGTCATGGCGATGTTACGCTGGAAGAGATCAAGAACTTCCGTCAATTGGGCGCCAAAACTGCCGGGCACCCCGAGAACTTCCTGATCGATGGTGTCGAAACCACTACCGGACCTTTGGGTCAGGGCATTTCGAATGCCGTTGGCTTTGCGATGGCCGAGGAAATTCAGCGTGCGCATTATGGCAAGAAGATCGTTGATCACTATACCTACGTGATTGCGGGCGACGGCTGCCTGATGGAAGGCGTCAGCCAAGAGGCGATCACTTTGGCCGGTCGCCACGAGCTAAGCAAACTGATCGTCTTCTGGGATAACAACAACATCACCATCGACGGCACAGTCGACATCGCCGACCGCACCGATCAGGTGCGCCGTTTTGCGGCCTCGGGCTGGCATGTGCTTGAGATTGACGGCCACGACCCCAAGGCCATCGATGCGGCCATCGTGCAGGCGAAGAAGTCGAACAAACCGACGATGATTGCTTGTGAAAGCCACATTGCACTGGGTCACGCGGCGCAGGACACTTCAAAAGGCCATGGCGCTCTGACCGATCAGGATCAGTTGAACGCCGCCAAAGAAGCATATGACTGGCCGCATGATGCGTTCGTCATCCCTGCTGAGGTCAAAGCCGCTTGGGAGGCCATTGGTGCACGTGGCAAAGCCGAGCGCGCAGCGTGGGAGGAGCGTTTTGCGCAAGTCTCCGAACGTAAACAAGCCGAATTCAACCGCGCCTATGCGTTTGAGGCGCCAAAGAAGCTGGCCGGCGCCATCCGGTCGTTCAAGAAACAGATGTCGGAAGACCAGCCAAAGCTGGCCACACGCGCCTCTTCAGAGAAGGTGTTGAATGTCGTTAACCCGATCATGCCCGAAACCATTGGCGGCTCGGCTGACCTGACTGGATCGAACAACACCAAATCGGCTGATATGGGCGTGTTCCTTCCGGAAAACCGCAAGGGTCGGTATATCCATTACGGCATTCGTGAACACGGTATGGCCGCTGCTATGAACGGTATGGCGCTGCATGGTGGCATTCGCCCGTATGGCGGTACGTTCATGGCCTTCACCGACTATGCGCGGCCCTCGATGCGTTTGGCTGCACTTATGAAGATCCCGACGGTGTTTGTGATGACCCACGACTCGATTGGTCTGGGCGAAGACGGTCCGACGCACCAACCGGTGGAACATCTGGCGATCTCACGCGCGACGCCGAACACTTATGTGTTCCGCCCAGCCGATACGATTGAGACCGCCGAAGCCTGGGAATTGGCGCTGACCTTCAAGGATAGCCCCTCAGTCCTGTCGCTGACCCGTCAAGGCGTGCCAACTGTTCGGACCCAGCACAAAGCCAAAAACCTGACCGCGCAAGGCGCTTATGTATTGGCTGACGCAGAAAACAAGCGTCAGGCGATTCTGATTGCCACAGGTTCCGAGGTTTCGCTGGCGATGGAAGCTAAAGCAATACTTGAGGCCGAAGGCATCGGCACTCGGGTCGTTTCCATGCCCTGTATGGAGCTGTTTGCCGAACAAGACGAAGCCTGCCGCAAGCGCGTACTACCTGCGGGAGCCGTCCGCGTCGGTATCGAGGCTGCGGTTCGCGCCGGAGGCTGGGACCGTTGGCTTCTGGGCGAGCGTGGTCGCGAGGCCAAAGCCGGGTTCATCGGCATGTCCAGCTTTGGTGCGTCGGCACCCGCCGGAGAGCTCTACAAGCACTTCGGCATCACGACCGAGGCAACAGTCGCCAAGGTCAAAGAACTGCTGGGTTGAACCTACCCAAATAAGTCAGAAGGCCTCGGTTAAAACCGGGGCCTTTTTTTTTAGACGAAAATTATTACTGACTGCATACCATCGACAATTAGATCACCATCGGTGTTCCACATCCGCATGACCTGAGAGCTGTAGCCGTCATGTCCAGCTGTCAATTGATGTTCCATCAACCACCATCCATCGCGAGTATGAATATCCTCGGACAGCACGTTGAAAATCCAGTTCATTGACGAGTTGTTTCCCGGCTTCTTCAATGTCGGGAATATGGCCGGTGGCAATAGGTCCGCAATTGCGATCAACCCTTCGATCCTATCGCGCATGTCGGCATCATTATGGCGCGCCCAAACCTTCACATAGCCACGCTCTGCACCAGCAAATGGCCGCGCCCCGTCGATCAACCGAACGTCGAAGTTCTCAAGAAATGCGATGGGAAGTTTTGGCAAATCTGGCGGGAAATAGTGTTCTGTGATCTCTGGCTGTATCTCTGCCTTAGCCGGATGTTCGAACGCCACATGGCTTTCCTGTGCCTTGCCAAACGTAAATGTCCCAAGCGCGGCTGTATTCCCCTCAATCCTTGCTCGTGTATTGATCGTTGTGACATTCCGCCCATTGCGAAGCACCTCGGTTTCGATCAGCGGAGGTGAACCGATGGGCGCGGTAAAATTGATCAGGGCCGAGCGTAATGGCGGCAGAACATCGACCGCATTTCTCGCAGCAGCCAGCAGCAAGGCAGACGAGAAGCCGCCATATGTTGTGCGGCCTTGCATCCAGTTTGGCGGCACCGGAAACTGCAGCATCCCGTTCAACCGATCTGAACTGGCAAGGACTTGGGAAAGGCTGAGTTTAGTCATCGATCTCACACCGGGTATGCTTCAAATGGAACTTACCCCGCTCTTACCGTTGTGCCAGATGAAACCTCACGTCACATGATCCTGATTTCAGTGTTTATTCGCAGATCCCGAAATCGCGCTGATCGCGGGGGACAGCAGCTTGGTTGCCACCGGTATCAGCGCCAGCCCATAGGCCAGACCGAATACACCATCCATTGTCGCCTTCGCGATCCACTTTACCGCGCCTGCCCATTGTTCAGACACAGCATGACTCGCAGCATTTGCCCAGTCGTAAATGTGATGGCCCAGCCAGCCAAAGCCCAGGACCTCCATACCGTGGATCATGATCGACCCGCCGACCCACAGCATCGCAGCAGTACCAACGATAGATAGAACTTTCATGACAACGGGCATCGCTTTGACTAGGCCCCTTCCCGTTCCGCGCCCTATCGGCGTCGGAGCGTTTTGCGCCAAATACAGGCCGACATCATCCATTTTCACGATCAGAGCGACCGAGCCATAAACGGCGACGGTGACCCCAACGCCCACCACGGCCAGCGTCGCGGCTTGCATCCACACATTCGGCGCTTCAATGGCCGCCAAAGCGATGGTCATGATTTCAGCAGACAGGATAAAGTCAGTCTTGATCGCACCCTTCACCTTCTTTTCTTCCAGATGGCCGGGATCGGGATTTTTCATATCTTCGTCTATCGCATGGCTCCCATGTGGAAACAGGACGTGAAAAATCTTCTCGGCCCCCTCGAAACACAGATATGAACCACCGAGCATAAGCAGCGGTGTGATCAACCAAGGCGCAAAATTGGCGAGTAGCAAGGCAACCGGCAACAACAGAATGATCTTGTTGAAAATTGATCCGCGCGCGATGCGCCAGATGATCGGCAGTTCCCGCGCCGGGGCAAAACCCTGAACGTATTTGGGCGTCACGGCCGCATCGTCAATGATCACACCCGCAGTCTTGGCCCCAGCCTTGCCGGCAGCGGCCACCACATCGTCCACCGAAGCCGCCGCGACCTTTGCAATGCCCGCCACGTCGTCCAACAGGGCCAACAGACCACTCATCGCGCTTCCTTTCCATTCATCTGTTCGATCGGACCCTACCTGATCCAACGGCTAGCGCAAGCGTTAGCGCAATCGGCGCAGGTTTGCGCTAACACCTTAAAAATATGCCATTTTTGCCCTTTTGAGATTCAATATTCGCGGCTATATGGCCTGCAACGCAAGCGCATTTTTGGAGACGTCGGATGACCATCAAGGTCGGTATCAATGGTTTTGGCCGCATCGGCCGCTGTACTCTGTCGCACATCGCCGCATCGGCGCGCAACGACATCGAAGTGATCAAGGTCAACGCCACCGGCCCGCTGGAAACCTCGGCGCATCTGTTGAAATACGACAGCATCCATGGACGTTTCCCACGCGACGTCTCGGTCGAAGGCAACACCATGGATCTGGGTCGCGGCCCGATGGAGATGTTCTCGACCTACGATATGAACGAGCTGGACTGGGAAGGCTGCGATGTCGTTCTGGAATGCACCGGTAAATTCAACGACGGCCTGAAGGCTAAAACCCATCTTGAGCGCGGCGCAGGCAAGGTTCTGCTATCGGCCCCTGGCAAGAATGTCGACAAGACCATCGTATTTGGTGTGAACCACAACAGCCTGACTGCAAACGACAACATGGTGTCGAACGGTTCTTGCACCACCAACTGCCTTGCTCCGCTTGCCAAAGTTCTGGACGAAGGTATCGGCATCGAGCATGGCATCATGACCACGATTCACGCCTATACCGGCGACCAACCGACGCTGGACCGTCGCCACAGCGATCTTTATCGCGCCCGCGCTGCCGCCATGTCGATGATCCCGACGTCCACTGGCGCCGCTGCAGCACTGGGAGAGGTTCTGCCGAACCTCAAAGGGCGCCTGGACGGCTCGGCCATCCGCGTGCCCACTCCAAACGTCTCGGCCGTTGATCTATCATTCCGCGCCTCGCGCGACGTCACTGTCGAAGAGGTCAACGCCATCGTCGAAGAGGCAGCGAAAGGCCCGATGCAGCGCGTTCTAGGGTATGAGCCTGCGCCGCTGGTTTCGACCGATTTCAACCACACCGAAGAAAGCTCGATCTTTGCGCCGGATCAGACCCGAGTTGTCGACAACCGAATGGTGCGCGTATTGGCATGGTATGACAACGAATGGGGATTCTCGGTGCGTATGGCGGATGTCGCCGTCGCGATGGGCCGCCTTAACTGACCCTTCGCACATCGCTTGTACCTTTATGCCCGCTCAGGTTATCTGAGCGGGCATTTACGTTCAGGGTGCAGAAATGACAAATCAAATCGCCATCTGGCTTGGAATCCTAATTCTGGGCGGTCTGATGCTGGACGTGGCACTATTCGGCACCGAACACCTGCTGTTCCTGGGCAAGAAGCTCTACGATTTCCTGGATTGGCTCGCCTTCTGGCGCTGACAGAGGTTTTTCTTGACTTTCGCGCCAATCTGGCTTTGTTAGCGCTAACCATCTATGGACCATGTTCTGACGGAGCGCATTATGACACTCAAGCTGGCAATCAATGGATTTGGACGGATAGGGCGCGGCGTTCTTCGGGCCGTCATGGAATCCGGACGTACTGATGTTGAAATCATCGCAATCAACGATCTGGCAAAGCCCGAAATGAACGCACATCTGTTCGAGTTCGACAGTGTGCATGGACGCTATTCCAAACCCGTAACTCTGACTGATGCAGGTCTGGATGTGGGTGCTGGGCCCATCCGGCTGACCAGCGAGCGTGATCCCGAAGCACTGGACTGGTCTGATGTGGATGTGGTTCTGGAATGCACCGGTGTTTTCCGGACCCGTGAAGCAGCTGAGCGGCACCTGAAAAACGGATCAAAGAAAGTATTGATCTCGGCCCCTGCCCGTGGCGACGGCGGCGTGAAGACAGTCGTGTTCGGCGTGAACGATCATGAGCTAACCGCCGACGATATCGTTGTTTCCAATGCCTCGTGCACCACCAACTGCCTATCGCCCGTGGCCGCAGCATTGGACGCAGGGCTTGGCATCAAACACGGCAACATGACAACCGTTCATGCCTATACGGCGAGCCAACCGGTTCACGACACTGCGGGCAAAGACCCCTACTTGTCGCGCGCAGCAGCACTGTCGATGATTCCCACGACAACCGGCGCGGCGTCTGCAGTGGGTCTGGTATTGCCGCAGCTTGCTGGTAAGTTGACCGGGCAAGCCATTCGTGTCCCCACGCCCAATGTCTCAGTCGTTGATCTGGTTGCTGAGGTTTCGCGACCGACGACCGAAGAAGAGGTCAATGCCCTCTTTGTAGAAGCCGCCGCCAAAATCCCCAGTGTGCTGGCGGCCGAGAATCGCCCCTTGATCTCGATCGATTTCAACCACGACTCGCATAGCTCGACGGTTTCACTGGCTGAAACCAAAGTAACTGACGGCACATTGGTTCGTGTGCTTGCATGGTACGACAACGAATGGGGCTTCTCGAACCGGATGCTGGACACTGCCGCCGCGATGGGCGCGCTATCCTAACCGCTCTTTCAAGGCGGAATTGACGCGGGGCGTGACGAATTTTGACACGTCCCCGTTCAATCTGGCGATTTCTTTGACCAGTTTCGACGCAATGGCTTGATGCCGTGCCTCTGCCATCAAGAACACGGTCTCAATCGAGTCGTCCAACGCGCGATTCATCCCAACCATCTGGAATTCATACTCGAAATCCGCAACCGCACGCAGTCCGCGCACGATGATCTGAGCGCCTACATCGCGGGCGCAATCGATCAGCAGGTTTTCAAACGGATGCGCGACAATCTCAGTGCCAGTCTGCTCGGTTAGATGGGCGCATTCGGCCTCGATCATCGCGACACGCTCTTCCAAAGAAAACAGCGGGCCCTTGTCCCGGTTGATAGCAACACCAATGACGAGCTTATCCACCAGCGCAGCCGCGCGGCGAATAATGTCTATATGACCCATGGTGATAGGGTCGAAAGTACCGGGATATAATCCAACCCGCATTGGGCTCTCCAGCGCAACAATATTTCTGCGCAAGCAAACATAACTTTGCCGCAGGTGCAAGAGGCTGAAACAGCCCCCGCGTTCAGTGCCCCATGATCATGCCCTCAAGCGCGTCTTTTTCCATAGCAAGTTCAGCCAGTTGCGCCTTGACCGCATCACCCAGCGTAACGATGCCGACCAGTTTGCCATCTTCCAATACAGGCATGTGGCGAAATCGTCCTTCGGTCATCTGGGACAGGATAGACTCAACAGTATCCTGCTGGCTGGCGGTCACAAGTTGCTTGGTCATATAGTTGCTAACGGGTTTATCCAAGCATCCGCTGCCGCTGGCAGCCAACTCGCGAACAATGTCTCGTTCGGATAAAATGCCCGCTGCCGTCTGCCCCCCATCCTCGGAAATGACCACAGTACCAATCCGCTTTTCCGCAAGAATCTCGGCAGCCTGAGAAACGGATGCCGTTGGCTCGACCGTCTCCACACCGCCGCTGGCCTTTGATTTGAGAATGGCCTGTACAAGCATAAGCGAAAACCTCCGGAATTACGTACTGTTTTCCAAAGCGTTGCCGGAATGTGTGAATGTGTCAAGGTGAAGCTTCGCGCTCAAGCCGCGCTACTTCGTCCCGTATTCCGCGCGTCAACGCCTCGGCAAAGCGGTTCAATCGCTCATTGCGCTGATCGCCTTGATGGCGGACCAGATAGAACCCCCGGGTCAGACTGACCTGATCCGTCAGGATTTTCTGCAATCCCCGATGAAACGGCAATGTGAAATCATGTGCCACGCAGACCCCTGTTCCCAGCGAAACTTGTCGCAGCTGAACGGAAACAGAGTTTGATGCAAGCGCGACACGTTCAACACCGATGTCGTTGAGATAGTCCAGCTCGCGGTCGAAAATCATGTCCGGAATATAGCCTATCATCCGATGCCCTTTTAGATCCTCGATGGATCGAATTTCGGCGTGACGACTCAGGTATTCCTTCGTTGCGACCATATGCAGCCGATAGTCGGATATCTTCTGCACCAGCAGTTTCCCTGCGGTGGGCGCACTGACTGTTACCGCCATGTCGGCCTCTCGCCGGGATAGGTTGATGATGCGCGGCAACGCCAGGATCTGAATGTCGAGATCAGGATTGGCATCGCTGATCTTGGCGCAGACCTGTGGCAACAGGTAATTGGCACTACCATCCGGAGCACCAATTCGGATCTGACCGCTTAGCGATTTGGCAGAGCCTGACATGACACCAGTCGCTGCGCGCATAGCTTCTTCCGCCTGCAGCCCATGCTCCATCAGGCGTTGTCCTGCAGTCGTCAACACATAGCCCTGCTGTGATTTCGTGAACAACACCGCGTCCAATGCCGCTTCGAGCCGCGCGATTCTGCGCCCGACTGTCGCCGGGTCTATCTTGAGAACCCGCCCCGCACCCGAAAGGCTTTCATCGCGCGCGACCGCCAGGAAAACCCGCAAATCATCCCAATTCGGCGTCATGCTCTACCCTTTGCATTTTTGCAAAACTGATTTGAAATATTGCCTCTGTTCAGGTGATTTTCGCAAGTCTATTCTTCGCGCAACTTAATCCGGAGGAGTTTGCAATGCAGAACCTGACCCATTTCATCAACGGCGAAAATGTCGCTGGCACATCTGGCCGCTTTGACAATGTATTCAACCCAGCAACAGGTGAAGTGCAGTACCAATGCCCGATGGCCAGTGTCGCCGAGACCACCGCTGCGATCGAAGACGCTGCAGCAGCTCAGGTCGCTTGGGGCGCAACCAACCCGCAGAAGCGCGCGCGCGTTATGATGGCGATGGTTGGCTTGATGAACCGCGACATGGACAAGCTGGCCGAGGCTCTCAGCCGCGAGCACGGCAAAACCATCCCGGACGCCAAGGGTGATCTGCAGCGTGGTCTGGAAGTGATAGAATACTGCATCGGCGCGCCCCAGATGCTGAAAGGTGAGTTCACCGACAGCGCGGGCCCGGGCATCGATATGTATTCGATGCGTCAGCCAATGGGCGTGGTCGCTTCGATCATGCCATTCAACTTCCCTGCAATGATGCCGCTTTGGCACGTTGGCCCGGCACTGGCCTGCGGCAACGCAGTTGTTCTGAAACCGTCCGAGCGCGACCCCTCTGTTCCATTGATGCTGGCAGAGCTGTTTGTCGAAGCTGGTCTGCCCAAGGGCGTGTTCCAAGTCGTAAACGGTGACAAAGAGGCCGTGGACACCCTGCTGGACAGCGAAATCATTCAGGGCGTGTCGTTCGTGGGTTCAACCCCGATTGCGCAATACATCTATGCTCGTGCAACCGCCAACGGCAAACGGGCGCAGTGTTTCGGTGGTGCCAAGAACCACATGATCGTTATGCCCGATGCCGATCTGGATCAGGCTGCTGATGCGCTGGTCGGTGCAGGTTTCGGCGCGGCTGGCGAACGCTGCATGGCAATCTCGGTGGCCGTGCCTGTGGGCGAAGAAACCGCAGACGCACTGATCGAAAAACTGATCCCGCGCGTAGAAAAGCTGAAAGTCGGCCCCTACACAGCGGGCGACGACGTAGACATGGGTCCGGTTGTTACTGCTGCCGCGAAAGAGCGTATCCTTGGCCTGATCAACTCGGGTGTTGAGCAAGGCGCTAAGCTGGTTGTCGACAACCGCGACTTCAGCCTGCAGGGCTATGAGGATGGCTTCTTTGTCGGCCCGCACCTGTTCGACAACGTCACACCCGAGATGGATATCTACAAGCAAGAGATCTTTGGCCCGGTCCTGTCAACCGTACGCGCGGGTTCTTATGAAGAGGCGCTGAAACTGGCGATGGATCATGAATACGGCAACGGCACTGCGATCTTCACCCGCGACGGTGATACGGCGCGTGACTTTGCCAGCCGTGTGAACATCGGCATGGTCGGCATCAACGTTCCGATCCCGGTTCCGCTGGCCTACCACACTTTTGGCGGCTGGAAGAAATCGATGTTCGGCGACCTGAACCAGCACGGTCCGGACAGCTTCAAGTTCTACACCCGCACCAAAACAGTGACATCGCGCTGGCCGTCGGGCATCAAGGAAGGTGGCGAGTTCAACTTCAAAGCGATGGACTGATCAACAGCTTTCAAATCAGGAAACCCGGCCCTACATGGGTCGGGTTTTTTCGTGCATGCGCCAGTTGCTGCCTGATCGCGTACCTCACAAGAAATTCAGAGGTCGCCCTCTGGAAAAAGCAGACATTCACTAATATTTTATCGGTAATTCAACTATTCGAGCAGCTCATAACTCCCTGGAGGCAACCTTGTCCCAAAATCGTTTTACCCGTCGTCACGCCCTTTTGGGCGCTGCATCGCTGATTGCGGCCCCTGCTATCGTGCGTGCTCAAAGCACTGATGCTTTCCCACAGACCGAGGAAGCAATCAGCACGCAGCTTCCAGTACGTCGTAACGTTTCCTCGTTCTCGCAACAGAATTGGCAGGATCACTTTGACGAGTTGGGCGTCGGCGCATTGTTGGCCGATATCACCAGCCGGGCTGTTCATTACTGGGGGCCGGATGGAACCTACAAGCTGTACCCCAGTTCTGTCCCGATGAGCGAAGAGCTGACCAAGCGCGGCTATACCAAAGTCACACGCAAGGCGGAGAACCCAAGCTGGACACCAACCCCATCAATGCGCGAGCGCGATCCCTCGTTGCCAATTCGCATGGAGGGTGGTGAACCTGGAAACCCATTGGGAACTCGCGCTATGTATCTTGGCTGGCCTGCCTACCTGGTTCACGGCACCTATGATACCCGCAAGATTGGACGTCAGAGCTCGTCCGGCTGTATTGGTCTCTATAACCAGCACGTTGAAGAGCTGTATCCGCTGGTAAAGGTCGGTACTCAGGTACGTTTGGTCTAAACGGCGAGTTTCTACACGAAACACAAAAAAGCCCCGTCCATCAGGAACGGGGCTTTTGTTTTCGTGAAGGTGGTAGATTTATTCGGGAATGATCACTTCGTCGACAACGTGAATGACGCCGTTGCTGGCTTCGATGTCGGCCTGCACAACTTTGGCACCATTAACTTTCACGCCATTTTTTGCGTTCACGCTTAGTCGGTCGCCTTGCACGGTCAAAACCTTCGCGCGCTTTCCTGCAATGTCGCCGGACATCACTTTGGCTGGCACGACATGGTAGGTCAGGATCGACACCAACTGGTCCTTGTTTTCTGGCAGAAGTAGGGTTTCAACAGTGCCTTCAGGCAGAGCTGCAAAAGCTTCATCCGTGGGTGCAAAGACGGTGAAGGGCCCATCGCCTTTCAGCGTATCAACCAGGCCCGCGGCCTGAACGGCAGCAACCAGGGTGTTGAAAGACCCGGCAGCAACTGCGGTATCTACGATATCAGCGGCCTGTGCCTTGACGGGCAGTGCAAGTGCAAATGCGGCGGCAGCGCCCATGAATGTGCGGCGGAACATGGCTGTTAACTCCTCTCCAGCTTGTTATGGAAAGGGTTACGGACCTGGGTTCGAACCGGATCACACAGAAATCAATTTTCTTTGAGCTGAACCCAGATGCTCTGCGCACGGCCCTCTTCTAGAAACGGCAGCGCTGCAACGGCGTCGGGGCGATCCTGCTGCAGGTGATATCCGGGCCAAAGCATTGAATAGAAACCGGATTGCAGCAAGGCGTGCAACATGTACTGCTCACCCCATCCTGGGCAGTCATAGAAGAACCGTTTGGGATA
This sequence comes from Ruegeria sp. E5, assembly GCF_056534105.1. Classification (NCBI taxonomy): domain Bacteria; kingdom Pseudomonadati; phylum Pseudomonadota; class Alphaproteobacteria; order Rhodobacterales; family Roseobacteraceae; genus Ruegeria; species Ruegeria sp. E5. The sequence continues at coordinate 386,070 of NZ_JBQFPA010000001.1, read as the reverse complement.
TTCATAAGGCAGAAAAACATCGTGGACATGAATGACAACGCCGGGTTTCAGCGCCGGAATGATCCGACAGAATAGATGGGCGACATCGTTGCTCATCCGAACCACATGGCTTGAATCGATGAACAGAACATCCCCAGCCTCAAGCTGATCGAACAGCGCGGGATCTACTTCTTCCAGTCGCTTCTGCTCAAACTGATCGACGACATGGGCGATATCTGCGCGCGGGTACGGATCAATTGCCGTGATCGTCGTATCCAAACCACCATCTATGATCGCCTGCCGCGTCACGCGGGTAGAGTTCCCGCAGCCGACCTCGATCACGCGCTTGGGCTGAAAGCGGCGGATCATCAAGTAAAGCGCATCCGCATCCGGGCTATCGTAATATCCGTTGCCGGTGTAATAACCGGTTTGGTTTCGCGCCGGGTCCTTCAACGCAGCAAGCTCATCGGCATGGCGCGTATACTCTTTGATCAGTTGCGCGATATCGAATCCGTCCATCCCCGGTGACAGGGCATAGGCAGCCCTGTTCAATCCCCCTGCCCGTTCGAACGCTTCGAGCCGCGCCCGTTCATCCTGTTCTGTAACCTTGTCGATCAGCTTAACGCCCAACTCATCCAGGGCGGCATTGATCTGCGGAAATTTTCTGGGTTTCACGAGGACAGCTCCACATTGCGTTGCGCCCGCTCTTTACCTGTGCACGCAGGACCTCTGCAAGAACCGACAGGCCAAACCCTTGGCAAAACGCTAATTTCCGTATTCACTAACGTGAATTGACCAACGAGGACCGCCATGCAGCAGGAATTTACGATCGGCATTGAAGAGGAATACCTGCTGGTCGATCAAGACAGTCTGCAGCTCGCCGAGGCGCCCGCAGCATTGATGGAAGCTTGTCAGGCAGATTTCGAAGGCCAGGTCAGCCCGGAATTTCTGCAGTGCCAGATCGAAGTCGGGACCCGCCCACATGCTACGATCAGATCGGCGCGCGAAGATCTAAAGCGCCTGCGTTCTTGTGTATCAAAACGTGCGTCCGAGTATAATCTGGCTCCGATCGCGGTCTCTTGCCATCCGTTTGCGAACTGGAAAGATCAACACCATACACGGAAAGAACGCTATGACGCCCTGCAGCATGCTTTGGGCGGCGTGGCGCGGCGGATGCTGATCTGCGGAATGCACGTGCATGTGGGCGTCGAAGATCAAGCCTTGCGCGCCGACCTGGTACCCCAGCTTTCTTACTTTCTGCCCCATCTGCTGGCGTTGTCGACCTCGTCTCCTTATTGGAACGGCGAAGATACCGGGCTTTCCTCCTATAGGCTCACCGTGTTCGACAATCTGCCCCGGACCGGTCTGCCCCCGGTGTTCAGCAGTTGGGGCGAATACGAACGCACCACCGGCGTGCTGGTCGAACTCGGCGTGATCGAGGACACCTCTAAAATCTGGTGGGACCTACGTCCATCTCACCGGTTCCCCACCCTAGAAACACGCATCATGGACGTACAGCCAAGGCTTGAACATACGCTTTCGCTTGCAGCGCTAGTGCAGGCGCTGACCCGGATGCTGTGCCGCCTGAAAGACCGCAATCTTCGTTGGCGGCAATACGATAAGTTTCTGATCGGCGAAAACCGTTGGCGCGCGCAGCGCTACGGTGTGGGCGAAGGTCTGATCGATTTCGGTGATCGCTCAATCAAGCCGATGGCTGAACTGATCGGAGAGCTGATGGGCATGTTGGCCGAAGACACCGAGGCATTGGGCACCATGACCGAACTCGCCCGACTTCGGCAGATCGCAGAAAATGGCACCTCCGCCACCCGCCAACGCCGTGTTTACGCTGAAGCTTTAGCGCGCGGGGATGATCCGGGCATGGCGGTGGTCAAGCACCTGATCGAGGAATTTCACGCCGACCTATAAAGTCAAACCGCCGCCAAAATCTCCTTGATCCGGTCCGCTACGGGTTCATACAAATCGCGATCCGTCCAGTATCCGTTATGCGAAAGCGGGTTCCACGACGTAAAGATTTTGCCCGCATTGATCGGCTTATCCTTCAAGGCCCCACTTTGAGCGAGCTGTTCATAGCTTGGCGCGCTTTTGCCCAAAGGAAAACCCAAAACATCATGCTTGTCATAGTAGTTTCGCCACCAGGTCGAAAACTGCAACGCAGGCGGCAGCGCGCGGTTCGGGGCCATGATCGGAAAAATCTCATTCTCGGGATATGCGAACAGAAAAATCGGAATATTGCACCCAAACGTCACGAGGCCAGCAACGGTTTTCATGTTTTCAACATCTGTCGGGTGAACCGGTGAACCACCCTGGCGCAGATGTCTTTGCATGTCATAAATATAGTTCGACATTATGTGCCCACCCAGCGAATGCGCCAGGATCAGTACAGGCCCCTGTGGTCCGACCTGGTATTTGACGACCCCCATCACATTCTCGATTTTCTTGTGGATCGCCTCATAGATCTTATCGCCATCATCCGGAGTTGGTCGGTAAGAAGCAGCATCCGACAGATTGCACACTACAAACTCGCGCAGCTTGTCGTATCCTAGGCTGCGGTTGACCTTACGCAGATATGCCTTTTGCCGCCCTTGCAGGATCTGTGCCCAGACCACCTCGTGCCAGATCACATCATCCATATCCGCGCCGACCCGGTTCGAAACGCGTCGTTTCAGCCCTTTGGAAAACGTTGGGGTCGTGGATGGGGGCTGGTTCTGAGGATTGTACTGGCTGCCCATGCCGTGAATCGCGATAACAGCAAGCTTGTGTGACGACATAAGAATACTCCGTAATGATCAAGAAAGCAGAATTCCCGCAGTATACCTCACCGTCCAGAAATCCCCTAAATCGCCGGGTTTGCCGTCATTGAAAAATTTCTGTAAGGATTGAAGAATAAAACGCTCGTTCAATTCTATAGCCATCAGGAAGCACACGTCATGGATTTCGCGCTGACCGAAGAACAAACGGCCATTTTCGACATGGCCTACGCCTTTGGCCAAGACCACGTCGCCCCCTTCGCGCGTCAGTGGGAAGCAGACGGAACCATCCCCAAAGAGCTTTGGCCCAAAATCGGCGAACTAGGATTTGGTGGACTTTATGTCTCGGAAGAGGCTGGTGGTTCGGGTTTGACGCGATTGGATGCGACACTGGTGTTCGAAGCGCTATCGATGGCCTGCCCCTCGGTCGCGGCATTCCTGTCGATTCACAACATGTGCGCCAAAATGCTGGACAGCTTTGGCAGTGACGATCTGAAGTACCGCATTATGCCAAGTATCCTCAGCCTCGAAACCGTCCTCAGCTACTGCCTGACGGAACCCGGATCGGGATCGGACGCTGCGGCGCTGAAAACGCGCGCTGAACGGACCAATGAAGGCTTCACGCTCAACGGCACAAAAGCGTTCATTTCCGGCGGCGGCTATTCGGATGCCTATGTCTGCATGGTGCGCACGGGTGAAGACGGCCCTAAAGGAATCTCTACCGTCTATGTCGAAGACGGCACGCCGGGCCTGAGTTTCGGTGGTCTGGAACAAAAAATGGGTTGGAAAAGCCAGCCAACCGCGCAAGTTCAGTTTGACGATTGCAAAATTCCATCCGGCAATCTGGTCGGGGCTGAAGGCGACGGTTTCAAATACGCGATGATGGGGCTGGACGGTGGCCGCCTGAACATCGCCTCCTGCTCGCTGGGGGCAGCTCAGAACGGTCTGGACATGACGTTGCAGTATATGTCCGAGCGCAAGGCCTTTGGACAATCGATCGATCAGTTTCAAGCGCTGCAGTTCCGACTGGCAGATATGGAGATTGAGCTACAGGCGGCGCGCACATTCTTGCGTCAGGCAGCGTGGAAACTTGATCAGGGCGCACCAGACGCCACAAAATTCTGTGCGATGGCCAAGAAATTCGTAACAGAAACCGGATCGAAGGTTGTGGATCAGTGTCTGCAATTGCACGGCGGATATGGCTATCTGGCGGATTATGGCATCGAGAAACTGGTGCGGGATCTGCGCGTGCACCAAATTCTGGAAGGCACGAACGAGATCATGCGCGTGATCGTTGCGCGCCAGATGCTCTCCAATCGCTGAGGTCTTTGATGTCCGATATTGACATTCGCACCGCAGGCCGTGCCGGGCGCATAACGCTGACACGTCCACACGCCCTGAATGCCCTTAGCTATGAGATGTGCATGGCCATCGATACCGCTCTGCGCAACTGGCGTGAGGATGATCGAGTCGATCTGATCATTCTCGATGCCGAAGGCGACAAAGCCTTTTGCGCTGGCGGAGATATTGCCGAGCTTTATGCAACCGGCACCAAGGCGGACTATGCTTATGGCCAAACGTTTTGGCGCGACGAATACCGACTGAATGCCTTGATTTTTGAGTACTCAAAACCAGTGATCAGCTTCCTGCAAGGTTTCACCATGGGTGGCGGGGTTGGCATCGGGTGCCATGGCAGCCATCGAGTGGTTGGAGAAAGCTCAAAGATCGCGATGCCGGAATGCTCAATCGGGCTGGTTCCAGATGTGGGCGGATCGCTGATGTTGGCGCTGGCGCCGGGGCGATTGGGCGAGTATCTGGGCACCACCGGCCACCGCATGGGGCCCGGAGATGCGATCTATGCCGGGTTTGCCGACCATTTCATTCCCCAAGAGCATTGGGCGGGACTGATAGACCAGTTGGAAGCCTCTGGACGGGCGGAACTGGTAGATGAGCATGCAGTGCCCGCACCGGATAGCCCCTTGGCTGAAATGCAGGGCGAGATCGACAGGCTATTCAGCGGAGAAAGCCTTGGCGATATCCTGAACAGCTTGCGCTGCGATGACACAGAATTTTCGACGAAAATTCTCGGCACACTGCAGCGAAACTCTCCTATCTCCATGGCTTGTGCTGTCGAGATTTTGCATCGGCTGCGCGGAACCAACCTGACAATGCAAAAAGCGCTGGATCTGGAGTACCGGTTTACCTATCGCGCGATGGAGCATGGCGATTTTCTGGAAGGCATTCGCGCCCAGATCATCGACAAGGATCGCAACCCAAAATGGCAGTTTGCTGATTTGGATGTGCCTGCCGTCGCAGTGTCCAAGATGCTGCAACCGCTCGGTGCGGATGCATTAAGCTTTTCAGAGGAGTAAGGGATGAAAATCGCATTCATAGGGCTTGGCAACATGGGCGGCCCGATGGCGGCCAATCTGGCGCGCGCGGGCCAAGACGTCATCGGATTTGATCAAGTTGATGTCGCCATCGAAGGCGTTTCCAAGGCGTCCTCTGGCGCCGCTGCAGCTGCGGAAGCCGACGCCGTCATCACCATGCTTCCCAACGGGCAAATTCTGCGCGCTGTGGCCGATGAAGTTGTTCCGGCAATGCAAGACGGTGCGGTTCTGATTGATTGCTCTACGGTCGATGTCGACAGCGCCCGCGCGGTGGCGCAGCAAGCTGCTCAGGCTGGTCTGCTATCAGTCGATGCACCTGTATCCGGCGGGATTGGTGGGGCCGCTGCAGGCACTTTGACCTTTATGGCCGGTGGATCTGACGCAGCTTTTGCCAAGGCGGCCCCGTTATTTGAAATCATGGGGCAAAAAGCGGTTCACTGCGGTGAAGCTGGCGCGGGTCAGGCCGCCAAAATCTGCAACAACATGATTCTCGGCGTGACGATGATCGCAACCTGCGAGGCATTTGCGCTTGCTGATAAATTGGGATTGGATCGACAAAAGATGTTCGATGTCGTCAGCACGTCCTCAGGGTACAGCTGGACAATGAACGCCTATTGCCCTGCCCCCGGCGTTGGACCCGAAAGCCCATCCGACAATAACTATACCCCTGGTTTCGCCGCCGAGCTGATGTTGAAAGACCTACGTCTCAGCCAACAGGCTGCCGAGAGTGCGGACGCTGATACGCCCATGGGACAGGTTGCGACAAAGCTCTATGAATTGTTTGTCGAACACGAAGATGGCTTGGGGCGCGATTTCAGCGCCATGCTGCCACGTTTTGAGAAGCGGTCCAGAGACTGAACAACCTCAGAACGCAGCGCTCTACGAAGCACCAGAGAAGAAAATTCGCAGCATTTTCTTCTCTCGCTCTGTTCCTATTCGGCAGCTACGGCTTGCCCATCCAGCATTGGCTTCAGATAACGCCCAGTGTGGCTACGCTCACATTCAGCGACGTCTTCGGGCGTACCCTCAGCCACAATCTGACCTCCGCCATCGCCACCTTCCGGGCCAATGTCGATTATCCAGTCGGCGGTTTTTACGACATCGAGATTATGTTCGATGACAACAACAGTATTTCCTTGGTCGACCAGTTCGTGCAGGACTTCCAACAGTTTACGCACGTCCTCGAAATGCAGACCCGTTGTGGGTTCGTCCAGAATATACAGCGTTCGACCCGTTGATCGCTTGCTCAGTTCTTTAGAGAGCTTTACACGCTGCGCCTCACCACCGGAGAGCGTGGTCGCCTGTTGACCAACTTTGATGTAGCCGAGCCCAACGCGAGCCAAGGCATCCATCTTGTCACGGATCGATGGCACCGCTTTAAAAAACTCCTGCGCATCTTCCACTGTCATATCAAGTACATCCGCGATGGACTTACCCTTGAATTTGATCTCAAGCGTCTCACGGTTGTATCGCGCGCCTTTACAGGTTTCGCAGGTGACATAAACATCAGGCAGAAAGTGCATCTCGATCTTGATGACGCCATCACCCTGACACGCTTCGCACCGGCCGCCTTTGACGTTAAAGCTGAACCGCCCGGGCTTGTATCCACGCGCTTTGGCTTCTGGCAACCCGGCAAACCAGTCTCGGATCGGGGTGAAAGCCCCGGTGTAAGTCGCTGGATTTGAACGTGGAGTCCGGCCAATGGGTCGCTGATCTATGTCGATCACCTTGTCCAGATGCTCTAGCCCTTTGATCGTTTCACAGGGCGCCGGTGTCTGGCGAGCGCCGTTCAACCGCATCGAGGCGGTTTTGAACAAAGTCTCAATCGTCAGCGTCGATTTTCCACCGCCAGACACACCGGTCACACAAACAAATTTTCCCAGCGGAAATTCGGCCGTAACGTTCTTGAGGTTGTTTCCCGTCGCCTTAACAACGGCTACTTTTTGCTTCTTACCCTTTCGCCGCTCAACCGGCACCGGGATCTCGCGTGTGCCCGAAAGGTATTGACCGGTAATCGAGGCCGCATCGCCGGCGATATGCTCGGGCGTACCGTGGCTGACCACCTGTCCGCCATGCACTCCTGCACCGGGACCGATATCAAACACATAATCCGCCTCGCGAATGGCCTCTTCGTCATGTTCAACGACGATGACCGTGTTGCCCTGGTCACGCAAATTCTTAAGCGTTCCCAGCAGACGATCATTGTCGCGTTGGTGCAGACCAATCGATGGCTCGTCGAGTACATACAATACCCCGGTCAGGCCCGAGCCGATCTGGCTCGCCAGACGGATACGCTGACTTTCACCTCCGGACAGGGTACCACTTGAACGAGACATCGTAAGATACTCTAATCCAACATTATTCAAAAAACCCAACCGCTCGCGAATTTCCTTGAGAATTGCGCGCGCGATCTCGTTCTTTTGTGCGCTCAGATGATTTGGGGCATCCTCGACCCAGGCCAACGCCTCGCGGATCGACATTTCGACGACCTGTCCAACGTGCAAACCCGCAATTTTGACGGCCAGCGCCTCAGCACGCAGACGGTAGCCTTTGCATGTGCCGCAGGGTCGGTTGTTTTGATAGCGCTCGAATTCTTCGCGAATCCAGGCGCTGTCAGTCTCGCGATAGCGGCGCTCCATGTTGGGGATGACGCCTTCAAAGCTTCGGGTAACCTGATAGACGCGGCCACCTTCATCATAACGGAACTGGATCTCTTCATCACCAGACCCGCGCAGAAACACCTGCTGGACTTTCTTGGGCAAGTCCTTCCAGGGAGTGTTCTTGTCAAACTCGTAATGCCGCGCGATAGCTTCGATCGTTTGCAGAAAATATGGTGATTTACCCTTCCGCCAGGGCGCAAGTGCCCCGTCATAGAGTTTCAATGTCTGGTCCGGCACGACCAGACGTTCATCAAAGAACAGTTCGACCCCAAGCCCGTCGCAATCGGGGCAAGCCCCAAAGGGCGCGTTGAATGAGAACAGGCGCGGCTCGATCTCGGGGATGGTGAACCCACTGACCGGGCAAGCAAAATTCTCACTGAATGTGATCCGTACCGGGTCGCCCTCCTTCGGTGCGGTTTCGAGGATTGCGATCCCGTCCGCCAGATCCAGTGCGGTCCTTAGGCTGTCGGCCAGGCGTGTTTCCATGCCTTCTCGTACCACCAGACGATCGACAACGACGTCGATATCGTGGCGGAACTTCTTGTCCAGTGTCGGCGGCTCATCCAATTCATAGAACTCACCATCTACCTTGACGCGCTGAAAACCCTGCTTGCGCAGCTCAAGGAATTCTTTCCGATATTCACCCTTCCGATCACGAACGATGGGGGCCAGCAGATAGCCGCGCGTGCCCTCCTCCATCGTCATGATCCGGTCGACCATGTCCTGCACCTGCTGTGCCTCAATCGGCAATCCTGTGGCCGGGCTGTAAGGCGTACCAGCACGGGCAAAGAGCAAGCGCAGATAGTCGTAGATCTCGGTTACGGTGCCCACGGTCGAACGCGGGTTTTTTGAGGTCGTCTTCTGCTCGATCGAAATCGCGGGGCTTAGTCCGCTAATGTGATCCACATCGGGCTTCTCCATCATATCGAGGAACTGGCGCGCATAGGCCGACAGGCTTTCGACATAGCGGCGCTGCCCTTCGGCATAGATCGTATCAAATGCCAAAGAAGACTTACCCGAGCCCGACAGGCCAGTGATCACCACTAGCTGATCCCGTGGGATGTCGACATCAATGCTCTTGAGGTTATGCTCGCGCGCACCGCGCACCTCGATATTCTTCAGCTCAGCCATTCAGGCCCCCAACAACCAACGTCACTCAGAGATAGGCGAGAGCGGCTGAGTCTCCAACCAAAAAATTAGAACAAAGTAAGAACAGGCGATTTTTCGACACTCGGCTTAAGCACTGGTTTTCTTAGCCAGAGCCCATGCGCAGATTGGAAAATCGGGATCGTTCTCCAAATTGTCTGTCTCAGGGTCATAAACAGGAGGCCATTCAAGTTCGAGATTGCGCAAAGCGGCATGCCGATTGCCCCACTGTTCGGCCCGGATGAGATCCGGGTCGAACCCACACTCAGTGAGCAGGTTTTTCAATCCGCGCGCAGACCAGCGCGAACAGTCATGCGGAGCGGCGTGAAACGGAATGAAGAACGGGACGGCCAGCCAGAAATACCCTCCGGGTCTTAGCATCTCTAGCACGTTCAGCGTGGCTTCAACCGGGCGATCCAAGTGCTCCCACACCTGATTGGCCAAAACCAGATCGACCTTTCGCACCTGCTGTTGTTTGTTCAGAACGGGTCCGGTGCAGATATCATGTTGCTTATGCCAAATCTGTTCATAGCTGCAAAATCCAAATTGCTTACCCCACGAACCAGAAATCTCAATGACATCAAGTGTTTCCGGCTTCAGGCCGCGGACCCACTGCCGGCTGCGCCGTGCCATGATGACTCGATTTAGACTGGTCACTGCTTGCCCCTGATGTTTTGCAGGCAATAAACCATAAGATCAGTAAGATGTCGGCACAAAAAAACGCCCACAAGGGCGTATGACTTTCTAAATCGAAGGAAATGGCGCGGTTGACGGGGCTCGAACCCGCGACCCCCGGCGTGACAGGCCGGTACTCTAACCAACTGAGCTACAACCGCGCATTTAGGGTCTATGTGCGATCCGTTTGCCCGGATCAAAGGCTGGCAGCGATGGCGCGGTTGACGGGGCTCGAACCCGCGACCCCCGGCGTGACAGGCCGGTACTCTAACCAACTGAGCTACAACCGCCCACTGCCCGTTCATCTCTGAACGTTGGGGTGTATTATGGCTACACCCCGGCATCGTCAAGCGGCGTTTTCAAGTTTTTTGCTCGAACCTGATTTTTTCCGATCTATCCGACTTGGCGGGCAATGTGTGAAAACCGGATTTCGTCTGACGCGCTGCAATTTGAACGCTTTGAACTTGCGGCGAAACACAAGCCGCTGTATCAAACGCCGCTATGGGTGATTAGCTCAGTGGTAGAGCGCTTCGTTCACATCGAAGATGTCAGGAGTTCAAATCTCTTATCACCCACCATATTATTCAAATGCTTATGCGACATAGTTGAAGCGTTTTGGAACCATTTAGTTCAACGCTGCGAGCACAATGCTGTCATCCTCCGACATACACGCCGGATTTAGGACGATAAAAAACCTTTTGGTCATGCAGACGCCCCAGAAGGTCGTGTGCCTTGCGCACAAAGTCTTCACGGGTTTCCCTTTCTTCTACCCTCTCGTCAACAGGGACATTCGATCTGGAAGCTATGGCATGACGCATGGCCTCTTCGATTATATCCATATCTTCGACCGAAAGCTCGAACATATCATTGTACAGAGGCATCCTGGGTTCTCCTACCTTGGCACAGACGACCAGCGTGCCTCATGTTCCGAGTCGATTCCACTTCAAATACCTATTGCCGGCGATCGCGTTTCGAAGAACACGCCCAGCAGGATTTAGAAGATGAATCGGGCAGACCTCGTTTTCACGAATTTTCTGCATGATATGTGGCACTTGCCATGTTTCCCGTGGCCTGCTTATCCTGATGTCATAGCCACCAATAAGGCACCCCTCTTTGGGCGAGAAATAACATGGCGAAACTGAAGCGGGAAATTGGCCTGGTCGGCCTGACCTTCATTTCGGTTGGAGGAATCATTGGGTCAGGCTGGCTTTTCGGCCCCCTACTCGCCGTGCAACACGCAGGCCCCGCCGCGGTTCTTTCTTGGATTATTGGCGCCGTTGCGATGTTCATACTGGCAATAACATTCGCCGAGATTTCAGCGATGTTACCTATCCCAGGAGGAATCGCACGCGTCCCTCAGTTCTCACACGGCAACATCGTGTCGATGGCGATGGGATGGACGGCCTGGATTGGCTACAACACCACCGCTCCGATCGAAGTTGAAGCCATGCTTAAATACCTCGCGCCCTACGCGTCATGGCTCCACGCCGCAGATACCGGCGAACTGACCGGCGCTGGTGTTTCGGTCGCCTTGCTATTCATGTTGCTGTTCGTCGCTGTGAACGCACTGGGCGTAAAATTTTTTGCACAGGTAAATGCAACGCTGACCTGGGCCAAGATTGCCATTCCGATAGTATTGTCCGTGTTGTTGATCGCGACCCGCTTTGACGTGCAGAATTTCTCCGCCCCTGACGGTTTCGCCCCCTACGGCCTGAAAGGCATCATGGCCGCAGTATCAACCGGTGGGGTGATCTTTTCCTTTATAGGTTTCCGGCATGTTGTTGATATGGCAGGAGAAGTTCGAAACCCAAAATTCGACATCCCGGCCGCTCTGGTTCTGTCCATTGTACTATGTGCCTTGATCTACCTTGGATTACAGGTGGCCTTTATCGGCGCGCTTGATCCCATGATGATCCGCGATGGTTGGGCGAGTCTCAGATTCGGTGGGCAAGGTCCTTTGGATGGCGTCATAATGTCTGTCGGAATATTGTGGTTCCTCAGCTTGCTGAACGTCGGGTCGGTCATCGGCCCGTTTGGCAATGGGTTGGTTGCAACAGGATCGAACGCCCGTATCGCTCTGGCCCTGTCGCAAAACGGGTTCCTGCCGAAACGTTTGCAGATCGTGTCATCGTTCGGAGTACCGCTTTGGGCCTTGGCTCTCAACTTTCTGATTGGCACTCTGTTTTTACTGACGGTCCCGTTCGCAACCGTAATCGCCCTGAACGGGGCCGCCATTGTGCTTTCATTCGCGGTCGGCCCAATCGCCGTGGTGTGTTTACGCGATCTGATGCCTGACCGCCCGCGCTCAATCCGTATTCCCGCCGTCAAACTTGTCGGGCTCACGGCCTTCGCGATCTCAACCCTGATCGTCTACTGGAGCGGGTGGGACACGGTCTGGAGGCTGGGAATTGCCCTGCTCATCGGCATGGCGCTGCTGCTGATCCGCTTTCACAATCGGCTCGATGAAATGGACGCGACCGAGGCGCTTTGGCTGATGCCCTATTTCTGTGGTTTGGGGCTGATCTCCTACATGGGTCAGTTTGGAGAAGGCGCGCAAAAGCAGATCCCGTTTGGTTGGGACATTGTGCTGTGTGCGGCATTTTCGGCAGTGATTTTTGCGCTCGCCGTACGCTCGGCGCTGTCAGACAAAAAATTCCAGGCTTACATCGAAAACGAAGAGGTGCTGGACCCGGCCAAACCTGTCATTGGACTTTGAACAAAAAAAGGCGGGGAATGACCCCGCCTTTCTAATTAATCTGTTTCAGGCTTAGTGGGCTGTTGCCGACGGTCCTGCCCCTTCGGCCGCCTTGGCGGCAGCGGCAGCGGCCTCTTCAGCGGCCTCATCCCACTCAATTGACTCGGGCTTACGTATCAACGCTTGCTCCAGTACCTCCGAGACGTGTTTGACCGCGATGATCTCCAGCCCTTCTTTCACGTTGTCGGGGATATCCGCCAGATCCTTCTCATTCTCTTCGGGAATGAGGACAGTCTTGATCCCGCCACGCAGGGCAGCCAGCAGTTTTTCTTTCAGCCCGCCAATCGGCATCGCGTTGCCGCGCAGCGAAACCTCGCCGGTCATGGCGATGTCCTTGCGCACAGGAATACCGGTCAGGACCGAAACAATCGAGGTCACCATAGCCAAGCCCGCAGACGGACCATCCTTTGGCGTCGCACCATCGGGCACGTGCACGTGGATATCGATTTTGTCGAACTGCGGCGGTTTAACCCCGATCTGAGGCGAAATTGATCGGACGTAAGACGACGCCGCGTCGATCGATTCCTTCATCACATCGCCCAGCTTACCAGTGGTCTTCATCCGCCCTTTGCCGGGCAGTTTCAGAGCCTCGATATGCAGCAGATCACCACCGACCGAAGTCCAGGCCAAGCCAGTGACTACACCAACCTGATCGTCCTGTTCAGCCAAGCCATAACGGAACTTGGGCACTCCAAGAAAATCATCCAGATTGTCGGGCGTCACCTTTACGGTCTCCGCCTCTTTCTTGATGATCTTGGTCAACGATTTCCGCGCCACTTTGGCGATTTCGCGTTCGAGGTTCCGCACACCCGCCTCGCGGGTATAGGTGCGGATGATCGATTGCAGCGCCTCATCGGTCAGCTCAAACTCCTTGGCTTTCAGACCATGGTTTTTGACCTGTTTGTCGATCAGGTGTTGCTTGGCGATCTCGCTCTTTTCCTCTTCGGTGTAACCGGCCAGCGGGATGATCTCCATCCGGTCTAGCAGAGGCCCAGGCATGTTGTAGCTGTTAGACGTGGTCAGGAACATCACGTTGGACAGGTCATATTCGACCTCAAGATAATGATCCATGAACGTGTTGTTCTGTTCCGGGTCCAACACCTCCAGCATCGCCGAGGCTGGATCGCCACGGAAATCCTGCCCCATCTTGTCGATTTCATCGAGCAGGATGAGAGGGTTTGTGGTTTTCGCCTTCTTCAGCGCCTGAATGATCTTGCCGGGCATCGACCCGATATAAGTCCGACGGTGGCCACGAATCTCAGATTCGTCGCGCACACCACCCAGCGAGATGCGAATGAATTCGCGCCCCGTGGCTTTAGCGACCGATTTACCCAGCGAGGTTTTACCCACACCCGGAGGGCCAACAAGGCACAGGATCGGGCCTTTCAGCTTTTTCGAGCGCTGTTGAACCGCCAGATATTCGACGATCCGCTCTTTGACTTTCTCAAGTCCATAATGATCGGCGTCCAGAATGTCCTGCGCGCGACCCAGATCCTTTTTGACACGGGATTTGGTGCCCCACGGCAGTGACAGGATCCAGTCCAGATAATTGCGCACGACGGTTGCTTCAGCCGACATGGGCGACATGTTCTTGAGCTTTTTCAGCTCACCCTCGGCCTTTTCGCGCGCCTCTTTCGACAGCTTGGTCTCGTTGATCTTGGCTTCCAGTTCGGCAACTTCGTTGCTGCCGTCCTCCCCATCGCCAAGCTCCTTCTGAATCGCTTTCATCTGCTCATTCAGATAGTACTCGCGCTGCGTCTTCTCCATCTGGGATTTGACGCGGGTCTTGATCTTTTTCTCGACCTGCAGGACCGACATCTCGCCCTGCATCAGGCCATAGACCTTCTCAAGCCGCTCGCTCACCGAGAGCGTCTCAAGCAGTTCCTGTTTCTGTTCAACCTCGATGCCCAGATGACCTGACACAAGGTCGGCCAACTTTGCAGGCTCGGTGGTTTCACCGACGGCGGCCAGCGCCTCTTCGGGGATATTCTTGCGCACTTTTGCATAGCGCTCAAACTCGTCCGCGACGGTGCGCAACAGCGCTTCGGTCGTGGTGACATCGCCCGGAATCTCGGTCAGATACTCGGCGCGCGCTTCGAAAAACTGATCGTTTTCAAGGAATTCTGTGATCTGCACCCGCGCCTGCCCCTCGACAAGCACCTTCACGGTGCCATCGGGCAGTTTCAGCAGTTGCAGCACGTTGGCCAGAACGCCCGAGCGGTAGATACCGTCGATTTCCGGATCATCCTCACCAGGATCAATCTGGCTGGACAACAGAATTTGCTTGTCATCCTGCATCACCTCTTCCAGGGCGCGGACCGATTTGTCACGGCCCACGAACAGCGGCACGATCATATGTGGGAAGACCACGATATCGCGCAGCGGCAGGACGGGGTATGAGGAATTCAGAGGCTCTTGCATGCTCTATCCTTATCATTGGCAAGACGGCGCTGGTCCCTGATTCAGGCAACCTTTGGCCATCTCCTGTCTTGGACGATAAAGGTGGGGCACCTGTTCCCCCATTTCAACCTCATCGTCATTTGTCGTGATGCAGCATGACCCGATGATTTGGGGACTTCAAGGCATCCGACAGACATATCCTCCGATTTTAGCGAACCCAGCATTAAAACGGGCAACAAATCATCCAGCGTGGATCAGAACACCCTCTGCTTAGCTCGCGACAAAAAGAAGCCATGACCGACTTCGTTTCTACATTCCAAGCCCTTTTTCGAGGAATGGCAGACGAACCCGCCAAACTCTCCGGTTACGCCGTAGTCTGCACGGTCAAATCCGTCCCGGTTATGGCTGACTGGTTGGCACAGCATGCGGACGGCGCCCGTATTGGTCATGAAAAAATCATGTCCCCAGTCCGACTGGCAATCCGCCGGGCGCGGGAACGCAGGCGCTCCGCTGCGCTCAATTATGGTGCAAGACAGGTCCGAAACACTCGCCCCCTGCCCGACGACACACTGAATATTCTCGGACGGGGTTTCGAAGGTCCAGACATCCGCAAGAGATGTCGATGCGCAAAGAACGATTGCGATAGAAACAATAAAGCGAGGCATTGAATCCTCCTGAACAAAACAAATGAAAATGGTAAATAATGCGCGAACAGTATAGCAAAAAATACCGCGTTTGTCACCGCAATGGCCACAATCTACAGCGGTTCAATATCGCCTTGCTCCCGAAGCGCGTGGAATTGCGATTGCCACTCTGCGAATGTGCCCTGTGAAATCGCGTCCCGCATTCCCTGCATGATTTCCTGAAAGTAATGCAGATTGTGCCAAGTCAGCAGCATGCCCGAGATCATCTCATTCGAGCGGAACACGTGATGCAAGTAGGCCCGAGAATAACTTGAACACGCGGGGCATGTGCAGTTCTCATCCAGCGGGCGTGGGTCGTCAGCATGGCGGGCGTTCTTGATATTGACCACACCGTAACGCGTGAACACCTGCCCGGTGCGACCCGACCGCGAAGGTAGAACGCAATCCATCATATCTATCCCGCGTGCAACGGCACCTACGATATCATCAGGCTTGCCTACGCCCATCAGATAACGCGGTTTATCCTGGGGCAAGAAGTCGGGCGCATAGTCAAGGCAGCTGAACATGGCCTCCTGCCCCTCACCCACGGCAAGGCCGCCGACGGCGTAGCCTTCAAAACCGACCTGCTTAAGTGCCTCGGCACTTTCTTCCCGAAGATCTTGTTCCAGCCCGCCCTGCATGATCCCAAACAGGGCATGTCCGGGGCGGTCTCCAAACGCTTCGCGCGACCGCGCAGCCCACCGCATCGAAAGGCGCATGGAATCGGCGATACGGTCGCGATCGGCGGGCAGCGCAGGGCATTCATCAAAGCACATGACGATGTCCGAGCCCAAAAGCCGCTGGATTTCCATCGACCGTTCCGGCGTCAATTCGTGCTTCGAGCCATCGACGTGAGATTTAAAGGTCACGCCCTTCTCGGTCAGTTTGCGCAGACCGGCCAGCGACATCACCTGAAATCCGCCAGAATCCGTCAGGATGGGCCGGTCCCAGTTCATGAACTTGTGCAGGCCTCCCAAACGATCGATCCGCTCGGCCGTTGGGCGCAGCATCAGATGATAGGTGTTGCCCAACAGAATATCGGCACCCGTGGCGCGCACACTTTCCGGCATCATTGCCTTGACGGTCGCGGCTGTGCCCACAGGCATGAACGCCGGCGTCCGCACCTCACCGCGCGGCGTGTTGATCACGCCTGTGCGGGCCTTGCCATCGGTGGATTTCAGGTCGAAAGAAAATCGCTGGGTCATGGTAACGCCTTGGATCGCTGAACCGGGCAGGCTTTGCCCGATCTGCAAGGGCATTGCAACCCGTCAGGGCAGCGAGGCTACACGGTCCGTAAACAGGCGCACCACCCCTGCCCCATCGACATCCCGGCACACTCGCACTGGTGGCCGTGCAGGGTCAGGACGAGTCGCACCGATCTCAGCCCCGTCCAACGCCACCTGCAAACCCGTTTCGACCATTTCGAACATCGGTTCATGGGTGCAGGCGATAACGGCAGTCGAGTCATGCAATCCGCACCCTTCAAGCCCACCGATCTCTTTGTAGAACTTTAAATAGAAGCGCGAGATATCACGCAGAAAACCACCCATGTCAGGGGAACGTTCAGCGAGCGCCTCAAAATCAGCGGTCTCGTAGAGCGTTTTCAGAGTCACATCCAATCCCACCAGAATCGTAGGCGGCGGCGCGGCAAAGACTTCGTCTGCAGCTTTGGCATCGTGATAGATATTCGCCTCGGCATGTTCGGTGATATTGCCCGGGCAGTACACGGCCCCGCCCATGATGACGAGCTTGCCAAGATTGTCCGCAAACTCGGGGTCCAATCGCATGGCATCAGCGATATTGGTCAATGGCCCAACCGCGCATACGACCAGCTCTCCGCGATGGCTGCGCGCCATGTCGACAAGAAACTCTGCGGCGGACAAGGCGTGGTTTTCACCGATCTCTTCAATCTGGGTCAGGTCACCAAAGCCTTCGGGGCCGTGCACATGTTCCGAAGGTGAATGCGTACTCTCTCCCAAAGCGGAGGACGCGCCTTGGGCCACGGGTATGCCCAGCCTCAGTTTGTCCACCAGAAACCGCGCATTGCGGCTGGATTGATGCACATGGGTGTTGCCGAACACGGCGGTCAGGCCGATCAGGTCAATTTCGGACGCAGCGGCGGCATAGGCAATGGCCATTGCGTCGTCGATGCCGGGGTCTGTATCGATAATCAGTTTCATCCTCGTCCGATAACGCAAACACCAGTGGGATGCAAAGCTGCCACAAAAGGGAATTTCTGGCCGGTATGAACGTTTTCACCGATTTGCATTCCGGCCAGCACAATCCATACCAGAGTTGAAATTGAGCGACTCAATCCCCATATGTATACCATAGTACACAATAAATGAGGACAGTATGATAGAAGACCAGATTATCGGACTGATTACTTCGAACATTATCTACCTGCTGGCAGCGGCGCTTATTGCCATTGTCATATTCAAAGGCATCAAAATCGTGCCTCAATCCGAAAAGTACGTGGTTGAACGGTTTGGCCGCCTGCATTCGGTGCTTGGGCCCGGGATCAATTTTATCGTTCCTTTTCTAGATGTTGCCCGCCACAAGATATCCATCCTTGAGCGTCAGTTGCCAAACGCAACGCAAGACGCAATTACCAAGGACAACGTTCTGGTGCAGATCGATACCTCGGTGTTCTACCGCATTCTCGAGCCAGAAAAGACGGTTTATCGCATCCGCGATGTCGACGGTGCGATTGCAACGACTGTAGCCGGTATCGTCCGCGCCGAGATCGGCAAGATGGACCTGGATGAAGTGCAATCGAACCGGGCGCAACTGATTGAACGTATTCAGGAAAGCGTAGAAACCGCTGTTGACGATTGGGGGATCGAAGTAACCCGCGCTGAGATTCTGGACGTGAACCTCGATCAGGCCACTCGTGACGCGATGTTGCAGCAATTGAACGCCGAACGTGCCCGCCGCGCGCAGGTGACCGAGGCCGAGGGCCAAAAGCGTGCCGTTGAGCTGCAGGCAGATGCCGAACTTTATGCGGCAGAGCAGACCGCCAAGGCCCGCCGAATCTCGGCTGAGGCCGAAGCTTATGCGACTCAGGTCGTGGCAAAGGCCATTCAGGACAACGGGCTGGAAGCGGCACAGTATCAGGTTGCGTTGAAACAGGTGGAATCGCTGAACGCCCTGGGCAACGGCACCGGCTCGCAGACCATCGTTGTGCCTGCAAACGCACTTGAAGCCTTCGGCAATGCCTTTAACATGCTTAAAGGAGGAAAATGATGGCCGATCCTTTCTGGCTGACGTGGTGGATTTGGTTGGCCGGAGCGCTTGCTCTGGGCATCCTTGAGGTCGCGCTGCCCGGCTTCATCTTCCTGGGTTTTGCCATCGGTGCAGCCATTACCGGAGTGGCTTTGCTGATCCCTGGCCTCACGCCATCCCTGCCCGTTCTGCTGTTGATATTTGCTGTTCTGTCACTGGTCGCATGGCTGGTTCTGCGCCGTATGTTTGCCCTGCCGCACGGTCAGGTCAAAACCTTCAGGCACGACATCAACGACTGATCTGTCGTGGCGCCCAAATCAGGCGCCACGGCACCTCTGGACGCTGCCCGGCACTTTCCCTATATAATTTCTCAGGTAACAGACCCGAGGCATCAATGACCCACCCCAGTGAACAGTTCGAAGGCAGCCCTCTGATCGCTCCCTCGACCATCGATCACCCGCTCTACGAACCCGTGGTCGAAGCTTGCCGGACGGTGTTTGACCCAGAAATACCGGTCAATATCTACGATCTCGGTCTGATCTATACGATCGACATCACCGGAGAAAACGCGGTCAAGGTGATCATGACCCTCACTGCGCCAGGTTGTCCTGTCGCAGGCGAAATGCCCGGTTGGATCGTGGAAGCAATCGAACCCGTTGCTGGCGTCAAAGAGGTCGACGTCGAACTGACTTGGGAGCCACCTTGGGGCATGGAAATGATGTCAGATGAAGCCCGGCTTGAGCTGGGTTTCATGTAACTCTCGACTTACTCACAAAAAACATGGCGATGTTACAAAACGGTGTACTGCGTGTTACTTAACCGTTTTCATGTTGTCACAATGCTGGGTCACAAGGTCCTCAGGTACTGACCCAGTGATTAAGCATGCGTTTTTCGATCTGCTGGACGTGCTGGCGCAGGATGTCGAGTAGCGGGCGTCTTATCCGATTGCCCCGCTAAATTGACATACTTCGTGAATTGCATGGGCCTCTGACCATAGCCATCCCCCATTCAATGGGCCCATTCCGGGCCGCTCTTGCCCGAGAGCGGCCCTTTTTGTTTGATTATTCGATGTTACAGGTCGACTTGATTTCAGCAGCGCGCGCGTCCAGCTCTTTTATATAGTCGCCTGACAGCATCTTCAGGTGCTTGCTCTCGGTTCCTGTGACGAGACCCAGCAAGGCACCGGCAGGGAGGATCGAGAACACGCTTTCAGCCTGCTGGTCCTCGGCATGTTTCTTTTCAGCTGCGATTGCGCGCAGATCACCGGGTGCGGTAGCACAGTTGACCGGGTGCCGTTTTGTGTCATCTATCGCAAGTGCCGCAGACGCGGACGCCAGCAACATAGATGTGAAAATGGCTGCTCCTGCCCAGTTCTGCGCTCTCATCGATCCAAACCTCTCTGGAATGCCTGTCCTTTACTTCAGGTACGCTAAAGCTTTGCGCACCATCGTGACAACCCTGCGCGGAGTGTGTATTTGAACAGGCTCTCTCTTGAGCCCGGCGCGTGTCGGCCTTAGATTAGAGATAACGCGCGATAACGGAGCCCACCATGTTTGGCATTCCCGGCAAACAAGCCGTGACCATGACACCTAAAGCTGCTGAACAGATTGTTCGGCTTATGAAATCCGGCGGTCACACCGGATTGCGCATCGGCGTCAAGAAAGGCGGCTGTGCGGGGATGGAATACACCATGGACTACGTCGATGATGCCGACCCGAACGACGAAGTGGTCGAGCAGGATGGCGCGCGTGTAATGATCGCCCCCATGGCACAGATGTTCCTGTTCGGAACCGAGATCGACTACGAGGTTTCACTGCTTGAGGCCGGGTTCAAGTTCCGAAACCCGAATGTAGTCGATGCATGCGGATGCGGAGAATCGATCAAGTTCGACGAAACCTTGGCTGAACAACGCTAACTCGCAGCTTTTAGGTGGACGTAGGTCTCATTAAATCGCCGCGTCAGGTGCTCTCCGGCGCGGATCGTGGCGTATGAACCCGGCGGCGCAACATTTGTGTCGTAAGAAGGATTGAAGAACAACGGAACCGAGATCCTCTCGTTCACGCTGCCTTTGACCCTATGCTCGGTCGCTTTGACTTCTCCTGCGGTCCAAAACTCCAGCATCTCGCCGAAATTGATTATGAATTGTCCCGGTGTGGCGTTTACAGCTTGCCAATCGCCATCGGGCATACGAACTTCCAGACCCGGTGTGCCGTCCGTGGCCAGCAAAGTCAGGCAGCCATAATCCGTATGCGCGCCGATACCAAAGTCCTTTTCTCCTGCCCAATCAGGGCGTTGCGGATAGAAGTTACCGCGCAGCAGCGCCATTGGCGTATCAAAGGCCGCATCAAAACTGTTTGCATCCCTACCGATGGCAATCGCAATCGCGCGCAAAACGCGAATGGCAACTGAGCAGGCGTCTGAATAGTAACTCTGGATCGTTCTCCGAAACGTGTCGGCCCCGTCTGGCCAGAGATTTGGGGCATACACACTTAATCCCCGCCCCGCATAGGGATCATCGGCTGGCAGTTCAAAACCGCTATCAAAGACTTCTTTGAAATCCGGGTTCGCCCTGAGATCCACCTGTTCGGAACGCGGCGCACCCCAACCGCGGTTGGCACCCGTAGCTGCCATATCGACGCTCTGCTTGATCTCAACTGGTTGACGAAAAAAATCGCGATACGCGTCGATCACCTGCTTCACACGGGCGGCATCAAGGCCGGAATTGAAGATCGTTAGAAATCCGATCTGGCGAACAGCACGTCTCAGCTTTTCCATCTCAGCTGGATCACGCAGATCCAATTTGGCGAGATCGAGATCGTCTATCATGCAATCCTCCGCAACAACGCGCGCAATGTGTCCTGACAAGTAGCGCTATGCAACCGGAATTGTCAGCCCCGCCTGCGGGTGATATCCGAGGGTTCAAAGCAGAAAACCGGAGGGATCGCGATGCGGCGTAAGTTGGCGGCAGGCAACTGGAAAATGAACGGAACTGGCGTCGCGCTGAGCGAGTTGGAAGCGTTGAAAGCCTCGCACCCATCTTCTGCGGTAGAAATCCTGATATGCCCACCAGCCACTTTGCTTCATCGCGCGGCAAATACGGTTGAAGGTTCGGGCATTACCGTTGGCGGCCAAGACTGCCACGCGGCGCTCTCGGGTGCGCATACCGGGGATCTGAGTGCCGAGATGCTGTTGGATGCAGGGTCGAGCGCAGTGATCCTTGGCCATTCCGAGCGCCGTGAAGATCATGCTGAGCAGAACGAAGACATCCGTGCCAAAGCCCGCACCGCCATGGATGCAGGCCTGAAGACGATCATCTGCGTCGGTGAAAGCCTTGAGCAGCGCGAAGCAGCAAATACTCTGGATATCATCGGTGGACAGATGTCGGGTTCGATCCCGGATCAAGCGACAGGCGAGAACCTGATTGTCGCATATGAGCCGATCTGGGCCATCGGCACCGGCAAGGTTCCAACTTTGGAAGAGATCGGAGAAGTGCACGATTTCATACGCGCACGTCTGGAACGCCGATTTGGCGAAGGTGTCGGCCGGTCAGTCCGCCTGCTGTATGGCGGATCGGTCAAACCCGGTAATGCTGCCGAGATTTTTGGCGTTTCAAATGTTGACGGAGCGTTGGTGGGTGGCGCCAGTCTGAAAGCAAATGATTTCTCGGGCATCATTCAGGCGCTTGAAAGCGCCTGATCGCCAACCTCATTCGGCAATATCTTCGGCCCAAAGCGCGGGCTTCTCTTCGATAAAACGCCTCATCAATGCAATGCAGTCCGGGTCATCAGCGATGATGACCTCGACACCGCGATCGCGCAGGAAGTCCTCATTTCCGCCAAAATTCACGGTGTCTCCGATCACAACACGCGGGATACCGAACTGTACGATCGTGCCAGAACACATCATGCAAGGCGAAAGCGAGGTATAGAGCACAGTATCGCGATAGGTCTTCTGCCGCCCTGCCTTGCGCAGCGCATCCATTTCCCCATGGGCGATCGGGTCGCCCAGTTGGACACGCTGATTACGCCCTTGCGCAACGACCTCACCACCCCGCGCAAGCACTGAACCGATTGGGCAGCCTCCTTCGTCAAATCCAGCTTTCGCCTCATCATAGGCGACGCGGAGCAAGCGTGCATCGGTGTCGGTCAGCATATGCAGGTGTCCTTTGTTCGGAGTTGTTTCGCAAAGCTGCCCGACACCACTATGGCCGTCAACGCTTAGGCCAGTTTCATGATGATCAAACCCGTCACGATTAGAATCGCAGCGCCGATCCGCATGGGCGTCAGCGCTTCGCCCAGGAATAGGACGCCAACAGTGAACGCCCCTACTGCGCCGATCCCGGTCCAGATCGTATAGGCGGTGCCAAGCGGCAGCTCCCGCATGGCCATTGCAAGCAGGCCAAATGACCCGATCATCGCAACACCCATGATCGCCGTCGGCCACAGCCGCGTGAAACCAGCGGTCTGCTTCATCGCGACGGCCCAGACGATTTCGAGGAGGCCAGCAAACAACAGTAATACCCAGGGCATAAGAACACCTCACTTTCCGAGATCGGGTCGTCCCGAATAATCGTCCATGATGGTGAGGTCGTCCTCTGACCCTCAGATATGCGTTTGGGCATCAGTTTCAAGACAAAAAAACCGGGCGGATTACACCGCCCGGTTCATATGCTCGGTTTAACCGATCTAGTTGGTTATGATCTCAGGCCCCATGAATGTGTTGGGCAGGAATGTCGAAATCCACGGGATATACGTAACCATGATGAGGAAGACGAACAGCACGGCCAAGAACGGCAACGCTGCCTTCACAACACTCATCATCGGCATACCTGCCACGCCCGAGGTTACGAACAGGTTCAACCCGACCGGAGGCGTGATCATCCCGATCTCCATGTTCACCACCATGATAATGCCCAGATGGATCGGATCGATACCCAACTCGATGGCAATCGGGAAGACCAGCGGGGCCACAATGACCAGCAGACCTGAGGGCTCCATGAACTGGCCACCGATCAGCAGGATCACGTTGACCACAATCAGGAAAGTCACTGGCCCCAGACCCGCCGATAGCATGGCGCTTGCGATATGCTGGGGCACCTGCTCATCCGTCAGCACATGTTTCAGGATCAGCGCGTTGGCGATCACGAACAGCAGCGTGACAGTCAGTTTGCCCGCCTCGAAAAGTGTATGCTTGGTGTCGGGGTGCACAAAGGCCGTGATCAACGCATAGGGTTTCTTGAGCAGCGAGATGTTCTGCGCATCCCCTTCGGTGCTGAGCGGACCCATATCCTTGTAGACAAAACTTGCGATCAGGAACGCATAGACGGCAGCAACAGCCGCGGCCTCGGTCGGGGTAAAGATACCTCCGTAGATACCGCCGAGGATGATGACGATCAGGAACAGACCCCAACAGGCCTCGCGCGCCGAGGTGAAAACTTCGCCCCAACCTTTCCAATCGCCTTTGGGAAGGTTCTTGACCTTGGCCATGACGTAAATGGTGATCATCAGCATCAGACCGGCCATCAAACCCGGAATAACGCCTGCAAGGAACATTCGCCCGACCGAAACCTCCACGGCTGCCGCATAGACCACCATCACGATTGATGGCGGAATCAGAATGCCCAGTGTCCCTGCGTTACAGATCACACCGGCGGCGAATTCCTTGGAATAGCCCACCTGACGCATGCCAGCGATGACGATCGACCCGATTGCGACAACTGTCGCCGGAGACGAACCCGACAAGGCCGCAAACAACATACACGCGAAGACGCCAGCAATTGCCAGACCTCCGGGCAAGTGCCCTACACAAGCGATCGAGAACCGGATGATCCGCCGCGCCACTCCACCTGTGGTCATGAAAGATGACGCGAGAATGAAAAACGGGATAGCCAAGAGGGTGAAATGCCCCTCAAATGCCTCGAATAGCGTGCCAGCGACCGAAGCCAATGAGCTGTCGGAATAGATCAGCAGGAAGAGGGTCGAGCTGAGACCAAGTGCCACCGCAATCGGAACTCCGATCAACAATAGGCCAATGACCATCGAGAAAAGTAGTACGACGTCCATCAGTCATGCTCCCCCTGCTGGGCGCGGACTTCTTCGATCTCGTCCTCAACCTCGTGGCTAGCTACAAGGCGATCAGTTTCACCGCGCCAAATCTGTACTGCGACCTGTGCAAAACGGATCACCAGCAGCAACATCGAAAGAGGCAGAACGAAATACGGAACGACCTTGGGCAGTTTCTCGTAATATTCGCCATAGTTGATCATATCTTCCAGAAACCGCAGCGGCGCGACCATCGGGATATCATCAACTTCATAGAAGCTCTGGCTGCGCGCACTCATGTCAAAGCCGGTCGGAAACCAGCGACCCGAGGTGGGCGGCAGATCGGCAAACACTGCCCAGTAGTCATACGACCCCTTGAGCAGGAGCAGAGAAAACACCAGACAACAAGCAACGGCTATCAGCGCTAAAACCCGGCGTGGCGCGGGGGCCAGCATGTTCAGGATCGCATCAACACCCAGATGTGCATGCTTTTTCACTGCATAAGACGCACCCAGCAGCACCAACCAACCGAAGGTGAATACTGTCAGTTCCAGCGCCCAAAGAATGTTAGAATTGAATACAAACCGCGCGATCACATTGGCGAAGGTGACAATTGTCATCAGACCCAACAGGCACGCAATCATGGTTTCTTCGATATGGTCGACCAGCCCGCCTTGGCCGGGTTTCGCACCAGACATCTCTCTGTCCCCGCATTTTTTTGATGAGAGTGGTGGGAGTGTGGCGGGCCACTAAGGCCCGCCCAGCCTATGCGTCCATAACTCCCCAGTCCCCGGACGCGTGGCTTGAACCGGGATCAGAACCCGGCGTTGATCGCCTGTGCGGCGTCGATCTTGTCCTGACCAACGTCACTGGCAAATTTATCCCAGACTGGCTTCATCGCATCGACCCAGGCCTGGCGCTGCTCGGGGTTCAGTTCCCGGATGATGCCCCCTGCGTCAGTGATCGAAGCCTTGGCAGCTTCGTTTACGGAAAAGGCCTCCTTGTTACGAGTCTCGGTCACTTCGGCGAGAATCGTCAGGAATTGATCGCGAACTTCAGGCTCCAGGCTGTCCAGCCAGTCAACTGAGGTTACAACCAGATAATCGATGATACCGTGGTTCGTTTCTGTGATGCCGTCCTGCACCTCGAAGAACTTCTTGCCGTAGATGTTCGACCAGGTGTTTTCCTGCCCGTCAACAACGCCCTGTTGCAGAGCACCGTACACTTCCGAGAACGCCATCTTCTGAGGGCTGCCACCAATTGCTTCCATCTGGGCAACCAATACGTCCGAAGACTGAACGCGGAACTTCAGGCCGTTCGCATCCGAAGGATCTTCCAACGGCTTGTTCGCAGACATCTGTTTCATGCCATTGTGCCAGAATGCCAGCCCCTGAAGGCCGCGGCGCTGCATGCTGTCTTTCATCGCCTGACCATCAGCCGAGGCTTGGAACGCATCCACAGCATCGATGTTCTTGAACATGAACGGCAGATCGAACAGGCGGAATTGCTTTGTAAATTTCTCAAACTTCGACAGCGAGGGCGCGGCCAACTGCACGTCGCCCTGCAGCATCGCTTCAAGAACCTTGTCATCGTTGTAAAGAGTGGAGTTCGGATAAACCTCCATGCACATCACGCCGTTCATCTCGTCATTGACGCGCTGCTCAAGCAGCGAAGCGGCGATGCCCTTGGGGTGTTTGTCCGTATTGGTCACATGCGCAAACTTCACGACGATCTCGCCATCATCGCAAGCTGCTACACCAGCGGTCGCTGTCACGGACAGTGCGATTGCGGTTGCTGCCGTTGTCAGGAATTTCATCAGTCTTATCCTCCCAGACTTCCCTAAAACTTCCATCGAGCGCCCAATCAGCGCCGTATGTTGCGGAGTGAACCGAATCGGCTCCTCACTCTCAACATTTTGTTTAGATGTTGCTGAAATCTGTTTTTTCCAAATAATTTCTTACGGTTAAATGATGTCCGTTATAAATCTGGTGTTTCGGCAGAACTACGCTGTGCGATTTTTCGCACAGGCAGTCAGCACCTTGTGCGAATTTCCGCACAATATCCGAATCGATGCGAGCGAATCGCTCGCTTAAGCCACAGCGCAACCGCAGTTCGCCCTAGCGGAAGTGTTTTGCTAACGACGATAGTCTTCTGGCCTAATGTGGTAGCGGGTCAGCTTGTCATAAAAAGTTTTGCGCGGCAGCTTCAGTGCCTTGGCGGCATCCGCAGCCTTGCCATTGTGGCGCCCAAGGGCTGCAATCAGCAAAGACCTCTCAACACGCGCCAATTGCTCGCTCAACCCCAGATCAGCGGCCTGTGCAACCTCATCCGGCATCCCCAACACAAACCGCATTGCCGCCGACATCAACGATCGGGCATTGCCCGGCCAATCCTGCGCCATCAGCGAGGCCAGATGCTCGGGTGTCACTTCAGGTTCCGCAATCCCGGCCTGCTCAGCGGCCTGCGCCACATAGCGGCGAAAGATGACGGGGATATCCTCGGGCCGTTCTGACAGGGCCGGGATTCGCACCCGCATGACATCCAACCTATAGAACAGATCGGCATTGAACCTTCCCTGTGCAGTAAGGTCCGACAAATCGGCCGTTGCCCCTGCGATGATTCTGGCTTCCGTCCCTTGTTCGATCAGTTCCAGCGCGGCGTATTGCGTGGCATCCGACATCGCCGAGATCTCATCCAGATACAGCGATCCGCCTGCCGCATCCTTACAGACACGCAACAAATCATCCGGGTTCAGGCCTGAGGCAGGGCGTTTGACAAATGGCCCCTGTCCAACCGGAGACATCAGATGGACAACTTCAGCGACCTTTGAAACTCCGCTACCCGCTGGCCCGGTAACCAGTACCTCGGCCCGTGTTGGCGCTACGCTCCGCACTCGCTCACGCAAGGCCTCGGCTTGATCTGACAACCCAAACAGCATGCGTGCTGCGGGATCGCCACGCTCAAGTTCGCGCCGTTGCTCGCGTTCCTGCAGAATTTCTGCGCGCGCTGCGAAGGCTCGCTCGAGTACCGCCAATAAGTCCGCTGCTGCACAGGGCTTTTCCAGAAAATCAAATGCTCCCTGCCCCATGGCCTGTACCGCCATCGGGATATCGCCTTCACCTGTCAGCAATACCACCGGAAGCTCAGGATCAACCTCGCGCGCGTATGCGAGCAGATGAAACCCATCCCGCCCCGGCATGCGAATATCCGAGATGATCACACCGCCGAAGTCACGATGAATATGATCCTTTGCGGCCACGAAAGATCCCGCGGTGACCGGTTCATACTCGGCCAATTCGAGGGTTTGCGCCAAGGCCTCACGTACGGCGGCATCATCATCGACCAAAAGCACTTTGCGGATCATGCTGCCTCATCTTCTTCAAAGGGTTCCAGTTCAACCGTGAATTCAGCACCCTCGTCCGTGTTGGCACCGCGAATATCCCCCCCGAAGCTCTGAACCAGACCGTAGGATATCGACAGCCCCAGACCCATCCCTTCGGACGTCCCAACCGTTTTTGTGGTGTAGAACGGCTCAAACACGCGGTCGGGGTCCTCGATGCCGGGTCCGGTATCCCGCACCGACACGCGAATAGGCTTTCCCCCTGACAGAGTGACCAATATTCTGCGCGTCGGTCGATCGACCATCGCATCCGCTGCATTATTGATTAGGTTGACAAACACCTGCACCAGACGCACCTCTCCACCCCAAGCATAGACCGCAGTCTTTGGCGGCACCCACTCCAACGCGACGTTCTCATCGCGCAGGCGCGCCTCGGTCAATTCTGTGGCAGTGTTCAGAACCTGAACCAGATCAACGCGCCCCATTGGTTCGCTTTCATTTCTCGCAAAGGCCCGCAGGTTCTTGATGATCCGCGCCATGCGTGCGGCCATATCGGAAATGCGGCCCAGATTTTCGCCAGCTCTCTGGCCCTTGCCGCGCTCAAGAAAAGCAGATCCGTTGTCGGCAAACTGCTGAATCGCCATCAAAGGCTGGTTCAATTCATGACTGATGCCTGCCGACATCTTGCCCAAAGCGCTCAACTTACCAGCCTGAACCAAATCGGCCTGCGCTTGTTTGAGCGCGGCTTCCGCCTCCTGCCTCTCGGCAACTTCGTGACGCAAAGCGCTATTAGCCGCCGTCAAAGCGCGCGTACGTTGCGCGACCCGGCTTTCCAGCACGGTATTTGCCTCTGCAAGTGTCCGACGGCGTTCCGAGGCCAGAAACAACAAAGCACCAAAGGCGAAACAGATCGCCGCAACCGCCGCCGCCTGCAACCCCGCCAACCGGCGCGCCGGGGCGACATCAACCAGCATCTCTGCGGTCATCGCAATCACCGGAAGATCGAGCGTCAGATGCAGGGCGCGACGGGGCAGATAGCGACCCCAATTGAGCTTCCACACTTCATATCCCGCAATCCGGGTTGAGGCGAAATCGACATTCTCACCTTCTGGTGACATCAGCCCTTGCTGCCCTTGCCCGCGGCGCCATAGTAGCAGATCCGATCGGTTCGAGATAAAGACAACCCCATCCGTATCAACGAAAAACACCGCATCGGTACTGCCGCGCCATGTTTGTTCCACATCCTGCACATCGGCCAGAACCATCAACGCGCCTTCTATTTGGCCCAAATCCCCGAATGATGGGGCCGCGTATGAATAAATGCGGTCACTGCTTGCGTCTTCGACCCCATGTGCGCTGCCCAGGGCCCCCTGCATGGCGCGCTCGAAGGCCGGATGTGCGGACATATCGCGCTGCGTCACCGGTTGGGCCGCGACCAGAACCTGACCCTCCGGATTCAGGTACATAACGTTAACGGCAGCGGTTTTGTCTGCCACATCCAGCAGCACCTTTCGGGCGGCCCGTTGCTGTTCTGATGTTTCTAGCTCCTGCAAAGCAGGATGGTCCGCCATCAAGGCGGCCACTTCCTGATAGACCTGCATTTGAGTGCTCAGACGGTCGGCGGCCAGTTCTAAATCGGCCTCGGCCTTCTCGCTCAGTTGCGACAGGGCCTGACGATAGCCATAAGTCCAGACCGCCGCTGACAGCAATCCGACCGCGCATAAGAAACCGGCTATGATCCAAAAACGTTGCATATCTAGGGTCTTGCATTCAGCAGCCGCCATGGCAAGTCTGCACCGCATGAAGACGCTGACCCAATCCCCGACCGACCCGGCATTCGTGCAAAACCCATACCCCTTTTATGACAGCGCACGTCAGTCGGGCGATCTGTTCTACTGGAAAGACTACGGCCTTGTCGCGGCTGTCTCGCACAAAGCGGTGCAAATTCTGCTGCGCGATCGGCGCTTCGGGCGTGAAATCCCGGCGGAACTTGCAAAACCCGGCCCAGACCATCTTGCACCCTGGCTAGAAGTCGAATCCCATTCGATGTTAGAGCTTGAACCCCCGCGTCATACTCGATTGCGTTCTCTGGTACTGCGGGCGTTTACCTCTCGCGCGATCACGGCGCTTGAGGGGTCCACTGAACAGTTGTGCCACGATTTGATCAAGCAGTTCCCCGCTGGCCCCTTCGATCTGCTGGAGGCCTATTGCACCCAGGTCCCCGTGATCACGATCTGCCGTCTGCTTGGTGTGCCGGAAGACATGGCACCGCAACTGTTGCAGTGGTCGCACGCCATGGTGGCCATGTATCAGGCAAACCGGACGCGCCAGACCGAAGACGAAGCCGTCCGTGCCACACAAGCCTTTACCACCTATCTCGAAGAATACATCGAAAAACGCCGCACTGACCCACGTGACGATCTGATCACCCGGTTGATCGCGGCAGAGGAAGATGGTGAAAAACTCTCGCGCGACGAACTGATCACGACCTGCATTTTGTTGCTGAACGCTGGTCACGAAGCCACCGTGCACGCCATCGGCAATGGCGTGAAGACTATGTTGACGACGGGTACACAGCAGTATGTCCTGACGCCCGGCACCATCGACGGCGCAGTCGAGGAAATCCTGCGTTTCGATCCACCACTGCACATGTTCAGACGCTATGCCTATGAAGATATTGAACTCTTCGGTCACCGCTTTGCGCGTGGTGACGAAGTTGCCTTGCTTCTGGGCGCAGCCAATCGCGACCCTGCTGCTTGGTCCCAATCCGATACATTCGACCCGATGCGAGATGTAAGCGCCAATACTAGCTTTGGTGGTGGCCTTCACTTCTGTGTGGGCGCTCCGCTGGCCCGACTTGAGATGCGGATCGCCCTGCCCATCCTGTTCCAGCAATGCCCAAAGCTAAAGCTGACGGCAGAGCCGCAGTATTCGGACAGCTACCATTTCCACGGGCTGACCAAACTCATGGTAACGGTCTGACTTAATATCCTGTCAAGAAACCCGGATCCGTGCTTCATCTGGCCATAAATATCTCGGGGGAGTCGCCTTCGGGCGGCGGGGGCGGCGCCCCCATTCACGCTTCATCCTATCCGACAGACTTCAGTGGTAGCATGGTGGTCGATTTGATCTCTTCCATCGAAAGCAAGGCTGTTACGTTGTGCACTCGCACCTCTGAAATCAACGCCTGATAAAACGCATCATACGCACGCGCGTTCTTGACGCGCACTTTCAGAATGTAATCAATGTCTCCCGCCAAACGGTGCGCTTCCTGAACCTCTGGACGATCGCGCAACGCTTTCAGGAACTTCTGCTGCCACTCCGCTTCATGTTCCGACGTACGGATCAGCACAAAGAATGTGGCCTCAAAGCCCAACGCTTCGGCATCCAGCAATACGGTCTGCTGGCCAATGACTCCTGCCCCCTTCAGCTTGCGAATGCGATTCCAAACCGGCGTCTTGGAGCTCCCTACACGGGCTGCG
The DNA here is from genome assembly GCF_056534105.1 of Ruegeria sp. E5. Taxonomy (NCBI): domain Bacteria; kingdom Pseudomonadati; phylum Pseudomonadota; class Alphaproteobacteria; order Rhodobacterales; family Roseobacteraceae; genus Ruegeria; species Ruegeria sp. E5. Next base: position 354,526 of record NZ_JBQFPA010000001.1, on the reverse strand, counting down.
ATTTCGTCAAGCGACTGGCTGGCATCCCGTTGCAGCTCGGCTAGAATTTTCCGATCCGTGTCGTCTATTCGCACCGACATTCCAATTTCCCTTCCAATTCAGAACAAACCTTCTTTCACTCACCGCATATAGAACGTTTGTTCTTATTTCTTCGCGCATATGGCGATTTGACGGGAATATTTCCTATATTGGCACTCAAGTCAAATCAGTCACGAGATGATCCGATGCAGGTCAAACAAACAAATATGCGCATTCACAAACCCGGCGTCGCCCGAGTTGCGCAATACCCGCACGTAGTCTCGGTTTTCAATAAGGAGCTTGCCTGATGGCCCGCGCTTTTACCCCCAAAGTCGTCACCGCCAACGACTTGTTGGAAGGTGATGTGATTTACCAGACCGAAGATGACCGGTGGTCGCGCGAGTTGTCCGATGCCGAACTGATCACGGACGAAGCTCACGCGCAGGTTCGTCTGCTGGATGCCGCGCGTCAGGCCAACAAGATCGTCGGCGCCTATCTTGCCGACGCGGTGGCCGGAGAAAACGGCCCCGAACCCACCCACTTTCGGGAGGATTTCCGCCGGACTGGTCCGTCCAACTATGCCCACGGCAAACAGGAAACCTCCCCGCAGCCTCGGGCCTGATCTCAGGCCATTCTCTCTCCCCTTCAAGGCCCCTGGTCCGGGGCTGCAACTAAGGACAGCTAAACATGTATCGCTACTCCGAGTTCGACACAGCTTTTTTGGCAGAACGCAACGCGCAGTTCCGTGCGCAGGTTGAGCGTCGCATTGACGGTTCGCTGACTGAAGACGAATTCAAGCCACTGCGCCTGATGAATGGTCTGTATCTGCAATTGCACGCTTATATGCTGCGGGTCGCTATTCCATATGGCACGCTGTCCAGTGCTCAGATGCGTCAGCTCGCTTTGCTGGCCGAGAAATGGGACAAAGGTTACGGCCATTTTACCACCCGTCAGAACATTCAGTACAACTGGCCGAAGCTGAACGACGTGCCGGATATGCTGGACGCACTGGCCGAGGTTGGCATGCACGCCATCCAGACCTCGGGTAACACCATCCGCAACGTGACCGCTGATCATTTCGCCGGTGCCGCCGCGGATGAGGTCGCTGATCCGCGCCCCTATGCCGAACTGCTGCGCCAGTGGTCGACCGACCATCCTGAATTCCAGTTCATGCCGCGCAAATTCAAGATCGCCATCACCGGCAGCGAGAATGACCGCGCCGTGATCAAGGCGCATGACATCGGCCTGCAACTGGTCGAGCGTGATGGCGTTCTGGGTGCCCGCGTCATCGTTGGCGGTGGTCTGGGCCGTACGCCCATGATCGGCAAAGAGCTATCGGAATTCGTCGCCTTTGAGGACCTGCTGGCCTATCTTGAGGCCACCGTTTCCGTGTGGAACCAGATCGGCCGTCGCGACAACAAGTACAAGGCACGTATCAAGATCACCGTGCACGAGCATGGTATCGACGCCATCCGTGCCAAAGTGAACGAACGCTTTTTGAAGGTTCGCCCGCAATTCAAAGGCGCGGATATGAACCTGCTGGACAAAATCAAAGGCCACTTTGCGCCTCCAGCCTTCCGTGATGGTTCGGTTGCCTCGTTCGAGAGTGCCTATACCAACGATCCGGTCTTCCGTTCGTGGGTCGACACCAACATCGCGCCGCACAAGAACGCGGACCACGCGATCGTCACGATCTCGATCAAGAAGCACGGCCAGACGCCGGGCGATGCGACTGCCGAGCAGATGCGCGTGATGGCCGATCTGGCCGAAGAGTTCGCCTATGACGAACTGCGTATCAGCCATGAGCAGAACGTAATCCTGCCCCATGTCCACAAATCCGACCTGCCCGCGATCCACGCAACGCTGAAAGAACACGAGTTGGCGACCGCCAACATCGGCTTGATCAGCGACATTATCGCCTGTCCCGGTATGGATTACTGCGCACTGGCGACGGCACGTTCGATTCCCGTGGCGCAGGAAATCGCGACCCGGTTCGAAGACTTGAAGCTGGAGCATGATATCGGTCACCTGAAGATCAAGATTTCAGGCTGCATCAACGCCTGTGGTCACCACCATGTGGGTCACATCGGCATTCTTGGCCTAGACCGCGCTGGCGTCGAAAACTACCAGATCACTCTGGGTGGTGACGGTACCGAATCCGCCGCCATCGGTGATCGTACTGGCCCGGGCTTCGCCTATGACGAGATCGTTCCGGCGGTAGAGCGCATCGTCGACACATATCTGGAGCAGCGCGACAGCGCCGAAGAGACCTTCTTGCAGACCTATCGCCGCGTTGGCATGGCACCGTTCAAAGCGGCGCTCTACCCCGAGGCACAGGCCAATGCCGCTTGACCTGATCCAAACGGAACTGGGGGCTGACCGCGCCGAACTGACCGAAAAGGTCGAGGCGCTGAACGCCCGCTTCCGCCACCACAGTGCCCATGATGTGATGCATGGCGCTTTGGACGAGATCGAGGAGCTTGCTCTGGTCTCCAGCTTTGGCGCGGAATCGGTGGTGTTGCTGCATATGGCTGCAGTGGTCGACAAGATGACCCCAGTGCTGTTCGTGGACACCCAGATGCTGTTTGCCGAAACGCTGGAATACCAGCAGGAGGTCAGCGAGCGTCTGGGCCTGCGCAATGTGCAGATCATCCGCGCCGAGGATGAAGATGTTCAGCGCGACGATCCTTATGGCGCGTTACGTCTGCGTGACACCGATGCTTGCTGCAACCTGCGCAAGACCTTCCCGCTGCAGAAAGCTCTGACTGGGTATTGTGGCTGGATCACCGGGCGCAAACGGTTTCAGTCCGGCACCCGTGCCGCGCTGGACTTTTTCGAGGTCGAGGACGGAACCGGCCGGATCAAGGTCAACCCGCTGGCCCATTGGGCACCCGAGGATGTGCGCGCCTATATGGACGAAAACAACCTGCCCCGGCATCCGCTGGTGGCCAAAGGATACCCCTCGATCGGCTGTGCGCCCTGCACCTCGCCGGTCAAAGAAGGCGAAGACCCCCGCGCCGGGCGCTGGCGCGATCAGAACAAGGAAGAATGCGGCATCCATTTCGTTGATGGAAAAATGGTGCGCATCGGAGAGAAAACATGAACGTAATCGTAAACGACGAGGGCTTTGCCCCCGATGATTGGACCGATGGCTATGTCACGCTGGACGATGCAGCGAATGACGTGGTTGCGCTGGATATCGCCTCGGACACTGACCCCGATGAACTGTTTGACCGGCTGGGCAGCGCCCAAATGGTGCGCGTGGACTTTCCATCCTCAGCGGATGGGCGCGGTTTCACCATCGCGCGTGTTCTGCGTCTGAAAGGTTATACAGGTCACCTGCGGGCAAAAGGCCATGTTCTTGCAGACCAATACGCCATGGCGCGTCGTAGCGGCTTTGACGAAGTCGAAATTGATGACACCTTGGCGAACCGGCAGCCCGAAGATCAGTGGCTGGCCCGGGCCAATTGGCAGGACAACAACTACCAGGCCCGCCTGCGCGGCTGACCCGCCATCGCCAACCTGTGATACGAAAGGGGCAATCTGCCCCTTTTCCTGACTTGGATCAAAGATTAAACGGAGATACCGGTTTAGCAGACCGGCAGTGAAATGATGACAGAGATGAAATCCGTGAGTGAAGCAACCGCCGTTAAGGCCCCCGTCCTGCCCGACGCCCAGACTGTGACCGAAGTCAAACATTGGACCGACCGCCTGTTCTCTTTCAAGGTGTCGCGCCCGGCTTCCTTGCGCTTTCGCTCGGGTGAGTTCGTTATGATCGGCCTACTGGGCGATAATGGCAAACCGCTGTTGCGCGCATATTCCATCGCCTCGCCTTCATGGGATGAGGAACTGGAATTCTACTCGATCAAAGTGCAGGATGGCCCGCTGACCTCAAAACTGCAGCACATCCAGCCTGGTGATCAGATCATTCTTCGGCCCAAACCCGTCGGCACGCTGGTGCATGACGCATTGCTGCCCGGCAAGCGCATCTGGTTCTTCGCAACCGGCACAGGCTTTGCGCCCTTCGCGTCGCTGCTGCGTGAACCGCAGACCTATGAGGATTATGACGAGGTTATCATCACCCATACCTGCCGCGACGTAGCTGAACTGGATTACGGTCGCGAGTTGATCGAGGGCGTCAAACAGGACGAGTTGCTGGCCGAACTGATTGGTGACGGTTTCGCCGACAAGATCCGCTATTATCCCACCACCACGCGGGAAGAAAGCCCAAAGATGGGCCGTATAACCGAGCTGTTAAAAGACGGCACCGTATTTGCCGATCTGGGCATCGAAGGTGGTATCAAGCCAGACACTGATCGCGCGATGGTTTGTGGCAGCCTTGCCTTCAACCATGACATCAAAGCAATTCTGGAAGAGTTCGGCCTGCGAGAAGGCGCCAATTCCGAACCCAAGGAATTCGTGATTGAAAAGGCATTTGTGGGCTAATGGGGTTTGCCGGTGGAGTTATCGACACCCTAAACCGGCAAAAACTCACGAAATTCATGGAAAATTCATGCGGCTTGCAATTTATGCCGCTTGAAACACCTCTCAGCCCGGTCTAAATTCCGGGCTCGAAATTCTGCAATCATCAAAGGAATGAACCCATAGCCCGCAGACCTCACAACGCGCCGCCACAGCGAGATACCGGCCCGCGCGTCAATGACAAGATCCGTGCTCCCGAAATTCGCCTGATTGGCGCCGAAGGTGAAAATGTCGGGGTGGTTCATCCCGCAAAGGCCATGCAGATGGCCGCCGATGTCGGCCTCGATCTGGTTGAGATTTCGCCCAACGCGAACCCGCCGGTCTGCAAAATCATGGATTTCGGCAAGTTCAAGTACGAACAGCAGAAACGCGAAAGCGAAGCCCGCAAGAAGCAAAAGATCATTGAGGTGAAAGAGGTCAAGTTCCGGCCCAACACCGACACGCATGACTATGACGTCAAGATGCGCAACGTGTTCAAGTTTCTTGAGAACGGCGACAAGGTCAAAGTCACCCTGCGTTTCCGGGGCCGCGAGATGGCGCACCAGAACCTGGGGCGTGAGCTGCTGGAACGTGTGGCCGAAGACGTCAAGGATCTGGGCAAGATCGAGAACATGCCCAAGATGGAAGGCCGTCAGATGATCATGATGATTGGCCCGCTGCCACAGAAGTAGGTTTTCTTTTTGTAGAATGACAAAAGCCCCTCCGAAATCGGAGGGGCTTCTTTGTTTTCTGGCTTCTCGCCTAAATCAGATCACCGAGGATATCGCCCGATCCAGCTTGTCTACAAGCTCGACCAGTTGGTCATCTTCGATGACAAAGGGCGGTGCTAGGAGGATATGATCTCCGTTGCGTCCGTCACGCGTGCCTGACATCGGGTAACAGATCAATCCCTCGGCCATGGCGGCCTTCTTGATTTTGCCCGCCACGCCACGCGACGGATCAAACGGGGTTTTCATATCTCGATCCTCGACCAGCTCAATCCCTCGGAACAAGCCGCGACCGCGAATATCCCCGACATTCGGGTGCTGACCGAACTTGTTTTCCAGCATGCTCTGCAGCTTATCCCCCATTACACCTGCCCGCGCCGGCAGATCACGAGAGGTAAGTTCCTGTATAACGGCAAGCGCAGCCGCAGTCGCAACCGGATGACCGATATAGGTGTGGCCATGCTGGAAGAAACCCGATCCATCCCGGATCGCATCATAGATTCGACCCGAACACAGCATCGCTCCGATAGGCTGATACCCTGCACCCAACCCTTTGGCGATACAAAGAATATCCGGCGCGACATCGTCATGATCACAGGCAAACAAATGCCCGGTACGACCCATGCCGCACATTACTTCGTCGAGGATCAGAAGAACGCCGTGTTGATCGCAAATTTCACGGATTCGCTTGTAGTACCCCTCGACTGCCGGAACAGCCCCAAGCGTCGCACCAACCACCGGCTCTGCCATGAAAGCCATGACCGTTTCAGGCCCAAGGCGCAGGATTTCTGCCTCCAGCTCATTCGCAACGCGCTGACCATATTCAAAACTGCTCTCATCCTCAGGCTTTTCGGCGTACTCATAGCAAGGAGCGATATGAGTCATCTCGATCAGCATCGGTGCAAACTGCGCCCGCCGCCATTCATTGCCACCCGCCGAAAGTGCCCCCAAAGTGTTGCCGTGATAGCTTTGCCGACGCGCGATCACATGGCGGCGTTCTGGCTGACCGGTTTCCAGATAATACTGCCGCGCCAGTTTGATAGCAGCCTCGGTCGCCTCTGACCCGCCCGAGACAAAATAGACCCGGTCCAGTTCGCCGGGGGCGTGTTTAATCAGCAGATCGGCCAGTGCCTCGGCCGGTGCCGAGGTCATAAAGCCCGTATGCGCAAACGCAATCTGCGCCACCTGATCCTGCACCGCTTTGACCACAGCGGCGTTGGAATGGCCGAGGCATGAAACGGCAGCATCACCACAATCCAGATAGCGACGGCCGGTTGAGTCGATGAGATAACAGCCGTCACCACCAGCGGCCTCAGGCAGTTCCGACTTTGTATGGCGTGGAAATACGTGACTCATGTCGACGTCCTTTTCAGAAGATCAATCAGCGCCGCGACGGATGCGGCATTGTCTGCCCAAGCCTGGCCATCCGGACCGGCAAGGCTGTTCTCAAAACCAACGCGCACATCGCCACCCAGCTGCGCGGCCTTTTGCAGGCACGCATGCTCCTGCCCTCCAAAGGCACAGACCATCCATGGATCAGCGCTGTGCGGAAACACATCCAGATCATTCGGACTCGATTCCTGCGCCGTGGAATAGCGACCAAGGACAAGCAGACGGTCGACCTGATCCGATTTTACCACCCCTTCAGCCTGCCAATGGGTCAGTAACTCAACGTCAGCGACATCATAGAGGATATGCTGAACACGAGTCCCTTGTTCCGCGCATAGTGCGTAGACCTTTGGCGCAAGTTCGGGCGACCGTGCAATCTCGCGCACCGAAATCGAAGCCCAGTCCGGGCGCACATTTTGCAAACAAGCAAGTTGTGCTTGAACGCCGAAAACGCCAGCAGCTTCTGTCGTAATCTGGATGTCCATGTCAGGGGCCGCAGCACGCAGTTCAGCAATGGTTTCGCGATACAAACCCGCATCTAGTGAATGGTTACCTGACTGATCGCGAATATGCAGATGCAGACCTTGCGCACCTGCCCTATGGCACGTTTTCGCGACCTTGACGATTTCATCAGTCTTGATCGGCAGGGCAGGATGATCTCCATGCCCTCGTCGCGCCCCGTTCGGAGCCACCAACACATATGGCCTTCTCGTCATCCTCAAACCAGTCCCAGACATTCCGTCACCTGTTTTTTACGATCCCGAATTAGACACCTCGCTCACGTTTTCAATTTGCAATCTTCATAACATTTGTTTTTTCTTACCAAATGCAACACACCTCATCCCAACTGACCGAGCAGCTTCGGCACGAAATCGACACCCTGCCTCAGCAAATGCAAGCCGCAGCGAAATACATCATCGACCACCCTGGCGATTTCGGGCTCGACCCGGTTCGGCTTACCGCCGAGAAAATCGGTGTCAGTTCAAACGTTCTGGTTCGGTTGGCACAACGTATGGGGTTCGACAGTTTTGAGTCGTTCAGACGGCCCTTTCGCCAGACCCTTGTCACAGACCGGGAAGATCGGCTGGGTCAAGGCTGGCTGGATCGCATGAAATCGGGGGGCCAATTCAGCGCCGCGCAAGCTGGGTTTGCGCAAAACGAACTGAACGTCGTAGCCCGCTCCCTGCGACTGGCCGATCCTGATTTGATGCAACAGGTCACGGAGTACATGATTGCAGCTAATCGCTGTTTCATAACCGCGACCCGGGCCAGCTATGCTTTGGCCTATTATCTCCACTATGCGGGTCGGATGGCACACCCAGGATTTCAGCTTATCCCGCGACATATGGGATCAGCCATCGATGATTTGCTCGAGGCCGATGAAGCGGACTGCCTTTTCGCTATTACCGTTCACCCCTATTCCTCTGACACCATACAATCCATGCGTTTTGCGCGTAAACGCGGCATGCGCATCGTGCTATTGTCGGATAGCGACGTCATCGCCCCTGGTGTTAACCCTGACATCGTGCTGCCTGTAAGTACCCGCGCGCAACATCACTTTTCCAGCTTCTCCGGAGCGATGGCAGTGCTTGAATGCCTGCTAGGTCATCTCTTTGCCGCCGGGGGATCAGCCGCGCGTGACCGCGTGGAACGCTATCAGACGGCACGAGAAGACACCGGCGCCTACTGGCGCTCCGCCAAGCCCCCAAGAGTTCGGAAAAAATAAAGAGCCCCGGCTTTCACCGAGGCTCTCAAAGCTGATTAAAAATCAGATCAGCTGCAAGCTTCGACAGCCCGTTTCGTCATAACAGTGACCAGATGCGCCCGATACGTTTTGCTCCCGTGCAGATCACCAATCATGTTCATCGGATTGATGTGCAGCCCCATCAAAGCGTCCGCGCGGAACTCTTTGTTCAGGGCCTCCTCAGCCTCCGCCCAGCGGAAAACTCCGTCCTCGCTTGCACCGGTTACTGCAACCCGAACGCCATCGGCAAACCGGGCAAGATATACCCCGACCAACGCAAACCGAGACGCGGGCTGCAAAAACTTCTGATAACTCGCCGCCTGAGGCACGGGGAAACGCACCGAAGTGATAATCTCGCCCTCTTCCAGAGCTGTCGTAAACATGCCCTGAAAGAAGTCATCCGCCGCTATCTGGCGATTATTGGTGACAATGGTCGCGCCTGAACCCAGCACTCCCGCCGGATAACAGGCCGCTGGATCATTGTTGGCAATCGAACCGCCAATAGTGCCACGATTACGCACCGCAGGATCACCGATCTGGCCGGCCAGCGCTGCCAGCGCCGGATAGTTACCAGCAGCTTCAGCGGCCACATTTGCGTGGGTTGTCGCACCGCCTATCGCTACCGAGCCATCATCCTCGACGCAGACCCCTTTCATTTCAGCGATTCCATTGACCGAAACCAGCTTGGATGGCGCGGCCAACCGCTGCTTCATTGTGGGGATCAGGGTTTGCCCACCCCCCAATGCCTGAGCATCCTCAACTCCCAACGCAGTAACCGCCTCAGCGATGGTCGAGGGTTTCTCAAACTCGAAATTGTACATTTCGTTCTTCCTTTCCGAAAAGCGCGGATCCGCCCTTCATCTGGCTATAAATATCTCGGGGAGCGCGGGGGGCTGCCCCCTGTCACCCGAACCTCTCAACCATGCATTGCTGTCCAAACACGCGACGGGCTCATCGGCATGTCAATGTGATCAACAGCCTTTCCACCCGAGTTCAGCGCATCCAGAACCGCGTTGACTACCGCAGGCGGCGAGCCAATCGCACCAGCTTCACCGCAGCCCTTCACACCCAACGGGTTGTGCGTACACGGCGTCTGGCTGGAATGGTCGACCGCATAGAACGGCAGATCATCGGCGCGTGGCATCGCGTAATCCATGAAGGATGCGCTCAGCAACTGGCCATTCTCGTCATAGGCGCAGTTTTCCAACAAAGCCTGACCGATACCCTGACCGATGCCGCCATGTACCTGACCATCCACAATCATCGGGTTAACGATGTTGCCAAAGTCATCCGCAGCGGTGAAGGCTTCGATGGTCACCTGTCCAGTCTCGGGATCCACCTCAACCTCGCAGGCATATGCCCCCGCTGGGAAGGTGAAGTTGGCCGGGTCATAAAATGCGGTCTCCTCCAGCCCCGGCTCAACCTCCAATGGGAAGTTGTGCGGTACATAGGCTGTCAGAGTCACATCACCCCAGGCCACCGACTTGTCAGTGCCCGCGACGCTGAACTGACCGTCCTTCAGCTCGATATCGGCCTCGGACGCCTCGAGCAGGTGGGCCGCGATCTTCTTGGCCTTGTCGATCACCTTTTCGGTCGCCTTAACCATGGCCGAACCACAGACCGCCAGCGAGCGTGAGCCATAAGTGCCCATGCCGAATGGGATCTTCGAGGTGTCGCCATGCACAATCTCGACCATCGACTCGTCGATGCCGATCATGTCGGCCACAACCTGCGGGAAAGCAGTCTCATGCCCCTGCCCGTGGCTATGTGCACCAACCATGACGCTGATGGAACCGGTGGCGTTTACCCGAACCGTAGCTGCATCATAGAGTCCTGCCCGGGCCCCCAGCATACCGACGATGTTCGAGGGCGCGATGCCGCAGGCCTCGATATAGCAATTGACGCCTAGGCCACGCAGCTTGCCATTGGCCTCGCTTTCCGCCCGTCGCGCGGCAAAGCCAGCCAAATCAGCAGCAGCTTCAAGCTTATCCATCGTCCCGTTGTAATCCCCGGTGTCGTAGGTCAGCGCCACCGGTGTGTCATACGGGAACTGGGTGATGAAATTCTGGCGACGCAGGGCGATCGGATCGACACCCAGTTCACGCGCCGCCTTGTCGATGACGCGCTCCAGCTGATAGGTCGCCTCTGGCCGACCCGCACCGCGATAAGCGTCCACCGGCACTGTGTTGGTGAACATTGCCTTCACATTCACCTGAATGACCGGCGTTTTGTAATTGCCCGCCATCAGAGTGCCATGCAGCCAAGTCGGAACCGAGCTTGAGAAGGTCGACAGATACGCGCCCAGATTGGCGTAGGTGTTGGTGCGGAGGCCTGTGAAGTTATTGTCCGCGTCCAAAGCGAGCTCAATCGTGCTGACGTGGTCGCGGCCCTGCGCATCCGACATAAACGCCTCGGACCGGCTGGCGGTCCATTTGACCGGACGGTTGCAGGCCTTGGCAGCGAATGTACAGAACGCCTCTTCCGCGTAGTGGAAAATCTTCGTGCCAAATCCACCACCAACATCAGGCGCTACAACACGCACTTTGTGTTCAGGCAAGCCCAGAACAAATGCGCACATCAGCAAGCGGATCACATGCGGGTTCTGCGAAGTGGTGTAGAGCGTGTACTCATCCGTACCCCGGCTGTATTCGGCCACCGCAACGCGCGGCTCCATCGGATTAGCAACCAGACGGTTATTGATCAGGTCCAGAGTGGTGACATGGGCCGCGTTGGCAAAAACCTCATTGACCTTGTCATTGTCTTCTTCGCCTAGATGCCAGTCATAGCAGATGTTGTTCTTCAAATCCTCATGGATAAGCGTCGCGCCATCCTGCGCTGCGGCTTTCATATCCAGCACGGCAGGGAGCTCTTCGACATCCACTTCAATCGCTTCCGCCGCATCGCGGGCGAGTTCAAGGCTGTCCGCGACAACGGCAGCGATGGGATCGCCTACATGTCGGACCTTGCCTTGCGCCAGAATGGGATGCGGTGGTTCCTGCATCGGGGCGCCATGACGGTCGGTTACTTCCCAGCCGCAAGGCATTCCGCCCACGCCTTCAAAGTCCTTGCCGGTGAACACCTTCACAACCCCCTGCATACCCTCGGCGGCAGATGTGTCGATGTTGGTGATCCGGCCATGCGCGATGTCGGACCGTAGGAAATGCACATAGGCCTGGCCATGTACGTTGATGTCGTCGGTGTAATTGCCTGCTCCGGTCAGAAAGCGTACGTCCTCGCGCCGCTTGGAACTGGCTCCGATGCCACTGTCTTTGGGCATTGCTTGTTCTCCTCCGTGGAAAAGAATTTTCGTCGAAAATTCTTAACCGCCTCACTCGGCGGCGATGCTGGAAACGTCTTGACCCGATGCGGCCATGATTGCCTTGACGATGTTGTGGTAGCCTGTGCACCGGCATAGGTTACCCTCAAGGTACTTGCGAATTTCGCCTTCGGTCGGGCGCGGGTTATCCTTTAGCAATGCTGCAGCGCTCATCACCATGCCCGGAGTGCAAAACCCGCATTGCAGCCCATGATGATCCTGAAAGGCCTGTTGGATCACGTTCAGCGTGCCATCTTCGGCCGCCTGCCCCTCGATCGTGCCCACATCCGCGCCGTCTGCTTCAAGCGCCAGCATGTTGCAGGATTTGACCGCCTCACCATTCACGTGCACCACGCACGCGCCACATTGAGCCGTGTCGCAGCCAATATGTGTACCTGTCAAATTCAGGTGGTCGCGTAGAAATCCGGATAATAAAGTCCGCCCTTCGACATCACCGCTGACGGCAACGCCATTCACGGTCATTGAGACCTTGGTCATAAGATCCTCCCCTTTTTTTGGCTTATTTGCTAAGCCAGAGTTAAACACGGTAAATTTCGTTTGAGAACAAAAATATTTGCCTGATTTTTCCGCAGTTTCGCTGATCAGTCTTCTAACAATGATGCGTCTACCAAACAGGGCAAAATTGCCGTTGCGTCATTTACTCTTGGCAGCGCGGGGCTGTGGCCGCGTCGGGATTTCTTTTAGCAGCCCACCGACACCCATCCCTGCGATGTCCGCGCCCGTCGTTTCGATTCCGCAAGCAACGCGGGACAAGACCCAATCCGCCCCGTTCAATGCTGGTGAGCGCGCGCATCCGGGCAAACCGATGATGGGGCGCCCGCCGGAAGATCCCAAAAACAACAGGTTCCCCGGATCGACCGGCATTCCAAACCGGTCGACGATACCCCCCGCCGCCCGCACAGAAGCAGGCGCCACATCATCTTTATCCGACGTGGCCGATCCGGTCAGGATCATGACGATTTCACCCCGAATGGTCGAAATCGATGCTGTTAAGTCGCCCATCCGATGCGGCACCACCTGAACATCTGACAGATTCATACCCAAAGCCTCAACCCGGCTACGAATAGCAGCGATACCTTTTTCATTAGATGGCCCGCCAGCAATGTCGGTAACGATGAGACCCGCGTTTTCGTATTTGGGCACCGATAAGCGAATAGCGTCCTGCGCATGACGGGCCGCACTCTCAACGTCGGATCGAGGTACGGCATAAGAAATCACCTTGATCGTCGCGACCATACCGCCAGCCGTCATCTGCTGATATTGTGGCACCGTCGCAACCGTGATCATCGGGTTGACCTGATTGAACTTTTGCAAGGCATCGGTATCCAGCACCGCGACGCCTGGTCCATTTGCTAAAAGGTTGACCCGGCCTGTAAAGGCTTCGGTGACACGCAGATTTGCCTGTGTGGGACTTGGTGCAAGCGCTTCTGCCAGCAGCGCTGCGGCTTCGTCCTCATGGCAATCACCTTGCTCCAGTCTGGCGACTGTGACCTCGGTCAGACCGACTTGTTGCAACTCGGCTATGTGCTCGGACGAAAGCGTTATACCTTTCCTAAGCTTGCGGTTTCCCGCTTTGACGGAATGGGCTAATATCGCGCCGTCGGCGTCGGAAACGGGTACCGGACCAAACTTCACGCTCTGCCTCGCAGGACCGCCGTCATCTGCGCCAGAATCGCAACGGCTATCTCAGACGGCCCAGCCGCCCCGATATCAAGCCCAACAGGTCCGTGAATCAGTGAAATCTGGTCATCGTTGAACCCGGCCTGCTTCATCCGCTCCACGCGTTTGGCATGTGTGCGCTTAGATCCGAGTGCGCCGATGTAGAACACATCGGCCGCCAAACCGGCCTGAAGCGCGGGGTCATCAAGTTTGGGGTCGTGGGTCAGCAACACAAGCGCCGTGCGCGAGTCGAGACCAAGCTTTGACACAGCCTCATCCGGCCAATCCGTCAGGATGGTTTCTCCGGGAAAACGTGCGTCCGATGCGAAGGCCTCGCGCGGATCTATAATCGCCGGGTCATAACCCGCGATCCGGGCCATCGGCACCAGAGCTTGGGCGATGTGCACCGCTCCCACCACTATCAACCGTAACGGTGGGTTGTGGACAGCGACAAAGGTCTGCCCATCCTCTTCGAACCCGGACCTGTCCATACGCAAGCGTTCGGAATAGGCATTACGGCGCAACGCGCGCTGGCCCGTCTCGACATTGACTTCATAGGCCAAGGGTTCGCGCCGCGCCCGTGCCGCGATCAGTTCGGCCAGCATTGGTTCGGGCAGGACCTTGCCGACCGGTTCAACCAAAACCCTGATCGTACCGCCGCAGGCCAGACCGACTGCAAACGCATCCTCGTCGCTTACACCGAACTCTAGCAGCCTTGCCTCGCCTTCCTCTATGGCTTCCAGCGCTTCGACGATCACGGCACCTTCGACGCAACCACCAGAAACCGAACCTTCGATACGGCCGTCGCCCGATATGACCAACTGCGCGCCTACACGGCGCGGCGCGCTGCCCCAGGTCTCAACCACAGTGGCCAAAGCCGCGCCCTTCCCGGCGCGATACCATTTTAGTGCGGTTTCCGGGCTGCTATCGAATCGTTCCATTTAGACCTCCGGCCGTGCTTGGGTTCAACATAGTCAGCTTTGGAGCAATGAAAAGCGCTCAGCGGGTCGATCTTGTGGCGCTAACAAGCCGATTTTGAACTCACATTCACAAATTGTTGAATGTTGGAAGGCGTCATTCTAGCCTGCATGCGATTCCGGGGCCTATTCGGGATCGTCCCAACATATTTCATAGCGGAGACAAACAGTTGAAACGCATTCTTACACTCGGAGCAGCGATCGGCCTGTTGACTGCCAGCACCGGCTGGGCTGACACATTTCTGAAATACGGTGAGGTCGAAGGCTGGAAGGTTTTCATTGATCAGGACAAGAAATCCTGCCTGATCGAAGCGGTTGATGACGCTGATAATGTCGTACAGATGGGCCTGACCGAAGATCGCGGCGTTGGCTATGTGGGCGTCTTCACCAAAGCCGAGACCAACATCAAGAAAGGCGAGAAAGAGGCCGTCGCCATCCTGATCGGAGACAATATCTATGTTGGTGAGGCCACCGGCATGAAGGGGAACATCACCAAGGGTTATTCGGGCGGATATGTCCTGTCGGACGACCCTCAGTTCGCGGATGACCTTGCCAAGAAGAAGGTAATGGTCGTGTTCCCGGAAAAAGAGTTCGCCTTCACCGTCGATCTGACCGGCACTTACAAAGCCATGGAGATGGCACGGAAGTGCAATGAAGAGCAGCTTTCGTAACAGCTAGTCGGAAAGCGCGGACATCAGCCGCGCTTTCTGCCCCTGATCATCTGGCTGTGAAATCACGGCGGCCAGATCTTCCAGCGACGCAATCGAATGCCCGGCGCGGAAGCTGTCGACATGTGGAAGCATTGTCGCCACACCCTGAGCTTTCGGTGCGAACCCGTCCCAGCGCAGCAATGGGTTCAGCCAAATCAGACGCCGCGACGACAGGTGCAGGCGCTCGATTTCCTTTTCCAGCATCTCGGGATCGCCCCGCTCTAACCCGTCGGTGATCAACAACACGACCGCCCCCTGCCCCATGACGCGCCGCGACCAGTCGCGATTGAACTGATGCAGGCATTCTCCGATCCGGGTTCCGCCTTCCCAGTCCCGTGCCTCGGCCCCAGCAGCGGCCAGCGCTGCATCGACATCACGTTGATGCAGATGGCGGGTGATGTTGGTCAGGCGTGTGCCAAACGTGAATGCGTGCACTTTGGCCCAACCTGTGCCTTTGGCATTCGAAACCGCGTGTAGAAAGTGCAGAATGATCCGACTGTATTGGCTCATCGACCCGGATATATCGCACAACGCCACCAAATTCGGCCACCGAGGTTTGGGTTGCAAGTGCGCGATATCGCGTAGTTCGCCACCCTGCCGCATCGCTGACCTAAGTGTCCGAGCGCGATCAATGCGGTGACCGAGATGACTGGCCTGACCTCGGCGAGACTCGATGGGTTTGACCGGTAAGTTCAGGCGCGACAGCATGCGTTTGGCCTGGGCGATCTCGGATGTACTCATCTGTTCGAAATCGAGGTTGCGCAAGCGTTCTTCAGATGACGCGGTTTGGGTTGCGTCGATCTCGATCTCGCTTTCCTCTTGTTGCTCGGTTGATTCTGGCAAGTCGCGTTCGACGCCATCCAATAACGCCTCAGCCGCGCGCTTTTCAGCCGCATCCGCTTTGCGCTCCTCCTGAACACCGCGAATGGCGGGCAGCATCATGGACATCATATGTTCTAGATACCGCGGATCGCGCCAATAGAGGCGGAAGACTTGCGCAAAAACCGTTCGATGTTCCGGCCGGTTCACGAAACAGGCATGCAGCGTCCAGTAGAAATCTCGTTTCTCGGTGAACCCCACAGCCTGCACGGCGCGGATCGTGTCAACCACGCGCCCAGTTCCTATCGGCAGTCCGGCCTTGCGCAAAGCGCGCGCAAAATGGGTGATGTTCTGGGCCAGTTTGGGGTTGTCCGGTATATCGAGTGGGAGTTGTTCGGCCATCAAACCCCCGAAATATTCTCGAACAGATGAAGCATCAGGCCGGTTCAAGATCGGCTTTCGCCTGATCCAGAATGCGTTTGGCCTCGGACCCCTGTAACTTTTGGATGTCGTCCTGGTATTTCAGGATGGCACCCAACGTATCGCCGATTACTTCGGGACTCAGGTTGATAACGTCCAGCGCCAGCAGGCACTTGGCCCAATCGATAGTCTCGGCCACCCCCGGTTTCTTGAACAAATCTTCAGTGCGCAAGCGCTGAACAAAGGCGACCACCTCACGGCTCAGCGCTTCTGCCGCTTCCGGCGCTCGGGCGTGCAGGATTTCGATTTCGCGCGCAAAGTCAGGGTAATCAACCCAATGATATAGGCAGCGGCGTTTCAGCGCGTCATGTACTTCGCGCGTGCGGTTCGAGGTAACGATCACAATGGGCGGTTCTGGAGCTTTGACAGTACCAAGCTCGGGGATCGTGACCTGAAAGTCACTGAGCGCCTCCAGCAAGAAAGCCTCAAAGGGTTCGTCGGTCCGGTCCAATTCGTCAATTAGCAGTACAGGTGCCCCAGTAGCATCCGGGCGCATGGCCTGCAGTAAGGGGCGCTCGATCAGATAATCATCCGAGAACAGCTCGGTCTGCAACGCGCCTCGGTCCGCCCCACCCGACGCTTCTGCGGTTCGGATCGCCACCATCTGGGCGGGGAAATTCCACTCATACACAGCGGAAGAGGCATCAAGGCCTTCGTAGCACTGCAACCTGATCAGGCGCCGCCCCAAACCTGCGGCCAGCGCCTTGGCGATCTCAGTCTTGCCGACGCCCGCCTCGCCTTCCAGAAATAGAGGTCGACCAAGTTTCAGCGAAAGAAACACAACCGTCGCCAAAGCCCGGCCACAGACATAACCCTCAGAGCCCAAAAGCTCTTGCACGGCATCGATGGAGATTGGCTGTGTCATGAGTTCCCCTTTTTCCTGCGCCCCAACAGGTCATGACCACAACCAGAGGTCAAGACCACCATCCGTCAGTGACTTACGGCGATCTGTCTCATCGGCAAGGGCAAGAGGGTCTTTCACCACCCAAGCGGCTGTGTTAGCCGGGGGCCATGACTCAATCCCTGACGATCCGCCGCCCCGATGACTGGCATTTGCATCTGCGCGATGGCGCGATGCTGCAAGCCGTCTTGCCTGAAACCGCGCGCCATTTTGCCCGTGCCATCATCATGCCGAATCTGGTTCCGCCCGTTGTCAAAGGTGACGACGCAGCAGCTTATCGGGACCGCATCCTTGCTGCTCTGCCTGAGGATATGACGTTTGAGCCGCTGATGACGCTCTACCTGACCGAAGACACGGACCCGGCGGATGTGGCCGCCGCACATGCAAGCGGATTGGTCAAGGCGGTCAAGCTTTACCCGGCTGGGGCAACAACCAACTCGTCTTCTGGCGTTCGCGATTTCGACAAGGTGCGCCCGGTGCTGGAGAAGATGGCCGAGATCGGTCTGCCGCTGTGTGTGCACGGCGAAGTCACGGATGCCGAGATCGATATCTTCGATCGTGAGGCGGTGTTCATCGACCGCGTTCTTGATCCGATTCGCAAAGCAACACCCGGACTGCGCGTGGTGATGGAGCACATCACGACGTCAAACGGCGTGGATTACGTCAAGGCGAACGAGAAAGATCTGGGTGCGACGATTACAACGCATCACCTGATCATCAACCGCAACCACATTCTGGTTGGCGGCATCAAGCCGCATTACTACTGCTTGCCGGTCGCCAAGCGCGAAGAGCATCGGCTGGCGCTGCTGACCGCCGCGACATCAGGCGATACGCGTTTCTTCTTGGGCACAGACAGCGCGCCGCACACGGATGCTAACAAGGAAATGGCCTGTGGCTGCGCCGGCTGTTTCACTGCAACTAATACAATGTCACTGCTGGCCGAAATGTTCGAGCGCGCAGATGCGTTGGACAAGCTAGAGGCGTTCGCGTCACTCAACGGCCCGGCCTTCTATCGCCTGCCAGTGAACGAAGAGACCATCACGCTGACCAAAGGCGATGAAGTCGTCTATCCGGCCAAAATCGAAAGCGGCGACGGCCCCGTGACCGTATTCGATCCGGGCTTTCCGCTGCATTGGCGGGTCACTTAATCGGTTAACCTGTCAGCCAAATCCGCTGCGCGCCCGCCGGTGCGCAGCATCGACCAGATGGCGTCCGCCTCATCCCCCCCGATCAGCTTCGCCGCTTTCTCCCTGACGCGATCTTCGCGATCCGATAGAGACATCGGTGCCAGCAGATCATGGCTGGCCTCGCGGCGCGCGCCGTCCCGGCGTAACAGGGACAGATGGGCTTGTGTCTCAGACAGACTCTCATCCGCCTCGACCGTGATTCGGTCCCTTAAGGATTGTAGCCTTGGATCAGCACAAATCTTGTCGGAATAGCTCCCTGGCAGAGCTGTATCGTAGCCCATTGCCTGCATTGCGATCACGGTACGATAGGAAAACTTCGCTCCTAACCCACTGGTCGGCTGCAGTTGATTGCACACACTCATCCAGCGGGGGTGGGTTTTGATCTTGATCTCGGCCACCTCAGGCTCGGCGATGTCGAGATCGCGCGCAGCCTCAAGTGCCGCGTGCAGGCCATGGCAGCAAGCGTGGAATTTGTGGCTGATGCTTTCGAACAGCCACTCGTCCCCCAAACCATCAAGCGCAGCAGCTAAATCGTCAGCCCCCAAATGTGTCGCCCCAAACCCAAACGGGCCTTCCAATGCGTCAGCACCGGGTTGAAAACCGTTGCGGATCAACTGGGCGGCCTCAACACCGTTCGAGGCCGCAAGTCCAGCGTTATAAGGTTTACCCATGGTCCCGAACTGTGATTTCTGCCCTGAGGCCCGGGTCGCGGTTAGCCCCAACAGGTCACGCATCTGCTTTACGTCAAATGCCATAATCCGACCCGCAGCCACCGCAGCCCCAAACGCGCCAGCCGTGGCTGTTTGGTGAAAACCAGCCTGGTAATGACCACGACCAAGCCACAAACCGATGCGGATCGATAACTCCATTCCCACTAGCGCTGCCTCAAGCAGATCGACCAGAGGTCGGTCTTCCCACGCAGTAAGAGCAAGGGCTGCAGGAAAAACAGCAACCGATGGATGACCGATATGAGCGAAATGCGTGTCGTCATAATCAAGCGCATGAGAAATGGTACCATTCACTAGCGCCGCTGCACGTAGCGGCGCATCACCGCCTCCGAACAAACGCGCCTGTGCGGCACCGCTCTCGGAAAGAACCATCTGACGTATGATGCGGGAAACCGGCTCATCTGCGCCTGCCCGCCCCACGGCAAGCCAGTCCAACGCGGATAAAGATGTCACGATACGGGCCTGCGCCGTGGTCGATACAGAACCAGCAGCAAACTCGGCAAGGGCAGTTGTCAAATCGGTCATGTGGCGCAGTCTAGCGCGCGCCGCTCGGGCGTAAAGCCTCAGCCGTACAGGACGGCAGCACGTTGTTCGAATGCTCGGACGATACGGTGCATGGCTTCGTTGAAAACCACGCCAATGATTCCTTGCAGAACCGCGTTCTTGAATTCGAAATCAACGTGGAACGAGACGTTGCAGCCGTCTTCCGTATCTTCAAACTCCCAATCCGAGCGCATGTATTTGAACGGTCCGTCCAGATACTCGGTATCGATCCGTTTCAGCTCATCAAACAGCGTGACGCGGCTGCCGAAGCGTTCGCGGAACACCTTGAATGAAATAACCAAATCCGCCTCCATCACCTTGCCATCTCCGGCTTGATAGGTCCGACGGATGCGGGCCGCAGCGCACCATGGCAGGAACTCGGGGTATTTCGCCACATCCGCGACCAGATCATACATCTGCTGAGCGGTGTAAGGCAGCGGGCGGGTCTCGGAATGGGTTGGCATGATATCCGGGATTAACTGGTGACAATGGCGCGTGATTTCGTATGTTGCGCGCCAAAGATCAAGGGGGCAGCGATGAGCCAGTGCGCATATGTGATAGATGAGATGATCTCGGCCAAGGCAATTGCTGCCCGGATCGAAGAGCTTTGCCGCGAAATAACGGCTGAATTCGGCGGCACCGACAAGCTGGTCGTTGTCGGCCTGCTGCGCGGCAGCTTCGTCTTTATCGCTGATCTGGTGCGTGAGCTGGACCTGCCCATCGAGGTCGATTTTCTTGAGGCATCATCCTACGGTGACTCGATGGAAAGCAGTCGAGAAGTTCGTATTCTTAAGGACTTACGCGGCGCCATTGAAGGGCGCGATGTTTTGGTGGTCGAGGATATCGTGGATACCGGCCATACCCTGAACCACGTCTCCAAGCTGCTCCGTACCCGCAAGCCACACCGGTTGAAATCCATCGCCCTTCTGGACAAACCCAGCCGGCGCGAGGTTGATTTCCGCTCGGACTGGATCGGGTTTGAAATCCCTGATGAATTTGTCGTGGGTTATGGCATCGACTATGCGCAGCGCAATCGCAACCTGCCGTTTATCGGCAAGGTTCGATTTGTCGAAGATCAGGACTGATGAGTCTGCGCCATTTTGTTCGCATGTCGAAATGGGGGCGAAACCCGCCCTCGGAACGGCGCGTGAAACTGGTGTTTGGCGCGATCCTTATCTGCCTGATGATTGCCGGAATTGAATATATGGGTTGGTGGCCCGAATGGGCAGAAAGCCAGCCCAGAAAACTCAGGCCTTGAGCGTTTGTTCGATAGCAGCCAGAAAAATATCTGTCCCGATCGGGATCAAAGCATCCGGGAAATCATAGTCGGGGTTGTGTAGCTGCGGATGATCCCGCCCCGCGCCTAGCCAGAACATGGCGCTTTTGGCGCCTTTTCCGAACTGCCCAAAATCTTCCGAAAACCTTTGTGGGGTCGCAACCAGCTTGCAAGGAATGTCGCGGCTTTGGCAGGCCTCTGACAGGATCTGCACGGCTTCACCCGTATTTGTGCAAGCCTCAAACACATCGTCATAGGTGATTTCAACACCTAATCCCTGTGCCTGAGCACGTGTAGCCACCAGCTGTTCTGCGTCGCGGATCAGGCTTGCCATCCGGCTGTCCGAGACCGTGCGCAGGGTCACCCACAGTTCGGCCTGACCGGGTGCGATACCAAAAGTGGCCTCACCCAGCCTAGCATGGGTTACCGTTGTCAGCGCATATTCTGCATCCAGCGCCCCACCCTGCCCCAGAATGGCCAAAGCAGGCATAAGCTCTGCCAACGCACCGGCTGGCGACACTCCATCCTGAGGAGCCGCCGCGTGAGAGGTTTTGCCCGTCAAAACAATTCGCATCCCACGCGAGGCGCAATTCGCCGGACCCGAGCAAAGCTCAACCCCGCCCAATTCCAAACCCGGCAAATTGTGCAAAGAAAACACATAGTCCGGAGCGATATCCGCAAACTTGGGATCAGCACGATAGGCAATCGCACCTTGACCGGTTTCTTCGGCGGGTTGAAAAATCAGAACCACCCGCCCCTTGGTCGGACGCTTGTCCCCCAATACAAAGGCAACACCAAGCACCATCGCCATATGGCCATCATGCCCGCAAAGATGCCCCTTTCCGGGATGTTGCGACGCGTATCGTGCACTTGAGATTTCCTGAATCGGCAAACCGTCCAATTCACATCGGATTCCGATGGTTGGTCCGGGCTGTCCGCTATCATAAACCGCCGCGACACCGTGGCCACCGATACCTGTCAGAACCGCATCGGGATCACACGCCTGAAGCAAGTTCGAGATACTCGTCGCGGTTCCACGTTCCTCGCCCGATATCTCAGGCACTTGATGCAGTTCATGACGCTTTTCGGTAAGCCAGGATTGAAGTTCGGGTTTCACCTCTGGTTCAACTTCTTTTGTCGAGCTTCGCGCAAACGGGCGAAATCATCGCCCGCATGGTAAGACGACCGGGTCAAAGGAGTTGCCGAGACCATAAGGAAACCTTTGCCGAATGCAGCTTTTTCATAGGCCGCAAACTCTTCGGGTGTAACAAAGCGGTCAATGCCATGATGCTTGGGTGTTGGCTGCAGATACTGGCCGATAGTCAGAAAATCGATATCCGCCGCGCGCATGTCATCCATGACCTGACGAACTTGCTGCTCGTCCTCGCCCAGTCCGACCATTATGCCGGATTTGGTGAAAATGGACGGGTCCATCTCTTTGACCCGCTGCAGCAAGCGCAATGAGTGGAAATATCGCGCACCGGGACGCACCTGAGGATAAAGGCCCGGCACCGTTTCAAGATTGTGATTAAACACATCTGGCTTGGCCTCGACAACAATCTCAAGCACCGAGGGATCGCATTTCAGGAAATCCGGCGTCAGAATCTCGATCGTAGTCTTGGGCGAGCGGTGTCGCACCGCACGGATGGTCTGTGCAAAGTGATCGGCGCCTCCATCGAGCAGGTCATCCCGGTCCACGGATGTGATGACCACATGGTTCAAGCCCAGTTTCTGCACCGCATGCGCCACTCGACCCGGTTCAAATGCATCCAGAGTATCCGGCTTACCGGTCGCGATGTTGCAGAATGTACAGCCGCGCGTGCAAATCTCGCCCATGATCATCATGGTCGCGTGACCCTGGCTCCAGCACTCACCTACATTCGGGCATCCGGCTTCTTCGCAAACGGTGACCAGATTGTTGTCACGCATGATCTTGTGCGTCTCGGCATAGCCCTTGCCACCCGGCGCTTTGACCCGAATCCAGTTCGGCTTGCGCGGAGCCGCATTGTCAGGTCGATGTGCCTTTTCGGGGTGTCTTTGCTCGGGTATTTTCAGATCACGCACGGCTGGCTTTCCTGACTTTGGGTCAATTTTCTTTGTTCATAACATAGACCGACTCATTTGGTTACACCAGCGGCGCATAGCCGCTATGCGGCACGTCTACGCGCGTGCAGCGAAAGTGACCATGCACATCATTTTACGCATTACTTATAATGCTTTATCGCCATCAAAGATATTATGCTTTTGCAGCACATATATCATTGAAGCCGAGTTAGAATCATTTTAACTCTCGCGGCAAACATATGTGAATCACAGGAGTTTGATGATGAAAACCGGTGCAAAACTACCTGACGTAACCTTCCACACCCGTGTCCGCGATGAGGCCGTCGAAGGCCCCAACCGGTTCCGTTGGGAAGACAAGACAACTGCGGATTATTTTGCAGGCAAGCGCGTTATCCTGTTCTCGCTGCCCGGCGCATTCACCCCGACATGCTCGACCTATCAATTGCCTGGTTTCGAAAAAGGCCACGGCGAATTTGCGGCCAAGGGCATCGATGCAATCTACTGCATGTCCGTCAACGACAGCTTTGTCATGAACAAATGGGCCGCCGATCAGGGTCTGGAAAACGTCAAGGTCATTCCTGATGGGTCCGGTGAGTTCACGCGTAAAATGGGTATGCTGGTCGACAAGGACAATCTGGGCTTTGGCATGCGCTCGTGGCGTTACGCAGCCATCGTCAACGATGGCGTTGTGGAGGCATGGTTCGAAGAGCCCGGCCTGATGGATAACTGCCCCGAAGACCCTTACGGCGTGTCGTCCCCAGAAAACCTAATGAAGCATCTGGACGAAGCCCGCGAACCGGCGCTGGCATAATCCTGTCATGCCCTACTTTGAAAGGCCCGCCATTTCGGCGGGCCTTTTTCGTTAGGTTCGAGTTTTAGCTACCACGTCTTCACCGACCTGCCGGATTACTTGCGCCAATCGATCGAACCACTCCTCCGCTCCGGTCGAGCTGCGACGCACCAGGCCAATGGTCCTCGCCGGTTGCGGCGCACCAAATCGCAACAATCGCAGACCAGGGACTGCATCCGTCTCGGCCTGCGCCGCAAGTTCAGGCATCAACGTCAGGCCAAACCCTTCGGCGACCAAACGCGACAACGTGGCAAGTGAGGACGCACCCATATTAATTTGGCCGCTGGTACGATCCTGACCGCAAACTTCTAGCGCCTGATCTGTCAGGCAGTGCCCGTCTTCCAACAGCATCAATTGCGCTGTCTTCAAGTCCACAGGCCGCAACTCTTCCGGGCTGATGGTCAATCGATTCAAGCGAGTCTGACTTCCTGCCAGCAAGAACCGATCTTCGAACAGTGGCTCTTCGTGGAAAGTTCCATTTCCCAGGGGCAGCGCCAGTACGGCGGCATCTATTTCGCCCAAGCCCAACATGGATAGCAGCCGCTCGGTCCGAGCCTCACGAATCTGAACCCGCAACGAGACATCCGCAGCCCGCAACCCGGCCAGTACCCCCGGTAGCAAATATGGCGCAACCGTAGGAATAATCCCGATCGACAGGGACCTATGGCCACCCGAATGGTCGCGCGCAAATCGATCCAACCGTTCGGCCGCGTTCAGGACATGTTGGGCATAGTCCAATACGTCTCGTCCAAGTGGTGTCAACAGGATGTCGCGGGCCTGCCGTTCGAACAACGGCCCACCGATCGAGTCTTCCAGTGACTTGATTTGAACCGAAAGCGCAGGCTGCGACACATGGCAGACCTGCGCGGCACGGCCAAAGTTACGCTGTTCGGCGACGGCCTGGAAATATTGCAGCTGGCGGAAGGTGAAATTCATAATCCCTGACTATCATTTGGGGTCATTTCCGCAAGGCCGGTATATGGCTGCATGAATCGTTCAGCCGATCATCCGATCCCGCTCGGTCTGGTCCTCGTAGTGGCGCTTCAGCCTTTGCAACGCGATCCGCAGCACGATCTTGCCTGATCGCGCAGACCAGCCCATCCGCTTTTCAGCCAGCTCAAGCCCTTCTAGATAACAACAACAGCGCAGCGCGACGTCGCTCAAACCCGGCCCAAGGTCAGACAGCGCGCGGGCCACACGATCCCTGGCACCAGAAGTTCCTCGCCCCAAATGGCTGTCCGAGGCAAAGTCACCGCGTCCACCGCCTGTCAGAAAGCGATCCCAATTTTGTGTGACCTGAGGTCCGATCTGGGCCAGTTCGAAATCCTCACGCAAGCGCTCGCCCGCGCTCACCAGAGTTTCATCCAGAAACGGCTTGCCATCCCGGTCGCGGCGGCGCGCCAAAGCGATCAGCGGGCTTTCCACAGTGCTGTAACGGACGCGAGGCTGTGATGGCGCCCTTGCACCCGCAGTTGCGGGTTTGAATGCGGCCTGCGCTTCCGCCATGCCAAATTCATTCTGCGTACGCGCCCGGTTTTCGGCCTCGGCAATCAAATGACTTAGTGCAGCCCTGCCCGAGGTTGAAATCCGGTAGCGCGAGATCCGACCCGGACTATCGCATGAAATCCAATCATTCAGCGCCAGAGCCTGCGCGATCCGGCAATCTACAACTGCTGTTTTGGTAGTTCCTCCTTTGCCGTTGTCCCGAACCACAACAGCCTTGTCCATATCCTCGGCCACGGCAAGCACGGCACCGGATTCACACATGCGCCTCAGTACACGCAGCGACTCGCGCTCGAATTCGTCGTCTTGGGCTTCGGGCCGTCCTGCCTCAGACGTCACGATTGCAAATGAAGAACCTGTGCGCTCCATTGGCGCAAAGTGTGACTGGGCCAGAGAATGCAGAGCTGCATCCACCAAAGGATCGTCCCTGCGCATCTCAACCCTGCGGATCTGACGCAGAATGGTCGAGGCATGGCACCCTGCGGACCGCGCAATATCCCGAATAGATCGCCCTGACTCCGTATGGTCCAGATATCGTTGCGCCCCTTCGGGAACCCATGCCGGAACAGTGAATGCCACGCTGTTTTCCATATTTCTTCGCCCTCGTCGACAAAACAAACTGACAGTTTTAGCCGTCGGATTCTTAGTTAACCAAATCTAACTAGAGTTGCTTTCGTTACTCGTTCGTTAATCACAGACGGCACAGAGCAGAATTGATTCAAAAAGATAAACAGTGGTGAAACCATAGTTCGGGGTGATCCCGCACAAGGCAACACCCGCTTAGGTTGTGTCACATTTCAGACAGCGAAATTGAAAAAGAAGGAAAGCTGCCGTGCAGGACCTGATGACCATGATCACCACACTCCGCCGCCCGCGATTACTGGCCCGTGCCGCCAAGATCGGGGTGCAGGACTATAATCGCGACCGCCACCTGCAACGGCTTCTTGGATATGGATCAACACCGGGCACTGGTGCAGCGTTGATCCGTTTGCTGGAATTGGAGCGTGAGATTAACGCGCAACGCATCGAAGAAGACGCGGCCTATTCACTGGTGCGCCATCTTGATCTGCTGATTGCATTAAATGGCGAAGCGCAACTGTATCAGGCCAGTCGCGCCACGCAGTATCAGTAATCAGGTGAACGCGTCCGGCATCGATGCTTTCTTTTCGGCAACATATGCGTCGAGCGCAGCCTTTACATCAGGGTCAAGCTGCGGCTGCTGGTAGTTCGCCAACAGATGCTCAACCCGTGCCGAAGCCAGCGTCCGTGTATCGCGGGCGCCTTCTTCTTCCCAGGTCTCAAACGGCTTATAATCCAAGAGATCGGTTTTCCAGAACGCTTCCTTGAAGTTGGCTTGCGTATGGGCACAACCCAAATAGTGACCTCCGGGACCGACTTCGCGGATGGCGTCCATCGCCTGTGCATTCTCATCATAGGCCACACCTTTGGCCAATCCGTGCAAGACGCCCAACTGATCGGCATCCATGACGAATTTCTCGAAATCCGCCACCAAGCCGCCTTCGAGCCAACCGCAGGAATGCAGCATGAAATTCACGCCCGACATAAGACCCATGTTCAACGAATTCGCGGTCTCATACGCAGCTTGCGCATCCGGCAATTTTGAACCACAGAACGAACCCGCAGAGCGATATGGTAGACCCAGTCGGCGCGCCAACTGACCCGCGCCATAAGTGACGTGCGAAGCCTCTGGGGTGCCAAAGGTCGGCGCTCCTGAATTCATGTCGATCGACGATACGAACGCCCCAAAGATCGCAGGAGCACCCGGACGGATGATCTGGCTATATGCTACACCTGCCATGACCTCGGCCAGAACCTGCGTCAGCGTGCCCGCGACCGAAACCGGTGCCATAGCACCACCCACGATGAACGGCGAAATAATGCAGGCCTGATTGTTTGCGGCATAAACTTCCAGAGAACCCATCATCACGTCGTCAAAGGTCATCGGCGAGTTGATGTTGGTCAAAGATGTCATCACGGTGTTGTTCTGCACGAACTCTTTGCCGAACAGGATCTCGCACATCTCGATCGAATCCTGCGCCCGGCTGGGATCAGTGACCGAACCCATGAACGGTTTGTCGGACAGAGTCATATGCGCCATCAGCATGTCCAAATGGCGCTTGTTTACCGGAATATCTGTCGGTTCGCAGACCGTACCGCCCGAATGGTGCAGCCACTTGGACATGTAGGCCAGCTTCACGAACTTGTTGAAATCGTCCATTGTCGCGTAACGACGTCCGCCTTGCGCATCGCGTACAAACGGAGGACCATAGACCGGAGCCAGAACCATATTGCGGCCGCCGATGACTACCGATTTCTCGGGATTGCGGGCGTGCTGGGTAAATTCGCTAGGGGCGGTCTTGATCAGCTCACGTGCCAGGCCGCGCGGCAGGCGGACGCGCTCACCATCCACATCTGCACCCGCGTCTTTCCAGCGCTCAAGCGCTGCCGGATTGTCTACGAAATTGACGCCAATCTCAGCCAATACGGTTTCCGCATTGGTTTCGATAATCTCCAGCGCCTCTTCGTTGAGGACCTCGAAATTGGGGATATTGCGTTCGATATATTTCGCGGTTTCGATCTTGACCGCCGTACGCTCGGCACGACGGGCGGCACCACCGCCACCCCGTGCCCTGCGCCGGGTGTTTGCCTCTGCCATTGAGTAAATCCCGTGATTGGTTGGTTTGGTAGATGTGTTACATGAACGGCAAACTTCGCCACAGGTAGTTTACGGCGCTCTAGAGGTAAAAGCGACATGAACCGCGGGCCGCTGCGACATATGTCTGTCGGTTACTACTTTGCCTTTTTCTGCATAACGACAGTGTTTCCTGACACCTCGACCTCAACCCACTCCAGATGAGTGTACATTTCGCGGGTTGCACGCATCAGCCGATGTGTCCGCAAGCGCAGGACTGAAAGCCCGGCCTCAACGGCCTTAGCTTCAGCAACTGCAAGCAGTTGTCGCGCAATACCCTTGCCCTGAGCCTCTGGCGAAACGGCGAGATTGAATATCATCACGGCCTCGGCCTGTTGATCGAATATGATGACACCGAGAAGTGCACCGTCCACTTCAGCAATGACGACCTGATGCTCTGCGATCTCTTCCTCGATACCAGACGCAACATCCGGCAGATCGGCAATGTCTCTCATCGCATCGGCATAAGCGCTTGCGATACAAACTTGTATCGACTTGGCGTCGCTTCGTTCGGCAGTTCTGAGTTTTATGGTGGTCACGTATCAGCCTCCTCGCTGAATTGACGTCATTACGCTTGCACAAGCAAGGCTTGCGACCTAATAGCCAATCATGACCCAAGACAGCCATGACCGCCTTTTGATCATCGACTTCGGCAGCCAGGTGACGCAGCTTATTGCCCGCCGCTTGCGCGAACTGAACGTCTATTGCGAAATCCACCCCTACCAGAACGTCACGATGGATTTCGTGCGAGAGATGGCGCCCAAGGCCGTCATTTTTTCGGGCGGCCCTGACAGTGTTACGCGCGAGGGTTCACCCCGCGCCCCGCAAGAGATTTTTTACTACGGCGTGCCGATCCTGGGCATCTGCTATGGTCAGCAGGTGATGATGCATCAACTGGGCGGCAAGGTTGAAAGCGGGCACGGCACCGCAGAATTTGGCCGCGCATTTGTTACTCCGAATAATCGGCTTGATATCCTCGATGGCTGGTTCGCCGAAGGTGACGAGCAGGTCTGGATGAGCCACGGCGATCATGTCAGCGAAATCGCTCCGGGTTTTGAGGTGTTCGGCACTTCACCCAACGCGCCGTATGCCATCACGGCCGACGCCTCGCGTCATTTCTATGCGGTGCAATTTCACCCCGAGGTTCATCACACACCCAAGGGTGCAAAGCTCTATGAGAATTTTGTCAAACTGGCAGGGTTCAAGGGCGATTGGACCATGGGGGCTTATCGGGACGAGATGATCCGCAAGATCCGCGAACAGGTCGGGGACAAAAAAGTCATTTGTGGCTTGTCTGGCGGTGTCGACAGCTCGGTTGCGGCGATCCTGATACATGAGGCGATTGGCGATCAGCTGACCTGCGTGTTTGTCGACCATGGGCTGCTACGCAAGAACGAGGCTGCCGAAGTCGTCGGCATGTTCCGCGACAATTACAACATCCAGTTGATCCACGCGGACGAAAGCGAACTGTTCCTGGGTGAACTTGATGGTCAATCCGATCCAGAGACCAAGCGCAAGATTATCGGCAAGCTGTTCATCGACGTGTTCCAGAAACACGCCGACACAATCGACGGCGCCGAGTTCCTTGCTCAGGGCACCTTGTATCCAGATGTGATTGAATCCGTGTCGTTTTCAGGCGGTCCATCTGTGACCATCAAATCGCACCACAATGTGGGTGGCCTGCCTGAAAAGATGGGCCTGAAGCTGGTCGAGCCTCTGCGTGAACTCTTCAAGGACGAGGTCCGCGCGTTGGGCCGCGAGTTGGGCCTGCCCGACAGCTTCATCGGTCGCCATCCCTTCCCCGGCCCCGGCCTTGCCATCCGCTGTCCGGGTGAGATCACCCGCGAAAAGCTCGAGATCCTGCGCGAAGCCGATGCCATCTATATCGACCAGATTCGCAAACATGGTCTGTATGATGAGATTTGGCAGGCCTTTGTCGCCATTCTTCCGGTGCGCACGGTCGGTGTCATGGGGGATGGACGAACATACGATTATGCCTGCGCCCTCCGCGCGGTCACATCCGTCGATGGCATGACAGCGGACTACTATCCGTTCAGCCACGAATTCCTCGGTGAAACCGCCACGCGTATCATCAACGAAGTCAAGGGCATCAACCGATGCACGTACGACATCACCTCGAAACCTCCCGGAACGATTGAATGGGAATGATTATTCCCCCTCGGCAGTGCTGAAATGCACCGCATTTGACGGGAGAAGGACAATTCGATGAGCAACTACTCAGTACATGAAACGGCAATCGTCGATGAAGGCGCGCAGATCGGAGATGGCTGCCGAATCTGGCATTGGGTGCACATCTGCGGAGGCGCCAAGCTGGGCCGAAATGTTTCACTCGGGCAGAATGTCTTCGTTGGGAACAAGGTCATAATTGGCGACGATTGCAAAATTCAGAACAACGTTTCGATCTATGACAACATTACGCTGGAAGACGGCGTATTCTGTGGGCCGAGCATGGTGTTCACGAATGTGTACAACCCGCGTTCATTGATCGAACGAAAGGCCGAATACCGCAATACTCTGGTAAAGAAAGGGGCCACGCTGGGCGCCAATTGCACGATCGTTTGCGGTGCCACAATCGGGGAATACGCGTTTATCGGCGCAGGTGCCGTTGTTAATGCTGACGTGAAGCCATACGCACTGATGGTGGGCGTCGCTGCAAAACAGATTGGCTGGATGAGCGAGTATGGCGAGCAGTTGGATTTACCTCTCACTGGTCGTGGTGAGGTTACCTGCCCTCATACCGGTGCTCGATACGTCTTGAACGGCGATTCGGTCAGCAAAGCTCTGCCAACCACCTGAGTATCAGTGCCAGCACGCCGAACGGCTAAGAACCCCTTTTATTTGCGGGTTCGCGTCAGAATACTGGCATCATCTAAGCCGCTCACCCAAAGCGATCATAGACGGCCAGACGTACATTTAGCCTTGCTTCATCGGGTAAAACGCAATCTATTCAGCCCGTTGCACCACGGCACATGTAAGAGATCTCATGAACAGCAATAAAATGCAGATCGGTAAGGCGGCGCTGTGGATGACAGGGGCGATCGCCTCATTCACATCGATGGCCATTGCCGGCCGCGAGCTGAGCGTGACGCACGACACCTTTGAGATCATGTTCTATCGCAGCCTAGTGGGTATCTGCGTGGTGGCAATCGTCCTCTCGGCTTCACGCAAATGGCATCAGGTAACCACCAAACGTCTTGGTTTGCATGGTATTCGGAACGTGTTGCATTTCACCGGGCAGAACCTGTGGTTCTATGCAGTAACGGTGATCCCGTTGGCGCAGGTCTTCGCGCTCGAATTCACTCAGCCCATCTGGGTGATCCTGCTGTCCCCACTGCTGCTGCACGAGAGGTTGACCGCTTTGCGTCTGACCGCAGCCCTGATCGGATTTGCTGGGATTCTCATTGTGGCCCGTCCAGGGGCCGCCACACTTAGTCCCGGCGTTATTGCTGCGGCCGCATCTGCGATTTTCTTCGCGTTAACAGCAATATCGACCAAGTCCTTAACACGCATAGCCAGCATCGGATGCATTATGTTCTGGCTTACTTTGATGCAGGCCGGTTTGGGTCTGGTTGCATCAGGTCTGGATGGGCAAATAACACTTCCAACCTTAACGACTGCGCCGCTTCTTTTGCTTGTCGGCTTGGCAGGCCTATTGGCCCACTACTGTATTACCAATGCCCTGGCCATCGCGCCTGCGACCGTGGTCGTGCCGTTTGATTTTGCACGCCTTCCGACCATCGCGATCCTCGGGATGGTCCTTTATCACGAGCCGCTGGATCACTGGACGCTGCTGGGGGCCGTGGTGATCTTTGCCGGGATTTTCCTGAACGTTTGGTCCGAGAACCGTAGCAATTCAGCAACACCCGCATAGAGCTATTTTGCTGAATAACGCTCCGTCACCGGTTGACCCAATTTTAAAGTTTAAGACAGTAAAAAGCGGTAACGAGGCCGAATACGCCCAATGAGGATGCGTATAACAGGCAATTTGGACAGTGTAGGGAGGAATATATGAAACGAGTGTTGTTGCACACATGCGCGTTGTGCATTGGGGCAACCGCGGCGCAGGCCGGCGGCCTAGACCGAAGTGGGCAAGGTGTTAACATCCTGTTCGAAGAGGGATCTGTCGTGCAGTTTCGGCTTGGGTATACAAAGCCGGACGTAAGCGGGTCGATGGAGGATCAAATCCCGACCAGCCCGACGTTTGGGGAAACGATTGACTCGGGCAATGTCTCGAACAGCTTTTTCACACCGCATCTGGCATACAAGACTTCTTTGACCGAAAAGCTCGACTTCGCGCTGGTTTATGACGAGCCGTTTGGCGCGGATATCGACTATTCTTCGGATTATCCCTTGTCGCAGAATGTCTTGGCTCTGGCAGGTCTTCCCGGAGCAACAACTGACGTGCTTCGCGCAAAAGCAGATACCGATGCGATCACGGCTTTGCTTCGCTACAAATTGGATGGTGGCTTCAGTGTTATCGGTGGTCTACGCGCCCAGCGTCTGAAAGCAAGTGTTTCAGTTCCGATCGCTGGTGCAAGCACAACACCATTCGCGTCCGGCGGATACCGCGTTGAAACCGATGCCGAGATCGATTTCGGTTACGTTGTCGGTGTTGCTTGGGAACGGCCAGATATCGCCGCACGGGTCGCTCTGACCTATAACTCGAAAATCACACATGATCTATCGCAGACCGAAGCGAACGATGCCATCACGGGAATTGTTCCACCCGGCATACCCGTCGTGGGTCGCGTCAGCGCTGATTCATCGACCGAGGTTGTGACGCCTCAATCGGTCAATCTCGATTTCCAGACAGGTGTCGCGCCAAAAACCCTGTTGTTTGGTTCGATCCGTTGGGTTGACTGGCCGCAAACCGTGTACGCGCCGCCGGTCTATACTGGTCTGACAGGTATTAACCTGGTCGACTACGAAGAAGCGACATGGACCTACTCACTGGGTCTCGGCTATCAGTTCAGCGAAGAATTCTCTGGCGCGGTAACGCTGGGTTACGAGAGCTCTCAGGGGAACTCGGTCTCGAACCTAGGCCCGACGGATGGGTTCTGGAGTATCGGTCTGGGCGGCACTTACTCTCTTGAAAAGGCCAAGATTTCCGGTGGTGTACGCTATACGGATATTGGGGATGCCACTGCCAACGGTACTGGCCCCGATAACCGTGCCACGTTCACTGGCAACAGCGCATGGAGCGTTGGTATTCAGGTGACTTACGCGCTGAACTAAAGCAGATGCAAATGTGCATATTAAGCCCCGCCATCTCGGTGGGGCTTTTTCGCATGTTCCGGGTCGATATGCTGATTGAGAGATGCCAGAACAAGCCATGACTTCTCAGAAAACACTCACAGCTCGCACTTGGTCCGAATTGATACTGCTTGGTGTCATTTGGGGAATGTCATTCCTAGCGATCCGAATCGCACTTGATACGATTCCCGTCATAACATCAGTTTTCCACAGGGTTTTTTGGGCAGCGCTGGCGTTGTGGATCGTCATCATCTTTCAACGCCAACCGGTCCCGAGCGATCCGAAGGTCTGGGGTATTTTTCTGATCATGGGGCTGTTGAACAATGTCCTGCCATTCTCGCTTATGGCCTGGGGACAGCTCTATGTCGAAACTGGGCTGACATCGATTCTGAACGCTGCCACCGCGATCTTCGGCGTCCTTCTGGCGGCCTTGTTTTTTCGCGACGAGAGGTTGACCAAAACCCGCCTCCTTGGCGTAGGGCTTGGGTTTCTGGGCGTTTCAATCACAATTGGCCTCAGACAGTTTAGCAACCTAAACCCAAGCAACCTGGGTCAGGTTGCGATCCTGGCTGGGACGCTTTCTTATGCGTTTGCAGCCATCTGGGCTCGCATCCACATGAGCGCCCTTCCCCCTCAGATCGCCGCGGCAGGTATGTTGACCGGATCTGCGATCCTGATGACGCCTGTTATGTTGTTGGTCGATGGAGTTCCGACCTTCACCCTGCCCCTGCAAACCTGGCTGGCAATCGCCTATTACGCCCTGCTGGCAACAGCCGGAGCCTATTTGCTGTACTATCGGGTGCTGCAACAAGCAGGCAGCGGCAATGTTCTGCTCGTAACGCTCATCATTCCGCCAATCGCAATCCTAATGGGTGCTTTGGTGCGCGATGAAGCTTTGCCACCACGTGCTTTTATTGGTTTTACGGTA
Source organism: Ruegeria sp. E5 (assembly GCF_056534105.1). Taxonomy (NCBI): domain Bacteria; kingdom Pseudomonadati; phylum Pseudomonadota; class Alphaproteobacteria; order Rhodobacterales; family Roseobacteraceae; genus Ruegeria; species Ruegeria sp. E5. The sequence goes on along the minus strand of NZ_JBQFPA010000001.1, from coordinate 320,237 downwards.
CTGGCGATCGGCTTGCTCATCCTCAGCCGATCTCGCCGACGCGATTGACGCCGCCAGCGGCCCGTTTTAGCTAGGGCAAAACAAGGGACGGCGGATTATGATCTACAACTCGGCAACGGACTGGCGTCAGGCTGCGCGAAAGAAGGTGTTGTTCTTCGGTATGTCCGGGTTGGGAAAATCCTATGTCTCAAACACGCTGCGAGATGCCGGGGACTGGTTCCACTATTCAATCGATTACCGCATCGGCACCCGCTATATGGGCGAACATATCGCGGACAATGCCAAGGCTGAGGCGATGAAAGTACCCTTTCTCCGCGAGCTTTTGCTGTCGGATTCAATATATATCGGGTCGAACATCACGTTTCAGAACCTGACCCCGGTGTCGACTTATCTGGGCAAGCCGGGCAATCCCGATCTGGGCGGCCTTGAAATCTCGGAATATCAGCTGCGGCAAGACCAGTTTCGGCAGGCCGAAATCCATGCCTTGTTGGATACCAAGTATTTCATAGACCGGGCCAATCGTCTTTATTGCTATCCACACTTTATCTGCGATACCGGCGGGTCAATCTGCGAATGGGTAGAGCCTGAAAATCCAAATGACCACATTCTGACCGAATTGTCGCGCCAGACCCTGATGATCTGGATCAAGGGCGATGAAGCCCACACTGAAGAACTGATCAAACGCTTCGACAAGGCACCAAAGCCTATGTCCTATAAGGCCGAGTTCCTGCAGCGGGTTTGGGACGAATACCTCGCCCTAAACAAGTGTTCCGGCACCAAGGTTGATCCGGATGCATTCATCCGCTGGACCTATGCGCAAGCGCTGGCGCACCGGCAGCCACGCTATGAAGCGATGGCCCGAAATTGGGGCGTTACAATAGCAGCCGATGACATCGCCAAAGTGCGGGATAGTGGCGATTTCGATGAGTTGATCGAACGCACCCTTGAGACCCGCCCCAACCCCGCCTAAGTTCCAGACTTCCTTCGCAGTTTCAACAGCGTGACCAAATGCCGATCAAAATCCCCTCTGACCTGCCCGCCTTTGAAGTCCTGACAAATGAGGGCGTCATGGTCATGGCTGATGATCAGGCCGCACGGCAGGATATTCGCCCCCTTCGGATCGGGCTTTTGAACCTGATGCCAAAGAAGATACAGACCGAAAACCAGTTCGCACGCCTGATCGGAGCGACCCCGCTGCAGATTGAGCTGTCTCTAATCCGCATGACGGAACATCAGACTAAGAATACCGCCGCCGAGCATATGGCCGAGTTCTACCATCCGTTTCAGGAGGTGAAGAACCAGAAGTTCGACGGCCTGATCATAACCGGTGCACCAATCGAACATCTGGATTTCGCTGACGTCACCTATTGGGATGAAATCCGCGAAGTGTTTGAGTGGACCCAGACCAATGTGCATTCCACATTTGGCGTATGCTGGGGTGGTATGGCGATGATCAACCATTTCCACGACGTTGAAAAACACATGCTGGATGCGAAGGCCTTTGGCTGCTTCCGGCACCGGAACCTTGCACCCGCGTCTCCATTTTTGCGTGGTTTTTCTGATGATTGCGTGATACCCGTTAGCCGCTGGACCGAGATGCGGCAATACGAGATCGATGCGGTTCCTGATCTGATCACTTTGCTTGGCAGTGATGATGTCGGCCCCTGCCTGATCGAAGATCCCGTGCATCGGGCGCTCTATATCTTCAATCACTTTGAGTATGACAGCGATACGCTTAAACAGGAATATGACCGGGACATCGCAAATAACACGCCGATTAATGTGCCTATCAACTACTATCCCGACGATGATCCAAGCCAGAACCCTCAGAACAGGTGGCGCAGTCACGCGCATCTGCTTTATGGTAACTGGATCAATGAAATTTACCAGACAACCCCGTTTGATATGAGTAAAATTGGCCAGTAAGCTTTTGATATCGCTCAGCGTTGCGCTTGTGGGTCTCGCCCTTGTGACCGCATGGCGCAGCGCGCAGCGTGAAAGCAGCGCCGAGGCTTCGTTTCCGCCAGAAGGCCAGATCGTCGATGTCGATGGCGTTGCTGTGCATGCCGTCGTGATGGGCGTAGGGCCGGATGTGGTGCTTATCCACGGGTCCAGCGGAAACACGCGCGACATGACTTTTGCGCTGGCCCCAATTCTGGCCGAGACCTATCGCGTCATCGTCTTTGACCGCCCGGGTCTTGGATATTCAGATAGCTTTAACTCCGACGGCGAAACCATTGTCGAACAAGCGGAAATCCTACAACGGGCCGCATCGAAACTAGGCACAGAAAAACCGATCGTCGCCGGGCAAAGCTATGGCGGTTCGGTTTCGCTTGCCTGGGCTGTCACCCGGCCCGACAACATCACAGCTTTGGTCCTGATCGCTCCGGCGGCGATCCCGTGGGAAACACCTCTGGACGCGTTCAACACTATTGGTGCGACGACAGCGGGCAACGCCCTTGCCTTGCCTTTGGTCAGCGCATTTGTTCCTGACTGGTTTGTTACGAAGGCATTGGACCAGGTGTTTGCACCGCAGAAAGCCCCCGAAGGATATGCCGAGCATTTCGGGCCGGGCTTGACCATGCGCCAGTCTTCGATGCACGCAAATGCCAAACAGCGTGCAAATCTGCTGGATGAAATCACCGAGCTTCAACCCCGCTATGGCGAGATCTCCGTGCCAACCGAAATTGTCCACGGTACGGCGGATACGACTGTCGGGCTGGGCTGGCATTCCGAGCGCCTGATCGAACAGATTCCCGGCGCTGAGCTGATCGAATTGGACGGCATAGGACACATGCCGCAGGTTGTGGCCGCCCCAGAGGTTGCCGCCGCAATCGACCGCGCAGCCGAGCGCGCGGGTTTGCGTTAAGTCCATCCGTAATTCATAGTAAGATATGGATTTTATGGCGAGGCGTGCATGACCCAATCAGACCCGGACACTATCGAGAACTATTTTCACAACCACGCCCCAAGATCCATACGCTCGGCTATTGAAGAGGCCAAGAAGGGTGAAATTCTGAACCCGACCTACCCCTACTCCAAAAAGCTTAAAGGCAAGGAATACGATCAGCAGATGGAAGGTCTGCAGATTGAGCTGGTCAAGATGCAGCGATGGGTCAAGGAGAACGACCAGCGCATCGCTATCCTGTTCGAGGGCCGTGACGCCGCTGGCAAAGGCGGAACCATCAAAAGGTTCCGCGAGAATTTGAACCCAAGGGGCGCGCGGAACGTGGCGCTTAGCAAACCCTCGGACGCAGAACGCAGCCAATGGTATTTCCAACGCTATATCTCTCATCTCCCATCGGCTGGTGAAATCGTGTTTTTTGATCGCAGTTGGTATAATCGGGGCGTTGTCGAAAATGTCTTTGGCTTCTGCACGACGGAAGAGCGTGAACGTTTTTTCAGGCAGGTCCTGCCCTTGGAAACCGGGTTTAGCAACGATGGCATACATATCTTCAAGTTCTGGCTGAATGTCGGGCGCGCCGAGCAGCTTAACCGCTTTCTTGCCCGCGAAACCGACCCTCTGAAGCAGTGGAAACTCAGCCCGATCGACATCGCAGGCCTACACAAATGGGACGAATACAGCCAGTCGATTACCGAAACCCTTACACGAAGCCATTCCGAAAACTGCCCTTGGACGATCATTCGATCAGATGACAAGAAACGCGCCCGGCTGGCAGCCATTCGCACCGTGCTAAGCCAACTCGACTACGAAGGCAAAAACCTGGAAGTGGTGGGCATGCCGGATGAAAAGATCAGTGGTGGTCCGGAAATCTGGGATGCATAAGCTAATTGCAACACTCTGCTCAGCCTATGCTGGATTAGGCCCTAGCCGCTGCATATATATAATAAAACGCGCCTGAGGCCGGGATGACGAAACGCGGATATCACCACGGAAACCTAAAGCAAGCCTTGATGGAGGCCGCCTTATCCCTGATCGAACAGAAGGGACCGACCGGTTTTACATTGTCAGAGGCCGCAAAGACCGCTGGGGTCACTCCTGCCGCCGTTTATCGCCATTTCGAAGGGCGTGAGGACCTGATCGCCGAGGCTGCGCGGCAGGGGTTTGAGATGTTCGCCGACCTGATGCAATTTGCCTATGACAAAGGGCAACCCTCGGCACTTGCGGCGTTTGAGGCCACGGGCCGCGCCTATCTGGCCTTTGCCCGCAAGCACCCCGGCTATTATATTGCGATGTTCGAAAGCGGGATTTCAATCAATCGTACACCGGAACTGGCGCTGGCCGCGAACCGGGCCAAAAACGTGCTTGAAAAGGCCGCCAGCGATCTGTCGCAGCATATTCCGCCGGAGAAGCGTCCGCCCGCTTCGATGTTCAGCGCCCATATCTGGGCCATGAGCCATGGTGTTGTCGAACTTTTCGCACGCAATACCGGCGCAAGTTCCCCCTTCCCGCCTGAAGACCTTCTGGAGAGCGGAATTGGAATCTATCTGCGCGGTTTGGGTCTGGTCGCACAGGACGAATAAGACCCTGCCAGTCAATCACTTTCGCGGGCGGTCCCGCCGTCGATCAATGGGACTCCCGCTGCCCTCACGCCTGCAATAAGCGCATCAACCGGTTGCGACTCTTTGAATACGCGGCGTTTCAGGGCCTCCAGCGGAAAACCAGGCCAAGTTTTCTGGTAAACATTGGCGAGACGCCGTGCCTCGACTTGTTCGCCATTGTTCCAATGCGCGGCCATCAGATAGGCCGCTGATATCGGCCCAAATGGTCCTCCGCGCTCGATCGTGTCCTCGTAAGTTCGGATCGCCGCTGCATAGTCTCCGGTATGAAAATGCGCAGACCCTAGTACATTGCCAAAGACAAGCCCGCCGCTGCGTTCCGCAAGCTCTTCATACCATTCAGATTGCGACAGGATCCGCTCGAAATTCAGAGTATAGAGTGAAATAAGTGCATCGAACTCAGCGACATGCGGATCGGTGGGGGCCAGATCAACGGCTCTGCGAGACCGGGCTGATGCCCGATCGTAATTGCCCAGTGCAAATTCCAGCCAGGCCCGCGCCGAAAGCGCCCAAGCCTCATCAGGTGCGATATCCATCGCATGGGCGCTTTTTTCATCGGCAGACTTCAAATACTTTTCTGCATCCGGTTCAAAGAACAACAAAATGGCCAGCATGGTCTCGACCTGTGCCGCTCCGGCATAGCCACAGTAAAAGAGTGGATCTCGTTCAATCGCCGTCTCAAAAATCAGCAAAGCCGGTTGCAGACGCGATAGGTCAACGACGGGGAACATCACATCGCGGCCAGCACTGCAAAGGTTTATCGCTTCTACCCGGGCGGGAGATACGTCATAAATCGCGCTTTGCCCTCGGCCCACAGTGCTGCGTGGCTCATTCTTTGAATAATAGCCTGATACCCAGGTGCCTACGCCAATCAAAGCCAGAAAGAACGCGATGACCAACGCGCTTCGCCGAATGCCCTGTGGGTTCTGGGCTTGCGAACTCCCCAGCGTAAATTCGGGTGCATAGCTACCGACAGGCAGCGAAATCACCACCGCATCAGTTGCGCCATCACCTCCGTAGTAAGCTTTTAGCTTTCGCCGGACACGACCCGCATCGACGCGCACAACCCCTTCCCGCTTGGTCAAGTCGTCGGCGCTGTAACCATAAACATCCATGGCAATGGTCTTGGCGCGGATCTCATCCTTGCGGCCCGCAAGCGCTTCGGTCACGACATAGCTAAGAAAGGCCCGCATTCGGGCAGATCCTTTGAAGCCACCTGAGTTCAATACCCGCTCAAGAGCACTTCGCACCTCCTCATCCGAGAAAGAAGGCGCTGTGTCACGTTGTTTGTTATCCGCCCGGGCAGTCAAGAACTATCCTTTCATGACAACGGCTTGACCCCATGGTGCTACGGTAGCATGCGGCTTAATACGTTCAAGTCATATTCTAGGGAATGCATACTTTATGAGCAATTTCCACGAAGGCAACGCGGATGGACGAAGAAGACTTCTTTGACGCACAATTCCCGGGAACCTCCGTTCTGCTGCGAAACATGCGCGCCCAAGACAGTGAGTTCGACCGGATTTGCCTCGATTATCAGGAGATGATGACCGAGCTGGCACAGTCTCCTCTTTCCGACACGGGCGTTCGCCCTCGGTACCTCGCGGATCTGGCGGAAACCGTTACTGATTTGCGAAGCTCTATCGAAGCAAAGCTGTCAGACGTTCCGGGTACGCCTGGGCATATGGATAAAACGAAAGGCTTGAAATGACCCTGAAACACATTTTACCCGCGCTAATCCTGACTGCAGGTTCGGCATATGCCCAACAGAACCCGATTATTCACGATGGTGAGTTCGAATTTCTGCGTGCCCAGTTCGGCACGGTCTGGGATGCCCAGGACATTGAGATTGACGCGAAACTGGCCGAAATCCGCGACGCAAACGGGGGCAAACCACCCAATATCCTGTACATCCTGATCGACGACATCAGCTTTGGTCAGATGGGTGATCGCAAGATGAACTACGTCATGGGCATCGAAACGCCCAGCATCAACCAGTTCGCCACCGAAGGTTTGTCGCTGATGCGAATGTACACGGAACCCTCGTGCACGCCGACCCGAACGGCGATGCTGACCGGGCGACATCCGGTGCGTGCCGGTGTGACAGAAGTCAAAGTGGCTCTGGTAGGCGAAGGCCTTCCAGCCAGCGAGGTGACCCTGCCCGAGATCCTAAAAGAGGTTGGCTACAACACCGTGCATGTTGGCAAGTGGCACCAAGGTGACATCGAACAGGCCTACCCCCACAACCAAGGTTTCGATTGGGCCGCCTTCCCCCTGCATCAACAAGTTCAACTGAGCCTCATGACCCCCGAGGCGATGCGCGCGAATAACATGCTCGGATACGTGCCCGAGGGGCAGAACAATCAGTTTCTGCTGGATGAGCGTTTCAAACCCTACGGACTGGTGACTGGTGTCGAGGCAGAAGCAGGCGGCACCGCCCGAGAGGTGGATATGTCACCGGGCGAGGTCTGGACCCAAGCCAAGTATGAAGCGATGAACGAGAGGTATCAGCGTCAGGCTCTTGAGCAATTGGAGCGTGCCGCAGCCGAGGAAGAACCGTTTTTCCTGCAATATTGGCCGCTCTACCCGCTGAATTTCGTTTATTCCGAGAACGCGATCTCTCGCAACGGCGGGTTTCATGCTGACAAACTGCAACTACTGGATGGCTGGATCGGTGACCTGCTGGTCAAGCTCGAAGAAACCGGAGAAGCCGACAACACGATTGTGGTTTTGATGGCCGACAATGGACTGATGTACCACTACGAAGGAACTTCGGGGCTCAATCAACTGATCTATCGTGGCGGTAAGACACAACATCTGGAAGGTGGCGTACGCACGGATGCATTCATTCGCTGGCCCGGAGTAATCGAGGCTGACAGCGCCGCCGGAGATATCATTCATGTGTCTGATATCTATACCACAATGGCTCGGATCGCAGGCGCGACTGATCATATCCCGCGCGACCGCATCATCGATGGTGTCGATCAGACCGCCCTGCTGCTGAACGGTGAAGGCAACGGTCGCCGCGATTATGTATATGTCTATGAAGGCCCGGTTTTGCGCTCGGTGGTCAAGCAGGAATTCAAAATGCACCTGCCCGCGCCCGGCCAACCCGGAGCGGCGGCCCCGACCTTCAACATCTATCGTGATCCACGCGAACTGCACCCTTTGGTCGGTTACTCACTTTGGGCCGGAGCGTCGTTTCAGGACATGATCAAACGCCATCAGAAGATGATCGCGAAACACCCGCATTCCGAAATCGGGCGCGGCATCCCCTACGAGGGCATCGACAACCTGCGCCCGGAATCTGAACTGGCTCGCGATGTGTTCACCAGCTGGCAGCAGTGAAGGTTACAGAAATTCCTGTTTAAATATGATAATGTTTTAATGTGAAATCAGCGGCAGGAGTGTTTGCGTTCCGCCCAGTACACGATCGGGGGATATCGAATGAAGATTTCAGGGGTATTGGTTTTATTCGTCAGCCTTGCCGCGCGCAGCACGTTCGCGCAAGAAAACCCAATCCAACACGATGCCGAATTCTATATCTTGCAAGCACAGCGCGCAGAGCAATGGGCCCAGGATGATATGGCTGTGGATGAAGCCCTGGCTGCATTTCGCGAAGGCAACAACGGTAAGCCACCGAACATCATCAGCGTTCTGATCGATGATCTGGGATTCGGCGACATGGGGATACCCGAGTTGAACGCCGTTCGGGGTTATTCGACGCCGAATATCAACGATTTCTCCGACGACGCGATGCGCATGGTTCGGATGTATACCGAACCCTCTTGCACCCCTACTCGCGTCGCCCAAATGACAGGGCGGCTGCCTGTACGCATGGGAATGGGAGATACCACCGTTGATATTGCCGGCTTTGGCCTGCCGGGGGCAGAAGTGACATTGGCCGAAGTGCTGAAACAGGTTGGCTACGCAACCAGCCATGTTGGCAAGTGGCACATGGGGGATATCGCGGAAAGTTGGGCGATGAACCAAGGCTTTGACTATGCGCAACACGCCATTCACCAGCAGGGTCAGCTGACGATTTTCAATGATGATGCAATCAAAGAGCAGGTCTCGGTCGCGATCAGAGATTATGATGACAAATACACGCTGGACGGTTGGTTCAGGCCGGACGCCTCAGCGATGATGACCGTCATCGAAGGCGAAACAGGCGGTCCAATTCGCGAAATTCGGATGGAGTCAGGGGAGCGCTGGAATGCGGCCAAATACGATGAGATGAACCAAGCCTTTCAGGACAAAACCTTGTCTGAGCTTGAACGTCTTGCCAGCGACGATACCCCCTTCTTCCTGCAATATTGGCCGATGATCCCTCTGGATAATACCCGCGCCGGACGCTCTGGTCCCGAAAGCGCGAATGGCGGTCTCTATGTCGACAAGATGCAACTTTTGGATCAATGGCTGGGTGATTTGTTCGCCAGCATGGCAGAGTTGGGGGTCAGCGAGAATACCATCGTCATCGTTATGGGGGACAACGGCCACTTTACCAAATACGCCCCGCAATCGGGCTATACTCCGATGATATATGCTGGTGGCAAAGGGGATACGACCGAGGGCGGTGTTCGGGTCGATGCCTTTATTCGCTGGCCGGGGATGATTCAGGCAGATGGTTTGCTGAACAGCATCATTCACGTGTCGGACCTTTATACAACGCTTTCACGTTTTGCGGGGGCCGAGCAATACATCCCGCGAGATCGTCTGGTGGATGGCGTCGATCAATCCGCAGCGCTATTGTTTGCGGACGAAGCCAAAGCGCGCAGAGATCACGTGATCATCTATTCGGTGAACAAACCCGAGGCGATCGTGAAGGACCAGCTTAAGCTGAAGCTGCCGGGAGCCGGGGAAAGCGCCATTCTGGCAAAGTTCTTTGATCTCTACCGGGACACGCGCGAGGAATATTCAGTCTCGACCGAGGTTGGCGCCTGGGGCGGGCAGGAATTCGCACGCATCCTTGGCCGACACATGGCCCGCAAAGAGAAATTCCCCGACACGCCGCCCGCGTATGGCGTGCCCTATGAAGGGATCGAGAACCTGCGCCCCGAAACCCAACAAGCGGTCGAGGCTTTCCTGATCAAAAGCCAATCCCCGCAGCAGTAGCACGGTGTCGCCGTCGTCATTCACTCAAGTTTCTAGGATCATCACATGCTTGGATTACTCCTATTCGCACTGGGTTTAATCGGATCACTCGGGATCGGATTCGTCTATTTCCGTGATTTGGGCGACGTGTCCCAGATGCTGTTGAAGGTAAAGCGCGAGAATATGGTGCGTTTCATCCGCAATGAATACCGCTTGATTGCCATCGGGTTGGGCGCATTTGCTCTCGCAACGCTCGCGCATTTCGCCCTGGGAGCCGGGCCGTTCTGGCTTTGGCTCATTGCCGCTTTATTTGTTCTACTTCTCTATGGCTTTCCCTTTGTCTGGGTTCATCTAGGTCTGAGAAATCAGCTAAATGACGCGCAGTATTTTCCCATCGACGAGGCCCGCAAATATGTCGGGCCGACTGCCCCCGTGATGGTGATTGAGAATGACGGCCATGCCCGAGCCCATCCTGATGCACAAATCATGCGCCCACATTTGGCGGGCGACGACAAAGGGCTGGGCGGAGAAGACGTCGTGATGACCTATTGCGCCATGGCCAATCTCGGTCAGGGCTATGCGCCAAGCATCGAAGGCAAACGGCTGAACCTTGAGGTTCTCGCCCAGCATGGCAACAACCTGATCCTGCGGGACAACGATACTGGCGAGCCCATCCAGCACATATACGGTTTTCGCGAAGCGGATCGTGACACAAATGCAGACGGTCTCGCGTGCCCTCTGCGGCCCGAAGCGCAGATGACACCCTGGCCAACCTATCGGATGACTTTCCGTGGATTTCAAAAGGCTTTCCCGGAAGGCGAGGTGTTTTTGAACAAACCCTCCCCAAACCCCTTGCTGCGGCTGCTGGACATGATGACCGAGATCACGTTCGGCTGGGGCATTGGCCGTCAGCATCAGGAGGACGCTCCTGTAATGGACAACATGGATCGATCGGATGACCGATTACCCAACAAGACCTATGTCTGGGGGATCACAATCGGACAGGATGCCACCTGCTGGACCGACGATTTCGTTGTCGACAACGATTGGATCGTCAACGCGCGTGTCGGCGGGCGGGATATCGTCGTCAGCCTCGATCCGAAATTTGAAAGCTTGGGCGTTTGGTACAATGACAGCGGTCAACCCGTGACCCAATGTGACTTTTGGGGAATGTCTGATCAGGGCCAACTACAACGGGTCGAAACGCTGCGCGCAGGCGTGTTCTGGCATGTCTGGTCCGAGTTTTTTCCCAGCACCGATATCAATCGTGTCGGTGACGGCGCAGGCAAATCCGAAGACGTGGCAGCATGAAGGAACGAACAATGCGCCTGGCTAGGTTGGCATGAGGCGACAATAGAAATCAATTCAAGGTTCTTGGCGGGAGACGGAAAATGGATGTGACAGTAAAGTGGACAGGATTGGCTCTTGGCCTCGCAATGGCAGGTTCGATGGCACCAATGGCCTTGGCCCAACAGTCGGACTGGTCATATGAGGCCTCAATCTATCTTTTCATGCCGGAAACTGAGACCTCACTCAGCACACCGATGGGTACACTGGATGGCACCCTGAGTTTTTCCGATGCGTTGGACAATCTCGATTTTGCTTTCATGGCCGCGTTTGCCGCCACAAATGGCCGGTGGTCCCTGTTGGCCGACTATAACTATACCAATCTGTCTTTCAGCAGCGACACTCCCGGCCCTGCCAGCTCAGGCTTGGACACATCCTTTACCACGCAATTTCTCAGCGGCTATGTCGGATACAGGGTCTACGAGGATCAAACCGCGAATGTGGATATTGTCGGTGGATTCAGGTGGTTCAGCACGGAAACCGACTTTGAATTGCAACCAGGCGCGGCCCCCGGCCGTCGAACAACGGTTGATTCAAGCTGGACCGATCCCTTGATCGGGGCCCGCGCACGCGTCAAGTTCTCGGACAAATGGTCAGGAACTGGGTTTGTAGACTATGGCGGCTTCCGCAGTGGCAGCGAGACATGGCAGGTTCTGCTGACAGCCGACTATGCGATTAATGATCGTTGGCTGATCCGCGGTGGATACCGCTATATCTCATTCGACCACGACATCGACGGAAACGATTTCAAGTTCGACCAATCCGGTCCACTGATTGGCGCGACTTACCGCTTTTGAGCGGCTTTTAGTGACCGCCAAAGTAAGCCTCGAGCAATCGCTTATCATTCCGCAACTCGTCTGCGGTGCCTGATGTCTGCATGCGTCCTGACTCGAGCACGTAAATCCGGCTCGCAAGCGAAAGCGCGAAATTGGCGTTTTGCTCGGTGATTACAACTGTCAGCCCGTATTCCTTGTTGAGCTTGCGCACCACCTCGGCGATTTCGTGACAGATTTTTGGGGCCAGACCAATCGTCGGTTCGTCGACGAGCAACAGCTCGGGGCTGGTCATCAGCGCGCGTCCGAACGAGACCATCTGACGTTCCCCGCCCGACTGGGTCGAGGTCTCCTGCCCTTCCCTCTCTTCGAGACGCGGGAACAGGCTGTGTACCATTGCCAGATTGCTCTGGATGTCCTCGCGGGCCGTGAAGGCACCGACCATTAGGTTGTCACGCACTGACATATAGGGAAACAGGTTGAAGCGTTCGGGCGCATAACCCACGCCATGCCGTACAATTTCGGAAGGCGTCCGACCGGCAAGGCTGTGCCCCCTGAGCCGGATATCGCCCTCGATTTTGACTAGCCCCATGATGCTGTCCAGCAAGGTCGATTTTCCAGCCCCATTTGGACCCACCACAGCGACAATCTCACCGGGTTGGACGGTGATCGAGATGTCGGTCAGAGCTTGCGCCTTGCCATAGAATGCCGACAGGTTTTCGATTTCCAGATACGACATTACGCGCCCCCCAGATACGAGGCCTGAACAGCCTTGTCGTTCATGACTTCGCTGAACGAGCCCTCGGCAATCATCGTGCCCCGTTCAATGGCGATCGCGCGGTCGACCAATGGCTCAAGCGCAGGCAAATCATGGCTGACGATCAGAAAAGTCATCCCATCTTTGCGCATCGACTGAATGAGATCAGAGATTTGGGCGATCTCTCCTGTGGTGAGACCCGCAAACACTTCATCCAGCAGCATCACCTTGGGCACGGTTGCCATTGTGCGCGCCATCTCAAGTTTACGCAGATCACCCATGGCCAGTTCTGTTGGCGCGCGTTTCAAATCCGCTTCTGTAAACCCGACGCTGAGCGCAAGCTCTCGCTCACGTTCTTTATCTGGGGGTGAGACGATCATCTGCCAGATATTGTCGGGCATTAGGCCAACCCGGATATTTTCGGCAACGCTCATATCACCAAACGGGCGTGGGATCTGATAGGTTCGGCTGACCCCGGCCCGAATGCGTTGTGGCGTCGACAGTGTCGAAATCTCCTGCCCGAACAGTTCGATCGTTCCGCCGTTTTGCCGCAACTCACCCATGATCTGGCTGAACACGGTCGTCTTGCCTGCCCCGTTGGGACCGATCAAGCCAAGCGACTCGCCCTCTTTGAGAGAGAACGAAAGATCATTCGTCGCGACTAATCCGCCGAAACGTTTTACCAGACCTGAAACCTGTAACGCCACGCTCATGTCGTCCGCCCCTTGCCCAGGCCTTTGAAACCACGCCGAACCAGCTCAACAATGCCTTTCGGCTGATACATATAGAGGAGCAGCGCTATGGCTCCGTAGACGAAATACCGTTCGGCGCCAGGAAGGACCGGTCGCAGATACTCCAACAGGAATGTCATGAAGAACGCGCCGATCATGGGGCCAATGATGGTCGAGGTTCCCCCCAGAAGTGCCGCAACGATGATTGTGAACAGGAAGTTAATATCAAACAACGCACGCGGCGCGAGCGATCCCAGATAGTGAACGTAGAAGGCACCACCCAAGCCCGCGATCATCGCACTTGTCAGAAAGGCAAAAGCTTTGAGGCGCGTGGTGCTGAGGCCCGAACCGCGCACACTTTCCTCGTTCATTCCGATGGCAGACAAGGCCGTACCTAGTCGCGTCTTCATCAAAAGCCACATGCTGACGGCGATTGCCAACATCAGCGTCGTGGACAGGTAATACCCGTTCGCCGCGCCGCGCGTCAGAGTTTGAATACCCGACATGCCGCGCGTTCCGCCAGTCAGATCCGGGCGAATGACCTGAACCAGTTGGTAGAGCAACTCCATGAACGCCAGCGTGACGAGCGCAAAATAACTTCCACGTATACGCAGCGCTGGAAGCAGCACCAATAGGCCTGCGATCATGGTAACAAGTACGGCGATCGGGATCGAGATTTCGACAGCGACGTCAAAGCGCTTGGTCAGGATTGCCGTGGTGTAGGCCCCGATACCGATCAGGAACGGATGACCAAAGCTCACATAGCCTGTTCGGCCAGACAACACGTCCCAGCTGATAGCGAAGATCGCCAGGTAGTTGGCAAAGATCATCGTGCGCATCGTCCCGTTCGAGACGAATTGCGGAAGCAGGAACATTCCGACGATCAAGCCACCCCAGAGTGCAAAGTGAAACCAGCGTAGCCCCATCGTCACAGCTCCTCTCGGCCGAACAGGCCCTGCGGTCGCGTGACCAGCACCCCGATGATCAACAGCATCGTGAAAACACCGCGCAACTCAGGTGCAAGCGTCGCCACAACGATGACTTCGAGGAAGCCCACAATATGCGCCACCACCAAAGTGCCCAGGATCGATCCGATCCCGCCAACGATAACCACAGCCACCGAAATGATTAGCGGAGCCACCCACATGGATGGCGATAGCTGAGTGTAGCTGGCAAAGAAGACGCCTCCGATTGCGCCCAATGCGCCAGAGATACCCCAGGTGATCAGATTGATGCGATCCGGATCGATCCCGGAAATTGCAGCGCCTTTAGCATCCATCGACACCGCCTGCATCGCCCGTCCGGTATGTGTGAGCCGCACAAAGGCATAGAGCCCTAGCAGAATTGCCCAGCTAATAAGGGTTGCAATCAGGATGTTATACGTGACCGAGGCCCCGGCCACATTGATCACCCCGGGAACAATCGGCAAAAGGATTTTGCTGCTGTCGCCAAAGACCAAAACGATCCCGGCCTGAATGACGACCGCAAGGATCAGCGTCGAAATCTCGACGGCCACGTGATCCCCTTTGAGCGTTTTGACAATCAAACGGTACTTCAGAACTCCCATCAGCACACCCAGCGCAGCGGCCACGGCAACCCCCATAAGCTTAGGCATACCAAGTGACTGCGATATCCAGAAGTAAATGTAGCCGCCGACCATCAGATAGGCGCCATAGGCGAGATTCAGAACGCGGCCTATGCTGAAGATCAGCGTGAACCCCATAGCGATGAGCGCGTAGAGACCGCTGAGCAAAAGCCCCTGAATCAGTATCTGCAACATGTGTGGATCCTTGGCTGCGAGTGCGCGTCGCCGCGCACCCGTTTCAAGCTATGGTTGGGGCAGGTTTATGGCTTTACCCAGCTGGGCAGCGTGAACTCGCCCGTCGCGTATTTCTCGGGGTACACAACTGCGGCAGTGCCGTCTTCGTACCACTGGACCACGACCATTGACGGGGCCGCATCATCAAACGGCTCGGAAAGATCAAAGCGAATGTTGTGGGGATAGGTGCGGCCTGTCACAGGCTCGACCTCATCATCGCCCCAGAAGGCATAGCGCAGCCAAAGCTGACCACCCATCTCAAGAACCAGATCCTGCTTCTTCATGGCATCGGCCCAGCCTTCGACATTGTCGAAGCCACCCGCCTCTTCCGCGGCAGCCATGGCCTGCTTCAGCCCGTGATAGGCGTTGAACCCATTGAAATGCGGCAGCAGTGGGCGGCTGTCATACTTGGCCTGATAGGTGTCGACAAAGGTCTGGCTTGCCGGGTCAAGTTTGAACCCTACAGACGGGATCGGTGACAGGGTCGAGATGCCGCCCCCGGCTCCGCCAGTGTCTTCCCAATATTCCATACCCAATGCAGCTACGTTCACGCCTGTCATCGCCATGGGCACCTGCAGTTTCACATATTGCGACGAGACCACCTGAGAATTTACGGATGAGACCTGGTAGATGAAATCCGCCCCTGTATCCTGCGCGCGGCTGAAGATCGGCGCGAAATCAACGGTGGCAACATCATAGGTGATGATGTCCTTGACCTCGATCCCCGCAACCGGCGCAAGCGCCTCGGTCACCAATCCGGTGATCGCTTCGCCAAATGCCGTATCCTCAGCCAGAATGACAACGGAATCCCAACCCATCTTTTCCTTCAGAACATCCGCACCGAAATTGATATAAAGCGTGGCAAGCGCCTCGTCTGAGGCGATGTTCATGAAATATGGTGCCATGCTTTCGGGATCTTCGACCACCATGTCGATGATGCCGATATATGACGTCCACGTGTCCAGCGTCGGTATCCGGTATTCCTGCATTCGCGGCAGCCAGCCCAGCGAAACATCATCGATAGAGCCTGAGATGATGAAATCTACTTCCTCGGTTTCCGCCAGATATTCATAGGCCCGCACACCTTCAGTCGGGTCCTGACCGGTATCGGCAGACACCAGCGTGATCTGTTCCCCCATAACGCCGCCATTCGCATTAAGCTCTTCAATCGCGATCTCTGCACCACGCAGCGTCGACAGACCGGTGTCTGAGGAAAGAGATCCAATAAAGCCCACCTTGATTTCAGCTGCGGCCGCCGAGGCCACAAGCGCGATACATGTTCCGCTGAGTAGCGCTGTCTTGATCATCACATTAGCTCCCTGTGTCTTATTGTGCCCTTCTTGTATTCTGTATACAGTACACAAGACGATAGTTCGATCAAATCCTTTCTTGGTGACTCATGTTCAGATTCCGCTGATTTCGCCGTTTTCGTCGTGAATTACCGCATCCACATCGATTTCCACCGTCAAACCGGGTTGCGTCAGCCCGGCTTGAACGGCTGTCAGAACAGGATCGATATCTTTGAATACCTCTCCGTGAACGCTCGCGAATTCACCCGCGCGCGACAGATCGGTCAGATAGGCGCGGACCCGGCCTACATGGCGCATCTCGGCACCGACGGCCTTAAGCGCCTCTTCTATACGGGACAGAATGTATTTTGTCTGGGCGCCCACATCTCCTGGCGCATGAATACGCCCGCTGGGTTCGATCGCTGTGGTCCCTGCGACCCAAACGAAGGGACCGATGCGCTTTGCGCGGGAATAAGACGCAACTTCTTCGAACCGCCCGCCTGACTTCCAGATGCGGAGGGTCACAGGCCTAACCTCGATCGGATGGCATCCGCCGCTTTCTTCAAGGCTGCTTGTTCTTGATCGGTCAGCCGCAACTCCTCGACTTCGACCAACCCGGAAGACCCCAGATGGGCAGGAACACCAAGCACAACCCCATCGATGCCATATTCCCCCTGCAACATGACCGAGACCGGAACCGGGCCGGTGCGTGCGCCCCGGATATGGTCGATCAACTCGATCGACGCGTGCGCCGGTGCTATGGTTGCGGAACCGGATTTCTTCAGGGCAACTACCTGCCCACCGCCGGTCACGGCGTCCTGAACGCAAGCCTCAATCTGATCAGGCGATAAAAACACATCCAATGCCCTGCCCTTAATTTTTGCCCGGCTTGGGATTGGCGCCATCTCGTCCCCGTGGCTTCCGAGCGTGAAGGCTTCGACATCAGCGGGCGCTACTCCCGCAGCCATAGCAAGGGCGTTGCGAAACCGGCTGCTGTCCAGAGTACCGGCCATTCCCAGCACCCGTTCACGAGGGAACCCGGTTGCGCGCAGCATTTCTACGGTCATTTCGTCAAGCGGATTGGTCACCACGATGACGATGGCATCAGGCGCAGCGGAGCGTATGGCCTCAGCGGCCTGGCGGATCACGCGCGCATTCACATCGATCAGATCCGCGCGGCTCATACCTGGACGCCGGGCACGGCCTGCGGTCACCACGACCACCTCAGCACCTGCCACAAGGTCCAGCGACTCGCCGCCAACACATCGTGACCGAGCGCCGGTAATGCCTGACGTGTGGTTCAGATCCAACGCCGTAGCAGCGGCCATTCCGGGCGCAATATCGATCAGCGCGATCTCATCCGCGATATCCTGCATCGCCGCCAGATGCGCCACATTGCCCCCGACGCCCCCTGCCCCGATCATGGCAAGTTTGCCAAGCCTTCGGGCCTTGCGTTTCGAACGCACCGGAGCAACCCATTTGGGCGAGCGGCGATACAACACACGCTGCATTGAAATAGTAGCGTCTGTACGCGTTGGTTGTGGCTTTTCCAGCGGTCCGTCGACAAGCTTTATGCCAACACGCTCGGCAGTTTCGCGTGCCAAGGCCGTCACGATATCGTCGGGCAGGACTTCAAACACGATCCGACCGCGACGGCGGGCATCTTCGACCGCCTCTGAACCTATGACGCGCGGCGCTGCCATCAGTTGGCTTGCCCGTCCACCGCCTCTATCGCGCGGGTTGCGGCCTCGACGGCGGTCTTGACCGAGTTTTCAGACCCCGAGATGAACAGGCGGCCAAACCGCCCCACGGCGCGCACTTCGACAATATCGATCTCTGCCGCCTTCTCCGCTTCATTCGCGGCAATCGAGATATAAGCAGCCGGGGCACATTCGACGATGCCCAACGTCTGCCCTGGAACGATCAGAGCCCCCTTGCGCCATTTGTTCAGCAGTTGCGCCTGATAGGGTTCGACGCTGGTGATAATCTGCGTGGAACTGATCGCCGGCTTCAACCGGTCAGACATTGTTGCGCCGAGCTCGGCCAGCATCGCATCGCGCGCGGCGGACACCTCCGCATTCGACGGAGACCGCAGGATAAAGAACCCGAACTCGCGCTCGACCATCTGTGTTGTCGCCTCAACCGAAGATGCCTTGAGCGCCCGGTCGATCAGCGAGAATACTCCGTTACCCGGCGCAAACTCTCCGATCAAAACCGTATCCCCGGACAAGGGCACCGACCCTTGCACCGTCGCACCGTTATAGGCGGCGAATTTTGGTTGCAGGTTGTCGATCTGCATCAGCGCCCGGATGGTAATCTCGCTCATGCGCCATACTCCTCGTAAATGTCGCGCCAGGGCCTGCTTTCGTAGGCAACCCGTTTGATGTTGATGAGATGCAGGGCTGTCACATTGTCCGAAGTGATCGAACCTGACCACGTGCCGGTGCCCAACATGAAGGATGGTTCCAGATCAGTCGAATATCCCATACCGCCCATGATGCCCGGTGTATTCACCAGTACCCGACCCGTCGGCACGGTGGCAAAACGGGCCACGATCTCAGGGTCGTCCGAATGGATGACCGAGGAATGACCCCACCCTTCGAACTTGGCGATGGATTGCGCCAACTCGATCCCATGGTCTGTGGATTTCGCCGCGTAGAACGCCAGAACGGGGTTCAGCTTTTCTGCAGACAGCGGGCGCTGCCAACCTACTTCAGTTTCTTCCGAGACGAGGCACCGGGTGCGTGGTGGGATGGAAAAACCGGCAGCATCCGCCAGCGCCTGCGGGCTTTGCCCCACCTTCTCAGGGTCCATGGTCTGCACGCCTTTGAAGATCACCCCGGCAAGACGATCCGCTTCGGCCGGAGTGCAGAAATAGGCACCTTTCAATTTTAGCTCGTGGCGCAAATCACGTGCGATCTCGGGATCAGCGACGACGGCCTGCTCACTGACGCAGGCGGTCCCGTAGTCAAAGCTCTTCGACGTCACGATCATCTCGGCGACTTCCGCCAGATCGCGTGCTTTCGACTTGTGTACGTAACACGGCACGTTGCCCGCACCAACCGCGAGCGTGGGTTTGCCGCTGGAATACGCCGCTTTGACCATGGCAGGACCACCGGTTGCCATCACAACCGAGGTACGGCGATGTTTCATCAACTCGGCTGTGCCCTGAATTGTCACGGAATCCAGACATTGGATTAGACCCTTGGGCGCACCAATTTGTTCAGCCACGCGCGCCATAATTCGCACCGTTTCGATGCCACAACTCACACCACGCGGATGCGGCGCACACACGATCGCATTGCCTGCCTTCACCGCAGAAAGCACTTTGTAGATGATGGTTGAAGTGGGGTTCGTCACCGGGATCAGAGCTGCCACAACGCCCATCGGTTCACCGAAGGCTGCGATCTTTGTCGCATCATCGCGCCAAAGCAATCCCAGCGTTGTCACATCTCTTAGATAATCCGCGACTGAAAGCGCGTTGAATAGGTTCTTGACGCGCTTGTCCGGCACATTCCCATATCCGGTTTCCTCGACGGCCATTTGCCCCAGCCGTTCGGCCTCGGGCTCGATGGCGCGCGCCATGGCGTCGACTATTGCGTCTACCTGCGCCGGGTCAGTGCCCCAAAAGGCGCGATAAGCCTCGAAAGCGCTATCTGCGGCACGCCGTGCGGCGGCGATTGATTTCAGATCTGCATCCATCAAGTAGCTCCGGTGACGATGGTGTCAAAGATACGGCGCGCTTGATCAACGTCGCCCGCTGAAACCCCTATGGCTTCGAGGCGCCGTCCAGCGGCAGCCACATCCGCCCCCAAAATTCGGTCGGACATCGCGATCAGGCTGTGCGTCAACGGGCTCGGGATACCCGCAAGCTCACCCGCTGAGACCAAAGGTACAAGCGAGCCCAACACGCCATCCCGCATCATACCGCGCGACGTTTGCTGATCCGGGATCGGACGCGCGCCCGAGCCACGTTCGGCGCCGACAAAAGTGGATATCCACTGCCCTGTCTCCGGCAGGTTGCGAACTCCAAACGCAGCAGCAATGCGTCGCCGTTCGTCTGCAAGCCCCTGAATGACCTCTGTCTGGTCCGGACCAATCAGAGACGCAAAGGTCTGGTTATCCTCAAGCGGAACACCACCCATTGGAATGTCAGGACCACCTGTCCCCATTGCGGCACCGCCGAGGATCAGTGCAGGTATCTCGACTGCGGCCGACAGATCGTTGAAGCCGCACGACAAAACCGAGTCGACCGCCTGAATGTTGGACAAATAGGCGGACACGGTGTCCAGAACCTCTTCCCGACCGCGCGGCAAGGTTGCCGCAGCCATCGGTGCCGCCTGCGAAAGCGTCAAAGCTGCGCCCTCGGAACGGAACCAGTATGGCAGACCCTGAACCTCGACCAGCGTGACGTCTGCCGCGCAGCCTCCGATACGCAACAACCAGGCTGTTTCCACAGCCCCCAGGGATCGTCCTGGCGCAAGGACCAAGATTTGCCCGTCGCTGAGGTGATCGGCCAGCACCATCGCATAAGTGCGCTGTTTGTGAAGCGGTCCGGTCAGGAATATCACCTGTGCATCGCGCACCGCTGCATCCAGCTCAGCGGTTGTGCGCACCGACGGCCCATCCCGATCGACTTGATAGGTCCCGACCGGACCTTCACCGCGAAGCGAGATGCCTGAGGACTGGGCCAACAGCGACAGTTCGGCCCCATAGGCCGAAAACAAGGTGACCTCAGCCCCTTCGGCAAGGCAAAGAGCGGCCAACAGGCGTGCATCAGCCCCGCCGCCCAACACCGATATCCGGTCGAGCTTGGGATGTTCAGGTGCACCCCGGGTTGAGCCACGTGTCGCTGCACGTGTGAATTCCTCGAAACCGGCTGACATAGCGTCTCCTCAATACAGACGGATTAAGCCGCAGAGCCAGCACCAAGGCTGTCGATTATGGCCTCAAGTTCATCATGTGGGCGCGCGATCACGTGGACGGATACGACTTCACCCACTTTGTTTGCCGCTGTCGCACCGGCATCCGCGGCGGCTTTGACTGCGCCGACTTCACCACGCACAAGGGTGGTGACTAGGCCTCCGCCAGCCTTGGTTTGGCCGACAATCGAAACGCTGGCCGCCTTGACCATCGCATCTGCCGCTTCGATCGCGCCGACCAGTCCGCGCGTTTCGATCATGCCCAGGGCCATTTGCCCCGCCACTGGTTTCGCCATTTTTCGTTCCTCCAAAGAAATTTAGATGTTTGGTGTTCTTGGTTCAGGTCGTGGACACGCGATCCACAATCGCGATGATCGCCAGATCGACGGGCGCGGTGGACAGACCGGCGGCCATACGCGCCGCCGAGCCGTTGACCAGCAGAACCGTATCCCCCACCCCGGCACCGCAGGTGTCGACGGCGACCCGCGCCGGTTCGATCACCTTGCCTTTGCTATCGACCAAATCCGTCACCAGCAGTTTCGTACCGACCAGTTTTGCGTCTTTGGCCGTGGCTGTGACGGTCCCGGCGACCTTGCCCAAATGCATCAGAAGGTCCTCAGGTAACGGTCCAACTCAACCGGAGTGACCTGTTGATTGAAGAATTCAAGCTCGCGCTCAGCCTGCTGCAGAACCAGCTCCCACAGCATTTCGCCCATGAGATCGCGAAGCCATTCGGATCCTCGCGCCAGTTCGATCGCCGTTGGCAAGTCGGTCGGGATCGGATCGCCGATCCCTTCTTCGTAACCGTTGCCGGTTGTCGGCTCTGACGGAGCCAGGCCCTGCTCGATCCCGTCCAGCCCCGCTGCAATCTCGGCCGCCAGCAGAAGGTAGGGATTGGCATCTGCACCAGCGTCACGTTTTTCTACGCGCACCGCGCTGTCGGATCCTTCAATGACCCGAATACCAACGGTCCGGTTGTCATAACCCCAGCTCGTGTTGATCGGGCAGAAAGTATAAGGCTGACGGCGTCGATAACCATTGACGGTGCCACTGCCACAGATTGCCGTTTCGCACATGCGTTGTTGCAGCCCGGCGATGAAGGATTTGCCAGTATCGTTTATCTTGCCGTTATCGGCAAAGACATTCTTGCCGTCTTTCCAAAGAGAGTAGTGTGTGTGGAAGCCGTTGCCGGACTGATCGAAGAACGGTTTTGGCATGAAGGTTGCCAGATAGCCGTGGGCGATGCCCAGCTGGCGGATCAGCGACTTAAACAAGACGACACGATCTGCCGCTGCGAGCGCTTCGCCGTAACGGATATTCACCTCAATCTGACCCGCAGCGTATTCGGGGTTCGATTGCTCGATTGGAATACCGCACTCGTTGATCTGTTGGCGGATCGGCCCAACGATGTGCTCCATCCGCGCAGCACGGCCCAGACCGTAGACCTGGATCCCGCTATCGCGCGGCTGTCCGGTCTCCGGATCCAGTAGATAGAATTCAAGTTCAGTACCGACATTGACCTCGAACCCCATTTCGCGGGCCCGTTCAACTTGACGCACCAACGCCTGACGCGGATCGATCGGAACCGGCTTGTGATCCATACCTTCCGCCCGACCAAAGCAAACAGCGACGCCTGGCTCCCACGGCACAGCGACGGGCTGGGTCATTGGGAAGACGTGCATATCGGGGTAGCCGTTGTCGAAATTGACATAAGGCGTATCCCAGACGTCGCACGTCATATCGATCGCCATCAATGCAATCGACAGCGCATTGCCGCTTTTGCAGACGTGGTCCCAGTGGCTGGCCGGAATGCGCTTGCCGCGCATGATGCCGTTGAGGTCACCCACGCCGAGTATGACGGTGTGCGTGCCTTCGGGCAGATCAAATCCCGAACTCATTGATGCGCTCTCCCTGTTTTTTGGCTTTATAATTGTTGTATTCTGTATACAGTATTCACAAAGACAATCGATAAACAAGGAAAATCTGCATCATGTCCAAGAACTCGGTCATCGTTGTCGGAGGCGGCATCGTCGGCGTCATGACGGCGCTTACACTGCAACGACGTGGTGAGGCAGTGACTTTGATAGATCGCTGGGAACCGGGACATTCCCGTGCATCTTCAACGGATTACAACCGTGTCATCCGTGCGATTTCCGGGCGGGATGAGTTCTATACACGTTGGGCCCGCGAAAGCCGCCTGCGCTGGCTGGAACTGCAAGCCGAGAGCGGCCAGAACCTGATGTATGAATGCGGTGCGCTGATTCTTGCAACAGGCGGTCATTGCGACTGGGAGAACGCCACAGCCGAAACCTTCGACCGCGTTGGTGTGCCCTACTACAAGTTCGGGCGGCAGGACATCGAATCGCGATTTCCGCAGTTTCGCGTTCCTGACATCGAATACGCCCTGTTCGAACCCGAAGCCGGAATGCTGATGGCGCATCGCTGCGTCCTGACCGGGCTTGAGCTGTTTCGTCGAGCGGGCGGGATCGTACAGCGCGGTCGCGTGACCACCGATGGATCAGAGCGCCCAATGCTGGATGGAAAGCCGCTTGAGGCTGATCTTATCATTGTCTCAACCGGCCCCTGGATGGCGGACATGTTCCCCAGGACGATCAAGCCGATATCGACGGTGGTTGGTGTGAATGTCCTCTATACCTCGACGCCAGATGGGTCCGAGGAGTTCGATATGAGCCGGATGCCCTGCTGGATCGATCATGGTCAGGGCTCATTCGGGCTACCCTCATCCGAAGGTTCAGGCGTGAAAGCCGCGGTCGTCATCCCGGACAAGATCGATCTGGACAATGACGAAAGGCTAATCCGACAGGAAACGCTAGGACGCACTCGCAGCTACATCCGTCATCGTCTTCCGGGCCTTGAAGGTGAGCGGATAGTGGATTCCAAATTCAACCAGATCATCCTGACACCTGACACGCACTTTATTGTCGACTGGCACCCCGAGCATGAAAACGTGCTGTTCGCCGGAGGCTGCTCGGGACATCTGTTCAAACACGCGCCGGTTTTTGCAGAGTTTGCGGCAGGTGTTGGAATGAAGGATTTCGGAACGGCTGATCGTTTCAAGATCACTGGTCGAAG
Organism: Ruegeria sp. E5; assembly: GCF_056534105.1. Lineage (NCBI taxonomy): Bacteria > Pseudomonadati > Pseudomonadota > Alphaproteobacteria > Rhodobacterales > Roseobacteraceae > Ruegeria > Ruegeria sp. E5. The sequence goes on along the minus strand of NZ_JBQFPA010000001.1, from coordinate 295,891 downwards.
AAAACTGAGCCCAAAAGAAAGTCCAAGCGGGCGTTAACCTTCTGAAAGCGCCGCATAGAGCCCTGAATTCGGGCACTTTTCCTGAGGCAGGCGAACACCTGATCGAATTGCATCTCGGCAGGTCTTTGCTTGGCGACAATGTCCACATTTTTCCGCCAACTCAAGGCCAAGCTCAGGATGGGCCTTAAGATCATCTTCACTCAGGCCAAACTGACTAGCCATCGAGAGTATACGCTCTCGCGCGTTGGGCGCGCCAGAACGCAACATGGCCAAATCAGTGCGGGACAGGCCGAGATCCGATAGCTCCAGATCGCTGATACTTCCCTCGCGTGGAGCATTCACAATCCGCGCAATCCTCTCAAAGAAATCCTTGTATCCCGTCATTGCCAAATCTCCCAACCGATTGCGTATACAGTATACATAGTGCGGCTTGGCTGGACTTGATTAGGATCAAGAGCCGCTCGCTCAAAGGCTTATTGCTCAGGGACGTATGTACCGCGAAAAAGCTCTACTGCTTGAAGCGCTGCAATATCGTCGGGCACATTTGCCGCGCTGACCGAGGACATCCCATCATCCGCTTCCGTAGCTGACAAAAGCACCTCTCGACCTCTGGTGAACAGATCGCGCAAGTGATGCGCCTTGTATTCGGGATGAAACTGAACAGAGCGGGCAGGAAAATCATAATCCAGTGCACCAACTGGACAGTGGCCCGCTGATCCGGTCACCCGAGCCGAGTCCGGAATGCTTGTTACCTGATCCTGATGCCAGACATATGCATCCACGCTATCTCCGCCATAGTTGAAGGGCCGTGCGCCAACGACATTGCCTACCTCGACTTTCTCGGCCCGACCACCATAGACGTCAGCCATGATCTGATGTCCGAAACAGATACCAAAGACTGGTTTTCGGATTTCTCGACAACGGTCCAGGAAGGCACGTAGCGGCTGCATCCAATCCGTGTCATCATAAACGCCAAATTCAGATCCGCCGACTATAGCGCCGTCGAAATCGCTCTCGTCCGGGAGCGGTTCTCCATCAACGACCCCGACTACTACGAACTCGGCTTCCGGTAGGTGTGGGGCGATCCACTCCTGAATCTGCTGTGAAGTCCGCGGCATTCCCTCCAACAATGGCAGCGGGTGGCTAGTCAACTCAAGAACTGCGATTTTCACCAGTCAAAAGCCCTGTCAATTCCAGCCATTTTCACCCCAGTGAAAGCTGACGCTTGAAAGCTAAGCGCACGCAAGTCTTCGGTTTCCAGATTGTGTACCGAGGACTTTCCGCAGGCTTTCGCAAGCGCTGTAATCTCCATGGTCATGGCCGTCAGATAGCGCGCAATGCGCTCTGCCCCTGCATTAGGGTTCATACGAGCTTCGAGACTTTCATCCTGCGTCGCAATGCCAACCGGGCAACGACCAGTGTGGCAATGGTGGCAGGCGCCCGGCGAGGTTCCCAACGCCGCGTAATCTTCGAGATAGCGCGGACTGTTGCATCCTAGCGCAACCATGGCCGCGTTGCCGATCATCACAGCGTCAGCACCGAGGGCCAGACACTTCGCGGCGTCCACACCGGACCGAATGCCACCGGCAGCGACCAGAGAGACTTTGCCGGTCATGCCGCATTCGTCCAATGCTTCACGCGCGGCACGAATAGCGCTCATCGTTGGGATTCCGGTATGGTTTAGCAATAGCTCCGGAGACGCGCCGGTGCCACCTTCGGCACCATCAACTACTACAACATCTGCACCCGCTTTGGCAGCAACTGCCACGTCAAACCGGGGACGTGTCGCACCCATCTTGATGAAGATTGGCACCTGATAGTTGGTGGCGATGCGCAATTCTTCAATCTTCACTGCCAAATCATCAGCGCCGAGAAAATCGGGATGGCGGATCGTAGATCGCTGATCCACACCTTCGGGCAAAGTTCGCATCTGGCTGACGCGCGGGCTGACCTTCATGCCCAGCAGCAGACCCCCGGTTCCGGGTTTCGCACCCTGCCCCACGACAAGTTCCAAGGCATCCGCGCGGCGCAGATGATCCAGATCCACACCATACCGCGCGGGTGACATCTGATAGAGCAGGCGTTGGGAGGCTTCGCGCTCCTCTTCCAGCATGCCACCCTCACCCGTGCAAGTCATGGTTCCTACTTTCGAGGCCCCATAACCCAGCGATGCCTTGGCCGATGCCGACAAAGCACCAAAGGACATTGAAGCGATGTAGATCGGGATCTTCAATTCAAGCGGGCGCTCCACAAGGCCGCGCCCTCCACCCAGAACGGTCGTCGTATCGCAATTCTCGCGATAGCCTTCCAGCGGCAGGCGGGTCATCGTTGCAGGAACGAATGTCAGATCATCAAAGGTCGGCAATTGCTTGTTGAACGTGTTGTATCCACGCACTTGATAGCGCCCAAGCTGCGCCAGCGCGTGAACTTCCGAGATCGCCTCGGGTGTCCAGCGGGTCGATCCTCCTTCGTCATACGACGAAGGAACGCCAGCCGGGCGGCCGTCGATCGCTCCCGCATCGCGGAACCTGATTTCCTCTTCCGAGGCAACGTCGAACGGATATTCGTAAGGTTTACTCAGATCATGAGCCATGCGCTTGCGTCCCTGCTTTCAAAATACCAAAGACGCTGGCCCGAAACCATTTTGCGCCAATTTCGCGAACTGTCGACAAGCCCGAGCGGGTCGAGGATCGCATCGACCTCGGCCACTTCTTCAGCAGTCGGTTCGATCACGTCGACATCCACACCCAGGCTGTCGACCTCGCCAGCTACCCAGACTTCGCCTTCCCAAAGCGCATCAGCACAGGATTCACCCGCACCGCCAAGCGCTATGATCCGACCGGAATGCGCCATGAAGCCGGACTGATAGCCAATCTTTCCTTCGACGACGATGTTTCCACCTTTCATCGCAACGCCCACCCTTGGCCCCGCATCGCCTTTGACATGGATCGTGCCGCCGATCATCGCAGCACCACAGGACATACCGGCATAGCCACCGACAGTGATGTGCCCTTTGGCCATACCTTCGCCAACGGCCCAGCCGCAGTTGCGTTCGATAGTGATTTTCGCCCCGGTATTGAGACCGCCGCAGTAATAACCAACCGACCCCTCGAAAGTGATATCCACATTGTCTGGCAGACCCACGCCCAAATTATGACGAGACAGCGTATCTACCACGCGGATCGGCCGGCCCATTGTGCAGGCTTCCATTATCTCACGATTGACCTCGCGGATATGTCGCTTGCCGACTTCGATGACGATCTCATCCATCTTTGCAGCCACCTCATTCATGCCGCCAAACTCCGGTTTCCGACGCCCCAGATACCGGTCAGCGACGGGCCGTCGTAGTTGATCACATCGCATTCCTCGGTCATCACCCGGCGGACCGCTTGTTCTTCGGTCGCAGCCGCCAGATGGCCATTGCGGTTGACGACGACCAGAGGCTTCATTGCAAATCGGTCTTTGGCAAACCCAATCCCGTTTGGCGTTGCGATCATGTAGGTAAACACACCATCGATAGAGGTAATGGACTTCTTTAGCGCCTGCTCCATGGTCAGGCCCGCCTTCATCTGGTCGCTGACCCAGACGGCAATCAACTCGCTGTCATTCTCAGTCAAGAACCGATAACCCATTCGGGTCAGCTTATCGCGCCAGGTGAAGTAATCGGTGATCTGCCCGTTATGTACGATCGCGACATCCGAAAATGGGCGCGCCCAGAACGGATGCGATGCGTTAGGCAATACCGAACTTTCCGTAGCAAGCCGCGCATGCCCCAGCCCATGTGTTCCTATCATATCGCGAACGCCGTGCTTTTCTGCCACGGCTTCGGCACCACCAATATCCTTAATGATCTCAAGACTGCGGCCGCAGGATTGAACTTCAATGCGGTCTGTCAGCTCATCCGCGTCCGCGACCCAGGCTTGAAGATTCCTTGGGTCTGAAATTTCCATCCGAAAGCAATAGTGACGACTTTGGTCCGTTACGATTTGGGGGTCAGACATAAAGCTGCTTCCGTGTTCACGCAATATCGTTTCAAACGCGGAGAGATCCGCATCCTGTTGAGACTTGTCGAATCCCATTCCGCGTAAAACGTATCCCGTTTCTCGTGGCAAACCATAAACGGCGAAGCCAGTGCTGTCGGCGCCTCGATGTTCCTGCGCATCCATCAGGTCAACAAGATCCGCCCCAACCTTCCCGGGCGCGGCCAGTATTCTACCAGCAATTCCACACATGAAGAGCTCCCTGTTCATTCTTTCCTGTATACTGTATACAGTACACGAACAATAGCAACCCCATTCGCCTTGGCAGCAGTTGTTTTATTGAATACAGAATTCATGAAGGACAGAAAGAGAGGCTCCGAGTGGCTCTGAAACAAATCAAAACACAGCGCAGACGCCTGGCGGACGAGGTCTATGACCAACTGGTCGAAGCCATCATGAGTCGCGAGATCACCGGTGAAGATCGGCTGGTGCAGGAAAAGCTGGCCGCCGAGTTGAACATCAGCAGGACGCCTGTACGTGAAGCGCTCATGCGGTTGGAGACTGAAGGCGTGTTGGAAGTGGCCGCCAGCGGCGGATTTCGACTGGCGCGCATGGACCAGACCGAGGTTCGGCAACTATACCAGGCACGTGCCGCGATCGAAGGACAAGCCGCGCGCATACTTGCGGTACACGCAGAACCAGAGGTGCTGGATCGATTGCGTGAACTCATTCGTCGCGAAGAAGATCTGAGCCAGCCGACGACCCGAGACTATTTTATCGCAAACCGGCGCATTCACCGTGCCTTCATGGTTGAGGCGGGCAACAAATTTCTGATCGACATGTTCGATATGATTTGGGGCAAAGCAATGGCGTTCCATCTGTTTTCGGCGATTGAAAACGTCGATATCTCCAAATCGCTCGGAAACCACCTGACGCTCGTTGACGCGATTGCGACGGGTGATGTCACCGAAGCGCTGGAAACTTTCACCAGCCACATTCAGGAAGGTTTCGACCTTCAGATCGAAGGTCTGAAAGAAGCAGATAACGGCTAAACCGCGTTTCTGATCGAGCGGCCAATCAGGGCCTGTGACCTGATTGGCTGCAACTGGTTCAAATCACAAAATGCAACCTATCGAACTCACCACGCCATCCTGATACCTCGGATAGAACGGATTCACCGCTCAAGCCACGTCGGATCAGTTCTGCCAGACGCTCTGCATCTCCTGCTGTCATACCCCACCGGACCAGCTCGGGCGTGCCGATCCGTAGGCCATTCATGTCGCCTTCCACCGGCTCAACTGGCAATCCGATGCCACATGCCAGAAACCCGGATTTACGAAGCAGTTTGGAGGCAGTCTGACCCCCACCATACGGCGCTGCCAGTACCGCGAATTGATGAGAATTGGTGAAACCCTCTCCACCCGCGAAGACCGGAACACCTTGCGCATCCAACGCGGCAGCAAGTGCTTTGGACATCGCAATCATTTCATCTGCATAGGCTGATCCGAACTCTTTCCAATCCAGCATGGTGACGGCAAGTGCAGCCGTTTTGGCTGCATCAAAGTTGGCTGTCATGCCGGGGAAAGCAATTGTATCCAGCGCCTTGGCGATTTCCGCATCGTTTGACACAATCAGCCCCCCGGCCGGTCCGCCAAGGCTTTTGTAGGTACTCATGGTCATGAAATGCGCACCCTCCTTCAGCGGGTTGGACCACGCATGCCCGGCGATGATCCCGCACTGGTGGGCGGCGTCGAACATGACCTTTGCGCCGATTTCATCCGCTATGGCACGCACTTCGGCCACGGGATGCTCAAACAGGTTCAGACTGCCGCCTATCGTGATCAGCTTGGGGCGTTCGGCTTTCGCCAAAGCCCTCAACCGTTCCAGATCAACGGTATACCCATCCGCATTGACGGGGGCTTCAATAGTGCGCAGACCAAACAGCCCCGCACACCCCGCCAAATGGTGAGTCACATGGCCACCAATCGATGCTGGCGGAGCGATTATCGCATCACCGGGTTTGCAGGTCGCCATAAAACCATAGAGGTTGGCAATTGCGCCCGAAGGCACGCGAACCTCGGCGAATTGCGCGTCGAAAACATCGGCACACAACTCTGCTGCGATGACTTCGATCTCTTCGATCGCCTCCAACCCCATTTCATATTTGTCACCGGGATATCCCAGCGATGGTCTGGACCCGATGCCTGACGACAAAAGTGCCTCGGCCCTTGGGTTCATGACATTTGTCGCCGGGTTGAGATTGAAGCACTCTTTTTCGTGAATGCGCCGGTTTTCCTCTGCCAGATTCTCGATTCGGGCCAGCAAATCGCCAGACGACGTCGATGCGGCCTTGGTCGCGATATCCTGAATCAGGGTTTCGCTTGCAGCAGGCACCCAGTCTCTTTGTACAAGTGTCATCTGACATCCTCCTGTTTTTTGCAGTTTGGCGGCTTTCGCGTGACACCGCAAAGCAGAATTGTTATTTCTTGGCGTAGAAAAACTAAGGTTAGATCAATGAGTGTCGCCCCCAAACGCCCCAAGGGACCTCCGCTAAACGCAATGAGGGCGTTCGAGGCCGCGGCGCGTCACGTCAGCTTTGTCGCGGCGGCGGAAGAGCTGAACGTTTCTCCGGGTGCGATCTCACAGCATGTAAAGGCGTTGGAGGGTTGGGCAGGTGCGCCGCTGTTTCGCCGCAACGCGCAAGGGGTTGAACTGACGCCCCAAGGTCAATCACTTGTCGCTGTCTTCACCACAGCCTTTGATCAGATGGGCGATGCCGCTCGGGCCTTGCGGAACCTCAAGCCAAATGCCGATTTTCACATCGCCGCCTTGCCTGCTGTTGCCCAACTCTGGTTGCCCATACGATTGCGCCGGATCAGAGAGTGTTTTCCGCATATCAATTTTTCGGTCACGGCGCTGGAAACACCACCCAGCCTGTCGCGTGAGATGTTCGATTTGGCGATCTTCTTCGCGACCTTGGACGAAGCACCTGACCAAATTGTGCTGTGCGAGGATGAAATCCAACCGGTTTGCGCCCCTGCTCTGCTGGATCAGTTAATCGGCAACAACGGGTTTCAAGGCACTCCCTTGTTGCACGATCAGACTTGGAGCAGCGATTGGTCCACATGGTCGCGAAGCACAGGTTGTGAGGTCCCAGATGTCAAAACTGGCCCGCAGTTTTCGCTTTACAGCCTTGCCGTGGAAGAGGCCAAGGCCGCAGCTGGCGTGCTAATGGGGCACCTATGCTTACTCGAAGAGCCATTGAAATCTGGTGCACTCGTTACGGCCCACGCGCAATCCTGCCCGACAGGGCGTGCTCTAGCGGTTCAAGTGCCAGTGGCATCGCGACGAAGACCCGAAACCGATCAAGTCATCGCCTTGTTGTCAGATTGAGTCAAATCTCATCAATCCGGTGCATTGTGCACGACACTTCACATTGAAAGCCGTGCACAAAACAGGCTCGCATAGACCGCAAGGCAACTCAGATTACATAGGGCATATGGCGGAGAGACAGTCCGCCATAAACCTCTCTTAACCCGTCTCAATCAGCCCTAATGTATATGGGCATCCCATTATTTTTACATGCTTTTCTGTTGCAATCGGTCTCGATCCTACCTAACTACTCTCTCAATCAATCCCAACCAATCTCAGATTTTTGGGCGGGTTAGTGTATGTATGACAGGAACCGAGAATGCCCAAGATCGCGAAAGAACTGACACCGCTCGCCGTCCGCAAGCTGGCGCACGATGGTCGCAAAGGTCCGATGGTCGTCGCTGTTGGTGGTGTCGCCGGGTTGATGGTCACAATCTCACCAACCGGCGCGAAAAGCTGGATTCTGCGCTACCGGATCGGCCAGCGTCGCCGCGAACTCGGCCTCGGCCCGTTCCCCGAAATCTCGCTCGCAGACGCGCGCAGCGCCGCCACAGACGCACGTGCGCTGCTGCGGCAAGGCACAGACCCGCTGGACGCCCGCAAGGCGGCTCTGGCTGCTACAGAGCGGCAGAAGACCTTCGCGGAGGCCATGGACGCCTTTCTCGAACAGAAGGTGCAGGAACTCACCAACGCGAAGCACATCCAGCAGTGGCGCAACACCCTGACCACCTACGCTCTGCCACACCTCGGTCATTTGCCGGTCGACGCCGTGGGTACAGACCAACTGCTCGCCGTCTTGCAGCCGATCTGGACGACGAAGACCGAGACGGCCACGCGGGTCAGGCAGCGGATCGAAGCGGTGTTGCAGTACGCCATTGCGCGGGGCTGGCGACCGGGACCGAACCCGGCGATCTGGCGGGGCGGCCTGCAGCCGCTGCTGCCCAAGCCCGCGAAGATCAAAAAGGTGCGGCACCACCCATCGGTCGCGCAGGACGACATGGCGGCATGGTACGCCGACCTGCAGAGCCGCAGTGGTACCGCCACCCGCGCTCTTGAGTTCCTTGCCCTGACCGCCGCCAGATCGGGCGAGGTGCGCGGGATGCGCTGGGACGAGGTACAGGGCGATGTCTGGGTTGTTCCGGCTGATCGTATGAAGATGGGTCGCAGGCATCGCGTGCCGCTGTCACAGGCCGCCATGGCGCTGCTGGCAGCCCTGCCGCGCGACAACGACCTCGTGTTCCCGGCTACACGCGGTGGAATGCTGTCGGATATGTCCCTGTCGGCCTGCATGAAGCGGCAGAACGAGAAACACGGGTTCAAAGACCCAGACAGCAGCGACGGGCCTGTGCCGCACGGGTTGCGCTCGACGTTCAAGGTCTGGGCCAGCCGGGCGGGTATCTCGAAGGAATTATCAGAGCTCGCACTCGCCCACGCCAAGGGCGACAAGGTCGAGGCCGCGTACCAGCGCGACGACCTGCTGGAGCAACGTCGCCCGGTCATGGAAGCGTGGGCCGAAGCCCTTACAAACACACGCGAAAACAAGGTCATCACCCTGCGCGGTTGACATATGGGCATCCCATAAGTCATTGTAATAACTTGCGAATCACCTTTGGCGTGGTCTAGCTTGATCGCTACCGGAAAGGAGGTTTTGCTATGCAGAAGTATCTGAAGATCAGCGAGGTCTGCACTCGCTACAACGTTGCCCACAGCACTATCTACCGCCTGATGGATCGTGGTCAGTTCCCACGCCCGACGATGAAGTTCGGCAACGACAATCGCTGGTCCGTGGAAATGCTCGACAAATGGGACAAAGAGCAGGCAGCCGCCGCATGACCCACAAGATCGCCGACACCATCGACGCGGCAGCCGACAAGCTATCACTGGCCGCCTGCCGGTATCGCGGGCGGCAGATCAATCAAGATGACCTGATCGAAGAGGTCAGGACGATCTGTGGTGAAGCGGTCGCCGCATCCCGCGAGGGAATGCACAAACAGAAGACGCCCGCCATGACGTAATACGCGCGAGGCCCGGACGATTGCCGTCGTCCGGGCCTTGTCATGACCACCGGGTCAGAATGCTGTATGCCTGAAGAACAAATAGCACGCTGACCCCCAAAGATAAAGGACAGGGGCCAATGAGTGCTAACTGTAATACGCGGTCGACGCCACCGCAATCATTCCACGTCTGCACAGGGAACGGCAGCGGCGACACCCACGCGCTGACGCTGTCGAACGGACAGCCCAACAGACACACCTCTGCCGGGACCGCATACCGGGTCATCGACTGGGACAGTATCGTGGCGCTCGCAGGCGATCCTGTGGCCGTCGCGAAGACGAAGGGGCCGTGGGTCATCCCCAGCGCCTACGCAGGCCCTGACGCGCGGTCTCACAGCGTCCAGCGGCAGCACGGGCACTACTGGATGCTGGCGGCGGACATTGACACAGGCAGCCCGTCTCTGCGGCGCGTGAAAGCCTCCGTGCGCAAGGTCTTCGGCAACACCGAGTGGCTGGTCTACGCCACGGCGTCAGCCGAGCGCCATATCCGCAAGTGGCGCGTGCTGGTGCCGCTGTCGCACCGGCTGCTCGGCGCGTTCTACAAGTGCCACCAGCAGGTGTTCTTCGACCGGCTGGGACTGGAAGTCGACCACGCCCTCGAACGCCCCGGCCAGTTGATCTACCTACCCAACCGGGGCAATTACTACGACTGGTATCTGAACCCCGGCCCGCGCTGGCAGATGACTGGCGAGTTCGAGCGCGACGCCATGCGGCGGTACGCTGCCGAAGAGAAGGCCCAGCGTGAAAACCCGGAAGCGACCCCGTCCGACATCCACGAGATTGCGCGTTTCAACAGCGAATACGAAATCCCCGATCTACTGGAGTTCTACGGCTACGAGACGCAGGACGGTATCAACTGGCGGTCGCCGATGCAGCGCAGCGGCTCGTATGCGACGCGGTCGTTCGGGTCATACTGGGTGTCGTTGTCCGAAAGTGACAAGGCTGCCGGGCTAGGCCGCGAGACCTTCGACGGATTCGTCAGCGGCGATGCGTTCGACCTGTACGCGTTCTTCGCATTCAGCAACAACATGGGCCACGCCATCGCCGATCTGCGGCTGGAATATGCAGCGGCTGACCGACAGGGCTTGGCGGACGCATTTCGCCGGAACCTGAACCGGTCAGGGCTGGGCGCACGGGTGATGCAAAACATCCGCGAAAGGATGGGCGCATGACCGAGCATGTGATGCCCGACGAGGAATACACCGAGCGGTTGCTGGCGATCCTCGGAATGAACGCTGCCGTGCAGGGGCGCGAGAAAAAACGACTGCGCAAAGATGCCCCCGGTAACGGGACGCTCGAAGACATCGAGCGCGCCCTGAAAGAGATGCGCAATCTCGGCGTCGATGACATGGCGGAAATCGTGACGAACATCTGCCTGAACGAAGACTTCGACGGGGGTAATCACCTGATGGTGCCCACCGATGGTAAGTTCTGGATGTACAGCGGACGGGTCTGGGAACGCGTACCGAACCGGATCATCGCCGGGATCGTCCTGCGGCGGCTCGGCACGTTGGATGAAGAGACAACCCAACTCGTGCGCGAGAACCGGCTAACGACGCGCCAACTGATCAACGAGGTCGTCGCACTGCTGCAGAGCAAACAGTCGACGACCGAAGACCTGCTCGGCCTGCTACGACCGCCACCTGCGATCCTGAACTGCACGAACGGCGAACTGCATCTAGACACGATGGAGTTCAAAGAGCACAGCTATGATTCCTACCTGCGGATCGCGCTCGATGTGGAATATGACCCTGACGCCAAGGCCCCGCTGTTCGAGGCGGCCACCAAGGCGATGATGTCCGGCAGCCGGAAGCGGCAGCGGCACCTGATCGAAGTGCTGGGCTTTGCCCTGAACCCCCGCAAACCATTCCCGGCGTTCTTCCTGTTTCTGGGGCGGGGCGCGAACGGCAAGTCGGTCCTGCTGGAACTGCTGGCGCACATCATGGGGCAAGCCGTGCGGTGCGACCGACTGCAGGCCCTCAACCGCAACAACTTCTCGTCGAACGCCATCGTCGGGCGCAGCGCGTGGATCGACGACGACCTCGACTACAAGCAAGAGTTCCCGGTGGCCGAGGCGAAGAAAATCAGCGAGCGGAAAACACAGGGTGGCGAGGCCAAGCAAGGTGACCATTTCGACTTCATATGCGAACTGACCCTGATCATGGGGGCCAACGGTCTGCCGTATGTACCGGATACCAGCCGGGGTTATGTGCGCCGGGCGCGGGTCATCAAGTTCAACGAAACGTGGTACCTGCCGGAAGAGGTGATCAATACCAAGACGCAGAAGGTGGCCGACCTGCACCTGCTCGACAAGCTGAAAGGCGAGGCGTCGGGTATTCTGAACCTGCTGATCGCCGGGATCAAACGGACGCGCGAGCGCGGCAGCTTTGAAGAGACACAGACCGAGCGCGATGCGCTGATGCAGTGGCGGCTGCATTCGGACAGCGTGCTGGCATTCGTCGAAAGCCAACTGACCCCGGTCGAAGGCGCTGGCATCCCGATGAAGGTGGTCCGCACGATCTATCTGGAATGGTGTCAGGCCATGGGGCTGCGGGCCAAGGGAATGCGGCAGATCACCGATGCGTTGAAAGACGCGGGGTTCACCATCACCACCCCGCAGGGGTCGCAGTGGTTGAAGGGCTACCAGCTTGGTTTCCTCGACAGCCAGTTGCACGCCCAGTACGCCACCGAAGAGGCGATTGCGGATTACATAGAGCGGCAGAAGGTCGTGAAGCTGCCCGTTTAGGGCAGCCGACTCACCCCTCGATGGGTCAGACGGAAAAGCAGGCGTAAGCCCACCGGGTCAGGTGGGCTAAGTGGGCATCCCCAGAGGCATAGTGTGTCGTATACTGGGGGGGGTATACTCTGCTAAGTGCTTGATATTTCATATGTCTCGAAAATTACGCGACCCGAGGCGGACTGTTGTAATCCGGTAACATACCCCCAGCATATGCATAGGTATGCGCGCAGAGATGCCCACTTAGTCCACCTAACGGTGCGCGTTTGCTGGTTTAGGGGTCATAACCGCAGTCTTATGTGCATAAATGTTGATCTCGACCGGGTTGGGTGGAATGATGGGGCCATGCCCGGAAATGCGTGTTCAATCTGCAAGCGGGGCCATGAGGTCCGTCGGCTCGTCGATCAGGCGATTGCCGAGGGTGTGCCATTGCGGACCATTGCGAGACAGCACGGCTTCAAGCACCACGAGAACGTGAGACGGCATCGCGATCAGTGTGACACGTTGGTTTTGCCGGAAGCGGTCGAGGAAGCCGTTAAAAAGCAGGTGGATGTGGCCGCGATTGATGTCGGGCACTTCATCAGTGGGATGGTCGAAACCTTTGATGCGATGCAGAAAATGTCGGTCGACCCTGAGAAAGACGACCTTGTGCGCGTTGCCGCATCAAGGGTTGTGACATCGACCGGCGTCGCTGTGGTGAACGCCCTAGCGGAAGAGCGCCAGCGGCAAGACCTACGTGACAGGCTGGATCGCCTCGGCGCACTCGTCGATGGCGGGGCACGTTTGGCACAGCCTGATACCGACTTGTCTCGCAATGGCACAACGGTCGACGCCGACTGGTCGCCCACCGACGGCCTGTGACTGGGTCTTGGATGGGATGCCCTATGCACCACATTTACATGTACATTTATTTCAATGGGTTAGCTGCCGTATATGGCGGATGCAGTAGGAGTCGAACCTATGTCTAAACGCAATGCCGAACTGCGTAAGATGTCCGAGAAGTTGGACCAGTTAGAACACAGGCTCGGTGCGACACCGGCGCAGATCGTCGCCACTGCAGAGCAGGCCGAGGTGGAAGCGGCTGCCGCACATGTACACGGTATCCTCGAACGGTATGCTGAATTGAAGTCGGGCGGGCACGAGACGGCCACACCCCAACCGCCTAACGCCGACGACATCGCCCAGCAAATCCTGACCGCCATAGAGTTCGACGTCGGTGTCGACCCATCACCCAGCACCAACGTCGACGGTGATGTGGTCCGCATTGAAGAGTGGTGCAACCGGATGACCAAAACCCGGCGGATGCTCTGCACCGATCCACAGTTCCGGCAACGGGTTTACCGCCGCCTATACAAACGCGCAGGCCCTGACACGTTCCACATGCTGGCTGCCCGGCTACACACCGCCCTCGACCTGCCACGTCGCTCCCGGCCAGAGCCAGTGCTGCCAACCCCAGAGCCTGAAGCGGTCGAGGTCTTCGAACCTCACCAACCCAACCGCAGAGCGGACGAGGCCAAGCCGGTGTACGCGGCACCACCCGACATGGGCGGACCCCGCAAGCCGAACGGCAAGACGTTGACCGACATCGCCCGGTCACTGCGCTGATCACTCACGAACGACAACCTATTGAATGTACTTTGGGCGTTTCGGGTATGCTATTTCGAAAGTTGCTAAGAGTGCCTAAGTAAGTTGTGAGACCATTCGTAGGGTGGCCTCAAATGGCGGTCCGTAGTCTGGGATGGTTTTACAGTGAACATGAGTGATTACATCGAAAGATATGAACATGAATTGCCTCTGCCGCCACTTGAAGAGGTCTTAGAACAACTTGAGGCCGGTGAGCTAGAGTATTTCCTTAGTCAAGAGAACCGCGATGGCAAACGGTATAGGATAGTCCAGCTTAGGGGGCCATGTGGTGAGACAATTACGGGACTGCACCGGATTATTGCGGCCAGCGCGTTGGGTCACTGGGTGGATCGAAGAGCCGAAGTCGATCATATCAACCATGACCCCAGCGATAACCGAGCGGAAAATCTTGAGATTGTTTCACCTGCTGTAAACCGCGAGAGGCGTCGTCAGCGGCTAGATGCTTCGAAAGCTGCAAATCCAGACAAAGTGCGCAAACGGATCAGTCGAAGAAAAGCTAAGGTTGAGAACCAACAGGCTAGAACGAAGGCAGCAATTGATGCCTATTTGGCCGGGATAAAAAAACCAGACGAAGTATCGAAACGGTCCTTCGAACCTCAAAGACAGAACCGAGTGGTGCCAGCGTTCACCCCTCGTTCAACATCGACGTCGGCAAGTCATGTGGTGCCGGTACCCCGTTCCAGATCGAATACCGCTAGTCGAAAGACGCTACCTAGCGGCAATGATCTGGCGGCAAAATTGAGTACCGTGACCAGTCTTGAGGAACTGAACGGCATGCTCAATCGCAGAGACATTGCCCCACACCTGCCCGAATGGACAGAGGACGAAATCGAATTGATTGAAAGCCGCAGACGCTTTCTCGAAAAGCAGCGCTACCGTCCTTATTGAAGCGATACCAACACCGTCGGGCGGACACCCGACCCAGCGAATCACCTCTCAGCCGATCCTATTTCATCCCTGATAGACAGGGACGTAACCGTATCACAGTTAACCGCCTCGAACCTCTAACTGTATGACAGATAGAGTATTTTTGCCGGTTTTTGTTGCGGGACCGACAAAGGTGGGCATCATTCCCACTATGAAAACGAAAGTCTCACTCGCACTCGATCCGGCTGTGCTGCAGCAGGTCGACAAGTTCGCTGCCGACAATGCGTTGAGCAGGTCTGCCGCTGTGACCACAATCCTGAAAGGAATAGATATGTCCAACCGCGCCGCCATCATGAAGGGCTTGGAAAGCCACACCGGCGACTTCCTCGAAACGGCCATGAAGACCGCACCGTCTGAGTTCATGCGTGTACGTCAGGCTGCTGGCAGCCACCTTCTCGAACGGGCGAAGATCATCGCATCGGTCAAGGGCACCAATCCCACCGACGAGATGATGGACGACGACCCGATGACCAAGGCAGTCGCCCGCCTGTCGCAACTGAGCAAGGAAAGCGACCTCGCAGCAATCCAGAATGCGATCCGGGCCATGGAGTCCAGCCGTGGCTGATAGTCCCGTCACCAAGGCCGCGAAACGCGTCGACACGGACCTGAAGCGATTGCAGAAGTCCATGGCGACCTACCAGCAGGCCCGTCTCGACGCCGGGCTGCCGACCCTGCCGGTCAGCCCCCTGCGGATGCGCTTCGGCCTCGCCTGCCGCCACCACGGCGTGTTGGGCCTCAAGTCCGACCGGGTCACTCTCGACGACAGCCAGTTCGACAGCGCCACGCTCGGTGCTGACAAGTGGGCGTTCAACGACACCGAAGGTCGCGGCGAGCCGTGGCGTCGCCATCAGGAGACCGCCGCATGATCGACTGGAAGGACATCACGCCTGAACAGGCCGACGCAACGTCGCCAGAGGACAAGGCGGCACTGGCGGATCGAATGGTCGTCGACACCCGTGACATGCTCGTCAGGGCGTTTGCCATACAGCGCGAAGCGTATGCCGCTGCCGGGATCGACTGGGATGCCTTCGCCGCGCGCCTGCTGATCAACAGCACCGCCGAAGAGGTGCCAGCCCAGTGACCCAAGGCGTCCTGCATATCGACCTCGCCACGGCCACCGTGTCCGCCGTCACCTGTCAATCGGTGATGACCCACTGGTCCTTCCTGAAGGCCCAGATGGCGCTCTACCAACCGGCTGAACTAGAAGAGGTGTTCGGGGCTGATGATGTGGTGGCGTTCTACGACGTGCCGGGCGCACTGGAGATGCAGAACATCAACGTTGTGCACATGCACCACTGGCTGACGGCCTTCGGTGAAGCGCTCGACAATAGCTTCGAAACGAAGGGTTGCTGATATGGGCTACTCATTCTCGAAAACACGGACAAAGTCAGCCGCGCCGGTTTCGGTGCCTGCGCGGTCTCCCCGGCAGCAGCAGGTCACTCGGCGATCTGCTGCTGCCACTCTGCCCCAGCGTATGCACGGACTGTTGCCGGGTCAGGATGGGTATGCGGAACAGGAAGACGCCGAGGTCGCGGCGATCTTCGACGCGCCACGTACACCCTACCGCCCGGCACCGATGCCTGACCTAGAGGCCATCTGGCTGGAACCGCCCAGTATCGACACATCACCCAGCCCTGAGTTCTTGGCGAAGATGGAAGAATGGCGGCGAGAAGGTCGTGAGCACACCGAACGTCTGCTGGCCCCGTTCAAACAGATGAATCGCGAGTTGGAAGCCGAGGCCGCCAAGCGGCAGCACCGCTGGGAGATGGAAGAACGCGCCGCCGCCCGTAAGGCAGCCCGGCAACCAGAACCGAAGCCGTTCCTGAAGCCGCGCAGCGCTGCCGACATCGCCAAGGAAGAGGCCGAGCGCCAGCGGATCAGTAACGAGAACCGTCGCAAACACGGCCTGCCCACCCGCGCCGAGTGGCGCAGCCAAGACCTGAGCGCCCGCCTGACCGATGACGACTATCGGACATATCTCGTCGACGAGAACTACGACCGCCGCAAAGCCTATCTCGCCAAGGCGGCAGCCCTGCGCGGGCGGGACCGCAAGAACAAGGCCGCGTACGAGAAAGCCGCCAAGGTGGAATCCGAAGAGCGCCGCCAAACCAAGGCCCTGAACGCGGCACTGGACGAGCGGATCGCCGTCACGCAGCAGAAGATCAACGAGGCCGATGTCGAACTGGCTGCTGCCGCACAGAAGCGCCAGTCGGTGCTCGATCTGGACGCCATCGCCGAGTTCAACGCAGCCATCAGCGCCGACATCACCGACCGCACAGAACACATCCGCGCCACGCGCAAGAGCCTAGAGACCGAGGCCGTGCCCAGCATGTTCGATCTGATGGCAATGGCAAAAGGGCTTTGATCATGGACGCCACCACGACCAGACTTGTCGCCGAGTACAACGAACTGCACCGCGCCCGCGCCGCAGAGGCCGCCCGGCAGCGCGAAGAGGCTGCCGCAGCCGGAAAAGCCGCCGAGGAAGAGAAGGCACGCCAGCAGGCCGAGGAAAAGGCCAGACAGGCCGAGGGCCGCCGCAAGCAGCAGGAGGTCATCGCCGCCCGCCAGAAGCGCCACGACGACGCACAAGCGCTGCGGGACAAGTTCAAGGCCGAGTGCGACGCGCTCGGCACCCAAGGCGAGAACGACGCCAACGCCCTGCTGCGGGTTGCCACCTATGACGAGCCGTTCGAGGCGCTGCTGGGGGCCTGTGCAGGGGCATGTGGCACCGTCTCACCGATGCACGCTGGTCTGATCCGCACACGAGCGGCAGAGGCAGGGCTGCAGGACCATTTCAAGCCGCCATCGGGCGAACACCTACGCAAGCAAGCGGCCTACATCCGGGCATGGACTCAGACCTTGCACCGGGTGCACGAGGACATCAGGAAGGCTGCTGCACATTAAGAAGCACCGCCCCGGCTGGACACGGGAAGCGGTACCATATCTCAACCAAATGACAGAGGTAAGATGACGAGACGATATGACGAACACCCTATCATTGCCAGCGACCGGCGCTGGTTCAAAAAGCGGCCACTCGCTCGACATCGACTTCGGCGCTACCGGCGCGGTGAACTGGGCATAGCCAACACATCACAGGTCAGGTCGGTCGAGGGTAATGACAGCCCAAACACCGTCGACAAGCTGCAAGTACAGGCGGACGTCGCCGCCACAGAGACGAAGTTCCTAGAGGGCGTACCAGATGATCACATCGCCTGTACTTTGGTTTCCCGGCACGCCGACATACCCGGTGCCCGTGTGCGGCAGACCATAGCCCTTCCGAAAAGCATGTTCGACAAGCGGCACATGGTCGATCAGGCGTCGCTCGACATACTCGCTGCTAAAGGATGGCTGCCGCTGGACTCTTTTCTGGAATAGTCAATCGCGCGTGTCACGTGCTACGCTGAAAACCTTAGCCAAAGGATTTTTTGAACTCGCATTAAAGGCCGAATATGTATTATCTACCGACCGCGTTTGCGCAGTTGTTCTTTTCTTGGAAACTCTACAACTATGCGCTCGAAGGCAAGATTGATCAGGAAGCATTAGACGCGGACATCACGTTTCAAAGCGACGACGGGCAACATGTGTTTGTTCTGCCACCTCGGATTTTCTTCAATGAAGATGACTTTATGTTGGCATTTGAGAACAACCTGTCCATCGCGTTTGGTGCCGCTGCAATCACGCTTGATAGGGCGCGTTACGAAGCGGGGTATGACCTACCGAACCCAATACAATCGGAACAAGACCAGTGCATCGCTCTAATCTACCAGCTTCGTTGTGCTTTTGCCCACGACATTGCAGAACCAAAATGGAAAGTTAAAGAACGATACCGTCGCGGATATGAGTTCGGTGGTATGAGATTTGACCTATCAAATCTGGATGGAGACACTTTCGACTACCACCATATTGGGGGACCTGACCGCCTGATCGCGATCAAGGATTTTGCCGTCGAAAATCACATAGTTGGCCAGCGAGTTCGATAGACTTAACCGTAAGCCTAACTCTGACTTGACTGAGGAAAGTCGTCTTCCAAAAACTCTTGAGTGACTTTCGTCGTTTCAACGACCCAGTCTCTAACACCAAGCAAGGTGGCCTGCATCGCTTCGATGTGTGTGTCTACGAAAGCAACGACTTCGACTTCATCTTTAACGTGAGTGATGTGACGCTGCATAAGATCACTCAACCGACCATGGATGCCGCCCGATAGATTTCGGTAGACCGTCTCATATTCGTTGCGCAGGCCCACCGCTTCGAACTTCCGCAAGACTGTCATTTTGCGAGCACCTTCGCCTTTCAAGTCTGCGATGTCCTTCTCGTGCGTGGCGATGACCTCGTCGATGTTTTCCATCTTCGCGAGCTTTGCGTTGTAAGGGTTCCCGGCGACCGCCTCTTCAAGCTGCTTCAGCCAGTAGGACTCGTTCGCGAGCCTCATGCACCCGACGTAGTCCTCCGACTTCGCCAGCATCTTCACTTCTACCATGCACTCCAGCACCCGCCGGGCGAGAACATTTGCATCGTTACCTTTTTTGTTTAAAGCCAGAAGAACGATGGTGTGAGCAGTCTCGACCACCGTACACGCCATGGAGATAATGAGCAGATGCCGCCAGTAAGTCGGCTCGAATTTGAGTTTCTCCAGCGCGGGCACACACTCTTCCAAAATGGTGCGTTCCAATTCTTCTGTGGTGATGTGAACAGTCATGTTTTGCGTCGATCTGTGTAGGGAAAGTCTTGGATGGATATGACGCCTAGCCATATTTCTTGCAGTAGCGATCGGCAACTTCAAGGAAGCGGTCCGGTCATAAAATATCGCTAAGTTGCCTTAAGCTGTCGCCTAGTAATATTGCCGCCCGTCTGGACCGTCTATGTGGATTACAGTTTACTGAAATTATGACTAAAAACCAGATTCGCTTTCCAACCGAATTCCGTGAAGCACTCCTTCGTCAGGTTTCGCGACACAACTACGACCCGCGTGATTTCAATGCGGAAAACCATCCAGACGAACCTTGGATCGCATGGTGGTCGACGGAACCTTCAAAGTTCTTTGCTGAGATACATGACCTTGAGAATCTGACATCATTTGATTCTCGTTACGAAAACGCCCTGCTAGACATTCGGCAGCACACCGAATGGAACAACGACTGGGATGATGACTACATCCTGAACGAAGACTCTCGCTTCAATCCGAGACTTTATACCGACGAGCAGTTTCTGAAGTTCGTCGACACTGCGTTGCGGCATGACATGAACAGTTCGGCAAAACTACTGGCGGACCTTCTTCAACCCATGTTCGAATCAATTGGGTTGAGCATTGTTCCGTTCGTCCGTTTCGGCGTCGAAGAGGGGTACCGGATCGCAAAGGTCAAGGGTGGTATTAGCAACCAAGGCCGTGCTCACAGTTCAAACCCGGCACAGCTTGAATATCGTGGTCTGCATTTCAGATCAAAGATCGAAATCGAGTTCTTTAAGGCCCTTTACAATGCTGACTATCTCGTCGCGCCGCTACCGGTATTCGTCCACCGGCCAACAACGCGACGGGTTGAACCAGACTTCGTGATCGTAAAGTTCGGCATTTGGGCAATCATAGAAATCGATGGAAAGGCATGGCACCACGAGACCCCAGTAGCGGCAGCGAAAAGGGTCGAGCCATTCACCGATGAAGACGTGCGGATCATTCGGTTCGACGATGAAGAACTTCAAGGTGAAAACGGCATCGAAAACGCGCTTGGCAAAATCGCTTCGAAGTTCGAGAACTGGCAAAAGAGTCGTTAGGATCGATTGTCAGCCCGTCTTCCTCGAACCAACCGCGACTAGTGCGGGTTGTCAGGCCTTGCAGGAACCCTTTTCTTAAGTTCGCCAGCAGCAACAAGCACATCAACCATCTGGTCAAAAAACACGGAGCATGTTCCCCAGAGATTACCGGGGTGAGCCTTGGTAAAGGGGCCAGTTCTCAAGTACCGCGCGTCCATGTAGTTGGCGTCGGCAAACTTCAGGGTGTCGAAGTCAATCTGGTCTACTTGCAGGCCAAGGCTTTGCGCGGCCTTAGCGGTCTTCTCCAACTTATGGCTGTATTTCTTCCTAAGATCGTCTCGGCTCACGCCATGTTGCAGTAGGTACGATTTCAGGAACAATTCAATGGCGTGATAATACAGGTAGTCAACGGGCGCTGCGGGATGTGTTGCGTCCACTTGGGCAGCAGCAAGCGCAGATGCAGATGCCCAGTACGAATGCGCGTACATGAAAAGACCCAAGGGAGACGCGTCTTTCCGTGGGAATCCGCTCTGATTCATACTTTTTTCTCAATCTCGCTGTCTTGGGTGGGAAAGTGGATGGATCGGCATACCGCCTACAGTATCTTCCCAGCAATATCAGTATATTAAGAGGGTAAGTGGCGGAGAGACAGGGATTCGAACCCTGGAGACGGTTTCCCGCCTACACACTTTCCAGGCGTGCGCCTTCGACCACTCGGCCACCTCTCCGGTAGAGGTGACTTATGCGAATTTCTGAACCGAGCGCAAGGCCCCTTTCGCAAAAATGGACGGGTCAGAAAATACGAAAGCTGGCGACAAATGGCAGATGATCCGACACCTCATCCTTGAACGCCTCGCGCCCCATATTCATGGTCCAGTGCATAGGAAACAGTCGCAAGCTGCCGCGGACATAATCGGTGGAATAAGTGCGTGATACGGCAAAACCGTCCAGTAAATTGGCGCGACCCCTATCCAGAATATGCGAAAATCGGTCTTGTAGATCCCAGCACGAAACAAAGTCCATCATGTCATCCCCACCAAGATGGTGGAAATTGCTGACGTCCTGACCGGGGATCATGTTGAAATCACCCATCAGAAGGATCGTGCGCTGTGTCAGACCGGGGGTCGAGCGGATCTCGGCGATCTTGTCTCCGATAATCCTGCATTGGCTGTCACGTATCTGCTGCTCGGGCCGGTCTCGTCCGGATTTAAGATGCACAGCGATCAGCTTGGCCTTGAATTTGCCGACCTCGACATCGGCGATCAGGGCCTGACGTCCGCCGGGATCGTCACCTTCCGAGCCGTCGATCAGCTGCAAACCTGTCACCGAGACCCCCGGTTTGTGCAGAAACCCGATATGGATATTGCCGTTGGGCTGCGGCAGGATCTTGACCTGATAGTCCAGCCCCTTATCGGCCAGACCCAAGGCCAACCGATCGATATGTTCGATGGGGCTGACCTCGACCAGAGTGATCAATTCGGCGTCCAGCAG
The DNA here is from genome assembly GCF_056534105.1 of Ruegeria sp. E5. Lineage (NCBI taxonomy): Bacteria > Pseudomonadati > Pseudomonadota > Alphaproteobacteria > Rhodobacterales > Roseobacteraceae > Ruegeria > Ruegeria sp. E5. Next base: position 273,941 of record NZ_JBQFPA010000001.1, on the reverse strand, counting down.
GGCCAGCCCTTCGATTTGATGGGTGACCCGGTCACTGCTGGCCGGAATACCCAGACTTGTGTTTACTGGATTGAAGCCGGCCAGATTCCAGACGGCAATACGCGCGAGGCTGTGTGAAAATGTAACCATCAAAATTCCTCCTGCAAATGACTTCAGACTACATCAAAATGAAACAGTCCGATAACCATTTGCGGGAAAATGCCGATCGCATCACGCTCAGTGGTTGTCGCCCTCGCCGTCCTGATCCCCTGCCGCGTCCAGATCGTCTGCTGTCATGTCCACTGGTTTTGTCGATGGCGCATGGGGTGATAGGTCGTCATCCACGGCAGAAGCATCATTGGACGGATCGGACTGACCCGTCAGCACCTCAGGGTTACGGAGCCACAGGTCACGCTGCGCAAACGGGATCTCGATGCCTTCCTCAACGAACCGGCGATTGATCTCGTGGTTCATGTCGGATTTGACAGACAGCACCCAATTCACATCCCGCAGGATTGCGCGGATTTCGAAATCCAACGAGTCTGCACCGAAGCCCTGGAACACTACGCTGGGCGCGGGATTGGCCAGAACCATCGGGTGCCCGTTTGCGATCTCGCCCAGAATAGTTTCGACCTTGCGGGTATCGGTACCATAGGCGACGCCTACAGGCACGATCACTCGGCCAATCGTATTGCCCCGGGTGTAATTCGTAACCACCCCACTGATCAGGTCCGAGTTCGGAACGATCACATCCGTCCGGTCGAACGTCTCGATCCGCGTCGACCGGACTGAGATATCGCGCACATATCCCATCATGCCGTTCACATCGATCCAGTCACCTTTGGAGATAGGACGCTCAACCAGCAGGATGATCCCTGAGACAAAATTCGATACGATGGTCTGAAGACCGAAACCGATGCCGACCGACAAAGCACCCGCCACGATCGCAAGCGAGGACAGGTCAAAACCGGCAACCATGATGGCGATCAGTGCCGCTAGAAAAATTCCGACATATCCGGTACCCGACACGATGGCATTCTGCCCGCCGGGATCAATGCTGGTCTTCGGCAGCAGTGAATTGCGCAGCCCGCTTTGCAGCAAACGGGTCAGCGTATATCCAATGGCGAAAATGGCAACGAACGTCAGGAAGTTACTGGGTGAAATCGTAACCCCGCCAATATCGAACCCCAGCAACAATCGCGACCAAGCTTCAAGCAGATCCGTCTGCCGCGCGCCCCAGTAAAGCGCTAATATCGGCAACGCCAGAATGGCAAGCGCGAACCCGACCAGAACCGAAAACAGTGAATCGCGCGCGGCGTCGCCCTGCCCCGAAAGCCAGCCATACACTGTACCGATAAATCGCTGCACGATCACCAGAGCTGCAATCAGAACCAGCGTTTTGATGGCAGGAAATACGATAGCTTCGGCGGCGTTAATGTATCCGAAGGCCCCCAAGATTGGAGTCGCAATCCCAAGCATGAACAAGGCGCGCCGCAGGAACTCGACCAATTGGCTGAACCCTGCGCCACGGCGGGTAGCTTCTTGGTCTGTCTGTTCTTGCTGAGGCTCTGATTGGCGGACCTGACGCACACGCAGCAAAAGAAGGGCCGATACCACAACGATCGGGAAGCCAACAACGGCGCGGGTCGCGTCCGAGATATTCTCGATCTGCTCGAACAATTGCGCCAGCTCGTGCAGAATAAGCATGACCGCCAACAGGTCGATATAAACCCGCAATTCTCTGATTTTACCTGCGGACAGTCTTTGGAAGTTCTGCGCCGCTCCCATCAGATAGACCTGCCGGCCGATCCAATCAAAATAGAAGATAATCGCGGCCCAATAGGGGATTTGCTGGAACAAAAGTGTACCGCGCAGGCCCAGCACGCCAGTTAGCACGACGGCGGTGACCAACGCCAACACGCCCAACCAAGGCAAAAGAATGCGCAACAGCGAAACAATAAAGGTCCAAACCCCGCTGCCGCTACCTCCTAGCGAGCGGAGATATTCGCCGCCTTTCTCGGACCATTTGCGCCCAAACAGCAATAGAACTGCTGAAACAACCAACAGCACGAGAATGCCAAGACCGCGCTCGCGGATTTGTTCGCGCACCACATCAGAGCGCAAGTTTTCGATGGTTTCGTTAATAAGACTGTGCGTCGCCTCTTTGATGTCGACCCAGGCTGGTCCCCAATAGACGGGGTTGAGCGGCGACGGCCCGCGTTTCAGCATCTCTTTCTTTTGTCTGTCCCGGACGATCCGATCAATTTCGCTGATCAGCCCATTCGCGCGACTGAAAGCCTCTTCCGAGATGATGCGGGGAACACGCAAACTGTTCAGCTGGGTTTCGAGTTGCGCGCGCAGCTTGGCAATGTCTTCGGCCTCGCTTTCCCCGTCAGCCGGCTTTGGGCCAAGCGCCTTGAGTTGGCTTTCCAGCGTCTGAATACGATCGGTGTTGGCACCTCGGGCTTTGTTAAAGTCTTCGCGATACTCATTTATTTCCGAACGCAAATTCTCTAATGCTGCGTTGGATGCACGGTTCGCGCGAATAACAGATTCCGCCCGGTCCGCCGTGCTGACCCAGCCCTGATAATATTCGCTCTGCCGGTCAGTAAGTTGGGCAGAGGCAATCCCGCCCAAACCAATCAAGCAGAATAGCACCAGAACCAGACACAGGCGGACCTGTCGCAGCATCACACGTCCTCAAACACGCCAGGAATACTGCGCGGCGCATCGGTCATCCAATCGGGCACGGGAAGTTCCTTTTCACGCAGGAATTCAGGATTGAACAGTTTGGATTGATAGCGAGTGCCATAGTCACACAAAATCGTAACAATGGTGTGCCCTGGCCCCAGTTCTTTCGCCAAACGGACGGCACCGGCAATGTTGATCGCGGTTGACCCGCCCATCACCAGACCCTCTTCGCGCAGCAGATCGAAGATATAGGGCAGCGCTTCGCTATCGGTAATCTGCCAGGAATGGTCAGGTGTGAACCCTTCTAGGTTCTTGGTAATCCGCACCTGTCCGATACCTTCGGCGATAGAACCTCCCTCCATCGCGATCTCACCAGTGGTGTAGAAGGAATAGAGCCCCGCCCCCATCGGATCAGCCAAACCGATCTTGACACCCTTGGGCTGCAACGCTTCGGCCACCCCGGCCAGAGTACCACCCGATCCAACGGCACAGATGAAGCCATCGACTTTACCGCCGGTCTGCTCCCAGATTTCGGGACCAGTGGTTTCCACATGTGCCTGACGGTTGGCGACATTGTCGAACTGATTGGCCCAAATCGCGCCATTTGGTTCGGTTTGAGCCAATTGTTCGGCCAGTCGGCGCGAATAGTGCACAAAGTTGTTGGGATTACGGTACGGCGCCGCAGGCACCTGCACAAGCTGAGCCCCCGCCAGGCGGAGCATATCCTTTTTCTCTTCGGATTGGGTTTCGGGAATGACGATCACCGTCTTGAACCCCATCGAGGCACCAACCAGCGCCAGACCGATGCCGGTATTCCCGGCCGTGCCCTCAACAATCGTGCCGCCGGGTTTCAGATCACCGCGCGCTATCGCATCGCGGATGATAAACAACGCAGCACGGTCTTTGACGGACTGACCCGGGTTCATGAATTCGGCCTTGCCGAGGATCTCGCTTCCCGTTTCTTCGCTGACGCGACGCAGCCGGATCAAAGGTGTTTTACCGACGGCGTCGGCAAGGTCTCGTGCAATGCGCATGGCATCCTCTTGTAATATGGTATTGCAGCAGATTTACAGGTGCCCTGACGCGATCACAAGCAGGGATCACTTAGCGCGCAGTCGATCGCGGTTCCGCGCCAACCAATAAGCAAGAGTTAGAAGCGGCAGATCCTTGAAAACATGAGCATCTACCATGCTCATGAATTCATCAAACGGCAGAATTCTGCTGCGGATATCCTCACCTTCCGAAGCGAGGCCACCGCTTTCAACCGTACTAGTCAGATCCCCAAGACCGACATAGAGATAAACATATTCTGTTGACGATCCGCTGGATGAATAGGCACCACCTGCATATTCCAGTTGGTATAGTGAAATCTGCGCTTCTTCCATGGCCTCGCGGGTGGCCGCCTGCTGAGGTGTTTCGCCCGGGTCGATCATGCCAGCCACAGGCTCCCACATCCACGGCTCGGGGTCGTCGATCAAGAACACGGGCGCGCGAAATTGCTCTACCAGCAACACCGTGTCGCGCACCGGATCATAAGGCAGGACGATCACTGCAGACCCTTGCATCAACCCGCTGCGATGCAGCACCGGGCTCAGGGCGCCGTCATACTGACGATGCTGCAGTTCAATTTCATCCATCCCAAAATAGTTGACATAAGCGTGCTTGCGGTCATGAACGATCACGTCATCCGCAACGCTCCGCTCATCCCCCGTTCCACGTTGTCTTGCCGCTAATCTGGCCCAGGCGCGTGTTCTCATAGCTGGAAAGCTGCGCACGATGTCCGAGGCATCGACTCTTCCAAAATGGGCCATCACCTCGTCTGCCGCGAACACCGAAAGCGCACCCCAATCCCTGATCCAGGTTTCAAGATCCCACGGTGCGCCTTTTTTCCAAATGTCAGTATCCGGAAAGAACACCAAGGCCTGATGTTCTTTTCCATCCTCAGTCACGATTGTCTCCGGGCGCAGTTCATATTCGAACCCGCCTTCATAGAAGGCCAATCGACTACGCTCGACGTCACCTAGGCCCTGCACCAGAACGCCACTGGCCTTACTGCCCTTTTCGGTGACAATCATTGGAAAGGGTTGATCTTGAACCGCATATACGGCGTGATCGGGCAAAACAGCCTGCATCGCCGATAAATCGTCTGCGCTGCGACCCATGACGAGTTCCAGCAAAGAGACATGGCGCAGAGTGCCATAGAAAAACAGATTGGACAAAGTTGAGGCCCCGAATTGGCAGATCAGATTTAACGCCAGCGGCGAAAGGCAATTTCGGTAAGTATCCCGCTGAGAACAGCACCAAAACCCAGCGTAAGCAGGATTTCCGGTGCCAGAAGCTGTTCACCATAGCCAATCCCGATCTGAAAGATAGCAAGCAGAGCCTCAAACGGACCACCAAACCGATGGCGCATCGCCTGACTGAACATCTCGTAGGTGCCCTGAACGAACAGCCCCCAGAACACCAGCGCCGCAACACCGGTCAAACCGTTGTTGACGGCCGCGGTCCAGCCACGGCCAGCACGTTTACCCATGACAACCCAGCCGCAGATCCAACCCAGGATTATGTTCACGTAGGTGAAATAACCATAGTCCTTACCCTCTTCCCCGTTATCGATAATCATGCCCGACACAAGGAACGCGATCACCAGCAGACACAACGCGGCGACGAGACGTGAGGCTGTAGGCATTCGATTTTTCCGTTCTTCAACTGGGTTTGGCTATCGTGATCTGTGTCACATCACAATTACCGGTGTCAAAGGCTGCGCCACATGCGGTCAAATAATAATTCCACATGCGGCGAAAACGCTCATCAAACCCCATCTCCGATATCTGATCCCACTTGGCATTGAAGGTCTCGTACCAGCGCCGCAGGGTCAGATCGTAGCTTTTGCCAAACTCTTTTGAGCGTACAACGGTCAACCCCGCCTGATCGATCTGATCTCTAAGGATAGACGGTGCTGGCAACATCCCGCCGGGAAAGATGTATTTCTGAATGAAATCAACGCCGTTCTTGTAAATATCCCAACGATGATCCGCGACCGTGATGATCTGCAAAGTGGCATGGGCACCCGGCTTCAACCGATCACGGACCGTGTTGAAATATGCGGGCCAATATTTCTGACCGACCGCCTCGAACATCTCGATCGAGGCAATTCCATCATATTGACCCTGCTCATCGCGGTAGTCCTGTAGCTTGAACTCCACCAGATCAGAAAGCCCTGCTTTTTCAATTCGCTCTCTAGCAAACTTCAACTGCTCTTGGCTAATGGTCAGCCCGGTGACGCGCAACCCACGCTCTTTCGCGGCATATTCGGCGAACCCACCCCAGCCGCACCCGATCTCAAGGATATGATCCCCCGGTTTGGCCCCCATTTCATCCACCAGGCTGGCGTATTTCGCAGTTTGCGCCTTTTCGAGGCTTTCCTGACCCGTTTCAAATATGGCACTGGAATAGGTCATCGTGTCATCCAGCCACAGGCCATAGAAGTCATTGCCGAGATCATAGTGATACGAGATGTTCTTTTTCGCCTGCGACCGGTTGTTACGATGCAACCAGAACCGCAGTCTTTCATAGGCTCGCACTAGAAACTGTCCGGTAAAATCATCGTAGACCGTCTCAGTTCCCAGATGCACGAGGTCCATGAAACTGCGTAGGTCCGGTGTGCTCCAATCGCCTTCGAGGTAGCCGTCCGAGAAGCCCAACTCTCCCTCGCGCACCAGCCGGGAAAAGACGTCCGGGTCGTGGATGTCCACATGTGCCACGGGGCCTGGTTGTGGCGCATCCGCGCGGAAAATGCGTCCGTCGGGCAGCGCGATGTCAAGTCGGCCGCGCTCCATCCTCTTCAGCATCTTGAAGACTTGTGTAAAATATCTCGGCAGGTTTTCCTGCCCTTCGGTGCTCGTCAGGAACATCCGCTCTCCCCTCTGCGGTTGCGGGTCAAAGCTAGGACGGGATTCGGTTTCTGGCAAGTTTTCAGTTCCTTACTGGTCTTTTCTGGCATTATACGCGCCCAACGCACGGGCGCGGCCTTCCTTCAGCCCCACCACCGGTGCGGGATACATCTGGCCACGAGAAAGCCCCCATGATCGCGGCACGGCATCAAAATAGGCCAGCGCGGTGGATGGCGGCTCGGATTGGCCCTCGGCAATCCAGCGACGCACATAACCTGAGTTTGGATCAAACCGCTCGCGCTGTGTGTCGGGATTGAAGATACGGAAATACGGTGCGGCATCAGGGCCGCAACCGGCCACCCATTGCCATCCCATCGCATTTGCAGCTGGGTCCCAGTCGATCAGGCAATCCCCGAACCAGTCTGCGCCGATTTTCCAATGCGTCATCAGATGCTTTGTCAGATAACTCGCGACAATCATCCGAGCCCGATTGTGCATGCGTCCGGTGACATACATTTGTCTTAGACCGGCATCGACAAGCGGAATTCCGGTTCTTGCCTGACGCCACGCGCGCACTTCGGGGGTGTAGGGATCAGTATTCCAAGGGAATGCGTCCCATTCAGGCTTCCAATTGGCACTCAGAAGATGCGGCCAGTGGTACATTAAGTGATATGCGAACTCACGCCACACAAGCTGACGCAGATAGCCTTCACCACCATGCGCTCCGGTTTGGTCGGCGATTTGCACCCGGTGCCAGATTGTACGCGGCCCGATCTCGCCCAGTGCAAGGTATTCTGAAAGATCAGAGGTACCAGATTGATCCAGTTGATCCCGCTGTTCGCGATACTGATCAATACGTTCCAGAAACGCGTCCAACTGGTCCAGCGCCGCATTTTCACCCGGGTGGACAAACGGGCGGACCACTGCGGCCCCGCGCTGCATATCCCGATCCAGACGCCAATCAGGCAATTGATCGGACGCAGGCCAGGTTTTCGGCGTCATAAGCCGCGTGGGCGCGGGCTCGGGCAAAGAGACTTCGCGCCCCTGCACTGATCGCCACATCGGAGTGAAGACCCGAAACGGCTGGCCGGTTTTGGTGGCGATCGTCCAAGGCTCAAACAAAAGCAGGCCAGCAAAAGACTGTGCCTGGATACCCTGTTCGGTCAAAGCAGCCTTGATCTGGGTATCCCTGTTGATCGCCTCTGGATCATAAGCCCGCGTCCAGAATACGGAGCCTGCCCCAGTTTCTCTGACCAGTTCACAAAGAACATCCAGTGCTTGACCCTGGCGCAGTATCAACTTGCTGCCAAGCTGCTCAAGCCTGCCGGCAAAAGCGTCAAGGCCCAGACCAAGGCGCCATTTCGGCGCGGCACCCAAAGTCTGAACCTGATGATCTAGAACAAATACGGGCACGATGGGTCGACCTGATTGCACCGCCGCGCTCAGCGCCGGATGATCTCCTAACCGAAGATCGCGCCTGAACCACAAAATGATCGGAGAATGATCAAAATCCATGTCCGCCCCATGTTTTCTTCGAACTACGAAGCGCCGCAGAAACTGGATCACAAAACGCGGTCAAGCGCCTCCAAAAGCTGATCAATTTCCTGTCGACTGGTGTAGTGTGTAAAGCTAAGGCGCAAGACCCCTTGTTCTGCGTCAACGCCCATCGCTTGCAACGGGCGATGTGCGTAGAAATCACCGCCACCTGCCATGATACCGTGTTTGGAAAACTCGGCAGCAACAGGCTCGGCCTTCTTATTCAGACTTAACGCTACCGTCGGTGCGCGCCGACTGGCATCAGACGGTCCGATCAGGCGCAGAGCGTTCCGGTCTTTGACCGCGTCCAGTAGAGGTTGCAATAAAGCGACCTCGTGTTCCCGCATCAGATCATGCACAAAGGACCCCCGTGCCGAAGCTCCTGCTTCCGGTCCGCCATGATGGGCACAAAGCAGGTCCACATAGTCCGCCATGCCTGCGCTGGCCGCGATCTGAGCATGATCAGGCCCGGCTGGTGTGAACCGCTTGAAAAGAGTGTCGCCGTTGAAATAATGCGCTTGGTTGGGCAGCAATTCACCCAGAGCTCGTCGAATAACCATGCAACCCTGATGCGGGCCATAGGTTTTGTAGGCGGAAAACAGATAGATATCAGGGCCCAGATCACCGACATTGGGGAACCCGTGCGGTGCGTAAGAAACCCCGTCGACACAGGCAAAAGCACCCGCAGCATGGGCGATCGCGGTGATTTCGGTGACCGGGTTGATTTCCCCAACGACATTCGAGCAATGCGGAAAGCACACCAGCCGCACTTTCTCGTCCAGCAAATTCTCCAAATCTTGCGGGTTCAAAGACCCACTCTCCGGATCAATCTTCCATTCCCGAATTTCGATCCCCTCATCGGCCAATCGCCGCCAGGGCCCCGAGTTTGCTTCGTGGTCCTGATTGGTCACGACAATCGCTTCGCCCGGCTGCATCCACTGCCGGAATGCCTGAGCCAGTACATAGGTGTTCTGCGTCGTCGAAGGGCCAAAGCTCAGCTCATCTGTTTCCACCCCTAATATCGCGGCAAGTCGCGCTCGTGCTTCGTCCATTTCCACGCCACCCGCACGGCTCGCCTCATAGGGCGCGTAGGGCTGAACCTTTCGCTGGGTGTAGAACCGGCTCAACCGATCAAGCACAGGTTTGCAGGTATAGGATCCACCTGCATTCTCAAAAAAGGCCTGTCCCTGAAGGCTGGGTTCCGAAAAGGCCGGGAACTGTGCCCGAACGAATTCAATATCAAGAGCGCCCATCGCATCTCTCTCCCTTATCATGCACTACAGTCCGGGTCGTTGCCCGCGCAAAGTCCGGACATCCCCGAAAACAAGGCAGGTCTTCCAGCCCAGCCGCAGGTCCTTGGAACGGGTAAGGATCGACGGCAGCCCCCATGATGGCCCCATCACCACCAGCAGACCCGGCCAGATAGCCAGAGGTAGAAGGTTGGGTCAAGTGATTGCGTTAATGGTATTTTTTGCCGCCACGCAATGCGTGCACTGACGAAGTCATTGGCCCACGCGGGGCTTAGTTTCTTTTAGGTAGGAAAATGCCGGGCAGAGATGCCCGGCTCAGTGTTGCTCAAATCAGCATTAGCCCTGAACTTTGGTATAAGTCCCTTCGCCCGCCAGGATGCCGCGGAACCCGCCGGGTTCATCCAGACCGAAAACGATCAGTGGCAGATTGTTGTCGCGCGCCAATGCAATGGCCGATGCGTCCATCACGCGCAGCCGCTTGGCCAAAACATCGTCATAGGAAACCTGATCATAGCGCACTGCATCCGAGTGTACCTTGGGGTCTTTGTCATAAACGCCATCCACACCGTTCTTGCCCATGAAGATCGCCTGACACGCCATTTCGTTAGCGCGCAGAGTCGCAGCGGTATCGGTGGTGAAATAGGGGTTCCCGGTTCCTGCGGCAAAGATGCAAACCCGCTTTTTCTCAAGGTGACGAACAGCACGGCGGCGAATGTAGGGCTCGCACACCTCATCCATCCGAATGGCCGAAATTACACGTGTAAAGACCCCTACCCCCTCCAGAGCGGATTGCATCGCCAGCGCGTTCATGACAGTCGCCAGCATACCCATGTAGTCGGCTGTCGTACGCTCCATCCCCTGCGCCGAACCAGACAGACCACGGAAGATATTGCCACCACCGATGACCATGCAAATCTCAACACCAAGATCATGAACCGATTTGACCTCTTGCGCGATGCGCTGAACGGTGGGCGGATGCAGTCCGAATCCCTGATCTCCCATCAGCGCCTCGCCGGAAATCTTCAACATGACACGGTCATATGTTGTTTTTGGGGTCTCGGTGGTCTCGACGGAAGGGGAAAGGCTCATGTTGCGCTCCGGGCTGGCACGGGGTTATTTTCCGGCGCAAAATGAAGCAAAACCTCCGCAGGTTCAATGCGGATAGTCAGGAACGGGGCAACCAGTCATGGCCGACAACTCTGAGAACCGGCTTTTGGCGCAATTGCCGTCGATTCCCGATGACAAACCTGTATTGATCGCCGGGCCCACTGCCTCGGGTAAATCGGCGCTGGCGCTGTTGATCGCCGAGCGTTTCGGAGGCGTGATTGTCAACGCCGATGCTAGTCAGGTCTATGACTGCTGGCGTATTATCTCGGCCCGCCCCTCGCCCGAGGATGAGGCCCGCGCACCGCACCGTCTGTATGGGCATGTTGCCTATGACCAGACCTATTCGACTGGTCATTGGCTGCGAGAGGTCACGCCGATGCTGTCGCAACGCCCTCGTCCGATAATCGTCGGAGGGACCGGTCTGTATTTCACAGCTCTGACCGAGGGGATGGCCGATATCCCCGCAACCCCGCCGGAAATCCGGGAACACGCGGATAAGTTGCCGTTGCAAGAACTAATCGCGGGTTTGGACGGTCTGACCCTGCAGAGGATCGACACCCAAAACCGCGCGCGTGTTCAACGCGCCTGGGAGGTTCAGAACGCAACCGGGCGATCCCTTTCGGATTGGCAGGCCGACACACCCGCCCCGATACTGGATATTCAAAACACGGTACCGATTGTTTTCGACGCCAGAAAAGACTGGCTGCTGGATCGCATCAACCGACGGTTCGACCTGATGTTGGACCAAGGAGCTATAGAGGAAGTGGAGGCCATGCGCGATCGCTATGACCCCTCTTTTTCCTCCTGTAAAGCGATCGGCGTTCCGGAGCTAATGGGCTACCTGGACGGCCGCATGACACTGGATGAGGCGCGCGAAAAAGCGACGATCGCGACACGTCAGTTTGCCAAGCGCCAACGCACATGGTTCCGTGCGCGCATGAAGTTCTGGCATCACCTTGACGCAGCGCGTTGAAGGTTGCAGTCGCCGGATACGATAAAGCCCAATATAACAACGCCTTAATCAGCACCATGGTGAGAGATAGATATGTATCCATCTATCCGTCACAACGCGACTCGTTTCCTTTCACATTGAAACTTTCCGAACCTCACTTTCTGCCCGGATGTCGTTTTTGTACCATCTATGACGATTTCCAACATTGACGCAGGGAAAAAACTGGTGCCGAATGCGGCTATGGGGATGTTGATAAATCGTAAATCCAAGCCCGTGGCCCTACCAACCGAGACCAAACGGTCCCTGTAGTGCCCGGCTCTATCAATCAGAAACACGAAATCTAAAAAAAATTATGTGTCACAGGGAGACATCTATGGAAAACCAGACAATCAACGGAAAGCCGATGCATTGGGCGGCAGAGATGCACGCCAAGGAATATCGTGAGGGCAATCTGAGCCGTCGTGAATTTCTGGCCCGTGTAACCGCGCTGGGCGTTGCCGTACCGACGGCATATGGCATGATTGGCCTGCAGTCACCGGCAGCCGCTGCCGAACCTCAGCGTGGCGGCACCATCCGCTATCAAATGGAAGTGCGCGCACTGAAAGATCCGCGCACATATGACTGGACGCAGATCGCAACCTTCACGGCTGGCTGGCTGGAATATCTTGTCGAATACAATAATGACGGCTCGTTCAAACCCATGCTGCTGGAAAGCTGGGAAGCCAATGATGACGCCACCGAATACACGCTGAACGTCCGCAAAGGTGTGAAGTGGAACAATGGTGACGATTTCACTGCCGAAGACGTAGCTCGCAATATCGAAGGTTGGTGCGACGGGTCTCTGGAAGGGAACTCGATGGCCTCGCGCATGGCCTCACTGATGGATGAGAGCACTCAGAAAGCCGCAGATGGCGCCATCACCGTTGTCGACTCGCATACAGTCAAGCTGAAGTGCAACGCGCCGGATATCACGATCATCCCCGGCATGGCAGACTATCCGGGTGCAATCGTACACAGCAGCTTTGATGCAAATGATATGCTGTCCAACCCAGTTGGTACGGGTTTCATGATGCCCGAAAGCCATGAGGTCGGCGTGAAGGGCGTACTGGTCCGCAACGAAGGCTTTGACTGGTGGGGCTACGAAGCTGGTAAAGGCGGCTATATCGACCGGATCGAATTCATCGATTATGGCACTGACCCTGCCGCTTTCCTGGCCGCCTATGAGGCCGAAGAGATCGATATGAACTGGGAATCGGTTGGCGAGTTTGTCGACATCTTTGACAGTATTGGCCTTGTCCGCTCGGAAATCCCATCGGGCTTTACCATTGTCATTCGCCCCAACCAGCTGGCTGAAGACGCCGATGGCAACAAAATCTATGGCGACAAGAGGGTCCGTCAGGCCCTCGCCATGGCAGTCGACAACGCCGTCTGCCTTGAACTTGGCATGTCCGGCTACGGCATCACTGCCGACAACTGTCATGTAGGCCCGATGCACCCCGAGTACGACTCGGCTGTGACGCGTATCCCTTACGATCCGGCAGGCGCAAAGGCGCTGATGGACGAAGCGGGTATGGGCGATTTCGAGCACGAAGTGCAGTCGATCGACGATGACTGGCGTCGCAATACCACGGCTGCGGTAGTGGCTCAGTTGAACGATGCGGGCATCAAGGCAAAGCACACGGTTCTGCCCGGTTCGACATTCTGGAACGACTGGACCAAGTACCCGTATTCCTCGACCAACTGGAACCACCGCCCGCTGGGCACGCAGGTTCTGGCACTGGCGTATAAGTCGGGTGTCGCTTGGAACGAGTCTGGTTTTGCCAACGAAGAGTTCGACAAGCTGCTGGCCGAGGCGAACTCGATCGCGGATGTCGATATGCGCCGCGAGGTGATGGCGAAACTGCAGGCGATCATGATCGACGAAGGCGTGGTCATCCAGCCCTATTGGCGGACCGCGATGCGTCACCACCGCGATAATATGGTCGGTGTCGAAAAGCACATTGCGGACCTGCCGCAGCTTTATAAGTTCGGCCTGACTTCCTAAGCCGAAACCTACAAGGGCCGCGCCAATCTGGCGCGGCCCTTCGTCCTCAATACGGCGACCAGAATAATAGCAATGCGTGGGGCGAAATGCCTGTCACGCCAGCCGATCAACAGGGGCTAACATGGGACTTTTTATTCTAAGGCGTGTGGGGATTATGCTGCTGACAGCATTGTGCCTGACATTCCTGGTCTTCTTCCTTACCAATCTCTACCCGAACCTGGAAAAGCTTGCGAAGACGCAGGGCAATTTCAGGATGTCTGATGAACAGGTCGAAAGCTATCTGGAGAAAAACGGCTACCTCCAGTCCACGCCGATCAAATACGGTGAATGGCTCGGTGTCCTGCCCTCGTTCCGACACACAAATGAGGACGGAACCGTTCAGGGTAGATGTATCCTGCCAGGCAAAACTGCCGAGGAATCTCCGAATTTCTGCGGTATCCTGCAGGGGTACTGGGGATATTCAACTGTCTTCAAGGAAGAGGTCTCTACCGTTGTTGGCAACCGGCTGGCACTGACCGGACGGCTGATGTTCTGGGTGATGCTGCTGATGGTCCCTTCGGCACTCATTCTGGGCATCCTGGCCGGGATGAAGGAAGGTTCGGCCACTGACCGGACGCTTTCAACCTTTGCCATCACGACGACGGCGACCCCAGAATACGTCTCGGGCGTTATCTTCATAGCGATCTTCACATCCTCCGCCGTCGGACTCAAATGGTTCAAAGGCACCGCCACTCAGGCGATGGAGAACCCGACATTTGAGAATTTCTTCCTACCAGTGTTGACCATCGCGCTTTACGGGATGGGCTATATCGCCCGGATGACCCGCGCCTCAATGACCGAGGTGATGACGGCGCAATACATCAGGACGGCGCGTCTGAAAGGCGTGTCATTCCCGAATATCGTCATGAAACACGCGCTGCGCAACGCGCTTATCGCGCCCTTTACAGTCATTATGCTGCAGTTCCCATGGCTGCTGAATGGTGTCGTGATCGTCGAGACCCTGTTCAACTACAAGGGCTTTGGCTGGGCGCTCGTACAGGCAGCGGGCAACAATGACATCCAGCTGCTGCTGGCGATCTCGGTCGTGTCGGTCTTCGTGGTGCTGGTGACGCAGCTGATCTCGGATATCGGCTATGTCTACCTCAACCCGCGCATCCGCATTTCGTAAGGAGGGATAGATCATGGAACCACTTACCTGGACCGGCTCTATCGCCTTCCTGAACCCGCTGTTGATGCTTGCGTTGGGACTGATGCTTTTGTCCATCGTTGTCTGGATGCTGGCAAGTATCGTGCTGCCCGAAGATCAGATGATTGTGAATGCCGATGGGACGCTCAGTTCGAGCTCTGGCCTAAGAATCCTGATACAATCGTCGCTACGCTATAGCTTTCTGGCAAGTGTGGGAATTGCGGTGGCGTACATTGTCCTTGGCATCCTGATGGGGACCAGTGCTGGCATCATCGGCGCTATCTCTCAGCAGTTTCTGCCCGTCTGGCTGTCGCTGATCATCCTTTATGCGATGTCGATTGCGTTCAAGCGCAAGCTGGGCCTGTATGGCAAGCTGTTCGACAGCCCCATTGGTATGATCGGCTTTGGCCTTGTGATGTTCTGGGTGTTCACCGGCATATTTGGCGCACTCGATCTGATCGTAACCCACGATCCCCTGTCGCAGGTCTCGGGTATGAAGAACAAAGTGCCGGGCACCCCGCTTCCCAATCTGGAGGACGGTCAATACGCTTGGTATTTGCTGGGTGGAGATAACCTCGCGCGCGACGTCTTTAGCCGTATGGTTAAAGGTGCTTGGATCGTCGTGCAGATCGCGCCGCTGGCGACGATGTTTGCCTTCATGGTCGGTATCACTCTGGGTTTACCCGCAGGCTACTATGGCGGGCGTCTGGATACGCTCCTGTCATTCCTCGCGAACCTGATCCTGGCTTTTCCCGTTATCTTGCTGTTCTACCTTTTGGTCACGCCCGAGATCGTAGCGACCGGCGTGCCGAACTATATGGCGGCGATCCTATTCGTGTTCCCGATCATCTTCCTCGGCGTTCTGCTGAATTCGCGTTTCTATACGCGTCCCAGTTTTCGAACGCCTTTGTTGATCGGCGTTCTGGGTGTTGCGCTCTGGCTCTACCTGTCGCTGATTTCGACCGGTGGCTACATCATCAACACCGACAGCTACCGCATCTGGGGTCTGCCGACCTACCTTGATCTGTTCGATATTCCAGGCGGTATTCTGGTGGTGTTCGTCTCGGTGGTCTTCGTGAACTCTCCGACCGTGTTCCGCATCGTACGCGGACTGGCGCTGGACATCAAAACTCGCGACTATGTGGCTGCGGCCCAAACGCGCGGCGAGGGTCCATGGTACATCATGCTGTGGGAAATCCTGCCCAACGCGCGTGGCCCGCTGATCGTCGATTTCTGCCTGCGCATCGGCTACACGACCATCCTGCTTGGAACCTTGGGTTTCTTCGGGCTGGGGCTGCCACCGGAAAGCCCGGACTGGGGCTCGACGATCAACGAGGGGCGCAAGCTTCTGTCGATCTATCTACATCCCGCACTGCCGCCCGCGCTGGCATTGCTGTCGCTGGTTCTTGGCTTGAACCTGCTGGCGGATGGTCTGCGCGAAGAAAGTCTGAAGGACTGATTGTGATCGAGGCCGGGGGCTCTGCCCCCGGACCCCCGAGATATTTTTAGCCAGATGAAGGGGAACCCCCGGACTCTCGCGAGGAGTAATAAGATGAACAAACTGGCGGATTATGACGGGCCAATCCTGGAGATCGACAAGCTTTCGATTTCCTTCTTTACCCGCCTTCGTGAGATCCCTGCCGTGATGGATTTCTCGGTCAGTGTGCAACCCGGCGAAGCCGTCGGTTTGGTGGGTGAATCAGGTTGTGGGAAATCTACCGTGGCGTTGGGTGTCATGCAGGATTTGGGCAAGAATGGCCGCATCGTCGGTGGCTCGATCAAGTTCAAGGGGCGTGATCTGGGTGAAATGACCACCGAAGAGCTGCGCGACATACGTGGCAATGAAATCGCGATGATCTATCAAGAGCCGATGGCATCGCTGAATCCGGCGATGAAGATCGGCAAGCAGCTGATGGAAGTGCCGATGATCCACGAAGGTGTGGGCGCGGAAGAGGCCTACGCGCGTGCGCTGGAGGTCGTCACCGATGTACGCCTGCCCGACCCTGAGCGGATGCTGAACTCGTTCCCGCATCAGCTGTCAGGCGGTCAGCAGCAGCGGATCGTGATTGCGATGGCGCTGATGTCGAAACCTGCCTTGTTGATCTTGGATGAGCCAACAACCGCTCTGGACGTGACGGTCGAGGCCGCCGTGGTCGAGTTGGTCAAGGATCTGGGCAAGAAATACGGCACCTCGATGCTGTTCATTTCGCACAATCTGGGTCTGGTGCTGGAAACCTGCGACCGGCTGTGCGTGATGTATTCAGGTGAAGCCGTCGAGCGTGGCTCGATCAAGGATGTATTCGACGAGATGCAGCACCCGTATACGCAGGCGCTGTTCCGCTCGATCCCGCTGCCGGGCGCTGACAAGAACTCGCGCCCGCTGGTGGCCATACCTGGGAACTTTCCCCTGCCCCATGAGCGGCCTCCGGGATGTAACTTTGGTCCGCGCTGCGACTATTTCGAAGAAGGCCGCTGTGACGCCAAGGATATCCTGATGGAGGCGGTACCGGGCAACGACCGACACCATACGCGATGCTTGAAATTCCAGGAAATCGACTGGAACGCGCCAATCACCGTTGGTGAGCAGAAAGAGAAAGGCGAGATTGGCCGGACTGTTCTGAAAATGGATAACCTCAAGAAATACTATGAGGTGGCTGCGAATGCATTGTTCGGCGGTGGTGAGACCAAAGTGGTCAAGGCCAATGAGACGCTAAGCTTTGAAGCGCATGAATCCGAGACGCTTGCCATCGTCGGCGAATCCGGTTGCGGCAAATCCACTTTTGCGAAGGTCTTGATGGGGCTGGAAACGGCCACCGACGGGCAGATCCTGCTGGACAATCGCAATATCGAGGACGTGCCCATCGAAGAACGCGACGCCAAGACCGTTGGCGAAGTGCAGATGGTGTTTCAGAACCCGTTCGACACGCTGAACCCGTCGATGACCGTAGGCCGTCAAATCATCCGGGCGCTGGAAATCTTTGGTGTCGGTGACTCCGAGGCCGATCGCAAGAAGCGGATGCTGGAACTGCTGGATCTCGTGAAATTGCCCCGCGCCTTCGCGGACAGGATGCCACGCCAGCTATCAGGCGGTCAGAAGCAGCGCGTCGGTATCGCCCGCGCCTTTGCCGGTGATGCACGGATCGTGGTTGCGGATGAACCGGTTTCGGCGCTGGACGTATCCGTACAAGCTGCCGTTACAGACCTGTTGATGGAAATTCAGCGCGAGCACAAAACCACGCTGCTGTTCATCAGTCACGACCTTTCAATCGTGCGCTATCTCAGTGACCGTGTGATGGTGATGTATCTGGGGCATGTGGTTGAACTGGGCACCACCGATCAGGTCTTTAGCCCACCCTATCATCCCTACACTGAGGCATTGTTAAGTGCGGTTCCAATCGCGGACACATCGATCGAAAAGCAGCACATCGTGCTTGAGGGCGATATCCCCTCGGCCATGAATCCGCCGCCGGGTTGCCCGTTCCAAACACGCTGTCGCTGGAAATCAGAAGTGCCGGATGGGCGATGCGAATCCCATGTGCCCCCGGTGCAAACACTTGCGGATGGTCATCAGGTGAAATGTCACCTTGCCGAAGACATTCTGGCCAAAATGGAGCCGGTTATCAAAATTGCGGCCGAATAAATCCGCACGAACGAAAGAAAAGGGCCGGTCAAAGACCGGCCCTTTCAATTTGCGTCACGTTTATTGGGGAGACAGGCGACGCAGGTCGTGGGTGAGTGGCAGTTTCTGATCGTAATCAGCCCGTCATCACGTTGTTGCCGAAGTGCATGAACTCCTGGTTCATACCCGCCACATCTCCGGCTTCCAGTTTTAGACTGGCGCTGTCGAGCATCTTGTAACTCTGCTGGCTTTTGACCCAATCGTCTGCGGCCTGCAGCGTCGTAAGCGTGTATGACGTAACCTCATTGAGGTAGTGCGTCGGGATGATGATCTTGGGCTTGAGCTTGGCGACAATATCGTTGCCCTGATCGAAGCTAAGGATGTGTTCCGATCCGTCGACGGGCAAAGTCAGCACGTCTACCTGTCCTAAAGCATCCCAGAACTCCTGAGGCGGATTGTGGCGGTTGTCGCCCCAGATCAAGGTGCGAATGCCTCCGGTTTCGACAAGGTAGACCACCATGTCCATATGTCCGACGTTGTTGGGCGGACAAGCTTCCGCGCCAAACTCGGCCAAGGCGTTGGTCCATTCGTACCAACCCGGCGCAACGCAGGCATGTTTGTCAGCAAAACCTGTGATCTTAAGATCAGCAAATTCAAAAATGCCCGCCATCCTGTCTAAAACCATTGTGGAACTTGGCCGCTCGATAGCGTCATGGTCAAAATGAGCATGAGTGGACATAGTGATATCAACTGGGATCTGCGGGAACTCGTTGCGGAACCACAGGCCCCACGCGCCGGAGGGATCATCGCGCCAAGGATCAAACAATACGGTCGCTCCGTTTGGAGAGGTAATTTTGATCGCGCAGTGACCGTAATAATCGATTCCAACCGCTCCCGTACTTGCCTGACCAGTCGAGCCCTGTAGATCGATTACATGGTTATTGTTGCCAGGCTGCAGCCAGGCCTGCGATTGCGCCTCGGCCGGTTTGCTACCCAACAGTGAGGCCCCTGCACCGACACCGGCGGCCCCGGCAGCCATAAAGAACGATCGACGCGACAGACCAGTTGCCAATGTGTCGCGTTCTCCGTTTAGAATTGTGGGTTTCAGATCTTTGCGATCCATTTTTTATCCTCCCGAGTTGAAAAGGCCCGGCTTGGTCCGCACCCTTGCGACCAGCCTAGCGCGCGTGGCACAGGTTGCTCAGATCAGAAAAATCGGGGGGGAATATGGGGGAAATCCCCATATTCAGAAATCACGAAATCGACAAAAGATGGCTTCGCAAGTTCTGGTCACGGCCTTCGAGGCCAAGTTTTCGACGAATATTGTTACGATGAAAATCAATTGTAGAAGTTTCGCGCGACATCGCCCGGGCGATATCTTTCGTGGTTTTGCCCGACATGACCAGCTGAGCAATTTCGATCTCGGTCGGCGTCATGACCGAAAACGCATCCGAAAGCTTGTCGGAAATCATTGAAGTAATCTCTTGCAGATTGCGCTCGGCCAATTCCAGATAAACTTGCGAGGCGTCGCCTTCGGTCAATAGCCCGCGCAACTTGTCCAGATAAGGCAACACCATCGTGCGAACCTGATCTACGATATCCTGATCCCGGTCTTTCCGATCGTCGTCCAAACTGGTCAACAGCACCCGTAGCGCCGTGTTTGTTTCCTGCAGCTCCCGCGTCCTCGCCGCGACGCGGTGCTCCAGTTGCGCCAGAGTTTCATTCAACTTCACTTCCAGCGCTCGGCGCAGGTAAACCTCTTGGATCAAAGCCAAATCCGATTCAACCATGCGCGCAAACTGTGCCAAACCTTCACGAAACAACAAGGCTCGGCGATTGCGGTGACGGTCCAAGACGCAGATTGTTCCGAATACCGAACCATCCGGCCACTTCAGCGGAAAACCGATATAGAAGGACATGCCATGCTCCATGTCCTCATTGTCGCTCCAGGCCGGGTCACATGTTGCGTCCTCGACAACAAATTCGCCGTCGCGTTCCAGAACGCCCTGACAATAGAGCTTGGGGTTCAGTCGAAAATTCATGCCGACCGGGTATGGGTTTTCTGGATGATCCGATGTGATCAGAACCGCATGATCCGGCGCTTCGGTCTTCATGATCAAAGTGGCGGGCACATCGGCCAGCTGCGAAACAAGGTCGACCAAACGCTGCCAGTTCGCCATTGTTTCGGGTGGTATGTTGGGTCGATCTTGGATCATCGTAATTCGCACAAGTCCGAAAGGTTATCCAATCAGACTAGGACAGCGTTTGGCGGTAGATCAAGAAACAGACACGCTGCGGCGCAGCTAGCCCCCCCAGATCACTTTTACGTAGTTCTGGGTTTCCTTGTAGGGTGGAATTCCGCCGTGCTTTTCAACTGCTTTGGGCCCTGCATTGTAAGCTGCCAGTGCAAGGCGCCAGGACTTGAACTTGCGGTATTGCCAGGAAAGATAACGCGCACCACCCTCCAGATTCTGGATCGGATCGTGCGGATTGACGCCCAGCAGCCGCGCGGTCTGGGGCATCAGTTGCGCAAGACCTAAGGCCCCTTTGTGGGATTTGGCATTCGGGTTCCACCCGCTTTCTTGTTGAACAAGTCGCAGGAAAAGTTCTTCCGGCACGTTATGTTGCCGCGCTGCTTTTCTGGCATGATCCAGATACTGGCCTCGATAGTTACCAGAGTAACGCTTGACGAATTTCCCACGCTCGGTCTTGGGTTTAAGCCGTTCAGAGCCGCGATATTGCGTAGCGGCCCGATTATCCAAAACCTTGGATTGCTTGAGGAATATCGCCTTGCGATTCTTGGTGGACAGCGTTTCTGCCTGCGTCGCGAACGACGTCAGACAAAGACCCAATACCGAGATACCGCCGACCAGAAAACGCATTAATGCCAATCCTGCACCCTCAACAACCAATCAGATTATAGTTAAATCAGCCGGAAATGAAAGCTTGGTTAAGACAGTCCTAATGTTTTCCTGCTCAGCGTTGCACGATCAATCATGTTTCAACCAAGTCGTAGCCCGTATAGGGTCAGCACCAGAATACAGCGCCAGATTCGGGCGCCATCCAGTCAGAGTAAAACGAGGGAATATATGGCGGGTTCAGTCAACAAGGTCATTCTGATCGGCAATCTCGGTGCCGACCCCGAGGTGCGGTCGTTCCAGAACGGTGGTAAGGTGTGCAACCTGCGCATCGCAACGTCAGAGACATGGAAAGACCGCAACACTGGTGAGCGTCGGGATCGAACCCAATGGCACACAGTCGCCATCTTTTCGGAACCTCTGGTTCGCGTTGCCGAGCAGTATTTGCGTAAAGGCAGCAAAGTCTATGTCGAGGGCCAGTTAGAGACCCGCAAGTGGCAGGATCAGTCGGGGCAGGATCGCTATTCGACTGAGGTTGTCCTGCGCCCTTACCGCAGCGAGCTGACTATGCTGGATGCCCGCGGTGAAGGCGGTGGCGGCGGTGGTGGCTATGGCGGTGATCAGGCCGGAGGAGGCTATGGTGATCCCTATGGCGGCCAGTCCAGCGCCCCTGCCCCTGCATCCGGCGGCATCGATGACGACGAGATTCCGTTCTAAACCAAACGGAGAAACAACATGGCATGGTCCTTCTCACTTGGCCGATTGCTCGGCTCGGAACTGAGGGTCCATGTCACCTTCTTCCTGCTGCTCGCCTGGGTTGGTTTTGCAGCGTATTCCAGCGGTGGTTGGCCCGCTGCGCTCAACAACATCCTGTTCGTTCTGGCTTTGTTTGCGTGTGTCGTCGCGCATGAATTCGGTCACGCGCTCATGGCAAGGCGATACGGGATTCGCACCCCTGATATCACTTTGCTGCCAATCGGTGGACTGGCACGTCTTGAGCGGATGCCAGAAAAACCGATGCAGGAGGTTTGGGTCGCCTTAGCAGGCCCGGCCGTAAACGTCGTCATCTGGGCCATCCTCGTGGTTTTAGGCGCGGGGATACAACTTGGATCGCTGGCCCAGATCGACTCGGCAGGCACAAACCTACTGAGCCGTCTGGCCTATGTGAATCTGCTGCTGGCGGCCTTCAACATGATCCCGGCATTTCCGATGGACGGCGGGCGTGTATTCCGCGCCTTGCTATGTATGAAGATGGAACGTGCCAAGGCCACGCGGATCGCCGCCCTTGGCGGTCAGATCGTAGCGGTCGGGCTTGGTTTTCTGGGGCTGACCTCTGGCAACCCGATACTGGTTCTGATCGCCGTCTTTGTCTTCATTGCCGCGAATTCCGAAAACCAGGACGTTGCGCTACGTTCGGTTGCGCGGCGTGTTAAGGCCCGGGATGCGATGATCACCGAGTTCAAGGCGTTGTCGCCCGATGATACGTTGGCGACGGCGGCTCAAGCGGTCATTCATACGACCCAGCACGAGTTTCCCGTCTTGGCCGAGGATGGCAGCCTTTTGGGTTTTGTCACCCGTGACCGACTGTTCGCAGCGTTAGCAAGCGACCATCCCCGATCCGAGCCTGCAGCGTCGATTATGGATAAGAACATACCACAAGTCGCGCTCACCAGCGGTTTGGACCAAGTTCTGAATGGCCTGCATAAAGGTGCACCCGCAATTGCTGTATGCACCAAATCGGGACACATGGTTGGCTATATCACCCGCGAAAACATCGGCGAGCTGATGGTAATCCAGGGGCGCTGAATTTCAGCAGGCGGCCAGCGCATCATCAAGCACCGAGACCACTGTCTCGCGCGGCACTTCTGAAGTGACGAATGCCTGCCCGATGCCTCGTGCCATAATGAAACGCAACTGGCCATCCACGACCTTTTTGTCCTGCGCCATCAGATCGACCAGTGTTTCTGCATCCGGCAGTTCACCCGGAATATCGGCCAGATCAGTCTTCATGCCCATGGCGCGCAAATGCGCCCTGACACGGCTTGGATCTTCTTGCGGGCAAAGCCCCAACCGAGAAGAAGTTTCAAACGCCAGCGCACAGCCGATGGCGACACCTTCACCGTGCAGCAATCGATCAGAATAATCGGTTGCAGCCTCAAGCGCGTGGCAGAAAGTATGACCCAGATTGAGCAGCGCCCGGTCGCCCTGCTCGGTCTCGTCGCGTGCCACGATATCGGCCTTCATCTGAACCGAGCGTGTGACGGCCTGCACGCGCGCCGCCATGTCGCCGGATGCTAACAGAGGCCCGTTGTCTTCAAGCCACTCAAAGAACTGGGCATCGCCCAACAGTCCATATTTGACGACCTCGCCGTATCCGGCGAGAAAGTCCCGCGCCTGTAACGTGCCCAGCACGTCCGTGTCGGCCAACACCAGTGACGGCTGGTGAAACGCTCCAATCAGGTTCTTGCCCTGTGGCGCATTGATCCCGGTCTTGCCCCCAACCGAGCTGTCGACCTGTGCTAGCAGCGA
Organism: Ruegeria sp. E5; assembly: GCF_056534105.1. Taxonomy (NCBI): domain Bacteria; kingdom Pseudomonadati; phylum Pseudomonadota; class Alphaproteobacteria; order Rhodobacterales; family Roseobacteraceae; genus Ruegeria; species Ruegeria sp. E5. The sequence continues at coordinate 250,297 of NZ_JBQFPA010000001.1, read as the reverse complement.
GGTAGGTATCTGAACAAAGCGTACCCCTCGCCGCATCACTGCTGCAGCAAATCCCACCAGATCACCGATCACACCCCCACCTAGCGCAACGACGATGTCGTTCCGTTCGACCTTCTCCGCCAGCAACCATTCTACCGCGCGCTCAAAATGCGGCCAGCTTTTGGTGGCCTCACCCGCTGGCAGTGCCAGAGCATTCATCCCGATCCCGGCTGAGGCCAGGCCTTCACGCAGTGCATCCAGATGCAGGCCCGCGACAGTCTCATCCGTCAGAACCGCGACACGCTTACGCTTTATCAGTGGAGCAATCCGTTCCCCAGATTGCGCCAAAAGGCCGGGACCGATCTCAACATCATATGAACGCTCGGCCAGATCAACATGTACGGTTTGATGCATTAAATTCGTTCCAAAATATCAGGGCGCGTCACCAATGCAGCGATCACCCGATCCACCATATCTTCGATTGCGGTTTCGCCATCTGAGTCAGCCACCAGATCGGCCTGTTCATAGATCGGCACGCGCGCCTCGTACAAACCGCGCAACGTTGCATACGGGTCTGCCGTACGCAGCAATGGGCGCGTGTCTTTATGTTTGACGCGATTCCACAACACGTTCAGATCGGCCCGCAACCACACAGATGCACCGCGATCTGAGATCATTTTTCGATTGCCTTCTGCCAGAAACGCGCCGCCCCCAGTCGACAGGATGCCTTTTTCCTCGTCCAGAAGCCGCCCGATGATCTGACTTTCCTTGCTGCGAAAGAACGCCTCACCATCGCGGGCAAAGATCTCGGGGATGGTCATGTTGGCGGCCGATTCGATCTCGGAATCGCTATCGAGAAAGGGAACGCCTAGCCGAGCCGCCAGAGCCCGGCCCACCGCAGTCTTTCCAGCCCCCATCATTCCGACCAAAACGACGGTTTTGTGCAGTTGAAACTGCGCCGCTGTGTCGGAACGCACCGTGTTATGCTTAATTTCGCTCATTTCGTCGTGAATGACGTGATCTTAAGAAAAATGCTAGTTATAACTTGGGCAAAAGCAAAAATTGAGGCAGCGTTCACCCATGGGCCGTTTAATCAAGTTCCTGATTTACCTCATCTGCCTGTGTTTCATCGGGCTGGTTGGGTATGCCTATGTCGGGCCGTTTTTTGGTGCGGACTTTTCCGCTCCTCAAAGTGAAGTCCGCGAACCGGTCATCTTGAATGCCGACTAGAACCACTCTTCTGGCGTTTTTTCTAGCCGGAACTGCGCAGGCACAATCGACGGAGCCCTTGTCGATCATCGACTGGCTGACCGACCCGCCTGAGAATCTGCCGGGCACAGTGCTATTAGAGCCACCTGTCACCCAGACAGGGTTGCAGCCGGATATTCAGGTCACCCCGCTTGAGGCGCTGTCGCCACCGCTGGGTTTGGTGGCCTCTTCCGTCACAGGTCTGCCGGTCAACTTGTGGCAGAACAGCGATGCGGATCGGTTGGCGGAACTGATCGCGCAGGTGCGGGTCAAGTCCAACCCCGCAATGCAGCGGCTGCTGTTCACCCTGCTCCTTTCCGAGGCACGTCCCCCGAGCGGAGGACAGGCAGAAGACAAATTGCTGATGGCGCGACTGGACCGCCTTATGCAATTGGGCGCATCCGATCCGGTACAATCTCTGGTTCAGCTGGCCGGTCCGACCGATACGCAAGCTCGTTTCAAACGCTGGTTCGATGCGACGTTGCTGACGGGTGACGAAGACCGGAGTTGCACCGCGCTGATCGCGCAGCCGAATTTGTCTCGGGATTACGCAGCGCAAATATTCTGCAAGGCCCGTCGTGGAGATTGGGCGTCAGCTGCTCTGACACTCGAAGCCGCTCATGCGCTGCAGGTGCTTCCCGATGAACAGCTGGCATTGCTCGATCGCTTTCTCAGCCCGGAATTGTTCGAAGGGGCCGAGTATCTTCCTCAGCCCGACGACCCGAATCCGCTTACGTTCCGTCTGTTCGAAGCCATTGGTGAACGTTTGCCCACGGCTTCACTGCCACGGGCGTTCGCCAATGCCGATCTGCGCGATGTGGCGGGCTGGAAAGCCCAGGTCGAAGCTGCTGAACGATTGACGCGGATTGGGGCGCTGACACCCAATCAGTTGCTTGGCCTATATACCGAACGTTCGCCGGCTGCTTCGGGCGCCGTGTGGGATCGCGTGGCCGCCATTCAACGGTTCGAAACCGCATTGGGAACCGGAAATCCCGATGCGGTTTCCAAGACTTTAATTGAGGTTTGGGCCCAGATGAAGTCAGTCGGGCTTGAAGTTCCGTTTGCCGAACTCTTTGCCCCGCGCCTGGCTGCAATCAAACTGTCTGGTCCGGCTGCCGAGAATCTGAGGTGGCGTATTCTGCTGTTGTCCGAGCTTTATGAAGACGCGGCGCAAAACGTGCCTGATAGTTCAGAGACCAACATGTTTCTGGCCGCCCTGGCGCAGGGCGATCCGCAGCGCGCACCGTCACCAACCCCTCTGGCGGATGCCATTTCGCAGGGCTTTGCCTGGTCCGCGCCCATCCCTTCGGATATCGACGGGCTTCTGAGCAACGATCAATTGGGCGAAGCCATTCTGGAAACGATGCAATTGTTCGCCCATGGCGCGCGCGGCAATCTGGTCGACCTGACCGCTGCAATCGCTGCGTTCCGCCGCGTGGGTCTTGAAGACACCGCACGTCGGGCCGCGTTGCAGTTGATGATCTTGAACGGGGCTTGAGCATGACCGCGCCCGCGTCTCAGGAGCTGTGGATTTCCACCTTCCTCGAAGCGCAAGCTGCCGAGCTTGGCGCTGCCACCAACACCCTGCTCGCCTATGGCCGGGATCTGAAAGATTTCTCTGATTGGTTGACGCGTCGGAAATCGGGCTTTTCCGAAGCGGATCGCGATCGGATCGAAGGTTACCTGATCGATTGCGATGCGCAGGGCCTGTCGCGCTCGACAAGGGCACGGCGGTTGTCGGCGATCAAACAATTGTACCGATTTGCTTTCGAAGAAGGCTGGCGCGAAAGCAACCCGGCCATCCAGATCAAGGGACCAGGGCGCCCCAAGCGATTGCCAAAAACACTGGACGTGCCCGAAGTTGACCACCTGCTTGCAGCAGCGCGGCGCACGGGCCGTTCCGACGCAGACAGAATTCGCAACACGTGCCTGATGGAACTGCTCTATGCGACGGGGATGCGGGTGACAGAGCTGGTATCGCTGCCGGTCAGTTCAGCCAGAGGTGATCCCCGCATGCTGCTGGTCCTCGGCAAAGGCGGGAAAGAGCGGATGGTTCCGCTGTCCCCCCCTGCCCGCGAGGCGTTGGCAGACTGGCTGCAAGCCCGCGATGCGGCCGAGGAAAAAGCCGTTTCCAAGGGAGGACAAGCGTCGCGTTTCCTGTTCCCGTCGCGCGGGAAATCCGGTCACCTGACGCGGCATCGCTTCTTTCTGCTGGTCAAGGAACTGGCGATCGAAGGCGGTGTTTCGCCTGAAAAAGTCACACCTCATACGCTGCGCCATGCGTTTGCGACGCACCTGCTGGCCAATGGCGCGGATTTGCGCTCGATCCAGACGCTGTTGGGCCATGCAGATGTGGCGACGACCGAGATCTATACGCATGTTCTGGATGAACGCCTGTCGGAACTGGTGTTGGAACACCACCCGCTGGCCAAAGACGACACCACAGATCAGGGCTAACCCCTTGATTGGCCGGGCCCGCACCACCATAACGAATGCAGCAACACGAACAACCTAGGACCAATGGAACCCACTCCTTCTCTGCTTGATGGCGCATTCTGGATCACGACAGGATCCATTCTTCTTCTCCTTGTCCTATCGGGCTTTTTCTCGGGCTCCGAAACTGCGCTGACCGCATCATCGCGTGGCAAGCTGAGAGCGCAGGCTGACAAAGGCTCGCGCGGGGCGAAAAAAGCGCTGGAAATCACCGATGATAACGAACGTCTGATCGGCTCGGTCCTTCTCGGCAACAACCTTGTCAACATCCTTGCCGCTTCGTTGGCGACCGCCCTGTTTACCCGCCTGTTCGGCGAAAGCGGTGTGGCGCTGGCGACGCTCGTGATGACCCTTCTGGTGCTGATCTTTGCCGAGGTGCTGCCCAAGACCTACGCGATTACCAACGCCGAAAAAGCCGCCGCCTTGGTGGCACCCGTTATCAGCGTCGTCGTAACGGTGTTCTCGCCGGTGGTGGCTGCCGTCCGGCTACTGGTGCGCGGTGTATTGCGCCTGTTCGGCGTACAGATCGACCCTGATAGCAACATCCTTGCGGTCCGTGAAGAAATCGCTGGCGCATTGCAACTGGGCCATTCCGAAGGTGTGGTCGAAAAAGAAGATCGCGACCGTATTCTGGGCGCGCTCGATCTTGGCGACCGCGCGGTGGAAGAGATCATGCTTCATCGCTCGAATATTGAGATGATCGATGCGGATGACGAACCCGAAGCGATCTTGAAACAATGTCTGGAAAGCCCGCACACCCGCCTGCCTGTGTTCCGTGAAGAACAGGAAAACATCGTGGGTGTCGTGCACGCCAAAGACCTGTTTCGCGCAATGTATGCGCAGGTAGGTGGCGCCGATGGTGATCCAGAGCGGCTTAAGAATTTCGACATCGCGAAGGTTGCCAACGATCCTTATTTCGTGCCCGAAACCACCACTCTGGACGACCAAATGCGTGAGTTTCTTCGCATGCACAGCCATTTCGCGCTTGTTGTTGACGAATATGGATCGCTGCGCGGGCTGATCACGCTGGAAGATATTCTGGAAGAGATCGTGGGCGAGATCGCAGACGAGTTCGACATCGACGAAGATGTCCCCGTTACCCGATCTGACGACGGCCAGTATCTGGTCGAAGGCGCGATGACCATCCGCGACGCAAACCGCGCGCTTGACTGGTCGCTGCCGGATGAAGAAGCCAACACGCTGGCCGGGTTGGTGATCCACGAGGCTCAGATGATCCCCATTGTGGGCCAAGTATTCTCGTTCCACGGTTTCCGGTTTGAGGTCACGGCCCGCGAAGGCAACAGGATCACGGCCCTCAAGGTCCGTCCTCTCTAAGCCCTACAGCGCGCGTATTCAGCAAACGACGCGCGGTGTCGCGAACGGAACAGTAATACGCCAGAGCCCTCGGCAGGCTCGGCCAAAAGCCGAGGGAGAAACATCGTGAAAACCACCACCCGTGTCGCAGTTATCGGAGGCGGCGTTGTCGGATGCTCGGTCCTCTATCACCTGACCAAGCTCGGTTGGTCGGATGTGATGCTGCTGGAACGGTCTGAGCTAACCAGCGGTTCGACCTGGCATGCGGCGGGCGGGTTTCACACCCTGAACGGTGACACAAACATGGCCGCCCTGCAGGGCTATACCATCCGGCTGTACAAAGAGCTGGAAGAGATCACGGGCATGTCGTGTGGACTGCACCACGTCGGCGGCGTCACGCTGGCCGACAATCAAGACCGGTTCGACATGTTGCTCGCCGAACGCGCCAAGCACCGATTCATGGGTCTTGAGACCGAGATCGTCGGGCCTGAGGAGATCAAAAAAATTGCTCCGATCACCAACACCGATGGCATCCTTGGTGCGCTGTATGATCCGCTGGACGGGCATCTTGATCCGTCGGGTACAACACACGCATACGCCAAGGCCGCGCGTATGGGCGGGGCTACGATCGAAACACATTGCATGGTGCGCGAGACCAACCAGCGCCCGGACGGAACTTGGGACGTGGTGACCGACAAGGGTACAATTCACGCCGAACATATCGTCAATGCGGGCGGATTGTGGGCGCGCGAGGTCGGTGCGATGGCCGGGATCTATTTCCCGTTGCATCCGATGGAGCATCAATATCTGGTCACCGATAACATACCCGAGATCGAGGCCATCATCGACGCAGGTGGCGAGCACCCGCATGTGATGGACCCCGCTGGCGAAAGCTATCTGCGGCAGGAAGGGCGTGGACTGTGCATCGGCTTTTACGAACAGCCCTGCAAACCTTGGGCGGTCGACGGCACCCCGTGGGAGTTTGGCCACGAACTGCTGCCCGATGACTTCGACAAAATCACCGATAGCATCGAATTCGCCTACAAACGCTTCCCTGTTCTCGCTGAGGCGGGTGTCAAATCCGTCATCCATGGGCCGTTTACCTTTGCCCCGGATGGCAACCCTCTGGTCGGTCCGGTGCCTGGCGTGCGGAACTACTGGTCAGCCTGCGGTGTCATGGCCGGTTTCAGCCAAGGCGGTGGTGTTGGCTTGACCCTTGCTCAATGGATGATCGAAGGCGAACCCGAACGCGATGTGTTTGCCATGGATGTGGCGCGGTTTGGCGATTGGATCAGCCCGGGCTACACGCGCCCCAAGGTGATCGAGAACTATCAGAAGCGGTTCAGCGTCGCTTATCCGAACGAGGAACTGCCTGCAGCGCGTCCCAACCGAACCACACCAATGTACGACATCTTCAGCGATCTCGGTGCCGTTTGGGGGCAGCAATACGGGCTGGAAGTACCAAACTACTTTGCCCAAGGCGATGAACCGGATTTCGAGACACCCTCGTTCCGCCGTTCCAACGCCTTTGAGGCCACCGGCCGCGAAGTTCGTGCCGTGCGTGGAGGTGTTGGGATCAACGAAGTCCACAATTTCGGAAAATACCGTATTACCGGTGCCGGTGCTCGTGCATGGCTGGATCGCATCATGGCGGGCCGCATACCCAAACCAGGCCGCGTTTCACTGACGCCAATGTTGTCGCATAAAGGTAAGCTGATCGGGGATTTCACCGTCTCCTGCTTGGGCGACGACCTTTTTCACCTGACCGCCTCCTACGGCAGTCAGGCATTTCATATGCGCTGGTTCCTGAAAAACCAGGACCATGGCGTGGGCATCGAGAACATCAGCGACCGGTTGAATGGGTTTCAGATCGCAGGCCCCAAGGCCACCGAGGTTTTAGCGGCCTGCACCCGCGATGAAGTCACCTCATTCAGGTTTCTAAATGTGCGCGCGATGACAATTGGCATGACCGACTGCATAGTTCAGCGTGTCAGCTATACCGGCGATCTGGGTTATGAGATTTATTGCGACCCAATGGCCCAACGGCAACTCTGGTGGAGTTTGTGGCAAGCGGGTCAAGCTCATGACATGACCCCATTTGGCATGCGCGCAATGATGAGTCTGCGTCTGGACAAGTTCTTTGGCTCGTGGATGCGAGAATTTTCACCCGACTATACAGCGGCAGAAACCGGGTTGGATCGGTTCATCTCATTCTCCAAGAACAGTGATTTCATAGGCCGAGCAGCGGCCGAGGCCGAGCGCGCATCTGGCGCTGATCGCTGCTTGGTGGCTTTTGAGGTCGACGCGGCAGATGCAGATGTAAACGCGTACGAACCGATCTGGTTAGACGGCGTTGTTGTCGGCTTCTGTACATCTGGTGGGTATTCGCACTTTGCGGGCAAGTCGATTGCCATGGGGTTCCTCCCGACTGAACAGGCCACCGAGGGACGTGCGGTTGAAATTGAAATTCTAGGTCAGATGCGCAAAGCGCGTGTCATCACGACCCCACTTTTCGATCCCGATGGCGCAAGAATGCGGGGATGACTTATTAATCCACCGACGGCATGCTTGCGAAATGACCCAGATTCCCATCATCCTGCTCGCTGCCGGGCAATCCAGCCGCATGGGTGGTGCTGATAAGTTAATGCAACCGATTGAAGGCGTGCCGCTTCTGCGCCGAGTGGCTCAGCGGGCGCTTGCCGCAGGTCACGTTATCATCGCCCTGCCTCCGGCCCCACATCCCCGATATACGGTGCTGGAGGGCCTCGATGTTCAACTGGTCGAAATCCCAAATGCGCAAGAAGGCATGAATGCCAGTTTGAGAGGCGCAATGGCCTCCATTCCAGCAAATGCACCTGCGGTCATGATCCTGTTATCGGACCTTCCGGACCTCACAACCCAAGACCTGAACAGCGTTCTCCGATCAGTCAAAACCCACCCTGACAATCTGATATGGCGTGGGGCTACTGACGAAGGCGCTCCCGGCCATCCTGTCGTCTTTGATCGTTCTCTATTTTCAGAGCTTTCGGAACTGAACGGTGACAGCGGCGCGCAGATTGTCGTGCAACGCTACAAGGGCAAGGTTCATCTGCATCGCCTGCCCGCCCAGAATGCGCTGCTTGATTTGGATACACCCGCCGATTGGACCCGTTGGAATGCGGGCCGACCGCAAAAGCAGCCCCTCAAATAAACGCGACCCGGTCAATAATGACCGGGTCGCATGCCCAAAAACAGGACTACCACTTTCACCAATCTCTAAAGCGCGGTCAGATCGCCAATCAGGCTTCCCGACGTTGTGCTGCTGAACCTAAACAAGACCCCCTCGTTAACATGCCGCTCAGCGCTATGGAGATTGAGATGCGCCTTTGACACCCCCTAGTGCCTAAGGCCCCCCTCACTTGGGCAACTCCAATGTCGCTGATCCGATGCGTTCAAACAATGTAAAATTGGATGAAATGGTAAATTTCAGCGCAGGCGCACTGGCTTTTGAGCAACAATGCAACACTCTGCATTCTACCAATGGTTGCATCGTCTTATATTTTTTCCAGAAGTTTGCGTCAGTTGCGCACTTTGAATACGGCTAACTTACCTATTTCAAAGGCATCGACGGGCGTGTTCGAAATTTGAACACTCCATCTCACGCAACTTTTAGGAGAAGTATTTTTGAGACCGCAAAAGCGTCGTTTCTTTGTTAACAAAAATGAATCAATTCAATGCTTTTTCGAAATTATTGACTTTATCGGCAACAATCCACCGATTCGCCACATAGCACCCAAGCTGATTCTTGCTACCCGAGCACGTTGAACGGAGTCATTAAAGCGGCGAAACGTGGCGAAATTAAGGTTTCTTAATATTTCTCTCAGGATATCCCAAGGTTGCCAGTGCATCTCCTGTCTCAATGCGCGGGATCAACCGCCGAAATAGACAGGAGTCAAAATGAGCATCCGTAAATCCTCACTGCTTATTCCACGCACATCCAGCTGGATGGGAGCTACCGCACTGGGCGCGGCCATGATGGCCACCACCGCCCTGCCCGCAATGGCAGACGAGGCTCTGGCCGATCTGGTCGAAACCGTCTCGCCTTCGGTGGTCACGATCACCGCCAAGCAAGATGCCAAACCACGCCCCACACAAGGTCAGGAGTTCGACCTCGAAAACCATCCCTTTGGCGAGTTCTTTAAGCGGTTCGGCGGTCCTGAAGGATTTGACATGCCGCAGCGAGGCCCCAGCCAGGGTTTGGGATCAGGCTTTGTGCTGGATAAGGCAGGATACATCGTCACCAACCACCACGTTGTCGACAACGCCAGCGAAGTGACCGTACGTCTGAGCGATAACCGCACATTCGAAGCTGAAATCGTTGGTACAGATCCGCTTACGGACATCGCCGTGCTTAAAATCGACGCAGGAGAAGACCTGCAAGCCGTTCAAATGGGTGACAGCGATGTCATTCGCGTGGGCGAGGACGTCGTCGCCATCGGCAACCCGTTTGGCCTGAATGCAACTGTTACGACCGGTATTGTTTCCGCGAAGGGGCGCAATATTTCGGAAGGCCCCTACGCCGAATTTATTCAGACCGATGCTGCAATCAACAAAGGCAACTCGGGAGGTCCGCTATTCAACATGGATGGTGAGGTGATCGGTGTGAACTCGGCGATCTATTCGCCCAGCGGCGGCTCAGTCGGGCTCGGCTTTGCGGTGACTTCGAATATTGTAGATCACATCACGGCTGATCTGCGCGATGACGGCGAGGTCAGCCGCGGTTGGTTGGGAGTGTCGATCCAGAATGTCAGCCCCGAACTGGCTGCTGCGATGGGTATCGATACGGCAACAGGTGCACTGGTATCGGATGTTGTACCTGACAGCCCGGCCGATGGCGTACTGCAGCAAGGTGACGTGATCCTGACCTTCAACGACGAAGCCGTTGATTCCAGTAGCGATCTTCCGATCCTGGTTGGCACGACCAAGGTAGGTACTGATAGCACGCTGACTGTTCTTCGAAATGGCAAAGAAGAACAGATCGAACTGACAATCGGTCAGCATCAGTCAGCCTCGGCGGCTAACGATAGCGTGGTTGAAGACAAGTTCGAAGGTACGTCGCTGGGCGTAACCGTGGCACCGCTGACCGAAACCGCCCGCGCCGAGATTGGCGTGGCCGAGAACGTCGATGGTGTTGTTGTCACCGATCTGGAGCCCGAAAGCCCTGCGGCCAAGGCCGGATTGCAGCGTGGTGATGTGATCGTTCGACTGGGCAATCTGGATACAGTTACGCCAGACGCTTTGAAAGAAGCGCTGGAGAACGAAAAGACGGATCCAGCTCTGGTTTTGATCAATCGCGGTGGCAACCAGATCTTCGTCGCGGTCGAAATCGCCTAACCCTACACCTAAGCGCGCCACATGATGGGGAAATCTGGAGCGCTTATTCTGGCAGGCACGGATTGTCCACGTGCCGCCGGAACAGCCGGGTGCACCTTTGCACCCGGCATGTTTTTTTCAAAGAGTATGTGTGTTTAAATCCCATTGGGAAGGAGCCCTGACCATGAGCAGACGCTTGTTGATCGTTGAAGATGACCAAGACACACGGGACTTCATTGCCAAGGGATTTGGTGAAGAAGGCTATGTTGTCGAAGTCGCATCAGATGGCCGCGAAGGCCTGTACCACGCAACTGACGGCGGATTTGATGCGGTCGTACTGGACCGAATGCTTCCCGGGCTGGACGGGTTATCACTGATTAAGTCAATGCGTGCGGCTGGGTTGAAAACACCTGTTCTGATGTTAACCGCCATGAGTGCAGTGGACGAGCGAGTCAAAGGCCTCCGCGCGGGCGCAGACGATTATCTGGTCAAACCATTTTCATTCCAGGAACTTCATGCCCGGATCGAAGCCCTGTTGCGTCGACCGCAAGAAGCCGAAGAAACGCCGACCCTTGCCTGCCGCGATCTCGAAATGGATCTGTTGACCCGCAAGGTCACACGCAACGGTCGTGAAATCACCCTGACCCCGCGCGAATTTCAAATTCTGGAGTTCTTTCTGCGCCGAAAAAACCGCGTCGTCTCGCGCACGATGTTGCTTGAAGGTGTGTGGGATTACCACTTTGACCCGAACACCAACGTGGTCGACGTCCATATTTCGAAACTGCGCCGCCAGCTTGATGAAGACGGAGCTGACCCGGTGATTGAAACAGTCCGAGGCGCCGGATACATGGTTTCGGATGGATAACCTGCGCCTGTCGCTGAAAAACTCTCGTACTCGGTTGGTTCTGGCCAGCATGGTGCTTAGCACTTTGCTGACGGCGACCGTTCTGACGATGGTGTATTTTACGGCCAATCGCACGATTTCAGGCGAGACGCGTTCGGTCGTTCAGGCCGAGCTTACGGGCCTCGCAGATGAATATGAACGGCGTGGCATGATCGGGTTGATCTCTGCCATCGACCGCCGTTTGCCGACAGCGGCTGAGCGGGATGCCTTGTACCTGCTGACAGGTCGGCAAGGCACGAAACTGGCGGGCAACCTGACGCATTGGCCGGAAGGGATAACTCCGGGCAGCGGCTGGGTCGATCTTCAGCTTCGCAAAGAAGATACGGATCAATATGTCCCGATCTCTGCCGCTTCGGTCCGGCTGCCGGGTGGTGAGAGGCTGCTTGTCGGGCGTGATTCATTGGCCAGACAGCAATTCGACCGGGTTCTGTTCCGGTCTGTTGCACTGGCACTTGCCACTGCATTGGCGCTGAGTTTGTTGACCGGCTGGCTGCTGACCCGGCTGGTGTTTTCACGACTGAAAGACATCGCCAATACAGCCGACAATATCGTTTCCGGCGATTTAGCTCTGCGCATGCCTCTACGTGGCACGGGCGATGAATTCGATCAGGTCGCGGGCACGTTGAACAACATGCTGGATCGTATTGAAGAACTGATCAGCAACCTGCGCACAACCTCCAATTCGATTGCTCATGACCTGCGCTCTCCCCTGTCGCGACTGCGGCAACGGGTCGAATCCCTGGCTGAGCCCGGCAAAAGCGATCAAGATCGCGAGATCGACATGGCGCGCGCGACCGGCGAGATTGATCACCTGCTGCGCGTTCTCAGCCAACTGACCGAGATTTCGCGCGCCGAGGCCGGTCTGGGCCGCGAACAATTTGAACCGGTAAAGCTTTTGCAACTGGTCGGTGACGTGGTTGAGTTATACGAACCTGTCGCGTCTGATCAGAACATCCGACTTGAGGTCGTTGGAAACGCGGACCCAATCCAAGGCCATCGCCCTCTGCTGTCTCAAGCACTGTCGAACCTTCTTGAAAACGCCATGCGCTACGCCCCGCCCGGCACAGCGATCACCATCGAAATTCGAGACGACGGCGACTATGCGTTACTCAGCGTTCGCGACCGGGGCCCTGGCGTACCAGAAAGCGATCTGCCCCGATTGCAGATGCCGTTTGTCACGCTTGATCCCGCAAGGACCGGGCGGAATGCCGGCCTTGGACTGGCGCTTGTGGCGGCAATTTCACATATGCACGGCGGCACATTTCTGGCGCGCAATCGTAAACCAGGGCTTGAGACAACCCTGAAGTTGTCACGCAATTCGTAATTGCATGAAAAACATCTACTAGAGCGTTGATCTAATTACATAAATGCAGGCAACGACGCGTATCCGTTAAACCGAATGCGACCACCCTGCACCCGTTTTCCTTGAATCTGGTAATCGGGAAATCGCTTCAGCAATCGATCCAGTGCAACACGACCTTCAAGGCGCGCCAAAGTCAGGCCAACGCAGACATGCGGCCCGCCCGCGAAGGCCAGGTGCCTGTTCGGCTTGCGTGTGATGTCAAATCGGGTCGGGTCGGCGAACACCTCGGGATCACGGTTCGCTGCCCCGATACAGAGATGCAGGTTCGTTCCTTTGGCGATCTGATGTCCTCGGATTTCAACGTCCTCCGTGGTTTCCCGGTTGCCAAATTGGTTGGGTGACCGAAAGCGCAAGACCTCTTCAACCGCCGGGGCAATCAATTCGCTATCTTCCAGTAGTCTTTGGCGTTGTTCTGGATAGTCATGAAGCAGCGCCAGCCCATTGCCGATCAGATTGGTGGTCGTTTCGTGACCCGCATTCAGGATAAAGATACAGTTTTGCAGAAGCTCAATCTCGCTCAGCATCTCGTCCGCGCCTTCGCCTCGGATCAGACGTGTCAGAACATCTGTTTCCGGATCTCCCGGATTTGCGCGACGACGGGCAACAAGATCCTGAAGATAGGTTTTGAATTCGCGAACAGCAGTGTGGCCCTTTTCCAGCTGAGCTTCTGTCAAAGCGGGTTCCAAAGCACCAAGGATGGCCAACGACCAATCGCGCAGAGGCGCGCGTTCGTTCATCGGTACATCCAGCAGATTGCCGATGATCTGGATCGGAATGGTCGAAGCAAAATCCGCGATCAGGTCAACCTGCCCCCTGCCCGCCATATCATCCAGCAGCGTATCAACGGTTTCGATCAGACCCGGCTCCATCCGCGCGATTGCCCGGGGCGTCAGGGCTGAGGTCATGATCTTGCGCACACGCGTGTGCAAAGGCGGGTCGGAGAACACCAATGAAGTTGTATGATGTTCGAATAACGGCGAGCCAACACCGAATTTAGGGCCAAACGCCGCCTCCTTATCCGAGGAATAAAGCGTCGTGTTGCGATAAATGGCATCCAGATCCGCATGGCGTGACAACAACACGGAACCGTCCGGCTGTCGCAATACTGGCGCATGCTCAAGCAGTGCATCGTAAAAGGGGAACGGGTCGTCGACAAACCCCTCGGGCGGGTTCATCAGGTCCAGATTTTGCGCGACATTCTCTAGGCTTAGATCGTTCATTCTTGACCCCTCCAATGCTTGGGTAGCGGAAAGGGAAGCCGCAAACAACCTTGAGCGGGTGACAGGCCGCTTCGGGCGGGATAAGACAAGGCATGTCTGATCCGATCTCCTCCATCCGCAATCTTGGCCCGGCATTCGAACAAGCCTGCGCACGAGCGGGCATTATGACAGCTCAGGAGTTGCGCGCGTTGGGAGCAGACGAGGCTTATTCGCGCCTATTGCAGGCCGGAACGCGCCCTCATTTCATCGGCTATTATGTATTGGTCATGGGCTTGCAAGGTCGCCCCTGGAATGACTGCAAGGGCGAGGAAAAGAAGGCCTTGCGCGAACGGTTCGATGCGATCAAGGCCGGAGTCAGCATAGCACCAAAGCATCAGATGATTGCCGATCTTGATGCTTTGGGCGTGCGTATATCGGCCAAGGATTTGGCGGCAGACTAGGCTTCGAGCGCCCCGATCATATCGACCCGCATTGCGTGGCGACCACCTTCAAATTCGGATGTCAGGAAAGCAGCCGTGATTTCCAGTGCTTGCTTTTCATCGAGAATCCGCGCCCCCAGCGAGAGCATGTTTGCGTCATTGTGCTGCCGGATCATCTGGGCCGAAAAGACATCACTGCAAACACCACATCTGACGCCGTTGATTTTGTTGGCCGCTATCATGATGCCCTGCCCGGTGCCACACAGGATGATACCAAAGCGACAATCACCCGATGCCACGAGGCGCGCGGCGGCGGCTCCGTGTTCGGGATAATGAGTGCTTTCCGATGTGGTCGGACCGATATCTACGGCCTCCCAACCTTGGGATTCAACGTAAGCAGAGATAGCCTGCCTGAGGTCGATTGCAGCGTGATCACTGGAAAGAACAATGCGTTTGTTTGTGCTCATGACGGCATTTCGCTCCTGTCGACTAAAGCAATGCGGACAAACACTCTTGAGCCCTGCCCTCATAAGAAAGGCCGCACCCGATATGGGGTACGGCCTAAAGCTGTGATCTGACGGCCGATTAACCGACCAGTTCGATGCCCGAGAAGAAGTAGGCGATCTCAACCGCGGCAGTTTCCGGAGCGTCCGAACCGTGGACCGAGTTTTCACCGACCGATTCAGCGAACTCGGCGCGGATGGTGCCAGGTGCTGCGTCTGCAGGGTTGGTTGCACCCATGACTTCACGGTTCTTGGCAATGGCACCTTCGCCTTCCAGAACCTGAACAACAACAGGGGCCGACGACATGAATTCGCACAGTTCGTCATAGAACGGACGCTCGGCGTGCACGTCATAGAACTTGCCTGCTTGGGCTTTGGTCATGTGGATGCGCTTTTGCGCAACGATGCGCAGGCCAGCTTCTTCGAACTTGGCATTGATCTTGCCAGTCAGGTTGCGGCGGGTTGCATCGGGTTTGATGATCGAGAATGTGCGTTCCAGTGCCATATTGGCCTCTCCTTGACTTAAGGGCGCGATACCCGCGCCGAAATCCATCGCGCGCCGCCTAACATGGTATTTGCCTCATGAAAAGCGTTATGATCGTTTATCACTCAGATCGCATCGGGCAGCGGGTCGGTACGGTCAAGCCTTCGGACGTAGAGCACCGCCAAAAGGCCTGCGAAGCTGCTGCCAAACATCATACCCAGCACCAGATAGGGCCCGTTTTCAGGGCTTACAAATGTCCCGGTTATCAGCGTCAAAACAGCCCCTAACGCCACGATTAACGCGCCCGACAAGCCCGCCGCGCTGCCAGCCAGTTTTGGGCGCACCGACATCACCCCGGCCGAGGCATTTGCATTAGTCAGGCCATTGCCGAACCCGACGCAGATGGCCGATCCAAAAAACACCCAGACCGAGCCCATGTTGCCGATGAACAGCAACAGCCCCCAGAATGGCCCGACAGATGCCACGATCCGACCGATCAGGATCATTGTGGTGAGCTGAGTGTGCTTGGCGATGCGTCCTGTCACAAAGTTGCCGACCATGAACCCGCCAGTAATGATCCCGATGCCAAGGCCCAGCATTGCAGGGCTCAGATCAAACCACGCCGCAGCGACCAGAGGTGCTCCGGTAATAAAGCTGAAAAACCCGCCAATGGAAAACGATGCGCATAAGGCGTAACCCCAGAATCTACGCGCGCGGAACAAGTGCGGGTACTCGCGCATCTGCGCCACAAGGGTGGAAGATCGATTGGTGTTGGTCTCTCCCATGTCGAACCAAAGCAGCAGCAGCACCCCTGCCCCAAGCAGCGAATACAGCACGAACCCGGCTCGCCAACCAAACAGCATGTCCAGTGCGCCGCCCAGCATTGGCCCAAGCATCGGTGCCAGTGCCATGGCCATCGCAACATAGCCGAGTTTGCTGGCGGCCTCGTTTGGGGGATATCGGTCGCGGATTGAGGCACTCGACAACACGGGCCCGGCCACCACTGCGGCCTGAATCATTCGGAACGAGAGGAAAGCCCAGATCGACTCGGCCAAGACGCATCCAATTGATGCAGCAACAAAAACAGCCATTGCGATCAGCAGGACTGGCCTGCGCCCATAGCGATCTGACAACGGCCCAACGATCAACTGCAAGACCCCCGAGACACAGAGATACCCGGCCACGGAAACGTTCATCAGGCCATAATCCACACCAAAATCTTCGCTCATATGCGCCAGCGACGGCAGGAACATGTTCAATGTCAGAACTGACAATGCCGTCGCAAAGATCAGCGTTATCAGGGTCGGAGGAGTTTGAGCCGCACGCATAGCGAAACCAATTGGAGGACGAACCGGAACAGCGCTAACACATCGCTTCTGAATTGAACATGGCGACCTCTGGCGGCGTCTTGGATGCTCTGATAAGAGCGCCTCATGCTACGGATCGAGAACATCACATACGCCGTTGAAGGCCGTCCTCTGTTCGACGGGGCCAGTGCGACCATTCCCGATGGCCACAAGGTCGGCCTTGTCGGGCGCAATGGTACCGGGAAAACGACGCTCTTTCGGTTGATCCGGGGCGAGCTGTCGCTTGAAACAGGCAATATATCCCTGCCAAAACGCGCGCGGATCGGCGGTGTGGCGCAAGAGGTGCCATCCTCGGATGTCTCGCTGATCAACACCGTTCTGGCCGCGGATGTGGAACGCAGCACATTGATGGCCGAAGCAGACAGCGCGACAGATCCGGCCCGCATTGCTGAAATCCAGACACGGCTGGCTGATATTGATGCTTGGTCGGCTGAGGCTCGGGCAGCCTCGATCCTCAAAGGACTGGGCTTTGACGATGAGGATCAGCTGAAACCCTGTTCGGATTTCTCGGGCGGATGGCGCATGAGGGTGGCGCTGGCGGCCGTACTGTTTTCGCAGCCTGACCTGTTGCTGTTGGACGAACCGACCAACTATCTGGACCTTGAAGGTGCGTTGTGGCTTGAAAGCTATCTGGCCAAATACCCTCACACCGTCATCATCATCAGCCACGACCGGGGGTTGTTGAACCGCGCCGTCGGATCAATTCTGCATCTCGAAGATCGCAAACTGACTTATTACGCGGTTCCCTACGACAAGTTTGCCGAACGTCGCGCTGAACGTCTGGCACAAGCAGAGTCGGAAAACGCCAAGGCCAAGGCCCGCATCGCACATCTGCAAAGTTTCGTGGATCGTTTCCGCTATAAGGCGTCAAAGGCCGTTCAGGCCCAGTCTCGTTTGAAGATGATCGAGCGCATCCAACTGGTTTCAACTCCGCAAGAGGCGGCTTTGCGCGCCTTTTCATTCCCCGAGCCAGAAGAACTGTCGCCACCGATCATTCAACTTGAAGGAGGGGTAACCGGTTATGGTGAGACCGAGGTTCTGCGACGACTGAACCTGCGTATTGATCAGGATGATCGCATCGCTCTGCTAGGCAAGAATGGTCAGGGCAAGTCGACCCTTTCGAAACTGCTATCTGACCGCCTACCCCTGATGGCGGGTAAAATGACCCGAAGCTCCAAGCTGCGCATCGGCTATTTCGCGCAGCATCAAGTAGATGAGCTGCATGTTGACGAAACACCATTGGATCACCTGCGCCGCCTACGCCCCAATGAGGCGCCCGGCAAGTGGCGCTCGCGTCTGGCGGGGTTCGGATTGAACGCGGATCAAGCGGAAACGCTGGTCGGTCGCCTGTCGGGCGGACAAAAGGCGCGCTTGTCGCTGCTGATCGCTACCATCGACGCGCCGCATATGCTGATCCTTGACGAACCGACGAACCATCTGGACATCGAAAGCCGCGAAGCGTTGGTCGAGGCACTGACTGCCTATTCCGGCGCGGTCATCTTGGTCAGCCACGACATGCATCTACTGTCGCTTGTCGCTGATCGGCTATGGCTGGTCTCGGATGGCACCGTGAAGCCATTCGATGGCGATCTTGAGGCCTATCGCACTCTTTTGCTGGCCCGCGAGAAACCGGTCAAAGATAAACTACAGGCGCCCAAACCCAAACGTGCGTCACGCGAGACCGTATTGGCCCTGCGTGCGGATCTGCGCAAATGCGAAGACCGGGTCGAGAAACTGACCAATATGCACGACAAGCTTTCTGCCAAGCTGGCGGATCCTGCGCTTTATGAAGATGACCGGATCAACGATCTGGAAACCTGGAACCGCAAATTCGCCGAGGTGGTCGAAGCCATGCAAAAGGCTGAAGCCCTATGGGTCGCCGCCGCAGAACGGTTGGAACAGGCAGAGAGCGCAGCATGATCGACATGGCCTTTTTCATAACGGCTTTCACCACGATGTTTGTGGTGATCGACCCTTTCGGAACCACGCCAATTTTCGTTGCCTTGACGCAGGACATGGATGCGGCCACACGCCGTAAGATTGCCATTCGCAGCTGCCTGACCGCGGTTTTCATCCTGATCGCCTTTGCCGCTTTTGGTGAAGCGGTTCTTGGATTCGTCGGCATCTCGATGGAAGCCTTCCGCGTTGCAGGTGGCGCGCTTTTGTTTCTGACTGCGCTGGACATGCTGTTCGACCGCCGTACCAAACGCCGCGAGGACCGCGCCGAGGAAGAAGATCATTCTGACCCTTCGGTTTTCCCCCTGGCAATACCCCTGATCGCGGGCCCTGGATCGATCGCAACAATCATTCTTTTGGCCGGACAAAACCCGGGCGTCCCTGGGATCGCAGCGGCCTGCGCTGTTATGCTTGCCGTCATGTTGGTTGTATTTGTGTTCTTTCTGGCCGGAGGCATGATCGCCCGTATTCTAGGTAAGACCGGGCTGAACGTGCTGACACGGCTGCTGGGTATGCTGCTGGCTGCACTGTCGGTTCAGTTCATTCTTGATGGCCTCAAAGCCTTTGGTTTCGCCTCGTGAAACACCATATTGGTATGAGACAACTGATTTCGGGTGATTGAATGGACGGCTACGATATTGGGCGCTTGACCTATCTGGTTCTGCTGGGTGCGGCCCTGTTGATGTGGTTTATCACTCAGAACCGTCAGTCTTTGGGCAAAACCATGCAGCAGGTCGCGGCTTGGGTGTTTATCTTTATCGGTGTCATTGCCGTTGTCGGATTGTGGGATGACATCCGTTCAACCGTCAGCCCGACCCCGCAACTGACCGTAACTGATCAGCGGATTGAAGTGCCCCGCTCTTATGATGGACACTACTATTTACCAATGCTGGTGAATGGCACAGCGGTGACCTTTCTGGTCGATACCGGGGCCAGCAATATCGTCATCAGCCCGAAAGATGCCGAACGAATTGGAATCGATACGGATCAATTGAACTATCTCGGCCGCGCCTCGACGGCCAATGGCATTGTGCGTACGGCGCCGGTCCGGCTGGACAGCCTGTCTTTGGGTCCCATCACCGATCGCGGTATCCTGGCCTCGGTCAATGAAGGCGATCTGGGTCAATCCTTGCTAGGGATGGCGTATCTGCACCGCTTTTCGAACATCCAGTTCGCAGATGGGCGTCTAATCCTGTCGCGTTGACCGCATTCCCCAATTGAGAACAAAATGAGAACATGCTAATTTGATCAGCATGTCCACCAATCTTCTTGGCCGCAAGCCCGCGCGCACCCCACCCGGGGTGGCCCTGCACCCACAGATCAGTCTGCAACTGGCCCGTGTACACGAAGCCTGCGGCCCTGCCCGGCGTAGCTTTGCTCTGTGGGTGGCGGGGCAGACTCAAGGGCCAGTGATGTGGATTGCCCCGGCTTGGGAGGTGGCGCAGCTGCATCCCGAGGGCATGCTGCCTTTTGCCGATCCGTCCCGGTTTCTGCTGATCCACCCTGACAAACCTGAAGACCTGTTGTGGTGCATGGAAGAAGCCTTGCGCAGCGGTGCCGCCCCGTTGGTCATTGGCGATTTGCCCGGCCCGCCGGGTCTGACCCCGGTCCGGCGAATGCATCTGGCTGCCGAACAGGGCGGCATATCGGGACAGGCTCCGCTGGGGCTATTGCTGACGCCTGACGATGGTGGCGCACAGGGGATTGAGACGCGCTGGCATATGGTGCCCACCTATCGGCACGAGGCCTGCAGTTGGTGTCTGACCCGCCGCCGCGCCCGCGCCCTGCCCCCGGCCAGTTGGCACGTGACGCGGGCTGCTCCTCATTCCGGACTGCAGTTAAAGCAGATCAAATCCGAAGACGCCCCGATGATCACATAACTTGTGACTGGCCAAAACCGGACTTGCCCCCTAGCGTGCCGGCATGACACACCCGATCCATGACAGCCGATATTCGTGGCTTCGCCTGCTGATCACCCTGGCCATCGCAACCGTGGTCAATGTGGGCATGTGGGCTGTGATCGTCGTCATGCCCGCCATCGAGGCCGAGTTTGGCGCGGACCGAGCCGCAGCGTCGATACCCTATACGCTCGCCATGATCGGCTTTGCCTTCGGCAACATGTGGCTGGGCAAGCTGGTGGACCGACTGGGCGTGACAATGGCGTTGATCGGCGCCGCTGTGCTGAGTGCGGTAAGCTATCTGCTGGCAACCCTTGCGCCGAATATCGCGCTGCTGTCGGTTGCGCATCTTCTGCTGGGGCTCGGTACGTCAATCGGATTTGGACCACTGATCGCCGATATCTCGCATTGGTTCATGCGCAGGCGAGGGATTGCTGTGGCACTGGTGGCCAGTGGCAACTACCTGTCTGGCGCGATATGGCCCACGCTGCTGTCGGGCATTCTGCAGCGCGACGGGTGGCAGCAGGTTTATCTGAGTCTCGCCGTCATCACCCTGGTCGCCGTCATTCCTCTGTCCCTGCTTTTGCGCAGACAGGTCCCCGTCGAGGCGCACGGCACGGCAGCAGCGGCAGCACAGGTCAAAGCACAAAGCGTCGGCTTTTCACCCCGCGCCCTGCAGTACATCCTTGGGCTGGCTGGCATCGGCTGCTGCGTGGCCATGTCGATGCCCCAGGTCCATATTGTCTCCTATTGTGTGGGCTTGGGCTATGGCCCAGCCGTTGGGGCCGAGATGCTGTCTCTGATGCTGTTGGGCGGCGTGGTTAGCCGCATCATCTCGGGGCTTGTCGCGGACCGGTTGGGAGGGCTTTCAACACTGCTGATTGGCTCGGTCCTGCAATGTATCGCTCTGTTCCTGTTTCTCCCTTATGATGGGATGGTTTCGCTTTATGTCGTCAGCATGCTATTCGGGCTGGCCCAGGGTGGTATCGTCCCCAGCTACGCGCTGATTGTACGTGAATATATGCCCCCGCAAGAGGCCGGTGCGCGCGTGGGTTTTGTTATGATGATGACTATCCTCGGCATGGCTCTGGGTGGTTGGATGTCGGGCTGGATCTATGACGTGACTGGCAGTTATCAGCTTGCTTTCATCAATGGCATCCTTTGGAACGGGCTGAACATCGCAATCGTGCTGATGCTCATGAAACGCTCGCGCCCGCGCGGTCGCACGGCGATGGCATGAGGAACCTTACCCGACGCAGCCTGATTGCAAGCCTTTGCGCGTTACCAATGGCACGGGCAGCGATGGCCGCCCTCACCCCATATGCGCTGGCAGCATCGCGCAGTTCCGTTGGCTTCACCTATGATTTGTCCGGCGCGCTTCAGACGGGCACGATGCCAGTACAGTCGGCCCAAATTCTGATTGATACCAATCGCTTGCAAAACAGCCGGGTCGATGTCGTGCTGGACGTGGCCCGGGCGCGGACGAACCTACCATTTGCCCGAGGTCCGATGTTGGGAAAAAGTGTGTTGAACGCTGCCCAATACCCCACCATCCGTTTCATCACGACCAAGATTCAGTTGGGACCCACTGGCCGTATCTCGGAAGGTGCAACCGTGACCGGCGATCTGACAGTGCGCGGTATCACGCGCCCGGTGACTTTGAGCGCCAACCTGTATCGAAGACCGGGAAGCGCGGTGGATGATTTGGACACCCTGTCCATCCGGCTAGAGGGGGCGATCAATCGAAATGAGTTTGGCGCGTCTGGATATCCTGATCTTGTACAACCCACGATCGGCCTGGACATCCACGCCGAAATCATCCGGCAGGATTAACCACAAAAAGGCAAAAAACGACGTCAGGGCGTCGATTAGGCGCGCGCATTTCGTGGCGACAAGGTCAAGTTGCACCTATCATGCGTACGATCATTTCATTTGCCGCCCTCTTTCTTTCGGTCATTCTGCTGCAGCTCTCAACGGGCGGTGTCGGTCCGCTGGATGCAATCTCGGGGCTGACGCTTGATTTTTCGACCGAACAGATCGGTCTGCTGGGGTCATCGCACTTCATTGGGTTCTTTGTTGGTTGCTGGTGGGCTCCGCGGCTTATGGGCAGCGTCGGGCACTCGCGCGCATTTGCGGTCTGCACCGCTTTGGGCGCGATGGGGTTGCTGGGGCATACGCTGACTGAAAACCCTTATGTCTGGGCCGCCCTGCGTATCGCGTCGGGCACCTGTGTCGCCGGTTGTTACACCGTGATCGAGGCTTGGCTGAACGCCAAGGTCACCAACGAAACCCGTGGCCGCGCGATGGGCACCTACCGTATCGCCGATATGGGGGCCTCGCTTTGTGCACAGCTTATCATTGCTGTTCTGCCACCCGCCTCTTACGTTTCATACAACCTGCTTGCGATCCTATGCTGTGCATCGATCTTGCCGCTGGCCCTAACTCGCGCCAGCCAACCCAAGACACCGGACACCCCGCGCCTGCGTCCCAAGCTGGCCTGGCACAGCTCACCACTGGCTGTGGCGGGCGTTATCGTGGCTGCGCTCAGTTCGGCATCATTGCGCATGGTCGGCCCGGTATACGGTCAGGAGGTCGGATTGGGCGTAGATCAGATTGCCTTCTTTCTGGCCTCTTTCGTTCTGGGCGGCGCACTGGCCCAGTACCCCTTGGGTTGGCTCGCAGATAAGTATGATCGACGCTGGGTGCTGATCTGGCTGTCCGTGGCAGCCGTGCTAAGCTGCGGTGTCACGATGTTGGCTAGCGGAACTGGAACGGTCGGCGTTATGCTGGCCGCCGGGTTCTTTGGCCTGACCACATTTCCGATTTTCTCGGTTTCCTCGGCCCATGCGAATGATTTTGCGACGACCGAACAACGCGTTGAATTGGCAGCAGCGTTGATGTTCTGGTATGCATTGGGGGCAATTGCCTCGCCCTACATCTCATCCACGTTGATCCAGCAATTCGGCCCAGGAGCCCTGTTTGCTTTTGTTGCATTGGGTCATGTGTTTCTTATTGTCTTTGGCCTCGCCCGTATGCGTTCGCGCCCGACGCCCGAGAAACGGACGAATTATGTCTATGCACCGCGCACATCCTTTACCATCGGCAGGCTGCTCAAGGGTTCTCGCGAAAAGCAATGAAAAAGGGCCGGGAAATCCCGGCCATTCTGTTTACTGCTGGACCGCTGGCCCGTGGTCCTCGACCGCGTCGACCACCTCATCTGGGTCCACGGTGCTCTCAAGCGCACCGCTCACCACGCCCCCGACGCCGTTCTCCATGGACAAGCCAAGCTCTTCGCCCAGTTTCTTGAGCGCTGGCATCTGCACGGCCATTCCCATGATCGAATCCAACGCCTGATTGACAACCGGCTTTTCACCGCTTGAAACACCACCACCATTGGCAGCTCCGATCCCACCAACCTGATGGATTTTGATCGAGTCGATTTTTTCGGCCGGTTTGACCATTTCCGAGATGATCGAGGGCATGGTTTCAATGCGGGTCAAGTCGACCTTCATCCGGATCTGCTCAGGTGACAGGGCATTGTCGGCCTCTACGATCGCACGCTTACCTTCCGCCTCGGCCAGCATGTCGTTCTTCTTGGCCTCGGCGCGAATGTTCAACGCGTCTGCTTCGGCCTGCGCTTCCTCGCGGCGGGCTTCGGCGCGATCTGCGGCGGCCTCTTTCTCGGCCTGCGCTGACAAACGGATCGCGGTGGCCTGGCGTTCAGCCTCACGGGTGGCTTCAATCAGAACAATCTGCTTCTGGCGCTCGGCCTCGGCCACTTCGCGCGCCGTAGCCACGGCTTCGGTTGCTTTGGTCGCCTCGGCTCGAGCCAGATCGGCGGATGCGCGCGCGCGGCTTTCCTCTTCGGATTTCTGCGCGATGATGATCTGGCGTTCCTGTTCCGCGACTTCGATCTCACGCTCTTTGGCGATCTCGGCATCGCGGATTTTGCGCTCGCGCTCAATCTCGGCCGAACGAATGGCCTCTTCACGGGCAATCCGAGCGCGTTCGGTTTCGCGTACCGAGTCTTCAGTTCGCGCAGCGATCTCCGCCTCTTGCGCCACACGAAGAGTTTCCACCTTCTGCGCCTGCTCGATGCGCGCCTGCTGTTCGTCCTGTTCGATCAGCAACTTCTGACGCTCCGCTTCCATCGCCGCACGACGCACCTCAACCTCGGCCTCGGCGTCGATCTGCGCGCGTTCTTTTTTGGATATGGCGATCACCTCGGCCAGCTTACGCATACCCACGGCGTTAAAGGCGTTGTTCTCGTCCAGCGCTTCAAACGGCGTCTGGTCGAGCGCAGTCAGCGAGACCGATTCCAGCGACAAACCGTTCTTCAGCAAGTCTTCGGACACCGCATTCTGCACTTCCTGCACAAAGTCGGCGCGGTTTTCATGAAGACCATCCATGGTCATCTGAGCGGCCACGGCACGCAGACCGTCGATCAGCTTGCCTTCGATCATCTCACGCAGTTGCTCGACGTCAAAAGTGCGATCACCCAGCGTTTGCGCGGCGCGCGCGATGCCCTCTTCAGTCGCCATCACCGAGACGTAGAATTCGACACCCACGTCGACACGCATCCGGTCTTTGGTGATAAGCGCGGCCTCACCGCTGCGCTGCACCTCAAGGCGCAGAGTCTTCATGTTGACCGGGCTGACTTCGTGCAGCAACGGTACGATGATGACGCCGCCATCCATAATGACCTTTTTGCCACCCGCGCCGGTTTTCACCAGGCTGATCTCGCGCGTGGCGCGTCGATAAAGGCGGCCAAGTACAAGGCCTATGAACAAGAGTACGGCTAAAATAGTCACAACTGTAACGGCCAGGAATGATAGTTCCATGCAATATCCTCCGGATTGGGGTTAAGATTTTTTGGTTAAACTGACATGCGAACCAGAACGAACCGGTCGCGCCGTCGATCACGCAGAACAAGGACTTCTGTTCCCTGCTCCAGCGAATCTTTGTCCTGCAACGGCTCTGCGCGCAGGTAGTGCGTGTTGCCAAAGCGATCCATGACGCGGACTTCGGCTGGACGGCCTCGCGATGCGATACCCTGAGTGATCACGCCACGGCGGCGGGCCAGCATCCGTTCCGACATCGCTTCGGTTTCGGTTTTGGGCAGGAGGCGAGCGAAGACACCACCAAAGCCACGTGCGAACCATAGGCCGAACACTCCGGCCGGAATCGCGGCCAACCATGCAGGTAAGTCAAAGCCCAGCAGATCACGCAGCGCCAGTTGCAGGCCAATGCCACTCAGGCCGAAACCAGCCAGCAGCACAACGAGCCAGATCATGAATGGCATCTTGCCAATGCCCAACCAGCCAAACGGGCCGACGGGCGTAGCCGCAGGCACATCGGTTTCAATTTCGGCCAGTTCCAAGTCACTCAGATCGATGTCGGCGTCGATATCCAGATCAAAGTCGACGACGTCCAGATCGGGCGCGTCGACCATGTCCAGATCAACCTCGCCCTCGCCTGCCAGAAGACTTCCCCCGAAAACCAATGCGATCAGTTCAAGGCCCAGAAGACCGAACAGAAGCGCAAGCGCCAAGGTAAAGGGCACAAATGCGCCCTCTAGTAAAAAGTCAAACATCAGCAGATTGCCCTCGTTATTGTATACTTTTGTATACACTACAAATGGGAAGTCATTGCTACAATTTCAAGAGGTTGTGATTCTGTGTTTCAACCTGAGGTTATTTACATCCAAATGTCAGTTACAATCTGCAACCATGACATTAAGCTCAATTTCTTTCGCCCGTGCGAAACGTATTACCTGTTCACACCTGCTGGAGTAATTCTCTAATCGGTGGGCTTTGGCGGTGGTGCCGGGATCATTTCATCCAGGATTGATCCCGCCTCATATCCCAGCAGGTCAACCCGCATCCGTTCAGGGTCTCCGAACACCCATGCACCAACATGCCTCTGCATTCGAACGTATCCGGCGTATCCAGCCAACGCGTCGTTCCCGTGTGCGTTCTCAGCGAACAGAACCTGCCCGGCAGCAACCTTTTCCGGCATCACGCGCTGTAGGTACAGTAGCACGACATTGACGTCTTTGACGCTGGAGCCGCCGTGATGCACCACATACATCTTGGCCCACTCCTCTTCGCTTATGGCTGCGCGTGCATCGGACACGGCGGTATGAAGTGCGTTCAACTCCGCACGTGCAGATTTCTCCATATTCTCTGCCCAGATGGGCCGCATGTCGTTGATCACCTGCGAAACCGCTTCACGTGTGATCTGATCCTTGTCGAGTGCACCTTGAGCAAATGCCCGGGCTGTTTCGAGCATTTTGCGCTGGCTCGCCAAGTCGCCCTCGGTCATGCCCAGTCCGCCCAATGTCGCAAGAAATACATCTATCTCATTGATGATAATTGCAAACTCCGCCTTCCAGCGCTCATCATCGGTATTTTCATCAGGCCATGGAGTCACCGCCCCGATCAATCCCAACACAACATGCGACGTGGACTTCAGATGCTGATAGGTTGGCGCATCCCTTGGATAGCTCGCCTCTCCGTCTTCGGTCATGACCGTGACATCACGTGCGATAATCATGACGGGCCGGGTTTCAGCCGTCAGCGCATCCTGGCCACGGTGAAAGATCGAGAGCATAGCGTGATCAAAAGCATGCACCGGATCATCTGTGGCGCTCTGATCGGCGATGGCGCTGGCGGTAAATACAATAGCTGCAACGGCGGCACAACAGCCCAACCATAAACTCTGCATAATGAAATTCCCCCTAAGCTGGGTTCTCCTGATCATCATACACCATTGGTACGCACGGGGCGAAATCGCTGACGAACGCGACACAAACTCGCGGGAATGCACGAAGTCGCGTAGTAATACCCGTTAAATTCAAGCGTGTATGAATGCGGGCTTTTTCTTACTGGCCACATAAGGTAGACGGGCGCGCAGACAGAAACGTGGAAGCGCATAATGGCCCGAATTCTCATCACCTCGGCGATCCCTTACATCAACGGGATTAAACATCTCGGCAACCTGATCGGCTCGCAATTGCCTGCCGATCTGTACGCTCGCTATCAGCGCGGCCGGGGCAACGAGGTCATGTTCCTGTGTGCAAC
Source organism: Ruegeria sp. E5 (assembly GCF_056534105.1). Classification (NCBI taxonomy): domain Bacteria; kingdom Pseudomonadati; phylum Pseudomonadota; class Alphaproteobacteria; order Rhodobacterales; family Roseobacteraceae; genus Ruegeria; species Ruegeria sp. E5. The sequence goes on along the minus strand of NZ_JBQFPA010000001.1, from coordinate 222,715 downwards.
CGACGAGCACGGCACCCCGGCCGAGCTGGCCGCCGCCAAAGCGGGCAAACCTGTGGCTGAATATTGCGCTGACATGTACGCAGTACAGGCCGATATCGCCAAGCGCTTTGGCCTGAGCTTTGATCACTTTGGCCGCTCGTCCAGCGATCAGAACCGTAAACTGACCCAACATTTCGCTGGCAAACTGGATGAGGCCGGGCTGATCCGGGAAGTCAGCGAAAAGCAGGTTTATTCCAACGCCGATGGCCGTTTTCTGCCCGACCGCTATATCGAAGGCACTTGCCCCAATTGCGGTTATGAGCGCGCGCGCGGTGATCAGTGCGAAAATTGTACCAAGCAGCTAGACCCGACCGACCTGATCGAGCCCCGCAGCGCGATCAGCGGCTCGACCGATCTTGAGGTGCGTGAGACCAAGCATCTGTATTTGCGTCAATCCGCAATGAAAGATCAGTTGGACGCGTGGATCGACAGCAAGACAGACTGGCCGATCCTGACAACCTCGATCGCCAAGAAATGGTTACATGATGGCGACGGCCTGCAGGATCGCGGCATTACCCGCGATCTGGATTGGGGTGTACCAGTCAAGAAAGGTGATCAAGATTGGCCCGGCATGGAAGGCAAAGTCTTCTATGTCTGGTTCGATGCCCCCATTGAATACATCGCCTGCGCCAAGGAATGGGCCGACGCCAATGGTAAGTCTGATGCCGATTGGGAACGTTGGTGGCGCACCGACAAAGGCGCAGAAGATGTGCGTTACGTTCAGTTCATGGGCAAGGACAATGTGCCCTTCCACACCCTGTCTTTCCCGGCCACCATTCTGGGATCGGGCGAGCCCTGGAAGATGGTCGACCACCTGAAATCATTCAACTACCTGAACTATGACGGTGGCCAATTCTCGACCTCACAGGGCCGTGGCGTGTTCATGGATCAGGCGCTGGACATTCTGCCCGCCGACTACTGGCGCTGGTGGCTGTTGAGCCATGCGCCAGAAAGCAGCGACAGCGAGTTCACATGGGAGAACTTCCAGCAGTCGGTGAACAAAGATCTTGCGGATGTTCTGGGTAACTTTGTCAGCCGGATCACTAAGTTCTGCCGCTCGAAATTCGGTGAAGCAGTGCCCGAAGGTGGTGCGTATGGCGAACGTGAACAGACCCTGATTGCTGAGCTTAATAGCCGAGTACGTGCCTACGAAGGCCACATGGAAGCGATGGAAGTGCGCAAATCCGCGCAAGAGCTGCGAGCGATCTGGGTCGCGGGCAACGAGTATCTGCAGGCTGCCGCACCATGGTCTACCTTTAAGGAAGATCCTGTGCAGGCTGCGGCGCAGGTGCGGCTGGGGCTGAACCTGATCCGCCTCTATGCAGTTCTGAGCGCGCCGTTCATTCCCGATGCGTCTGCAAAAATGCTTAGTGCGATGAACACACTCAATACCAGCTGGCCCGAAGATATCGATGCCGCGCTGTGCGCCCTGCCCGCTGGCCATGAATTTTCGGTTCCCGACGTGCTGTTTGCCAAAATCACGGACGAACAGCGCGAAGACTGGCAGAAGCGGTTTGCGGGAACGCGTGAATAACAACAAAATTCGATTTATGAATGCCGCAGCGGAGCCCTGAAGCCTCTCCGCTGCTGGTTTTTGGCAGAGAAAATTCGCCCGCCCCTATTGTCATCGGGCAGGTAAACGCCTGCGGATGCAGGCTAAGTCTGCAGACTGGAAAGAAATTTCGGGTCGATTCTTGCCAACGCATTACCTCAACACGCTTGAGAAACTGCGTCAAACCCGCCATCCTGCCTATAAAATCAATCGACTCATCCGGGGGTTTCTGTTGCCCGGTTGTGCAATCTTCACTTTGAACGAGGCGCCAACATGTCCCTTGCATTTAAGAAGCCAGCACTCCGCCCACGCGGCTATTTCAGGGCACTAGGCGTTTCTGCCGCTTTGTTTGCATGTTCCAGCCTGCCTCAGATAGCGGTCGCGCAGGATCAGGGTGATGCCCCTGCGCCCAAGGTGTCGATCGCCGCAGCTTATACCGAAGAGATCACCGATCAGGCCACCTTCATTGGACGGGCCGAGGCAATCGACAAGGTCGATATTATCGCGCGCGTCAGTGGTTTCCTGGACAGCCAGAACGTCGACGATGGCTCTCCGGTGAATGAGGATGACCTGCTATTCACGATCGAACCTGATCTTTACGAAGCCACGCTTGAGGCGCGTAAAGCCGATCTGGATCGGGCGCAGGCAAACCTTGAACTGGCCAAAGTCGATCTCGCCCGCAAGGAAGAGCTGTATAAGCGCGACGCTACACCGGAATCAGAACGTGACATTGCCCGAGCCAATGAACTGGTCGCCGAGGCCGAGGTCAAAGCCGCCAATGCAGCGATCCAACAGGCCGAGCTTGATCTGAGCTACACACAGATCCACGCCCCGTTTTCGGGCCGCATCGGCCGCGTGGAAACCAGTGTCGGTGATGTTGTGGGCCCCAACAATCCGCCGCTTGTCACCCTGGTCAGCGAAGCCCCCATCTATGTGAATTTTTCGTTGAATGAGAAGCAGTTCACGTCGGTTCTTGAACAATTTGGCGAAGACCCGGCCACGCTAGCTGAAAGCAGCCAAAGCCCGAATGTTCATGTGACTCTGCCGAACGGTACTGAGCTGGATGAAACCGGCGAAATCATTTTTGTCGACAACCGCATAGATCCGCTGACCGGCGCCATTACGATCACGGCTCAATTCGACAATGCCAAGCGTCTGCTCGTTGATGGTGCCTTCGTGAACGTTCAGATCGAAGCGCTTGAGCCGACGCTGCAGGTATTGATCCCTCAAGCAGCGCTGCAGCGTGATCAGCGCGGCGAATTCGTTCTGGTCGTCAATGACAAGCAGATGGTTGAACAACGCTATATCACAACCGGAGATACCGTGGATTCGGCGATTATCGTCACAGATGGCCTGCGCGAAGGCGAAAGCGTCATCGTCGAAGGCCTGCAACGCGTGCGCCCCGGCGTCGCCGTTGATGCAGTCGTTGCGTCCGAGCAGCCGGAGAATAACTGATGTTCTCAGCCCTGTTTATCAGCCGGCCCAAGCTGGCGCTTGTCATTTCGCTGGTCCTGACCATTTTGGGCGGGATCGGTTATCTGGTTCTGCCGGTTGCGCAGTTTCCCGATATCACGCCGCCGGTGGTCAGCGTAACGGCCACCTATACAGGTGCAAATGCCGAAACCGTGGAAAACACCGTGGCCGCCCCGATCGAGGCGCAGGTCAACGGTGTGGACGACATGATCTACATGACGTCGACCTCATCGGATAACGGTTCGTATTCGTTGAACGTTACGTTCGAGGTGGGCACCGACCCCGATATCGCCTCGGTCAACGTACAGAACCGTGTGGCACAGGCGATGGCATCGCTGCCGTCCGAAGTGACTTCATCCGGTGTTGTCACGCAAAAAGCGTCAACCAACATGTTGTTGCTGGTCACGCTGACCTCGCCCAATGGCATATATGACAGTGTGTTCCTGTCGAACTATGCCTCAATCAACTTGAAAGACGCTCTGGCGCGGGTTCAGGGCGTGGGTAAAGCGGATGTTCTGACCAATCTGGAATACGCCATGCGGATCTGGATGGATCCGGACAAGATGGCCGCGCTGTCAATCACTCCGGGTGATGTGATCAATGCCATCCGCGAACAGAATATCGAAGTCTCTGCGGGCTCAATCGGGTCGCCTCCTGTGCCTGAAGGACAAACCTTTCAGTACACGATCAAGACCAAAGGCCGCCTGACCTCGGCCGATGAATTCGGAGATATTGTAATCCGTACAGGCGAAGCCGGTGCGATTGTGCGCGTCAAAGACATTGCGCGGGTTGAATTGGGGGCTCAGTTCTATTCCGCCTCGGGCTATTTCGAAAGCGTTCCTGCGACCGTTATCGGCATCTATCAGGCCCCCGGCGCAAACGCCCTTGCGGTGTCCGAACGTGTTGAGGCCGAACTTGAGCGCCTGTCACGATCCTTTCCCACTGATGTCGAATACGATGTTCCATTCAATACGACGGATTTCGTGGAACAGTCGCTCAATGACGTGGTCTCGACCCTCATCCTGACATTCATATTGGTGATCACAGTTGTGTTCATCTTCCTCGGCAGTTGGCGGGCGACGATCATTCCAGCGGTGGCCATTCCGGTTTCATTGATCGGGACATTTGCCTTCCTGCTGGCTTTTGGCATGTCGCTGAACACGATCTCTCTGTTCGCGCTTGTGCTGGCCATCGGGATCGTTGTGGATGACGCGATCGTTGTGGTGGAAAACGTCGAGCGTATCATCGCCGACGAAGGCCTTTCCCCTGCCGAGGCAACCCGCAAGGCCATGGGCCAGATCACCGGCCCTGTCATCGCAACCACGCTGGTGCTTCTGGCCGTGTTCGTGCCGGTGACGTTCATGCCCGGCATATCCGGGCGATTGTATTCGCAGTTTGCCGTCACGATCTCGACCGCTGTTGTGATCTCGTCGATCAACGCGTTGACCTTGTCTCCGGCATTGTGCGGGTTGGTCTTGCAGCCACGCTCAGGGCCACCCAAAGGGCTGCTGGCTGTGTTCGAGAAATTTATCGGCGGCATGCGCAGCGGCTATGTCGCCATTGTGCGAAAGCTGTTGATCCTGCCCGTCATTTCGCTTGGGATCATTGCGGCGTTCGCAGCAGGCACTGGGACCATTATGGGCAACACGTCCAAAGGGTTCATTCCGCTGGAAGATAATGGATATCTGTTCGTCGATATCCAGCTTCCCGACGCGGCGACGCTTGAACGGACCGAAGCGGTTTCTGCGCGGATCGATGAACAGATTCAGCAGATCCCGGGTGTATCCAGCACCGTTCTGGTCAACGGCTTCTCGCTTTTGAACGGGACCACTACCAATGGCGCGGCCATCTTCGTCAACCTGACCAACTGGGAAGAGCGGCAGGAGCCCGAGCTCAGCGCGGATGCGATCCTGAACCAGGTTCTGGCAATTGCATATGGTGAATCTGCGGCGTCGATTGTTGCATTCAACCCGCCACCCATTCAGGGCCTTGGGATGTCCGCAGGGGTCGAGATGGAGGTACAGCAGACCGGTGGCGGCTCGCCGCAGGATCTGGCCTCGGCCGTTGGGTCTTATGTCTACGCCGCAAACCAGCGGCCCGAGATCGCGCAGGCCTACACCACCTTCCGTGCGAACGTCCCACAATTGTTTGTTGATCTGGATCGGGAAAAGGCCAAAACCCTGCAAGTCTCGGTGGCCGAGATTTTCCAGACCATGCAAGCTCAGCTTGGCTCGTATTACGTGAATGACTTCAACCTGTTTGGTCGTGTCTATCGCGTAATGATCCAGGCCGAAGGCTCGTACCGGAATAAAGTCGACGATATCTCAGAGCTATACGTGCGTTCCAACAAGGGTGAGATGGTACCGCTGGGCACGCTGATCGATATCGAGAACGTGCTGGGTCCGGTCCTGCTAAAGCGGCATAACCTGTTCCGCTCGGCCACTGTGACAGCGGTTCCGGCACCGGGGCTCTCCACCGGGGACGCCATCAATGTCATGACCGAGGAGTCGGCGACCGCCCTGCCCCCCGGCTATGCCTATGAATGGACCGGAACGGCGCAGCAGCAGCTGGCCTCGGGCGGCCTGGTCGTGGTGATCCTTGGGTTGGCGATCCTGTTTGGGTACCTGTTCCTTGTCGGCCAATATGAAAGTTGGACGATGCCCGTTTCGATCCTAATGTCGGTGACCGTGGCCTTGTTCGGTGCCGTCGCAGCGGTGGCGATCGTTGGCAGCGACATCAACCTCTACACGCAGATCGGGATGATCATGCTTGTCGGGCTTGCGTCAAAGAACGGGATTCTGATCGTCGAATTCGCGATGGAGCAAAGGGCCAATGGGCTGTCAATCAAGGAGGCCGCGGCCGAAGCCGCATATCAGCGTTTCCGCGCTGTGATGATGACCGCCCTGTCCTTCCTTTTGGGCGTGGTTCCCCTGCTGGCCGCGAACGGGGCCGGAGCTGCCAGCCAGAAGGCCATCGGCGTCGCCGTGTTCGGCGGCATGCTGGCTGCGACGCTGTTCGGGGTCATTCTGGTTCCCGTGCTCTACGCCGTGATGCAGAGCCTGCGCGAGTGGGTCAAAGGCAGCAAGAACGATCCGGAACCGTCAGAGGAAGCTGCGTAGGGCCGGCATTGAAATCGAAATACGCCCCGCACATCTGCGGGGCGTTTCTTTTTTTGCACGGATCAACCGATCCGCGCGCTAGTCAGTTAACCGTTTGGCCATCCAGTCGTCTATCCGGCCGATCTGCTCGAGGCTGAGCCTTAGACCCAGCTTATTGCGCCGCCACACGACATCCTGAGCGGTGCGCGCGTATTCCTTGTCCATCAGCCAAACCAGTTCCGCCTCGGTCAACGTCGCGCCAAAATCGTCACCCAGATCGCTCTGATCCTTTGCCGGACCCAGAAGGTCCCAGGTCTCGGTGCCATAGGCCCGGATCAATCGACGGGCCCAAAAATCGGTCAGGAACGGGTACTCCGCTATCAGTTTTCCGATCAAATCCTGCACGCCGTCGACCGGAAAATCCCCGCCGGGTAATGGGACGCCTGCGGTCCATGGTCCGCCAATATCCGGGAAATGCTCTCCAATCTTCTCCAGCGCGCTTTCCGCGAGGCGTCTGTAGGTGGTGATTTTACCACCAAAGACATTCAACACCGGAGCCCCGCTCTCGGCATCAACTTTCAGCGTGTAATCGCGGGTAGCCGCCGTGGCACTGCTTGCGCCGTCATCATATAGCGGTCGGACGCCTGAATAGGTCCAGACAATATCTTCACGGGTAACGGGCTTCGCGAAGTAATTCGATGCGAAAGCGCACAGATACTCCTGCTCGGCCTCGGTACAAACCGGAGGCTCGGAGGGGTCAGAATGATCCTGATCCGTGGTTCCGATCAAGGTAAAATCCTGCTCGTACGGGATCGCAAAGATGATGCGCCCGTCTTCGCCCTGAAAGAAATAGCACTTGTCATGGTCAAACAGCTTGGGTGTCACGATATGGCTGCCACGCACCAGACGGACGCCTTCTCGGGAATTGACCCGGATCTTGGTCTGGATGATGTCACCTACCCAAGGTCCGCCCGCATTGATCAACATCTTCGCAAGGACGGTTTCGGTCTTGCCGCTATCCCGATCCCGGATCGTGACTTGCCACACTTGATCGATCCGCTCAGCCGAAAGAACCTCGGTCCTGACCATGATCTTGGCCCCGCGTGCCTCGGCATCGCGGGCGTTCAGGACCACCAGCCGCGAATCCTCGACCCAGCAGTCCGAGTATTCATAGGCGGTTTCAAATTTGTCTTGCAGCGGAGCCCCCTCGGGTGCCGCGCGCAGGTTCAGCGAACGTGTGCCCGGCAGGATTTTACGACCGCCCAGATTGTCGTACAGAAACAGGCCAAGCCGGATCAGCCAGGCCGGACGCCGCCCGCGCATCCAAGGCATCACAGTACTAAGCAACCGTGAGGTCGGTGTTTCAGAGTCAAAACGCATATCAGCGTGATAAGGCAGAACGAAACGCATGGGCCAGCTGATATGGGGCATCGCGCGCAGTAAGGTCTCGCGTTCGACCAGCGCTTCACGCACCAAACGAAATTCAAAAAATTCCAGGTACCGTAGCCCGCCATGAAACAGTTTGGTCGAGGCTGACGACGTCGCCGAGGCCAGATCGTTCATTTCAGCCAAGGTGACCGATAGGCCCCGACCTGCCGCATCACGTGCGATACCGCACCCATTTATACCCCCGCCGATCACAAAAAGATCGGTAACTTGGCTGCTGTCCGATGACATATCCAATTGATTCCCCAACGTGGCAGTTTCAAGCGCATTAGCAGCATGATGGTTCGTATCGTCAACTTTATTTTTCGATAATGTTCGTTTTAGCTGAAACAACGAATATTAATAAATGCAACTAACGAATTCCCTTGCTTAACCGCAAAATTAGAACAAAAACGAAAACTCCGGAACTCAGGACCGCCCATGTCACTATCATTTCGCCAATCGGACATTCTTTTAGTCGCCGAGCAAGAGGGCCGCGTTACTGTCGAAGGGCTGGCCGAGCGTTTTCACGTGACGGTCCAGACCATTCGCCGTGACCTGACTGAACTGTCAGAAGCTGGTAAGTTGGATCGGGTTCACGGGGGTGCCGTTCTGCGTTCTGGCGTGTCTAATATTGGATACGAAGACCGGCGCGCCCTGAACCATGAAGCCAAGACACGCATCGCTGAACGCTGCGCGGCCGACATCCCCGAGGGCAGCTCGATCTTTATGAACATAGGCACCTCAACTGAGGCCGTTGCCCGCCAATTGCTGAAACACAAAAACCTAATGGTCGTGACCAACAATATGAACGTTGCCAATATACTGGCCGATAACCCCGATTGCCAGATCGTCGTTGCAGGCGGTGTGCTGCGCAGATCAGATAGTGGGTTGGTCGGGAATCTTGCGGTCTCGACCATCCGCCAGTTCAAATTCGATCACGCGATTATCGGCTGTTCCGCATTGGATGCGGATGGGGATCTAATGGATTTCGATCTCCAAGAAGTACTGGTCAGTCAAACTATCATTGAACAAGCCCGGCAGATCAGCCTAGTTGCGGATGCTTCAAAGTTTCAGCGCACCGCGCCCGCACGCATCGCCTCATTATCCGATGTTGATATGGTTTATACTGATCTACCGCTGCCCGGCGACCTCCATCAGAAGTGCATAGACTGGAACACCAAAATTATTGAATGCTGATGCATCCTTCCGATCAGCCAGAAAGTGATTGATTAGCTGGACAACAGCGCCCGAGGATGGAACAGTTTCCAACAACAGGAGGCGCGAGCATGGGACTTTTGGGGCAGCCGCTGGGCTACTATGACTATCTGACATTTGTTGCACTTATCTTGCTGCTGGCAGCGGTGATGGCGTTGTTTCTATTCATAATGGGTCTGCCCGGACGTATCGCGATCAAACGCAATCACCCCCATGCCGAAGCGGTCAAGATCATGGGATGGATGGGATTTTTGGCGATTGTCCCTTGGGTGCATGCCTTTATCTGGGCGTTTCACGACGGCGTCACCGTCGACATGCGCCGCGGCCCTGATGAAGAACGCAAGGCCATAAGGGATGAAATCAAGCGTCTGGGAGGCACCGTCAAACCGGAATACCAGGACCCACTTGATACCGACGAAACAAAGCAAGCCTAAGGCCAAAGGAATTCAGCACTCATGTTCGTCGCCCTAGGCATCACGCTTTTCTACATTATTTTTGTCTGGTTCATCTTCTTCAAGGTGCAATGGCTGAAATTCAACATCATGTGGGGGATCGTCTCATTCTGGGTCGGCGCTCATCTGCTGCTGATCTTTTTGGTCGCGCTGCGCTTCTTTCAACCCTTTTCCGTCGACAGCCACGTCGTGCGCTCCACCATCCAGATCGTCCCGCGTCTGACTCAGCCCACAATCCTGTCCGAGGTTTTGGTCGAGCCCAACACCTGGGTCACTAAGGGCGATCCGCTGTATAAGTTCGACGACACGGTGTTTTCGCTGGCCGTGGACAAGGCGAATGCACAGCTGGTGGCGGCGCAGCAAAACGCGAAGATCCTTGAACAGGATGTCAACGCCGCTGGTGAAGCGGTCGAACGCGCAAACGCGCAGTTGGCCTATGCGCTGACCGAGCAAGCGCGATACGAGAATCTCGTTCCCGCCGGAGGTGCCCGTCAGGATGAACTAGACCGCTGGAACGAACAGGTCGCGGAAGATCAGGCGAAGATTAAGGAAGCTCAGGCCAATTTGGAAAAGGCCAACCTTGCGCTGGATTCGCAGATCGACGGCGTGAATACGGGCATTATTGAGGCTGAGGCGCAGCTGGCCGAGGCCGAGTATTTTCTCGACAACACAACGATCTATGCCCCCGAAAATGGCATGATCGTTTCGCAACAGGCCCGCCCGGGGATGGTTGTGGGGGAAATTCGTCTGGGTGCCATTGCCAGCTTTGTCACCGAAGAAGACCCCTATATTCTAGCCACCTTCCGCCAGCAGAACCTGAAATTTGTCGAGGTCGGCCAACCAGTCGAAGTTGCTCTGGACCTCTATCCCGGGGAAATTCTGACCGGCAAGGTTGAGGCGGTCTGGTGGGCCACACGTCAGGGCCAATACTTGCCCTCAGGCCGCCTGCCCGGCTTTGAATTGCCAAAACTGCCCGGTCGGATCGCTGTTCAGATCTCGGTCGATGTGCCTGAGGGGCATACTTTTCCTGCAGGTGGCCACGCTGCGGTGGCGATTTACACCGGCATGGGAAAAAGCTTTGAGTTTCTGAGGCGCATCAACATTCGCCTCTATTCCTTCGCCAACTTCATCCGGCCACTGGATATCTGAGGATGCGTACGATGACACTCCGCCGGTTGTTAGGCACTGCCCTTTGCGCTGCCACCCTCACCGCCTGTACACCGGTGGGGCCTGATTTCGTGCGCCCAAACTCTCCGGTCGTGAAGCAATGGATGGAGGTCAACAACCCCAGCGCGGGCCAGAGCGGCCTGACCTCACGCAGCGCTCCGGTTGTGCGCTGGTGGGAGACATTCAATGATCCGACGCTGAACAAACTGATCGCCGAAGCCTATGCGCAGAACCTGACCTTACAGGTCGCAGGTGCCCGCGTACTTCAGGCCCGCGCGCAGCTTGGTATCGCATTCGGAGAGCTCTACCCGCAATCGCAGGCCGTGGGCGGTTCGCTCCAACGCCGACAGATCAGCGACAATCTTGGGCCGATTTCGGATATCCGGCGGATCATCCCTTTGGACACCGAATTCTCGACCTCGCAGGTTGGGTTTGATGCGCAATGGGAACTGGACGTATGGGGCCAGCAACGTCGCGGCGTACAGGCCGCGCGATCGAACCTGGCACTGCAGGTTGCTAATTATGACGACGCACTGGTCACGCTGACCGGGGACGTAGCGGCGCTTTATATCAACATCCGTTCGTTGCAAGAGGCTCTGCGCATCGCGCGGGAAAACATCACGATTCAGCAGGCATCGGCAGACCTCACTCAGCTGCGCTTTAACAACGGCGTTACAACCGAGTTGGATGTGCAGGAATCGACTGCCCTGCTCAACAACACCAAGGCACTCGTGCCCGAGTTGGAAAGCGATATCCAACAAGCCAAGAACGCACTGGCGGTTCTGTTAGGAAAAACGCCGTCTCAGATGACTGGCTTGATCGGCAATTCAGGCCGAATTCCAACAGGGCGCAGCAACGTGGCCGTTGGTGTGCCCGCCGAATTGCTACGGCGGCGGCCTGACGTCCGCGCCGCCGAATTGGCGGCAGCCACCCAATCGGCGCAGGTGGGGATCGCGTTGGCTGATCTCTATCCACAATTCATCCTGTCGGGCGCGATCGGTTTGCAGGCCTCGGGTGGGCGCGATCTGTTCAGCACCAACAGCGCCACAGGATTGGCTAGCGCAGGCGTTGTCTGGAACGTCCTGAATTATGGCCGCATCAAGAACAATGTCCGCGCGCAGGATGCCGCCTATCAAGCGTTGATCGCCAACTATCAGAATACTGTTCTGACCGCGTATTCCGAGGTCGAAAGCGCGATGGTTGCTTACGCACAGGCGCGCAAACAGGTCACCTTTTATCAGCGCAGCGTCGAAGCTTCGCGCAAGGCGGCTGAAATCGCGGTCGATCAGTACCGAGACGGCATCGCCAGCTATTCGCGTATCCTGAACACGCAGACCGCGCTATTAAGATCGCAGGCGAACCTGATCGAGGCCCGGCAGGAGGTCTCTTCGAATCTGGTCGCGATCTACAAAGGTCTGGGTGGTGGTTGGCAGATTCGGCAGAATCAGGAATTCCTACCCGAGACGGTGCTGGCCGAGATGGCCTATCGCACCGATTGGGGTGATCTGTTGGAGAAAACGCCAACACGCGCCAGCTTGAACTAAGGCCTATTTCGTCAACCCGCGCAGGCCACCCGAGATCAGGATGTTAACTTCGTAGAGGATACGTGGCGCGGCCAACCCGCCGGGGCTGGCTAGATAGTTGGGGCTCCATTCCGGATCGAATTTCTGCTTGAAGGTGCGCAGGCCTTCGAAGTGGTAGAATTGTTCGCCATGTTCATAAACGAACCCACCGATCCGATTCCAAAGCGAGGCCAACTGCCGGTTTTCGATCCCTGAAAATGGCGCAGCACCCAGTGAGAACCAGTGGAATCCCTGCTCGGACCCCCAGACCATCATCTCAGCAAACAGCGCATCCATGACAAAGCTGGGGCTGTCCGGTTCATAACGCATCAAATCCAGAGACAGTTCGGATTTGTTTCCGCCTTGAAACAGGTTCGCAAAGGCCATGATCTTGCCCGTCTCATCCCGCAGAACCGCATGGTCGAAATAAGAAAGGTAGGCATCATCAAAGCCGCCCAAGGCAAAACCCTTTTCCTCACCTGCCTTTTGCGCCAACCAATCGTCCGAGATCTGACGAAGTTCGGGCAACACCGGTGCAAGCTGTTCTTTGGGGATAATTTCGAACTTGTACCCCTCACGCTCAGCCCTGTTCTTCGCCTGCCGGAACCGTTTGCGCGATTTTCCGTCCAGCGAAAAATTCTGCAGCGGTACGCGGGCCACTTCTCCGATCTTCAGGATCGATAGGCCGAGGTCCAGGAATGTCGGCAGATATTTGGTCGATACACTGTAAAACGCACAAAGCTTGCCTTCGCGATCGGCCATTTCTCGCAATTGCCAGATCAGTTGCTGCCCCGCTTGCTCATCACCCACAGGCTCTCCTTTGGTGATCAGCGCATTGCCAGTATCGGCATAGGCAAGGAATGCGGTTTCGTCAGGCGAGATCAGGAATTGCTTATCACCCGTCAGTGAAATCTGAGATTCGGTGTCTTCGCACTCCATCACCAGCCGTTCGACAACTTCGGGGATTTCAGTCCTAACCGGCGCGGGGATTTCACGGCCGAACAGCGAGTTCACCGCCACGATGCCAACGATCACGGCCACCACGAGGCTGGACCGCAGGAATCGCGAGGCGTCTCCACTCCAGGCAAAGTCCCACCACAGCGCGTTTTGATATTCGACATGAGAATAAGCGAACAATCCGATCCAGAAAATCACCGCCAGCAACGCGACGACGCTGACCAGCCAAGGGATATTTAGCCGAAAGATAGATGCACCGCTTACCCGGTAAAACGCACCCCGAAACATCGCCAAAAGGCCAATCGTGAACAGCAATGAAAGGGCTTCATGCGTATCAAGCCCTTTGGCGAGCGAGGCGAAGAAACCTGCCACCATCAAAAGCATGGCAACAACCCATGCCCGATAGAGCTTGCGGAATAGGCCACGTGAGACAAGTAGCAGTAGGACACCCACGGCGCTGCCTGCAAGATGAGATGCCTCGACAAATGACAAAGGCAAAACCTCTCGCAGTACGCCAAGGTTCTGCGTACTGGAAGGCAAAGCCCCTGAAACCAACAGGATAACTCCTGCCACAGCCGCGACGCCGGCAGCCACCATCGGGACAATGGGGCGAATTGCGCGATAGACCCAAGTGACCGCGCCCCCGATGCGATGGCGCTGTGTCAGCACCGACGCGACCGCGATCGACAGGCTGGCGATGGCAAACGGAAGGAACGTATAGACCAGTCGGTAGAGCAGAAGCGCAGCGATCACATCAGACCGGCCCGACGCCCCTAGACCAGCGATCAGAGTGGCTTCGAACACACCGATTCCACCCGGTGCATGGCTAAGGATACCCACCGCTATTGCGCCTATATAGACCGCGAAGAAATACGGGTAGCCAACCCCCAGATCGTCCGGCATGAGCACATACAGCGCCATTGAAGCGCCGAACAGATCGCCTACCGCCGCGATTGTCAGCAGACTTGCCAGCTTGCCGCCCGGCAGGTTGAACCCAAACCCGCCATAGGCCAATCGCCGCCCTCCGCTTGAAAGCCAGACAAACAAGACCGCAAGCCCCGCCAACATGCTCAGACCGATCACAGTTTCCGTCGTTTCACTGATCGGCAGGACCTTGGAAATGCCATCCGGGTGTATTGTAAGCAACAGGCCCAAAAGCAGGATCAGTCCCATCCAGAACGCCACCCAAGAGGTCGCGATCACCCCGGCCACGCGGCCAAGATCAAGCCCCAGCGACGCATAGATACGGTATCGGATCGCGGTGCCGGTGATATAGGAGAATCCCAGGCAGTTCGATACCGCATAGCCGCTTGCTCCGGCCATCCCTGCGACGGGCAAAGGCACTTTTCCATCGGCGACGCTCTGCACGGCAAGCACATCGTAGAACGAAAGCGACAGAAAACTGAAAGCCGTCCAGCACATCGCAAAAAACATGAATTTCCATGGTTTCGCTGCGATATCGCTTTGGATATCTGACCATTTCACATGCGCAGAGAGGTCATGCAGAACCGCAAGCGCGATTCCTGTAATCAGCAACGGAACCGCAATCTTGACCAGCGGCTTTTCCAACAGCCCTGTCACATACTCGGCCAGACGTACGGCGCGTGTCTCTTCCGTTGTCGGCTGTGTCGTCATTCCGTTCGCCCCTGCCCCGCGATCCTCAGATCAGTGTCAATTCAAAGCTTTGCACGAATTTTCCATCCGGCAAAGGGCCTTGGGCAACGCGTCACGAACGGCCCTTGCGTGTCGAAAGCAACAGATTGGTCTCAGATCGTGTGACACCCTCCATCCGACGGATCTGGAACAGGACTTCATCAAGCTCATCCAGTGTATCGGTTCCGATCTCTGCGATCAGATCCCAACTTCCATTGGTTGAGTGCACCGCCCGAACTTGACGCATCGCAGCGATCCGCGATCTGATCCGCTCGGTCCCGCGGCCTGCGATCTCAAGCATCATCAATCCACGAACAGGGCTTTCCGATACTCCCTGCCGTGTCACAACGGTAAAGCCGACGATTTCGCCAGACTGCTGAAGCCGCTTTAGTCGGCTGCGCACGGTTGTTCGGGTCACCCCGAGCAGTTCAGCCAGTTCCGACAACGAAGCCCGAGCGTCCCTGTGCAGTGCGTTCAATAAGCGATTGTCCAGTTCGTCCATGCGTGATTACCAAATCGGAATTAGCCAATTCACTTTGACCAATTTGATCTCTTTTCTCAATTCATATCGTATCGATAGATAGACTTATGAGCAAAATGAACATCATTCTCGCCGGAGCGCCGATGGATGCCGGCAAACACCGCCAAGGCTGTCGGATGGGTCCAGATGCCTATCGGGTCGCGGGTCTCGCCCAAGCGCTGTCAGATCTCGGGCATTCTGTGTCGGACATCGGTGACACGCGACCAGATGCCGTCGACATTTCGGAAGACACCCATCTGTTCTCTTTACCGGAATGCGTGGGCTGGACACAGGCGCTAAGCCGCACGGCACAAGAGGCCGCGCTTGAAGGCCTTCCTATCTTCATGGGCGGTGATCACGCCCTGTCGATGGGCACAGTGGCGGGAATGGCGGCACATGCGGACCGTATCGGGTGCCCTCTGTTCGTGCTCTGGTTAGATGCACACAGTGATTTCCATACGCCCAGCAGTACGGCCAGCGGTAATTTGCATGGAACGCCGGTCGCTTATTTCACTGGCCAGTCAGGCTTTGACGCCTTTCCACCGCTGATATCGCCGATCCCAACGGATCGCGTCGGTATGATAGGTTTGCGCTCGGTCGATCCCGCCGAACGTGCGGCATTGGAAAAAGATCACGCGATGCTCGCCGATATGCGCAGCATCGACGAGCATGGTATCAAGACACCCCTACTGGCCTTCCTTGACAAAGTGCGCGCAGCAAACGGCATCCTGCATGTCTCGCTGGATGTGGACTTCCTTGATCCCTCGATTGCGCCTGCGGTTGGAACCACTGTCCCCGGCGGTGCCACCGAACGTGAGGCCCATCTGGTCATGGAACTGCTGCATGAAAGCGGCCTTGTCTGTTCTCTGGATCTAGTTGAACTGAACCCATTCCTGGATGAGCGCGGCCGAACCGCAAAACTGATGGTCGATCTTGCAGCCTCGCTTATGGGTCGTCGCATCTTCGATCGCCCAACCCGGAGCTTCTGATGATTTCTCTTCAATCTCCTTCAGCTGTCGTGATGGTGCGCCCCCATGCATTTGCGTCAAATCCAGAGACCCGCGACGACAATGCGTTTCAAACATTGGCAAATCGATCTGCTGCAGCGACGTCTGCTGCCGCGCGGGATGAGCATGACAAAGCAGTAGAACAGCTTCGCGCTGCTGGTGTGACCGTTCATGTGTTTGACGACGAAGGCGAACGTGACACACCCGACAGCGTGTTCCCAAACAACTGGTTTTCGACCCACCCAGGCGGTCATGTCGCTGTTTATCCGATGTGCGTTCCATCGCGCAGACGCGAAAGACGCTCAGATGTAATTGAGTTACTGAAGCGGGAATATCGAGTGCAAGACGTCATCGACTATTCCGGCCTCGAACAGGACGACCTCGCGCTTGAGGGCACGGGCGCGATGGTTCTGGATCACGTGGGCCGTATTGCCTACACTGTTCGATCCAACCGCGCCGATCCGGTGTTGTTGGAGCGTTTCTGTACGCATTTCAACTATGAGCCGATTGCCTTTGATGCAAAGGACGCTGAAGGCCGTGATGTCTATCACACCAATGTCCTGATGGGGATCGGCACGCACTACGCCCTTATCTGTTTGGACATGATTTCCAACCCAGAACGTCGGGCAACAGTTCGGGCACGGCTTGAGGAATCTGGCCGTACTGTCATCGATCTGTCCCATGAGCAGATTGCAGATTTTGCAGGAAACGCGATTGAGCTTAGTGGCAATGATGGTCTTGTCCTGGCGTTGTCCAGCCGAGCGCTACAGGCTCTTACACCTGCTCAAGTCGCGATCATCGAAGCCAGTGCAACTCCGCTGCCGCTCTCGGTTCCCACAATTGAAACAGCCGGTGGATCCGTACGTTGTATGATCGCTGGTATCCATCTTTCCCGCCGATAGGAGTCTTTGATGCAACCTTCTGATAAGGCCCTCGTGCCGTTTGTATCCGTCGACAACATGATGCGTCTGGTCCACCACATCGGGGTCGAACAGATGATCACGCAGATTGCCGCGCAGATCGAATCCGATTTTAAACGCTGGGAGAACTTTGACAAAACGCCCCGCATCCCGGCCCACTCACCACATGGGGTGATCGAACTGATGCCAACCTCGGATGGTGAGGCATACGGGTTCAAATACGTCAATGGGCATCCCAAGAACACGTCTGAGGGCCTGCAGACCGTGACCGCGTTTGGCCTGCTGGCTGATGTCTATACCGGGTACCCGACATTGTTGACCGAAATGACGATGTTGACTGCTTTGCGGACAGCGGCAACCTCTGCGCTGGTCGGCAAATATCTCGCGCCCAAATCCGCGACGACGATGGCGATGATTGGAAACGGCGCGCAATCCGAGTTCCAGTGCCTCGCCTTCAAAGCCATGTGCGGCATCGATACGGTCCGGCTCTACGACACAGACCCGAACGCGACGGCGAAATGTGCAGCCAATCTGCAGGGCAAAGGGCTGACGGTCGTGCCCTGCAAAACACCGGAGGACGCAATCGAAGGCGCTCAGATCATAACGACCTGCACCGCTGACAAGAAATACGCCACCATCCTGACCGACAACATGGTCGGCCCCGGTGTGCACATCAACGCCATTGGCGGTGATTGCCCCGGCAAAACCGAACTGCACCGCGATATCCTTCTGCGCTCGAATATCTTTGTAGAATACCCCGAGCAAACGCGGATCGAAGGTGAAATTCAAGCTCTGGAGAATGATCACCCTGTCACCGAGATGTGGGAAGTTATGACCGGACAAGCCACAGGGCGCACCGATGATCGACAGATCACGTTGTTCGACAGTGTCGGCTTCGCGATCGAGGACTTCTCGGCACTACGTTACATCAAAAGCGCGATTGAAGGCACTGATTTCTATGAGGCATTGGATATGCTGGCAGACCCTGACGACCCGCGGGATCTGTTCGGGATGTTGATGCGGGCAGGATAAAGAACCCGCACTTCTAAAACTGTGCCCCGGCCTTTGGCCGGGGCTTTTTCTTATCCCGCAAGCGATGGCAGGTAGAGAACAATCCCTGGAAAGGCCACCAGCAGTGCGATGGTAAGTGCATCGGCAATGAAGAACGGCGTTACACCCTTGAAGACATCCTGAACACTAAGATCGGGCCTCACGCCTGCGACAACAAAACAGTTTAGACCAATAGGAGGTGTGATCAGGCAGAACTCGGCCATTTTGACCACCAAGATACCAAACCAGATCGCACACATCGGCCCGGACATACCAAAGGCGCTGTCTGCTGCGCTGACGGCCTCGCCTCCGTTCAGGGCCATAACGGCGGGATACACAACCGGAAGTGTCAAAAGCAACATACCGATCGCATCCATGAACATGCCCAGCACTGCGTAGGCCAGCAGGATGCAAATGAGGATCAACATAGGCGACATTTCGAGCGAAGTGATCCAGTCGGAAAACGCCCCCGGCAGATCTGCGAAACCAAGAAAGCGCACGTAGATCAAAACACCCCAAATAATCGCGAAAATCATGGCGGTCAGTTTGGCGGTTTCAAGCAAGGCCGATTTGAATTCAGGCCAGCGCATGCCGTGGATCAGGGCAAAGCAGAACACGATGAAGGCCCCGATGGCCCCGCCCTCGGTCGGGGTGCCCCAAGCCTTGTCGCCGAAGGGGTTATAGACAAAGCAGATTATGATGAGGATCACCGCCACAATGGGCAGTGCGCCCGGAAGAGCAGCAAATCGTTGTTTCCAGGTAAACCCGGTGACCGGCGGTCCGACGGACTTGAAGATCACGGCGATACCGACGATCAGCAAGCCATAGATCACCGCCGAAAACGCGCCGGGGATGAAGCCTGCGAGCAGCAGTTTTCCCACATCCTGTTCGACAATAATGGCGTAAATCACAAGGATCGCGGATGGAGGGATTAGCGAGGCCAAGGTTCCGCCAGCGGCAACCACACCTGCGGCGAAACGTTTGTTATACCCGACGGCCAGCATTTCAGGGATGGCGATGCGCGCAAAGACGGCTGATGTGGCGACCGATGCACCTGATACGGCGGCGAAACCGGCGGTCGCAAAAATCGTTGAAACGGCCAACCCGCCAGGCACCCATGCCACCCAGCGTTTTGCCGCCTCAAACAAGGCGCGGGTCAGGCCAGCGTAGTAGGCTAGATAGCCGATCAGGATGAATGTTGGGATCAGGCTCAGCGTATGAGACGCCACCTTGGAATGTGGCACCTGGCCAGCCGTTTTGACGGCCACCGTCAGTGCCTTACCAAACCGCTCGGGATCATACCCAAACTTTGCCCAGAATATCCAAACAAGGCCAACCAACCCTGCCAGACCTGCAGCAAATGCCACCCGCATGCCAGTGACGACAAGAACCAACAGTCCGGCAGTGACCCAAAGGCCGATATCAATCGTGTCCATGGGTCAGTTACGTCCTTCGAATTGTTCGGCCTCGGCTGCAGCCTGTGCGGCGGCATCCTGTATCAGCGGTACGGCCACCGGTGCCTCGAGCCCCAGCATGAAGGCGCGTCCATAGCCCCAGACCTGCAAGATTAGCCGGGCGCACAGCACCGAAAAAGCAACGGGTGCCAGCAGCTTGGCTGGCCAAATAGGAATCCCGATATCAATTGAGCTGTCGCGACTCCACATCGGAGCGCCGAAGTCAAAGGACCGGTCAAAGTGGGACCAACTACCCCAAACAAGCGCCAGCATCAGCAGCAGTATCAACAGAACCGAGATCAGCTCGAACAACCACAGCGCCCGCCCTTTCAGACGCGAGATAACGATATCCATTCGGATATGCCCGCCATCACGTTGCACAAACGAGATACCCAGAAACGCGATCAGGGGCATCGCCTGTTCAATCCAGTCAACATATCCGGGCAAAGGCGCGTTTAAGGCGTTTCGGCCGCTGACTGACACAACAGCCAGCACCATGAGCCCGAAAACCGCGAAACCGCTGATCAGCGCCATAAAACGCTCTAGACGTAACAAACGGTGATCCAACCGGCTTAGAAGACTGCCATCCTCAAGCACCGTGGCATGTCCTGCCATCTCAGCATTCCTTTGATTGAAGGAGATGCCGGGTGCCTAATGACACCCGGCTGTGGCGATCAGTTACCGCCGCGCTGCTGTTGCAGCGTCGATTGCACAAGATCATAAAGATCCTGCGCAGGCAGACCCTGGGCGGTCATGTCTTCGATCCACTTCGCGCGAATAGGATCAGCGGCTTTGGCGCGAAACTCCTCAAGCACGGCATCGTCAATCTCGACCTTTTCAACGCCTTTCTCTGCCAGCACGCCATCCCACTTTTCAAGCAGTCCACCGTAGTTGGCCAGATAGTGATCGATAGCCTCATTAATCGAGCTGTCCAGCGCTTCGCGATGTTCGGCTGGCAGCGCTTCATAAGCGTCGATATTCACCACCACCGGACAGTTTACCGTTCCAGGATTCAGATTGGCCGTCCACCAGTCAGCTTCGTTGATCGTCCCGAATGACAAATGCGCATGCTGAGCGAAGGCCACGGTATCGACCACGCCAGATTCCATCGCATTGTAGGCTTCGGTCGCAGGCACGGACGTAGGTACGCCACCAACTGCTTCAAATGCTTGCCCCAAACCGCCAGTTGCGCGTACGCGCATACCGTCGAACTCGGCAAGCTCATCACGAGGGTCACCGGTACCAACAAGATTATATTGAGGCATCGGTGAAGTCATGATGATGCGCGCGTTCCACTGCGCCATCTCGTCCTTGACTGCTGGATGATCGTAGACTGCGTGGCTGACGGCCACCTCTTCATCCAATGTGTTTACGCCAAGGAAGGGCAGTTCCAAAACGGTGATCGCGCGGTTCTTATCGCGGTGATAGCCCGCACAGAACTGCGCCATCTCGAACGCGCCAATCTCGATTCCATCCAGGTTTTCCTTGGGCTTCGACAATCCGCCATAGCTAACATTGATGGTGAAATCGCCGCCGGTTTTTTCGTTCACCAGTTCAGCCAGTTTCTCAACATGCTCGGTAAATGCGCGGCGCTTACCCCAGACCGAGGCATTCCATTCGGTCGCGGCTGCTTCGGTGACAAACGCCACACTCAGGGCGGCAAAAGCCGCACCGCTCAACATCTTTTTCATAGTGGTATCTCCCTTAGTTGCGCCCCCTATCGGGATGCTTGTTTGTGAAGCTAGCGCCAAGTCTAGAAGCTGCCAACCCCTGCGAGGAGAAGTGGTGTTATCGC
Organism: Ruegeria sp. E5; assembly: GCF_056534105.1. NCBI lineage: Bacteria > Pseudomonadati > Pseudomonadota > Alphaproteobacteria > Rhodobacterales > Roseobacteraceae > Ruegeria > Ruegeria sp. E5. Next base: position 201,373 of record NZ_JBQFPA010000001.1, on the reverse strand, counting down.
CACCAGACTTCGAGATTAAAGTGAAGCTATCGGCCAAAGCCCCAGACACATGCCAATGAGCACTTAGGTCATTACAGCTATCTTGCTGATTTAAGGTGTATATTACGCACAATTTCAGAATTATTTACAATGTTAGTGCCGAAAATGAAATTTCTTTACAAAGAAATCCAAGGATTATGGCAATTTATTTATTTCTTTTCTGATCCCCGTATTATTCAACTTGGGGAGGAACCGGATCGACATTGCCTAATCGGCTGGCAAAATCGGTCCCATGTAATCCAGTCCAGAGGGAGGAGCCTCAAAGATGACTACCGCTGCCCAGGCAGATGCCAAGACATATCCGCCATCCGCAGAAACTGTCGCCCGTGCGCATGTCGACGCCGACAAATACGCAGATATGTACGCTGCGTCGATCAACAACCCCGAAGCATTCTGGGATGAGCAAGGCAAGCGCGTTGACTGGATCAAGCCTTATACTCAGGTCAAAGACGTCAGCTATGATTTTGGTTCGGTTGGTATCAACTGGTATGCGGACGGCACGCTAAACGTCTCGGCCAACTGTCTTGACCGTCATTTGAATACGCGCAGCGATCAGACCGCGATCATCTGGGAACCGGATGATCCAAACGACGAAGCTCAGCACATTACCTACGCCGAATTGCACCGTCGCACCTGTCGCATGGCCAATATTCTCGAATCGATGGGCGTGCGCAAAGGTGACCGCGTTGTGATCTATCTGCCGATGATCCCAGAAGCAGCCTATGCGATGCTGGCTTGTGCACGGATCGGAGCAATCCATTCGATTGTATTTGCTGGGTTTTCACCCGATGCGTTGGCAGCCCGAGTCAACGGATGTGATGCCAAGGTCGTCATCACTGCCGATGAGGCACCACGTGGTGGCCGAAAGACTCCGCTGAAGTCCAACGCAGACGCGGCCCTGCTGCACTGCAAAGACAGCGTGAGATGTCTGGTGGTCAAACGCACCGGTGGGCAGACCACTTGGATTGATGGCCGCGACTATGATTACAACGAAATGGCGCTTGAAGCGGATGACTATTGCGCACCCGCCGAGATGAATGCCGAAGATCCGCTGTTCATTCTCTATACTTCCGGTTCGACCGGTCAGCCCAAAGGTGTCGTCCATACGACCGGCGGTTATCTGGTCTATGCCGCGATGACGCATGAGATCACATTCGACTACCATGAAGGCGACGTTTACTGGTGCACCGCCGATGTCGGCTGGGTCACCGGCCACAGCTATATCGTCTATGGCCCGCTGGCCAACGGAGCGACCACACTGATGTTCGAAGGCGTGCCGACCTATCCGGATGCATCACGCTTCTGGCAGGTGTGCGAAAAGCACAAGGTGAACCAGTTCTACACCGCTCCGACGGCAATTCGCGCTCTGATGGGTCAGGGTACCGAGTTCGTCGAGAAATGCGACCTGAGCGATCTCCGGACGCTGGGCACAGTCGGCGAGCCGATCAACCCGGAAGCCTGGAACTGGTACAATGAAGTTGTTGGCAAAGGCAAATGCCCGATTGTTGACACCTGGTGGCAGACCGAAACCGGCGGTCACTTGATGACCCCCCTGCCCGGTGCGCATGCGATGAAGCCGGGATCGGCGATGAAACCGTTCTTCGGCATCCAGCCGGTGGTTTTGGACCCGCAATCCGGTGTTGAGATCGAGGGAAATGGCGTTGAGGGTGTTCTGTGCATCAAAGACAGCTGGCCCGGTCAGATGCGCACCGTCTGGGGCGATCATGAGCGGTTCGAGAAGACCTATTTCTCGGACTACAAAGGCTACTACTTCACCGGCGATGGCTGCCGTCGCGATGAGGATGGCGATTACTGGATCACTGGCCGCGTCGATGATGTAATCAACGTCTCCGGCCACCGGATGGGCACGGCCGAGGTGGAAAGCGCGCTGGTCGCCCATGCCGCCGTCGCCGAGGCCGCTGTGGTTGGTTACCCCCATGAAATCAAAGGGCAAGGCATCTATTGCTATGTCACTTTGATGAATGACCGCGAGCCGTCGGATGAGTTGCTGAAAGAGCTGCGAACCTGGGTCCGGACCGAGATCGGCCCGATTGCCTCGCCTGATGTGATCCAGTGGGCCCCCGGCCTGCCCAAGACTCGCTCGGGCAAGATCATGCGCCGAATTCTGCGCAAGATTGCCGAGAACGACTTTGGTTCGCTTGGCGATACGTCGACCCTGGCCGATCCGTCAGTGGTCGAAGACCTGATCGAAAACCGGGCAAACAAGTGAGGATGTGATGGACGCTGCCACGACCATATCCCCTGCTGTTCTGATCCTTCTCGGCCCTCCGGGCGCCGGGAAGGGTACGCAGGCTCGTATGCTTGAAGAGAAGTTCGGGCTTGTACAACTCAGCACCGGTGATCTGCTGCGTGACGCGGTCGCCGCAGGTACCGAGGCTGGTAATGCTGCCAAAGCGGTTATGGAGGCAGGCGATCTTGTCAGCGACGGCATCGTCATCGCGATCCTGCGCGACCGCATGGCAGAACCGGACTGCGCCAAGGGCGTCATACTAGATGGTTTCCCCCGGACCACAGTCCAGGCCGAGGCTCTTGATGGTCTGCTCGCGTCTTCAGATCAGAAGATCAACGCGGCCATCAGCCTTGAAGTTGAAGACGCCGAGATGGTGACGCGGATTTCGGGTCGCTACACCTGCGCTGGATGCGGTGAGGGCTATCACGACACGTACAAGCAGCCCGTCGAAGACGGCAAATGCGACAAGTGCGGACACACAGAATTCAAACGCCGCGCCGACGACAATGCCGAGACGGTCGCGTCGCGTCTGGCGGCCTATCACGCGCAGACCGCACCGCTGATTGACTACTATCAAGCCCAAGGTGTGCTGAAAGGCATCGATGCCATGGGTCAGATCGACGACATCGCGCAAGACCTTCAAGGGATTGTCGGCGAGGTCATGAAATAAGGGGAGGAGATAAGCCCTAGGGCTTTGATCCTAAATCAGAATACTTCAATGGACCCGCCCTGGCGGACCAGAGAAGTTATGCCTGACGTCACGGGGCGTTTGGCACAACCGAGAAGCGGCCCACCGCACTGGAGGAGTTGGGCAATGGGCCGCCAATGAGGGAAGCGAAGGAGGAACCCGCGATGGCGGATCATTCAACAAACTCCGCGCAGACTGCTGAAGCCGACAAGGGCTATTGGCAGGCCAACCTGCGCCTCATCTACATCAGCCTCGCGATTTGGGCGCTGGTGTCGTTTGGATTCGGCATTCTGCTGCGTCCGCTGCTGTCCGGCATCGCCGTTGGCGGTACAGATCTGGGCTTTTGGTTCGCTCAGCAAGGATCGATCCTGGTCTTTCTGGTGCTGATCTTCAACTACGCCTGGCGCATGAACAAGCTCGACGCTGAACACGGCGTGGACGAGGAGTAATAGGCATGGATCAGTTTACCATCAACCTGCTGTTTGTGGGCGCGTCTTTTGCGCTTTACATCGGCATCGCGATCTGGGCCCGTGCGGGTTCCACATCGGAATTCTATGCCGCCGGTCGCGGCGTTCATCCGGTCACCAACGGTATGGCGACAGCGGCGGACTGGATGTCTGCGGCCTCGTTCATCTCGATGGCGGGCCTGATTGCCTTTACCGGCTACGACAACTCGACCTTCCTGATGGGTTGGACCGGTGGCTACGTGCTGCTGGCCCTGCTGCTTGCGCCCTACCTGCGTAAGTTCGGCAAGTTCACCGTGTCGGAATTCATCGGCGATCGTTTCTACAGCCAGACTGCACGTATCGTTGCGGTGATCTGTCTGATCGTTGCGTCGGTGACCTACGTGATCGGTCAGATGACCGGTGTTGGCGTGGCCTTTGGCCGCTTCCTCGAAGTGTCCAACACTACAGGTCTGCTGATCGGCGCCGGCGTTGTGTTTGCCTACGCAGTGTTTGGTGGGATGAAGGGCGTGACCTACACTCAGGTCGCTCAGTACTGCGTGCTGATCACCGCTTATACCATCCCGGCCATCTTTATCTCGCTGCAGCTGACCGGCACGCCTGTTCCGGCGCTGGGTCTGTTTGGTGACACCGCCAGCGGTGAACCCCTGCTGACTAAGCTGGACGCCATCGTGACCGAGTTGGGCTTCAACGACTACACGGCTCACCACTCGAACACGCTGAACATGGTGCTGTTCACCTTGTCGCTGATGATCGGTACAGCTGGTCTGCCGCACGTCATCATGCGCTTCTTCACCGTTCCCAAAGTGTCTGACGCACGTTGGTCGGCAGGCTGGGCGCTGGTCTTCATCGCTCTGCTGTACCTGACGGCTCCTGCTGTTGGTGCAATGGCGCGCCTGAACATCACCGACATGATGTGGCCCAATGGTGGCATCGAAGGTGGCGCTGTTTCGGTCGAAGAAATCGACAACGATCCGCGTTATGACTGGATGGCCACGTGGCAGAAAACCGGTCTGCTGGATTGGGAAGACAAGAACGGCGACGGCAAAATCCAGTACTACAACGACAAGTCGGAAGCCATGACCGCGATCGCGGAAGAAAAGGGCTGGGTTGGTAACGAACTGACCAAGTTCAACCGCGACATCCTGGTTCTGGCCAATCCTGAGATTGCCAACTTGCCAGGTTGGGTGATTGGTCTGGTCGCTGCTGGTGGTCTTGCGGCTGCTCTGTCAACCGCTGCGGGCCTGCTGCTGGCGATCTCGTCGGCTGTGTCCCATGACCTTGTCAAAGGTGCAATCAACCCGTCGATCTCTGAAAAGGGTGAACTTCTGGCGGCACGGATTGCCATGGCTGTAGCCATCGTCGTTGCAACCTATCTGGGTCTCAACCCTCCGGGCTTTGCGGCACAAACCGTGGCCTTGGCCTTTGGTCTGGCAGCAGCCTCGATCTTCCCGGCGCTGATGATGGGGATCTTCTCGACCCGCATCAACAACACCGGCGCGGTTGCAGGTATGCTGGCTGGTCTGACCGTAACCCTGGTCTACATCTTCCTGCATAAGGGCTGGCTGTTCATTCCGGGCACCAACTCGTTCACCGATGCTGATCCGCTTCTGGGTCCGATCAAGTCGACCTCGTTCGGCGCCATCGGTGCGATGATCAACTTCGGCGTTGCCTACGTCGTTGCCGGTATGACCAAAGAGACTCCGCAGGAGATCAAAGATATGGTCGAAAGCATTCGCATTCCCCGTGGTGCGGGCGCAGCTCAGGATCACTGAGTGTGATGCGGTCGGCGGCTCTTGTCTTCGATCGCATCTTTCGACTTACTGTTCCCGCCCGGCACACCACCGGGCGGGATTTTTTATTCGGAACTCCGGAGAGCGTAAATGCCCCTGTCCCATGACGAAATCACCCGGTTTCTGAAGTCTGTACACCCCTATGACTCGTTGCCCCATGATGCTTTGGACGATCTGGCCAAGCAGATCGAAGTGCGCGAAGTCGATGCCGATGGCAGCATTTACCAGCTGGGCAACGCTCTGCCCGGCGTCTTTGTGATCTATGAAGGACAGGTAGAAATTACCGATGAAAACGGCGCTGTCGTTTCGCATCTGGGATTGCGCAATTCTTTTGGTGAGCGCGGATTGCTGAAGGACGGCAAAGCCGCCACACATGCGCGCGCGCACACGCCGTCAGTGTTGATCGTGTTGCCGCCAGACCTTGTGAAAAACCTGATCGAAGGTCACGATGTGGTGTCCAAGTTCTTTAACCGTTCACGCGGTGGGCGGAGCGGACCGCAAAGCCTGGCTACCAGTGCAATTGACGTGCTGATGGCTCGTGACCCTGCCACCTGCCCGCCCGATACTCCGGTTCAAAACGCCGCGCAGATCATGCGCGACCGCCATATCTCATCGCTTTGCGTGACCGAAGGGGACAGATTGTTGGGTATCGCAACCCTCCGCGATATTTCCGGCAAATACGTCGCCGAGGCGATGCCCGCTGACACCGCGGTTTCGGCGATCATGACCGCCGATCCAATCATTCTTGCCCCGACAGATATCGGCTCGGACGTATTACACGTGATGATGGAACGTGGCATCGGTCATATTCCAATTTCCGAGGCCGGTAAGCTGGTCGGAATCGTAACCCAAACCGATCTCACCCGCTATCAGGCGGTCAATTCTGCCGAGTTGGTAGGACGAATTGCCCGCGCCGACAGCCCGCAAGAGATGGCTCAAGTCACCGCTGAGATACCACAACTGCTGGTCCAACTCGTAGCGGGCGGCAACCGGCACGAGATCGTTACACGGCTGATCACCGACATCGCAGACACTGCGACGCGGCGGTTGCTGGCACTGGCTGAGGCTGAACTGGGTGCGCCGCCAGTGCCCTACTTGTGGCTTGCTTGCGGCTCGCAAGGACGGCAGGAACAGACCGGAGTTTCTGATCAGGACAATTGCCTGATGCTAGATGACAGTGTGGCGGTCGGTGATATGGCCTACTTCGCTGCGCTGGCCAAATTCGTCTCAGACGGGCTGGATACCTGCGGTTATTTCTATTGCCCCGGTGACATGATGGCGACCAACCCTCGCTGGTGCCAGCCCGTGCGTGTCTGGCGCGAGTATTTCAATGGCTGGATTGCCAAACCCAACCCTGAGGCGCAAATGCTGGCCTCGGTGATGTTTGACCTGCGGCCCATCGGAGGGTCCTTCGATCTGTTCACCGACCTGCAGGCCGATACGCTGGCGGCAGCCAATGCGAATTCGATCTTTGTCGCGCATATGATTTCGAACTCACTGAAACACACGCCTCCTCTGGGCCTGCTGCGTGGATTCGCCACCATACGTTCGGGTGAGCATCGCAATACGCTCGACCTCAAGCATAATGGCGTGGTGCCTGTCGTGGATCTGGCACGCATCTACAGCCTGCAGGGACAATTAACCGAAGCGAACACCCGCGCCCGTCTTAGCGCCGCCGAGGCTGCGGGTGTGCTCAGCGCGTCCGGCGCACGCGATTTACTGGACGCATATGACCTGATCGCTGAGACCCGATTGGAACATCAAGTGCGTCTGGTCAAATCCGGGGATGCACCGGACAATTACCTGCCACCCGCTGAATTGTCGGACTTTGAGCGAAGTCATCTCCGCGATGCCTTTGTCGTGGTAAAAACCATGCAATCAGCGGTTGGCCATGGCAAAGGAATGCTGGGTTAAGAAACTGGAAATGAACGGAGAAATCACATGTTTCTGGAACTGATCGGCACGATTTTTGCAGGCTTTGCCTTTGCGGGTGTCGTGATGGTGGTGAACAAGCTGACCGGGGGCCGCTTGCCCAAATGGGCCGCGCCGGTTGCGGCAGGTGCGGGGATGATCGGTATGACGATTACCAGCGAGTATTCTTGGTATGACCGTACGCGCGACCAACTGCCCGACAGCCTCACCATCGTGCAGGAGGTGGAAAGCCGCGCCTTCTATCGTCCATGGACGTATGCCGTGCCCTTTGTCGACCGCTTTGCTGCAATCGACGCCACATCGGTACGCACAAATGCCAATTTGCCGGACGAGCGTCTGGTCGATCTTTACTTCTTTGGACGCTGGGCACCGGTCTCGAAGATGCCGGTCGCTGTAAACTGCGCCGAAAACAGCCGCGCCAACCTGGCAGACGGGGCCGAATTCGCCGATGACGGACGTTTGCTGAACGCCAGCTGGATCAAGATCGACGCTGAAGATCCGGTAATCGAGGCAACCTGCGGGGTCTGACTATGTTGAACCATCTGAGCCTGCGCCTGAGGGTGTTCCTGTTCTTCCTATTACTTGCGGCAGGAGGGCTGATCATCAGCACCCTGGCTTTGTGGGTCGGTTATCAGAGGGCAAGTGATCCCGCGCTTATGGATGCGTTCATCTTCGCAGAGATACTGATCGCGTTTGGAATGTTGGCGCTGGTTGCCGGAGTCTGGCTTCTTTTTGATGATAACGTTGCAAAACCAATCGAGCGGCTCTCGGCCCAACTCCGGGCGCGCGCACACGCCGGGGTCAGCACGGATCTGGACCTTCAAGCGGCGCGCTATTTGGGCGATCTGGCTCCCGCCGCCGCTGGACTGGCCGAACAACTGGCTGCCAACGCCATGACCACGGCTGAGGCCGTGGCCGCGGAAACGGCCCATCTGGCATCGGAAAAACAGCGTCTCACCGCGCTGCTGACCGAGATCCCGGTTGCAATGCTTTTGGCCGGACCGAAGCATCAGATCGTTCTATATGACGCGCAGGCGGCTGAGGTTCTGGCACAGATCGCACATCCTCGGCTAAACGCCTCGCTTTTTGACTACCTCGAAGCGACCGGTCTGACGGATTCCTACGCGAAGCTGATCAAAACCGGGAAAGACGTCCATTGCACACTAACCAGTGTTGATGGGCGGCAATCCTATTCTGCCCGTATGAAACCATTGGGCGATGCCCCCGGTTACATGCTGGTCTTCGATGACAGTGCCGCGCAAATCGAACCCGACGCGGCCCGCCCGCTGGTTTACGATTTCGAACTTCTCGACACACCCGGTGACGACGCGTTTGAAGATAGACCCCTGTTGGACCTCTGCTTCGTAGTCTTTGACACCGAAACCACGGGCCTGCTCCCGCATAAGGATGAGATCGTACAGATCGGTGCGGTGCGCGTCGTAAAGGGTAAGATCGTCGAAGGCGAACGGCTTGATACCCTGGTCGACCCCGGCATCCCGATCCCCCCAGCTTCAACCAAAGTGCATAAGGTCAGCGACCGGATGGTTCAGGGTGCGCCTGATATTGCCGAGGCCGGTCGCAGCTTTCACCAATTTGCCCGGGATGCCGTCATTGTTGCCCATAACGCACCATTCGACATGGCTTTCCTGCGCCGCCATGCCGAGCGTATGGGGGTGGAATGGAGCCACCCCATTCTGGATACGGTCCTGCTGTCGGCGGTGCTGTTCGGGGCAAGCGAAACGCATACGCTGGACGCGGTCTGCGAGCGGTTAGGCATAACGATCCCGGAAGCCTTGCGTCACACGGCCTTGGGTGATGCCGTCGCGACCGCCGAAGTGCTGGTTCGGATGCTACCGATGCTTACGGCCCGTAATTTGGTGACCTTTGGCGACGTCATCACCGAGACTCGCAAACACGGACGGTTGCTTGAAGACCTGAACTGACCAGAAATTCCTAAAATCACCGCAGCTTTCCGTGGACAATCCCGGCGTCGCGTGGCACCTGAGACAGGCCCATGTACGAGCGCGCGATGACGGAAAAAACTTTCATTCCCAGCCCCGAGCAAAGCCTTGCCTTTCGCGAGGCCTTGGGCTGTTTCGGCACCGGCGTCACCGTTGTGACCACAAATACCTCCGAGGGCCCTGCAGCAATCACGGTGAACTCATTTGCGTCTGTATCGCTGGACCCGCCGCTGGTCCTGTGGTGTCTTGATCGGGGCTCGAACCGGTACGACGCGTTCCACAACTGCGAACATTACGCGATCCATGTAATGGCGCAGGACCAGCACGACCAAGCATTGCAATTCGCGCGAAACGGGTTCGATTTTTCCCATGCGGATTGGCAGGAGGATGACGCCGGGCGCCCCCGACTTGCGGAATGCCTCGCCCGCTTCGATTGCCGCCTGTCGGCCCGTCATGAGGCAGGTGACCACCTGATCCTTGTTGGTCATGTTGAACAGGTCATGCATCGCCCAGGTCAGGGGCTGATCTTCAAGCGCGGACAATTCGGCGGCTTCGCCGATCTGATCTAATCGTCCAGCGAGCCGTGGACGGCCAACGCTTCAAGTTGCGTCTCTTGCGGGGTGATCACTCGGAATGCCTCGTGCACCCCTGCCCCCGTCAGCTCTCGGGCGACGGTCAGCAATGTGTTCGGGGCATGATCTTCGCACAGCTCGGACATATGTGAGACTTCGGCCTGCGCCACTTCTAACGCGGCTTCAACCGAAGGCGCGCCGTAGAATTGCACGAAATGCTCGGCCAGATATTGCGTGATCTGGTCAATCTCGGCCTGCTCGACTTGTGTGACGGCAACAAATGTAACGCGCCCGAAGGTTTCAAGCCCCAGCCATCCATTGGCAAAGGCCTGACGCGCCTTGCCTTCCAGATCAGCCTCACTCCAGTTCGAAAACTCGAATCCGCCCGAGATGCACCATTCACCGGTTCTTGCGGGTGAATGAAACACGTTCATATCGCTTTCATCAAAATGGATAGCACGGGCGAGTTTCATCTGGCGGTCTCCAATAATTCTGTCAGCGGGCGTAAATGTGTGTCCGCGCCGTCGCGGATCAGCATACCGAAGCGCTCGTCGGTGCCCAGAAAGACACCCCCTTCTCCAATAGGTTCTCCGACACCGCGCAGCAGCCCCATCCACTCAGCGTGAATCGGCGCGTTACCGTCCTCGGTCCAGCGGTTCAACCAGGTCAACATGTGACGCGACCAGCTCTCGACCAACTGCGTCGCAGAAACCTCGGCGCATCCTTCATCATAGAGCGAGGTAACATCCGGTGTTTCCCCTGGTGCATCGCTGGTTTGAAGCAAGGCCAGTTCCCAACCAACGATCAGCCAATCGGGAACCTCATCCACCTCGGCAGACGACGCTGCAACTTTTATTGTCCCACATTTTGCACCGTTTACACAGATCAGCCCATCCCAACCCAAGTGCACCGCGACCTCGGGCGGGGCCAGCGCGCCCAGCGCATTCTGGAACCCGACAGCACAAAGCGGCAGCATTGCCATAGCATCCCGCAACGGAACCTCGGGCGCGAATACTATCGCAACGCGCAGACGATCCGCCTGAATATTGTGGACCACAGTTCCCGCGTCACAGCCCAGCGCTGCCATCGCCTGGGCACGCTCGAACGGGTCTTCGCCAGCCTTGGCAGGTTGCCCTTTGAGCAATGGGGGAAAGACCGGCTGGGTCACGCTTTGCCCTTGGCAATCATGTCGCGGGCGATCTTGCGGAAGGCTTCGGCTTGCGGGCTGTCAGGTTTGCTGACCACGATGGGGGCACCCCCGTCGGCGGCAACTCGGATATCCAGATGCAGCGGAATTTCCCCTAGCAATGGCACGCCCAGCGCCTCGGCTTCTGAGGCAACACCGCCATGGCCAAAGACATGTTCTTCGTGTCCGCAATTCGAGCAAATATGCGTCGACATGTTTTCGATCATCCCAACAATGGGCGTCTTGAGCTGGTTGAACATATCGATCCCCTTGCGGGCGTCGATCAAAGCAACATCCTGTGGGGTTGAGACGACAATGGCTCCATCCACCTGAAACTTCTGGCTCAGCGTCAGTTGCACATCGCCGGTTCCGGGGGGCAGATCAACGATCAACACATCCAATGCGCCCCATTGCACCTGACTCATCATCTGCTGCAAGGCGCCCATCAGCATGGGGCCGCGCCAGACAACCGCCTGCCCTTCGTTGGTCATTAACCCCATCGACATCATGGTGACACCGTGATTGCGCAGCGGCAGGATCGTCTTGCCATCTGGGCTGGCCGGTCGCCCCGACACACCCAGCATCCGGGGTTGTGAAGGGCCATATACGTCTGCGTCCAACAGGCCTACGCGACGGCCTTCAGCAGCCAGCGCACAGGCAAGGTTGGCCGACACGGTGGACTTGCCCACGCCACCCTTGCCCGACGCAACCGCGATGATCCGGTCCACACCGGGAACGGCCTGCGGTCCGGTTTGTGAGGGCTTGGGCTTGGGCTTCAAATCAGGCGGTGCCTTGTCCGAATGCGCGGTCAACATTGCCGAGACCTTTGAAACACCATCAACCATCTGCGCCGCCTGTTCGGCTGTGGCGCGAACGGGCTCCATCTTCTCGGCCTGTTTGGGATCGATCTCCAGCACAAACCGAACGGTATCGCCTTCAACATTCAATGCACGCACGATACCCGCGCTCACAATATCCTGACCAGAAACCGGATCGGTAATCTTCTTCAAGTTCGCTAGAACTGCATCACGGATGCTCATGCCGTATTCCCCTTGATCCGCCCCACGCTGGGCGCCTTGCGTATCGACAGAATATAGTCGCCGCTCATTGCATGTGTCTCCGTCTCATTTTGTACATTTGACGCATCGGGTCAGCCGCCGTTAGGCTTAACCATGCGCTTTGTCCTGTTGTGCCTGAGCCTGACGCTCACCGCCACCCCCTCTTGGTCGCAAGAGGCATTGGGCCTTGCCGCCCCGGATGAGGTGACAAACTCAGGTCTTTTGCAACATATTCTTCCGCGCTTTTCTCTCAAGACCGGAATACGTGTTGTTGCGGATGAAAGCGGCGTCATGTCACTGGCCCCGAGTTCGCCCGGCGATCCGGTCTTTGCCCGTGACGGGGTGGTCTATCATCTACGAATCGACGACAGCGCCAGGCAGGTAAGGTTTCGTGAATGGCTACTTTCCGACATTGGCAGACGGACGGTTGAAAACTTCATCCCCGACGAGGGCACGCCCTTTAGCGCAAGTTTCGAAACTGCCACTGTTACCAAAGAGGTCGTGGTCGACGGAAACGCGCTGCTTGGCGAAGATCTGTCGATGACCCATTGTGGCCGGTGCCACGTAATTGGCCCAAAGAATCGGATGAACGGGCTGGGTTCGACCCCGTCTTTCGCAGTGCTGCGCGCAATGCCCGACTGGTCGGAACGGTTTCAGGCGTTCTTTGCCCTGAACCCACACCCAGCTTTCACGCAGATCGAGGGCGTCACCGAACCTTTCCCGCCCGAGCGTCCCTCACCGATCCATCCGGTCGAGATGAGCCTGGATGACCTCGAAGCAATTCTGGCTTTCGTGACCGCCATGCGCGCCGCCGATCTGGGCGCGCCACTGCAACTTCAGTGATCCTTGCGCTTTGAAAGGTAATCATCCGTTGTGACAACCCGTGGTCTGGGGGCGGATTGAAATGGATTGTCAGCGCTATGGAACTGGGCGTTCACCCGGCAATTGTCGCACATCTGGATCATCCGCGCCTGATCCGAGGTCGCGAACATCGGATGTGTGCCCGACAACTTTTCCATGATCCGCTCAACCGTTGATTTAACGCCAAACGCTGCGCCGCATTCGACGCATTCAAAGGGTTCCTCTTCATTCAGCACCTGTTGTGACAGCGCTTGGTCGCTCAGATCAAGCTGGGGCACTAGTGTGATCGCCTGTTCTGGGCAGATCGTTCGGCAAATCCCGCATTGCAGGCAGGCGTCCTGCTGGAAATTCAACTGCGGCTTGTCCGGGTTATCGATCAGCGCCCCCGATGGGCAAAGGGACACGCAACTCAGGCACAATGTACAGGTGTCGGTATTCACTGCAATCGCGCCATAAGGTGCGCCCTCGGGCAGGGCCAGCGGCACCTCGACCTCCGGGTTCAAAGCTTGCGCCGCCAGACGCGCTATTTGACGACGATTACCCAGTGGAAGCACCGGATCAGCCAATGGCTGCAGAACATCTTGCGCATAAAGCAGATCTGCCAGCGCATCCGGGTCGGTTTCATCGATCAGACTCAGCGCGTCGTACTCTGCGATTGCCAGAGCCAGCTCTAATTCACGATCAAGCGCGTCCCGTTCGGTCTTGGGGCTAATCAGGATATCGGCGCGCGCAAAGCCATGCGCCAGCGCTGCGAGCATCTCGGCATGTCCAAAGCCCGAAACCACATTCAGCTCCAGCGGAATGACATCCGCTGGCAGTCCCCGTCCAAACCGGGCCGCCATCCGGATCATCTGCGCCCCATGGGCGTCGTGCACCAGTAGTCGCGGTGCAACGCCGCCCGCGCGCCGGAAGGTCCGGGCCAGAATGTGCATCCGCGACAATACCGCCGAGACCGGAGGATCTTCATATGTGATGGCAGTCGACGGGCACAACGCCGAACACTCACCGCACCCGGCGCAAATCATCGGATCAATGGCTACATGATCGCCAGCCGGTGTGATCGCACCGGTCGGGCAGACGTCCAGACAGTTTGAACACCCCGTTTGTTCCGCTCGCGAATGGGCGCAAAGCGTCTCATCCAATCGGACATAGAGCGGTTTTTCAAAGGTCCCGACCAGTTGCACCGCTTCAAAAGCAAGACGCGCGACGGCCACCGCATCGCGGGGATCAGCGCGCAAGTACCCCTCGCGCTTTTCGGGGGCATTAACCAAAGGTGTTGCTCCGGTCAGATCAACAACAATGTCGCAACGCGACGTTGCACCGTCACGGGGTGCGCTCCAACCAAATTCTCCGCGTCCGCCGGGATCTAGTTGCTGCACCTGATCCAGATGCCAAACAAATCCGCCCAGCGCGCCGGTCAGTCTGCGTATCCGTGCGCGCGCAACGTCATAGTTGCGGCTTAGCGGTTCTGCATCGTCAACCAAAAGCACAGTCACGGCCAACACAGCGGACAGCTGTTCGGCCAACGGAAAGACAACCTCTCCGGGCCCGACAATACAGCAGGTTCCTTCACTGATGACATCGAAACTTGGGGTCACTGGCTGCGGCAGTAATGCCTCAGCCGCGAGCGCAGCCATTTTGGGGGTTGCATCGGTCCCCTGTTCGGACCAGCCAGCTCGGTCGCGCAGATCGACAAATCCGGGCGCTTCAACACCCAGTTCCTCGGCAAGCTCGCTAAAAACTGCACTTTCCTGAGCGCAGGCAAACACCACCTGCTCATCGCCCGTCATCAACTCGGCGGCAGTTTGAATCTGGCGCGTACAAAGGGCGGTATGCACCTTCGAGCACTCCGTATCGCAGGCTGCAGAAATACCATCTGCGTTCAGGGACTGCGTCCCCTCGCAATCACACAATATGAGCTTGCTGGCCATTTCCCCTCCCGACGCTGCGTTCTGCCCCATCAGCAGCTTAGACCCAATCCGCGCCGAGGCAATGCGAAGCATCAGAGAAAATCCCGATATGTGCATTATTTTTCATCACAAATCGCCATCAAAACCTGAAGTTGGAAATAAACTCTAAGTGAATGTCTCATATTAGGCGAAACTAGACTTGGCAGGTCGCCAATTTATGTAACATAGTACATCAATGGAAGGCAGGGGAGAGCCTTCCGGGGAGGAGCCAGTGGCCAAGGCCGCAAGCCGGACTGAAATGACAATTGGCGTCGTCGTGCGCAGAACACCCGGGGTGACACGCTGGGCGCGTTGGAACTGGCGCGCGGTCGCTGTTTTGCCAGGTGCAAAGCCTGCCGACTGGCAAGAGTTGCGACGTGAAGGTGAGGCCATCGAATACCATGCAGCCACCCTGCCCCTCACCCTGTGGGCCGATGAAACCGAAGCCTACATGGTCAACCTGTCGGACGGTCAACCTTCGCTGTACCTGGTTTTGCGGGATGAGCTGAAAGGCGAAACACCCCTGAATGCCGTATTGATCACCGCCTCACCGTTCGAGGGTCAGGATTATGCGGATACCGGCGAAGAGATCGTTGAGAAGATTCCGATGACCGAAGGGTTGATTGCATGGCTCCGCGATTTCACCCTGCAGCATCATCAGGACGAGGTGTTCATAAAACGTAAACGGGACAAGAAACGCACCGATCTGGTGGAAGACGGCAAGGGCGATGCACGAATCCGGCAGGATTCAGATGTCTACCGGGCTCCGCGTCGGGTGCTGCAATGACCCAGGCCCGCGATTTCTGGTCCCGCCGCAAGGCCGCCGTTCAGGCCGAGACCGAAGCAGAAGCTTTGGCCGCAGAGGAACAGATTATCACAACGCGGCAAGCTGAGTTGGAGGAAAAAAGCGACGCCGAAATTCTTGCCGAGTTTGATCTGCCCGATCCCGACACGCTGGAAGCCGGCGATGATGTCTCGGGCTTCATGGCCAAAGCTGTACCTAACCGTTTGCGCCGCCGCGCCTTGCGGCGCCTATGGCGGTTGAATCCTGTTCTGGCCAATGTCGACGGGCTGGTCGATTACGGCGAGGATTATACCGATGCGGCCTGCGTGATTGAGAACATCCAGACCGCGTATCAGGTTGGCAAGGGTATGTTGGCGCATGTCGAAGCGCTCGCTGCCGAGGCAGAAGTGTCCGAAGCAGAAACAGAAGCTGACATGCCCGAGGCGATCGAGTCAGGTGAAGAACCGATCAACGCCGTCAAACCAGAACCGGAAGCCCCACAGATGGTTGAAATGGAAGAGCCAGAGGAAATCGAACTCCCCCCTGCTCCACGCCGTATGAAATTCGAATTCGAAGGATAACTCTATGACCGCAGACAACGCGCAAACATTGGATATCTCGACTGAGGATCGTCTGCGTGCGGATTTCTATAATTTTCTTGGCCTGCTATTGGCCGGTCCACCCGATCAGTTGCTTTTGGATCAGATGGCCGGGCTAAGCGGTGATGACTCGGTTCTAGGTCAGGCCATTCAGGCAATGGCACGGGTGGCCAAGGTGACCAAGCCTGCCGCCGCAGAGCGCGAATTCAACGCACTGTTCATCGGATTGGGCCGAGGCGAACTGCTGCCTTATGCCTCTTTCTACCTGACGGGATTTCTGAACGAAAAACCCCTGGCGCAGCTGCGCAATGACATGGCCGCGCGGGGCATCACCCGGGCGAAGAATGTTTATGAACCCGAAGACAACATCGCCTCGCTAATGGAAATGATGGCGGGCATGATCGTCGGTCGGTTCGGCGCGCCCGCCACGCTGGAAGATCAAAAGGCGTTCTGGAGCAAACATATCGGGCCCTGGGCCGCGCATTTCTATTCGGATTTGGAAGGTGCCGAGAACTCGGTTCTCTACGCCTCGGTCGGCACGGCTGGTCGGGTGTTCATGGAGATCGAACGTGAAGCCTTTCGAATGACGGCGGCCTAGCCCGCCATTCGCCGGTGCCTTTAGGCACCAAACCGCAATTGGGACAGGAGGAGCCCATGAGCAAGACCAAGGAAGAAGGCGCAACCCGCCGCGACTTCCTGAAACTGGCCGGTACCGCAGCGCCCGCTGCTGTAGCCGCCGCCAGCCTGTCTGGGAAAGCCGAAGCAGCCGAACTGCCGACGGACGAAACCCGGATGCAGGACACCGCGCACACGCGCGCATACCTCGACAGCGCCCGGTTCTGACCCGGACGTAGTCATACCCGACTGACGGTTGCGATTGGCCCTGAAGTCGGTTTCGCGAAGTACCAAGCCAGCCATGGGTTACATGGCCAGCAAGGGAGGAAAGAAATGCTTAGGAAAAAGACCAACGGGGTTGCGAGACGCCCCCAGCGGACAAGTATCCTGTCCCAGGTCGGCGAGAAAACCGTCGATCGCCGCGCATTCTTGCGTGGCTCGGGCCTGACGATCGGCGGCCTTGCCGCGATCAGCGCCACGGGTGGAACCGTGACACCCGCCAGTGCCCAGACAGCGGCAAACACCGCCGTTGAGAATATCAAATCCGTATGCACTCACTGCTCGGTCGGCTGCACGGTCGTTGCCGAGGTACAGAACGGAGTCTGGATCGGGCAAGAACCCGGCTGGGACAGCCCATTCAATCTGGGTGCACACTGCGCCAAGGGGGCCTCGGTCCGCGAGCACGCCCATGGCGAGCGCCGCCTGAAATATCCGATGAAAAAGGAAGGTGGCGAGTGGAAGCGCATCAGCTGGGAAGAGGCGATCAACGAGATCGGCGATGGCATGATGAGCATCCGCGAAGAATCCGGGCCGGACAGCGTGTACTGGCTGGGGTCTGCGAAGCACAATAACGAACAGGCCTATCTGTTCCGCAAGTTCGCCGCCTATTGGGGCACGAACAACGTGGACCATCAGGCGCGTATCTGCCACTCGACCACTGTCGCGGGTGTTGCGAATACATGGGGCTACGGCGCCATGACCAATTCGTACAACGACATGCACAACAGCCGGGCCATCTTCATCATCGGTGGTAACCCGGCCGAGGCGCACCCCGTCTCGCTGCTGCATATTCTGCGTGCGAAAGAGCAGAACAATGCGCCTTTAATCGTCTGCGACCCGCGCTTTACGCGCACCGCGGCCCATGCGGATGAATATGTCCGCTTCCGCCCCGGTACCGACGTCGCTCTGATCTGGGGTATCCTGTGGCACATCTTCGACAACGGCTGGGAGGACAAAGAGTTCATCCGCACCCGTGTCTGGGGGATGGACCAAATCCGTGAAGAGGTTGCCAAGTGGAACCCGGATGAGGTTGAACGTGTCACCGGCACGCCCGGCTCGCAGCTGCGCCGCGTCGCACGGACCATGGTGAACAACCGCCCCGGTACCGTTGTATGGTGCATGGGTGGTACGCAGCACACCAACGGCAACAACAACACTCGCGCCTACTGCGTGCTTCAGCTTGCGCTTGGCAACATGGGCACCTCGGGTGGTGGCACCAACATCTTCCGCGGCCATGACAACGTGCAAGGCGCGACAGACCTTGGTGTTCTGTCCCACACCCTGCCCGGCTACTATGGCTTATCCAAAGGCGCATGGGGTCACTGGGCACGAGTCTGGGGTGAAGAGCCCGAGTGGCTTGCAGGCCAGTTCGCCACGATCAAGGATAAGGAAGGCAAGGATAAACCGCTGCAGAATGAGCGCGGCATCCCGGTCTCCCGCTGGATCGACGGTGTTCTCGAAGACCCAGCTAACATGGATCAGGACAACAATGTCCGCGCCATGGTTCTGTGGGGCCACGCGCCCAACTCGCAGACCCGGATGACGGAAATGAAGACGGCGATGGAGAAGCTGGACATGCTGGTCGTGATCGACCCGTATCCCACCGTCTCGGCCGTGCTGCATGACCGCACCGATGGCGTCTATCTGCTGCCCGCCTGTACGCAGTTCGAAACCCGTGGCTCGGTCACGGCCTCGAACCGATCGCTGCAGTGGCGGGACCGCGTGGTCGAACCTCTGTTCGAAAGCCTGCCGGACGAGGTCATCATGGCCAAGTTCGCCAACAAGTTCGGCTGGGCGGATCGGTTCTTCCGCAATATCGAGATGGAAGATGCCGAAACCCCGAATGTTGAAAGCATCACGCGTGAGTTCAACAGCGGCCTTTGGACAATTGGCTATACCGGTCAGTCGCCGGAACGTCTGAAAAGCCATATGGCCAACCAGCACACGTTCGACAGAACCACGCTGCAAGCCATTGGTGGCCCCAACGACGGCGAGTATTACGGTCTGCCCTGGCCCTGCTGGGGAACCGCTGAGATGGGTCATACGGGGACACCAAACCTCTATGACATGTCCAAACCGGTGGCCGAAGGTGGCCTGACCTTCCGCGCCCGTTTCGGAGTGGAACGTGACGGCGACAACCTGCTGGCCGAAGGGGTCTATAGCGTTGGTTCGGAAATTCAGGATGGTTATCCGGAATTCACGATGCAGATGCTGATGGACCTTGGCTGGGACGGTGATCTGACGGCTGAGGAACGTGCGGCCATCGACGCCGTTGCGGGACCAGAGACCAACTGGAAAACCGACCTTAGCGGCGGTATCCAACGGGTCGCGATTGCCCATGGCTGTGCGCCCTTCGGGAACGCAAAGGCACGCGCGGTCGTATGGACCTTCCCGGATCCGATCCCACTGCACCGCGAGCCGCTTTACACGAACCGGCGCGATCTGGTGGAGGACTATCCAACCTACGATGACCGTCAGGCCTATCGTCTACCTACCCTTTATGCGTCGATCCAAAAGAACGACTTTTCAAAGGATTACCCGATAATCCTCACGTCTGGTCGTCTGGTCGAATATGAAGGTGGCGGCGATGAGACGCGGTCGAACCCGTGGCTGGCCGAGCTGCAGCAGGACATGTTCGTCGAGATCAATCCGCGCGATGCCAATAACCTTGGTATTCGTGACGGATCGCAGGTCTGGGTCGAAGGTCCGGAAGGCGGCAAGGTCAAGGTGATGGCGATGCTGACCAACAGGGTCGGTGCCGGTGTCGCCTTCATGCCCTTCCACTTTGGCGGCCATTTCCAGGGCGAAGACCAGCGGCACAAGTATCCTGCTGGTGCAGACCCCTATGTGCTGGGTGAAAGTACCAACACCGCCCAGACCTATGGCTATGATTCAGTGACCCAGATGCAAGAGACCAAAGCGACTCTCTGCAAAATCTGGTCAGCGTAAGGAGGACGATAATGGCTAGAGCAAAGTTTCTCTGCGACGCTGAACGCTGCATCGAGTGTAATGCCTGCGTAACCGCGTGTAAGAACGAGCACGAGGTGCCGTGGGGCATCAACCGCCGCAGGGTGGTGACGATCAATGACGGCAATCCGGGTGAACGCTCGATCTCGGTGGCCTGTATGCATTGTTCGGATGCGCCCTGCATGGCGGTGTGCCCGGTCGACTGCTTCTATCAGAACGAAGAAGGGGTCGTCCTGCACTCCAAGGACCTGTGCATTGGCTGCGGCTATTGCTTCTATGCGTGCCCCTTCGGCGCGCCGCAATACCCGCAGGCGGGCAACTTCGGATCGCGAGGCAAGATGGACAAATGTACCTTCTGTGCTGGCGGCCCCGAGGAAACGCACTCGACCGCAGAGTTCGCCAAATACGGACGCAACCGGATCGCAGAGGGCAAATTGCCCATCTGCGCCGAGATGTGTTCTACCAAGGCCCTGCTCGCCGGCGATGGCGACGTGGTCTCGGCTATTTACCGTGAGCGTGTCGTCGCGCGCGGATTTGGTTCGGGCGCTTGGGGTTGGGGCACGGCCTACGATCAGAAAGACGGCTGACCCCGTCTACTAAAGCAAAACGGATGACCCGCAGATGTGGGTCATCCTGCATTGGATTTTTATTGAGGTTCCGATGTTGCGCTTATTCATCGCTTTCCTGCTTTCGCTAACGCTGACCCAAGTTGCGGGCGCTCAAACCAGTGAGGGGGCCGCCCCTGCGGATCCGACCGACCGGTCTACAACCGGCGGCGCGACCACGCTTGAGGACATTCTGGCCCGCCAGCGAGGCGAGAAGGTCGACAACAGCTACAGATCTGAAAACACCGGTCAGGGCAATGTTGAAGGCCTGCTGGGACAGTTCGGCACCCGCGGTGTTGCCTCTGACAGTGACGTCTACCGCGCGCTGCGTTACGGATCTGCGGACGTCACCGTTTCTTCCCAGGGACCTGCGGACAGCGTGCTGATTCAAGACGGCGGCATGTGGTGGTTGAACTTCCGAACTGGCCCGTTGCGTGATTATGGAACCTACATTCTGGGCGGAATGCTTGCGATCATTGTGCTTTTCTTTCTGATCCGAGGAAAAATCCGCATCGACGGAGAAAAAACCGGCCGCACGGTCCTTCGTTTCAACAGTTTCGAACGTTTCGGTCACTGGCTCTTTGCCGGGTCGTTCCTTGTGCTCGGCATCACAGGCCTGCTGACCCTTTATGGCCGCGATTTCTTGATCCCGGTCTTTGGCAAAGAAGGGTTCGCCACTATCGCGCAAGGGTGCAAGTGGCTTCACAACAACCTCGCATGGGCCTTCATGCTGGGAC
The DNA here is from genome assembly GCF_056534105.1 of Ruegeria sp. E5. Classification (NCBI taxonomy): domain Bacteria; kingdom Pseudomonadati; phylum Pseudomonadota; class Alphaproteobacteria; order Rhodobacterales; family Roseobacteraceae; genus Ruegeria; species Ruegeria sp. E5. Next base: position 180,033 of record NZ_JBQFPA010000001.1, on the reverse strand, counting down.
TGATAATCATCACCATAAATTGGATTGCCCATAACATCCCCAACAAGACCGACCTGAAATGGTTGGCCGCCGGAGGGGGCTTGTTCACCAAAGACAGCCACCCACCAGCCAAGAAATTCAATGCGGGTCAAAAGATAATCTTCTGGGCTTGCATTCTACTGGGTGTCTCTATCAGCCTGTCAGGCCTGTCGCTGCTATTCCCGTTCGAGCTGCCGATGTTCGCCAAAACCTTCTCAATCGCCAATTCGACAGGTATTCCGCAGGCGTTGGGTCTGAACCTGCCAGTGCAGATGTCACCGCAGGAAGAGATGCAATATGCCCAAGTTTGGCATGTCATGGTCGCCTACGTGTTCATCGCCATCATCATCGCCCATATCTACCTTGGCTCGGTGGGCATGGAGGGTGCGTTTGACGCCATGGGCACCGGTGAAGTCGAAGAACAATGGGCACGCGAGCACCACTCGCTGTGGCTGGAAGAGGTGCAAGAAAAAGAGGCCGGCAAGGCAGCGGCCTCACCTGCAGAATAGATGCGCTGGCTCGCTCTTGCGCTTGTTTTGACCCCCCTGCCCGCCTGGTCCGAGTTTTTCACGCTCAAAGGCCATGGCGGGCCGATCATGGGGATCGCTTCGGCGCCGGATGGGCGTATCGCAACGGCCAGTTTCGACAATTCGGTCGGTCTCTGGACCGGACAGACACCGGAATGGCTGGAGGGGCACGAAGCGGCAGTGAACTCGGTCGTTTTCAATGGCACTGCAATCTATTCTGCCGGGGATGACTTCACCCTCCGCCGCTGGCCCGGCGGCGATGTAGTCGGGCAGCACAAAGGCAAGATTATCGGCATTGCAGCGTCGAAAACTCATATCGCGACGGCCAGCTGGGATGGCACCATCGGCCTGTGGCCGGTGGACGGGTCCGAGCCGACCCTGCTTGGGCCAATCGGCAGCGGGGTGAATGCAGTTGTTTTTACGCCGGACGGAAAGCAGCTTTATTCGGCAGGTGTCGACGGAGCGTTGCGTATCTGGGATGTCGCCAGCGGTCAGGAAACAAATCGCCTGATCGAGCATGGTTTTGGCATCAATGAATTGGTCCTGAACGCACAAGACAACTGGATCGCCTACGGTACCGTCGATGGAGTGACACGCATCCTGAGCCTCACCACCGAAGAAGAACATGACTTTACGTTGGATCGGCGCCCGATCCTCGCCATGGCATTGAGCCCCGATCGCAAGCTGTTGGCTGTCGGTGATGGTGAGGGCTTTATAATGGTCATCGACACGGCTGAATGGCGCATTGCACAAGATTTCCGCGCCACCCTGCGCGGTCCGGTTTGGGCGCTCGCTTTTTCTGCCGATGGTCAAAACCTTCACGCAGGCGGCATTGATGAGGCAATGTACAGCTGGCCCGTTTCAGCATTGGGCGATCGCGAACAGATGGCCGCTGCCGAACCCAGCTTTCTGAAAGACCCAAGCGAGATGGGCAACGGAGAACGGCAATTTGCGCGCAAATGTTCGATCTGTCACAGCCTGACGCCGGATGGGGGTCGACGTGCAGGCCCTACCTTGCACGACATCTTTGGGCGGAAAGCGGGCACATTGCCCGGTTATTTGTACTCGGATACGCTGCAAGACTCTGATATTATTTGGAATGAAGAGACAATAAATGCTCTTTTCGACGAAGGCCCGGACCATTACATTCCGGGGTCAAAGATGCCAATGCAGCGGATCACGCAAGCACAGGACCGGTTAGATCTGGTCGCGTTTCTGCGCAGCGCCACCGCACCGCAGGATTGAGCCGGAGGAGAACATGAAAGCCTTTCTGACCGCCGTCGCAGCGATGGTCGTGATCACTGTCGCCGCTCCTTACACGCTGGATCAATTCGGTTTCAGCGCCGCCGACAAGACGTCCGGTTCGGCTGTACGCCTCGACTGAATGCCGCAATACCTGACCACCCGCGAATTGGCGGATCTGCTGCGCATTGGTGAGCGGAAGGCCTATGATCTGGCATCCTCGGGCGAGATCCCCTGTGTACGCGCCATGGGCAAGCTGTTGTTCCCAAAAGCCGAGATCATAGCGTGGCTCAACGCCTCACGCTCTGGCCCCGATGTCGTCGAACCACCCCTGCCGCCGATCGTGGCAGGTAGCCACGATCCCCTGCTGGACTGGGCTTTGCGGGAAAGCGGCTCTGGGCTTGCGACTTACTATGATGGGTCTTTCGACGGGCTGAATCGTCTCGCGGAGCGCAGCGCACAGGCGGCGGCCTTGCATATCCACGAACCGGAAGGCTTCAACACTCAGACCCTGCGCGACACGATGGGCGAAGCACCTGTGATCCTCTACCAGATTGCCAACCGGCAGCGCGGCCTGTTGCTGGCACCCGGCACCTCGGACATCTCGGGGTTTCAGGATCTGAAAGGCAGACGGATCATTTTGCGGCAAGACAGCGCCGCCAGCCAGCGTCTGTTCGATGCACTGCTCAGCGCCCACGGTTTGGGTCGTGATGATCTGAACACCCTGCCTGTTTGTGCCCGCACCGAAGAAGAGCTGGCCACCGCCCTGCGTGACGGCAAGGCAGAGGTTGGTTTTGGCCTCGGTGCATTGGCGCGCCCGTACGGGCTGAGTTTCGTGCCCACCCATTCCGAGCGTCTGGACCTTGCAATCTGGCGCCGCGCCTTCTTCGAGGCCCCCATGCAGACGCTGACCCAGTTTTTGAAATCCGAGCGTTTTATCGAACGCGCTGATGAAATAGGCGGCTATGACCTCGCAAATCTGGGTCGGATCCACCACAACGGCGCCAGTGGTTGATCTGTTGTCTATTCGCGGTTGCGCTAACCCAAGTCGAACTTACTGTGCGTTTGGAAAAAACAACTGCTCACCATCCAGCGTGTAAGACGCAATCGCCGCCTGTCCATCAGGGCCGATAAGCCAATCGATAAACCTTTGCCCGGCAGCGGCGCGAACGCCGGAGTGCTTTTCAGGGTTCACGAGGATTACACCATATTGGTTAAACAGGCGCGGATCGCCCTCGACCAAGACCTCCAGATTGCCCCGGTTTCCGAAAGACAACCAAGTCGCCCGGTCGGTCAGAGCATACGCGTCCATGCCGCTGGCCACGTTCAGCGTTGCCCCCATCCCCGATCCGGTCTCGCGATACCAAGTCCCCGAGGCCTCCGTCGGGTCAACGCCGGTCGCCTCCCAATAGCGCATCTCGGCTTTGTGAGTGCCGCTATCATCACCGCGCGAGGCAAACGGCAGTTTCGCTTCGGCCAAAGCGGTCAAAGCGGTTACAATGTCGTTGCCCCCGGCAATTCCGGCCGGATCAGATTTTGGGCCAACCAATACAAAATCATTGTACATGACATCGAACCGTTCGACACCCCAACCGTCCGCTACAAACTGCTCTTCAGCGGGCTTGGAGTGAACCAGAAGAACATCGCCATCGCCGTTGATTGCGTTCCGGATCGCCTGACCGGTCCCGACGGCCACAACCCGTACATCGATACCGGTTTCGGCCTCGAACCCCGGCAGGATATAGTCCAGCAGACCCGAATTCTGCGTCGAGGTCGTTGATTGCACAACGATAAAGGGTTCTTCGGCCAAACCTGTGCCTGCGGTCAGCCCAAGTGCGACAATTGATGCCCGAACGAAATCAGGGATCATTCGAAGTCTCCATCTCTGTTCATCAGGTTACCAGACCGCCAGCCAGATACCGGCGCGACTCGTTGCTTTTGGGGGCTTCCAGAACCTGCTGCGCCCTTCCGTGTTCCACCACACGCCCTGCCTGCATCATCACGATGTCAGATGCCAGGCGCCGCGCCTGCCCGATGTCATGCGTCACCATCACGATGCGCACACCCCGGGCCGAGGCACGCAGGACCATCCGCTCGATCATCTGCATGGCGCTTGGATCCAATGCGCTGGTGGGTTCGTCCAGAAACAAGGTCCTGGGGTCTAAGGCCAGCGCGCGCAGGATCGCCAACCTTTGCGCCTCGCCACCAGACAGCGAACGCGCGGATTGACGTGCCTTGCCATCCAGTCCACCTTCGGCCAGCAAAGCTTCGATACGATGCCTGCGCAAGGCACGGGGCATCGATTTCCGCTTTAGCACAAAGTCCAGATTGGCCGCGACCGAGCGGCGCAGCAGCACGGGGCTTTGAAACACCATCGCCTGCCGCGCTTTGTGGGCTGCATTCAACACAACACCGTCCTGACAGACACGCCCGCTGTCGGGTTGAATCAGACCATGCAGACAACGCAGCAACAGACTTTTGCCAGCGCCGTTTGGACCCAAGATCATGGTCGGACCCGGGCCATCCAGGCACAAATGCGGGACATCGAGCAGCACCTTGCCTTCGCGTGCAATGTGCAACCCTTGGACCTCTAACATACCCGGCGCCTCGGTCACGACATCACGCATGGCGCAGCCCTTCCCGCTCGGCCCGCAGGGTCAACGCGCTGACCATCGCGTTTACCGCCACGGCCAAACCGATCAGGATCACACCCAAGGCCAGCGCCAGCGCCAAATTCCCCTTCGAAGTCTCAAGCGCAATCGTGGTCGTCATCACACGCGTCACGTGATTGATATTGCCGCCGACGATGATCACTGCGCCTACCTCGGCGATTGCCCGGCCAAACCCGGCCAGTAATGCGGTGACCAGAGCCAGACGCGCGTCCCACAACAGCACCGAGATCGAAGCCAACCGCGATACGCCGAGCGAGCGGAGCTGTTCAGAATACTCTTCGGCCAGCATCTCGACCACCTGCCGGGTAAGTGCGGCCATGATCGGCGTCACCAGCACCACCTGCGCTATGATCATTGCGGTGGGGGTGTAGAGAAGTTCCAGCACCCCCAAAGGACCGGATCGGGACAACATCAGGTAGACCAGCAAACCGACGACGACTGGTGGGAACCCCATCAGAGCGTTCACAAGGATAATCAGCGCCCGCCGTCCCGGAAACCGCGCGACGGCCAAAGCTGCCCCAATAGGCATCCCGATGACCGCCGAAATCAGAACAGCAAAGATCGAAACACGCAGCGACAACAACACAATTGCCCACAGCTCTGCATCCCCTTCGAGGATCAGCGAGAGCGCTTGGGTGAATTCTGATGCAAATCCCTGCATATCCTACCATTCATGCCGTATGCTGTGACAAAATGCTATAAATTACAGGGAAATACTAAAGGTTCTGTCCAGCAAGTACAGGCACAAATTCGACATTCAAAACTAAGAACGCGGCCCCGTCAGGGCCGCGTTTGATTGGCACGTCTTTTGCTGTAGCTGGCTCAGTTCAGCGCAGCGTCGGTGATCTGATGTGTCCATGCTCCTTCAGGCTTTTTGGTGATAACCGGATCAGATCCGCCCGCCAGCAGGGTATCAACCGTGCGGTCGAAATCGGCTGGATCCAGCGCCCCGTTCGACCCTGCGGTCAGCTTGGCAATCTCGCCCATCATGCGCTTTTGATGCTCCTCGGTCTGGGCACCGGTCGCATCGTTTTCGAGAACGATCTCAGCAGCTTCATCCGGGTTCTCTTCGGCGTATTTCCAACCCTTCATCGAGGCACGGACAAACCGTTCCATCTTGTCGGTGAAGGCCGCATCGCTCAAATTTTCTTCAAGCACATATAGACCATCCTCAAGCGTGGCGACGCCCTGATCTTCGTATTTGAAGGTTACCAGTTCTTCGGGCGTGACACCGGCATCAATGACCTGCCAATACTCATTGTAGGTCATGGTGCTAATGCAATCGGCCTGACGCTGCAGCAGCGGGTCGACGTTAAAGCCTTGTTTCAGCACTTCGACACCGCTGTCGCTTTTGCCATCGGTACCGATTCCCAGCTGACTCATCCAGCTCATGAACGGGAATTCGTTGCCGAAGAACCAGACTCCCAGCGTGCGATTTTTGAGATCTTCGGGCGAGGCAATCCCCGCATCTTTCCAGCAGGTCAGCATCATGCCCGAGCTCTTGAAAGGCTGCGCGATGTTCACCAGAGGCAGACCCTTTTCGCGCGCAGCAAGTGCAGCCGGCATCCATTCCACCGTAACGTCTGCTCCACCACCTGCGATCACCTGTGTGGGCGCAATATCAGGACCACCGGGCAGAATGGTGACGTCCAGCCCCTCTTCTTCGTAGAACCCTTTATCTTTTGCCACATAATAGCCCGCAAACTGCGCTTGCGTGACCCACTTCAATTGCAGTGTCACCTCATCCGCAGCAAGTGTCGCACTGGCTGCCAGGCTAAAGGCCGCAACCGCCCCACTGAGTAGCTTCTTCATCTTAATATCTCCTAGTTGCTTATGTTTGCCCCGTTTATGGGGTCTGTTGAGTTATTCCTTTATCCTCGCTGCGACGGATGCCAGAAGGTCACCGCCTTTTCGATCATCGCCACTACGCCATAGAAGGCCGTCCCCGCCAGCGCGGCCACCACAATCTCGGCCCACACCATATCCAGCGACAATTGCCCGACGCTGGTCGATATCCGAAAGCCCATGCCCAATGTGGGGGAGCCAAAGAACTCAGCCACGATAGCGCCGATCAGCGCCAGAGTGGTAGAAATCTTTAGCCCGTTGAAAATAAATGGCATAGCGGCGGGGAGGCGAAGTTTCAGGAAGCTCTGCCAATAGGTGGCGGCATAGGTCTCCATCAGATCGCGCTGCATCGTTGTGGCTTCGCGCAGCCCTGCCACCGTGTTCACCAGCATCGGGAAGAACACCATCACTACGACGACCGCCGCCTTGGAATGCCAGTCGAACCCGAACCACATCACTAGAATGGGTGCGGTGCCCACGATCGGCAGCGCTGCAACGAAGTTGCCGACGGGAAGAAGCCCGAGGCGCAGGAAATCCCATCTATCCACGGCAATTGCCATGAGAAAGGCCGAACCGCAGCCGATGATGTAGCCGCTGAGTGCTCCCTTGATGATCGTTTGAACAAAGTCAGCCCAAAGTGTCGGCAAACTGTCCCAGAAACGGTCCCAGATGACCGATGGTGCGGGCAGGATGACCAAGGGCACTTCTAGTCCACGCACCACCAGTTCCCAGATGCCAATCACGGTCAGACCGAAGATCAGGGGCGCAAGAAACCGCACCATCCGTGTGTCAGAATAGGGTCCGCTGGCCAGACTGCTGTTCAACCACCAGCCCAATAACCAGACTGCGATTGCACCAAGAATAGGTATCATTGTGCCATCCCCATTCGTTTCAGGACAGTCCGCTCGATCAGCCCCAGCAACCCGACGAGACAGGCGGCGAGAATGGCCGCAGCGAACAGCGCCGACCAGATCTGTACCGTCTGGCCATAGTAGCTACCGGCCAGCAGCCGTGCACCCAACCCGGCAACAGCCCCGGTCGGCAGTTCTCCAACAATGGCCCCGACCAGCGAAGCAGCGACGCCAATTTTCAGCGATGTGAAGAGATAGGGCATCGAGGCCGGCAGGCGCAGTTTCCAAAACCCCTGCGAACGGCTGGCATTGTAGGTTCGCAGCAAATCCAACTGCATAGCATCCGGGCTGCGCAGCCCTTTTACCATGCCTACGACGACGGGGAAGAAACTCAGATACGCCGAAATGATCGCCTTCGGAATGATCCCCTGAACCCCAACAGAATACAGAACAACGATGATCATCGGAGCCAGCGCAATGATAGGAATGGTCTGGCTAACGATCGCCCAGGGCATCACCGACAGATCCATCACCCGACTGTGCACGATCCCGACCGCCAGTAGGATGCCCAACCCGGTTCCGATAGCAAAACCCAGCATCGTGGCGCTCAGCGTGACCCAGCCATGATAAATCAGAGAGCGTTTCGAGGTGATTTTTTTCTCAATCGTGGTTTCCCACAACTCAATCCCAACTTGATGGGGTGCAGGCAGACGGGGGCGGTCCTGCTCCCATGTGGCTGGGATTGCAAACGCGTTGTTCAAGGCCAGACCGATCTCACCCATGTCCCGGCGATCCTTGGCTGAAGGTGGCTGGACTTCAGCACCCACGCGCTCCTGTTCAGTCAGAACCCCTTTGATATTCATAGGAATACAGGCCGCGTACCAGACAACGACAATGGCGGCGATCACGGTGAGGACTGCAATGATCTGCTTCATGCGTGCCACTCCATCCGAATGACAGGCACCGTGTCAGGTGGCACCGGAGGCTCTCTTCCCGTCTCAACAAAGCCCTCGCGCCGATAAAACCGTTGCGCGTCGACATTTGGCAAATGTGTGGTCAGCCAAAGATGGTCGCGCCCCTCCTTCGCCTTATCCAGCAATTGCTTGCCGATGCCCTGCCCAGTGCGCAAACAATACAGCGCACCAACCTTATGTTCGACCGGATCGACAGACATATAGCAATCAATCGGATCACCTGCGATCCAGATGTCCCTGTTCGGAAACGCCTCAAGGATCAGATCCGCCAGCTTTTCTTCTGGCAATTCCTCGGGTATCCAATCGGTCTGCGCGGCCCAGGTCGCGATGATGCGCGCGCAATCCCCCACATCTTCGCGGGATGCCCGTCTGATGCCTTTATCCGCCATCACACATCATCCCCATGACCCGCTCGCAATCCTTCTCGCACGCGGTGGGCGACTTCGATAAACTCGGGCGTGTCACGGATATCCAGAGGCCGCTCTTTCGGCAGAGGGCTATCGATCACATCCGTGATCCGGCCAGGCCGAGGGCTCATTACCACGATCTTGGTGCTGAGATACACCGCTTCGGGGATCGAATGTGTTACGAAACCGATGGTCTTCTCGGTGCGCGCCCATAATGCCAGAAGCTGTTCGTTCAGATGGTCGCGCACAATCTCATCCAGCGCACCGAACGGTTCGTCCATCAGCAGAATATCCGCATCAAATGCCAAGGCCCGCGCAATACTGGCCCGCTGTTGCATCCCGCCCGAGAGCTGCCAGGGGAACTTACCGCCAAATCCATCAAGATCAACAAGTTCCAGAACCTTTCTAACGCGTTCCTCCTGCTCGGCGGAGGAATAGCCCATGATCTCAAGCGGCAGCTTGATGTTCTTTGCAATGGTCCGCCACGGGTAGAGCCCGGCCGCCTGAAACACATACCCATAAGCGCGCTTTCGCCGTGCTTCGTCAGGCGTCATGCCATTCACGGTCAGGGTCCCGCCGGTCGGTGTTTCCAGCGCTGCGATACAGCGCAGGAACGTCGTCTTGCCGCAGCCCGAGGGGCCGATAAAACTAACGAACTCCCCCTTGCCAATCGACAAGTTCACATCTTTCAGCGCATGAATAGGCCCATCATTCGTCTGAAATGTAAGATCCAGCTGCCTTGCCTCAATAACGGGCTGAGTAGTATTTTCTGTATTCATTCCATTGCCTTGAAGAAGCTCAGACCCGAGTCGCCAGAAAGGCGACCCAAGGGGTTTATACTCCCGTTGCCGGTATACCTGTCCGCTCAACAGGCCGGGGCGCTGTCAACTCTTTCCAGGTGCTCAGCGCCTTGTTCACATGGGTATTGGCCTCACGTGCCACGAACTTACCGTGCCCTTCCTGAGTCTGAATCTCGCCATCATGTACAGCCACCGCACCGCGGGTCAGCGTGAACCGAGGCAGCCCTCGCACCTCCTTGCCCTCGAAGACGTTGTAGTCGATCGACGACTGCTGCGTATCAGCCGAGATCACCTTGGCCTTATCCGGATCCCAAACCACCAGATCAGCATCCGCTCCCACGAGAACCGCACCTTTTTTCGGATAACAATTCAATATCTTGGCGATGTTAGTTGAAGTAACAGCCACGAACTCATTCGGCGTCAATCGCCCGGTATTCACCCCATGCGTCCAAAGCATCGGCATCCGATCCTCCAGCCCTCCGGTCCCGTTCGGGATTTTGGTGAAATCACCCACGCCATATCGTTTCTGCTCGGTCGTAAAGGCGCAATGGTCCGTGGCCACGACGCTCAGAGTTCCCGATTGCAAACCGTTCCACAAGCTGTCCTGATGCTGCTTATTCCGGAACGGAGGGCTCATGACTCGCCGTGCCGCATGCTCCCAATCGTGATGGAAATACTCGCTTTCATCCAATGTTAGGTGTTGGATCAAAGGCTCGCCCCAAACCCGTTTGCCCTGCATCTTGGCGCGTCGAATAGCCTCATGCGCCTCCTCACAGGAAGTATGCACCACATAGAGCGGTACGCCCGCCATATCCGCGATCATGATCGCGCGGTTGGTTGCCTCACCTTCCACCTGTGGCGGGCGGGAATAGGCATGCGCCTCTGGCCCGGTATTACCTTCTGCCAATAGCTTCGCACTCAGTTCTGCAACCACATCGCCATTCTCGGCATGAACCATCGCGGTGCCACCCAACTCGGCCAGACGCTTGAACGAAGCAAACAGCTCATCGTCGTTCACCATCAGCGCGCCTTTATAGGCCATGAAATGCTTGAACGTATTGATGCCACGCGTCTCGATGACGGTTTTGATGTCGTCAAACACCTGCTCGCCCCACCAGGTCACCGCCATATGGAACGAATAATCACAGTTCGCGCGCGTAGACTTGTTGTCCCAACGCTTCAGGGCGTCCAACAGGCTTTCGCCCGGATTAGGCAACGCGAAATCCACAACCATCGTGGTCCCGCCTGCCAGCGCTGCGCGTGTTCCGCTTTCGAAATCATCGCTGGAATAGGTTCCCATAAACGGCATTTCCAGATGCGTGTGCGGGTCGATCCCTCCGGGCATGACATAACAGCCCGATGCATCAAGTTCCTTATCACCTCGCAGGTCCGGCCCAATCTCAGTAATCACACCACCTTCGACCTTTACATCCGCCTTATAGGTCAGATCAGCGGTCACAACGGTTCCGTTCTTGATTACAGTGCTCATGTTAAACTCCCTGATGCGGTCTGCGCCGCTTGCTTCATCTGGCTAAAAATACCCCGGGGGAGCCGCCCATCGGGCGACGGGGGCAGAGCCCCCTATTCCACGATCCCAGCCGTCTCGACGACCGCATGCAGTAGAACATCCGCCCCGGCTGCAGCCCAATCCTTGCTGATCTCCTCAGCTTCATTATGGCTCAACCCATCAACGCATGGGCACATCACCATCGCCGTTGGCGCTACCCGGTTGATCCAGCAGGCATCATGCCCGGCGCCCGAGATGATATCCGTATGCGAATACCCCAACCGCTCAGCCGCATCGCGCACCGCCGCCACGCAACCTTCATCAAACTTCACCGGATCGAAACCGCCCACTTTCTCGAATTCGATCTGCAGCCCCATCTCTTCGACGATATCTTCAGCTGCGACTCGCAGACGGTTCTCCATATCAGTGATCACGTCCAACTCGGGCGAGCGAAAATCGACCGTGAACACTGCCTTTCCAGGGATCACATTGCGTGAGTTCGGATAGACATCGATATGCCCCGCCGCACCCACGGCATGAGGTGCATGCGACCATGCAATCTCGTCCACTTTCTCAAGAATACGCGCCATCGCCAGCCCGGCATTCTTGCGCATCGGCATCGGTGTAGACCCAGTATGCGCATCCTTGCCGGTCACGGTAACCTGGGTCCAGCTCAAACCCTGACCATGGGTTACAACGCCAATATCCTTACCCTCAGCTTCCAGAATCGGGCCCTGTTCAATGTGCAACTCAAAGAAAGCGTGCATCTTGCGCGCGCCAACCTCTTCATCGCCGCGCCAACCGATGCGGTTCAGTTCATCCCCGAACTTCTTTCCTTCGGCATCCTCACGTGCATAAGCCCAGTCCTGAGTGTGCATTCCGGCAAACACCCCCGAAGACAACATCGCCGGGGCATATCGCGTTCCTTCTTCGTTGGTCCAATTGGTGGCCACAATAGGGTGCTTGGTCTTGATGCCCAGGTCATTCAGCGTGCGAATGATCTCCAGCCCACCAAGCACGCCAAGAACGCCATCATACTTGCCACCTGTGGGCTGCGTATCCAAATGCGACCCTACATAAACCGGCAGTGCCTCGGGGTCCGCTCCCTCTCGTCGGGCAAACATGTTGCCCATCTGGTCCAACCCCATCGAGCAACCGGCATCCTCGCACCATTTCTGAAACAACGCGCGCCCTTCGGCATCCTCGTCCGTTAGCGTCTGACGGTTGTTCCCACCCGCGACGCCCGGGCCGATCTTGGCCATCTCCATCAGGCTGTCCCATAACCTGTCGCCATTGATCCTGAGATTCTGCGCCGGAGCTGCCATCTTGTTCTTCCCTGTTGCTTGCGATTTGGCTCGCTTTTGGTGTCTTGATTTGACCATCTGGTCAAACTCACGCTATCACGGGTTCGACATCAGTCAAGAAATTGCAGTGGCCTGCCGGAATTTTCGACATAATTGACGCCCAACTGGCCGAAAAAAGGACAACAGGTGAACATGCCCAAAGACCGCGCCCCAACCCGGATTCAGCAAAAGAACCGAGCAGCGATTCTCGAGGCGGCCCTGAATGTGTTCTCAGCCCACGGTTTTCGCGGCGCAACCGTCGACCAAATTGCAGCTGAGGCGGGGCTGAGCAAGCCCAACCTGCTCTATTATTTTCCATCGAAAGAAGCGATCCATACAGCCCTGTTGTCGGGTCTGCTTGAAGTCTGGCTCGCTCCCCTGCACGCGTTGAATGAAGATGGCGACCCACTGGAAGAAATACTATCTTATATCCAACGCAAGCTTGAGATGAGCCGCGATCTGCCGCGCGAGAGCCGCCTCTTTGCCAATGAGCTTGTTCAGGGCGCGCCGCGCATTCATGAAGCTTTGTCCAGCGATCTCAAAAAACTGGTCGATGAAAAAACCACGATTCTGACAAGCTGGATGGCTCAGGGCAAAATTGCACGAGTCCATCCCTATCATCTGATTTTCTCGATCTGGGCACTGACACAGCATTATGCGGATTTCGATGTTCAAGTCCGGGCAATTCTTGGGGAAGAAGACCCATTCGAAGGCGCAGTTCCGTTCGTGGAAACGCTCTATCGAAAACTGCTTACACCTTAAGAGACACTTAACCCTATTGAGAAAAGCTCGGAGCATGATGACGTATCGCTCAGATCCCGAGCTTTGGATCACCCAGCTTTTCTCGTCCCGATCTGCTCGAACGGGAGTTGTTGTACGACGCTCAGTTGCTTGGGTCGAACGCGAGGTTGGTCACGCGGCTTTTCAGGCAGAAATGAAACGGCGCGGATACCATTTGATCCGCACCGCCAATCAATATGTCATCATCTGCCACAACAGACCCATCGACATTCTGTTCTGAGAAAACTCGCTGAATTTTCTACGCCAAGATTTTTCGACGAAAAATCTCTGACTACTCCGCCGCTTTCGCCATGGGATTGTTGGGGTGTGTCGTCCAATTGGCATATTCAGGATCAACGACCTTGCCTGTGCGCGGATCAACCGCTCCGGCGGCCATCGGCTCCATGGAAATACACCCCTCTACAGGGCACACATCCACGCAAAGATTGCAGGCCACGCATTCCTCGTCGATAACCTCGAACACCCGATCCTCCGACATCGAAATCGCCTGATGGCTGGTGTCTTCACAGGCTGCAAAACAGCGACCGCATTTGATGCACTGATCCTGATCGATCTTCGCTTTGGCGATGTAGTTGAGGTTCAGATATTGCCAATCCGTCACATTGGGCACTGCGCGTCCGATCACTTCGTCGATATTGGCATAGCCTTTCTCATCCATCCATTCCGACAGGCCAGCCGTCAATTCATCGATGATTTTAAACCCATAGGTCATCGCTGCAGTGCAGACCTGAACATTGCCGCAACCCAGCGAGATAAACTCTGCTGCATCGCGCCAAGTGGTGACGCCACCGATGCCTGAGATCGGCAGCCCATGCGTGGCTTCGGCCCGCGCAATCTCGGACACCATCGACAACGCGATTGGTTTCACCGCCGGTCCGCAGTAGCCACCATGGCTGCCTTTACCGTCAATCGAGGGTTCGGGGCTGAACGTGTCCAGATTGACACTGGTGATCGAGTTGATCGTATTGATCAGCGATACCGCATCCGCGCCCCCATTCTTCGCCGCCGCCGCAGGTTTGCGGATATCCGTAATGTTCGGCGTTAGCTTCACGATAACTGGGCGGTCGTAATACTGTTTGCACCAACGGGTCACCATTTCGATGTATTCCGGCACCTGCCCGACGGCAGACCCCATACCCCGCTCGCTCATCCCGTGCGGACAGCCAAAATTCAGCTCGATCCCGTCCGCACCGGTTTCAGCCACACGCGGCAGAATGGCCTTCCAAGCAGCCTCCTCACAGGGCACCATGATCGAGGCGATCAGGGCGCGATCTGGATAATCCGCCTTTACGCGGGCCATTTCCTCAAGGTTCACCTCAAGCGGCCGATCTGTGATCAGTTCGATGTTGTTGAGTCCCAACAACCGGCGGTCCGCGCCATAAATCGCGCCATAGCGTGGGCCGTTCACATTCACGACCGGAGGCCCCTCGGCCCCCAAGGTCTTCCACACTACGCCGCCCCATCCGGCCTCGAAGGCGCGGCGAACATTGTACTCCTTATCCGTCGGTGGCGCGGAGGCCAGCCAATACGGGTTCGGGCTTGATATTCCAAGAAAGTTTGATGTTAAATCAGCCATTTATCCGGCCTCCCTGATGCAGTTCTGCATCTTTGTCTTTGAGTTTCACGCGCTCAGTGCAGCGTGGATATCCATCGCGGCATCGCGACCTTCGGCTACGGCGGTCACGGTCAGGTCTTCGCCACCTGCCGCACAGTCTCCGCCAGCCCACACACCGGTCATTGAAGTGCGTCCCGCCCCGGTCACGGCAATCTTATTGCCATCCAGCGTTAGGCCTTCCGGCGCACCGTCAAGCGTCTGACCGATGGCCTTAAAAACCTGATCGGCGGGCACACGGACAGTTTCACCCGTTCCGGTCAGTCGACCATCATGGCTAGCAGTATACTCCAATTCGATCTCTGCTGCGGCACCATTTCCGTGAATAGCCACCGGCTGAACATTGCAGAGAATCCGAACACCATGCGACGCCGCCAAATCCTGTTCGTACCGGCTGGCACCCATCGCGTCGCGACCTCGGCGATAGGCGATGGTGACGTGCTCAGCGCCTAGCAGTTTCGATTTCACTGCCGCATCTACGGCAGTCATACCACCGCCAATCACAACGACATTGCGACCCACAGGTAGATCAACCAGATCGCTGGCCTGTCGCACATCCGAGATAAAGTCGACCGCCGGGCGCACCCCGTCTTTATCGACCCCATCAGCCCGCAGTGCGTTCACCCCCGCAAGTCCTATTGACAGGAAAACAGCGTCATAGTTCTCCTGCAACCCTTCCAGAGAAATCGTCTCTCCCAGAATCGAACCGGTCTCGATCGCGATCCCGCCTATTTTAAGCAGCCAATCGACCTCGGCCTGTGCAAAATCATTGGTAGATTTATACGCCGCAATCCCGTATTCGTTCAGACCGCCTGGCTTGGGCTTGCCTTCGTGGATCACCACATCGTGCCCCTGCATCGCCAGACGATGCGCACAGGCCAGACCGGCGGGCCCTGCCCCAACTACGGCAATTGTCTTGCCGGTTGATGCGGCGCGCTCGAACGGATGCGCACCCGAGGCCATCACATCATCGGTTGCATAACGCTGCAGGCGTCCGATCTCGACCGGCTTGCCTTCGGCCGTCTCACGCACGCAAGCCTCTTCACACAAAGTTTCGGTCGGACAAACCCGGGCACACATGCCGCCCAGAATGTTCTGCTCCAGAATGGTCTGCCCTGCCGCCTGCGGTTGCCCGGCCTGAATCTGGCGAATGAACAACGGAATATCGATATCCGTCGGACAGGCCGTCACACATGGCGCGTCATAGCAGAAATAGCATCGATCGGCGGCCACGGCGGCCTCGTGCGGGGCCAGTGGCGGATGCAGATCGGTGAAATTCGAGGTCAGCTCATCGCTGGAAAGCCGCCCGGAGACGATCCCGGGTGCCATCTGGCCCTGTGCCATCACTCTACTCCCTGTAGATATGTTTGTTATGGACCCTAGCTTGCCACAATCTGATTTTTTATCAATTGGTAAAATTTGCCAAATGGTCAAAAAATGAAAAATCCGGGCGGAATGGCCCGGATTCAGTCAGAAATTGCCTATTTTGTTGGCAGCGGTGGCTCAGACCATCCCACCCAGGTGGCCGGATTTGATCCAAACACGGGCTCCGCCCTCACCTGCTACAGCAGCAAAGCGTGATCCAGGCGGCAAGCGCAACCAGTCCCAAGTGCCAAATTCTTCGCCCGCCTCGGCAAAGCCACCTTCGATAACAAAGACCTCAAACCCCTTATCGGCGTCCAATTCAATATGTTCGTCCGCGCCCCAGGTTTGCACCTGGACATCCTCATGCACATCCTTGAACAAATCGATATCTCCGCCCCCGTTGATCGAGCGCCGAACCTCGGTGCGGTCATCGGGGTCGAACTGATGCAATTTGACCAGAATAGTCGCGCCTTCGCTGGCCGAGGGTGTATGGGAGGACGTCGGGGGATTGCGTACATAGCTGCCGACAGGGAAATCTCCGGTTTCATCCTGGAACACTCCGTCCAGCACCAGATATTCCTCACCCCCGTCATGAGTATGCGACGAAAACGCGCTGCCGGGGGCAAAGCGCACGATGGTTGTGGCACGCGCCACTTCCTAGCCAATGCGGTCCAGCATCTTGCGTTCGACGCCAGCAGCCGGTGACGCGACCCATTCGGTCTGATCAAAGTGAACGGCGACCCGCTGTGTGAAATCTGCATTGACCCGCATATGCAATCCTCCTGCGTTGCTGTCACATTAGATGGGAGCACGAGCCGGATTTGCAAACCGGTCATGTTTGGGGTTTTGACGCCCTTCACAGCTTGTTGTACTTCCGGTTGAGGCGGCGGCCGAATACCGGCCCGATCAGAAAGCGCGACACGATGCAGGCAAGCCCGGCGACATTTAACATCCTCATCATCGGGCAAAACAACCGGCTGCAATACGAGGCGCTTTTGTTCGCCGCCTCGCTGCGCCACAGCTCACCAGGGTTCAAAGGTCGGCTGTTCGTGGGGGTACCACAGCCCGGCCCTCTTTGGCCTCAGAACCCCAGCATTCAGGATGCCGAAGTTCTTGAAGCCCTGCAGCATCTGGGTGCCGAGATTCTGCCTTTTGAGTCTCATGCTTTTGGCTCGAGCTATCCCAATGGCAACAAGATCGAAGCTTTGCTGGCGATGCCAGAGGGTAAGCCCTTTGTCTTCTTCGACTCCGACACTCTGATCACCGGCGAAATTTCCGACGTCCCGTTCGATTTCGAACAGCCCGGCGCCTCACTTCGGGTCGAGGGAACATGGCCCAAACCCACGCTCTACGGCCCAGGAAATGAGGGTATCTGGCGCGCACTGTATGACCGGTTCGGGCTGGATTTCGAAAGCTCTCTCGATCCCAGCCAGCCCGAGGGTTATTGGCGGCGCTACCTGTATTTTAACGCCGGTTATTTCTTCTACAAATGCCCCCGCCAATTTGGTGAGCGGTTTATGGGCTATGCCCGCACCATTCGCGACGAGGAAATCCCCGAACTGACCGGGCAAGTTCTGAACCCGTGGCTAGATCAGATCGCCTTGCCGCTGGTCATCCATTCCTTCGGTGGCGGACGGGATGCCCTGCCCGAGGGCCTGCTGGATGGTCGGATCAGCTGCCACTATCGCCTGTTCCCGATGCTCTACGCCCGCGAAAGCGATCATGTGGTCGAGATATTGGAAACCGTCGTGGCCCCGAACAAGATCAAAAAAGTGCTCAAAGGCTATGATCCACTGAAGAAGCTGGTGATACAGCGCAAGGGTGCGAAGATCCGGGCATTGTTCGACCGAAACAACCTGCCCGCACGCGAACAGGTCATTCGCAAAACGATCAAGTCCAAGGGGCTTTGGCTGCGGTGACGCGGACATTGTGCCGGGCGAGCCAATGTCCTAGAGATTCAGCAACACACATTCCAACAGGAGATTTCCTCGATGTCTGACGGACCCACCTACGGTTTTGACACGCTGCAAATTCACGCCGGGGCCCGCCCCGACCCTGCCACAGGCGCGCGCCAGACACCGATCTACCAGACCACCGCTTATGTCTTCCGCGACGCTGACCACGCCGCCGCGCTGTTCAATCTGCAGGAAGTGGGGTTCATCTATTCCCGCCTGACCAACCCGACGGTTGCCGTGCTGCAGGAACGTGTGGCGACGCTTGAGGGCGGCGTTGGCGCGGTGTGCTGTTCCTCGGGTCACGCGGCGCAGATCATGGCGCTGTTCCCGCTGATGGGACCGGGCTGCAACGTGGTGGCTTCGACCCGTCTGTACGGCGGCACGGTCACGCAGTTCAGCCAGACGATCAAACGCTTTGGCTGGTCGGCCAAGTTTGTCGACACCGATGATCTGGACGCCGTCAAGGACGCTATCGACGAAAACACCCGCGCGGTGTTCTGCGAATCCATCGCCAACCCGGGCGGTTATGTCACCGATATCCGTGCGCTGGCGGATGTGGCGGACGCAGCAGGCATTCCGCTGATCGTCGACAACACCTCGGCCACGCCCTACCTGTGCCGCCCGATTGAACACGGCGCGACTCTGGTCGTTCACTCGACCACCAAGTACCTGACCGGCAACGGCACCGTGACCGGCGGCTGCATCGTGGATTCGGGCAAGTTCGACTGGTCGGCGAATGACAAGTTCCCCTCGCTCAGCGAACCCGAATCCGCCTATCACGGCCTGAAATTCCACGAGACCTTCGGCCCGCTCGCCTTTACATTCCACGGCATCGCGATCGGTCTACGCGATCTGGGCATGACGATGAACCCTCAGGCGGCGCATTACACACTGATGGGGATAGAAACGCTATCGCTACGGATGGAGCGCCATGTCGAAAACGCGCAGAAAATAGCAGCGTGGCTCGAGGCAGACGACCGTGTGGATTACGTGACATATGCTGGCCTGCCATCCTCGCCTTATAGCGACAGGGTAAAAAAGCACTACCCGCGCGGCGCGGGCGCCCTGTTCACCTTTGCGGTCAAGGGCGGCTATGACGCCTGCGTAAAGCTGGTGAACGCGCTTGAGATCTTCAGCCACGTGGCCAACCTTGGCGACGCACGGTCGCTGATCATCCACTCGGCCTCGACCACACACCGTCAGTTGACGCCCGAGCAGCAGGAAGCTGCAGGCGCAGGCCCTGGAGTGGTGCGCGTGTCCATCGGGATCGAGGATGCAGACGATCTGATCGCTGATCTCGATCAGGCTCTGTCCAAAGCCAGCGCCTGATCCGATGACCGGGCACAACACAAATGAACTGGGTCAACCCATCGGTTTTTCGGTCACGGGCGAGTTCCCTCGCCCCACGCCACCTTACACACCGATGCAGGGCCGGTTCTGTTCCGTTGTGCCATTGGATGTAAACAGGCACGCGCCCGGCTTGTACCGGGCGTTTGCCAATGACATGGACGGCCGCAATTGGACTTACCTTCCCTACGGCCCGTTCGACTCTGAGGCGGATTTCACCGCATGGGCGCAGTCAAATTGCATGGATGCGGACCCGATGTTCCATACAGTGCTCGACGCGGATGAGGTACCCGTCGGGATGGCCTCGTACCTTCGAGTCGAACCAGCCGCGGGTGCGATCGAAGTGGGCCACATCCATTTCTCACCTCTGCTGCAGCGTAAACCGCAATCGACCGAAGTGATGTATCTGATGATGCGCCGGGTATTCGATGAGCTTGGCTATCGCCGCTACGAATGGAAATGCGATGCGCTGAACGCGCCATCAAAACGCGCAGCTGAACGTTTGGGTTTCACGTTCGAGGGCGTCTTCCGGCAGGCGACACATTACAAAGGACGCAACCGGGATACGGCGTGGTTTTCGATTATCGACAGCGAGTGGCCGCGCATTCGCGCGGCATTCGAGAACTGGCTTGCGCCGGGGAATTTCGATGCATCGGGCCAGCAGCGCCAACCGCTGCAAGCCCGCGTTGGATCGTAGCTTACTCCGCGATTTCGAACTCCATCGCGATATTGACCGAAACGGAAATCTCTCCGCCTGCGACCGGCACGCCACCGGCGTCCGACATCGCCATCTCGCGCATCTGAGCCATCGGGCGAACACCTCCGCCGTGGTCGTTGATCGATAGGACGGGACCCAGGGTAACTCCGGACGCCTGCGCCAGTTGCTGCGCCTTCTCGGTCGCATCTGCCACAGCTTTGGCCCGTGCTTCAGCCTCAAGCGGTTTGGGCTCTTGCACGCCAAAGCTCAGACCGCCGAAATCATTGGCACCGTCCTTGATGACCGCATCCATGATCTGGCCCAGATTATCCAGATCCCGCACGCGTACCGAAACGCGGTTGGACGCGGTGAACCCAGTGATCTTGGGTGGCTCATTGCTGGAATTGCTGCGCCCCGACCAGACCGGTGAAAGCGAAAGATCGCGCGTCTGAACATCGCGCGCCTCCAATCCCATTTCGTCCAGTCGTTTGAGGATCTGCGTCACCGCGTCCGAGGTCGCCTGCATCGCTACCGATGCCTGCGCATCCTGATTGGTCACGCCCAGTGTTATCGTTGCCATATCGGGTGCAACCAGAGCCGTACCGGTCCCGCTGACCGAGATGCGACGTTCTTCCGCATGGGCGGGCAGAGTCGCGGTGGCAGCGGCCATGGCGGCCAAAAAAGCAAGTGTCTTCAAGATGATCCCTCCTTGATGCTTGCTCTCAAGATGGGTGGTCGGGCCCGTACACGGCAAGGGGGAAACGTGCCTTTTTCTTTCCCTCGGCGAGTTCCTGCTCTAATCTCGGCGGGCAGACATCTAAGCGTTTGCATAAAAGCCGACAATTATGGTTCATCGCGATTATGAAACCCGCCTTTGCGCTGTCATTTTCTGAAAACGGCATTTCCTTGCATCATCAGTCGGATGGAGACTGGTACTGCATTGGAACCGTTCCGTTAGATGCGTCGGATTTCGCGGACCAGATGCAGGCCCTTCGGGATCAGGGATTCGCGCTGGAAAATGACCTGAGTTGCAAGCTTGTTATTCCATCCGATCAGGTGCGCCTCTTGGTTGTCGACACCGATGGTTTGGACACCGATGCAGCGGCGAAAAAGGTCAAGGATACGTTGGCCGCAGCCACGCCCTATGAGCTATCAGAGCTGGCTTATGTCGCGGGCAACGCGGGGACTGAGACCCCGGTTGCCGCTGTGGCCCAGCAAACGCTGGACGAAGCCAGCGCATTTGCCACCGATCATGGCTTTATCCCCGAGGCATTCTGGGTCAGCGCAACCGGCAACGATGCTCTGGACGCGCCATTTCTGGAACTGCCGATCATTGTGGATGAGGACGCTGTGATTGCGGCCCCCAAACCCGTTGATACGCCGGACATACCGGTTCACGCCATCGCTGAAGATGCAGCCCCCCCTGCATTTGAGCCTGCTACCAAAGCACTGCCCTCGTCTGCCAAGACAGGAACGGATCTGAAACGCTTTGCAATTCCTGCGATCGCAGCGTCGGTTGTGGTTGGAATGTTGCTGGGTGTCTGGTCTTACAACAGCTCTGACCCCGAAATTGTCGAAGTGGCCGAACCGTTAGAGCCCGAGCTGCAGCCAGAGCCAGAAATTGCAACTGCAGAACCGCAGGCACAACCCGAACCTCAGGAAACCGAGATCGCAAGCCTCCCACAAGAACCTGAAGTGGCAGAGGAAGAACCGGTGCTCACCCCCACGGACGAGGCCATTCTCGAAGCACTGAAGATTGAACCGGAGCCGGTCGAAGACATCGCTGATCTGCCAGAGAGCAGAACCGAGTTTCGTGAGTTTACCGGCACCGCCCCTGTTGAACCTTCAGAACTGGAGCCAGCGCCTGTGGCTGGCGTGGATAATCAATATCTCACATCGGTCGATCGCTCGGACCTGTCGACCGATTCCGTCGCACTACCCGAACTTGCCAGCCTCGACACAGATGCGTCTTTTGAGTCGATCTCTTTGCCAGGCCAAGCGGGGCAGCGGTTCAACCTGGATGAACGCGGACTTGTGACGCCAAGTGCCGAAGGCACGCTGAACCCGGCCGGTGTAATGGTTTATCTGGGTCGTCCCGCGTCCGTGCCCCCCGAACCCCCAACCAGGTTCGAAACAGAACCCGTTGTCATAGAAGAGTTCGATGAGAGACTCGCGGCGTTTCGCCCACGGCCACGCCCGGAAAATCTGGTGGATCAATTCGAACGCCAGCAACTTGGCGGTCGATCCCGGCAAGAACTGGCCTCGGTCCGGCCCAAGCTGCGGCCCGAGTCTCTGCAAACCCCTCCGCAGGTCGATGAAACCCCGACTGCGCTGGCTGTTGTACGGGTACCCCGTCCAAAAATCAGGCCTGCCAGCATCACGGCGCGCGCGACACGGCAACCTAGTTCTGGGAGTGCAGCGCTGGCCTCGACCGCAAATGTGGCCAGTAATGCCGATGAAGTTGGTTCGTTCCAACCCAGAACGGTCAATCCCAAAATTCCGTCTTCCGCGTCAGTTGCGCGACAAGCAACCATCGACAACGCGATTAACCTGCGCAAGTTGAACCTAATCGGCGTGTACGGCACCCCGGCAAACCGCCGTGCTTTGGTCCGCCTGCCCAGCGGACGCTACAAAAAGCTGAAGGTGGGCGATCGCATCGACGGAGGTAATGTCATCGCCATCGGCGACAGCGAGTTGCGCTATCAGAAGCGCGGCAAGAACATCACGCTCAAGATGCCGCGCGGGTAAAGAAAAAGCGCCATGTCGGTCAGACACGGCGCTCGGTTGATTTCATTGATTCATGTTTAGGCTGCCGAGATTTCACCCGACTCGATCTGCTCGCGTTCGATCGATTCAAACAGGGCTTTGAAGTTGCCCTCACCAAACCCGTCATCCCCTTTACGCTGAATGAACTCAAAGAAGATCGGGCCAATGACTGTTTTCGAAAAGATCTGCAGCAGAATCTTGGTCTCACCGCCATCAACTACACCTTCGCCGTCGATCAGAATGCCGTGCTTCATCATCCGATGCTTGGGCTCATCATGGCCGGACACACGGTCGTAAGACATGTCATAATAGGCCTCGTTCGGACCGGGCATGAACTTCAGACCCTTCTCGGCAATGGCATCGGTCGAGGCGTAGATGTCGTCGCTGCCCACCGCGATATGCTGGATGCCTTCGCCATTGTACTTCTTCAGGTAGGAGACGATCTGTCCGGTCTCGCCACGATCTTCATTGATCGGAATTCGGATGCGACCACAAGGTGAAGTCAACGCGCGACTGTAAAGCCCGGTGAACTTACCTTGAATGTCGAAAAAGCGGATTTCACGGAAGTTGAACAGGTCGCCGTAGAATTTGAACCACTTGTCCATGTTGCCCTTGAACACGTTGTGGGTCAGGTGATCGAGATAGTAGAACCCATCGCCGCGCGGTTTTGACTGCTCCAGCCATTCAAATTCCTCGTTGTAGGGCGAGGTGTCATAATACTGATCGATGAAGTAGATCAGCGAACCACCAATGCCCTTGATCGCCGGAACATTCATGGTCTTGTCTGCGCCATCATAAGGCTCAGCCCCTTTGGCGATCGCGTGTTCATAGGCCTTCTGAGCATCAACAACGCGCCAGCCCATGGCAGGGGCGCAGGGGCCGTGCTCGGCCACGAATTTGGCTGCAAAACTGTCAGGATCCGCGTTCAGGATGTAGGTTACATCACCCTGTTGCCAAAGCTCAACCTTGGGGGTGTTGCGGTGATAGCCGACATAGTCGAAGCCCATTCGCGCAAACAGGTCTCGCAGCTCTTGCGGCTCGGGGTGTGCGAATTCAACAAACTCAAACCCATCGGTACCGGCTGGGTTTTCTTCGCTGATGACAGATTTCGGGGCGTTATGCGGGAAAGGACCCATGGCGCGTCTCCTCGGAAAACAGGAATTTCTTTGCTGATTCAAAAATACGCCTTAATGAGTGCTGTTTCTGCGCATTGTTTTCGTATAAACTAAGTTTAGATGCGTACTTTCCGCATATTGATTGCAAATTTTGGGGAAACGCCGCACGTGCTGGATCGGATTGATATCGGAATACTCGCAGCTTTGCAGCGCGACGCGCATCTGACGTCGCAGCAATTGGGTGATGTGCTGAATCTATCCGCCAGTCAGGCGGGCCGTCGCCGACAGCGCCTTGAGGCCGAGGGTTATATCACTGGGTACACCGCACGACTGGACCCGCTGAGGCTGGGGCTACAGGTTCAGGGGTTCATTCAGGTGCATCTGGGCACTCATGGCCCCGAACAATCCGCAGGCTTCGCCCGCATGGTCAACACCCGCCCCGAGATCACCAGCGCCTGGACGATGACAGGTGAGGCAGATTACCTGCTTCATGTCTATTGTGACGACTTATCCGCACTCAATACCTTGCTTCACGAAGTGATCCTGCCGCATCCTGCAGTTGCACGGGTGCAAAGCCAGATCGTGATGGACCAATTGAAACGCGACGCGCCGCTCCCGACCTGAGCGGATTTAAGAGGACAATAATGAACGAGTTCCTTTATCAGGCATCGATCTATCTGGCAGCTGCGGTGATCGCGGTGCCGCTTTCCGCCCGTTTGGGTCTGGGATCGGTGCTGGGTTATCTGGCCGCAGGCATCGCGATTGGTCCCATTTTGGGCCTTGTCGGGGCCGAGACGGAAAGCCTGCAGCATGTGGCCGAATTCGGCGTCGTGATGATGCTGTTCCTGATCGGGCTCGAGCTTGAGCCCCGTGCCTTGTGGGATATGCGGGACAAATTGTTAGGCTTGGGCGGGCTGCAGGTCGGCCTGTCGACCGCAGCAATCGCAGCTGTGGCGTTTTATGCTGGTCATCAATGGTCGGTGGCGCTGGCGGTTGGATTAACCTTGTCACTTTCTTCCACGGCAATCGTGCTGCAGACCCTGTCCGAAAAGGGCCTGATGCAAACCAACGGAGGTCGAGCAACCTTCTCGGTCCTGCTGACGCAGGACATTGCCGTAATCCCGATCCTAGCTTTTCTGCCGCTGCTTGCCCTGCCCGCAAGTATCCATATCGAAGATGACGGCTCCATCAGCCGTGGCGTAGGCATAGCCAAAGACGCGGACTATCACGCCAAACTCTCGCTGGTCGAAGGACTGCCCGGCTGGGCCGTTACGCTTGTCACCATTGGCGCCGTCGCGTTTGTCGTATTGGCCGGCATCTACCTGACCCGCCCACTGTTCCGTTTCATCCACGCCACCCACCTGCGCGAGATGTATACGGCACTGGCGCTAATGATCGTGGTCGGCATCTCGTTCCTGATGACCCTTGTGGGCCTGTCGCCCGCTCTTGGCGCGTTTCTCGCCGGAGTGGTTCTGGCCAGTTCGGAGTTCCGACACGAAATGGAAAGCGACCTTGAGCCGTTCAAGGGGCTGTTGCTGGGCCTGTTCTTCATCACCGTGGGCGCTGGGATCGATATCGGGTATTTCTTCGCCGACCCGTTTGACCTGATCGGTTTGGCCTTGCTGGTCATACTGGCCAAGGGGATCATCCTGTTCATCGTCGGGCGCGCCTTCAAGCTGCGCGGGCGCGATCACTGGCTGTTCACGCTGGGTTTGGCCCAGGCCGGCGAATTCGGCTTTGTCTTGTTGGCGTTTTCTACGCAGCAGAACGTGATTCCACCGGGTTTGTCGCAAAAACTGTTGATGATCATTGCGCTGACCATGTTGATCACACCGCTTCTGTTTATCGTCTACGACGTACTTTCGCGCTTTCTCGGCGAGAGCAATCCGCAGGTTGAACCCGATCAGATCGACGAAAAAGGCCCTGTCATCATCGCCGGGATCGGTCGCTTTGGGCAGATCGTGAACCGGCTGGTACAGGCAAGCGGGTTTAAAACAGTTGTTCTGGACCACGATATCGAAACGATCCAGCTGATGCGACGGTTCGGTGTCAAAGGCTTCCTTGGCGACCCCACTCGCCCCGAATTGCTGCGCGCTGCTGGAATCGAAAAGGCAGCGGTCCTTGTCGCGGCCATGGATGACTACAAACAGGTCACACGTCTCGTCGGATATGCCCGCCGCCAGCGGCCCGATCTGCACATCATCGCCCGCGCCCGCGACCGCAACCACGTCTATGAACTCTATCAGGCCGGGGCCAACGACATTGTCCGCGAGATGTTCGACGGATCGCTACGCGCGGGCCGCTATGTTTTGGAGAATATCGGCCTCAGTGAATACGAGGCCGCACAGGCCGAACAGACCTTCTATCACCACGACCGGGGATCGGTGCGCGAGCTTGCAGAACTGTGGATCCCCGGCATGCCGACAGCCGAAAACAAGAAATACATCGAGCGTGCGCGGCAACTGGAAAAAGATCTGGAAACCGCGCTGCTGGAACTGGCCGAGGAACACGCCAAGAAGTCGGCTTAACCGGCCGACACACCCGCTTCAGCGAATGTCGCCATGCCGGAATGGCAAGCAACCGCGCTTTTCAGAATATTGATCGCCAACGCTCCGCCCGAGCCTTCGCCCAGGCGCAGGCCGAGGGTCAGCAATGGCTCCTTGCCGAGCTTGCCCAGCATCGCGGCATGCGCGCCCTCGGCGCTTTGGTGGCCCGCGATGGTGTGATCCAGCGCTGTTTCCGAAATCTGCGCCAGACAGGCTGCAGCTGCGGTGCAGATGAATCCATCCAGAATGACCGGTATCCGCAATACGCGCGCGGCGGCTATCGCACCAGCCATAGCCGCAATCTCGCGTCCGCCAAGGCACCTTAGAATATGAAGTCCATCGCCCTGACCATGCAGAGCGACGCCTTCCGCAACAACCCTGGTTTTGTTCGCCAGACCTGCATCATCCACACCGGTCCCGCGGCCAGTCCAGTCGGCAGCATCCCCGCCAAATAGCGCGCAAGCGATGGCGGCAGCCGGCGTGGTATTTCCGATCCCCATCTCTCCAACAACCAGCAGATCGGCCTGCGGATCAACCGCCTGCCATCCTGTGCGCAGTGCGCTTAGAAATTCCTCTTCGCTCATCGCGGGGGTATGGGTAAAATCTGCGGTCGGACGGTCCAGCTCCAGCGCGTGCACGTCCATCTTAGCGCCCGCAGCCTTTGCCAACTGGTTGATCGCCGCGCCGCTATGTTCGAAATTCATGACCATCTGCACCGTCACTTCGGGCGGGAACGCCGAAACGCCTTGCGCCGTGACACCATGGTTGCCCGCAAACACGATGACCTGTGGCGCGTTGATCTGAGGCCGCGCATCCCCGCGCCAACCTGCATACCAGATCGCTAGATCCTCAAGCCGCCCCAACGCGCCGGGCGGTTTGGTTAGTTGACCGTTGCGCTCTTCCGCGCCCTGCTTGGCAGCGGTGTCCGGACCGGGTGCGCCGGTCAGCGCATTGCGGAAACTGTTCAGGTCATTGAGTTCGGGCAGCATGGAAAGCCTCGTTGCATCAGAGTGGTTGTGTGTGTTTAACCAATGCTGGCAAAGCAACAAGACCCGGAAAGGCCTGGGAGTGACCAAAAACGACACCGCCCCGTTTTCCCTGTGGGATATCCCGCTGGCTCTGGTCCTTTTGACGCGCCTGCCCCTGCCACCCCTGCCCGATCAAGCGTTCACCCGCCAGTCGCGTGCGGCTTGGGCCCATCCCCTTGCCGGGCTTGTTGTGGGGGCGCTGGCTTGCGGCGTCGCCTGGATTGCAATCTGGGCGCAGCTGCCAACCCTTGCCACCGCCGCCCTGCTGGTCGCCACGTTGATCATCGCAACCGGAGCGATGCACGAAGACGGGCTAGCCGATACGGCCGACGGGCTTTGGGGCGGCTTCACAACCGAACGTCGACTGGAGATCATGAAGGACAGCCATATCGGCACTTACGGCGTACTGGCCCTGTTGCTGGGCCAACTGCTTCGAATTGCTGCTGTCATGGCACTGATCGGTGCGGGTCTGTTGACGGGCATATTGGCCGCCTGCCTGTTCTCACGCGCCGTGATGCCCGTGCTGATGCGCGCGCTACCCAACGCTCGCAAATCGGGGCTGAGCCATTCGGTTGGTGCGCCCCCCTTGTCTGCGGTGCTGGCCGGTATCGTGCTGGCTATCGTCCTGTCGCTATTGCTGCTGGGTGGATCAGCCATCACGCCGATGCTCTGCGCCCTGCTTGCAGCGGCTTTTGTCGCTCGCATCGCCAAGACCAAGATCGGTGGCCAAACCGGTGATATTCTGGGGGCCACGCAGCAGACCTCGGAAATCACCTTCCTCCTGGCGCTGACAGCCTCAATCTAAGACGCCCCACCGGTTTCAATGCGCAGCGTCGCGCCACAGTGTTTGCAATGCACAGCATCCGGATCGTGCCGGAACAGGCCGCAGCTTGGGCATTTGTAGCGCACTTTCTGCGGCATGAAGATTGCCTGCGCCAGACGGACAAACAACGCCACGCCAACAACCATGATGAAAACGGAAAACAGCTTTCCAGCTGGTGTGCCCAGCGTGATATCTCCGAACCCCGTTGTCGTCAGGGTCGCCATAGTGAAATAAAGCGCGTCGATATAGGGGGTCTGCGCATCTTCGGGGACGAAAAAGACCAGTACTGCAGTCGAGGTTGCAAAAACAAAGACCATCAGATTGATCGCCGCAATCACCGCGTCTTCGTGGGTTCGAAAGAAAGGACTATCTCGGCGCAAATCCCGCAGCAGATGATAGGAATGGATCAGCCGCAATGCGCGCAATATCCGCAAGAACGCGAGATTGCCGGTCAGGAACGGGTCAAGCAGCAGCGACACGATCACAACGATGTCTGCCATCGTGTAAATCTGGCGCAGCAGTTTCCAGCGGTCTTTGGAAATCCACATCCGCGCGCAGAAATCCATTAGGATGATCAGCCCGACACCCAAACTTGCCGCCGTCAGCCCAGGCCCATGCGGGATATTCGCCGTGGAGACAAAAAAGATGATCGAGGCGATATCGAACAGGATCAGCCCATAGCGAAACCAGACCGAGACCGGCTCGTGGCTGATGTAGAGAAACTTGACAGTTTGCTTCATCATGTCCCCGTATCTTCCTGCAGTTACAGAAAAATACCCGACACACACCACAAGACCAAGCGCCTAGTCGCGAAAAAGGGCCGCCCCGGATATCGGGACGACCCTTAAATTGGCTTGAACGCGATCAGGCTGCGCGTGAGGTCAGAACCTCATCGACCTGTTTGGCAGCCGAAATCTCATCGGCGCCAGAAACTGCGGCCACTTCGCGTGTCAGACGTTCCAGCGCGGCTTCGTACAGCTGACGTTCGGAATAACTCTGCTCGCGCTGGTCGTCGGTGCGGTGCAGGTCGCGGACCACTTCGGCGATCGAGATCAGGTCACCCGAGTTGATCTTTTGCTCGTATTCCTGCGCCCGGCGCGACCACATGGCACGCTTGACCTTGGCTTTGCCCTTCAGCGTCTTCATTGCCTGACTGATCACATCCGGTGAGCTGAGCGACCGAAGCCCCGATTCAGTGACCTTGTTAGTCGGCACGCGCAGGGTCATTTTGTCTTTTTCAAAAGAAATCACGAACAGCTCAAGCGAGAAGCCTGCAACTTCCTGCTCTTCGATTGATACGATCTGACCTACGCCATGAGCCGGGTAGACGACATAATCGTTCGGGCGGAACTCAAGCTTTTTCGATTTCGACATTCATATTCATCCTTCATTTCTGATCGGGATATGAGACGACAAAAGCGCCACAGCCGAGGCCCTGCATGGCCCCGTCAGGCGGCTTATTTGTCATAAATTCAGAACTCCAAAGCGAGCATACTTACGGAGCACATCCCAATCACAGTCATCATTCGGTCCCTAGGATATCACAAATTTGCGACACTCAAAAGACCGCGCCAAGGTAAATGGGAAATTCCCTTTCTACCTCAACTAATTAATGCACAGATTGATGCCAAATGAACGGTAACCGGCTGCCGAATCGGTCAACCGCCTTCGCCGGGGGCTTCCGAGAAATATTTTTCCATCTTGCCTTCTTCGCCGTCGCGTTCCTCGGCCTCGGGCAAGGGGTCTTTTTTGGTCACGATCACCGGCCACATTTCCGAGTATTTCCGGTTGAACTCGACCCACTGCTCCATCCCCGGCTCGGTGTCCGGGCGGATGGCGTCGGCGGGGCATTCGGGTTCGCAGACACCGCAGTCAATGCATTCGTCGGGGTGAATGACCAATGTGTTTTCACCTTCGTAGAAACAATCCACCGGACAAACCTCGACACAGTCGGTGTATTTGCAGCCAATGCAGTTTTCGGTGACAACGTAGGTCATGTTGGATTTCCCGTTTGCGCTTTGGCGACTAGCTAATCCAGTCTGACCGCCGCTTCAAGGTCAGATCACCCCTTTGGGATGCGAGAAAGATCAAGCGCGCGTCTTTCTTTCTTGGTTGGACGACCTTTTCCCTCAAACGTAGGATTCTTGGGCGATACGTCCTGCTTTTCGGTCATATCGAAGTACAAAGCTTGCGCCTCGGGGGCCGGGCCGCGACGCACGCCAAGCGCTTCGATACGTACAACCCGAACAATACGCCCCTGCGGAAAGGTCAGGACATCTCCGGGTGCCACGGCTTGCGCCGGTTTCAGCACCCGATTTCCGTTCAGACGCACATGGCCGCCGCTGACCTGTTTGGCGGCCAGGCTACGGGTCTTGAAGAACCGCGCCTGCCACAACCATTTGTCGATCCGCAGCTTGGCCTCGGCCATCGCGGATCAGTTGCCGTCCTTCAGACCCATCAACGCTGCCGCAAACGGGTTATCGGGATCGATTGCCTTTTCCTTTTTGGGTGGCCGTGACGAGAAGGTCTTGGCGCCCTGAGGCTTGCCCCCCTTCTTGCCATGCGGCTTGCCCTGAGGTTTACCACGCGGCTTGCCCTTGCCCTGCCCCTGCTCGCGACGCGGACCACGGTTTTGCTGACGTTGGCGCCCCCAAGTGAAGGTGTAGAACACCTCAATTTCGGGCTCATCCAATTTGGACTCTGCTGATTTCTCAGTGGCCGTAACCTCTGCTGCCGCCTCGGTGCTTTCGGAGGCTTCGGCTGACGCCTCGGCGGTTATACCGACGTCATCCGCTTCGGCATTTGCGGTCGGTGTCTCATCGAAGACAGGTTGTTCCTCGGCTTCCGCCACAGGCTGCTCCGTGGGGACCGGCTTGGCCTTCTCACGTTCGCCGCGTTCGGCCTTGTAACCCAGTCCCTGCATCAGGTCTGCAAACTGTTCCAAGGTCATGCCGGTAATCGACAACATGTCGGGTTTGGCTTCGAACCCACCGCGGCTATCCTCGGACCGCAGCATGTCGGCCAGCCGTTCCAGCATATCGATCCGGATTGAGCGTTCGCCCGCATCGCGGTAGCCGCACATGGTGTCATAGCCCTGCGGCGCATCCTTGGCGACCGGAACGGTAACCAGACCCGGAGGTGGTGCTTCGGGGAACTCCTGCAAGCCGCCGGACAATGCCCATAGTACCAGACGCAGGCGCGTTGGCGCGGGTTTCAGCAGCAGCGGCATGAAGATGGTGAATTGACCGAACCGGATGCCATGTTTGCGCAGCGCACCACGGGCGTCCTGATCCAGATCCTTGACCTCTTGCGCAACCTGCACACGGGGCAGCACGCCCAACGACTCGACCATACGGAAGGCAAAGCCCTTCGCCAGGCCCGTCAATTCTTCATCCCGCGACAGGTTCAGCAGCGGCTCGAACAGGGCTGCCACTTTGCGGTCGATGAAATGCTGCAGGCGGCGCTGAACCTTCTGTTCCACGTCCGGCCCGGCGGCCTCATCGACAAAAACCTCGACCACAGGCTTGAGAGGCTCGACACCGGCAACAAGTTTGCCCACGGCATACTCGCCCCACATCAGGCCACCCTGATCGGTGAAATCAATTTCGGTATCGGGCGCATTGTAGAAGCGATCGGCACGCAGATGGAATTGCGGCGCGAGTGCTTGCAGAGAGGCTGACTTCAAGGCTTTCGCTTCAGTCCCCTGCGCGCTTTTGTCCGGGGTAAACCGGAACCCTTCCAGACGACCGACGAATTCACCTTCGACGGTCACTTCACCCTTGTCATTTACTTCGGCCAAAAGGGCCTCCTTCTGTTTGAGCCGGCGCAGCAACACTGACGTGCGCCGGTCCACAAATCGCTGAGTCAAACGGTCGTGAAGAGCGTCCGACAGCCTGTCTTCTACAGTGCGCGTTTCCTCGCGCCAATGGGATTCGTCACGCACCCAACCGTTTCGTTGCGCAACATATGTCCAAGTGCGAATATATGCCAACCTTTTGGACAATGCATCAATGTCGCCATGGGTTTGGTCGATACGGCGGATTTGCCGCGCCATGAAATCATCGGGGATACTTCCGCGCTCATGCAGATGGCCATAGATCACCTCAAGCAGGCTGGCATGTTCGGCATGGCTGATGCCACGAAAATCGGGGATTCTGCACACATCCCATAGCAAACGGATCGACGGTCCATCGCTGGCACGGGCAACGACTTCGGTGACTTGGGACAGAGATTTCAGGACGTTCAGATCGTCAGCTGGCCGCGCTTTGATCAGGTACTCATTGTCTGGGCTGACCTCAAGCGAGTCGATCAGTGCGTCAATCGAGCCGAACCTGAGGGCGGCATTCCGCCAGTTCAGCTTTTTCATCGGCGTAAAGCGGCTGTCCATGATCGCCTGCGCCACGCCTTCGTCCAGCGGCGGGGCCTCGCCGGTCACACCAAAGGTGCCGTCGGACATTCCGCGCCCGGCCCGTCCTGCGATCTGGGCCAACTCGTTGGGGGCCAGAGGCCGCATTCGGCGGCCATCAAATTTGGTCAGAGATGAGAACGCCACATGGTTCACATCCAGGTTCAACCCCATTCCGATGGCATCCGTAGCCACCAGATAATCAACCTCACCATTTTGATAGAGGTCAACCTGCGCATTCCGCGTGCGAGGGCTAAGCGCCCCCATGACGACCGCCGCCCCGCCCTTTTGGCGACGAAGCAGCTCGGCGATGGCATAGACATTGTCGACCGAGAATCCGACGATCGCACTGCGCGCAGGCATTCGGCTGATCTTTTTCGAACCGGAATAGACCAGCTGAGACATCCGTTCACGCCGGATGAACTGCGCTTCGGGCACAAGGGCCGCGATGGGGCCGCGCATGGTGTCAGAGCCGAGGAATAGCGTTTCATTGGTGCCGCGCGACCGCAACAGGCGGTCAGTAAAGACATGGCCGCGTTCGGGGTCCACGCAAAGCTGAATTTCGTCAATCGCCACAAAATCAGTGCCCATGCCTTC
Source organism: Ruegeria sp. E5 (assembly GCF_056534105.1). Lineage (NCBI taxonomy): Bacteria > Pseudomonadati > Pseudomonadota > Alphaproteobacteria > Rhodobacterales > Roseobacteraceae > Ruegeria > Ruegeria sp. E5. The sequence continues at coordinate 146,790 of NZ_JBQFPA010000001.1, read as the reverse complement.
TGGCATCGCCTCAACTGTACAGACCCAGAATTGGGTGCGCGGCGGTACGATCCGTTCCTCGCCTGTCACCAGCGCCACCACAGACGGACCGCGAATAGCGACAATCTTGTCATAGACTTCGCGCGCGAGCAGCCGCAGCGGCAGACCGATGACACCGGTCCGGTACCCCAGCATACGTTCAATCGCGTAGTGAGTTTTACCTGTGTTCGTCGGGCCAAGTACGGCCACGATTCGGGATGACCCGCTCACCTTTGCCCCCTGCGCCCTAAGACTTACAGCGCCTTGCCTTCAACCTGAGGCTTCAGCCGATTCACGGCATTGGTTACTTCTTCATGATGGGGATGTATAGCCAGCGCACGTGAATAGGCCTCAAGTGCTTGTTCTGGCTTGCCCACGATCTCAAAGATGAGGCCAAGGCCGTAGATAGCGTCGTAGTTGTTCGGATTCAGGGTCAATGCCTGTTCAAGATCCGCCGCAGCCATGCCAAACCTGTCAATGCCGAAGAAAACCGAAGCGCGCACATGCCAACCCTCGGCAAATTCGGGTGCGTGATCGGTAAGCGCCGTCAAATGATCAAGCGCGGCCTCGACATCCCCATCATCCAGCGCTTCGCGTCCGCGTTCCAACAGCAAATCCGCCGAAGCCGAACCTGATTGTGACCACAGCGCCTGCAATTGCCGATCCAATCCGATGGCCTGTTCGGGCGTCGATTGCGCCAGTTGCTGCAACAGTGATGCCTCGTCCCGCGAATCCGCCTGCTGCGCGATGCAACTGGTGGAAAACGTGACTATGACGGCAAGTGCCGCGACGGTACGTTTGAGATTGGTGATTGCAATACCCATAACAATGTTCAGTGTAGCGTAGCGACCGGGGATGTCCATTCACGGCGCATGAACAATATGAGGAAGACCATGAGCGATATTCTGGAAAAAGCCGCGGCGGCATTGAATGAGAAACTGTCGGGCGGCGATTTCGATGCGTCAGCCAAATTTGCCATTGCCGATCTGGGTTCTATCATTCTGGATGCAAGCGGTGCGCGGGTAAGCGACGAAGATGCTGATGTGACCCTCAGCGCCGATGCGGACACCTTTGAACAGATTCTCAGCGGTGACCTGAACCCAACCGGTGCGTTTATGTCCGGCAAGCTGAGCGTTGACGGAGACATGGGTATTGCCATGAAACTCGCCTCGGTGCTGGCCTGATGGAGTTTTCGCCGGCCCCCTTATTCGAAGACGTGGCCGGCGGCCCTGCCGATGGTGCGGCGCATTGGCTGATCACCGAAGATGGCAAACGTATCCGCGTGGCACATTGGCTGCCCGGAGGCGATACGCACGGCACGGTGATGCTGTTCCCCGGTCGCACGGAATACATCGAAAAATATGGTGATACCGCCAAGGAATTTGTGAACCGGGGCTTTGCAAGCTTCGCGGTCGATTGGCGCGGGCAAGGGCTTGCAGATCGCCTGCTGGATGATCCGCGGATCGGTCATATCGAACAATTCACCGATTACCAGCACGACGTTCGCTCAATACTGAAACTGGCCGAAAAACTGGAGTTGCCCAAGCCCTGGTACGTCATAGGCCATTCCATGGGCGGAGCTATAGGGCTTCGCGCCGTTCTGGAGGGGGCTGATTTTGCGGCCTGCGCCTTTACGGGCCCGATGTGGGGGATTTTCTTTACACCAATCATGAAGCCGCTCAGCCAGCTAACTGCCTATTGGGGGCCACGCTTGGGCTTGGGCGAGAAAACACCGCCCACCACCACGCTAGAGAGCTATGTGGCCTCACAGCCCTTCGAAGGAAACGTGCTGACACGCGATCCGGCGATGTACCGAATGATGCAGGATCAGTTGGCCGCACACCCTGAACTTGCTTTGGGCGCACCGTCTACCATCTGGCTGCGCGAGGCGCTGGATGAATGCACCTGGCTGATGGAGCAGACCGCGCCCGAGATCCCTGCCCTGACCTTCTTGGGTAGCCATGAACAGATCGTAGACCGCAAGGCCATTCGGGCACGTATGGCCAACTGGCCTAGCGGTACTCTGGTCGAGATCCCCGACGGCGAACACGAAGTTCTGATGGAGGCACCCGAGGTGCGCGGGCCGGTCTTTGATCAACTTGCTGCACATTTCGCGGCAGCCGCGGCGAAACCAAAACCCGAGCCCTGTCATTAAGGTTTGGCCAGACAGCTTGCTTGTGATCCGGACGTGCCGCGCCTAAATGTTTGCCAACGCAGTTTATTCGAGGTGTTCCATGCGCGACCTTCCCTTTCCCGTCCGTGATGCAAATGCAGGCGGCGGTGCCGATGATCTGGGCAATTTGCCGGAATGGGATCTGACGGACCTCTATGCCTCGGAAGATGCACCCGAACTGGCACGCGATCTGGACTGGTTGGAGGGCGAATGTGCGTCCTTTGCCGCAGATTATGAGGGTAAGCTGGCCGAATTGGACGCAGCTGGACTACTGACCTGCGTGCTGCGCAACGAAAAGATCAACGCCATCGCCGGGCGGATCATGTCCTTTGCCGGATTGCGCTATTACCAACTGACCACCGACGCGGATCGCGCCAAGTTCCTGTCTGACATGCAGGAGAAGATCACCGTCTTCACCACGCCTCTGGTGTTCTTCACGCTGGAACTGAATCGCATCGACGATGACGCGCTGGCTGCTCATTTTGCCGCCAATGCCGATCTGGCGCGATACGAGCCCGTGTTCCGTCGCATTCGCGCGATGAAACCCTATCAACTGTCTGATGAGTTGGAAAAATTCCTGCACGACCTCGGCGTTGTCGGCGACGCGTGGGAACGCCTATTCGACGAAACAATCGCGGGCCTGACCTTCACCGTCGATGGTGAAGAGCTGAACATCGAAGGTACGCTGAACCTGCTGACCGAGCAGGATCGCGCCAAGCGTGAAGCCGCAGCGCGCGAACTCGCCAACGTTTTCCAAAGCAACATCAAAACCTTCGCGCGCGTTCATAACACGCAGGCCAAAGAAAAAGAGATCGTTGATCGCTGGCGCAAAATGCCATCTGCCCAGACCGGTCGTCACCTGTCGAACGATGTCGAGCCCGAAGTGGTCGAAGCCCTGCGCGAGGCTGTTGTGGCCGCCTACCCCAAGCTAAGCCATCGTTACTACGAACTGAAACGCAAATGGCTTGGTCTGGACGTGATGCAAGTGTGGGACCGTAATGCTCCGTTGCCGATGGAGGACACCCGCATCGTCGATTGGTCCGAGGCCGAGAAGACGGTGATGGACGCCTATAACGCGTTTGATCCTCGGATGGGTGAGATCGCAGCTCCCTTCTTCTCGAAGGGTTGGATCGATGCGGCCGTGAAGCCCGGCAAAGCGCCTGGCGCCTTTGCGCATCCCACCGTGACCGAAGTTCATCCCTACGTGATGCTCAACTATCTGGGCAAACCGCGCGATGTGATGACCTTGGCGCATGAATTGGGCCACGGGGTGCATCAGGTATTGGCCGCCGATCAGGGCGAGATGCTTTCATCGACCCCGCTGACCTTGGCCGAAACTGCTTCGGTCTTTGGTGAAATGCTGACCTTCCGCAAAATGCTGGATCAGGCCGAGACAGCGGAGCAGCGCAAGGTGCTTCTGGCCGGTAAGGTCGAGGACATGATCAACACAGTCGTTCGCCAGATCGCCTTCTACGACTTCGAATGCAAACTGCACGCCGCCCGTCGTGAGGGCGAGCTGACACCAGACGACATCAACGCCCTTTGGATGAGCGTTCAGGCTGAAAGCCTTGGCCCCGCATTCGAATTCATGGACGGGTACGAGACCTTCTGGGCCTATATCCCGCACTTCGTCCACTCACCGTTCTACGTCTATGCCTATGCGTTTGGCGACGGCTTGGTGAACGCGCTCTATTCGGTTTACGAAAGCGGTGCGGACGGGTTCGAGGACAAGTATTTCGAAATGCTGCGTGCCGGTGGCTCCAAGCACCATAAAGAGCTTCTGGCCCCGTTCGGACTGGACGCCAGTGATCCCGAGTTCTGGGACAAAGGCCTGTCGATGATCTCGGGCTTTATTGACGAACTGGAAGCGATGGAAAGCTGATGTTGAAAGGCAGCCTGTATGGCTGCCTCATTTCTCTTTGGCTGATTTCATCGTCGTCACGAAAATGGCCGTGACAATCAATACCGCGCCAACAATCGAAAGCGGTGTGATCGTTGCGCCCAGAAACAGTGCCGAGTTGACAAAGGTAAACACAACCGAGGCGGCGAATAGCAACGTCGCCGTCAATGTCGACACGCGGGCGGCGGCCTCGTACCAAAGATAATAGGCAAGCGCGGTGGGTAAAACGCCCAGAAGGATCAAGAAGATCACGTCGTTTGCGGTCGGCATCTGAATAGAAAAAGCCGCCAGTGGCACCAGCAAAACGCCCGAACACAAAAAGATGCCAAACAGGAAGTTCAACCTTTCGGCAGTGGTCTCCGATGACTGCATCGCGCGGCTGCTGGAAATCAGGAACACCGCCCAGCTAAGTCCCGCCCCGATTTCCATCAGATCGCCCAGCAGGGGCTCTCCCCCGCCTTTAAAATCCCGATAGACGGTCAGAAACACACCGAGGATCGCCAGCAGGGTTGCCAATACATCAGTCCGGCCAACGGTGGTATCCGCGAAGAAATACAGAAATATCAACACGAAGAACGGCGCGGTATTCTCAAGCACCATCGCATTAGCAGCACCTGTATGTTCCAAACCTATGTGGAACAGGATATAGTTCACCACCGTCGACAACACCGCCAGCCGGAAGTTCCAATCCCTGTACTGGATTGAAACCCGTGCGCCCATCACCCGCAGCATGCAGTAAATCGCAAACGCAGCGATGAACAGGCGTGATACGGCAATCTGCAACCCGCCGAGATCACTGGTCAGGTACCGCACGATAACGCTGTGCGTGCCCCATAGAAACGCGGCTAGGAACCCAAGAACCAACCCGTTTTGCAGTACTGATCTCTGCGGCTGATCCTTCACCGGGTGCTCCTCGCGTTATTTCAACTGACTGTCTTTCGAACCCCGCCGATTGATCCCGCCGCGGGAATTGAAGCTGCTGTCACGCTCTTGCTGGCAATCCAGGCACAGCTTTACGCCGGGCAGAGCAAGGCGGCGTTTTTCGGGGATCGGTTCTTCGCATTCAGCACAATGGGTCAGGCTTTCGCCCACAGGTCGCTTTTGCGCCTGCATCCGCGCCAGTTCATCTGAAATCGACGCTTCGATCTGTTCACTCACCGCGCCATCGCGCGCCCAGCCGCCCGCCATTTAGCCCTCCTGATCCGGTCGGGACAGGATACGCGAGACACCACAGGCGTGGCAAGCTAGAGCGAAACGGCGGCGTCAAAGACCTGATCGATAACCTCTTGTGTGCCCCTCACGAATTCCAACGAACAGGGATATTCAACCCCTTCGCGAACCGATCGGCAGAACGCTTCGACCTGCAATTGATAGTGGTTGTCCGCAGGAAACCGGGGCACCAGAACCTCAAGGCCCGGTCGGTGCAGTTCAACCCGCGCCTCGCCGAACACACGGGCATTGAACGGAGCAGTCAGACGGATCATGCCACCTTCTCCGTGAAACACCATTTCCTGATGTGGATGCATGCGTGTTGAGACGTAGGCGGAATAGGTAAATTCGGGAAACTGCGCGCGTATTTCGGTGAAGACATCCACATCATTTTCCCACCGGATCGCACCGCTGACCAAGACCGGCTCTTGCCCAGTCGCAAACCGAGCGCTGCCGATAACATACACCCCGATGTCACGCAGCCCGCCCCCACCGGTTTCCGCACGGTTGCGGATGTTGCCCGTGTCCGCCTGGTTGTCATAGCTGAACGCCCCGGTGACATGGACCAGCCGGCCGATCGCTCCGTCCGCGATCAGTTTACGGGTCAGATGCCACTGAGGGTGATGCACGATCATATATGCTTCGGCAGCCAGCAAACCCGTCTGGTCCCTCTTTGCGATCAGCGCGTCAAACTCATCGGCCCGCATGGTCATCGGCTTTTCGCACAGCACATGCTTGCCCGCATCCAGCGCCTTCAGGCTCCATTCGACGTGAAGATGGTTGGGCAGCGGGATGTACACCGCCTCAATCTCAGGATCGGCTAGCAATGCCTTATAGCTGTTGTAGACATTCAAATCAGGGCAATATCTGGCAAAGGGCTCGGCCTTGGCCGGATCCGAGGTCGCCAACCCCGCCAGCCGCGCGCCCTCTGCCGCATGGATGGCGGGCGCCATGTGTTGTCGTGCGAATCTGGCTGCACCCAGAACACCCCAATTGACCGGTTTATGCATGCGCCCCCCCAAAAATTGATGTAACCCACTCACGGCGAGCTCAATGTAATTCAGTTCCTGATCTGTTTATCAACCACCTGCCAATAAGTCAGTCCTTTCTCTATCTATTTGAAAATCATACGCCTCGGTAAATTTTTTGATGAGATTAAAAAACCCCGATAACCTTATACTTTATATCGATAATCTAAAATCGATCGGCGTCAAACCTGCCCTCGCAAATCAGTTTTGTTGATCCAGTCTAATACTGCCGCCGTAGCTCAAACATCGACTGAATCATGCTCGGAAGGTGCTCTGGCAACATCCGGAGCAACGGCAAACAGGGTGGGAGGCTTACTGAAATGCCAGCAACACATACCATTACAGGAACAGTGCTAAAAAGCGGTGATCCCGGAACGTTTGACAGCGACAATCAGGATTTCGACATTCTCCGCGAAGCGGTGATTGCAGCCGGGCTGGCGGAAACGCTGGACAATCCTGAGGCAGAACTGACCGTCTTTGCCCCAAATGACGCTGCCTTTATTACTCTGGCACAAACACTTGGGTATCAAGGGGATGACGAGGCCGGGGCTTTGGGCCACATCATCAAGGCGCTCACCCTGCTTGGCGGCGGAGACCCTATCCCTTTGCTAACCAACATTTTGAAGTATCACGTGGTCGATGGTGAGTTCGACAGCACCACAGTGGTCGGTTTAGGCGACGGGGCTGAAATCCAAACTCTGCTTGGGTCGTCAGTCGAACTGAACCTTGAAAGCGATCCCCCCAGTCTGGGCGATGCCGATCCGGGCATCGACGATCCCGGCTTGATCGCGTTCGACGTGGATGCGTCAAACGGTATCATTCACGTACTTGACGGCGTACTTCTACCCGTCTCGGTGTCGGGCATTCTGGGCAAAAAGAACACGGACTTTATCCTGGGTGTCAGCAGCGATGAATTCATCTTTACCGGACGCGGCAAAGACTTTGTTCACGGTGATGGTGGCAATGACGTGATCAACACCGGCTCGGGCAATGATGTGGCGCTTGGCGGTGCCGGGAACGACATAATCTTCGGGGGGCGCGGAAAGGATATTCTGCGTGGCGATGAAGGCCATGACAAAATCTTCGGAGGTCGTGGGAAAGACATCATCGACGGCGGCGAAGGCAATGACAAACTCTTTGGTGGGCGCGGTAAGGATACGTTTGTATTCGATGAAGGCGACGGTCACGACTGGATTGTCGATTTCCGCGTCGGCAAGGACAAGATCGACCTGTCCGAATATGATGGCATCAACAGCTTTGAGGACATCGAAGACGATATCGACGGTAAGTGCTTCGGGACCAAGATCGAGTTGGACGACGGAGACAGCATCTATCTGTCAGGCGTCTGGGCAAGCCACCTGTCCGAGTCCGATTTCATTTTCGCATAACAAAAAAAATCAGCCCGCTCATATGGCGGGCTGATATCAGTCTGGGGTTAGTTTGAACCCAGCATACCTTTTTCGCGCGCAAGCTCACGCATCTTCTTTTGAAGCTTCTCAAACGCGCGCACTTCGATCTGACGAATACGTTCACGGCTGACATTGTACTGCGTGCTCAGCTCTTCCAGCGTAACAGCCTGGTCCATCAGACGGCGCTGAGTCAGGATGTCTTTCTCGCGATCGTTCAGAACATCCAGCGCAGCAGCGAGCAATTCGCGCCGGGCTTCCAATTCATCGCGCGCCTCGTAGTCACCAGCCTGATCGGCATCTTCATCTTCCAGCCAATCCTGCCACTGCATGGTGCCTTCGCCTTCGGACCCCACGGTCGCGTTCAGCGAAGCATCGCCACCGGACATCCGACGGTTCATGCTGATCACTTCTTCCTCTGTCACTCCGAGGTCTTCTGCAATCTTGGCCACGTTTTCAGGACGCAGATCACCCTCTTCCAGCGCGCCAATGCGTGCCTTTGCTTTACGCAGGTTGAAGAACAGCTTTTTCTGCGCCGATGTTGTACCCAGTTTCACCATCGACCACGACCGAAGGACGTATTCCTGGATCGAAGCGCGGATCCACCACATGGCATAGGTCGCCAGCCGGAAGCCTTTTTCGGGGTCGAATTTCTTGACCGCCTGCATCAGGCCCACATTGGCCTCAGAAATCACCTCGGCCTGCGGCAGGCCATAACCGCGATATCCCATGGCGATCTTGGCCGCCAGACGCAGGTGTGACGTGACCATTTTATGCGCGGCCTCGGTATCCTGTTCCTCGACCCAGCGCTTGGCCAGCATATATTCTTCCTCCGGCTCCAGCAGAGGAAACTTGCGAATCTCCTGCATATAGCGGTTCAGCCCACCCTCGGGTGTCGGCGCTGGAAGATTTGAGTAATTTGCCATTTATTTTCTGCCCCTTGGACAAATGTTTAAGCCCTTAACATGGGATATGGGTACCAGACCCGATACATTCAAGAGGATCTGTTAACAGTCTGAGATTAACCCTATGTAAAGGAAAGCTGAAAAGGCCTTTTTCACAAGCCTTTGCAGTTTATTTCAGTGGTTTTCTGAGATTTTCCAGCAGGTCCGCCATATCCTGCGGCAGCGGGGCTTCAAAACGTAATACCTGGCCCGAAACCGGGTGTTCGAAGCCTAACACTGCTGCGTGCAGAGCTTGGCGGGGGAAAGCCTGCACCGCCTCGGCGGCCTCAGGCGTGAATGACCGCGCAGCCAGTTTGCGCTTTCCGCCGTAAACCGGGTCTCCGACAAGCCCGTGGCCGGCATGGGCCATATGGACACGGATTTGATGCGTTCGGCCCGTCTCAAGCCAGCATTCGATCAGAGAGAGGCTGCCCGGCGTTCCAAAAACCTCGACAATCCGTGCGCGCGTTACCGCATGGCGCCCACCGTGAAACAGCACAGCCTGCTTTTGTCGATCGGTCTTGTGCCGTGCCAGCTGTGTCGTCAGACGCATGATGTTGCCCGGCTCAAAGCTAACACCCTTGATCCCACGCAACCGAGGGTCATTGGCATCCGGCACACCATAGCAGATCGCGCGATAGTAGCGCTCGACGCTATGCGCCTCGAACTGGGCAGCCAGCCCGTGATGCGCCGCATCCGATTTCGCCACAACCAGCAACCCGCTGGTTTCCTTGTCGATCCGGTGCACGATGCCCGGGCGCTTGACGCCCCCAACACCCGAGAGATCATCCCCGCAATGATGCAGCAGCGCATTGACTAGCGTACCATTCGGCGAGCCCGGCGCCGGATGCACGACCATCCCTGCTGGTTTGTTGATCACGATCAGATCGTCGTCCTCATAGACGACTTCAAGTGGGATATCCTCAGCGCCGATATGACTATCTTCGGCTTCGGCCACGGTGATCCCAATCTGCGCGCCTTCGGTTATCTTAGCTTTGGGGTCTTCTACGGCGACGCCATCAACGGTGACGGCACCCTCATTGATCAGTCGGGCCAGCCGGGTGCGCGACAGGTTCTCTTCCGCTGGCACATCCCGCGCAAGCGCCTTATCAAGGCGGGGCGGCGGAGCGGCCGCGATATGAAACTCTATCAGGCGGGTGCCCATGACTGTCCCTTCCGAACCTCAGGAACCGCAGGAAACACCGCAGCTTCGACTGCTGCGGCGGATGGTCATGCTGTTGACCGCGGTAATGATTGGCGGGGTTCTAGTGACATTCGCCCTGATTGTCATCCGCCTATCGGACCGCACTCCGAAGCTGCCCGACCAGATCGAACTTCCGGACGGCGCAAAAGCGCAAGCGTTGACCATCGGCAACAACTGGTATGCGGTCGTGACCGAGGACAATCGGATTCTGATCTTCGACAAGACAACCGGAAAACTACGGCAAGAGGTCGCGCTGGATTAGCGTCAGGCCTGACCTGAAAGCCGGTTCAGCTGATTGGTAAAGCGCTTGTGAGGCGGATAGAGATCGCGCGCTTTCTCAAGATAGGGACGTGCCTTGTTCTTGTTCCCGCGCCGCATGTGTATCTGGCCCGCCATGCCCTGAATAACGACGGTGACTTCATCCAGATCGGCAGCTTTCAGAATGAACTTTTCACCCTGACCGGTCTTGCCCGTCCGCTCTAGCAAGCGCCCCATGGCAAACAGAAGAAACGGGCTTTCCGGGTCACAAGCTAGCGCCTCTGACATCGTTCGATGCGCAGCTACGGTATCGCCTTCTGCTTCGTAAAGTTCGGACAGCCGCTTTTGGTACAAGGCACTTTCCGGCACTTCAGCTACGATCTGGCGGGTTTTATCAATGGCGTGGGCCCCCGACAATTCCCCCAGATGCCTCTGTAGTATCACCCTGGCGCCCAAGAATCGCGGGTCGTCTGCCGGTACGTCGTGAACCTCATCGAGTGAGGTAGAAAGCGCTTCCAATTTTTGTTGGTGATCAAAGATACGACTTGCGCGTTGATCCAGCGCCAACTCGGCCCAATCCAAGAGTATGAAATCGAAGTTGCAAGGACGCCTGACGACAACCTTACGCTGAACCAGATACAGGTTATTGAACGGTGCAAACCGGCGTTGCCGAACGACCTTTTGCAATGACCAGTCCACAGGCGGCATCAGCCTAAGCGCGAGTTGAGCACGGTAGAGCATTCTGGACCCCAGAACCACAATATCCGGCCGTAACGACTTGGACCAGAACGCTTTTGCAAAATGGTGTGTCGCCGCACCACGCTTGCCTTGCATGCCGAGAACAGCGCCACGCAAGGCGCACAAAACAGAATAGTCTTCGGGCCAGAGATGCGGGTTCTGCAATCCCGCTTTGGCAAGTGCCTCGCTTTCCTGCCACTTCGACAGGTAAAAACAGTTCAGGGATTGTAGAAGTGGCATAAAGGCGTTGTCGACCCCGGCGTCCAGAATAGGTTTCGCATTATCATACGCCTCTTCGCAGCGATCCTGCGCTGACAGATATTGCACCGCCTTTGAATAGATATGCGCCGCCTCTGAGGGATTCGGAAAGGCCGATGGCCCCTTCGCAACCCGTTCGATGAACCGCGCATTGGCCGCCTGCATCTCATCCTTGGACAATACATCGCGGAACACTTTACGCTGCTGCCCCGAAATCCGGGCTGCAGCCATTGAAAAGCCAGATATGTGTGGCGCGATCACCTGATCCGCCCGTGACATCGCAAAAAGCTCCAGAAAGTCCCGCTGCACCCGGGTCAGAGCCGACAGATCAGCGATATCCGACATCTGCATGAGCTCCGGAAACCGTTGCTTGAAACGGTCTATCACCTCTGGCTGATCCGAAAACATGATCGCCGTCTGGCCCTTGGATTTCTCCAGATGGGCCTCGTAAAACTCGTCAGGTTCGATCTTGGCGGGCCAGATCGAATGCTTCCATGGTAATCCGTTCAGGATTTCTCCGCGCCGAATGTGGTAAGCCGAAACCCCCTGCCCCGAGAGCTTCTGATCCGCGCGATCCATGATCTGACGAACCTCATCCACAAATCCAACGCTATGTATGAAATCGCGATAGCGGGGACGGATGGTTTCGATATCTTCCCACGGGAAGGCAAATATCTCGCTCGCTTCTTCGACCAGAACCGAACGGCCAGACGCCAAATGGTCGATCAGCCGCTCGGGCGATGGATCGTGTTGGAAGGCCCAAATTGGCAGAGCGGTCGCGCTTATCGTGTCGAACTCTGCCTGATCAAGGAAATGCGCATCCATCCAGTCTTTGGTGAATAACTCCTCAGGATGATCCAACTCCGGCGCATCGGTGCCTTGCGGGAACCAGTTCACCCGGTAGTCTGTCCCAAAGTCTTCGGCCAGACGGATACAGGTCAGGATCATCAGCAGGCGCGCGCCCAAACAATCCGTACGCCGACCAATGAAAACGCCACGCGTTTGGATCATTGCGCGATCCGGGTGGTCAATGCCCTGCCAATTATTCCAATTATCTGATACATACAGACATTCCCAAACCACGTTCGCCTAAGGTCTTACACGACCGCTACAGTTGAGGCGAGATGTGAAAAACGCGGTGTTTCGCAATTTGTTGCAACACAAGGTTAAGCAACTGCCGGACGGGCCTGCGACAAATCCGGAGAAATGCGAATGGCCTGCGAGATCAAGTTCAGGCGCGCGATTGAGCGCTGGGAAATGATATCCGCCGGAATGCGTGTGGCCGCTGCCAAGGCGTCCGTCAGTGAAACGCCGACATCCGTTGTCAACACGCGCAGCGCGGTGGTCAGGTTCAGATCGGCCCCGGCCAGGGTTCCATCCGGCAAGGTCAGCCTGCTGTTTTCACGTTGGATGACACGCCCTTCCAGTTTGAATTCCTGCAGATCCGTTCCAGCAACGGCCATCGCGTCGCTCACCAGAAACAGATGCCCCGGCCCCTGTTTAGCTGCAAAGGCGGCGCGCATCGTCTGCGGGTGAACATGGATTGCATCCGCTATCAACCCGGCAGACATCGCACCGCTGGACAAGACTGCGCCAACCAGCCCCGGTTCGCGGTTGCCCAACTGACTCATCGCGTTAAACAAATGGGTGGCGCAGTGCGCGCCCGCCTGTGCGTAAGCCACGCAGGTTTGAAACTCGGCATCACTGTGCCCCAACGACACGATGACCCCCGCCTTGCTGAGCGTTTCGACCTGAGCAATCGTGACGCTTTCCGGCGCAAGCGTGACCATCAATGCAGGCAACGCCCCTGCCGCTTCTATCAGCTGTGCAAGATCAGCGTCCTGCATCCGGCGGATCAGCCCGCCGTCATGCGCGCCCTTGCGTCGCACCGAGAGATGCGGCCCCTCAAGATGCAAGCCGACAATCCCCTGAACTCCGCGCTGAATGGCCTGAGAAGCAGCAGAAATGGCAGCCGTTGTCTTTTCGGGCGTGTCCGTGATCAGCGTCGGAAGGATCGACGTCGCGCCAAGCTTGCGATGAGCCGCCGCAATACGCTGTAATGTCTCGACCGATGGATCGTCGTTGAACATGACGCCTCCGCCGCCATTCACCTGCAAATCTACATAGCCGGGGCTTAAAATATCACCCGACAGATCCTGAACCATCTCATCCGAAGGCAACTCGGCTTCGGGCAATATACTGTCGAGCAGCCCGCCGACGAAACGGGCGGCGTGGCCGTCCTTCAGGGTTTTACCATCAAAGATAAGCCCGCCCGCGAAGGTGATCGTCGCATCGGTCATACCGTCTCCGTCACTTTCCGCAGGTGACGCGGTGCATCGGGATTGATGCCCCGGCGCGTGGCCACAGTTTCGACCATACCGTAGAACGAAGCGATTGAGGCTACCGGATCTGTCATCCAGTGCGTGGTGCGGACATGTGGTAGCCTCACGGCATCAGACACCTGATTGGTCGTTGCGAAGACTTTTGCGCCCTTAGCTGCGAGCGAATCGGCGACTTCGGCGATGTTGGCCTCAGCCGCGTCTCCGGACGAGAACGCAATCACCGGAAAGCCCTGATCCACGATCGAAACCGGGCCATGCAGAACTTCGGCCGAGGAATAGCTTTCCGCATGAATCTGGCAGGTTTCCTTGAATTTCAGCGCCGCCTCATTCGAAATTGCCCAGGACATCCCACGTCCCAAAGTGAACAGGGATTGGCCATCGACTGCCTCGACCACCGCGCTCCAATCGCAGGTGATCGCCCGCGATAAATCTTCCGGCAATTTGTGAATTGCAGCCAGCAAGGTATCGTCGCCCTTGACCTCGGCCAGCAACCAAAGCCCGGCGACCAGAGAGGTTACGAAGGTCTTGGTGGCAGCCACGCTAAGCTCGGGGCCTGCAAGGATGGGCAGAGCCGAGGTGGCGTTCTGGGCCAGTGCAGACGTGGTATCGTTCGTGATCGCCACCGAATACGCGCCGCCTTCTGTCAGGGACTTCGTCAGCTGTACGATGTCGGGGCTTTGACCCGATTGGGATACCGAAATACACAGCGCACCGGGGCATCGCATATCGACCCCGTAGATCGATTTCACGCTCGGCCCAACCGAGGCCATGGGCAGGCCCAGCAGCAGTTCCGAAGCGTATTTCAGATAGCTGCAGGCATGGTCCGACGAACCTCGCGCAACCGAAATCAGGAAGCCGGGATCGTGCGCGTGGATCGCGCTTGCGGTCTTTGTAATCGCCGTGGCACCATCAGTGAGAAGCCGATCAACGGCAAAAGGTATCTCATTGATTTCCTGCCGCATTTGAGTTGTTTCGCTGGACATGTGCCCTGCCTTTCAGGTTGACAGACGCAGCTCTGCCACGAAATCGTAGGCATCGCCGTGATAGATGGATCGGGTAAGTTCAGCAACGCGCCCGCTTTCTAGGTATGAGGTCCGCTGAATGCGCAGCCCTGCCGTACCTTCGGCAACGTCCAGCAAACCGGCCTCGGTCGCTTCGAGATTGATGGCTGAGATTTTCTGGATCGCGCGCACCGGACGATTGCCCGAGTGTTCGAGGAACGCATAGAGCGATCCGGTAACCTCGGTCGGGTTGGGTAGGATATCCAGCGGCAACGCCGCGCGTTCCAGCGCCATTGGCCGCCCACCAGCCGCGCGCAGTCGATGAATGCGCGCGACCTGATCGCTGGCCGACAGACCCAGCGCCAGCATCTCATCAGGCGACGGCAGGAATATACCGCGCTCCAACCAGGTTGAAGTCGTTTCAAAACCGCGCCTCTCCATGTCTTCGGTAAACGAGGTCAAATGCGACAGCGACTGCTCAACCCGCGCAACCGCTTGACGCACGAATGATCCCGAGCCTTGCCGCTGTTCAATCGCGCCTTTGCGCACAAGTTCCTGAATCGCCTTGCGGACCGTCACCCGCGACAGGTCCGTCAGTTCGGCAATCTCGCGCTCGGGCGGGAGTGAACTGTTCGGGGCCAGAATACCCTCTTCAATCCCCTGCTCCAGCCGCTGCCGCAGCTGTACGTATCGGGGACCGGCGGTCTGACCCAGCCAACCCTCGGGCCGCAAGAAGTCAGCAACGCTCATGTCGGGTCTCCTTTTGAAAGGCGTGCGCCAACGCGATGGCACCGGTCAACGGATCGCCCAGCGGGTCGGCCAATTCCTGTTGCATTGACGCAGGCAGAAATTCCGCATATTGCGGGCCGATGCCGCCGGTCAGGCAGATCGAAAGGCCGGGAATCCAGCCCATCGCCAACATCTGATCTGTCAGATATTGTGCACTATCCTCCATGATCGACAGCGCAAGCGCATCTCCTTGCTTTGCGTGTTGCGTGACAACAGGCGCCAGCGCTCCGAACTCGGTAGGCGACATCTTGGAGGCGGTCCTGACAATCCCAGCAGCGCCATCAAAACGCGACAACAGGCTGTCCGCCAATTCAGACGCAGGCTTCAGAGCGTCCACAAAGTCAAGCGTACAGGCCAAAGCCCGCCGCCCAACCCATTGCGCCGAGGCCTGATCCCCGAGAACAGGTCCCCAGCCCCCGGCAAATGACCTGCGATCCCCATTCTGGACCGCCAGAAAAGAACCCGTTCCGCAATGCGCTACGAAACCGCCTTTCGAGCCCAACGCACCACGTAATGCGGCGGGCCTGTCATCTTCAATCAGAACATGGTCAAATGGCAGCTTTTCTGCCAGCCGATCAGCCAGCGCGCGCCCCGTGATACCGGCCAGCCCCAAGTAGGCTGGCGCACGAGAAATTTGAGTTGCCTCTAGTCCGGCAAGTCGGGCCAAAGCAGCAATTCCGTGCATCAACTCAGCGCAGGCTGCGTCAAAATCGGTTGATACATTTGCCGCACCAACCTCGACACACTGAACCGCAGAGCCGTCTGAAACAGCAAGACGGCAGCGTGTTCCACCGCCATCAGCGGCCAGCACAATGGTATCAGAAGGGCGACTCATGGAGATACCTTTATAATACCTTTTTCTAATATTGAAGACCAAATTACACAATAATGCAGTAATAGTTGTCTAGATCTTGAAAATAGTGGGCTTAAAAATAAAATGGTAGACTAATGGTATCTAAAAGGTATGATATTCAAAATCTCGGGGGAGAATCACGTGACCAAGCCAGTTACCGAACAGCTACATCAAGACGCGATCGGACTTGACGCCCGACCGCTGACTGAAGTGGCCGAGCTGCTGGCCCGCTCGCAAGCCGACGCTGCCGCTGCCCCGCTTTCCTCGCTGCCCACCCTCTGCGCAGGCGCAAAAGCTATGGCGCAATCCATCCGATCGGGCGGGGTTTTGCGCTATTTGGCGGCAGGCTCTTCCGGCTTGATGGCCGCCTCGGATGCGCTGGAACTCGGGGGAACTTTTTCGATACCAGCCCGCCAGATTCGCATCCACATGGCAGGTGGATTGCCCTCAGGAGTTGAGATGCCGGGAGATGTCGAAGATGCCACCGACAGCCTTGCCCGAGACCTGGCCGATCTTTCTGCCAAAGACACCTTGATCACCGTCTCGGCCAGCGGAACCACACCGTACACAACCGCAGCAGCGCGGATCGCGCGGGACAGAGGCGCCACAGTTATCGGCATTGCCAATAACGGGGGCACCGAACTGTTGCAGCTTTCTGACCATCCAATCCTGCTTTCGACACCACCTGAACTGATCTCGGGCTCTACCCGCATGGGTGCTGGTACAGCGCAGAAAATCGCACTGAACATGCTTTCGACGCTGATGGCGATGGAGCTGGGGCATATTCAGGACGGCATGATGATCAATTTGCGCGCTGACAATGACAAGCTACGCGCCCGAGCCAACGGGATCGTCTGTCAGTTGACCGGCGTTTCCTCCGCTCAGGCTACAAAGGCGTTGACTGCGGCAGAGGGCAACCTCAAATGCGCGGCCCTTTTGGCTGTAGGCGCAGGGTCCCTGGACGCGGCGCAAGCAATGCTAAGCAACACCGACGATCACCTCCGCCCTGCGCTGGAGCGGATGAAACAAAACCAAGAAACCATCAACCTGGGAGATATCAAATGACACGCAAAGTTCTGAGCCTTGCCTTGATGAGCACGGCGCTGGTCACAAGCGCCTATGCGCAAGAGGCCACTTTGACCATCGAAAGTTGGCGAAACGACGATCTGGCGTTGTGGCAGGAAAAGATCATTCCGGCGTTCGAGGCCGAGAATCCCGGCATCAAAGTGATCTTCTCGCCCTCAGCACCGGCAGAATACAACGCTGTCTTGAACTCGAAGCTCGAGGCCGGTTCGGCTGGCGATCTGATTACCTGCCGTCCGTTTGATGCCTCGCTTGCGCTATACGAGTCGGGGCACCTGACCGATCTGTCTGATCTTGAGGCCATGGGAAATTTCTCGGACGTGGCCAAATCTGCGTGGCAAACCGATGACGGTTCAGCCAGTTTCTGCGTCCCGATGGCGTCAGTTATTCACGGCTTCATCTACAACAAAGATGCGTTCAATGAGTTGGGCATCGAAGTTCCAACTACCGAAGCTGAGTTCTTTGCCGCCCTCGATAAGATCAAGGAAGACGGTACCTATATCCCGATGGCGATGGGCACCAATGACCAGTGGGAAGCCGCAACGATGGGCTATAACAATATCGGCCCGAACTACTGGAAAGGTGAAGAAGGACGTCAGGCGCTGATCAAAGGCGAGCAGAAGCTGACCGACCCCCAGTGGGTCGCCCCGTATGCGACACTGGCCAAGTGGGCCGACTATCTCGGCGACGGGTATGAAGCGCAAACCTATCCCGACAGCCAGAACCTGTTCACGCTGGGTCGTGCAGCGGTCTATCCAGCAGGCAGCTGGGAAATCTCGGGCTTTAACACACAGGCCGATTTCGAAATGGGCGCCTTTAAGCCACCGGTCCAGAACGCGGGCGATACCTGCTATATTTCGGACCACACCGATATCGGCATAGGCATGAACGCGGCGAGCGAAAACCAAGAAGCTGCGCGCACCTTCCTGGCGTGGGTCGCCAGCCCAGAGTTCGCCAGCATCTTCGGAAACGCCCTACCCGGCTTTTTCCCGCTGTCCAGCACTCCGGTCGAGTTGGAAGACCCACTGGCCAAGGAAATCGTCGGTTGGCGGGATGAGTGCGAAAGCACAATCCGCTCGACTTACCAAATCCTGTCGCGCGGCACACCGAACCTCGAAAACGAGACTTGGGGTGCATCCGTTGCAGCCATCAAGGGTGCCGAGACACCCGAAGCGTTGGGTCAGCAACTGCAAGACGGTCTGGCCAGCTGGTACGCACCGCATCAGTAACACCTAGGCCACTCACACCGGACGCGGCCACCGCGTCGCGTCCGGACCTTTCCCCCGGAGATTCCCATGCAGACCCGCCGCATACGCTGGCACATTGCCGTTTTCCTCGCCCCTGCGGTGCTGGTCTACACGGCAGTGATGATCTTCCCCTTGTTCAACACACTGCGCCTCGCACTGTTCACCGAGGTTGATCAGACACGTATCTACGTGGGCTTGCAGAATTTCCGCACCCTGTTCTTCGATCCGATCTGGTCCGAGCAGTTCTGGAACGCTTTGGGCAACAACTTCTGGTTCTTCCTGATCCACATGCTGGTTCAGAACCCCATCGGCATCGCTTTGGCCGCGCTTCTGTCGCATCCACGCTTGCGGTTTGCCGCGCTCTATCGGTCCGCGATCTTCATTCCGACCATTCTGAGCTTTGTGATCGTCGGTTTCGCGTGGAAGCTGATATTGTCCCCACTTTGGGGCATCGCACCTTCAATGCTGGACGCCATTGGTCTGAAGTCGCTGTTTGCACCATGGCTGGGCAAGGAAGAATACGCGCTGACAACACTGGCACTTGTCTCGGTCTGGCAATTCGTCGGCATCCCGATGATGTTGATCTACGCCGCCCTGCTGTCGATCCCTGAAGAGATCCTTGAAGCCGGAGAAATAGACGGCATCACCGGCGCTTCGGCGTTCTGGAAGATCAAGCTGCCGTTGATCATTCCCTCGATTGGCATCATCTCGATCCTGACATTCGTCGGCAATTTCAACGCGTTCGACCTGATCTACGTCTCGCAAGGTGCGCTGGCAGGGCCGGATTTCTCAACCGATATCCTAGGCACATTCATGTACCGCACCTTCTTTGGCTTCCAACTGCAACTGGGCGACCCGCATATGGGCTCCGCCATCGCTGGCGCCATGTTCGCGATCATCCTTGTGGGTGTCTGCATCTACCTCTTCGGCATCCAGACCCGGATGCGCCGGTATCAGCTGTGAGGGTGAACGCATGAACAAAGCACGCCATAACCCGCTGAACACGGCCGCCATGCACGGGGCGCTGATCCTCTACACGTTGATTGCCCTCTTCCCGGTCTTCGTGATCATCATCAACAGCTTCAAAACCCGACGCTCGATTTTCCGCGAGCCACTCGCCCTGCCCGATGCCGAAAGCTTCTCGCTGATCGGTTACCAGACGGTGATGAAACAAGGGGATTTCTTCCTTTATTTCCAGAACTCGCTGATCGTGACCGTGGTGTCGCTGGCCTTCGTTCTGCTATTTGGCGCCATGGCTGCCTTTGCCCTGAGCGAGTACAAGTTCAAAGGCAACACCCTGATGGGCCTCTATCTGGCCCTTGGGATCATGATCCCGATCCGCATCGGCACTGTTGCGATACTTGAGATGATGGTTGCCACCGGTTTGGTGAACACCCTCTGGGCGCTGATCCTTGTCTATACTGCACAAGGGCTGCCGCTAGCCGTGTTCATACTGTCCGAATTCATGCGACAGGTCTCAGACGACCTGAAGAACGCAGGCCGCGTCGATGGGCTGTCCGAATACACCATCTTCTTCCGGTTGGTTCTGCCGCTGGTCCGCCCCGCCATGGCAACGGTCGCCGTTTTCAACATGATCCCCATCTGGAACGACCTCTGGTTCCCGCTGATCCTCGCGCCCGCTGAGGAGACTAAAACCCTGACACTGGGCAGCCAGGTCTTCATCGGCCAGTTCGTCACTGACTGGAACGCAGTTCTGTCGGCACTCAGCATGGCAATCCTGCCGGTACTAGTGCTCTACGTCATCTTCTCGCGCCAGCTGATCCGCGGCATTACTTCAGGAGCAGTCAAATGACCAAAGTTCTGATCGCTGGCCTCGGCAATATGGGGCTGAGCCACGCTTTGGCCCACCATCATCACCCGGACGCGCAGATTGTTGGGTTGGTGAACCGATCCGGTCGCGTGGATCATCCAGATCTGTCGATCTATCCGGCCTATTCGGATTTTCACACCGCTCTGGCAGAGACCAAGCCCGATCTGGTGGTCGTGGCGACCTACTCCAACAGCCACGCCGATTTCGCCTGCGCGGCGATGGAGGCCGGGGCGCACATATTTGTCGAAAAGCCGCTAGCGACCACTGTGGCAGATGCCAAGCGCGTTGTCGAAAAGGCCATTGAAACCGACCGCAAACTGGTGATCGGTTACATCCTGCGCCACCATCCTTCGTGGATGCGCCTGATCGCCGAGGCGCGCGACCTCGGCGGGCCGTATGTGTTCCGCCTGAACCTCAACCAACAAAGCAGCGGGGCCGAGTGGGAAACACACAAAGCTCTGATGCAGACCACCTCGCCCATCGTCGATTGCGGTGTGCATTATGTCGACGTGATGTGTCAGATCACTGACTCCGACCCCGTGCGAGTCCACGGCATGGGCCTGCGCCTAAGCGATGAGATCGCCGAAGACATGTACAACTACGGCCAGTTTCAGGTGGTCTTCGAGGATGGCTCGGTCGGCTGGTATGAGGCCGGTTGGGGCCCGATGATGTCCGAAACTGCGTTCTTCGTGAAAGACATCGTGTCGCCCAACGGCTCGGTCTCGATCACCGATGGCAACAAGGGCGCATCCGCCGATATCAACGGACACACCAAGGTTGGCGGCCTTCTGGTCCATCGCCCCGATGGCGACCAGACAATCGACATGCCCGATGAGCCCGGCCATCAGCAGCTCTGCGATGCCGAACAAGCCTATATGCTGCGCGCCATCGCCGAGGACATCGACCTGACCCGCCATATGAACGACGCCGTGCAATCGCTGGCCATCTGTCTAGCTGCCGATGAAAGCATCCGCACTGGCCAACCCATTTCGCTGAAAGAGGCACGCACATGACCGCCCTGACGCTGACAAACGTGAACAAGTCCTTCGGCACTGTCGAGGTACTGAAAGATATTAACATCGAAGTCGAAGACGGAGAATTCGTCGTCTTCGTCGGCCCCTCCGGCTGCGGCAAGTCCACCCTGCTACGCGTGATCGCGGGGCTGGAGGACGTGACCTCAGGCGAAGTGCGCATTGGTGGAGAGCTAATGAACCTCACCCCACCCTCCAAACGCGGCATCGCCATGGTGTTCCAAAGCTACGCGCTCTATCCCCACCTGAATGTGCGCAAGAACATGTCGCTGGCACTGAAACAGGAAGGACAGAGCAAGCAGGTCATCGAAGAACGCGTCGCCAAGGCCAGCAAGATGCTGAACCTTGAGCCCTATATCGACCGTTACCCCTCAGAACTGTCAGGCGGCCAGCGCCAACGTGTCGCCATCGGGCGTGCCATTGTGCGTGAACCCAAACTGTTTCTGTTTGACGAACCCTTATCCAATCTGGACGCCGCCCTGCGTATGAATACGCGACTGGAAATCGCCAACCTGCATCAGCAGCTCGATGCATCGATGATCTACGTCACTCACGACCAGACCGAGGCGATGACACTCGCTGACAAGATCGTCGTCCTGCGCGACGGGCGCGTTGAACAGGCTGGCAGCCCGATGGAGCTATATAATAACCCCGCCAACCAGTTCGTCGCGGGTTTCCTTGGCGCTCCGTCGATGAATTTCTTCCCCGCCAGCGTGATCGGCGACAGCGCGGACACAACATTGGGCATCCGCCCAGAGGACTTGTACTTATCCGACGAAGGCCCCCTGACCGCAAACGTGACCCATGTTGAGCATCTGGGTGGAGACACAAACGTGATCGCGATGATGCAAGATCACCAGATCACCGCGCGCCTGTTCGGCCAGCATCAGGTCAACGCTGGTGAATCCGTCCATTTCGGCTACGCCCATGATCGAACCTATCGCTTCAACCAACAGGGCGCCCGTCTCACCTGACAATTTCGGGTAACGATTTCAGGATGTTGGTGCGGTCGAGAAGACACACTCAATGCAGCAGGTTGTTGCAGACTGAGGCACGAACAATTTAAATTCAATAGCTTACCCGGAGTCCTGTTGCCAGGCGCCGCATGCAGATGCAGAAAATCGCAAGTCAAATGTGGGGCTAATTGTGGGGCCGAAGGCAAGGAAATGAGTAGAGCAAGACACAAACTAAGTGCGTCAAAAGTCAAAAACGCTGAAGTCGGGACCCTAATTGATGTAGATAGGTCGAACGTCCGCCGGCACATTGGGAGCATGTTTCCAAGCGTCCTTTTCGACCCTCGTCAAATCGCTCAGCTTGTCCGAAATCAATGTTGAAGGAACTACGGATTGCGGCGCTGCCTTTGCTTTACACCAAGCGGACCCTCCAACAGTTCCCTGGTTATGGAGGTTTCCCGAAGTTGTTTCTGCGGCCCGCCTCTGAGACAACCAAGTCAAAAACGTTTTTTCGCCAATCTGCCAACGGCCGTGATTATCTTTGTATGCATAGATACTCCCCAAGGCTATTGCTCGTTTTATTGGGTTTTTGGTGGTGCTCGCCAGGAAGCAGGCATGCGGCATTGTTATGTATCCCATGTTTCATCCTTAAAGTTTCAGGCAATCGGCCCTGAACCTTAGGTTGTCGAAAAGTCGAAAAATACAAACCACCCTAAATCTGAACTTAACCTGTAGCTGCTGGCTGTCTTTTCTCCGGAGCCACCATGCCGGGCCGAACTTGAAATCCTAACTCCTTCCCAATCGCATACACGGTACTTCTGGAGATCTGCATTTCTCTGGCAATTTGAGCAACAGGCAGTCTCAATTCCAAGCGGCGCCGTACATCGTCTCGGTTCACAGCAGGCTTCCGGCCTTTGTACTTCCCTGCGGCCTTAGCCTTGGCGATGCCTTCCCTCTGCCTTTTCCGGATGATCGACCTTTCAAATTGTGCAAACGCCCCCAACAGGTGCATTTGTAATGTTGCCGCCGCATCATCTGTATCCGGATTGCCTGAGAACTTCAGGTTTTCATTGATGAAGTGGATGCTTGCGCCGGACTTGCTGATAGTTTGAACGATTTCCAGAAGGTCAGACATAGAACGTGCCAGGCGGTCGATGGACCAAACGTGGACTTCATCACCAACCCACAAGAAATCCAACATCTTGGCTAGCTCGGGGCGCTTCATAGATCCGCCAGAAACTTTCTCTTCAAAAACACGATCACAATAGCTCAAATCTTGGCGTTCAAGGTTCTGTTCGTTGGAGCTTACGCGTCGATACCCGATCTTTCTGGCCATAGTTTTACCTCTGTTCACTTTACTTCTAGAACTTACTCGGAATGTGTTAATTTGGAGTGAAAACCACCCTAATTGAACACTTCTCCATAAATTTCTCGACCACTTGGACTGTTGCCTTGGGGTCCACTCAATTTGTGCGCAACTTACTGTGTTGCAGCCGTTAGCAACTCAACAAAAAACGAAATAACACCTACCGCAGCTTGTCTCCGTAAGAGGCGCAGTTTGAACGCCTGTTTGGTCTGAACCTGAACTCTGGCCTACTTTAAGGAGACTAAGTATGGGCAAAACTGTGCTGGGGGTAGTTGTGAACACGTTGCTTGTCAGACACATGCAATAGTTGTTCCGAAGCCATGACAACACATGCATTGAGAGTGATTTGTGTGCTGGGTTACCCAGTGTTTACAACACTACAAAAGGCTCACCGATGACCCCCCAAGAAACGAGACACGATTCCCTAAACCACGAAGATTTGAGCCCACCAAACACTCACTACAAAGCTTGGGAAAAATTCGACCAAAAACTCAATGTTGCTGTTAATATTGGTCAATTCCTCGCGTGGGCGGCGGCTATTGGCGGGGTGATTTGGGCCTGGGTGAATCCAGGAGCCGTTGCAAACTACATGGTGGAAGTCCAGCGATTTGCAGCCGAAGCAAATGCACAGCTTGAATCGATTGACGCTTCAGCGAATACAACGGCTAAAAACACAACCGCAATTGCGGAATCCAGCAGTGAAATATCAAAAAATGCGTCAATCCTTGCGAGAAGTGTCGCCGTTTGGCCCACTTTCTCTTCTCTCGGGTTTGAGTTTTCTCCACCCACGAAAGGGGCATTCTCGATAAGGGTTGAAAATCCGCGAAACGTAGTTGTACGGGATTTCCAAGCCTTCATTCGTTTCGAAGGATCGCTTGAGGGAGTCAATGTTGCTCTTGAAGGTGGCAAGATCATTCCGCCCAATGAGAGCTACATATTGTCTGCGAATATCATCCGCGAAAATTGGTTTGAAAAACAGTACCTGAACTACGACGGTCAAAAGTTATCGCTTTGCATTAGCGGCCTTGTCGAAGGAGACAGCGATACCTTTTTTGAAAGCCGCAGCTACTCTGCTAATAGTCTAGGAGAAGTTGGCTCTCTTCTTGACCGAAGTTTCAGCATTGGTAAACCCAGCGATGAGTGCAGTTAGAACACGACGTTAAAAAGGCTTTGAGAGCGCGCTCTTCTCGAAAGTCCAGCGCGCCACCCAAGCTTAATCATACATTGCCTGTCTCAAACCGACGGGAAGCTGGCCTTGAACGGAACCAAAAATCTCCCAGTTTTCACCTTCTTCCTTGACAGCAATAACGGGCTTTCCAGTACGAATGGAAATTGCCACCGCAGTCTTATTTCGGTAGCACATTGCTCGTTGACAGGCGCGCCCGACTATCCAGTCATCCACTTTTTTCATCCTGTTGCCGGCGCCGTTGGCCCCCCAACGAGCGCGCTCAAGATTGCTCCACCCAATTAGGTCTATGAGCATCCCTTCGTTTCCTGCCGCGCTTAGATAATCATAGGGGTGTTTTCCTTCCCAACTCAAAGGGTCAAAGACGTTCTCTACAATGTTGTCACGGAGCCCCAAAGAGCTTTCAACCACCTCGTTGCCATCATAGTCAAAAGCGACTTGGCCAACAGAAGCTGCACCGGCCATTACAACAACCCTGACAGAGCCCTCTCTTTCCTCAATTTCGAACCCGTCGAGACACGCGCCAAAAACTTCACTTAACACCAACTCTGGTCCATCTGCGTTCACCCACTGGAACATGGCGGGGCAAGCGGTTCCTCCGCTCAATCGTTGAATCAAAAACCAATGGTTAGTTTTGTGCACAATCGACACCAAGAAATCGTCAACGTCATAACTTTTCTCGCCGACAAAAATCTCTTCTTTCCTAGCCTTTCTGCGAAGAACCAAGTTTCCTATAGGAGTGCTGTAAGTTTCAGACAGGTTTTCCCAGTATAAAAGCCAGTCGCCGGAATCCTCTTTAGCTTCGTGTGCTTCGAGAGCACTAGGGCTTCTTACGAATTTCGTGCTTACCCAACCTTCGTAGATCTTCCATTCCCAACCGGTTTCTTTGCTTCTCGTGGACGTTTGGATTTTAACCCAATCGCCAGACCGAGATAACACTTTTAACCCCATACCTTTAGGCATGCGTGCGATGACTGTGTGACTACCACCCGGCCCTGCTCTAACATTCAACTTATTTGCGTCGACTACTGCGTAGCTTCCAACTTCGAGCGCAAGACTTGCTTTGACGCCAAGAAGTGTCGCCAACAACACAAGTACATAGGTTGTTTTACGCATCTTTTAAGTATTCCCTTCTCGCATAGGTTTAAAGGCACACAAACAAGAAAACAAAGTTCCGTCAAATGCCAGAGTAGAAATTAACCTAACGTCAACAAATACTAAGCGTGAGCCGTGAGGCAAGCTCACCTTCTATTTCTCAGGTTAACAGTCAGAAGAATGTATGCGAACCGTCCAAGCCATGGATACCCAACTCAACCATACCGATTATATCTAATCACCTGCCTGAGGCAGATGTTAACCGTGTTTCGTGGGAGCACGCAGGTGCGGTGATCGGTGATCAACTGCCTCTACTCCAGGCGTGTATATTTCACCGAGAAAACACTCCAACACAGGGCATTGGGGCACGTACTGGCTGGCCTTTCGACAGGAAGATGCAAGATGGCCCGACAACCAGCCCGGAATTTGCCATTTCGGCTCACCTGTCGCAATGACCGGCTAGTGTTTCAACGGCAATGTCTCCAGCCGCTGGACTTCCTCCAGAAGCTTAACAACCAAGCGAACGCTGACAGCGTTGTTGTTGATGG
Organism: Ruegeria sp. E5; assembly: GCF_056534105.1. Taxonomy (NCBI): domain Bacteria; kingdom Pseudomonadati; phylum Pseudomonadota; class Alphaproteobacteria; order Rhodobacterales; family Roseobacteraceae; genus Ruegeria; species Ruegeria sp. E5. Next base: position 120,329 of record NZ_JBQFPA010000001.1, on the reverse strand, counting down.
GCATCTGGATCGCTTGCCAAATCTGATCCATGCATTCCTCCGGCAACATCCGCCTTTTGACTTCATTTTCAATGAATGTTGCCAATTGGGCTCTGTTCGGCGGATCGATGTGGATTGCACGCACACGAGATCGAAGCAATGCCGGAAGACGGGTAGCATCATTAGCTGTCTTCAACCAATTGATCCGACTCATATCGAAACCAATTTGAAAATACGGACAGTGCCAATCAACGGCCGACACTGGCTCCAACAATCCAAGCAAAGCGGTATGCATGGATGTGCTGTGACCACTAGTACCGAAGGCAGTTCCCGCTTTGTCGACTTCATCAATGACGACCACTGGGTTTGCCACCTGTGTAGACAGCATGGTTTTAAGAGGCCGTCCACATTCGGCACCACCCCAGCCTCGGCTCAATCCAGCAACAGGAAACCCCTCTGAACTTGCGCCTCCATCAATGTGAACAACCGGCAAATTAGAAAGTTCTGCAACCCGACGAACAAGGTGAGTTTTCCCCAATCCAGCTCCGCCGATCAATAGCGTCGGCCTCATTCTCAACCCTGGCCCATGCTCAATGACATTGTGGCGCATGTCCAACCAGATTTCATGGATAACCCGCTGCATCCACGGCAACTCGTCATACAGCATTGCTGCGATTTCATCGACTTGATGTTCAGTTGACGGTCCACCTACCGCAACGCCATTCATAACAGGCCGCAACATCTTTCTGTCAGCTCGGGACAGATGCCGACCTTGAGAATACTTGCCACGGGCTTCGATAATTTTCTTTGCGCGGCGGCGGATCGTGTCAGTGTCTTGCCATGTCACTCGCTTAGGTTCTTCGGTTTTTCCTTCATTGCAGCTTGAGTACCGGAGTTCTTCCAAGTGGTTCCTCAAACGTCTTTCAATGTCATCATCGTCGGTTTCGAACAGCTTTAGATCGGTAAGCAACGGAACAATTCTTGGCATGTGAACACCTTCACGCGAGTGTCGCAGGTGATGAAATCCAAGGAGGTTTGTTTGGAAACTCTAAGCCTGCATTCAATAGATTTTCGAACAGCAAAGTTGCTGCTCATATCAATTGGATGTGGACCCGGTTTCTGTTCATTCGTGTAATGTATTGCAAGTTATATGAAAGTTCAATGGACATCCCAATTTTGATTGACGACAGTGCTTGAGGATGGCCTGCTGGTTTTGCCGAAAATTCCGTTCATGAAGCCTGTGAACCAATTCAAGACTGGGATCATTCTGGAAACCCAACGTCTTGGTTTTCTCGTAATACCTTTCTGGCCATAACTTCCACTTTGAACCGCCTTTTGGCATCGGGATCGTTGCTCGCGCTCGTTTTGAATCTGCCGAAGTGTCCTCAGAACACTAGGTGAGGCGATTACCGTGTAACTCTGAACATCAGCATCGCTGAGCAACCGTATGATGTCGTCGGCAAGCGGAGAAAGGAATTCCTTCAAGTCGAAGGGTTTTCCCGTGTTCGTCTCCCACGCATGTCGAGCGATCCGATTGACCTCAAACAAACTGCCCTGAACGCCCTTTCCCAAACTTGGCTCGAAGGATTTGTTGCAGAAGTCCTGGACGTACCCAAAAGCGACCAGGCGACCATCTGGCGACGCGACAGGGCGGCCGCAACCACAGTAGATGTTTTTTGCATTGCTCCCGGTCTTTGGCTTCGGCGTGTCTTGCCCCCTGCCCCCCTTGCGATCCACCTGTTCAATGGCTTCTGGTTCGCGGCCTCCACGTTTTTCCACAAGGCAGACAGAAAGACGGCCGGTATTTTCGCATTGGGAGAACTTCGTACGTCGCCCCTGCTCTTTTAACTCCTGCACTGTCTCCTTCAGCGAACCTTCCGTCCTTATAAGACGCCGCCCCTTGGAGACAGCCAGATAAGTTTCAAACACCTCTTTGTTTTTAGACGCCGCAATCTCATATGCGGTTTTGCTCGGCTTGGTTCCATATCGGATGAATCTGGCGACATCCTGATGTGCAATGCGTTTTAGATGAACGCCGGCCTTACATTGCAGCCAAGGCGAATTCTCCTTGATGAAGGCCAATGCTCTTTGACGATGGACATCACCAAGATCGAAGGTCAGGAAAATATGAAAATGCAGGTAGAACGTTTCCGTTTCAGGCTGAAATGGCGCTTCCAGTTGAACATACAAAAAGTCGCCCAGGTCGGATTTTTTGAGCGCAGTTTTGAGCTTGTTCATACGTTTGAACGCCAGGGCGACGCCAGCGTCATAGCCGTCAATCGAAACACGGCTTTCCAGGGCCGGAAATGTCAGCGCCGCCAACTGGGCCCGACCCTGCACTTTGGTTTCATAATGGTATAGGAGATTGGCCGCTGTCTGTGTTGTATCCACCATGGCAACTGAAGGTAGCCGCTTGTCGTGTTTGAATGCTGGGTAGCATAAAACGCCTGGATTTCACCTCGGCGCCTATTCTTGGGTTGAGGCCTGACTATTCTTGAGGGGGTCGAAAACTATTCTTGAACTGCCTATGGTTATTCTTGCAGCACTCAAGAACAGTAAAAAATGTTAAAAGTCAATGCCTTAAATCCACCCAAACACCGCACCAGCCCCAAATTGGAAATAATATTTTGCACGGATTTACTCCATTCGCTCTTCGCAAATAGCCTTCGAGCACCAAAGCGCCAATCCTAGCCTGAACATGAATTTAGGCACGGCGCGGAACCTGAAACCAGAATAGGAAGAAGAATGGAAGCAGAGCTAAACACCAATACGTCTGAGACGCCTTGCCCCCTTGAGGTTACGTACGTTGACTACCTTAACCTCCTACCAAATTTGGATCTGGCTGGCGAGCTGCTTGATTTGTACCGAGCCTGCAACCGAGATGCAGAAATGCTTCCTTTTGGACTTTCCCAAGACGTTCGAAGGGGACTGGCACTAGAAGCTTATATGTACAGGGCCGTCAAACGTCGCGAAATCGAAGACGAGAAGGAGATGTGCAATCAAAGTGAGATGAAATCAATAATTGCGACCATTCGCGATGTGGCCTCCTGCCTGCCCCTTGAAGAACTAGCGTACTGTCTGCGGCTTCACTTCTACCTGAAGGAAAAAGAACCTGATTCAGATCTATCAATTGTTCAGAACATGCTGTCGGAGCTTGTTCTTAGAGCGAAGGTTTCGGAGGGAGCAGCACTTAGATGAATGTGCAAAAACCCGCTAGCTTCTATGGAGGAGCCAATTCGAGCCTTCATGAGATTGCCGCGTCACCACCTGACTTGGCCCCCATCTATGTCCCTTTAAATGAATCAGCCAAGTGGTTCGGCGTTTCGCGTGACACGATTTACCGAGCTAGGAAACGTGGCCACCTCAAAATCTACAAAGCAGGGAGCCGATCCGTCTTGAAGGTTTCCGAAGTGAAATACTGGATCGAACATCGTTGATGTATCGCTTCCAGTGTGTGGGGCCGGTTGTGGGGCCGGCTCTACTCAACCCCACACTTCTACTATAAAAACAATATCTTGGGGGTTGACATTGGTGCGGTCGAGAAGACTCGAACTTCCACGGGTGTTACCCCACAGCGACCTCAACGCTGCGCGTCTACCAATTCCGCCACGACCGCACTGCCAATGACTTGGTAGAGGGGCGTATAGACGCTGAGCCGCGCGATGTGAAGAGGCAAAAACACAGCCGATTGAAATCACGTGCTTTAGCCATATCTAACCGCGATACAATGCAATCTGGAGCAGCCATGCCCTCGCCCGATCCCCGCCCTACCGTGCAGATTGATGTCGTCTCGGATGTGGTCTGTCCGTGGTGTATCGTAGGTTTTCGTCAACTCGATGCCGCGCTGAAGCAAGAGAATGTGCTGGCCCGATTGCGCTGGCATCCGTTCGAACTGAACCCCAGCATGGGCCCCGAGGGGCAGAACCTGCGGGAGCATATTGCCGAGAAATATGGCTCGACGCCCGAACAAAGCCAGCAGGCGCGCGAGCGGTTGACTGCGTTGGGCACTGAACTTGGGTTCACCTTCAATTTCACTGATGACAGCAGAATCGTGAACACCTTTGCCGCGCATCAACTGCTTGACTCGGCGGAAACACAGGGGCGTCAGCATCCGCTGAAACTGACCCTGTTCGAAACCTATTTCACCAAGCAACAGGATGTCTCTGACGTCGAAGTGTTGATGGGCGCGGTCGAGACGGCCGGGCTCGACCCGGAGGCGGCGCGAACCGCACTTGAATCAGGTGCGCATGCCCAACCGGTGCGTGAAAAACAAGATTTCTGGACCAGCCGAGGCATCTCGGGCGTGCCTTCGATGGTGTTTGGAGGGAAATATCTGCTGACCGGCGCACAGGGCACGGACACTTATGCGCAAGTCCTGCAACGCTGCCTGGCCGAGGCCGCCTGACCCCTTCCCCCTGCCCCGCAGACGGTCTAAGGAACGAGCATGGAATGGAAGACTACCGACGGGCTAATCGACTACGACGAGGCCACTGCCTTCATGGAGGCGCGCGTTGCCGCGATTGCAGCGGGTGAGGCGGACGAATGCATTTGGCTGTTGGAACACCCTCCGCTTTATACCGCTGGGACTTCTGCCAAGCGAGGAGATCTGACCGATCCGGATCGCTTTCCGGTCTATGAAAGCAAGCGCGGTGGACAGTACACCTATCACGGCCCCGGTCAGCGCGTTGTTTACGTCATGCTTGATGTGGGCAAACGCGGTCATGATGTGCGCCGCTTTGTGCAGCAGCTTGAGGCATGGGTGATTGCGGCTCTGGCCGAGTTCAATGTCACCGGTGAGATCCGCGACGGCCGCGTGGGCGTCTGGGTGCAACGGCAAGACAAGCCGCTGACGATCACCGGCCAGCCAGCCGAGGACAAGATCGCGGCCATCGGCATTCGCCTGCGGAAATGGATCAGCTTTCACGGCATCTCAATCAATGTCGAGCCGGACCTGTCACATTTCACCGGAATCGTGCCCTGCGGAATTCAGGAACACGGGGTGACCTCACTGGTCGATCTTGGGTTGCCGGTGACCATGGATGACGTCGATGTTGCGCTAAAAAAGACCTTTGATGAGGTCTTCGCCACCGAGGGCGCCTAGTTTATAGGTGATTCCACGTATTCGGATAGATCTGGCCAGAATACGCAAAAGACAATGCTAGTATTTGGGGCACTCTGTTTCGAAAATCATTCAGAAAATTCCTTTGAATGGCCTCAATTCGCCTCAAATTCAGGGATTCTTCACATCCTCTCCTTACAAACGCCATCTGACCACATAGTATGTAATGACCGTTCATGAGTGAGTGGTGTGTTAACCGGTGATCTCAGGGCTGCCCTGCGAAATCCGTGAAAGTGTTTGGTTACGAGTCTGCCGTTCCGACCCCATATCGGAACGGCAATTCTCGTTTTAGGCCCCTAAATCTGTTGATGCCCAAATCGGGTTGATCCGACGCAAGCGTGCCCGCTGGCTTCGATTTCAAGCGTAACATGACCAAGCCCAAACTTGTTCTGCAGAACCTGCTTGACCATCACCCGGATATCCTCGGCACTATCTTGTGCGTCGGGTTTGATGACCAGATGCGCCGACAGCGCGGGCTCACGCTCCTGCATGCTCCACAGATGGATGTGGTGAACTCCTGCCACGCCCGATACGCCTTCAATGGCTGTGGCGACCTCTTCCGTATCCAATTCTGTTGGCGCGCCCAACATCAGAACGCGTATGGTTTCACCGATCTCGGATTTGACGTGCCAAAGGATGTAAAGTGAGATCATGATGGTGACCGCTGGGTCGACCCAAGTCCAGTTGAAGACAATTACAGCGGTACCTGCGACAATCACGGCGACGGACCCCAATGCATCGGCCACATTGTGCAGGAATGCCGCACGAATATTCATGCTGTCCTTGGACATGGAATAGGTCAGCATAGCGGTGACAAGGTCGACGACCAATGCGATCCCAGCGATCCGGACAACGATCCAGCCATTAACCGGCTCGGGCTCGACAAACCGCATTACGCCTTCGTACAGCAGATAGACCGACAGAACGATCAGTGTTGTGTAGTTAACCAGCGCCGCTACAACCTCGGCCCGGCCATACCCGAAACTCATACGCGCGTTTGCGGGTCGACGAGCGATCTTGCGGGCAAAGAATGCGATGACCAGCGCAATCGCATCTGACAGGTTGTGCAAGGCGTCCGCAATCAAGGCGAGCGAACCTGAAATAACCCCGCCCACAACCTGTGCCAGCGTCAAGAACATATTGACCGCGATGGCCCAGGCAACGCGCGCATCTCCGGCCTGCGGATCAACATGCGCGTGGCTGTGCCCTTTGTGGGAATGCTGATGAGCCATTTTAGTGAGTCCTATTTTCTGAATCACCATGCTACATAATTCCTCTAGTGACTAGAGGTTCAAGGGGGTGTTTTCGAAAATGAATGCAATCGGGGCTCCCTCATTTCGCACTGGAATCAAAGCACCTACGATCCGGTTCTGGACTTCTACCGCCGTTCAAACCTACTGCGGGTAATCAGCGCCGCTATGACGAAACCGCGCTGCGGCGGTTGCAATGCGTACGCCATGGCCAAGATCTGGCCAGCCGCTGGCCTAATTAGAGGCTTTGCTCACGCTCGAAGGTGCAAATGGAAAAACTTGAACCGGGCTAATGAAATCGCCGAACAGCAGCCTGATGATTTACGAGTCCGGATCGCACGCCTGAAAAGAATGGAACAAGACTGATCCGTATTCCTCAGGCCTGCGACGGGCAGCGCGATTACGCAAGTGTCGTGTTCCATGCGTTTGGTGATCACGACGCCTGCGACAGCTCGCTTCGAAGGTGGATCAGGTCAGTGCCGCGCGGATCTTGTCGGCGTGTTGAGCAATCAGGTCAAAATCGCCCATTTTACCGGGCGGGCGTATCGAGACGCCCTCGTGGCGCGGCAATACATGCACATGCAGGTGAAATACCTCTTGCCCGCCTGCGGCCTCATTGAATTGCTGAACGGTGACGCCATCAGCGTCAAACGCTTCTTTCACAGCGTGAGCCATCTTCTGTACCGTCGCCATCACCGCTGCCAGTTGCTCGGGCGTTGCATCCAGCATGTTGCGACAGGGGGTTTTGGGGATCACCAACAAGTGCCCGTCCGCCCGGGGCATGATATCCATCAGCGCGACGGTGTCGTCGTCTTCATACACACGGTTTGACGGGATTTCTCCGCGCAGGATCTTGGCAAAGACATTTTCGGGATCATAAGCGGTCATTACAGGCCTCCGGTGTTGGACTTACCCGTTGTTCTGAGCCGCCGCTTGATGCGGGTCAAGCGGGTTTCCCCGTCACCACTTGTAATCGCGGACTGAATCCCCAAATCCCTCGCATCCGAGGTCAGATTATCGCGCAGCACAGTCTGCCCGCGACAATTAATCTTGATCCAGATCAAACTCGACCATTGAAGGTCGCCCCTTCGCAATCTAAAACCAGCAGGAATCCCGCGCGTTGGAGAGGTCCGACTGCGCGGTACAGTTGCAACAGGAGGCACCTAATGGCAGACGCAGCCATTCATGGTCACGAGCATGAAGATCAGCGCGGCTTTTTCACCCGCTGGTTCATGTCGACCAACCACAAGGACATCGGGATTCTCTACCTGGTCTTTTCGGCCCTTGCCGGTCTGATCTCGGTTCTGATGACTGTCTATATGCGGCTCGAACTGATGCACCCCGGTGTTCAGTATATGTGCCTCGAAGGTTTCATGGCCGATCCATGTACCCCCAACGGTCACCTCTGGAACGTGATGATCACCTATCACGGTGTTCTGATGATGTTCTTCGTGGTCATCCCCGCCCTGTTCGGCGGATTTGGCAACTATTTCATGCCGTTGCAGATCGGCGCGCCGGACATGGCGTTCCCGCGGATGAACAACCTGTCCTTCTGGCTGTATGTCGCTGGCACCTCGCTGGGCGTCGCCTCGCTGCTCAGCCCCGGTGGTAATGACCAGCTTGGTTCAGGTGTAGGCTGGGTTCTGTATCCACCGCTGTCGACGACCGAAGGCGGCATGTCCATGGACCTTGCGATCTTCGCCGTGCACGTATCGGGCGCCTCCTCGATCCTCGGCGCGATCAACATGATTACCACCTTCCTCAATATGCGTGCCCCGGGAATGACACTGTTCAAGGTGCCTCTGTTCAGCTGGTCGATCTTCGTCACTTCGTGGCTGATTCTGCTGTCGCTGCCGGTTCTGGCAGGCGCGATCACCATGCTGCTGATGGACCGCAACTTCGGCTTCACCTTCTTTGATCCGGCCGGTGGCGGCGATCCGATCCTGTATCAGCACATCCTTTGGTTCTTTGGCCACCCGGAAGTGTACATTGTGATCCTGCCCGGCTTTGGCATCATCAGCCACGTGATCGCGACCTTCGCGCGTAAACCAATCTTCGGCTACCTGCCGATGGTCTGGGCGATCATCGCGATCGGTGTGCTGGGCTTCGTCGTATGGGCGCATCACATGTACACAGTTGGCATGTCGCTGCGCCAGCAGGCCTACTTCATGCTGGCCACGATGGTCATCGCGGTTCCGACCGGCGTTAAGGTCTTCTCGTGGATCGCGACCATGTGGGGCGGCTCGATCGAGTTCAAAACCCCGATGCTGTTCGCCTTCGGCTTCCTGTTCCTGTTCACCGTTGGTGGTGTGACCGGCGTTGTGCTGTCGCAGGCCGGCGTGGACCGTGCCTATCACGACACCTATTACGTCGTTGCGCACTTCCACTACGTGATGAGCTTGGGTGCCGTCTTCGCGATCTTCGCTGGCGTGTACTTCTACTTCTCGAAGATGACGGGCCGTCAGTATTCCGAGTTCTGGGGCAAGGTTCACTTCTGGCTGTTCTTCATCGGCGCCAACCTGACCTTCTTCCCGCAGCACTTCCTGGGCCGTCAGGGCATGCCACGCCGCTATATCGACTACCCTGAAGCGTTTGCTCAATGGAACTTCGTTTCGTCGATTGGTGCGTTCATCTCGTTCGCCTCGTTCCTGCTGTTCTTCGGCATCGTGATCTACGCCCTGCTGCGTGGTGCGAAAGAGACACGTCCGAACCCGTGGAACGAATACGCGGATACGTTGGAATGGACCCTGCCCACGCCGCCGCCTGAACACACGTTCGAGCAGCTGCCCAAGCAGGAAGACTGGGACAAGGGCCACGCGCACTAATCCCGCCATCCAAACCAAACTCAGCAAAGCCCCGCCCCGTGCGGGGCTTTGTGTTTTTTATGCCCCCAGTCCGCAACTTGCTGCACCCAACACGTAGACGCACCAAAGATCAGGCCGCTAGTATTTGCGAAAACAGCATAATCTAAGACGGGTGCGCGCCACATGATTCTCCATCACGGCATCACACTTCGGCAACTGGTCAAAGGCTCTGCCGGGTTCATTTGCATCGTCATGGCCTGGATACTCCTGCTTGAACTAGTGGATGAAGTTACTCCGCTTGAGTTGATCTCGAACTCCAGCCCACCGGTCACGATGCTGGGTTTGGCAGTGGCATTTTTTCTGGGTTTCAAGAACACCTCGGCCTATGGCCGCTGGGTTGAGGCCCGCAAGATCTGGGGGGACATCGTCAACGCCAGTCGCGATTGGGGCAACACGATCAGCAATCTGGTTCAGGCTGACGGCACGCCGCTTGCGCCCGAGATACGGCGTGAATTGCTGGAACGTCATATCGCTTGGCTCAACATGCTGGCATTTCAGCTGCGCCAGCCCGCTACGCATGGACGTGCCCGCCGCCCGTGGATGTTCGGACACAAACCGGTCGTGGACAAAATCGCGCTGCATCAGGAACCCGAATGCTGGCGCGATACCCAACTGGCGGCTGATTTGCCTCTGCTCGAAGGGAAATCCAACCGTGCCGCGTACCTGTTGTTTCTTCAGGGTGAGCGGCTTTCATCACTGGCGCAATCCGGCAAGATCGACCCCTATTGGCATGTGGCGCTGATGAACCGGCTAGCACGGTTTGCAGACGCGCAAGGCCAAAGCGAACGTATCAAGAATACCCCCTTCCCACGGCAGGTCGCCGAGGTCGGACGCATCTTCAGCTATATTTTTATCTTCATGTTACCGCTGGCGTTGAATGACCAACGCTCGATCACCGCTGGCATGGGCTACTCGGTAACAAAATCCGTTCTGCTTGACTGGGCAGTCTTTGCTCCGATCGGAGCGTTGGTTTGCTGGATTTTCTTCGTGACTGAACGGGTCAGCGCCTCGATGGAGGACCCGTTCGAAGGCGACGTAACCGATGTTCCGATCTCGTCCATCTGCCGCATGATCGAAATCGACCTGCGCCAGATGACTTCCTGCGGCACTGCCCCTCAGCCGACAGAACCCATCGATAAAGCGTTACTTTGACCATTTAAATTGGGCAAAGATCGAAAAAACCTCCGTTTTGCGGTATTCTGGTTGGCAAAGCCCCTTTTGACAGGAGCCTTGCAATGCCCGAGATCGACTTTTGGTATTCAATCGGCAGCACTTACAGTTTTCTGACCATCACGCGCCTGGATGGCTGGTGCGAAGAAAACGATGCGACGGTAACCTGGCGCCCCTTCAACGTGCGCACGGTGATGTCGGAACAGCAAAATATACCCTTCGCGGGCAAACCGGTGAAGTCGGCCTATATGTGGCGCGATATTGAGCGGCGCGCCGCAAAATATCACATCCACGCCAAACTTCCCGCCCCCTATCCAATTTCTGACCTGGCGCTGGCAAATCAGGTGGCTTTGCTGGGCATGCAGGACGGCTGGGGCGCGGGGTTCACGCAAAATCTTTATCGGATCTGGTTCGAGGACGGGATTGAGGCCGGTAGCGAAAGCGCCATTTCCGAAGCCCTGCTTCGGTGCCAACAAGATCCACGCCTGATGCTTGCCCGTGCCCGCAGCCCGGACGCTGTTGCAGCCTTGGAGGACGAGACAAACAAGGCCATCAAACTGGGGGTTTTCGGCGCACCCAGCTTTGTTGTCCGCGACGAAGTGTTCTGGGGTGATGACCGGCTTGACGATGCCCTGTCATGGGTCCGCGTCGGCCACGTTGTCTGACTGATTTTTGCTTCGACATTGCGCCGGTCTGAGCTAGGTTCTCGCCATGCCTTATCAATGGACAGAAAACTCGGACGCTGAACAGGAACTGCGGCTTTGGCCGCACAACTCCTTGCCACCACGTGGTGCAATGACCGTCATCTTGTCGGTGTTCCTGTTCGGACTGATCCCGCTGCTGGCGATGTTGGGTTCGATCGTCCTGTGGGGTCTGCTGCCGTTCCTACTGCTGACGGTTCTGGGCCTCTGGTTGGCAATCCAGACAAATTATCGCGCGCGCAGCGTGTTCGAGGTTCTGACCTTAGGCCAGACGCAAGCCCACCTTGTGCACCACCACCCAGACAAGGGCGATCAGGAATGGACCTGCAACCGCTATTGGGCCCGTCCTGAAATGCACACCAGCGGTGGTCCGGTACCCCATTACGTAACGCTGATCGGCGATGGGCGCGAAGTTGAGATCGGCGCGTTCCTGTCCGAGGACGAGCGGATCGCGCTGTTTGATGATCTGAGTCAGAAACTGCGCAAATCGACGTGACTAAGCGCCGTTCGAGTTAGCGCAAAGATGATCTTTGACCATCGGTCCTACTTTGCCGAAATCCATCTGACCGGTATAGCGCGACTTCAACTCGCCCATCACCTTGCCCATATCGCGGATTGAGCCCGCCCCAGTAGACGTGATGGCGGTCTGAATGGCCTTGCTAACCTCGTCGTCGTCCAGCTGTTTGGGCAGGAATTCCTCAATCACCTCAACCTCGCGCAGTTCCCGCTCGGCCAAATCAAGGCGTCCGCCCTCTTCGTAGGCGCGTGCGCTTTCCTTGCGCTGCTTGGTCATTTTACCCAGAATTTCAAGCACTTCGGCATCGCCGCAGCCTTTGGTCTCTTCATTGTCAGAGGCGCGCGAAGCAATATCACGATCCTTGATCGCCGCATTGATCAGGCGCAGTGTCGAAAGACGCTCGGCGGCTTTGTCTTTCATAGCTTGCTTCAGGGCAGAGTTCACCCGTGATCGCATATCCATATGGTCTGTCTATCCCCATGGCAAAGGAACCCTGACCATATCGAAACAAAAAGGTTGGTACAACAGTGGACATTAATTGTAACTCATTGATTTTTAACAATAGCCCAAAATTTGAACAGACTTGACCCTAGCGTATAACCCACTTAGTTATGCGCCCGTTTACCTTGCAGGAGAGTCGCGCCATGGCCCAGAACGCCCCGTCCAAGCCCACCGCATGTCTGGCGTTGGCCGATGGAACCCTGTTTTACGGTGTGGGCTTCGGCGCAACCGGTCAAACCGAGGCCGAGTTGTGTTTCAACACCGCCATGACAGGCTATCAAGAGATCATGACCGATCCTTCTTATGCGGGCCAGATCGTGACCTTCACTTTCCCGCATATCGGCAATGTCGGAGTGAATCCCGAAGATGACGAAACCGGCGATCCGGTGGCAGCCGGGATGGTCGTTAAATGGGACCCGACCGAGCCGTCGAATTGGCGCGCGACAGAAGAGCTAAAAAGCTGGCTGGCCCGCCGTGGTCGCATCGCAATCGGCGGCGTCGATACCCGCCGCCTGACCCGGGCGATCCGTCAGCAAGGCGCACCGCACGTGGCGCTGGCTCATGATCCCGAGGGAAACTTCGATATCGAAGCCCTGATTGCTGCAGCGCGTAGTTTTGCGGGTCTCGAAGGGATGGATCTGGCCAAAGAAGTCACGTGCGCCCAAAGCTATCGCTGGGATGAGATGCGTTGGGCTTGGCCCGATGGCTACCAGCGTCAGGAAGCCCCGATGCACAAGGTGGTCGCGATCGACTATGGTGCCAAGCGCAACATCTTGCGCTGCCTCGCCTCGGCGGGTTGCGACGTAACCGTATTGCCCGCCACCGCAACGGCTGCGGAGGTGCTGGCACACAAGCCGGACGGAGTGTTCCTGTCAAACGGACCCGGCGATCCCGCGGCTACCGGCGAATATGCAGTTCCAATGATCAAGGAAGTGCTGGATACAACAGATCTGCCTGTCTTTGGTATCTGCCTAGGCCATCAGATGCTGGCACTGGCGCTTGGCGGGCAGACGATCAAGATGAACCACGGCCACCATGGTGCCAATCATCCGGTCAAGGATATGGAAACCGGCAAGGTCGAGATCACCTCGATGAACCACGGCTTCGCCGTGGACGCAGAAACACTGCCCGATGGCGTAGTCGAAACGCATCGCTCTCTGTTTGACGGCTCGAACTGCGGTATCCGCATGACGGGCCGCCCGGTTTATTCGGTGCAGCATCATCCAGAAGCGTCACCCGGCCCGCAGGACAGTTTCTACCTGTTCGAACGCTTTGCCGCGGCGATGGCGGATCAAAAAGCACAAGCTTAAAGGCGAATTCAACAGCGTTAACCGTGTGTTAACCCTGACTAAGCAACCCTGCCGGATGTTAAATGCGGCAGGGTTTCGTTATGGTCGAATTGAATCTCCAGCGTCAGCCACTGGCGCAGCCTGTGCCCGGGCCGCATTCGCGCAAACCGCTCGGCACATGTCTCGTCGAACAAGGCATCATCACATCCGACCAGTTGGCGCGCGCCCTGCGGATGCAAGTATTCCAGAACGCGCCATTGGGGGAAATACTGGTCAGTGAAGGATGGGCCAGCCGTGCGCAGGTCCTCTCGGCGCTGTCTGACCAAACCGGCCTTCAGATCGCCGATCTTGCGCAGGTACCACCTGCCGCAGACCTCTGCTTGCTCGAACCGGTCGAGTTTTGGTTGGAGCACAATGTACTGCCCTGGATGCGTGTGGGGCCAATCCTGCTGATCGCTACAGCCAGGCCAGATACATTCGACGCAGTGGCAGACGCATTGAAACGCCACCGTTACACAATCATCCCGGTTCTGGCAGGACCCGAGCAGATCGATGCCGCCATCGCCCGTCAATATGCTCAACCGCTGGCACAAGCTGCAGAAACTCGCGTTGAGGCGCGGCAAAGCTGCAGGAATTGGTCGGCCCAGACGCGCCGTGGGCCGATCATTGGATTTATCCTGTTCGCGGCACTCTGTGTTTGTTTCCCGATAGTTGGCCTCGGCCTTCTTTTGGGCTTTGCACTGCTGACCCTAGGACTGTTCTTGTCTCTCAGGCTCTCGGGGCTCATTGCTTATCTATGGCGAGAAAAATCTGAGCCAACAACAAAGACCTCTGGGTCGCTTCGCCTACCCCGCGTCTCGATCCTTGTGCCGCTATATAAGGAACGCGAGATTGCCGATGACCTGATCGCCCGTCTGCGCCGCCTGACCTATCCCAAAGCGTTGCTGGATGTCATTTTGGTGCTGGAAGAGCGGGATGACGTAACCAATGAGGCGCTCAGGCAAATAGAACTGCCAACCTGGATGCGCGCCATTGTTGTGCCGGATCGGGGTGACCTGACCACCAAGCCCCGTGCGATGAACTATGCGCTGGATTTCTGCCGTGGAGAGATTTTGGGCGTTTGGGATGCCGAAGACGCGCCGCAATCCGATCAGATTGAAACCGTTGTCCGCCATTTCGCGAACGCCCCAAAGGAGGTGGTGTGCCTGCAAGGTATTCTAGACTACTACAATCCGCGCACCAATTGGCGGTCGCGCTGTTTTAGCATCGAATACAGCGGCTGGTTTCGCGTCGTCCTGAAAGGCATCGCGCGAATTGGTCTGGTCGTTCCGCTGGGCGGCACAACCTTCTTTTTTCGCCGCGACAAGCTGGTCGAACTGGGCGGTTGGGATGCCCATAATGTCACCGAAGATGCCGATCTGGGTGTCCGCCTAAGCCGTGCCGGATATCGGACCGAGATCGTCAGCACCACGACCTATGAAGAGGCGAACTTTCACGCCTGGCCATGGGTCAAGCAGCGTTCGCGTTGGCTGAAGGGGTTCATGGTAACCTATCTGGTGCATATGCGCGCACCACGCCAATTGCTGCGCGATCTGGGGTTGCTGCGCTTTTTGGGCTTACAGGCCTTTTTTCTGGGAACACTGGGCCAATTCCTTCTGGCCCCGCTTTTGTGGGCGTTCTGGCCCATCTTTTTCGGGCTGCCCCACCTGTATCAACCAATCCTGACACCCGGTTTATTGACTGCCTGCGTGGTTCTGTTTCTCGTCGCCGAAGCCGCCAACCTATTGGTGGGTATCTGCGGTGTCATCGCAGGCAAACGCAGGTTCCTGCTACCCTGGGTGCCGACCATGGTGCTATACTATCCGCTGGGCGTGTTGGCGGCCTACAAAGGCCTGTGGGAACTGGCGGTCAATCCGTTCTTCTGGGACAAGACCCAGCACGGGCATGCGGTCGAGGAACATGAGACCGCTATTTCTCGCGCCGGATCGCATCCTGTTTCAGCCGCGTCATGAAGGCGACCGAAATGTGATCCTGCAACGCCTTGGCCGCCGCGTCCTCGTCTCGCGCCGCAATCGCGTCCACGATGCCTTTGTGCTCGCTCTGCGCAATCTCGCCACGCCCTTCTGCGGCCAGCGATGTGGTCGCCATCAAGGCCATGGTCCGATGCACAAGATCAAGCTGCTGCACCAGATAGCGGTTATGCGAAGCCAGGTGAATCTGTTCGTGAAATCTCCGGTTGGCCCGCGACAGCGCAACAGGATCTCCGATCAACTCATTGTCGGCCACCACCATTTCCTGAAGGACCCGAATTTCCTCTTCGGTTGCGTGTTTTGCGGCCAGACGTGCGGCCAGCCCTTCCAATTCACGCCGGACAACATAAAGCTCGGCCATCTGGTTGTGGTCCAATGAGGCCACGATCAACGACCGCCCGTCCCGTTCCAGCAACGACTGCGTTTCCAGCCGCTGCAGCGCCTCGCGGATCGGAGTGCGCGAAACGCCAAACCGCTCGGCCAGTTCGCTTTCCACCAGCCGATCACCAGGCTTGTAGACACCGACGTCTATCGCTTCGAGAATAAGGCTATAGGCGTCCGTATTGGACTGTTTGGATTGGGGCATCGGCTGAATTGTCTCCTCGTTCGGACCTGTCTAGCCGCCACACGCCCCCCCGATCAAGTGCGGCATTGAAAACCGCAGCCCATCGCCCTAAACCCAAAGCATGGTCAAACCTGCCTTTTCCCATGTCACCCAATGGGTGTTCGATCTAGACAACACGCTTTACCCGCCGCATATGCGCCTGTTCGATCAGATCGAAGTGCTGATGACGGATTACGTCGTGCAAGCTATCGGCGTCGACCGCCCCGAGGCCGACCGGTTGCGTTCACATTACTGGCGCGAATACGGCACGACACTCGCGGGCCTGATGGCAGAGCACGATCTGGACCCCGATCCCTATCTGCACGCCGTGCATCAGGTGGACATGAGCCATATGGAACCCGATGTTGCGCTGGCGGAACATATCCGCGCTTTGCCCGGGCGACGCATTGTCTATACCAATGGATCTGCACCTTATGCCGAGCGCGTTCTGGCGGCACGCGGTCTGAATGGGCTGTTCGACGCGATCTATGGCGTAGAACACGCAGGCTATCGCCCCAAGCCGCAAAAAGCCGCGTTCGAGGCGATCTTTGCGCAGGATGGAATCGATACAGCGAAAGCCGCCATGTTCGAAGATGATCCACGCAATCTGGCCGCCCCGCACGAGATGGGGATGCGTACCGTGCACGTCGCGCCTGACCCGCACGAGGCTGACCATATTCACCATCACACCGATGATCTGACCGGGTTTCTGGGTCGCCTGCGATAGGCTGTCACACTGCGACGATCTGTTCGTTTCGCAGTTGCAGAATTGACCCCATATGCAGCTCAGCGACGAACAGAATCGGAGACCCCAATGACCGCGCTTGAGATGCCTCAGCGCCTGCCTCTTTGGCAGCGCTTTTTGTTTGCAATTCCCGTGTTTGGCTGGATGGCCCGGGACGCGGCCAATGCCGAAGCTGAAGACCTTTATTATACAGCCGCGGCGCTGGTCAGCATGTGGGGCTGTTCCATCCTTCTGTTCGGCCTGCCGGGTCTTTACATTCCCGCCCTGATGCTGGTGCCGACGATGTTCCTTGTCCTGATTTTGATCTCTCGGGGATAAAGCACGAGACAGGATGTCACTTGGCGCCCACCGCGCAACAGCACTAGTGTCTGCGGCAACGGAGACATACTCATGACTGACAGCTGTGACATCCTGATTTCCGGCGGCGGAATCGCCGGATTGACCGCCGCCGCCGCCTTTGGCGCTGCCGGGTTCGACGTAGTCTGCGTCGATCCCACCCCTCCGATCACCGAGCGGGACGTGGACGGATCGGATCTGCGTACCACCGCTTTTTTGCAGCCTGCCCACGGTCTGTTGGAACAATGCGGGCTTTGGGCCAAGCTGGATGCCCACGCCGCGCCCCTGCAGATCATGCGCATCGTGGACGCGGGTGGCGATGTGCCCGAACCGCGCGTCGTGCGTGATTTCAACGCCGCCGATATCTCGGATCAGCCATTCGGATGGAACCTGCCCAACTGGCTGCTGCGCCGCGAGATGGTGGCGCGACTAGCCGAACTGCCGAATGTCGATTTCCGCCCCGGCACCGGTACGGTCAGCCTGTTCACCCGCACCAATGAGGCACGGGTCGGCCTGAGCGACGGCACCCGCATCCGCTGCAAACTGGTAATCGCCGCCGACGGGCGCAGTTCACCAATGCGCAAAGCTGCCGGGATCAATGTTCATACCACGCGCTACGGCCAAAAGGCCCTCGCCTTCGCCGTCACCCATCCCATCCCGCACGACAATGTCTCGACCGAGATTCACCGCTCGGGCGGGCCGTTCACATTGGTCCCCCTGCCCGACTGGCAAGGCCAGCCGTCCTCGGCCATTGTCTGGATGGAACGTGGGCCACGTGCCGTTGAACTGTTAAACCTTGAAACCGACGCGTTCGAAGCCGCCATGACCGAACGCTCTTGCGGGCTGTTCGGACCGCTGAAATTGGCCTCACGCCGGACGATCTGGCCGATCATCAGCCAGTCGGCGGAACGGTTGTCGGGCGAACGCATCGCGCTGATGGCCGAGGCCGCGCATGTGGTGCCACCTATTGGTGCGCAGGGGCTGAACATGTCGTTGGGCGATCTGCGCTGCTTGCTGGAATTGACGCAAGCCCGGCCCGAGGGCTTAGGCGATGCGCAGATGCTGGATTCCTATCACAAGGCCCGCCATACCGAGATCGAACTGCGCGTCAAAGGCATCGACCTGCTGAACCGCGCATCGATGATCGAAGCGCGTCCGCTGCGCGACGCACGAGCGATGGGGCTGAATGCGCTCTATTCCCTACCACCCGTGCGCAAGACGCTAATGCAAATGGGCCTCGGCGTCCGCTGAACCGTAGGGCGGGCTTCTGCCCGCCACGCTATTACAGCACCTGATCCAGAACCCGTTTCAGGCGCGCAATCGTGTCGTCAACATCATACAGCTTGTCCAAGCCAAACAGGCCGAGACGGAAGGTGCTGAACCCTTCGGGTTCGTCACATTGCAGCGGTACGCCGGCTGCGATCTGCATGCCCAGGGCCGCGAACTTCTTGCCGTTCTGCACTTCGGGGTCTGCTGTATAGCTGACCACCACACCCGGCGCGCCGAACCCTTCGGCGGCAACCGACATGACGCCCTTGTCCCTAAGATAGGCCCGGACGCCATCACCCAGCGCCCATTGCGCCGCGCGCAGCTTTTCGAAGCCGTACGCGCGCGTCTCGGCCATTGTGTCGCGGAAGGAAAGCAGAGAATCCGTTGGCATGGTGGCGTGATAGGCATGGCCGCCATTCTCGTAGGCCTGCATGATCTGGCGCCACTTCTTCAAATCTATCGCAAAGCTATCGGATGAGGTTTCTGCCAGCCGCGCCTCGGCGCGTTCGGATAGCATGACAAGACCGGCGCATGGCGTTGCGCTCCACCCCTTCTGCGGAGCCGAGATCAGCACATCCACTCCGGTGGCCTTCATATCGACCCAGGCACAGCCCGAGGCGATGCAGTCCAGCACCATCAACGCCCCCACCTCATGCGCAGCAGCGGCCATCGCTGTCACATAATCATCAGGCAGAATCACTCCGGCCGAGGTCTCAACATGCGGCGCGAAGACAATACCCGGTCGTTTCTCATGGATTGTCGCCACAACTTCATCAATCGGGGCCGGAGCAAAAGGTGACGGGCTGGAATTGCCGGTTTCGCGCGCTTTGAGAACGGTGGTCGACGATGTCAGATCACCTGACTCGATGATCTGGCTCCACCGATATGAAAACCACCCATTGCGTACGACAAGCACATCAGCATCCCGCGCAAACTGTCGCGCGACGGCTTCCATCCCATAGGTGCCTCCGCCGGGAATGACCGCAACGCCTTCAGCATTGTAAACTTCACGCAGCATTGCTGAAATATCGCGCATGACTTGCTGAAAACTTGCAGACATATGGTTCAGAGAACGGTCGGTAAAAACCACCGAGAACTCCTCCAGCCCGCCCGGGTCAACAGTATTCAGTAGTGCCGGCATGACGCATCCTTTCTATTGGGTCCTTTTTGTTCTGCCTTGTCTTGCGCGCTCGGTAAAGCGTCAAACGCAGCCTGAAGTTGACCCAAAGTAACCCACAGCCAAAAATTTCATTTTGAGTTTTTACATGCCACAATTAGCAGAAATGACGCCAACCAGAGTCAGGTCCCCTTTACACCCTAGCGTGTTTCTGAACAGATACACACACTTTGAACAAGAACGGATAATTTTACTCGTGACTGCGCAAAAGCGGATTAGTTTTCAAGTCGTTCGAGACGAGGTAAAGCGGCGGATTGAATCCCGCATATGGCCTCAGGGCTCGCTTTTACCCACCGAAACCCAATTAGCGGAAGAGTTCAATTGTGCCCGCGCCACGGTGAACCGGGCGCTGAGGGAGCTCGCTGAACAGGGCTTTGTCGAGCGCAAGCGCAAAAGCGGAACGCGGGTCAAGAAAGAACCACGCAAACAAGCCAAGCTTGAAATTTCACTTGCGAGACAAGCGGTTGAGAACCAAAACTCAGCCTATCGCTATGCGCTGGTGGAACGGAACGTGGTCTACAGCCCCGGCTGGCTGACCTCGCAACTGAATGTCGAACCGGACGCGCGCGTTCTGCACGTGATCTGCATGCACTATGCAGACAACCGCCCCTTCCAGCTTGAAGAACGCTGGATCAATATCGAAGCCGTGCCCGAGGTCGAGCAAGCCGACCTCAACAAAAGTGGCCCACACGAATGGTTGTTGAATGCTGCCCCGTTCACCGAAGCTGAAATCGCCTTTTGCGCGATCTCGGCGGACAATCGTCTAGCTGATTTCATGGGCACGACCACTGGCACTTCGATGATTCAGCTGGAACGGACCACGTGGAAGGACGGGCAACCGATGACTTTCGCCCGCATGACCCATCATCCGGGGTTCCGCATCCGCACTAAATACTAACCGATCGGCCCGGGCAGGCGTTCTTCGCTCAGCAGTACATTGGCTTCGACCTCTCCGGCCCCTGGTAAGGTCATCACCCTTCGGCGCAGAACCCGTTCGAAGTCTGCCAGATCCCGCGCCACGACGCGCAAGCGATAATCATAAAGACCCAGCACATGCTCAACCGTCTGCACCTCGGGAATGGCGCTGACGGCACGTTCAAAATCTTCAAGGCTGACCTGCCCTTTTCGCGCAAGTTTCACGCCGAGAAAGACGGTCACTCCAAAACCCAGGGCCTCGGCATTCAGACGCAGCCGCCGCCCCTTGATCACGCCTGCTTCTTCCAGTCGACGAATACGCCGCCAGGTCGCGGGCTGCGATAAGCCAAAGCGGCGCCCCAGAGCTCCCGCGCTTTGGGTCGCGTCCTGCACCAGCGCGCGCAGAATTCTGCGGTCGATCTCATCCAGTTCGATCATACCGGCAACACCTCATCCCGTTTGACTCGGGCGATATGCATAAGGGCTTCGATATCGGCGATATGCGGTAGGGTCAGAATGCGATCGCGATAGACCTGTTGATAATGCGCCATATCTCGCGCCAACACCGATAGGCGCACATCCACCCGGCCAAGGAAGGTCTGGATCTCGATCACCTCGGCCACGTTCCGCGCCGCCGCCGTGAATTCGTCGAACGCCCGTGCCTGCGTCTTGTCCAGCGTTATCCGCAAAGAGACCTCGACCGCATAGCCCAAGGCGGCCCAGTCGATAACGGCTTCCTGCCCCTCGATCACTCCTGCCGCTTGCATCTTTTCGATCCGGCGCCAGCAGACGCCCGTAGTGATGCGGCATCGCTCAGCCAATTCTGCCGTTGTCAGGCTTGGCTCGGCCTGGAAGTGGCGTAGTATACGTCGATCAACATCATCAAGCATGATTTTTTCACATTTTGTTCACTAGAAGAATTATTCTTCATCTATTTGTCAAATACCCAATCCAAACCCTATCGCCAATAGCAATCACGCAAGATAGAAGCACATCAACCGAAACTGAAAGGACCGGCGAAATGCGCGTCTATTACGATCGCGATTGCGACATCAACCTGATCAAAGACAAAAAAGTGGCGATTCTGGGCTATGGCTCGCAAGGCCACGCCCACGCGCTGAACCTGCGCGACTCGGGCGCCAAGAACCTGGTCATCGCCCTGCGCGAAGGCTCCCCCTCGGCCAAGAAAGCCGAAGCGGAAGGCCTGCAGGTGATGGGCATCGCCGAAGCCGCAGCCTGGTGCGACGTTATTATGTTCACCATGCCTGACGAACTGCAGGCTGAGACGTACAAGAAATACGTCCACGACAACATCAAGCCGGGCGCTGCCATCGCGTTCGCCCACGGCCTGAATGTCCATTTTGGCCTGATCGAGCCGAAAGAAGGCGTTGACGTGATCATGATGGCCCCCAAAGGCCCCGGTCACACCGTGCGCGGCGAATACACCAAAGGCGGCGGCGTTCCTTGCCTCGTCGCGGTCGACAACGACGCGACCGGCAAAGCGCTGGAAATCGGCCTGTCCTACTGCTCGGCCATCGGTGGCGGCCGTTCGGGCATCATCGAAACCAACTTCCGCGAGGAATGCGAAACCGACCTGTTCGGTGAGCAGGCCGTACTGTGCGGCGGCCTGGTTGAACTGATCCGCTGCGGCTTTGAAACGCTGGTTGAGGCCGGCTACGCGCCCGAGATGGCATATTTCGAGTGTCTGCACGAAGTGAAGCTGATCGTTGACCTGATCTATGAAGGCGGCATCGCCAACATGGATTATTCGATCTCGAACACGGCTGAATATGGCCAGTACGTCACCGGCCCGCGTATTTTGAAATACGACGAGACCAAAGCGCGTATGAAAGAGGTTCTGAACGACATCCAGCAGGGTAAATTCGTCCGTGACTTCATGCTGGAGAACGCTGTAGGCCAACCGACCATCAAAGCGTCGCGCCGTGCGAACGATGAGCACATGATCGAGGAAACCGGTGCAAAACTGCGCGCCATGATGCCCTGGATCTCGGCTGGCAAAATGGTCGACAAAGAAAAGAACTAAGTCTGACAATTGTCAGCGAAAGGGCGGCCCCGGTGGCCGCCCTTTTCATTTGGTGACAGCATTTGCGTAGCATTCGCCCAGAACATAATCCCAGCCACTGTCGTAACCGGTGCGTTTGTCCGACGCCTCAGATGCCCAGACTTCCCAGCCCGAATGGGTCAGAGTGACCGTGGTATGCCCGGCTCCGTGGGCTGCGAACCGGACCTCAACCCGCGTGGGGCGGTCGGTGTTGGTGCCGGGGTGCCAGCTGAAGGCCAGGCGAGCCCCCTGTTCGAAGATCAACACCTTGCCCCAATCAGCGCGGGTGCCATCGAACATGGTTTCATAAACCGCACCGCCGACATGAGGTTCGATCACAACTGCCAGCGCAGGCTTGCCTTGCGCCGCTGAGACAGCGTGCCCATCCAATGGCCACCAATTGGCGATGCGATTTACAAAAATGTCAAAGGCGCGCTCGGGCGTTGCGTTCACAACAATGGTCTTAATGATTGGTTCGATCATGCATCTCGTCCTTCGTTTACCTCGGCGGCGAAACTCTCCAACACGTCCGACCAGTATTGCTCGAGCCAGGCGCGCAGGTCGGCCAGCCCCTCGGGTCGGGCGGCATAGATGCGGCGCGTTCCCTCAGCCCTGCAAACGACAAGTCCGGCATCGGACAAGACCTTTAAATGTTGCGAGACCGCCGGGCGGCTTACGGGCAAATCCGCAGCCAGATCACCAACCGCCCTGGGGCGCTTGGCCACCGCCTCAAAAACCTGACGACGGGTCGAATCCCCTAAAGCCGAAAGCACTTCTCTGTAAGCCATAGCTTACGGTAAGTAATGACTTACCTAATGTCAATATCAGCGCGTGACACCGTCAGATTCGCGGGATAAGTGGATGGAATGGTTCAACAACCGACAAAACAGGATTGGAGCGGTGTTTTCACGCTGGGCCTCATCTGGGGCGGGACGTTTATGGTGGTTGCCATGGCGTTGGAAGGCTATGGACCGGTCACCGTGGCGACGTCGCGCACCACATTGGGTGCCGTTATGCTGCTGGTGCTGATGCGCCTTACCGGACGGCGTATTCCGAGTTTGGCACCAGCCCTTTTGAGTTCGATTTTCTTCATCGGCATTCTGTCGACGGCGGTTCCCTTCATGCTGTTAAGCTGGGGGCAACAATTTGTCCCTTCGGCCTTTGCGGGTCTGTCCATGGCGGCGATTCCGCTGATGGTTCTGCCGCTGGCACATTTCTTTTCGGATGAGCCTATGAACCTACGGCGTCTGGTCGGCGTTTGCCTTGGCTTCTCTGGCGCGCTTGTGTTGATCGGGCCCGGTCTGGCGCAATTGGGTCAGGGTACGCAGCCACTGGCGCAAATGGCCTGCGTTACGGCAGCCTTGTGCTACGCCAGTTCGTCGATCCTGACCCGCCGCTGCCCTCCGATTGAACCGATGGCTCTGGCAGCCCTGACGCTGCTGGTTGGCGCAGTACTATTGATACCTATCATGCTGCTAACCGAGGGGCTTCCCTCGTGGCAGGGAACGCGCCCCAGTCTGGCCCTGATCGTTCTGGGCCTTGTCCCCACGGCCTTCGCCACCCTGCTGCGAGTATCCATCACCCGCAGCGCCGGGTCGGTCTTTCTGACGCTGGTGAACTATCAGGTGCCCGTTTGGTCGATGGTGTTCGGGGCCTGGATTCTATCCGAAGCCCTGCCGCTGCGGTTCTATATCGCGCTTGCCATGATCCTAACCGGGCTGGCAATCAGCCAGTGGTTCACTCTGCAGAAAATGCTGCTGGGGCGTTAACCTGTCGCCGCCTCAACCTCGGATACGATCCCATCGACCACTTGGGTCAGCAGTGCGGCATCCTCGCATTCCGCCATCACCCGGATCAGAGGTTCCGTGCCCGATTTGCGGATCAGCAAACGCCCCTGCCCATTCAGACGCGCCTCGGCCTCGGAAATCGCGCTTTTGACGCTGGCCGCTTCCAGCGGGGCCTGCCCCGCGCTAAAGCGCACATTCTTCAGCAATTGCGGCACCGTCTCAAACTGGCGCGATAGGTCCGAGGCTTTCTTGCCGGATTGCACCATCTCTGCCAGAAAATGCAGCCCCGCCATCAGACCGTCGCCGGTTGTGGCATAATCGCTCATCACGATGTGACCTGACTGTTCGCCACCAAGATTGAAACCACCCTCGCGCATCCGTTCAACCACATAGCGGTCGCCAACGGCGGTCCGCTCCAGACGCAGCCCCTGCCCGGCCAGGTGCCGCTCCAACCCGAGGTTCGACATCACAGTGGCGACCAAGGCGCCGCCTTTCAGCTGATCCGCGCGGGACCAGGCGGTCGCCAACAGAGCCATCAACTGATCCCCATCGGCGACAGCGCCAGTTTCGTCGATCACAACGACGCGGTCGGCATCCCCATCCAGACATATACCTACATCGGCGCCATGTGAAACCACGGTTTCGGCCGCAACACGAGGCTGGGTTGAGCCACATCCGAGGTTGATGTTCTTGCCGTTCGGCGCGATGCCGACCGGGATCACATCTGCTCCCAACTCCCAAAGAACTTCCGGCGCAGTACGGTGCGCGGCACCGTTGGCGCAGTCGATCACGACCTTCAGCCCATCCAAGCGCAGGTTGCGCGGCAGCGATGATTTCACGCGCTCGCCATAACGGAACCGCGCATCGTCGACCCGACGCGCACGACCAATATTCTGCGCCTGTGCGGGGCTTACGCCTTCTTCGATCAGCCGCTCGATCTCAATCTCGGCTTGATCGGACAGCTTGAACCCGTCCGGCCCAAAGAATTTAATTCCATTGTCGATCGCCGGATTGTGACTGGCCGAGATCATCACGCCCAGATCCGCGCGCATCGAGCGCGTCATCAACCCTACCGCAGGAGTCGGCACCGGCCCCAGCAGAAGCACGTTCATACCGGTCGAGGTCAAACCTGCCGTCAGCGCATTTTCCAGCATATAGCCCGACAGCCGCGTATCCTTGCCAATAACAACGCGGTGTACGCCTGAGGCATCGCGGCGGAAATACCGCCCCACAGCTGCGCCAATTCGCAAAGCCATTTCCGCCGTCATAGGGTGCGTGTTGGCGGTGCCCCGCACCCCGTCGGTTCCAAACAGCTTGCGCATAAGTCGGTCTCCTGAAAATTCCTTTTGCCCGGATTACCGGACGGCGGCCCATAGACGCAAGGCCTGAGCCGTCTCGGCCACGTCATGTACCCGTACAATCTGCACGCCCTGTGATATTCCCGCCAGAGCAACCGCGATTGACCCCGGCGCGCGGGCATCCTTGCGCGGCTCTTTGCCGATCTGACCAATAAATCCCTTGCGCGAAACGCCCAAAAGGATTGGACAGCCCAGCCCGTGAAACAGGCTGAGATTGCGTAGAAGGGTCAGGTTGTGGTCCAGATTCTTGCCAAACCCGATGCCCGGATCGATGACAATCAAATCGCGGCTGAGCCCCAGTCCTTCAAGATGCGCGATTTGCCCCTCAAGGAAATCGTAAACATCCAGCAGAACATTGTCATAGTGCGGGTCATCCTGCATCGTGGTCGGATCACCCTGCATATGCATCACACAAACCGGAGCCTCAATCTGCGCGCAAAATGGTGCAAGTTTAGGATCGAAGGTAAATCCTGACACATCGTTGATCAGTCCCGCACCCGCCTGATGCGCTGCCTTGGCAACACCGGCCTTGCGAGTATCGATCGAGATCAACACATCCGTCTCGCCCCGAATTGCCTCAATCAAAGGGCGTGTGCGGGCAATCTCTTCGTCTTCAGGCACAAAATCAGCGCCCGGGCGCGTGGATTCGCCGCCAATGTCCAGAATACTTGCACCATGCGCTACCATGTCGGCGGCAGCGGTCCGAGCGGCCTCGACCGAGTTATGCAGCCCCCCATCCGAGAAGCTATCCGGCGTGGCATTCAGAATGCCCATGATCTGCGTTCGTGCCATATCAAGTCCGGCAATCGCTGGACGCGCGCAGGTCAGACGATCCAGCTGTTCCTTTGGGATTTCAACGGCATCGACGATCTGGGTGCTTTGCCCGCGCTCAATCCGCTCGGCCTGTGAGAACCACAGCACCTGCCCTGCCAGTGGCACCGCCCCGTCGACGCGCGTGCTCCCATGCTGGACCAATGGGCGGTAATAGACGGTCACAGTTGCGCCTGCTCCACCGGAACTGCGCGCAATGGCGTTTTGGGGGCTTCGGGCAGGTCTCCGCCAATAACCAGCATCTCGCTGGCTTCAAAGGTTGCAGCGAACCAAGCAGCCAGCGCCACCGCGTCAGACGGCGCGGCTGAGGGGCCATCGACCGCATCCAGAACAATTTTGGAGGGTGCCCAAACACAAATCTGGCCGTTTTTCATCGCCCAATCCAACTCGGTCCGCGTTGAAACGACCACGCAACGGTGATCGCGCGCAGCCAGAACCCAGGCGTTCTGTTCAATTGCCAACAGATCTATCCGGCGTTGGGTCATTGCGTGACCCGTCTGCGGCACATCCAGATCAGACGCCCCAACACACAGGATCAGCGGGCGCTGGCGATTCTCAAGCTGGTCGATCCAGCCGGTGAGATTACCTGATGAAATCGCTGCATTCGACAGAAAGACCAACCGTGGATGTGGCCGCTCTTCTTCGGCCACATCATGATGTACCGCATCCTTGCCGCGCACGATCTCGACGCCAAGCGCGCCGGGTCCACGATCCAGTTTTTCAATGCGGACAAAAGCTCTTACAGCCTGAGGCTCAAGCAGAATGCGCTCCGCCACGCGATCTGCCAGTGTCTCGAGCAAATTTAGCCGTTCAGCAGCCAGCTCAAACGCAATCGCTTCGGTTACACGGTCGTAAGACAGAATACGATCCACGTCATCATCGATGGGGTCTGTCAGCGGACGCACCTCGACCACGATGTTAAAGCAGATCCGTTGCGTGGTACCGCGTTCGGCCTGAAACGCCCCGATCTCGACCTCAACGATGTGATCGCGCAGCGAAATGCGGTCCAGCGCACCGCGCGCGGCGGTAGCCTCGGACCGTTCGGACGGGTGCGCAAAGGCGAGACGGATTTCAGAGCTCATGCGGCGGACCTTTTCGGGCTCGGTGGACTGATGATGAGCCCACTTTAGGCGTTTCGCGGGCGTATAGCATCGCAGCAAACGCCTTTCCAGCCACGGAATGCGGCGTTACGTGACCCGGAACCAGCTCATCATACCCGATGCCGCATGGCCTAGCATGTGACAATGCAACAGCCAGTTGCCCGGATTGTCAGCTACCAACGCTACCTGCCGCACCTGCCCTCGTTCGACTAGAACAGTGTCGCGCCACGGCCCCAGTGTACCGTCCTGCAGGATAATGCGAAAATGGTGCCCATGCAGATGCATCGCATGTGGAAACGCCGTTTCATTTGCGAATTCAATCCGATGAACTGATCCCAATCGCGCATCCAGAAACGGATCATCTGGCCGCTCTGCATATCCGTTCAAAGCCCAGAATCGTCCAAGCTGAGCCAACTCGCGCCCCGACAGCTCGGAATCGCCCAATTTGGCGCTCTCCAGCCAGCGCATTGCACCCCCCTGCATCGTCATACGATGCAGAGGTGTATTCTGCAGTTCAATTTCGGGCATTCGGTTTGCTGGCAACGGTCTAACTTTTGCATTAGCAATACGCGATGATACTCCGAACACATCAAATTTGACGAGTCCGTAAGCGCCATCCCGTTCTACACTCACAATACTTGCCGTCTGGCCGGATTCCGCTGAAACATCAACGATCAAGTCAACCCGCTGCGCAGGCGCCAAAGGAAAACTGCTCTCAACTCGCAATGGAACCTCAAGCGGCATACCGTCAAGCGCAACAATCCAGCCAGCAAGCCCGTCGAGCGCTACGTCGAATACCCGGGCATTCGCGGCATTGATCACCCGCAATCGCAATCGTTCAGACGCCTGCACCGGATAAGTAGGGTCAAACTCTCCGTTCACCGTTACAATGTTGCCCAGCCGACCCGCATGGCTCAGATCATGAGCATTATCGAAATCGCTGGATATCTTTGCGCTCTCGGTGTCAAGGCGCCAATCGTCCAGCATTAAGGTCAGGTCCTGATCAACATCGGGTCCGCTGGCTTCTTCGACGATCAAAGGGCCATAAAGCCCACGCGCGACCTGCTCCATCGATTGGTTGTGCGCATGATACCAATAGGTTCCCGCATCCGGCACCACGAAATCATATTCAAAGTTGGAATCTGGCTGCACAACTTCCTGCGTCAGGCCGGGCACTCCATCCATCGCATTGTCGATCCGGATGCCATGCCAGTGAACGGTCGTTGGTTGCGGCAGCATGTTTACAAGCTTGCGGCGTACCCGAGCACCCTGCGGAACACGGATTTCCGCGCCCGGAACACCGCCGCCATAACTCCAGACCGGAGTTTCCGGATATCCCTGGGGCGCGATCTGCTGGAGGGAAGTCTGTGCCACCAGTTCGGTGGCAGATGCCATCGCCACGCGTGGTATCATCGACAAGGCCAGGGTCGATTGCAGAAACTGTCGGCGTGTTATGGTCATTGCAAGCCTCCTGGCTCGCAACATAGTTGGTAAAACGCCTGTTGCCAGCACCCTTCCAGCGCTGGTGCGTCAATCAGTTGCTGGCCGTGCGATAATTGTGCTTGTAGAAGATATGCACGCCAATACGCGCCGTTTCTTTATAGACGCGGGACCAGGACGGGCGCACTGCCTTGGTGTGATAGTGCGTGGCACCTGCGGTCATCTCTTCAGCTACACCATCGATTGCGGCACGGGCGACTTTCGAAACGCGATCATAAGCGCGTTTTTCGTTGATAATCTCTTTCTGCCCGTCACAGGTGTAGGTGAACTGGCACTGATATTTCTTGCCCGTTCCTTGCTTGATCACACCGCACAGTGAATCCGGAAAGCGACCGCTTTCAACACGGTTCAGGATAACTTCGGCCACAGCAAACTGGCCACGCACGCTTTCACCGCGGGCCTCGAAATAGAGCGCTTCGGCAAGACAACGGAAATTTTCATCTCCGGTCGCCTTTGGCTGCTGGTCCAGCCAGGCTTTGGTGTAGGAGATTTCGACTTTTTCCGGCGCCTTACGCGGCTTAAACAGTTTCAGGTAATCGCGGAAGCTTTGTGCTGGCAACTCGTTACGTGTGACCAACTCAACAGATTTTGTATCGCCTTGCCTATCGGCAAAGGACAAACTCGGTAGCAAGGCTGCTGCCCCCACGGCAACAGCCACTATGTAGCGTCTCATCAGATAACCTCGCACAGGCACAAACGCGCCATACCCTCCCCCGGCGGGCGCGACGAGGCTAATACCCCAGACGAAGCGAGACGTCCAGTTCTGAAAAAAATGCAAGAGAAAAACCGCTCACGCCGCCAATTATTATCGACAGCGGAACGTTTCTTACGCCACTATTTCTAGGTAGGAGACAGTTAGTCAACCCCCAAGTTTGGACGAAATCGCCAGTTGAGCGGCAGACAGCCGAGCGACAGGAACCCGGAAAGGAGAACAGGACACATAGTCGAATCCAAGTGACCTGCAGATTGCGATTGATTCGGGGTTACCACCATGTTCGCCACAGACAGAAAGCGTAACGTCTGGTTGGGCTTGGCGCCCGCGCTCGGCCCCCAGCTTCAGCAATTCACCTACCCCATCTGCATCCAGAACGTGAAATGGATCTTCGCCAAACACGCCTTGGCGGACATATGCCGACATGAACCGCCCCGCGTCATCGCGCGACAATCCATAGGTCATCTGGGTCAGGTCGTTTGTTCCAAAGCTTAGGAAAGCGGAATGCGGCGCAATCTCATTCGCGCGCAGACAGGCCCGAGGCGTTTCCACCATCACTCCCAATCGATAGTCGAACTCCTGCCCCTGCTCCGAGGCAACCTCGGCCGCTACAGTATCAATGCGTGTTTTGACCAGTTCAACCTCGCGCTTGGCCGAGACCAGCGGGATCATGACCTCAGGCACGACAGGGGCACCTTCTTTGCTGGCCTCAACCGTCGCCTCGAAGATCGCGCGTGCCTGCATGTCGTAGATTTCCGGCACGGTGACACCCAGACGAACCCCGCGCAATCCCAGCATCGGGTTGTACTCGCTCATCGCCTCGACCCGACGTTCGACATCCGAGATTGGCAAATCCAGCGCCTCAGCCAGCTCGCGCTGACCAGTGCGCGTAGTGGGCAGAAACTCGTGCAAGGGCGGATCGAACAGGCGGATGCAGACCGGCTGCCCCTCCATAATCCGGAACAACTGCACAAAATCCTGCCGTTGCATCGGCAGCAACCGTTCCAGCACAGCGGCACGTCCAGACGGGGTCTGCGCAAAGATCATTTCGCGCATAACGGTCAGGCGGCCAGGATCGAAGAACATGTGTTCCGTTCGGCACAACCCGATCCCTTCTGCTTTGAAGTTTCGCGCAGTTTGCGCGTCAGCGGGTGTATCGGCGTTGGCGCGGATAGCGATGTCCCTCTCGGCATCGGCCCAGCTCATCAGGGTCTGAAAGCAATCATCCAGCGCCGCTTCAAGCATCTCGGGTTGTCCGGCCAGAACCTGACCCGAAGTCCCATCGATGGTCAGAATATCGCCTGTCTTGAACACACGCCCATCCGGTGCGCTTAGCAGCTTTTTCTTGGTCTGGAATCGCATCTCGGACGCGCCGACGATACACGGCAAACCCAGACCACGGCCAATCACCGCCGCATGGCTGGTGATCCCGCCCTTTTCGGTCAAAACAGCTACTGCGGCATGCATTCCGCGCACATCTTCGGGCGAGGTTTCTCGGCGCACAAGAATACAGGGCTCCCCCCGCGCGGCGCTGGCCTGCGCTTCGGCAGCCGTAAAGACAATTCGACCGGTCGCTGCACCGGGGCTGGCCGCGATGGCTGTGGTCAGCACATCACGCTCGGCCTCAGGATGGACCTGCCGGTGCAGAAGTTCATTCAGCGAATGCGGGTCGATCCGCATCACGGCCTCTTGCGGCGGAATGATCCCGTCTTCGGCCAAGCGCACCGCGATCCGCATCCCGGCCCGCGACCCGCGCGGAACCCGCACGCCGTCCAGAATATGCACCTTGCCGTTCTGCACCACGAATTCGACCTGCATCTCTTCGCGCAGCTTCTCGCGCATTAACGCTGCGTGGGCCTTGAGATCGGCAAAAGCCTCGGGCGCCACATCCTCCAGCGATTGGCCACGCTCGTCCTTTTCCAGATATAACGCAGCGACACCTTCGCCCAGAGCATCGCGCCCCTGGCTTTGGCTCAGATAGCGGCCTGTGATTTGGGGCATACCTGTCGCGGGGTCAATCAGTTGCAACACGCCTGAACCGCATTCCCCCTGTCCGACGCCCGGGATCATCTCTTGAATCACCAGCCCCAAACCGGCATCCGCAGGTGCGCCCTTGGCCTGCCGCAGCAGCCGGGCCGACGTGCCATCCCAGGCACGCGCCATCGAGCGCAGAACACCAATCAGTTGCTCTCCTCGATCTTGCGGGAAGGCCTCGTCGGTTTCATCTTCATACGCCCGCAGGGACAAGCTCAGCCCTTCGCGCCCATCCGCATCGATGGTATCGAACACATCCGGGTCCAGACGCGCAATATGGAGCGCATAGCTCTGCACAAACCGCAGATATAGCGCCGCCGCCGCATCCGCCCCCATTTCCGCAGACCGATCCAGATATCGGGCATCGTTCATGCCGATATTCAGCACCGCCCCCGGTCCACCCCAGTCAGGATCTTCCGAACTGGGCCGTACACACAGCAATGACTCGGCGTCGAACTGTTCCAGAATGGCTGCGATGTCGGGAATGTCGCCCTTGGCAATTCGTTGCACCGCGTCAAAAGAAAGGGCCACGGTCCGCGGCACCGGCATGTCCAGCCGGACCAGTCTTTGCAGGCACTTTGCCCGGCCACCATGGGTATTGGCGGCAACGGGCGCTTTTGGAGTGATAAGCGTGGTATGCGGATTATTCTGCACTGCGGCACCTTTTGGTTTCACCGCAGCATAAGCCCCTGCGCCCTTGGTGCAAGGGCGTTATCCCTCGATACGGGTCAGATCAGCAACGCTAGAGCAGACCTTACGGATCTGGCTCAGCAGGTTCAGACGGTTGCGGCGCAGAATGTCATTATCGGTATTGACCTGCACGTCCTCAAAGAACGCATCCACCGGCCCGCGCAGTTCGGCCATTGCCGCCATCGCTGTCGGGAAATCCTCGGCCTTCAGCGCGGGATCGATCTTGGCCTCTGCCGCGTCAAGCGCTGCAAACAGTGCCTTTTCGCTGTCAGTTTCAGCAAACTTCACATCCGCGCCGTAAGAGTATTCGACTCCATCCTTCTCTTCCGCCTGAGACAGGATGTTGTTCGCACGCTTGAACCCCTGCACGAGGTTCTCTCCATCCTCGGTCGCAATCACCGCATTCAGAGCGCGGGCGCGTTTGACCAGCAGGTTGAGGTCGTCATTCCCCTCCATCGCGATACAAGCGTCGATGACATCATGGCGGATGCCCTCGTCTCGGAGGAAGACTTTGAGGCGGTCGTGGAAGAAAGAAAGAAGATCGTCAGACGCGTCAGGAACCTTTTTCTCAAGCTCAAGAAATGCTGCTGCGGGCGATCCTTCAAGCTTTTCTTTGACAGTATGGAATGAAGCACCAAAGACACCATGTTTTGCGATTTCTTCCAGGAGATCGCGGACATTCGCTTCGGGCAAAGCCTCATTGATAGCGCGTTCTGATCGAACCAGTTGACTATCGAAAAAACGGTCCAACCGAAGACGCAGATCATTATTCACGATTAGTCGAATTACCCCTAACGCCGCACGACGCAAAGCAAAGGGATCTTTCGAACCCGTGGGTTTCTCATCTATCGCCCAGAACCCGGTCAGCGTGTCCAGCTTGTCGGCTAGCGCCACTGTCACAGACAACGGTGCGGTCGGAACATCATCCGACGGCCCCAACGGCGAGTAATGTTCCTGCGCAACGGCGGCCACTGCGGCATCCTCGCCTGCCGCTTCGATGTAATACCGCCCCATAAGCCCTTGAAGTTCAGGGAATTCATAGACCATTTCGGAGTTTAGATCAGCCTTGGCCAAACGCGCGGCTTTCTCGGCCTGATCCGCATCCGCCCCGACCACCGGGGCCAGTTCTCGGGCCAGCGCGGCAATGCGGTCGATGCGTTCCGCCTGAGTGCCCAGCTTGTTGTGGAAAGTCACATTCTCCAACGCGCGGGTCCATTGGGCGATGTCCGACTTGGCAACGCGCAGGTCGTTCTCCCAGAAGAATTTCGCATCGGCCAGACGGGCCGACAAAACCTTCTGGTTCCCCGCCAGAATGGTTGCGCCGTTATCGGCGGTCTCGCGATTGGCGACGGTAATGAAGCGCTCGATCCGCCCCGTCTTGGGGTTCTTCACAGAAAAGAACTTCTGATGCTCTTTCATCGAGGTCTGCAGTACCTCGGGCGGCAGCTCAAGAAACTCCTCGTCGATCTGCCCCATCAGCACAACGGGCCATTCGACCAGACCGGCAACTTCTGCCAGCAGACCCTTCTCGTCGACGACTTCCAGACCTGCGGCGAAGGCCATGTTCTGGGCATCGTTCCAGATATGTTCGGCGCGCTCTTCGGGCGACAGCACCACGAAGGCGCGTTTCAGCTTGGCGGCATAATCCTCGAACGAGGTCACCGTAAACCGGTTCGGGGCCATAAAACGATGGCCCTCAGTCGTATCACCGGACGTGATCCCTTCGATCGCAAGCGGCACGACCTGCGCACCTGCTTCATCGGTCAGGATGCACAGGATCGAGTGCAAGGGCCGTACCCACCGCATCGATCCAGCCCCCCAGCGCATGGATTTGGGCCAGGGGAAGTTTCGAATGGTAGCTTCTAAGACCTCGGCGATGATTTCAGCTGCTGGACGACCCGCCTTTTCAATGGTGGCGAAATACACTGCGCCTTTGGGCGTGTCGCGCTCTTCCAACTGGTCTCGGGTCAGTCCCGCGCCGCGTAGAAAGCCTTCGATGGCTTTGTCAGGCGCGCCGACCTTTGGGCCTTTGCGTTCTTCGCGGATTGTCGGGCTTTCCGCCAGCAGGCCTTCAACCGCCAGCGTCAGGCGACGCGGCGTCGTCAGTGCAGCGGCAGAGCCATAGGTCAGACCGTCTTCGACCAGACCATCGGTGATCCGCTTTTTCAGGTCTTCACCGGCGCGGGTCTGCATGCGCGCGGGGATTTCCTCGGAAAACAGTTCGATCAGCAGGTCGGGCATTTTCGGTCCTTAGAAATTGACAATCGTCTGAATGACGATGGCATTGGCGATGTCCACAAAGAATGCGGATACAAGGGGCAGTACGATAAAGGCAATAGGCGACGGGCCATATCGCTTGGTTACGGCGGTCATATTTGCGATAGCTGTGGGGGTAGCACCCAGAGCGAACCCCCCGAACCCGGCGGCCAGAACGGCGGCGCGGTAATTCGATCCCATCAACGGAAACAGAACCCAGATCACGAACACCACGGCAAACAGGGTCTGGGCGGTCATGATCACCGCAATCGCAAGGCCCAGTTCGGCGATGGTCCACAGTTGAAGGCTCATCAGCGACATCGCCAGAAATGCACCAAGCGCGAATTCCGAGATCAGCGCCAGCGAGGGCGTGCGTGAGACCGGCTTGGCATTCGGCGCGAACATGGCGCGGAGATTGGCAATCACGATCCCCATGATAAGGCAGGGCACAAACAACGGCAGTTTCAGCCCTGCGGCGCTGATTGCTTCGCTCAGGATCGCGCCTGAAATGATCGCGAGGTTGAGATACAGCAGCACCCGCATGATTGTCAGATGATCAATCTCGGATTTCTGGTCGACCTCATTGGGCAGGCCCACCGTATGCTCTTCCCCGGGGCGTTCGGGGCTGAGATTGCGCCCCTCGATCAGCAGCCGCGCAATCGGCCCCCCGACCAGAGCGGCCAGCACGAGACCCAATGTGGCCACGGCCACCCCCAACTCGGTTGCGCCACTCAAACCGGTGGCGCCCGCAACTTCGGGGGCCCAGGCGATCGCGGTTCCGTGCCCCCCGATCAGCGCAGCAGACCCGAACAGCACCCCGGCTTGCGCCGGATAACCGAACATCGCGGCCCCCGCAGCGCCGATCACGTTTTGCGCAACGATGGTCAGAAGCGTCAAAATCAGAAGCAAAAGCAAAGGCTTGCCGCCCGCAATCAAATCGGACAGACGGGCATTTAGACCAATCCCGGCAAAGAACAGAACCAATAGAAAGTCTCGTGCGGTCAAGCCAAAGGATAGCTCAATGCCGAAACCAAGATACAGCGCCAATACCACGAGCGAGGCAAGAAGGCCCCCGGTTACCGGCTCGGGGATGTTGAAGCTGCGCAATTGTGCGACACGGGCGTTGATCTCTGCCCCCAGCAGATAGACCGCAAAGCCCAGCGTTGCTGTCAGGAACTCCGGTATCTCAACGACCATCCCCATCTGCATCAGCCCTCGGGCCTGGGTGGGCACTCCTCGCCCACAACCGTGCCGTCATAGGCCTTTTCACCGCAATTGTTCAGCGCATGCCAGACGTAGCCTTTACCATCCTGTGTAATGGCAACGATCCGGTCGACACCATAATGGATGTTCTTGGTGCCCAAGAAAGCCTGTGCTTGACCCGATTTCAATACGTCGGCCAGCGCAACTGCGTCGTAGCAGTCAAACCACCCTGGCGCGGTCAATGGCTCGGGGTTCTCGACAGGGGTAAAATCCACCATTTGATCCGGCCTCAACTCGGTTTCGAAACAGGCCCGATACCGGATCGGAGAACTGTCGGCGTCAATGGCCTTAAACCCAGAATAGGCGATGGCTTCGGGCGCTTCCGCCCCTTGCGCCAGCAGGACCACATCCTGGCCCGGGCGCGGTTCTACCTCATAATAGAATCCATAAACCTGCAGGTAATACATGCCAGCACCGGCCAGAACTCCAGAAATCAGAAGGATTAGCGCAACCAATTTTCCAGTCATCGTTTACGCCGCCTCTTTCAAGTTCGCAGAAAATAGGACAGTTTCCCAACCAGTACGGGCAGAAACGAGGCTACACGCATGGAAACCACCCTTGCCGTCGGATTTTTCGGCGCGTTGTTCGCGATCATGAATCCGATCACCAACCTGCCCGTGTTCCTGAGTGTTACGCAAGACCTGCCCGTTTCGGATCAACGCAAAGTGGCTGTGAAAACCGCGCTCTACTGCTTGATCCTTGGTGGAGCCTTCGCCGCGATCGGCAGTCAGGCGCTTGGGCTGTTCGGCATCAGCGTCGATGATTTGCGTGTCGCTGGTGGCCTTGTCGTCCTGATGATCGGGCTGAACATGCTGAACGGAAACGAAAGCAGCTCGCATCACGGGACTGATGGAGAAAAGAAATCCTACCCCGCGCCCGAAACGGTTGCGTTCTATCCCTTGGCCTTTCCGATACTGGTCGGGCCCGGTACGATCACGACCTTGATCCTCTACGCGCATCACATCAAGACACCGGTCGAAGCCATTGTCTATGCAGGCGTATTTCTGTTTGTCGTCGCTTTGCTGTTGGGGACGTTCTGGAACGCCTCGGCACTGGCCAAACGGCTGTCGGAAAATGCGCGCGTGATCATGAGCCGCTTCATGGGCATGATCCTTGCAGCAATCGCAATCAGCATGATCGCAGACGGCCTGAAGGCGTTGTTGCCCGGTCTGGCCTAGGCGTTGCATCAAACCTGGAACCCGGCCGCCTCGGTCTGCACGAACGCATCGGCGCATTGCTTAGCCAACGCGCGAACGCGACCTATATAGGCCTGCCGTTCGGTCACCGAGATTACCCCGCGCGCGTCCAGCAGGTTGAAGATGTGGCTGGCCTTTATGCACTGATCATACGCGGGATGCGCCATGATGATGCGCTTGCCCGTCTTCGGATCGTCATGCTCCTGCGCCAGAATGGCCGCGCATTCGGCTTCAGCTTCTTCGAAATGGCGCAGCAAGACCTCGGTATTGGCGACGTCAAAGTTCCAGCGGGCGTATTCCTCTTCGGTCTGCTTGAAGATGTCGCCATAGGTCAGCGGGCTAGGTGATTGCGGATCGTTGAATGGCATATCCATCACATGATCGATGCCCAGTACATACATCGCCAGACGTTCCAGACCATAGGTCAACTCGCCCGAAACCGGCGTACAGTCGTGGCCGCCGACCTGCTGGAAATAGGTGAACTGGCTGACTTCCATGCCATCGCACCAGACTTCCCAACCCAGACCCCACGCGCCCAGCGTGGGGCTTTCCCAGTCATCTTCGACAAAGCGGATGTCGTGCAGGTCCATGTCGATACCGATGGCCTCAAGGCTGCCCAGATACAGCTCTTGCAGATCCGGCGGGCTGGGTTTGATCAGCACCTGATACTGATAGTAATGCTGCAACCGGTTCGGGTTTTCGCCATAGCGCCCGTCCGTCGGGCGGCGTGAAGGCTGAACATAGGCCGCCGCCCAAGCCTTGGACCCCAGCGCGCGCAGTGTGGTTGCGGGGTGGAACGTACCCGCGCCGACCTCCATGTCATAGGGTTGCAGGATCGCACAGCCTTTCGACGCCCAATAGGTCTGAAGCCGCAGGATAATCTCCTGAAATGAACGTGGTGCGCTTTTGGGTTCGGTCATGACATTTCCCTTAGACGCGCGGAGCGCCCGGTTCCGGTAGGTTCGGCCCTTCCTATGCAAGGCATCCAAAGGCGTCAACGGGCCAATCGGCCACTCTGTCACTGCGCAGCCACACCCAGAATTCCCCGTATTCCGGGCATGGCAATCGGGCAGCGATTCCGCGTAATCTGCGCGAAAGTGAAAACACTGCATAACACGGGCAGACAATGACACGCGTATTTACGGTTACTATATTCTTTTTCCTCTTCGGCCTGCGCGCCGCTTTTGCCCAGCAAGATGCGGGCGTCTTTGTTCAGATCGAGGCGCAGCCGTCGCTGCGCGAGGCGCAGGAACGGGCGCAGGCCTATGCGAACGCGCTGCCTGATGTGAACGGGTTTCGCCTGAATTCCGGCTGGTATGCCATTGTTATCGGGCCCTATTTGCGCGACGACGCCGAACAGGTTCTGCGCGTTTACCGGGCCGAGCGTCAGATTCCCTCGGACAGTTTCATCGCCTTTTCCAGCGCGCTGGGGCAACAGTTCTGGCCCATCGGCGCCAACATCCTGAACCGCGGCGTGGTCACCGCCCCTGTCCAGCCCGAGCCGCAACCCGAACAACCTTTGGCCGGTTTGACCCTGCAGGACGCGGATGAAACCCGTTCGCAGGCGCTGCAAGGCGAGCGCCTGTTGACCGCGCAAGAGCGTAAGGACCTGCAGACTGCACTGCAGGCCGCCGGATTCTACAACTCGACCATCGACGGCGCTTTTGGACAGGGCACCCGCCGCTCGATGGGTGATTGGCAGCGCTTCAACGGTTTCGAGGCGACCGGCGTTCTGACCACGGCGCAGCGCAAGACCCTGATGGATGACTATAACGCCCCGCTTACCAGCGTCGGCATGGCGCGGCATTCGGACCCGCAAGCCGGGATCGAACTGGATATGCCGCTGGGTGTCTTGGGCTTTGACCGCTACGAAGCTCCGTTTGCCCATTTCAACCCCACCTCTGATCTGGACGCCAAGGCGCTGCTGATCTCTCAGGAAGGCTCCGCCGCGACTTTGCGGGCGCTCTATCAGGTGATGCAATCGCTTGAAATCGTCCCCCTGGACGGTGAACGTAACCTGCGCGGCAACAGCTTTACGATTGAGGGGCGTGGCAACGGGGTTATCTCGTTCACGCAGGCGGCGCTGAAGGACGGCAAGATCAAAGGCTTCACGCTGGTCTGGCCCGCCGGGGATGAGGCCCGCCGCGCCCGAGTTTTGGCCGCGATGCGCGCAAGCTTTGCCACGACCGATGCCGTACTGGATGCCGGTGCCGGAGCGGATGCTGACCAGCGCATCGATTTGATGTCAGGACTGCAAATCCGCAAACCGCGGCTATCGCGATCGGGCTTCTTCGCCGACGCTGATGGTACGGTTCTGACGGTCACCGAGGCCGCTGAAAGCTGCACCCGCATCACGCTGGACGGTGACCAAGAGGTTCAGCTGGCTTGGCAGGATGCCGACCTTGGTGTCGCTGTGCTGCGTCCTAGCAAGACCCTAGCCCCGATCAGTGTTGCCGAGTTCCGCGCGGGCGTTCCGCGTATTCAGTCTCAGGTCGCTGTTTCGGGCTTTTCTTACGAAGGCGCATTGGGTGCCCCTACTCTGACCTTTGGCGAAATCGCTGATATCCGCGGCCTGAATGGAGAAGATGGCGTCAAACGCCTTGCACTGTCCGCCCAGCCCGGCGACGCGGGAGGACCTGTTTTTGACGATAGCGGCAGCGTTGTTGGCATGTTGCTACCTGCCCCTTCCGATGGGCGTACCCTGCCCGACTCGGTCAGCCTTGCGGCGAATGTGGCACGTCTGACCGAAGTTCTGACCAAGGCGGGCATCTCAGGTCAGCCCGCGCAAGGCTCAGCCCAGATTTCACCCAACGAACTGAGCCGCAGAGCCAACGGAATGACCGTTCTGGTGCACTGCTGGGACTGAACAATCAGGTTCAGGGAAAAGGCGCTGCACGAAGGTGCACGCCTTTTTTCATAGGTTTACAGGATATCCGGTGTGACCCGTATCAATGTGGGAACCTCGGCCTGAAAGGCGGCGCGCACTGCGGCCTGCATCTCATCCAGCGTCTTCGGTGCAGCTGACAGCGCCCCGAACGCCTCGGCCAGTTTGCAGAAATCCGGGTTTCGCGCGATCACCGCATTGGGCGCGATCTGACCGCGCACCATGCTCTCTTCAATCTCTTTGAGTTTACCATTGTCCCACAGAATGATGGGTAGCGGCAGGCCGAGTTCGACAGCAACCCCAAGCTCTTGCATTGTGTAGTGAAAACCATAGTCACCCGCGATGACCGCTGTGGGTTTGCCCCGCCGTGCTACTGCACCACCGATCCCGGCTGGCAGGGCGTACCCCAGCGTGCCAAATCCAGTCGGGTGGTGCCAATGATAAGGAAAGCCCATGTCCCAGACTTCTTTCGCGACATACGCGAATTGGGTCATGTCCGAATAAATCATCGTATCCAAGGGCATGGCCGCCCTGAGTGCATCGACCACGGGGACAATGCCCGGGCGCTCGGCATCTACCTCGGCCCGCCAGCGTGCGCGCGCCTCGCGCACCTCGTCCGCAGACCAACCAGCGGCTGGTTTTACCTGATCGGACACTGCCCACAGCGCATGCGCAAAACTCTCACCATCTGCCTGCAGTTTGACAGCCGCACGATGGTGGTCTGACAGCACTTGCGGGTCCAGATCAACACGCACCATAGTTGCGTTGTGGCCCAGATCATGGCGCCACAGATCAACCTCGCCCAGTTCAGCACCGACAACAACGACAAGATCAGCCGAGGCAATTACTTTGGCGCTGCCCGGTCGTGGCAGCATCGATCCGAAATCCAGCGGATAATCGGACCCGGCCAGCCCGCGACCGGCATATGTCGTGAAGCACGCCGCCCCCAACTGGGTCAGGATCTGTCGCCAAAGGTTAGACCGGCACCCGCCGCCTAATATGAACAAAGGCCGCTGCGCGATATTCAGCAGCGACAGAACCGGTGCCACATCCGGTGGAACAGTCTGGTTGCGCAAGGCAGTTTGGTTTGGAAAAGGTGCAGG
Organism: Ruegeria sp. E5; assembly: GCF_056534105.1. Lineage (NCBI taxonomy): Bacteria > Pseudomonadati > Pseudomonadota > Alphaproteobacteria > Rhodobacterales > Roseobacteraceae > Ruegeria > Ruegeria sp. E5. Next base: position 79,087 of record NZ_JBQFPA010000001.1, on the reverse strand, counting down.
CGCTGCCTCGGCCTCCAATTGCGCGATGGGTACCTGAATGTGTTTCGGTCGCGGGCGCGACAGCTCAAACTCTTCGAAGGCGCGCTCGATCAGACCATAGGCAGCCTTGGCATCGTTCGCCTGACAGGACCAGTCTGTAACTGTCTCGGCCGCAGCGCGTTGATCCTTCATCTGATGCAATTGGCCACGCAGTGCTTGTGTCTCTTCGAGGCAAGAAGACAACACCAGCATCGGCACCGAATCCGAATAAGCCTGCCCCATCGGCGAGATGATGTTGCACAGGCCCGGTCCGGTGATCACATAGGCCACCCCCGGCTTGCCAGACGCGCGGGCATATCCATCGGCCATGAAACCAGCCCCCTGCTCGTGCCGGGCCAGAACATGCGTGATCCCGGCCTCTTCGATACCGCGATACATTTCCTGATTATGCACGCCCGGTATGCCAAAGATCACGTCAACGCCACGATCCTTAAGCATGTGCGAGATCTGCGCCCCAAGGGGTCGTTTCATTAGCCTCTCCAGAATTGAACGGTAAAGATTGCGTAGACAGCCAACAGTTCAAGGCGTCCGACCAGCATCCCGATCGTCAGCAGCCACTTGGCGCCGTCATTCAGCCCCGCAAAGTTGCCTGCTGGCCCGATCTGTTCCCCCAGCCCCGGCCCCACATTAGCCAGTGCCGTCGCGGCCCCCGATACCGAGGTGATAAAGTCCAACCCGGTCAGGGCCAGTGCCCACGACAGAACCCCCATCGATAGTGCAAAGAACATGAAGAAACTCATGACCGAGGTCAGCACGTCGCGACTGATCGGTCGTCCATCATAGCGCGGCACGAACACACCATGCGGCGAACGAATTCGGCTAAGCTGGGTTTTAATCGACGCAAACAGCAATTGATAGCGGAACACCTTGATCGAACACGCGGTGGACCCCGCGCAACCGCCAATCAATCCGATCAGGAAGAACAACATGACCGGGAAACTGCCCCAGCCCATATAGTCGACACTCGCGTACCCGGTGCCCGAAATGATCGATGTGATGTTGAACAGCGACTCGCGGAATGCCTGCTCCCAATGGTGCGGAAAGACCGAAGTCAGGAAGATCGACATAATCACAACCAGAACCACGATGGTTGCCAGAAACGCCCGAATCTGGCTGTCTTTCCACAACGAGCTTGTGTGACCATTGGCCAATTGCACATACCGCACGAATGGCAGCGCCGCGAGGATCATGAAGATGGCAGCGGCATATTCCAGAGGTCCCGAAAACCGGGCGAAAGAGCTGTCATAGTTTGAAAACCCGCCCGTCGCGATTGTGGTCATGGCATGTACGACGGCGTCAAAAAAGCTCATGCCGAAACCGGCATAGACCAATGCGCAGACCACCGTCAGAAATACGTAGATCAAGGAAATCTGCCCGGCGATCTCTTGCGCACGGGGCAGAATTTTTCCCATGGTTTCAAACCCTTCCGAGCGGAAAATCTGCATCCCACCAACGCGCAGCTCGGGTAGGAACACCATCGCCACGACGATGATTCCAATGCCCCCCAACCATTGCAAAACGCCCCGCCAGAGCAACAAGCCCTGTGGCAGTTCGTCTAGCCCCGAGATCACGGTTGAACCTGTGGTGGTCAGCCCCGACATCGCCTCGAAATAGGCATCGACGAAACGCAGTTCAGTTTCCCCGAACAGAAACGGAATTGCGCCAAAAACCGGCAACGCCACCCAGACACCCGAGGTCAGCAAGAATGTCTGACGGATGGTCAAACCTTCGCCCACCCCGTTGGAACAGCTCATCGCAAGAACACTGCCGGTCAGCAGTGTGATGACCGCGCTTTCAAAGAAAACATGCCACTCGCCCCGCCCCTCGATCATGTCGACAAGCATAGGCAGCAGCATGGTCGCCCCTAGAATGGCGACCAGCAGGCCAATCACATATCCGACCGGGCGAAGATCCATCATGACGGGCAGCGTTGGCGCGCCAGCCCGACGGTGTCAAGCAGATGATCCGTGTTAACTGTCGGATTTTATCTCAACGCCCGGCATCGCGGGTGGCTTCGACGGGGCGCGTGCACGACGCGGTGCCGGTTTGGCCTGCTCAGCCGACGCAGCTGCGGGTTTCTTCGTCGCAGGTTTTCCAGCGGCAGGTTTCGGAACCGCTGTGGCCCGAGGCGCAGCTTTTGCCGGAGCGGGCTTGGCTGGGGCGGGCTTAGCCACCGCAGGTGCCTTGGGCGCCGATTTTGCCGTGTTTGCCGATGCTTTTGGCGCTGTGGCTGCCGGTCGTGCCTTGGCCTGTGCGGAAGATTTGAACTCCGCAACCGGCTTGGCCGCCGTTGATACTGGCTTGGCCGCTTTCGAGGCGGGTTTTGCAGGTACTTTGGCATTCTCCGGTGCTGCTTTCACAGCCGGTTTGGCTACCGGGGCCGCCTTGGGTGCAGGGGCCGCAACCTTAGGAGCCGCCGCTTTCGGCGCAGGTGCCACCGCAGGCTTAGCCGCCGCCTTCGGCTTTGGTGCTGCTTTGGGTTTCGGCGCCTCTTTAGGCTTTACTGCAACCTTGGCTTTTGCAGCCGGTCTGGCTGGCTTTCGCGTTGCTGGTGTCGCCACTTCGCGGGCAACCGGTGCGGGTGCCTCGGCTGTCTTCAGTCCGTGCAGAGGTGTCATCGGCAGATCAAAAGCCGCGCGGGTCATGATCTGCATGATCTCCATCTGACTGGCCATTGCGTAACCGGCCATCCGGATGGCGGCTGCCTGAAACTCAAGCGGTTGAGTAATCGGATTCATTGCATGTCTCTCCTGATAAAACCGAGGCAGCGGGTAGATGAGTAAAGGACCCCGCCCGCCCCAATCGTCCGGGCGGATTTGCAGGTTGGCGGTCCAAGGCGTTGCACGTCCCGGTTTCCTTTCGGGCTGCGCGACCCGGTTTTTACGGATGCGCAGCAGCTGCACTCGGGGACAATCTAGCGCAATTCAGGGTGCAGATGCAGCATTTCCTGCTGCATTGCGGCAAAAAAGCGCCCATGCAGGATTTTTGACTGTTTTTCCAGCAGCTTCCGCGGGGTCAATCAGCCCACATGAAACAGCGTCGTGAACAAACGCGGGTCCAGGCTCGCGGATTCGAAGGTTGGACCTTCGGTCAGAATCGAGACTGCATCATGGCTGTGCAGGCTTTCCTGATGGCTGGCGATCACACGGAAATCGCCGACATGATGATCGGCCTGCAGCTCGGCGCAGAACAGACGCGCGGCATCTTCCACGAATATGGGATTGGCCGCGTTCAGTTCGGCAAAGGCCTGTTCATCTTCGCGCTTGACCATCACCTGAGTTTCGGTCGGCACCGCGCGGCGGCACAGCGCGATCAGATCTTCGAACCACAGACAATCGGCGTTGCAATCGATAACCACCGAAATCCGCGCCACCGAGCGCTGGGAATGCGGCGTCGCCAACTGCCCGCGGGTTGCGCGCGCGTGTTCGCTAAGTTCCAATGAACAAGGGCATGTGGACGAATAGACATAGTCCAGATGCATAATCTTCAGACGTTCCCCGCCTTGATCAACCAGTTCCAGCGCGATGTCGTAATACTGGTATCCGGACAAGCCCGAACGCAGGCTCTCAATCCGATCGGGATAGGAAAACCGCATCTGTATGCGCGCATCCAAACTATCCAGATCAGTCAGATAGTCGTTCAGCGCTGCCTCCATCACCTCAAAACTAAAGGTGCGCTCGGCGTGCTTGTAGAAGGACCGCATGATCCGAGACATGTTGATGCCCTTCTTCTCGGCCTCAAGGCTGACAGACCCGGTGACCGAGGTCTCAAGTGTCAGCTCGGCACCACTTTTGCGATGGAACCGGATCGGCAGACGGAAATTCGAGATGCCGACATGCTGGATCTGCTGCATCGAACCCCGGATCAGGCTGGACGGACCGTTTTGCAGATCCGGCAATGTGGCCTTGTAGGCTGCATCCGCCTCGAACCCTTGGGGATATTCGCGCGACAGGGCTGGATAGTTTGACGGCAACAGCCCCGGGACAAGCTGCGCAATGGCCGGGTCCAGTTGACTGATCTCGGCCGCCGAGGCTGATTTCGCCCATTCGCGCAGCACCTTGAGCGCTGCTGCGGCCTGATCGTGATCGGGTGTCTCGTTGATGTCGCGCGGATGAATGTTCATTGGCACGGATCCCTTGCTAGGCCGACGGTTATATACCACCGAGGTTTAATTACCAGTCCGGAACGATACGCGCCGAATATCATCCCGGATCGAAATTAGATGGAAAAAACCGTCACTTTTCAACCAAAAGCGCCCGATCAGGCGGATCACACCCGCCTGATCATGGGTCATAGGCGCTGTCCTAGCTCTGCGAGGCGGCCAAAGCGCGTTCGATATCCGCGAGCAGATCATCGGCATCTTCCAGCCCCACCGAAAGGCGGATCAGGCCCGGCGTGATACCCAACTCATCGCGTTGTTCGTCGCTCAGACGCTGGTGCGTTGTGGTGGCCGGGTGGGTTGCGATCGACTTGGCATCGCCTAAATTATTCGAGATCACAGGGATCGTCAGCGCATTCAGGAAAGCAAACGCCGCCGCTTTGCCGCCCTTGATGTCCAGCGATAGAACCGTACCGCCCTTGCCGCCCAGCTGCTCTTGCACCAACGCGTTTTGCGCATGGGTTCTCAGCCCGGGATACAGCGTCCGCTCCAGCGCCGAATGCCCTTCCAAAGCTTCTGCAATCTTCTGTGCGCTGTCAGCTTGCGCATTCACACGCAGGGCCATAGTTTCAAGACCTTTGACCATGATCCAAGCGCTGAACGGGCTAAGCGCACCGCCGGTGTGCTTCATGTAAGGCTCGACCGTGCCACGGATGAATTCCTTGGTGCCGATGATCACGCCGCCCAGCGCCCGGCCCTGCCCGTCAATATGCTTGGTCGCCGAATAGACCACCACGTCGGCTCCCTGTTCGATCGCGCGCGAGAACACGGGTGTCGAGAACACGTTGTCCACGATTACAACCGCACCCACCGCATGGGCCAGCTTAGACACGGACGTGATGTCGATCACTTCAAGCGTCGGGTTCGACATGGATTCAAAAAACACTGCCTTGGTGTCAGGCCGGATCGCGGCCTCCCACGCGTCCAGATCGGTGCCGTCTACAAAGGTCACCTCAACGCCATAACGCGTCAGGATGTTTTCGAGGATATACAGACAGGACCCAAAAAGCGCCTTGGCTGAAACCACATGGTCGCCCGCCTGCAGCATCGAAGTCAGCGCACCGTTCACAGCGGCCATACCTGAAGCGGTGGCAAACGCATCCTCGCCGCCTTCCAAAGCTGCGATACGCTGCTCGAACATCGACACGGTGGGGTTGCCATAACGGGCATAGATGAACTCATCCGGGCCGCTTTCGATAAACCGGGCCTCGGCCTGCTCGGCGTTATCGTAGACAAACCCCTGCGTCAGAAAGATCGACTCAGAAACCTCATTGTACTGACTGCGACGGATGCCGCCATGGACGGCTTGGGTGCGTTTGTTCCAGCTCTCGCTCATCTCATTCCTTTCAGCCCCGCATTGGAGGCAAACAAAAAACCCCAGACGCGGCCAAGCGAAAGGGGTCTTTCATCCTGACCTTTTAGCGGTGTTGTTTAACGTGGCCCGCAATCCGGTAACAAATCGCCACATGAATGAAGATGCGTTTACGCCCCGCCCCGGAACACGTCAAGCCCGACTGATCACCGGTCACGCTTTCGTAACACAGCCACGCGCGCTCTTGCCGTTTGTGCAGAAAGCTTCATGATCGCTCAAACTCAAGGAGGCCCCATGATTGATCTCTATTTCTGGCCCACGCCCAACGGCTGGAAAGTGTCCATCGCGCTGGAAGAGATGGAGCTGCCCTACAAAACCCACTTAATCAACATCGGCAAGGGCGACCAGTTCGATCCCGAGTTTCTAAAGATCTCGCCCAATAACCGCATGCCCGCCATCGTCGACCCGGACGGCCCTGACGGCGCGCCTGTTTCGGTGTTCGAAAGCGGCGCGATCCTGATGTACCTCGCCCGCAAGACCGGGCGGTTCTACGGCAAATCCGAACGTGACAGGATCGCAGTCGAGGAATGGCTGATGTGGCAAATGGGCGGCGTAGGCCCGATGGCCGGCCAAGCGCATCACTTCCTTAAATACGCTCCACACCTGGACCCGCCACAAGACCATCCCTATCCGAAAGACCGCTATCGCAGTGAGGTCGGGCGTCTCTACGGCGTGCTCGACCGCAGGCTGGCCGAAAACGAATACGTCGCCGGCGATTTCTACTCCATCGCCGACATGTCGATCTGGGGCTGGGCCAGCCTATGGGAAGGCCAGCAACAGGTGCTTGAGGACAAACCGCATTTCACCCGTTGGCTGGACATGATGAGCGCTCGTCCTGCGGTTATAGCAGGCCGCGCGTTGCACGCAGACCTGCGGGGAGATCATCGGGACCAGAAATCACAGGGCGTTTTGTTTAAACGGTAAGCAGGGGGTATGTTTGGATCGCAAGTCATATTTTCTGGATGCTAGAATCAGGAGTGACTTTTGACTGCGATAGTACAATCGGCTTCTAAATCTGTTCCGCCCGAGACTCTCGCCGATCTTCTTTGGAGCACAGATCCAAAACTAAACGGCTACATGTTTGGTAAAATGGATGTCTTGCACAAGATCATCGGGACGGAATGGCGTGCGCAACAGGGTTTGTATTCATACAAACATGCCTTTACGGCCATGCAACACGACAAGGTTGCGGGTCTCCTTATTGGGCATACAGACGAAGAGTATTCTGCGAATTTCGATTTTTCCGTGGATAATCAGGCTAATGCTCTTGGCGAAGATGAAGCGCTTCATCTAAAATCTGTCTTGCATTGGATGGATCGGTTATTTCCTGCCCCGCGTCAAAACTCCTACTACATTCTCGAATTCGCCGTGAGTCCAGATATGCAGGGCACTGGTATTGCCGGCCAACTCTTTGAAGTAGCAACAAAACGAGCTTTGGCGGGCGAGTGCAATCAGATATGCCTTGACGTAGCCGCCAACAATGAAGCCGTTAGTTTTTATGAGCATATTGGATTTAACGTCGAAATTGAAACGCGCGTGCCCGTATTGGGCGACGAATATGGAATAGGTGTGCACCTGCACATGGTCCACGAGATCGATCAAAGCCTCTGACATCGGCGCAGGCTCAATTACAATATTGTTGATAAGAACATTCATGCGCGACCGTTCAAGTCGCAATTCCCTCTAGAAACACTTAACTCGCTTCACTAAGGAAGAATTCGACAACCGAAAAAGGAAGACGCACGCAATGGCAAAGATCACCTATGTCGAGCATGGCGGTACCGAACATACAGTCGAGGTCGCCAACGGACTGACAGTCATGGAAGGGGCCCGTGACAACAACATTCCCGGCATCGAGGCCGATTGCGGCGGTGCCTGCGCCTGCTCGACCTGCCACGTCTATATTCATCCTGACTGGGTCGAGAGAATCCCCGCCAAGGACGACATGGAAGAAGATATGCTTGACTTCGCCTATGAACCCGACCCGGCCCGCTCGCGCCTGACCTGCCAGATCAAGGTCACCGACGCGCTGGATGGTCTGGTTGTGCAGATGCCCGAAAAGCAGATCTGATGCACTCTGATGCGCCGCGTCAGCCCAACCGCCTTTGGCACCGTCGGGCGCGCGGCGCTGTTCTGATGGTTTGCATTTGGCTAACGGGGAATATGCCCGCAGCCAGCGGCGAAACCAAAGTATCTGCTCGCTTCACGGAACCAACAACAAGCTACGCCCATGGTGTGCTTGGCGACTCCATCGAATACGGTGCTTTGGAAATTGGCGTCGGAACAAGTATTTCCTCGGCGGCGCGGCGAAAAGTCGATAGTTCCAAACGCTCGACCGTTACAATACGTCTGCCTGAAGACCGCGTATTCGAAGATCTTGCCCCACGCCTGGCCGATATCGATCAGGACGGGTTACCTGAAATCATCGTTGTAGAGACCCAGCAGCATACGGGTGCTCAACTGGCGATCTATGACATAAACGGTCAAAAAATCGCCGCCACCCCCCATATCGGCACGCGCAACCGCTGGCTCGCCCCCATCGGTGCCGCCGATCTGGATGGTGATGGACATGTCGAGATCGCCTATGTCGACCGCCCACACCTTGCGAAAACTCTGCGCATCTGGCGTTACAAAGACGGTGAACTCATTGAAATCGCGACAATCCCTGGCCTTACCAATCACAGGATCGGAGAAGATTTTATTTCAGGCGGTCTGCGCCAATGCGAAACGCACCCTGAGCTGATCCTCGCCAGCGCCGACTGGTCGCGGATCATAGGCGTCTCGTACAGCAAAGGCTGGCGACAAAAAGACCTCGGACCACTCAACAGTCTCAAAGATCTGGCCAACGCACTAAAGTGCTGATCAGATCTTCATCTGGCCATAAATACCTCGGGGAGCGCGAGGGGCTGGCCCCTCGCCCCGAAATCAACAAGCCGGGCGCAGCCCGACTACTGAGTTAAAGCGCGCGCCAGCCGATGTCGCGACGGAAGAACCCTTCAGGCCAATCAACACCTTCAACCATGTCATACGCCCGGTCGCGTGCGTCTTTCAGCGTTTCCCCACGCGCAGTCACATTCAGAACGCGGCCACCCGCGGCCTGAACCTTGCCTTCAGCCGCTTTTGTCCCCGCGTGGAATACCATGTTGCTACTATCCTCGGCCAGATCACCCAGGCCGTTGATCACAGTGCCTTTTTCATAAGAACCAGGATACCCCTTTGCCGCCATCACGACCGTGATGGCGTGATCGTCGGCCCAGTTCACCCGCGTCTCAGCCAAGCGACCCTCGGCCGCCGCGTGCATCAGGTCCATGGCCTGAGCGCCAAGGCGCATCATCAGTACCTGACATTCGGGATCTCCGAACCGCACGTTGTACTCCACCAACCTGGGCTGACCATCCTTGATCATCAAACCGGCGTAGAGCACACCCTGAAACGGTGTCCCGCGCCGCTTCATCTCGGCCACCGTCGGGCGCACGATCTGATCCATCGCAAGGGCCTCGATCTCGGCGCTCAGCACCGGGGCCGGAGAATAGGCGCCCATCCCCCCAGTGTTCAGCCCGGTATCGCCCTCGCCGACGCGCTTGTGATCCTGCGCTGTGCCGATCGACAGGATATCCTCTCCGTCACAGAGCACGAACAGAGACGCCTCCTCGCCCTCCATGAACTCCTCGATCACCACTTCGGCCCCCGCGCCACCAAAGGCTCCGCCGAACATGTCGTCAATCGCGTTCAGGGCGGTTTGCTCGTCCATCGCAACGATCACGCCCTTCCCGGCAGCCAGCCCATCGGCCTTGACCACGATCGGGGTCCCCTGCGCACGGATGTATTCCTTGGCGGGCTCAGCCTCGGCGAACCGGGCATAAGCCGCCGTCGGCGCGCCGGATGCGTCACAGATTTCCTTGGTGAAACTTTTTGAGGCCTCCAACCGCGCCGCTTCTGCCGAGGGCCCGAAAACCAGCACACCCGCTTCGCGCAGCCGGTCAGCGACCCCTGCGGCCAAAGGCGCTTCGGGGCCAACGATCACGAAATCAATCGCGTTTTCCTCGGCAAAGTTGACCACAGCACCGCCATTCTCAATGTCCACCGCCGCGCACTCTGCGATCTGGGCGATCCCGGCATTCCCCGGCGCCACAATCAGGCGATCACATTTGGGGTTTTGCATCACCGCCCAAGCCAGACTGTGCTCGCGTCCACCGCTGCCGAGAATGAGGATATTCATGAAACGCTCCGATCTGCTTGGCCTTGCCTGCGCGGCGTTCTAAGCTGCGCAGAGATTTGACACAAGGCGCTGAAATGTCCGACCTGCTAGATGACCCGATTCCGGGTCAGAACACCCCCGAATACACTGTCTCGGACATCTCAGGCGAGGTGAAGCGCACGCTCGAGGGCACCTTTGGCCGAATCCGTGTGCGTGGAGAAGTGGGCCGCGTGTTCAAGGCCCGTTCGGGTCATCTGTATTACGACATAAAGGACGACCGGAACGTGCTGGCCTGCACAACTTGGAAAGGGCAGATTTCTGGTCTTTCAGTTGTTCCCGAAGAAGGCCTCGAGGTTGTCGTCACCGGGCGCCTGACAGCTTTTGGAGCCCAGTCGAAATACAACCTGAATGTCGATGAAGTCGCCGTCGCCGGGCAAGGCGCGCTGATGGCATTGCTGGAAAAGCGCAAAAAGCAGCTCGAATCCGAAGGCTTGTTTGCGGCTGAACGCAAGAAACCCCTGCCCTACTTGCCGCAGATCATCGGCGTTGTCACTTCGCCCTCCGGTGCGGTGATCCGAGACATCTTGCATCGGCTGCGTGATCGGTTCCCGCGCAAAGTACTGATCTGGCCCGTCGCGGTTCAGGGGGCAAACTGTGCCCCCGAAGTGACCCGCGCCATCGAAGGCTTCAATCAACTCACACCGGGCGGGGCCCTCCCGCGACCCGACCTGATTATCGTCGCGCGCGGCGGTGGGTCCATAGAAGACCTCTGGGGCTTCAACGAAGAAAGCGTCGCGCGCGCGACTGCAGCCTCAGAAATCCCGCTGATCTCGGCCGTCGGGCACGAGACGGACACCACCCTGATCGACTATGTCTCGGACCGCCGCGCGCCTACGCCAACCGCCGCTGCCGAACTTGCCGTACCGGTCCGCATGGAACTGCTGGCTTGGACCAACGAACAAGGGGCCCGCCTGTCGCGCGCCTCCACGGATGCCGTGCAACGCCGCAGCCAGCGTCTGCGCGACCTGTCCCGAGCCCTGCCCCGCCCCGATACACTGCTGGAAAGCCCGCGCCAAAGGCTCGACCAAATCTCGGAACGCCTGCCCAACGCGCTGATCCGGGGTGTTCAGAACCGCCGCGTCAAACTGCTGGACAGTGCGGCCCGCCTGCGCCCCTCGACCCTGCGCAGCTTTGTCGAAACCCGCCGCGATCGCTGGCGCAACCTGTCCTCACGCCTGTCACTGCGCCCGATCCAGCGCGAGCTGGAAACACGGCGCGACGCTCTGAATCGCCTATCCGAACGCCTGAACACCGGGCAATCCACGCGATTGGACCGCCTGCGCCAGCAGATGGACGCCACCGACCGCCTACGTGAAACGCTGAGCTACAAGGCGACGCTCGGGCGTGGCTACGCCGTCGTGCGCGCCGAAGGAGAGGTCATCACAACCAAAGCTCAAGCCTCCGGTCACGCTGTTCTTGAGATCGAATTCGCTGACGGTCGCCTCAGCACCGGGGCTGCGGGCAAGGCGCCACCCAAGAAATCCAAACAGGCACCTCCTGATCAGGGATCGTTGTTCTGACCGATGTTGACGATCTGGGGCCGTAAAACATCCTCGAACGTTCAGGCCCTAATGTGGTGCGTGGGTGAGCTTGGCCTAGAATGCCAGCGTCACGATCTTGGCCATCGCTTCGGCGGGCTGGACACTGCAGCGTTTCGGGCACTGAACCCAAACAAAACCATCCCCGTCCTGCAAGATGGCGACAACCCACCGCTTTGGGAAACCGGCGCCATCCTGCGATATCTGGCCACCCAATATGGTGATCAGGCATTCTGGCCTTCAGATCCTACCCGGCGCGCCACGATCGACAAATGGGCCGAATGGGCGAAACTCAACGTGGCGATGGCGTTCACCGTTCCGGTGTTCTGGCAAATTGTGCGAACACCCGTTGAACAGCAGGACCAAACAGCGATCCATCGGGCCGTCAGCGATTTGGAAATCAAACTGGCAATCGCAGACAAGGAGCTGGACCAAAACACGTTCCTTGCGGGTGAGCATTTTACACTGGCGGATATACAGTTCGGCCACGTCCTTTACCGCTACTACGATATCGACATCGTCCGCGCATCGTTACCGCATTTGCGTCGATACTATGAACGGCTAACCGAAAGGCCCGCGTTTCAACATCACGTCATGCTGGACTATGAAGACCTGCGACCATTTCAGACCCCGACATCCGGTCCGTAGCACAACATCTCTTCGCCAATATCCTCGGCCTCGTACAGCTCGGTCGCGGTCGGGTCACCCTCAAATTGCGCGATCAATCCGCCTCCGGATTGCCAGAAAACCCAGCATTGCGGCGCCAGTTGATCCTCATAGATGAAACAGATCTGATCTTCCTGCTCGTACCAAACCCCGTTCATGCAATTGCCATCCAGAAATGACCAGATGACTCTGCGGTCTGGCAGATACCGTTCGACTCCGTAGGCCTGCCCATCGAACCCGTAATACAAGGTTTTTCCACGCGTATACGCATCAAACTCAGGCCCTGTCAGAGGCGACTGCGCCGCAACGGGCTGAGCGAAAAGGGTCAGCAGAATCAAGCAAATTCGGATCATGACCACACTGTGTCAGAAGCAGCCCACAAGTGCCATTCAACCTTTCCACATCGCGGCGATCGGCAAGATAACTCCACGTCACGCCTTGATGCACCGCCGAGATCATGGCGATGATTGCCTCAAAAACATCGGGGACGCACCATGACGACACTTCTTTTCTGGATTGCGGCGGCCTGCGCGCTGACCTACCTGCCACTTACCGCGCGCCCGGCCGGCACCCTGCGTAGCATGCTGAAAACAGCATCGGTCGTGCTGCTGGCAGGCGTCGCCATACTGGCAAGCGCGCCATGGCTCCTGATCCTCGCCCTTACCTTCTGCGCGATAGGCGATGCCCTTTTGTCACGCGAAACCGACAGCACATTCATGGCAGGCATCGGTGCATTTGCTGCGGGGCATTTGGCCTATATCGCCTTATTTTTGACGAGCCCCAGCAGCAACCCTGAACAGATCTTCGACCACCCCGCGATCATCTGGTTCCTGATCATCCTGGGCATCGTTATGGCCACGCTGCTCACCCCCCGCGCCGGAGACCTCAAGATCCCCGTCCTCGCTTATATTCCAATCATCCTGGGCATGGGCATCACCGTTCTTGCCCTTCCCGAAACTGGAGCCTTACGCTGGGCCCTTCCCGCCGCAATGGCCTTCATCGCCTCGGACCTGGCGCTTGCGACTGAAAAGTTCCTGCTACCTGCCAATCACCCGACCCTGAAGCTTACGCCCTATCTGGTCTGGCCGCTTTACTGGGCTGCCCAAGCCGGGTTTCTGATCGCCTTTACCTGACCCTTTGCAACTGCCGCCAATCCGCATTAGGTGAGGGGAACACCTGCGGAGACCAAAAATGGCGTTTTTCTCAAAGCTCAAGGACAAGCTGTTCAAATCCTCATCGCGCCTCGAAGAGGGGCTGGATGCGATTGTCGAGGATGGCGGCGAGGAAACCCCAAATCCTGATCCGGTGATCCCCGAACCAGAACCCGAACCGCAACCGGTTCCCGAAGTTCCAGAACCCACGCCCGCGCCGCAACCGGTCGAGCCCCCTGCTCCGATCCCAACTGATCCTACACCGGCCCCTCCACCCCCAGAGGTTCCAGAATCCAAGGGTTTGATGGGTCGCCTGTTCGGCCGAAATGAATCCAAGACCGTTGTCCGCCGCACGCTGGACGACGACATGCTGGAACAGCTCGAAGAGCTTCTGATCGCCTCGGACATGGGCGTCGACACCGCCCTGCGCGTTACGTCCAACATGGCCGAGGGGCGCTTTGGTCGCAAACTCTCGACCCAGGAAATCAAGCAGCTTCTGGCGCAGGAAGTCGCCCGCGTAATGGACCCCGTGGCCAAACCCATGCCAATCTACCCCAAGCGCCCACAAGTGGTGCTGGTCGTGGGCGTGAACGGCTCAGGCAAAACCACGACCATCGGCAAGCTCGCCAGCCAGTTCAAAGCCGCGGGCAAAAAGGTCGTCATCGCCGCCGGAGATACCTTCCGCGCAGCCGCCGTCGAGCAGTTGCAGGTCTGGGGAGACCGCGCAGGCGTCCCGGTGCTGACCGCGCCCGAAGGCTCAGACCCCGCTTCGCTGGCCTTCGATGCCCTGACAAAAGCGCAGAACGAAGGCGCTGACCTTCTGATGATCGACACAGCGGGCCGCCTTCAGAACCGCGCCGACCTGATGGAGGAACTGGCCAAGATCGTCCGCGTCATCCGCAAGGTCGACGACACCGCCCCGCACAACACCCTGCTGGTACTGGACGCCACCACCGGCCAGAACGCCCTTAGCCAGGTGGAAACCTTCCGCAATCTGGCAGATGTCTCGGGCCTCGTAATGACCAAACTGGACGGCACAGCCAAAGGCGGCGTACTGGTCGCCCTCGCCGACAAGTTCGGCCTGCCGATCCACGCCATCGGTGTCGGCGAACAAATCGACGACCTCGCTCCGTTCGACCCCGAAGAATTCGCCGCCGCCCTCACCGGGTTGCAAAGCTGATCCGCCCCTTCATCTGGCCGAAAATACCTTCGGGGGGCGTGGGGGGCAGACAGCCCCCCACTCTCTCCGCCCAAGCGAAAGCCCCGATTTGAGCGACTGGCTGATCTCCCTCGAAGGCACCGAAGCAGGCCACCAACTCGCCCTCGCGCTCGCGCTGATGGCGGCCTTCCTGCATGCGGTTTTCGGTGCACTGCAAAAAGGCCGCCACGACCCGTGGATGTCGCGCGGGGCGATCGATGCCTGCTACTGCCTTATGGCGATGCCATTCGCCTTCTTCATCGTGCCATGGCCCGAACCTTATATGTGGCCGATCTTTGGCGTCGTCTGGCTGATCCATATCGGCTATAAAGTGCTGCAGGCGATGGCCTACACCAAAGGCTCCTATACCGTTGTCTATCCGGTCGTGCGCGGTACTGGCCCGCTCTTCACCGTGATCGGAGCCTATCTTTTGTTCGGTGAAACCTTCTCGGCCATCCAATGGCTTGGAGTCGCGACGCTTCTTGCGGGTATCTTCGGCCTTGCCGCCTATAACCTGCGCTACCTTGAGACTAATCGAGATACGCTGCAAATCGCGCTTGTGCTGGCGGTCGTCACGGGCCTCTTCGTGGCGCTCTATACGACCTATGATGCCTACGGTATCCGCGCTACGGCCGACCCGTTCACCTTCCTTGCGTGGTTCTTCATGATCGACGGGGCCGCGATGCCGATCTATGCTGCGCTCAGATACCGCGCTATGACCCACCGCCCGGCACTTGGCCCCCTGATGCTGCGCGGGTTCGCGGGCGGTATAATCGCGCCGATGTCCTTCGGTGCCATCATGCTCGCCACACGGCTCGACAAGGTCGGAGAAGCGGCGGTCCTGCGCGAAACCTCCACCGTCTTCGCCGCCCTCATCGGCTGGCTGGTGCTGAAAGAAACCGTAGGGCCCAGACGCATCGCGTTGATGGCATTGATTGCACTCGGCGCCGTAATAGTTGAAATGGGCGGGTAAGCAGCAGGTTGGAATCATGGCAGAGAAAAAAGACATCAACCCTTTCCTCAAACAGGCACTGGAACTTGGGCCTCCGCTTGCCTTCTTTTTCATCTACCTGCGCCTGCGTGATGACAATTTCGTGATCGGCGGCACCGAGTATTCGGGCTTTATCGTCGCCACCATCCTGTTCGTGCCTCTGATGCTGGCTGCCATGGGCATCCTCTGGTACCTGACCGGCAAGCTCAGCCGGATGCAGATTTTCACCGCATTCATGGTGATTTTCTTCGGCGGCCTCACCGCGTGGTTCAATGACGAGCGGTTTTTCAAGATGAAAACAACACTGGTCTATGGCTTCTTTTCCGCCATCCTCGGGATCGGGCTTTTGCAGGGGAAATCCTACCTGGCATATGTTCTGGACGAGATGCTACCCATGCAGCACGAGGGCTGGATGATCCTCACCCGGCGTCTGTGTGCCTGTTTCGCAGTACTGGCCGCAGCCAATGAATTGGTCTGGCGCACGATGTCAACGGACCTATGGGTCAAGATCGAAACCTTCGGCTTTCCCATTGCCTTGATGGCGTTTCTGATGATGCAGTTCAACCTGCTACAAAGCTATATGGATGATCCCGACAAGCAATAACTGTTCTTGCCCAAGCGTAACAAGCTAACAAAATTTCTTGGCTTAAGCTTGAAGCTGTGAAAAGTTGGGTCACCACCCGCACCACTCAACCCCGGAGATCAGCGCCCGAATGATGGCATTTCCCAACAGTGGATTCCTGTCCGAAGCCTCTGAAGAGCTGCGCACCATGCTGGCAGCCCAGGCCACCGAAGTCACATTGGATCGGGGCGATGTCCTGTTCGAGCAGGACGATGAAGGCGATGCGCTCTATGCCATTCTTTCCGGTGCGCTCGAAGTGTCATTTCTTGCGTCGAGCGGGCGCAAGCTGTCTCTCAGCATGATGCGCCCAGGTGAGGTGTTCGGGGAAATCGCGTTGTTCGACAGCGGTCCCCGCACCGCAACCGTAACAGCAGCTGAGCCCTCCAAAGTCCTGCGCGTTCGCCAGAAAGACATGATGGCGCAGATCCGGGAACATCCTGACCTTGCGGTGGATCTGATCCGCTTGGCCGGTCTTCGCATGCGTTATATGGGCGCTCAATTGAACGAGCAGGTATTCCTGCCGATGCCGATCCGACTGGCGCGCAAGCTTTTGCACCTGGCAGGACAACAGGACAGCCCAACGGCACGTATCACGCTTTCGCAGAGCGAATTGGCTGAATTTGTCGGTGCGACGCGTGAGGCAGTGTCAAAGACCATTTCGACATGGAAACGCGACAATGTCGTCGAAGCTTCGCGCGGCGGGCTGCAGATCCACGACTTTGACGCGCTGCGGCAACTGGCCGAATCCGATTTAATCTAAATTTTCGGCACAGATGTGATCCGCTTCACATACGCAGCTTTAAGATTGCCCTAAGGTCAATCCCGTTACCGTAGGAGGTCGGTTTTATCATCCCCGATATCTGTCCACCGACCTCTCCCTGTACAGAGCCATATGCCTTCCCCGGCATATGGCTTTTTTCTTTACAAAGTATGAAAAAGGCCGGGAAAATATCCCGACCTTCTAACTTCAGATCTGTTCGCTGAGTTTATTATTCTAGGCTCAGCGCTACGAACCGGGGTTCCCCGCCCCGCCGCACCAGCAGCAACAGAGATTTGCGTCCTGCTTCACGCGCCTCATCCATCCGCGTCTCCAGATCAGTGATCGAAGTCACCTTCTGCTGCCCCGCCTCAGTGATAAGATCACCGGCGCGCAGACCCTTTTCAAAGGCTTCCGAGGATTCATCAACATTGGTCACCAACAATCCTTCGGCATCGGCATCCAGACCCAATTCCTCGCGCTGGCTATCCCCCAGCGGAGCGATGGTCAGGCCAAGAATATCCTTGTCTTCCTCCGTCGGCGTTTCGGCTTCCGGCTCTTCGCCGTTCTCGGCACGTTCGGCGTCTTCGCGGCGGCCCAGCGTCACCAGCACGGTCTGGGTGCCTCCATCACGGTGCACGACCACACGCACAGATTTGCCAACGGTGGTCTCTCCCACCTGCCGCACAAGGCCGCGTGTATCCTCGACCTCGACGCCATCAAAGCTGATGATCACGTCTCCGGCCAGCAGGCCCGCTTCTTTTGCCGGGCCGTCCGGTACATCGCTGATCAACGCACCTCCGGGTTTGTCCAGCCCCATCGCCTCGGCCATATCCTCGGTCACGTCCTGAATGCGCACGCCCAGCCAACCGCGGCGGGTCTCCCCGAACTCACGCAGTTGATCAACGACCTTGATCACCACGTTCGAAGCCATCGAGAAACCAATCCCGATCGAACCGCCATTGGGAGACAGGATCGCCGTATTCACACCAATCACCTCGCCATTCATGTTGAACAGCGGCCCACCCGAGTTGCCCCGGTTGATCGCAGCATCGGTCTGGATGTAGTCATCATATGACCCGCTCAGCGCCCGATTCCGGGCCGAGATAATCCCTGCTGACACCGAAAAGCCCTGCCCCAGCGGGTTCCCCATCGCGATCACCCAATCGCCCACGCGGGCAATGTCGCTGTCACCGAACTGCACGTATTTCAGCGGCCCTTCCGCCTCGACTTTCAGCAGCGCGATGTCGGTCTTTTCGTCCCGGCCGATTACCTTGGCAACCAAATCTTTCGCGGGCTGGCCATCACCGGGAAAAAACTCGACCAATATCTCATCGGCTTCGGCAATCACGTGATTGTTGGTGACGATATAGCCGTCTTCCGAGATCACGAAGCCCGAGCCCAGCGCATTGCTGCGACGTGGACGATTTTCATTGTCCCCACCATTGCGATCCTGAAACTCTCGGAAAAAGTCTTCGAATGGTGAGCCCTCTGGCACGATCCCTTGCGGGCCAGTCTGGCCTTCGATCAGCGTCGACGTGGTGATATTGACCACCGCAGGGCTAATCTGTTCAGCCAGCGGTGCCAGGCTGTCACCCCGCGCCTGCGCGGACACAGATTGAGCCAAAACCAGCAGCACCCCCACTAACGTCAGCCACATCAGCCGCATCTTCATAACAAAATCGTCCCGTCGGACGGACACACTGCGCGCCTTAGCCTGCACTTGGGGTCTCCTTGTTGACTAATTCTCTGTTGGCATCACCCGGATGCCCTTCTTTGCAACCAATGTAGTCAGTTTGTCCCGGCCCGCAACTCGGGATCGCGGGGAAATCACCGGTGCGTGAAACCATCGCATCAAAAACCGACCTGATATGCGCCCCACAGCAGCACCAGCCCACTGACCACACAAAGCAGCCCGACCAGCCGCCGCGCCTGTTCCGGCAACGCGCGCAGCGCCTCAAGCATGCGTTCTATAAGCGAAGGGGCCAGCGCATAGGCCAGCCCCTCGACAATCAGTACCAGCCCGAAGGCCAGAAGGATCATGCCCATCACTCAGCGGCCGCAGCTGCCGGTGCCCGACGCCCGGTCGGAGAAGCAAGGTAGTTGAAGAACTCCGAGTCCGGGCTCAGGATCAACGAGCTGTTGCTGCCTTGCAGGGCATTCTCATAGGCGGTCAGCGAACGGTAGAATTCAAAGAACTCCGGATCGGCACCATAGGCTTCGGCGAAGATCGCGTTGCGTTCGGCATCTGCCTCACCGCGAATGATCTCGGCCTCACGGTTGGCGTCCGATACCAGTTCAACCACGGTCCGATCGGCCTGCGCGCGCACACGCTGCGCGGCTTCGTTACCGCGAGCGCGTTCGTCGGTCGCTTCACGTTCACGTTCCGCCTTCATCCGGTCAAACGTCGCCTCAAGGTTGGCCTGCGGCAGATCGGTCGCCTTCAGACGCACGTCGATTACGTTCACGCCCAGCGCACGTGCCTGTGCAATCGCGCTGTTGCGGATACGCAGCATCAGTGCGGCACGATCCGAGCTGAGGATGTCACGGGACGAAACCGAACCCAGCACTTCGCGGGTTTCGGCGCGCAGGATGCGGTCCAGACGATCCTCGGCAACCGGGATACCTCCGACACCAACGGCCTGACGGAACTGTTCCAGATCAGAAATCCGGTAGCGTGCGAAGGCATCGACCACCAGACGACGATCGTCCAGAGGCGTCACTTCCAGCGGCTGAACGTCAATCGACAGGATACGGTCGTCATACCGCACCACTTCCTGAATCAGCGGGATTTTGAATGCCAGCCCCGGATCTTCCTTAACCGCAACAACGCGACCAAATTGCAGAACCAGAGCGCGTTCACGCTCGTCCACGATGAAGATCGAGGACAGAACACCGACAATCGCAAGAAAGATGATCGGCAGAATAAACGTTGTCTTACGCATCAGTTGCTCTCCCCTGCAGGGTTACGGCGCAACTCGTTGAGCGGCAGATAAGGCACAACGCCCTGCCCCGATCCTGTCGAGTTTTCATCCAGAATGATCTTGTCCACGTCACCCAGCACCTGCTCCATGCGTTCCAGATACAGACGTTTGCGGGTCACATCAGGTGCTTTGGAATATTCCTCCAAAACCGCGCTAAAGCGGCTGGCTTCACCCTGTGCACCGTTGATCTGCTGGGCACGATAAGCTTCAGCCTCTTCCAGTACCTGCGCGGCTTCACCACGCGCCTCAGCGAGAACGCGGTTGGCATAGGCGTCAGCGACGTTCTGCAACCTGTCACGCTCCTGCGCGGCGGCCTGAACGTCGCGGAACGCGGCAATCACGTCCTGCGGTGGATCAGCCTTGTCAAAGTTCACACGAACGATGTTCACACCCGAATCGTAGCTGTCCATTGTCTCTTGGATCAGTTCCTGCAGGCGATCAGCAATGATACCGCGATCGCGGTTCAGGATCGGCGCAAGTTCGCTCTGCGCAATAATCTCACGCATCGCCGATTCAGACACGGCGCGGATCGTCTGGCGCGGATCACGCAGGTTGAACAGGAATTTCGCCGGGTCGTTGATGTTCCAGACAACCTGATAGTCGATATCAACCACATTCTCGTCACCGGTCAGCATCAGACCATCGTCGCTGCCACGGGCACCGCCCATGTCTTCGTTCTGTTCGCGGGTGACCGGAATGACCTCGGCGGTCACAAACGGCCAAGGCGCAAAGTTCAGACCCGGATTTCCGACAGCCGAGAACTCACCCAGAAACAGTTCGACAGATTGTTCTTCGGGTTTGACTGTATAAAAGCTTGCTAGCCCCCACAGACCTGCCGCAACCAACAGACCGATCGCAACGGTCCCTTTGGTAAACGCGGGGCCACCGCCGCCGCCCGAACCATTTGTACCACGGCCACCGCCGCCACGACCGCCCATCAGGACGCGCAGCTGTTCCTGGCCCTTTTTCATCAGCTCATCGATCTCGGGGATCTGCGGGCCGTCACCTTCGGGGGGCTTGCGCCCATCCCCGTTATTACCCCGATTTCCTCCGCCTCCGGATGAGCCTCCGCCCCCCCAGGGGCCGCCGCTGTTGCCCGCCATATGTATCTTTTCCCTTGTGTTGGACCGTGTGATCACGGGTTCCCTTGTAACGTGTGTGCGCGCGCTTGCAAATCAAGCCGTGCGCACAGGTTGCCGCATTGTCACCAGTTCTTCGGCCATCACCGGATGAACTGCAACCGTACGGTCGAAATCTTCTTTGGTGGCACCCATCTTTACGGCAATTCCAGCAAGTTGGATCATCTCACCCGCGCCCGGCGCAACGATGTGACAGCCGAGTATTTTCCGCGTCTCTTGCGACACGATCAGCTTCATCAGCACGCGCTGTGTGCCTCCGGCAAACGCCTTCTGCATGGGCTTGAATGAGGTCGCATAAACCTCAATCGGTTCCTGTTCCGCAGCCGCTTCCTCGCTGAGGCCCACAGTACCCATTTCCGGCTGGGTAAAGATCGCGGTCGGGATCAGTTCGTGATCAACGGGCGTTGGGTTGCCTTTAAAGACGGTCTCGACAAAGGCCATGCCTTCGCGGATCGCCACAGGGGTCAGGTTCACCCGATCGGTTACATCACCAATGGCAAATATCGAGGGCACGCCTGTCTGGCTGTACTCATCCACGATGATCTCACCCTTGCGACCGCGCGCGACGCCCAAAGCCTCAAGCCCCAGATCATCCGCATTCGGCGCGCGACCCGTGGCATACATCACAACGTCGAACAGCTGCTCGGAGCCATTTGTGGCCTTCACCCAGATTTTGTCGCCTTGCTTTTTCATCTCAAGCACGTTGGTGCCCAGATGCAGGTCGATGCCGTTCTGGCACATCTCTTCACTGATCAGCCCGCGCGCCTCATCATCAAAGCCCCGCAGAATCTGCGCCCCGCGATAGAACTGAGTCGTTTTGACCCCCATCCCATTCATGATCCCGGCAAATTCACAGGCGATATATCCACCGCCAACGATCAGCATGGATTCGGGCAGTTCCTCCAGGTGGAAAATCTCATTCGAGGTGATCGCAAGATCAGATCCGGGGAACTCGGGTACAACCGGACGACCGCCCGTTGCGACAAGAATATGCTTGGCTGTCTTGCGGGTACCATCAGCCAGTTCCACCGTATGCGGATCAACGACATGGGCGCGCTGGTCGAAACTCTCGACACCATTGTTCTTCAGGATATTGCGGTAGATACCTTCCAACCGATCGAGCTCTGCGTGCAGCTTAACTTTGAAAGTGTTCCAGTTGAACGCACCCGGCTGCATGTCCCAGCCATAAGCCTGCGCGTCCCCGACCGTATCCGCGAACTCGCTAGCGAAAACCATCAGCTTCTTGGGTACACAGCCACGGATCACGCAGGTTCCGCCGTAACGATCCTCTTCCGCCAGAGCCACCTTGGCGCCGTTTTCACCCGCCGCCACCCGTGCCGCGCGAACTCCGCCCGAGCCGCCTCCGATGACGAACAGATCATAGTCAAAGCTCATGTACGAGTTCCTTTTATTCCGCGTGGCCAAAATTCACTGGATATCTGGGCGCAAATCCTGAACTGCCAACCCCTGGCGCGGGAAATAGTGATTTTTCTTCTGCAGTTTATCGCGCTACTTGCCTGATCTTTAGTCCGCCAGATCGGAAAACAGGTTGTCCCCACCGTCACCCAGCATATCGGTCAGGACTGTACCCTCATTGATATCACGCAATTCGACCCGGCCATCGCCATAACCAATGACAACCTTGTCGCAAATATCAATGAACAGCCCATTTTCGACCACACCCGGGATCTGATTCATTACCAGTGCCAATTGGCGGGCATTGCCGATCCGCTTGAGATGCAGGTCCAGAATGTGATTGCCCTCATCTGTAACCTGGGGCGCCTCACCGTTCATGCGCAAAGTGACCGAGGTGCCCAGCACATCCATTGTGTCCAGCGCTTCTTCAATCAGGGTGCGGGTGGTCTGCCAGCCGAACGGGATCACCTCAACCGGCAGAGGGAATGCGCCCAGCGTCTCAACCTCTTTGCCTGCATCCGCGATCACCACCATCTGATCGCTGGCTGTGGCCACAATCTTTTCCTGCAACAGCGCAGCACCACCGCCCTTGATCAGGTTGAACTCGCCATCAAACTCATCCGCGCCGTCGATTGTCAGGTCCAACCAGCCGGCCTGATCCAGCGAGACGACCTCGATCCCTTCTTCCCGCGCCAATTGCGCCGTCGCGGTCGATGTCGGAACGCCCTTGATTTTCAACCCTCCATCGCGCACCCGTTCACCCAGGCGGCGCACCAACCATGCGGCGGTCGAGCCTGTCCCCAATCCCACACGCATCCCGTCCTGAACAAGATCGGCGGCGCGACAGGCAGCAACGTATTTCGCTTTGTCGATGGGCGACAAGTCTCTGGTCATGGCAGCTTCCCCCAAGAATACTGCCAGACTTATACGGAATGCCCCGCGCAACTGCGAGAGGCAAAACACGCCATACCTGTGCTAACATGTCGCTGAAATACGCGTTTCCGATAGGAAACGTCGCAATCAGCCTCTATTGTGATCGCCAGACCCCCTAGATAGTCGCCATGGAATCGCCATACCGCCTGCACTACGCCCCCGACAACGCCTCGCTGGTGATCCGACTGGCGCTGGAAGAGATGGGCCTACCCTATGAGACCATACTGGTCGATCGCGCCCGTGATGCACAGAATAGTGCGGCGTATCGGGCGTTGAATCCGAACAGGCTGATCCCGGTGCTGGAGACGCCCCAGGGTCCGATCTTCGAGACCGCCGCAATCCTGCTGTGGCTGGCTGATACGCATGGGCAATTAGCCCCGACACAGGTCAGCCCTGATCGGGCGGCATTCCTGAAGTGGCTGTTCTTCGCCTCGAATACCCTGCATGCCGATCTGCGAATCCTGTTCTATGCCGAAAAATACATCGCGGCAGATCAAGCCGATACACTACGCTCCGGCATCCACCCGCGGCTGCGGCAGCACCTGAATCTGCTGGATGCTCAAGCCCAAAAAGCGCCCGACTGGTTCAGTGCTGATCACCCTTCAGTCCTGACGATATATGTCGCCTGCATGATGCGCTGGATGGCGCTTTATCCCGCTAAGGCGGACCGCAGCTGGTATCAACTCGCCGACACGCCTTATCTGCAAAAAATCCTGATGCAGCTAGAATCAAACCCGTCGACCCGCGCAGCTATTGCCGCCGAGGGGCTGGGGGTCACTCCCTTCACCTCGCCGACCTACGCCAACCCTCCAGAAGGCTCAGCTACCTGATATGTTTCTCTCTGTCTTCGATATGTTCAAGGTGGGCATCGGCCCATCTTCTTCCCACACCATGGGTCCGATGGTGGCCGCCGCACGATTCCTTGACCTGATGCGCGCCTCACCGTTCGAGTTTTCGGGCCTGCGCGGCTCGTTGCACGGCTCGCTGGCCTTTACCGGCGTCGGCCACGCCACCGACCGCGCTACCATTCTGGGCCTCGCCGGGTTTGTGCCTGACACCTATGACAACGACAAGGCCGAAGCCACACTGGCAGCTATCGCAGAATCCCATACGGTGACACCCGAAGGCCTGCCGACGCTGAGCTTTGATCCCAAAGCCGATCTGATCTTCGACTACGACAACAATCTGCCCGGTCATGCCAATGGTATGATCCTGATGGCCACTGACGCACAAGGCGATGTCATCCTGCGTCAGGTCTACTACTCCATCGGTGGAGGATTTGTTCTTACGGAAGAGGAATTGGCCGAAGGCAAGGCAACTGACGAAGGTGCGCCTGTGCCCTTCCCGTTCAAATCCGCCGCCGAAATG
The DNA here is from genome assembly GCF_056534105.1 of Ruegeria sp. E5. Lineage (NCBI taxonomy): Bacteria > Pseudomonadati > Pseudomonadota > Alphaproteobacteria > Rhodobacterales > Roseobacteraceae > Ruegeria > Ruegeria sp. E5. The sequence goes on along the minus strand of NZ_JBQFPA010000001.1, from coordinate 54,496 downwards.
CTGCAAATGGCCAAAGACAACGGTAAAAGCATCGCTCAGATGAAGCGCGAAAATGAGATCGCGCGCGGTTGCGCGGATAGCTTTGCCAAAGGCACCGCGCGTCTTTGGCAGGTCATGAATGACTGCATCGAGCGTGGGCTAAAAACGGATGGCATCCTGCCCGGTGGTCTCAGCGTGCGCCGCCGCGCCAAAGGCATTCACGATGCCCTGCTGGCGGAACGAGGCATGAACCTGAATGCCCCGCATACGATCAACGACTGGATGAGCGTCTACGCCATGGCCGTGAACGAGGAAAACGCAGCCGGTGGGCAAGTTGTCACCGCCCCCACAAATGGCGCGGCAGGCGTGCTGCCATCAGTTCTGCGCTATTACCTCGATCACGTGCCCGGCGCGTCCGAAAGCCATATCGAGGATTTCCTGCTGACCGCCGCCGCCATCGGTGGTCTGGTCAAATTCAACGCTTCGATCTCGGGCGCTGAAGCGGGCTGTCAGGCCGAGGTTGGCAGCGCGTCAGCCATGGCTGCGGCAGGCATGTGCGCCGTGATGGGCGGTACGCCTGAGCAGGTTGAAAATGCCGCCGAGATCGCGTTGGAACACCACCTTGGCATGACCTGCGATCCAGTCGCGGGCCTTGTGCAGGTGCCGTGTATCGAGCGTAACGGATTGGGCGCGATTAAGGCCGTCTCGGCGGCCTCGCTGGCCCTGCGTGGCGACGGCAAGCACTTTATGCCTTTGGACGCGGCCATTGAAACTATGCGCCAGACCGGCGAGGATATGCACGAGAAATACAAAGAAACATCTTTGGGCGGGTTGGCCGTCAACGTGCCGAACTGCTGATCTGACAGCAAGAACAAGTGGGGTGACATGCGCGGACACTGCCTGTGCGGCAAGATTGGATACGAGGTTGATCCTCCGGTTCTGTCCTGTGTCACCTGCCATTGTGACAGCTGCCGTCGCCAATGCGCCGCTCCGATGACCACCTATTTCGGCGTGCGCGACGGCAATTGGCGCTGGATCGGGGAAGAACCGAAACGCTTCAACTCCTCCCCCGGGGTCGAGCGCAGCTTTTGTCCCCATTGCGGCACACCGATATCCTTCCGGTCGACGGTGATGTCGGATGTGATGCATCTCTACGTCGCGACACTGGAAAATCCCGAAGTACTCAGCCCGACCTTGCATGTCGCGCACGAGGAAAAGCTTAGCTGGCTGCAGCTTGGTGACGGCCTGCCCACCTGCATCGGCCCGGATTACACCAAAGTCCAACCCCTGCCCGACACCTGAGATCAGAGCTTCCCCCTGTGCCGCTAAAGCGCTAGCGTCGCGCACATGACTCAGGATCGTCCCGTTCTCGGCATCATTTTGATGCTCGGTTTTTGCGTGCTCGCACCGCTGGGTGACGGGATGGCAAAGCTGTTGGGTGAAACCACAGCTTTGGGACTGCTGGTACTGGTGCGGTTTGCTGTTCAGGCGATGATCCTGATCCCACTGATCGCGATGACCGGCAAGCCATGGAAGATGATGCCGCGCGTTTTGCGCCTGACGATGATCCGCACCCTTCTGCACATCATTGGTATCGCAGCGATGTTCACAGCGCTGCAATATATGCCGCTGGCCGATACCGTGGCCATCGCCTTTGTAATGCCCTTCATCATGCTGCTTTTGGGCAAATACGTACTGGGCGAACAGGTCGGCCCCCGACGTCTGGTCGCCTGTGTCGTGGGATTCATCGGCACCTTGCTGGTCATCCAACCCAGCTTTGCACAAGTGGGCGCGCCCGCCTTGCTGCCCCTGATCGTTGCGGTGGTCTTCGCCCTGTTCATGCTGGTTACGCGGCAGATCGCCAAGGAAACGGACCCGGTTGCGCTGCAGGCTGTATCGGGGGCCATGGCAACCGCCTTTTTGCTGCCGATTGTCCTGCTGGGTTCCCAGATCGGCCTGCCCGCAATGTCCCTGACAATGCCCACTGGCGAGACACTCTGGCTGCTGCTGGGAATCGGTGTGCTGGGCACCGTGGCGCATCTACTTATGACATGGTCTCTGCGCTATGCGCCGTCTGCGACTTTGGCCCCGATGCAATATCTAGAGATTCCGGTCGCCACCCTGATCGGCTGGCTGATCTTCCACGATCTGCCAAACGGGCTGGCCGCGCTAGGCATCGGCATCACAATCGCGGCCGGGCTCTACGTTATCCTGCACGAGCGGGCCAACGCTCGGTCCGGCCCGACTGAAACGCCTGCATGACCTGATCCAACGCCGCGCGCGGCAGGATCGTCAGCAACCCGGGTCCATCGACCTCAAGCGTTAGCGCTCCTAGCGCTCGGTTTGAGGTTCCGACCTGCCCGTCCGGTTCTAGCACCAGATCATCAATCGGCCATTCCAGCCCCTCGCTGCGACCGGTCACCCGCCGTAGCGGAAACAATGAAACCGTGTCTCCTGCCGTGAGCTCCAGACTGATCCTGGGTGGCGCATGAAAGACAATTTCTCGTGCACCCAACAGGACACAAGGCCGATCCTGCAACCGAACCAGAGTATTGAACGCCACCAACTGATGATCCACCCGCGCGCCCAGAAATCCTGCTGCCAGCACCACAGGCGCATCCATATTGCGCAGCGCCTTGTCAAAATCGGTGCTGTTCTGCTCGGATATCCGGAACAACCGATCCTTGGGAATCCGGGCCCGATATTCTGCCGTAATCGAGTCCAAATCGCCGATCACTGCGTCCGGCATCCGTCCCGAATCAATCAACGCAGCCGCACCGCCATCCGCCGCAACGGCAGAATTGACGCGATTTAGCACCAGATTCACATCCTCTGAACAGATTTCGCCCCCACCAAACAGCCCGATTGGCCCGCCAGAGCGAACAATTGCCCCATTTTCCACAAGATTGACCATATTTTCCAGTTTTGGACATAATGAAACCACAAAATGATAGCTTCATGGCTAGAGTTTCGAGTCGGTTGCCCCTGCTGTGTCTGGTAGTCGACCTGGTAGTTTGTAAAGGACATGCGTCTGATGGTACAGAACAACAAGGTACTCACCGTTTCATACGGCACCTTCTCGTGCACCCTCGAAGGCTTTGACGATTCATTTGAAACAATGAAGGCGATCGCCGAGTATTTCCGGGACCTTGCAGCGGATGACCGATACTTCGGATCGGAACCCCCTCAGCCTGACGCCGAGATGCTGACCCGGATCGCACAGCGGGACGCCGCACAGAAGGTTGAAGCCAGCCAGAACGAGACCGGCCTGTTGCTGCGCGCAACGGAAACCGCCCCGGTTGCAGCACCGACCCCCGCTGCAATTGCGCCAGCCACAGCACCTGAACCTGTTCAGCCTGTCGCGGATGTTGTTCCCCCTGCTCCGTCTGCTCCGCAATCCGAAGATGCTCCCGCCGCTGACAGTATCGCAGCCAAGCTGCAGCGAATCCGGGCTGTTGTTTCGCATTCCGATGCTGCCCCTGCCGGATACTCTGAAGACGAAGACGTCAGCTATCTGCAGCCCGTGAAGCCAAAGGCCGATGCAATTTCTGCCGCTTTTGAGTCCGGCGCGCTGAGCCCGACCGATCTGGAAGACACTGCTACGGACGACGCTCCGGCAACGGCCCCGCAGGTCGAACAGCCTGCCGAACCCGAGCAAATGGCAACGATCGCTGAGCTGCCCGTTCAGGACGAAGAACCACTCGCGCCTGCCGCCATCAAGCAGGACGAAGTCGAAGCAGCCCCGATCATCTCACCGGCGATCACTGCCGAACTTGAAGACGAGGACGAAGCGCCCGAACAGCCGGCAGCCGATGTCACGGACAAGGACGTGTTGTTCTCGGACCTCGACGACGACCCTGAAACTGAAGACGAAGGCCCGTCAAACATTCTGAATGGCCAGGACGACACCGACGAAGACGACACCGACGAAGATGAAACATCACCGGATCTTACCGGCCTCACCCATGGCGTCATCTCGGCCGAGGATGAGGCGCTGCTGCTTGACGAAATGGCGCTGGTAGAAACCGAGCTGGCGGCAAACACGACGGCTGAGCTGCCCGATATGACGGGTCTGGATCAGGACGTCTCGCGCCTGATGGACGAAGCGGGCGCCCATATGGATGATCCTGCCACCAGCGGCCAGCGCGAAACATATTCTCACCTGCGCACTGCCGTTGCTGCAACCGAAGCAGACCGCGAAGATGGCGCAGACAAATCTCAGACCCCCGAGGATGATTATCGCGGTGATCTGGCCTCGGTCGTCAATCCACGCCGACCCGAGATCGAGGTCACCAGTGAACGCCCCACCCCGGATGCTGCCGCACCATTGAAACTGGTGGCTGAACAGCGGGTGGATACCGAAACGGCTGACACCGGCCCGGTGACACCGCGCCGTGTCACCTCGGCGGACGAGGAAACTGCAGATGAAGAAGGTGGTTTTGCAGCCTTTGCGCAAGAACAGGGTGCCCAATCACTACTCGACCTGCTGGAAGCTGCCGCGGCTTATCTGTCCTTCATCGAAGGTCAGGAGCAGTTCTCGCGTCCACAGCTGATGAACAAAGTTCGCTCGCTCAAGCAGGACTCGTTTAACCGCGAAGAAAGCTTGCGCTCATTCGGTCAGTTGCTGCGGGACGGCAAAATCGAAAAGGCCGGAGGTGGCCGTTTCGCCGCCTCAACCCAAATCGGGTTCCGCCCGAACGACGACGAGCGTGCCGCTGGCTGACACCAAGATCCCCCCAATACCCCCTCAAGACAAAATTGGGCCAGAGGAAACTCTGGCCCTTTTTCGTTCCGTGGCTGGCAGCCAAAAAGCCAATCAAGTTCAGAAGTTGAACGCCAGCGCCACGTAAGGGCCGGTCAGGATCAGATCAATCACATCGCGCCCGTCTTCAAACTCAACATCCAGATGGCGATACCCGCCCGCAACGTTGATATTCTCACGCCAATTCCAACTAGCCTGCACCAGCGCCTCCCACTGGAATTCCGAGCCATAACCGAAGCCGCCGATATTGCCCATCGCTGTGAGGCTCCAGCGATCATTCAACGCGTAGTTATAGCGTGCGCCGATCAACGGGTCGGTCCAGCTTTGATCTGTGCTGAAGGTGCGATCCAGCACGGTGGTCGAAACATCCAGGTCCCAATGGCGCAGCCCGGCCAACGCTTCCAACCGTGACCGATCATCCTGATAGACCGCATAGCTGGCCGCCAGTGAGACCATCGTGCCCTCAAGATCCCAACTGGCTGCATCGTCAAACCGACCGACCGAGACATCGTCACCCAAATTGAGATAATTGAACTCACCACCAATGGTCCAACGCCCATTTCGGGCCTGACCAGCGATCAGGAACGCGCCCTTCAGAATGTCGAAGATCGAGGTATCCCCGTTCACCGGCGGGTTTGGTCCCACGTTCAGTGAGGTTCTGAATTCCGGCCCCCAGAAATAAGGCGCAATGGTATAGCGCCAATCATCGGCCTGAGCGCTGCTCGCGATACATGTTGTGGTAACCGCCGCTAATACCCGGTTTTTCATGCCCTATCTGCCTCTGGTTGCCGCGAAAGAAAGTCGCAAACATCGTGCCACGCAGAAGACACCAAGACAATCGGGCGGCTTAGCTTTGATCTTGATCCGGGTCCTCTTTGCCCACCCCGCGGAAGACAAATTTGAACGGCAACGCCCAGACAATGCCAAGCGCGACATATACCAGAAGTTCCAGCCAGATCGGCGGGCGATCCAACCAGTTCACGATTGTCACAACCGCAACGATATAGATGGGGAGCCCGATCAGCAGCAGCACCAATGACCACCGCCGACGTGCCTTATAGCTGAGGCCGGGTTTGTCGTTGCTGCTCATCAATCTGCAAACGGGTCGGTCACCAGAATGGTGTCCTCCCGCTCCGGGCTGGTGGACAAAAGGGCGACCGGACATTCGATCAATTCCTCGACGCGGCGCACGTATTTGATCGCGTTCGCAGGCAAGTCTGCCCAACTGCGCGCGCCTTCGGTGGATTCGCTCCAGCCCGGCATCTCTTCGTAAATCGGCGTGCAACGTGCTTGCTGGTCGGCGGCGGTCGGCAGATAGTCCAGACGATTGCCATCCAGCTCATACCCGACACAAATTTTCAGCGTCTCGAACCCGTCCAACACATCCAGCTTGGTCAGGGAGATGCCGTTCACACCGCTGGTCGCGCAGGTTTGGCGTACCAGACAGGCATCGAACCAACCACAACGGCGTTTGCGCCCCGTCGTGGTGCCGAACTCATGCCCCCGTTCGCCCAGGCGTTGGCCATCTTCGTCGTCTAATTCGGTTGGGAAAGGCCCCTCACCCACGCGGGTCGTGTACGCCTTGACGATGCCCAAAACGAAGTCGATCGAACCCGGCCCAATCCCAACGCCTGTCGAGGCCTGGCCCGCAATCACATTCGACGATGTCACAAACGGATAGGTCCCGAAATCGATATCCAGCAGCGCACCCTGTGCGCCTTCGAACAGGATTCGCTTGCCTGCCTTGCGCTTCTCGTTCAGCACCTTCCACACCGGTGCTGCGAAAGGCAAAATCTGCGGCGCGATCTCTTTCAACTGCGCAATCAACGCGTCACGATCAATAGGTTCCAACCCTAGCCCATTGCGCAGCGCATTGTGATGGACCAGAGCCCGATCGACCCGCAGCGCCAGCGTCGCATCATCAGCCAGATCAGCCACCCGGATTACACGCCGACCAACCTTGTCTTCATAGCATGGACCGATCCCGCGACCGGTCGTGCCGATCTTGGCCACCGAGTTCTGGCTTTCGCGCGCACGATCCAGCTCGCCATGGAACGGTAGGATCAGCGGGGTGTTCTCGGCAATCATCAGCGTCTCGGGCGTGATATCGACACCCTGCGCGCGGATGGTACCGATCTCTTTGATCAGGTGCCAAGGGTCCAGAACGACCCCATTACCGATCACGCTCAGCTTTCCACCGCGTACGACGCCCGAAGGTAGCGCATGCAGTTTGTAAACCTCACCCTCAATGACCAGCGTGTGCCCGGCATTATGTCCACCCTGAAAACGCGCGATCACATCCGCTCGCTCACTGAGCCAGTCGACGATCTTGCCTTTTCCTTCGTCGCCCCACTGGGCGCCGACAACAACCACGTTGGCCATATCCGGTCCTTTTGCGCTGAATATTCAAACCCGGCTCATATAGCCGGGCACAGACGGCAGGGAAACCGATATTTCGCCGCAGATACAAATCGTGCTGCGCGCGATGCCTCCGGCGGAGGTGTTTTTGGCCAGATGAAGAGCGGATCCCCTGCTTCATCTGGCCAAAAGTACCTCGGGGGAGTCGCCCGGACGGGCGGCGGGGGCAGCGCCCCCTCTGCTTTTAGCGCAATTGTACGGGATGACCGTGGGGTGTTGTCAGGTAAGCCTCTTCCCATGCATTGCGAAGATCCTGGACATCATCAGTGGGCGCTTCCCCCTGCTCAGCCAGCAGCGCCTCCAAGGTCTCTAACCAAGCGTGAAAGTAATCGTCCCCACCATCCAGATCTTTTTTGAGGCCGTTCCGTTTCAAAGTATTGGAAAACCGTTCCGCCCAGTCCGGCCAATCAAACCGGCCCGCTTCGTTCAAGGCCACTGTGACCGCAAAAACCTGCGCGTGCCAGGGCTCGGCAAAAACCGGCTCGGGGGCCGAGTGAGTGATACAATCGCTCATGCGGGCTCCAAATAAGACTGCCAGAGGTCCAGCACGACTTCATCCGCCGGATGCTCGGGGTTTGCCCAAAGTTCTGAGGCGGGAAACACGACCGCATATAGCGGCTCGGGGGCTTCACCCAACCCATGGGCGTTGGAATCCGGCAGGACATGAGTGCCATGCAGCCTGAGGATGCGACCCGTTGCACCCGCGGCATAGATCGGCAACCGGGTGTGGCCGCCATCAACCAGTCGATTGGCGCTCTGGCTCAAGGTTCGGACTGCTTGTTCGGCTTGAAACCGAACTTCGACGTTCGACGGGCGATCTGCGGGTCCACCTTTGGCCAAAGCGCCTGCGACGGCGTCAGCCATCAGGGTACGCTCAGTCAGAGGATGAACACCATCCCCGTCAACACCGCGCAAATCATCAAGCGTCAGGACACCCTTTTCGACCAGAAGATCAGCCAGACCAGACATCCATTTCTCATAGTAAGAAAACCGCGCGTAGTCCGTAGGAGACAACCTTTCCCGCGCGTGACGTGAGACATCGATATTCCATTGCCCCAGAAACCCCGCAGCGAGCGTTACCGCCAGCGCCCGACCGTGCCAGTCTTCGGCAAACACCGGCGCGTCTTCGGGTTCCGGGTTCACCGGACCATCACCAAAGCGCCCTCCCATATCATGGACCCGCGTCATGACGGCACCTTGGGTAGCCCAGTGCCGATCATGCTGTCGCGGGTGACCAGCGCCGCCAATTCGTCCGCGTTCAATCCTTCTGTGCCCTCTGGGCGCATCGGCAGGACGAGGTAACGAATTTCGGCCGTCGAATCCCAAACGCGGACCGAAGTGCCTTCGGGCAAGGTAACGCCAAACTCAGACAGGACCTTGCGCGGCTCTCGCACGGCGCGGGCGCGGTAAGCGTCAGATTTGTACCAGCCGGGTGGAATTCCTAGCAGCGGCCACGGGTAACAGCTGCACAAGGTGCAGACGACCATGTTGTGCTGTTCAGGCGTGTTCTCGACGACCACCATATGCTCACCCTGACGACCGTAAAACCCCAGATCGGCCACGACCGATGTGGCGTCCGCCAGCAGCGCGGCTCTGAAATCGGGATCACTCCAAGCCTTGGCAACAACATGCGCGCCGTTCTGTGGACCTATCTTGTTCTGATAAGTATCGATGATTTCATCCAGCGCTGCAGGATCAATCAGACCCTTGCGGGTCAGAATTGTCTCAAGCGCTTTGACGCGCAGCGCGGGTTCGGGAGGCAACAGGGCGTGCGGGTGGTCGTGATCATCATGTGGCATGAGGCGCAGCCTGCGCGACAGAACAGCGCTCTGTCCAGTCTCTTTGGTGTGATATGAAACATCACCGCACGTGATGCCAACTCGTGACTTGCCCCCGCTGGCAAACTTGCATAAGTACCACGCGATACACGCCACGCTGTACAGGACCACCATGGAAAACGTCGTTCTCATCATCCACCTTCTTCTGGCCTTGGGCCTGATTGTCGTTGTGCTGATGCAACGTTCCGAAGGCGGCGGCCTTGGGATGGGTGGCGGTGGCGGCGGGGCCATGACGGGCCGCGCGGCAGCAACGGCGTTGGGCAAGCTGACATGGATCCTGGCCGCGTGCTTTATCGTCACCTCGATCACGCTGACGATTCTGGCGGCCCAGAAATCTTCTGGCAGCTCGGTGATTGACCGTTTGGGCGTGCCTGCCCCGGCCCCGGCTGAGGAAAGCGCTCCGGCAGTCCCATCGGCAGATGAATTGTTGCCGCCGGCGCAAGGCGACAATGCTCCGCTGATCCCGCAGGCGGCCGACTAAGCCACAAAACCTAGAAAATCATAAGGGAACTGCAACAGCATCTTGCGGTTCTCTTGCGCTATGTGCGCGAATCCTTTATACGTGAAGTCCCGTGATGCAGCGGTTTTTTCGAACCGCCGGGCAGCTAATAATGACGTCTCACGGGAGCAGCCGAAAAACATGGCGCGTTTTATTTTCATCACTGGTGGTGTGGTTTCGTCCTTGGGCAAAGGACTGGCTTCGGCGGCGTTGGGATCGCTGTTGCAGGCCCGGGGATATTCGGTGCGTCTACGCAAGCTGGACCCCTATCTAAACGTCGATCCGGGCACCATGTCGCCCTTCGAACATGGCGAAGTATTCGTCACCGATGACGGCGCTGAAACCGATCTGGACCTTGGTCATTACGAACGCTTCACCGGTGTGGCGGCACGCAAGACCGACTCGGTCAGCTCGGGGCGGATTTATTCCAATGTGCTGGAGAAAGAGCGCCGTGGAGATTACCTCGGCAAAACCATTCAGGTGATCCCGCACGTCACCAATGAGATCAAGGATTTCATCGCGATTGGCGAGGATGAAGTTGATTTCATGCTCTGTGAAATCGGCGGCACCGTAGGTGATATTGAGGGCCTGCCCTTCTTTGAAGCGATCCGCCAGTTCAGTCAGGACAAGCCGCGCGGTCAGTGTATCTTCATGCACCTGACGTTGCTGCCCTATATCAAAGCCTCGGGCGAGTTGAAAACCAAGCCGACCCAGCATTCGGTGAAAGAGTTGCGCTCGATCGGTCTAGCCCCCGACATTCTGGTCTGCCGGTCCGAGGGACCGATTCCAACCAAAGAACGCGAAAAGCTGGCCCTTTTCTGCAATGTCCGCCCTGACAGCGTGATTGCCGCACAAGACCTCAGCACCATCTACGACGCCCCGCTGGCCTATCACCGTGAAGGTCTGGATCAGGCGGTTCTGGACGCATTCCAGATCAGCCCGGCCCCCAAGCCCGATCTGGCCAAATGGGAAGACGTCAGCGACCGCATCCACAACGCCGAAGGCGAAGTGAAAGTAGCCATCGTCGGCAAATACACCCAGCTTGAAGATGCCTACAAGTCAATTGCCGAGGCCCTGACCCATGGCGGCATGGCCAACCGCGTCCGCGTCAAGATCGAGTGGGTCGATGCCGAGGTGTTTGACAACGAAGACGCCGCACCTCATCTGGAAGGCTTCCACGCCATCCTGGTCCCCGGCGGCTTTGGCGAGCGTGGGACAGAAGGCAAGATCAAGGCCGCTCAATATGCGCGTGAACACAAAGTGCCCTATCTGGGCATCTGTCTGGGCATGCAGATGGCCGTGATCGAAGCCGCACGCAACGCGGCGGGAATCACCGAAGCCGGGTCCGAGGAATTCGACCACGAGGCTGGCAAAAAGCGTTTTGAACCCGTTGTTTACCACCTGAAAGAATGGGTGCAGGGCAACCACAAGGTCGAACGCAAAGTCGGAGACGACAAGGGCGGCACCATGCGTTTGGGCGCCTATAATGCGGTTCTGGCCGAAGGCTCGAAGGTCGCGGAAGTCTATGGCGGCACCCAGATTGAGGAACGCCACCGTCACCGCTACGAGGTCGACATCAAGTACCGCGACAAACTGGAAAAGGCAGGCCTGAATTTCTCGGGCATGTCCCCGGATGGTCGCCTGCCGGAAATCGTCGAATGGTCGGATCACCCATGGTTTATTGGTGTTCAGTATCACCCGGAACTGAAATCCAAACCCTTCGACCCGCACCCCCTGTTCCGCGAATTCGTGCGCGCCGCGAAAGACACCTCGCGTCTGGTCTGATCACGGGCCGATAACAGATTTGTACCAGTCGGCGCGAAATATCTTTACGCGCCGGCGGTTTGCACGGTTAACTGCCGCCATAGCAGCGACAGGAGACCGGCCATGACCGATCAGATTACCCAAGCAGAAACATTTGCCGCCCTGCACAAGAAGGGTGATCCGGTCATCCTCTATAACATTTGGGACCCCGGCAGCGCCGTCGCTGTACGCGATGCAGGGGCCAAAGCGCTGGCGACTGGCAGTGCTCCGGTCGCGATGGCGCAGGGGTTTTCGGACGGCCAGAACATCCCGTTTGAGTTGGCGTTAGACAACGCTCGCCGCATTGTCGAGGCGGTTGATATACCGGTCACCATGGACCTCGAAGGCGCTTATGCCGAGGATACTTTTGGCATATCGGCCAATGTCAAACGCGCGCTGGAAACCGGTGTAATCGGCTTTAACTTCGAAGATCAGGTCGTTGGAACTAAAGATCTTTATGACATCGAAACACAGGCAGCGCGTGTCGCTGCGATGCGCGAAAGCTGTGACGTGGCCGGTGTTCCCGCCTTCATCAACGCCCGCACTGACATCTTCCTCAAAGCCGCTCCGGACACGCATGATCAAGCGATGCTGGATGACGCCATGGCCCGCGCGGCCGCCTACGCCGATGCCGGAGCCAGCGGGTTCTTCGCGCCGGGCCTGAAAGACGAATCCATGATCGGCCAGCTTTGCGCGGCCACCGACCTGCCGGTCAACATCATCGCCCTGCCCGGCACGCCTGACACGCCGACGCTGGCGAAACTCGGCGTGGCCCGGATCAGCTATGGCCCGGTTCCCTATCGGCAAATGACCGCTTGGTTACAGGATTCAGCACGCGCCGCGCTGCAATCCGGTGGATGATCCACTTTTAGGGGATTGCATTTCAACCTGTTCCTCCGCACCTTGCATCCGATACCAGCGGAGGACACCTTGTGGCCAAAGGATACTGGGTTGCCCATGTCGATGTAGACGACATTGAAACCTACAAATCTTACATTGCTGCCAATGCGGCCCCATTCGCCGATTACGGGGCCAAGTTTCTTGTACGCGGCGGCGAGAGGAGCGAGCCTGAAGGCAAGGCTCGCGCCCGCACAGTTGTCATCGAATTTCCCAGCTATGAACAGGCGCTGGCCTGCTATGAAAGCGATGCCTATCAAGCCGCCAAGGCCTTGCGCGATCCGGTTTCGACCGGCGATCTTGTGATTATTCAGGGCTATGAGGGCTAGCACCGCTTGGCGCGCCTCGAATTACGGAATATCCTGCCGATATGTTGAAAAAATTCTTCCAGGCCTTTCGGCCGCCGCAACATGACAAACTGCCCGATCCTGATGCCGAACTGGCCCTGGGGGCATTGCTGGTACGTGTCGCGCAGGCCGACCGCGACTACAAGCTGGAAGAGATCAGCCTGATCGACCGCATTCTTGCGCGACTTTACCAGCACAATGCGATCGAGGCCGCCAAGGTCCGCGCCACCTGCGAAAAATTGCACGCAGCTGCTCCGGAAACAGATACATTCGGCAAACTGATCCGCGAAACCACCGATCTTCAGGAACGCTTGGCCGCGCTTGACGCCCTGTGGGAGGTCGTGCTGGCCGATGGCAACTCGGACGAGGGCGAGGTCAAGATCGTCGAAGAAGCCCGCATTGCCATGGGCCTCAGCTTCAACGACAGCAAAGCGGCACGCGAGCGGATACAAAGCCGCTTGGAAGCGACCTAGGCTATCTCTATATAAACGCTTATGTTCAGTGATTTCCTGTCCCGGCTCACGCAGCCGCAGCCCGACCCGCTTGTCGAAGATGATGCCCGTCTGGCCCTCACCGCCCTGTTGGTGCGTATCGCTCGGTCCGACAACGACTATGCCGATACCGAAATGGCCCGAATCGACCGCATCTCGGCCGAACGCTACGGCCTGTCGCCATTTGAGGCCGCAGCCCTGCGCGCCCGAGCCGAAGACCTTGAAGCCGAGGCGCCCGACACCGTCCGCTTTACTCGCGCCATCAAAGAGGCGATCGCCTATGACGACCGCCTGGCCGTTGTGCAGGCCATGTGGTCGGTCGCACTGGCGGATGGGCACCGCAGCGGTGAAGAGGATTCTCTGCTACGCCTTGTCGTCAGCCTGCTCGGCGTGAGCGATGTGGATTCGGCGCTTGCAAGACAAAAGGCGGCGAAGGTCTGATCAACCGGCAAGCCTTTGGGCGTTGTCAGCGCTATGAATCGCTGCCTTCAAGCTCATTCAGAAACTTGTAGTCTGTCGGCGGATCGTCACAGATGCCGGGCCCACACTCCAAAAGCGCCGAACCAGCGTTCGCGACGGCCAATGCCAAAATCAGGAAAAACGCTGTTTTGGCCAATGTACTTCCTCCGAAGCGTTCGGTTGCCCGAACGTCCGACGCAAGATCATACTGCTTCTCGAATACCAGCATGATTGCGGTGCCAAGGATGATCAAACCAAAGGCAACTCCCGCCCAGGTATAGAAGTGTAGGCCCAGAACCGGGGAGCCGTAGTGCCCTGTTCCGGGCACGATATGCAGCAGAATCTGCCGGATCGAAACACTGATCCCAAAGATCGCCGCCACCAGCACGATGCCATAGTTTCTGGCGCGCGTACCCCACAACAGGTTAAGAGCAAGCCCGAACCCAACGGCCACGAATCCCACGCGTTGGAGCAAACATAACGGACAGGGCAGTTCGTAAAGGACAAGCTGAAAGTAGAAGGCAAGCACCAGAACCAGGCAAACCGCCAGTGCACCAATCGCATTCATGTTACGAGCAAATTCAGGTGACATTGGACGACCTCACAGTTGAATCGTTAAGGGGGTCGTGGCGTGAAACTTCAGCCAGTAGGCACTAGCCAAAAGCGTCAGCACGAACAATGCGTATGAAATTCTGACCAGCTTAAAGTATGCCAGCACCATCGTGCCGGCGAACAATGCAAATAATAGCGCGATCACAAGAAGCCCCTTACGTGAATTGAATTCGTATATTTCAATCTTTAACTCAAAACGAATTATTCCCAAATTCAAACAGTTTTGGTGATTGGATCAAGCCAGTTCAATAATTTTGGTTTCGCTGAGGATCACCTCGGTTGATCCGGAATCCTGTGACCTGAATCTCTGGGCCGCAATCAAGAGATTGATCTGGCTGACCTGTCGATAATGGTGCATCGAGTCACAGAATGCGCCCAACAAACTGACAGTTTAGACAGCGCGACCGCCCGATTTGGCAATTTCGCTGCGTGAACTTGTCAATTGCGCATTGCATTAGCCCGATTTTTCAGCCCTATTACCGCACCAACACCAATCATATCTGGACTGCCCGTGACAGACGCCGCTCCCGTCATTGAGATCAAGAACCTGCACAAAAGCTTTGGCCAACTCGAGGTGCTCAAGGGCGTGGACATCACCGCGCATCGCGGCGACGTCGTGTCGCTGATCGGATCATCCGGTTCGGGGAAGTCTACCCTGCTGCGCTGCTGCAATCTGTTGGAAGACAGCCAAGAGGGCGAGATTCTGTTCAAAGGCGAGCCCGTCCGTTGGACTGGCAGCCACAATCATCGCCGTCCCGCCGATCCCAAGCAGGTGCTGCGCATCCGCACAAATCTGTCGATGGTGTTCCAGCAGTTCAATCTGTGGGCCCATATGACCATCCTGCAGAATGTGATGGAGGCTCCGGTCACTGTCATGGGCCGCGACAAGGCCGAGGTCGAAGACAGCGCGCGCAAATATCTGGAGAAGGTCGGCATCGGCGACAAATGCGACGTTTATCCGGCGCAACTATCGGGCGGACAGCAACAACGCGCCGCAATCGCACGTGGGCTGTGCATGGAACCTCAGGCGCTGCTGTTTGACGAACCGACCTCAGCGCTCGATCCCGAACTGGAACAGGAAGTGATCAAAGTGATCAAGGATCTGGCCGCAGAAGGCCGCACCATGATCATCGTGACTCATGACATGAAGATGGCTGCGGATATCTCCAGCCACGTTGTGTTCCTGCATCAGGGCCTGATCGAAGAAGAGGGTTCAGCCGAAGACATTTTCACTGCCCCTGAATCCGAACGGCTTCAGGGCTTTCTCTCCGCCACTCAGGCGGCTTAACCAACGGACAGAACCAATAAAGGGGAGTAACTCATGAAAAACCTGATTCTGACCACCGCAGCGCTGGCGTTGACCGCCGGTATCGCAATGGCCGAAACTGTGCGCATGGGCACCGAGGGCGCCTACCCTCCGTACAACTTCATCAATGATGCTGGTGAGATCGACGGCTTCGAGCGTGAAGTCGGTGACGAGCTGTGCAAGCGCGCCGGTCTGGAGTGCGAATGGGTCAAGAATGACTGGGATTCGATTATTCCGAACCTGGTTTCGGGCAACTACGATACCATCATCGCCGGCATGTCGATCACTGACGAACGCGATGAGGTCATCGACTTCACCCAGAACTACTACCCGCCGACCGCCTCAGCTTACGTAGCTGCTTCAGATGGCGCTGACACGAAAGGTGGCATCGTCGCTGCACAGACCGCAACCATTCAGGCCGGTCACGTTGCTGAATCCGGCGCGACTCTGGTCGAATTCGCCACCCCCGAAGAAACCATCGCCGCCGTACGCAACGGCGAAGCGGATGCTGTGCTGGCGGACTATGACTTCTTGGTCCCGATTGTTGAGGAATCCGGTGGCGAGCTGGTCTTTGTCGGCGATCTTGTCCCGCTGGGCGGTGGCATCGGCATGGGCCTGCGCGAGAGCGACGCAGAACTGCGCGGCAAGTTCGATGACGCGATTTCGTCCATGAAGGCAGACGGCACGCTCAACGAGATGCTTGTCAAATGGTTTGGCGAAGGTATCGCAACCTACAACACAGACGGTTCGGTCGTAACCAACTAAGCCCTCCGTCCAATTGTCCGGCGCGTGCGCGCGCCGGACCTGCCGGACCTGAGACCGGCCAGACGTTCGAAAGACGCCTTATGTTCTCCTACTGCGCTGATCCTGACACGCTGGGCACGTTCCGCTGGTTCTCGTGCTATCTGACCAATGGCGTCCACTGGTCGTTCTACTTGTCGTTCTTCAAGGTGCTGGGTCTGCTGGCCGTCACCGCCCCGGTCGCCCTGAGCTTCGGTTTTGCCGGCGCTATGGCAGCGCGATCGCATTTCCCGCCGCTTAGCTGGCTGGGTAAGGCCTATATCGCCATCGTGCGTGGCGTGCCTGATATCGCTTTCTTTCTGTTCTTCGTGATCGCTCTGGATCAGGGCTTTGAATGGCTGCGCCATAAAGTGCTCTGCCCCGAATGGACCGATCCGGTGCGGCAGGGCAACGACTTCATCGTCTGTCAGGCCGCCAAGCTGCCGCTGGGCACTGCACCCGAATGGGTGCATGAAACCTACGGCTTCTTCCTTGCCGTCGTCACATTCTCTATCGTGTTCGGCGCGTTTGCCGCCAACGTCCTGTTCGGCGGCATGCGGGCTGTACCACACGCCCAGCTTGAGACGGCCGCAGCCTACGGCATGACACGCCGCCAGACCTTTTGGCGTATCCTGGTGCCGCAAATGTGGGTCTACGCCCTACCTGGCCTATCGAACCTGTGGATGGTGCTGATCAAGGCCACACCACTGCTTTTCTTGCTGGGCATCGAAGATATCGTCTATTGGGCTCGCGAGTTGGGTGGCACAAAAACATCCCGCTTTACCGATTACCCTCATGGCGACTGGCGCATGTGGTACTTCCTCGCCCTGCTGATCTTCTACCTCGGCATGACCCGCGTCTCGGAAATCGGGCTTGAGAAACTGATGCGCCGCCTGTCCCATGGTCAGGCCACATCGGGCGGAGAGCTTCTGCGCAAGGAGACCACCGCATGAGCTGCATCCAGACCATTCAAGATTACGGCCTCCGTTCGCTGGGCTTCGGGGAACGCCTGCTGCCCAAAACCGATTTCACCCTCTGCGAGCACTTCACGCTGATCGGCTCGGGCATGATCTGGAATATCTATTTCGGGATCATGGCGATGGTCACGGGGTTCTTCCTCGCCACCGCGTTGGCCGCCGGCAAAGCCTCGTCGAATAAATGGCTGCGTAAACCGTCCGAGTGGTTCATCTTTTTGTTCCGCGGCTCGCCGCTGTTCATCCAGTTCTTCTTTGCCTATTTCTTCTTCCTTTCGCTGAAGAAGCCCTATCCGATGTTCGACGCCTTCACCTCGGCCTGGCTGGGGGCGCTGATCGTGCTGTTCCTGAATACTTCCGCCTATTCGGGCGAGATCTTCTATGGCGCCCTTCGTTCAATCCCCAAGGGCGATATCGAAGCCGCCGACGCCTATGGCATGTCCGGTTGGTCGCGCTTCCGACGTATCGTTTGGCCCACAATGCTGCGGCTGGCGTGGCCCGCCTATACGAACGAAGCGATCTTTGTCTTCCAGTCCACCACACTGGTCTTCTTCTCGGCCTTCCCGGCCTGGCAACAACGGGGCGACGCGCTCTACTACGCCAGCTACTTCGCGGACAAGACGTTCAACCCGTTCATCCCCTACCCGATTCTGGCGTTCTATTTCATCCTGCTGACGCTGGTCATCGTTTGGGGCTTCGGAAGGGTCAACAAACGCCTGAACCGCCATCTACCTGCCGAGCGGAAAGCCAAGATGCGCTTCCGACTAAATCTGGCGCGCTAAGCCCACTCCACCGGGTTCAGCCGGAACAGTTTCGAAAGCTGCTCATAGACCTCAGGCACCTCGTGCTTCAGCGCCTTCGGGCGCTCAAAGAACACTTCAACCGAAACGGCAAAGAACTCTTCATGCCCGGTCGCGCCATACGGATCGATGACTGTCCGCCGTCCGCTTTCAACCGCGTGAACATGCGCGTCATAGGCGGTCAGGAATACCTTTTCCCATTCGGCAAAGCTCTGCCCTTCACTCAGGATCGGTACGCCATTTGTACCCCCGGACAGATCATCGATCTGATGCGCAAATTCATGCAGCACTACGTTCTGCCCGTCGCGATCATCCAGAGCGCCCTGCTGGCTGTGTGCCCATGATAAAATGACCGGTCCGCGATCCCAGCTTTCCCCGGTCCGCACGATCTCTTTCTCTGACACAACATAGCCCGAGCGCCGCTGCTGCTTTGACTTGAACGCATTGGGATAGATCAGAATGGTCGTCAGATTGTCATACCAAATGTCGCTATTGATCACGAGCAAACAGGCCTGCGCCGCAATCGACAGCTCCATCTCCTCAGTCACTTCCAACCCGTCGCAGCCGTAGAAGCTCACTTGATCCAGAAACAGGTTCACCTTGCCATCCAAGTGGCTGCGCAGCCCGGCGGGCAGCCGCCGGATGATGGGAACTTGCTGATCAATGATGTCCTGTTGATCCGAGGTCAGACGCGTCGCCAACAGCGCCGCGCGGGCCTGTCTCTTGGACCAGACGTAATAGCCGACCCCGCCTGCGATCAGTAACACTATGGTAAGAAAGATGAACATATATGAGACTATAGGCATCGCTACGTCCGGCACAATCGGGCACCTGAATGTTGTACAACTCGGAAGCCAGCGGTCTCGACCACTGTACAAGTCGGTTGATTTTCAACATCGCGCCCCACCGCAAGCGACGCCTGTTCGTAATTTGATCAAATTTCGTGACAAGACGCTAATCCTGATTTAAACCTCTCGTGACTAGACCACGGAGCCCCCAATGGACCTGAGCGCCCTGCATACATTCCGCGTCGCCGCCTGTGACCTCAACGGTCAGATGCGTGGCAAACGCGTGCCGCCCTCATACGGTGCCAAGTTGGACAAAGGCGCCGTGCGCATGCCGTTCTCTGCGCTCAATGTCGATCTCTGGGGCGCTGATATCGAAGGCAGCCCGCTTGTCTTCGAAAGCGGTGATGCAGATGGTGTGTTGCGCCCCACCGGGCGTGGTCCGGTTCCCATGCCCTGGCTTGATACACCCACCGCGCTGGTGCCCATGTGCCTGTACCACGATGACGGCACGCCTTTTGCGGGCGATCCGAGACACGCGCTTTCTGCGGTTCTAGATCGATTTTCCGAACGGGGCTGGTCGGTCATCGCCGCCACCGAACTCGAGTTCACTCTGCTTGACGCCTCAGGCGACCAACCGCAGCCTCCGATCAACCCGGTCACGCGCCGCAGGCTGCGGGACGAAGCCGTTCTGTCGATGGCCGAAATGGACGCGTTTGATGCGTTCTTCACCGACCTCTATGATGGTTGCGCCGCTATGGGTATTCCTGCTCAGACTGCAATATCTGAAAGCGGGATCGGTCAGTTCGAGATCAATCTGAACCATCAGGACGCCATGCGCTGCGCCGATGATACGTGGCTTTTCAAGACCTTGGCGCGTGGCATGGCCCGCAAGCATGGCTTCACAGCAACCTTCATGTCCAAGCCCTATGCCGAGGATGCGGGCAACGGGATGCATGTGCATTTCTCGGTCGTCGATGTCGATGGACGCAATGTCTTCGATGACGGAGGGGCCGAGGGAACCGATGAACTGCGCTCGGCGGTTGCCGGATGTCTGACCGCGATGCCCGGCTCTACGCTGATCTTCGCTCCTCATGGCAATTCTTACACGCGCCTGGTGCCTGGTGCCCACGCACCCACCGGAGCAAGCTGGGCCTATGAAAACCGCACAGCGGCCCTGCGCATTCCGGGTGGTGCCCCTGCCGCCCGACGGATCGAACATCGCGTTGCTGGCGGTGACATCAACCCCTATCTCATGCTGGCCGCAGTTCTGGGCGCGGCAATGGTTGGGATCGAGGATGGCCTGCGACCGCCCAGCCCGATTTCGGGCAATGCCTATGAGTTGACGGATCTGCCGCAGCTGGCAGCCGACTGGCCGTCGGCCATCTCTGCTTTCGAAACTGACCCGTTAGTTGCGCGCATTTTCCCGGACGATCTGATCCGCAACCTGGTAATGACCAAACGGCAGGAAATTGCACGATTCGCGTCCCACCCCCCTGACGAGCACTGGCTCAGCTATCTTGAGAGCGTTTGAACCTCTTGCCCAGCTCGCTTCGCTCCGCTAGAATAAATTTGATCAAATTTGGTGAACTATGAAAATCGGCATCCTTGTAACCGGCCACCCACCCGATGAATTGCATGAACAATTCGGGGAATATGATGGCATGTTTCGCGCATTACTGGGTGGGAACGGCTTTGAATTCCAAACATACGCAGTGGTCGATGGTGAGTTTCCGGAAGACGCGCATCAGGCCGACGGGTGGATCATCACCGGATCTCGTCATGGCGCATACGAAGATCACGCTTGGATTCCCCCGCTTGAACAGCTGATCCGGGATATTCAGAAGACAGGGAACCCTTTGATTGGTGTTTGCTTTGGCCATCAGATCATCGCACAAGCGCTTGGTGGAAAAGTGGAAAAGTTTGATGGTGGCTGGGCTGTAGGACGCACGGAATACAGCTTTGGCGATCAGACCGTCACCTTGAATGCTTGGCATCAGGATCAAGTGACCAAACTGCCCGCAGGTGCGGTGGTCTCCGGTACGAATGACTTTTGCCAAAACGCCATGGTCAACTATGGCGATACGATCTGGACCGTGCAGGCCCATCCTGAATATGGAAATGAGTTCATACAGGGCTTGATGGAGACCCGAGGCAAAGGCGTGGTTCCCGATGCGTTGATGCAGGCGGCAGCGAACCGGAAAGATGCCCCGGATGATAATGCCAAAATCGGGCACCACATGGCAGAGTTCCTAAAGAAAGTGAGGGCCTGATGGCCGACTGGACAGATCAGCTGCCTGAGGCGGCGCGCACCTACTTTGAAGGCAAACGGCTGGATGAGGTTGAATGCATCATCTCTGACCTGCCCGGCATCGCCCGCGGCAAGGCGGTCCCGGCGTCAAAGTTTGCCAAGCAATCCTATTTTCACCTACCCGACAGCATTTTCTACCAGACCATCACAGGGGATTGGGGCGAAGCTGCAGGTGAGGACGGTTTCATTGAGCGGGACATGATCCTGAAACCCGACTTCTCAACTGCGTCGGCCGCTCCTTGGACGGGCGACTGGACCTTGCAGGTGATTCACGACGCGTTCGACCGAGATGGCGAGCCGATCCCTTTCAGCCCCCGCAATGTGCTCAAACGCGTTGTGAAGATGTATCACGACAAAGGTTGGAAGCCGGTTGTCGCCCCCGAGATGGAATTTTTTCTTGTCGCGCCGAATGTAGATCCCGCGCAAGGGATCAAGCCGATGATGGGCCGCTCGGGCCGACCTGCGGCGGCGCGGCAGGCTTACTCGATGACAGCGGTCGATGAATTCGGGCCGGTGATCGACGACATCTACGACTTTGCCGAGTTTCAGGGGTTTGAGATCGACGGGATCACGCAAGAAGGCGGTGCCGGACAACTAGAGATCAATCTGCGTCATGGCGATCCGGTGAAGCTGGCGGACGAGGTATTCTATTTCAAACGCCTGATCCGCGAAGCCGCGTTGCGTCACAACTGCTTTGCGACATTCATGGCGAAACCGATCGAGGATGAGCCGGGCTCGGCCATGCACATCCATCACTCGATCATTGAAAAAGAAACGGGACAAAACATCTTCTCCGGTCCACAAGGTGGCGAGACGGATGCGTTTTATCACTTCATCGCCGGCTTGCAGAACCACCTGCCTGCAGGGCTGGCGGTGATGGCACCGTATGTAAATTCATATCGCCGCTACGTCAAAGACCATGCGGCCCCGATTAATCTGGAGTGGGCACGCGACAATCGCACAACTGGCATTCGCGTACCTCTGTCCGGCCCCGAGGCGCGCCGGGTCGAAAACCGCATCGCAGGCATGGACTGCAACCCCTATCTGGGTATCGCATTGTCGTTGGCCTGTGGCTATTTGGGCCTGACTCAGCAAGAACGCCCACGCCGCCAATTCTATGGCGACGCCTATGAAGGCGACGGCGATATCCCTCAGATCATGGGTGAAGCTCTGGATTTGTTTGATGAAGCCACTGCCCTGCACGAAGTTCTGGGTCCCGAGTTCGCCCGTGTCTACGGCATCGTCAAACGTGCTGAGTACGAAGAGTTCCTGCAGGTCATTTCCCCGTGGGAACGCGAGCATCTGCTGATGAACGTCTAGGGCAAAGACGCGATGAACCTGCTGTATTCTAATGACCGCAAGGCGGAGTATCCGCCAAGCTGGTATGCCGCAACGGCGCACGCCTTCGACCGCCACCCGGCGCTTGAAGGCGACCATTCCGCAGACGTCTGCATTGTCGGGGGCGGATATACGGGCCTTTCGGCAGCATTGCACCTGGCTGAGGCTGGGTTCGATGTTGTCCTGCTGGAAGCTCATCGCGCGGGCTTTGGGGCTTCGGGTCGCAACGGAGGCCAACTGGGCAGCGCGCAGCGTTTGGATCAAGAGGATCTTGAACGGCTTGTCGGCGATGAAGATGCGTTAAAGCTTTGGGATCTGGCCGAAGAAGCCAAGGATCTGGTCAAATCTCTGATCTCAAAACATCAGATCGATTGCGACCTGAAGCCCGGCATTGCGGTTCTGGGCTTTAACAACTCGGAGCGCGCAGAGCTACATGATCACGCGGCGCATCTGTCGGGCAAATACAAATACGACCAAATCGAAACTTTAGATGCCGATGCCGCGCGCGGGCTTTGTCCTTCACCAGCCTATGCGGGTGGGTATCTGGACAATGGTGCCGCGCACCTGCACCCGTTGAACTACGCCCTCGGCCTTGCGCGTGCCGCTGTCAGAGCCGGGTTAAGACTGCATGAAGACACCGAAGTTCTTGGCATCGATCAGGGCGCTCGTGTTACTGTACGCACTGAAAAGGGCACGATCACTGCCGATCACGTTATTCTGGCCTGCAACGGATACCTCGGAGATCTGAACCGGCAAGTTGCATCGCGCGTGATGCCAATCAACAATTTCATCGCGGCAACCGAACCTTTGGGCGCTGAAGTGCAAAAAGTTTTGGCCAAAGATATCGCCGTTGCTGACACCAAGTTCGTGATAAACTATTTCCGGCTAAGCGCCGATGGCAGGCTGCTGTTTGGGGGTGGCGAAAGCTATGGTTATCGTTTCCCCGAGGACATCGCCGCAAAAGTCCGCAAGCCGATGACCGAGATTTTCCCGCATCTGCGTGACGTCAAAATCGACTACGCATGGGGCGGAACGCTGGGCATCACCATGCGGCGCATGCCCTATTTGACCCGGGTTGCGCCAAATATCCTGTCCGCCTCGGGTTATTCTGGCCACGGCGTCGGCACCGCGACCCATGCGGGGCAACTCATGGCATTGGCGATCCAGGGGCAGGCTGAGGGGTTCGATACCATGGCCCGCGTTCCTGCAGTGCCCTTCCCGGGCGGTCCTGCTTTGCGGACGCCGTTGCTGATACTGGCCATGACTTGGTATGCGCTGCGTGACAGGCTGGGTATCTGAACACATTCTTTACGACGAATTGGTGAAATCTCGCTGACGATGCGAATTGGGACTTGGCTTGCCTGCACATCGAATTTATATTTCCCAAAGATAAAATTCGGGAAATCCAAATATGACGCTTGTACCCAACGTTCATGAAGCCGAACCCATCCCCGCAGCCGCCCGAGACGCAATCGACGCCCTGATGAAGTCAGGCGATCTGTTTCGCTATACCGCACCTCAGGATGCGCCCGTTGCCCTGCTGGAGGCAGAGTTTGCCGAACTGCTCGGCACAAAATACGCGCTGGCGGTCTCTTCCTGTTCTGCCGCGCTGTTTTTGTCGCTCAAGGCGCTTGGGCTGCCCCGCGATGCGCGGGTTCTGATCCCCGGATTTACCTTTGCCGCCGTGCCGTCATCGATTGTTCACGCGGATTGCATTCCGGTTCTGTGCGAGGTCGGGGACAATTATCGCGTCGATATGGCCGATTTCACGGCCAAGCTGGACAGCGTGCAGGCAGTGATCATCAGCCATATGCGCGGCCATACCTCGGACATGGACGCGATCATGGAGCTGTGTGAAGCGCGCGATATCCCGGTGATCGAAGACGCCGCCCACTCATTGGGCACAACCTGGCATGGGCGCAATATTGGCACCATCGGTAAGGTCGGCTGCTTCTCGTTCCAGTCCTATAAAATGATCAACGCAGGCGAAGGTGGCATTCTGGTCAGCGACGATGCGGATCTTGTGGCGCGCGCTGTCATCATGTCGGGCGCATACGAGCACAACTGGAAAAAGCACTCTGGCTCACCAGAGCTGGAACAGGCCTTTGCCAAATGGCAGAACCAGTTGCCACTGTATAACCTGCGCATGAGCAACCTCAGCGCTGCAGTCATTCGTCCGCAAATCCCCGAATTGGCACGCCGTGTCCGCGACGGGCTGGCAAACCATGACTATGTGGCTGATCGTCTGAACACATCGCCCTACATCGATGTCCCTGCCCCTCTGACACCCGAGCAGCGCGCACCGGATTCGATCCAATTCAATCTGGTTGACCTCAGCGACGATGAAATCCGCGCCTTTGCCGCCGCAGCCGAGGCACGCGGTGTCAAGGTGCAGGTCTTTGGCCTGAGTCAGGATAACGCTCGTGCCTTCTGGAACTGGCAGTTCCTACCCGAACAGTTCGACCTGCCACAGACCCGTGCGATGCTGATGAAGGCCTGCGATGTACGTCTGCCCGTGCGTTTGACGCGCGATGAACTGGACGTAATCTCGGACATCCTGCTGGCTTCTGTTGGCGAGGTTGTTGGCCCGGTGCCAGTCTACGGGACCTGATCGTCAGTACTATTGCAGATCAAGGTCATGAACTGAAAGTAACAATGCGTCGATCCCGTCAGGGGTTGGCGCGACGCGCGACAAAATCCCGGCAACGGCAAGCCCGGTTTCTGTTTGCATCAGAAACGGCGCACCGGAATCCCCCATCATGACGGGGCAGATCGCGCGCATCAGCCCTTGGCCGGCCTGTGCGGCATTACAGCTATCGGTGCGACTGAGCACGTGGGGCCGCAATCCGGGATAGCCCGCGAACGAGCCCATCTGCGGGACAGTCCGGGAAATATCGAAAAAACCAACCTGCTCTCCAATTGGCTCGGCCAACTCCAACACGGCCCAATCCAGATCGGCGCGATTGTTGAATACACCGTCGCGCCCCTGTTCCGAATCCAGCCGATAGGCCAATACATTGGACACGGCGGCAGCCTCGCCGCGCTGATACCCTGCGGCAAACCGGATACTGGCCGGAGGAATCCAGCGGTTGCGCGCGCTGTTGTACAAGCAATGTGCCGCGGTCAAAACCAGCCGCTCAGACACCAGCACGCCGGTACAATGGGACCGCTGGCTGCGGCTGGCAAAATTGACCCGGCCAATGGCGCGCCAGGGCGGGGTCGTTGCATCCAGAATTTCGCGCGCGCGAATCTCATCGCAGCCCGCAGCCGTATCCCGACCCATTGTGCAGATAGGTTCCCACACGGATGTAAACTGGCCTTGGGCCTGTGCAGTCTGGGCCCAGATCAACGCGCCCAGAACAGATAGCCAGCGCATCGGTCAGGCTAGCTCAGCTTCGATAGTTTTTGCTGCAGCTCGGCAAGTTGCTTTTTGATGTCGTCCAGATCCTCTTTGGGCTCGGGGGAGGCTTCTTGCTCGTCATCCGGCCCTGACCAGTTCCCCGACAGACCACCGGTCATGGCTTTTAGAAACGCCTTTTGCTGCGCCTGCATCGCCTCGAACCCCGGCATCTGGGACATCGGGTTCATAGCGTTCATGTTTTCCATCATCTTGGACTGGCTCTCGCGCAGCATGTCGAATGAGCTTTGCAGGAATTGCGGCATCATGCCCCCACCCGGCACCATGTAGCTGCGCACCAGATCGTTCAGCACATTAATCGGCAGAACATTTTCGCCACGGCTTTCGTGTTCGGCAATGATTTGAAGCAGATACTGACGAGTCAGGTCATCACCGGTTTTCAGGTCAATGATCTGAACCTCGCGCCCGTCGCGGATGAAACCGGCGATATCTTCAAGCGTCACGTAATCGCTGGTCTCGGTGTTATACAGCCGACGGCTGGCATAGCGCTTGATCAGCAGAGGTTTGTCTTGTTCCGACACCCTGTACCCTCCCCAAGGATGATGCGTTGCAGCGCAGGTTATGCGACTGCAGAACAAAAAGAAAGGGCAGGTCAAGCGACCTGCCCGCAGCGATTGCACCATTTGGGAGGAATGGGTGCTAAGTCGCAGTCTTATCTTACTTGGTGGTTGCTGCTTTCTTTGCTGCAGCGGTCACCTCGTTGGTGGCTTTTTTGACGGCTGCGGTTGCATCTTCTGCAGCGTCTTTGCCAGCCGCCATCAGCAGCTCAACTGTTTCGGTCTGAACTTTTTTCGCGATCTCAGCGAAAGCAGCCAGGTTTTCAGCAGCAACTTCAGCCGACGCGCTTGCGAAGTCGGTTGCAGCTTTTGCGTAATCCGCAGGCTCGGTTTTTGCTTTCGACATCTCGGTCAGTTTGGCCAGGGTTTCTTTGGTCCATTTGTTCGAGATTTCAGCCGATTTCTCAGCTGCGTCCAGAGCAACACCCGACAGCTTTTCGTTCAGAGAAGCGGTCGATTTGAATGCGTCTTCCAGAGCGGTTGTGTCAACCGGGAACGCGCCCATCATGTCTTTCAGGGTCGCGGTAAAGTCTTGGGTCTTTGCCATTGTCCTAAATCCTTCTAGCCGTTCCGGGCCCACCCCGGTTCTCATCAGCTTGAAGGCAATATGATTGCTGCATTGCAGCATTGCAAGTTTTTTCTTGCTGCAATGCAGAAAAATTTGAGTTTCAAAATGATATCAGCGGTTTGCCTTGACCAAAACATAGGTACCCGGAGCCGGGCAAAGGCGCGGATGATCCGAATCGCCGGTATCGCGCGCGGGAACCTGCTTGCCTGATCGCTTCTTTAACCACGCTTCCCACATCGGCCACCATGAACCTTCGTGGAAGTCAGCTTCTTTCAGCCATGTATCAGCATCACACTTCAGCTCAGGATTGGTATAGTGACCATATTTTTTCTTACTGGGCGGGTTCACAATGCCCGCGATGTGACCGGACTCGGACACCACAAAGGTCTTCGACTTCGCGCCCATCTGCTGTACCCCGCGATAGCAATCCTTCCACGCGGCAATATGATCCGTCTCGCAGGTGATCGCCATCAAAGGCACATCGACATCCTTGATATGCAGCTTATGGCCAAACAATTCGAACCCGTCGTTGACGAAATCGTTGCTCTGACACAAACCGCGCAGATACTGGATCGCCATCCGGCCTGGCAGGTTGGCCCCGTCGCCGTTCCAGTACAACAGGTCAAACGCTGGCGGTGTTTCACCCATCATGTAGCTGCGGATCGCCGGAGTATAGATGAGATCTCTGGATCGCAGGAAAGACATCGTTCGCCCGATGATCCATGCCTTTAGAATACCATCCTTCGAGACCTGTTCTTCGATGCCATCTACAAAGTCATTTTGCAGGAACGGCGTGAACTCCCCCTGCTCACCAAAGTCTGTCAGGGTGGTGAAGAAAGTGGCAGATTTGATCGACTTGTCACCGCGCTGCTTCATCAGCGAAAGCGTCAGGCTCAGCGTCGTACCAGCAATGCAATACCCAACTGCATTGACCTGCTTGACCTTGCAGATTTTCTTCGCCTCTTCGATGGCGGTCAGGAACCCTTCCTGAATATAGTCCTCCATCCCAATATCGGCGTGTGAGCTATCGGCATTCACCCAGCTGACCACAAACAGGGTATAGCCCTGCTCTGTCACCCATTTGATCAGGCTGTTCTGAGCCTTCAGGTCCAAGATATAGAACTTGTTGATCCATGGCGGGAACAGAACGATCGGCGTTTCGTGCACCGTCTCGGTCACCGGTTTATACTGGATCAGTTCCATCATTCGGTTGCGATAGACGACGTCGCCGGGTGTAGTTGCGATATTCCCGCCAATCTCAAAGGCACTTTCGTCAGCAAGTCTGACAACCATTTCGCCGTCATTGGCCTCAAGGTCCGACACGAGGTTCTCCAGCCCCTGTATCAGGGACTGCCCTTCGGTCTCGATCGCCTTTTCCAGCGCATCGGGGTTGGTGGCCAGAAAATTCGTTGGCGCCATCATATCTATGATCTGCTGCGAGAAATACTGCAGACGCTGCTTATCCTTGGTTTCCAGATCGTCAACCGATGCAACGGCCTGCGCGATCGCTTCGGCATTGGTTTGGTACTGCTGGCGAATGAGGCGAAAGTAGGGGTTGGTTTCCCACATTGGATTGGCAAACCGTTTATCTTTGGCAGCGGCTGGGGGTGCATCCCCGTCGCTTTGGGTCATCGCTTTCTGCGCTTCCGCAAAGTTGAGAACCGATTTTCCCCAATACTCAATTTGCTGCTCCAACAGCTTTGTGGGGTTTTGAAACGCTTCAGCCCAATACGCAGTTGCTGCTTTTGCAAAAAGCTCTTGATTCGGGCCATCCAGAGCGGGGGTGTGCGGCGTTTTTCCGGCCATGACCTCGACCAGGCGTTTGGACAGTTCTTCTACTTTGTCCATATTTTCTTTAAGTCGTTCAATATGTTCTTCGGTCAGTTTTGGCGTCTGGTCTTCGGTAGTTGTCATTTTAACAATTCCCCCCTAGTCTCGCTGCTGTGCAGAATAACGTCGTTGGCGTCGGGGGGCAAAGCGGCGAATGGTCCGAATTCTCAGGCTGATACTCAGGAGGCACATTCGATGCGCTACATGATGACCTATGACCTGATGGAAACCATGCGTAACACCAACCAATGGCTTGGTGCAACCGCAAGCGCGATGGCATCCTACCCCCTGTTCTCGATGACACCCAACCCGGCCTTCAACTGGATGGCTGCATGGGGCGAAGTAACCGAGCGCACATTTCAGCGTATGGTCGTCAAGCCTGATTGGGGCATCCGCACCTTTACCTGCGAAGACGGCAAGGACCATTTGGTCGATATCACAACCGTGCTCGAGCGTCCTTTCGGCGACCTGATCCATTTCCGCGTTAATGGACGCAAAGAACAGCCGCGCAAGGTGCTGCTGGTTGCGCCGATGTCGGGGCATTACGCGACCCTGCTCCGCTCGACCGTCAAAAGCCTGCTTGTCAATTGTGAGGTCTACATTACCGATTGGCATAACGCGCGCGACATTCCCGTGTCCGAAGGCAAGTTCGATGTAGAGGATTACACGCTCTACCTTGTCGATTTTATGAAAGAGCTCGGCCCCGATACGCATGTTATTGCGGTTTGTCAGCCTGCACCGCTGACTCTGGCCGCAACCGCCTATCTGGCCGAGGTCGAGCCGAAGGCGCAGCCAAGTACCCTGACCCTGATCGGCGGTCCCGTCGACCCCGACGCAACTCCGACCGAGGTTACGGATTTTGGTCGCCGTGTTACGATGGGTCAGTTGGAAGAAACGATGATCCAGCGGGTTGGCTTTAAATACAAGGGCGTAGGCCGGATGGTGTATCCGGGCTTGCTACAACTGGCTTCGTTCATGTCAATGAATGCCGAACGTCACAGTAAGGCGTTCTCGGATCAGATCCAGCGCGTTATTCGTGACGAGGCATCCGACCACGATGCCCATAACCGGTTCTATGACGAATATCTGGCGGTGATGGACATGACTGCCGAGTTCTATCTTTCGACCGTTGAACGTGTCTTCAAAAACCGTGAGATCGCGCGCAACGAGTTCGTTGTAGCCGGCCACAAGGTAGATATCGGTAAGATCACTGATGTGGCTGTGAAATCGGTCGAAGGCACGAATGACGATATCTCAGCCCCCGGGCAATGCATCGCGGCGCTGGATTTATGCACGGGTCTGCCCGACAGCAAAAAGGCCAGCCATGTTGAACCCGGCGCGGGTCACTATGGCATTTTTGCGGGCCGCAGCTGGCGCGACAACATCCGTCCGCTAGTGATTGATTTCATGAATGAAAACAGCCGCAAACCCCGTCGACGAGCCGCCAATAGCAACAAAGTTGCATGAGCCGCGCAGCGGCAGGAGACCTTCCTTTCCGTTGCAATTGCGGCGCCCTTTCGGGGCACATTACTGAACACGGCGTCGTATCCGGCACTCATGTCGTGTGTTTTTGCCATGACTGCCGCGCGGCTCAGCTGTATTTTGAACAGCCCGACCCTGCGCCCGACCCAGTCGAGGTGTTTCAGATGTCACCGGAAGACATCAAGATCGATGCAGGGGTCGAGCACTTGGCAGCTATGCAACTTAGCCCCAAGGGCATGTTGCGATGGTATGCCAGATGCTGCAACGCGCCGCTGGCCACGACGCCGACAACTCCAAAATTTCCGTTCGCGGGTTTTATCGTCAAACGTATTCCCCACCCCAGCAGTTTGGGTCCCATTACTACGCGTGGATTTGTGCCAAGGGCTGACGGCAAGCAGTCTCATGAGAAAATCCGCTATGCCGCTATGGGTCTGCTTAAACGCGTACTAAAATCGCGTCTGTCCGGGAGCTGGAAGAAAACGCCATTCTTTGACTCTGAAACCGGTCGGTCGGTGGTGCAACCAACTGTTCTGACCAAGAACCAGCGCGCGGTTTTCTACGACTAGGTCAGCCGCAGTGGTTTCCGGAGCCAATCCTGCAGCATCGCAATCACGGATTCGGGTGCTTCCAGTGTCGGATAGTGCCCGGCCTCATCAATCACGCGCAACTCTGCATCCGGAATGAGATCAGCCATGAAGGTATTCTTGCGGACCGGATTCTCCGCATCATGGGCACCGCAGATGATCAGCGTGGGCATCCTGATCCGGCGCAGCGTGCCTTGTTGGTCCGGACGGCGTTGCATGGTTCTTATCTGACGCACAAACACATCCGAGCCCAATTCCTCGGCCATCTGCAACACTTCGTTCAAAATCGGGATGCGTTGCGGACCGGGAGACAACATGTCCGAGCCGATCAGCTTGCGCATCACTTCGTCCAACCTCCCCGCCTGCGCGCCAACGATCAGGTCTTCGCGACTCGCCGCGATATGAGGTGTGTCGGCCTGCGCATCCGTCGCCAGCAAGGCCAATCGTGTCACCCTCTCAGGTGCGCGCCGCACGATCTCAAGCGCGACGCCACCACCCAGACCAAACCCGCACAAAGCAAACCGGTGCGGCAGTTGATCCAGCAAGCCCGACGCGATCTCTTCGAACCGTTCACCGCCGGTGATTGGTGCGACCATAACTGCACGTTCACGCGACAGCGCGGTGATCTGCGCCTGAAACAACCGTGCATCGCACATCAATCCGGGTAGCAAAACCAACGGCTCGATCACCTCGGTGCCCTCCGCTCGTTGTTATTGTTTTGTTACAGGATGAGAGGTTTGCCAACAGCGGGCAAGCAAAACTTCACGGATAGCTGATCGCCCGAAACGGTGGGAAATCCGCATAGCGTTCCTGCCTTTGGCCCAGCGGTTCATCTGGCTCCGCCCCGGCCCGCAACAAGCAGCCGCGCGGGGCGATGTAGCTGTCGATCCGCCATACAGGCTTGGGCCGCCAAACCAGATTGAACGCGCATAATTTGGGAAAAAACCAAATCTCGGAATAATCCAGATGGTCGTGCATCCACCACGCCAAATCGCGCCAATCGCGCCCCTGCGCATAACGGTCTGCAAACCACGGAATTACCACCGACGCCCCTGCTACACGTGCGCCACCTTCGCCCCAATCCCAAATGTGGCACTCCAACGGGTTGTCATTGCGGGCACAGTTCAACCTGTTCTCGTTCCCGAACCGGTTCAGAGATCGCGAGCGATAGCCCGAGCGCACCGCGATACGACCAAAGGTTTCTTCCAGCGGATCCAGCAGGGTCTCGCAAAACGCGCGCCCGGTCTCGATCGCAAGATCAGGGTTGTCGGGAATATTTTGCAATGCGTGAAAGTTCCCGATCTCGGAATATAGAAAATCACGCATGAAAAAATGCCGGGATAGTCGCACGCGACCCAACGTCTCAAGGCTCCACATACTGCCCGGTCTACGCATATTCAGCCCCCGCTTTGCCTCTGAATCCCCTGCTCTGACAGCCACTCCAATATGCCCGCGACCGCCGCGTCGGTCTGACCCGGTGACATCAGACGCCCCGCGACCACGTGTGAGGCCGGATCATCCCCGGGCCCCATTGTCACCAATGAAACCATCGCCTGACCACCCCAGGTCTTGGCCACCTCATGCATTTTATCCGGACGCACCACCTGATCATCATCAGAAAACCAGAACAGCGCCGGAACCCGCGCGCCCGAGAAGTCCAGCGCATTGACCGCATCTACAAGGGCAAACATCGGCACGACCGCCTCCCACGGATAAACAGTTGTCCAAAAGATGTTCTTCTCGGGATCAGTGCTTGAGACATCCCGGTCCTGTCCCATCAAAGGCGGCAGCCAATGCCGGGCCCACGGCAAGGATGGCACCCAGGAACCAGCCGAGTTTACGCCAAAGTTCGGCGACACCAAAACCAACGCAGCCACATCAGTGCTCAGTTCCGTATCCATCGCAGCCGCGGCGGCCAATGTCGCCCCCGTTGATGTTGCGATCACAATGACTTGCTCACCAACAGCCCTGGCGGCAGCCAACGCCTCGGCTGTATCCTGCATCCAGCCCGACGCTGTACCTTCGGCCATTGCGTCCCCATCGCGGCCATGCCCCTGAAGCCTTGTGTAGACAAGGTTGGCACCCAACGCGTCCGCAACGCGATCAGGTACTGGCCTGATCTCCTCGGACGTGGCGGAAAACCCATGAATGTAGAGCACCGCATAAGCTGTCCGCTGTTCGACAAAACCATCTTGCCAGACCACGCGCTTTTCAACACCTGGCACGATGTCATCATAGGCGGATTCGATGCTTTCAAAGTAAACCTGAACGCCCTCGCCAAATTTGCGCGGATCGAAACGCGGATGCAGGTCCACTGGCTCGCGCGGGCCAAAGGCGTAGATCAATACACCAGCCAGCGTCAAACCCACCAGCACCCGCCCCAAAACCCAGCCCAGGCGACGCATCAGGTGCCTTCCAGGACTTCTCGCAGAGCCTGCTCAATCAGCCCGAGGCATCGCTCATCCGAGAACCTGTGATCCGCATCTTTGACCAGCAGCAGTTGCATGTCCGGACCAGTGGCATGATCCAGCAGGCGCACTGCCGTATCGGTCGAGACGGCCGTATCTGCTGTCCCCTGCAGGAGACGCAAAGGGAAAGGCAGATCAAGCGAAGCGCGCAAAACCAACCGCTGCCGCCCATCCTCAATCATCCGCTTGGTGATGACGTAGGGCTCCATGTAGTCCGATGGCAGTTCCACATGTCCAACCGTCTCTAGTTCAGATTTCTGCTCGTTCGAAAACGACGCCCAATACCCATCCTCGGTAAAATCTGGGGCCGCCGCAATTGTCACCATACCAGCGATCCGCTCGGGCATGACACGCGCCAGCAACAGCGCTTGCCACCCGCCCATCGACGATCCCACAACAACCAGCGGACCATCAGTTAACCGAGAAACTGCGGCCAGCGTATCCTCGTGCCAGTCCCCGATACACCCGTCAGTAAAGGCGCCCGAGCTTTCACCGTGCCCCGAATAGTCAAACCGAAGGAACCCCTGCCCGCGCGCGCGGGCCCACGCTTCCAGATGCACCGCCTTGGTGCCCTCCATATCTGATTTCAAGCCACCTAGAAAAACGATGGTCGGCCCGCGCCCATCACTCTTGTGATACGCCAGACGTCGTCCCTGAGCGGTTTCCAGAAATTCTGCCTCTGCCATGCTACCCTCTTTGCTTGTCCGCCCATCATGCATGTCACGCACCTCTCTGCAATTGCCCGATCCTTCTTCATCTGGCTAAAAATACCTCGGGGAGTGCGAGGGGCTGGCCCCTCGCTCCTGCCCTTGACACCTGTGTCCCCACCTGCCACATGAGCCGAGCATACATAACCCGCAACCGGGCGTTCAGTGGGCGCCAAACCGACGAGGAGAGCCGATATGGCCCTGGACTCACAGTCAGTCTCCCTTACCTTTCCCGATGGCAATTCCCGATCCTATGAAGCAGGCGTTACGCCCGCACAGGTCGCCGCCGACATCTCGACCTCGCTGGCGAAGAAAGCCATTTCTGCCACGGTGAATGGACAGCATTGGGACCTGCAATGGCCCATCGAAGCCGACGCGCAAATCGCTATTCACACCATGAAGGACGAGGCGCAAGCCAATGAGCTGATCCGACACGATCTGGCGCATGTCATGGCCCGCGCCGTGCAAGAGATTTGGCCCGCAACCAAGGTCACCATTGGCCCCGTCATCGAAAACGGCTGGTACTATGACTTTGACCGTGAGGAACCGTTTACGCCCGAAGATCTCGGCCTCATCGAGAAAAAGATGAAAGAGATCATCAACAAGCGTGACCCGGTGACCACCGAGGTCTGGGATCGCGATCGCGCAATCGAGTTCTACAAGGCCAATAATGAGCCCTATAAAGTTGAACTGATCGAATCCATCCCGGGTGACGAACCGCTGCGCATGTATTGGCACGGTCACTGGCAGGATCTCTGCCGTGGCCCGCACTTGCAGCACACCGGTCAACTGCCAGGCGACGCGTTCAAGCTGATGTCAATCGCCGGGGCTTATTGGCGCGGCGACAGCGACCGCGCAATGCTACAGCGCATCTACGGCGTGGCCTTCACCGGCAAGGAAAAGCTTAAGGCTCATCTGCACATGTTGGAAGAAGCCGCCAAGCGCGACCACCGCAAGCTGGGTCGCGAGATGGATTTGTTCCACATGCAGGAAGAGGCCCCAGGGCAGATTTTCTGGCACCCTAATGGCTGGACCATCTACACTCTTCTGCAAGATTACATGCGTCGGCAACAGCGCAAAGGTGGCTATGTTGAGGTGAACACCCCTCAGGTCGTCGACCGCAAGCTGTGGGTAGCTTCGGGTCATTGGGACAAATACCAAGAGAACATGTTCATCGTCGAAGTGGACGAGGAACATGCACGGGAAAAGGCGGTCAACGCCCTGAAACCGATGAACTGCCCCTGCCACGTGCAGATTTTCAATCAGGGTCTCAAATCCTACCGCGACCTTCCTCTGCGCATGGCCGAGTTCGGATCGTGTAACCGGTACGAACCTTCCGGCGCGCTGCACGGCATCATGCGCGTACGCGGCTTTACCCAGGATGATGGCCATATCTTCTGCACCGAAGACCAGATCGAATCTGAAACCGCTGAGTTCATTCGGTTCCTGTCCGGTATCTACAAAGACCTCGGGTTTGAGAACTTCTCGGTCAAATTCTCGGACCGGCCGGAAAAACGCTCAGGATCGGACGAAGTTTGGGACAAGGCTGAAGCCGCCCTGCTCAGCGCAACACGCGCGGCTGGGATCGAGCCGGAACTCAATCCGGGTGAAGGGGCATTCTACGGCCCGAAACTCGAGTTTGTTCTGACCGATGCGATCGGGCGGGATTGGCAATGCGGCACGCATCAGGTGGACTTTGTTCTGCCCGAGCGTTTGGACGCCACGTATATCGGCGCTGATGGTGGCAAACACCGCCCAGTTATGTTGCACCGCGCGACCTTGGGCTCGTTTGAACGTTTCATCGGCATTCTGATCGAAGAACACGCGGGCAAGCTGCCGTTCTGGCTGGCCCCGCGCCAGGTCGTTGTGGCCTCGATCACCTCCGAGGCCGATGAGTATGTGGCCGAAGTGGTCAGCACCCTTCGCGCAGCAGGCGTCCGCGCCGAGGCGGATATTCGCAACGAGAAGATCAACTATAAAGTCCGCGAACATTCGGTTGGCAAAGTGCCGATCATTCTGGCCGTCGGTCACCGTGAAGTCGAAGATCGCACGGTCAGTGTCCGTCGCCTTGGCGAAAAACAGACGCAGGTCCAATCGCTTGAGGCTGTAACAAATGAGTTGAGCGTGGCTGCAACGCCCCCCGATCTGCTGTAACATTCGGCAGCAAACCGCTAGAAATCCGGCCCGGTATTTTGGGCCGGATTGAAACAAATATCATTTTTCAATTCAAAAACAATTTGTTAACGTTCAAGGGTGCATGACGACCTTTGACGGGGTTGTGAGACACGGGCTCGTGAATTCAACTGCAGCCCCTGAACCATTACCTTGTCGTTGTCACAAGCAGACATACGCAGTCATTAACAAGGATTACCAAGATGTCGAACACTGCAAAAACACTGGTTATCGCAAGCGCAGTTGCTGCAGCCGTTTCCGGCGCGGCCACAACCGCAACAGCCCAGGCCAAAGAAAAGTGCTATGGCGTTTCTCTGGCAGGTCAGAACGACTGTGCAGCCGGCCCCGGCACAACTTGCGCGGGCACTTCGACCGTCGACTATCAGGGCAACGCATGGACCCTGGTTGACGCAGGCACCTGCGCCGACATCGAGCTGCCTAAAACAGCAGACGGTGCAGATCGCAAAGGCTCGCTTGAGCCGCTGGAGCGTGACCTGCCTGCATAAGGCTTTTCCGAATGAACCAGAAAGGGCGGGCAGGATCGCCCGCCCTTTCCACGTGATCAGGGGATTTGCAAATGTTGGACAATGCGCTCAGTTCGAACCGGCTGCCTGCAGCACCGGGCGTTGGTTACAAACCACAGCATTTCTCGCAGATTCTTGAACAGGCCAAGCCTGTGGCGTGGCTAGAGATTCATGCCGAAAACTATATGGGCGATGGTGGCAGACCTCTGGCACAACTGCGTCACCTGTCCGAACAATTCCCGATTTCAGTGCATGGTGTCGGGCTGTCGATCGGCGGCGAAACGCCACTTGACCCAGATCACCTGGACCGCCTGAAGCATCTTGTCGGCTGGTTGAACCCGGCCAGCTTTTCGGAGCATTTGGCATGGTCAACCCATGACAGCCACTTCCTGAACGATCTACTTCCTCTGCCCTATACTGATGCCACTCTGGACCGTGTTTGCGACCATATTGATCAGGTGCAAGAGGTGGTCGGGCGGCAAATGCTGTTAGAGAACCCCTCAAGCTATTTGGCTTTCGAGGAAAGCACATGGTCCGAACCTGATTTCTTGCGAGAAATCACCCGGCGCACCGGATGTGGGTTGCTGCTGGACGTGAACAACGTCTTTGTTTCAGCCACCAATCTGGATTTCTCACCGCAGGGCTATATTGATGCCTACCCGTTGGACCAAGTAGGTGAGATTCACCTGGGCGGTCATGACGAAGACGAAGACGATCATGGGCATCCTTTGCTGATCGACAGCCACGGGCGCGAGGTCGTTGATCCGGTCTGGTCCCTGCTGGACTACGTTCTGGACAAATCCGGCCCCAAACCCCTGTTGATTGAATGGGACACCGATGTGCCAGACTGGCCGGTGTTACGGGCCGAAGCCGAGCGCGCGCAAAAAGCGCTGGATCGCGTGCCCGCATGAGCGTGTCGCAAACGACATTCCACATGGCACTGCTAGATGCCAACAAGCCCATTCCCGATGGGTTGCTGGACGCCGAGGCGCAGCCCGCCGGTCGTCGCTTCAGCGTCTATCGCAACAACGTCGCCGTCTCGCTGACCGAGGCGATGCATCAGGCCTTCCCGGTGATCACAAAACTGCTGGGACCCCAGAATATGGACGGGCTGGCTGGAATATTCTTGCGCCAGCACCCGCCGTCCTCACCCCTGATGATGTTTTATGGCGAGGAATTCCCAAAATTTCTGGAAGGAATGGAGCAGTTGTCGCATCTGGGCTACCTGCCAGATGTTGCCCGTCTGGAACTGGCGCTGCGTAGGGCTTACCACGCCGCTGATCGACAATCCATAGATGCCGAAGCGCTCAGCTTGCCACCGGAAGATTTGATGCAAGCCAAACTGACCCTCGCGCCGTCGGTGCAGGTGTTGCGTTCAAGCTGGCCCATACATGCGATCTGGAAATTTAACACCGAAGAAGGCGCGCCGAAACCCGAAGCGGGCGCTCAGGATACTTTGATCATGCGTCCCGAATACGACCCTGCCCCACACCCATTGCCACCCGG
The DNA here is from genome assembly GCF_056534105.1 of Ruegeria sp. E5. Lineage (NCBI taxonomy): Bacteria > Pseudomonadati > Pseudomonadota > Alphaproteobacteria > Rhodobacterales > Roseobacteraceae > Ruegeria > Ruegeria sp. E5. Next base: position 16,281 of record NZ_JBQFPA010000001.1, on the reverse strand, counting down.
TGGTGCGGCATGGATCGCGCTGATTCAAGATGGCAAATCCATCGGTGAGGCATTTGAATCCACGATGGCCGAAACACCCGAATTTGATCTTGGAACCACTCTGGCACTGCTTTTGCAGGGCAGTGCAATAACTTCTGTGACTATCGAAAGGCTGGACACATGACTGCCCTGATCTCAACTTACAATAATGCGATGGAAAAAGCGGATCACGCGTCCGGTTGGCTGACACCAACCCTGGCTCGGGTGGTCTTTATCGCCGTGTTGTTCGTCTACTACTGGAACTCGGCCACGCTGAAAATCGACGGCTCAATCTTTTCGCCATCGGCCGGAGCCTTCGGTCAGATCTTTCCCAAAGCTGCAGAGGCGGTGCTGTATGATGTGACTCAGATGACCTTTTTCCAGCGGGTCGTCATCTTCTTTGGCACAGTGGCCGAATTTGTCCTGCCTGTGCTTTTGCTGGTCGGCCTGCTGACGCGCCTTGCCGCGCTTGGCATGATCGGATTTGTCTGGGTTCAAACACTGACCGATGTCACCGGACATGGCGTCAAACTGGGCGGCTTGTTCGACAACGCAATTACGTTGATGGATCAGCGCGTGATGTGGACATTCCTGCTGCTGGTGATTGTGATCAACGGCGCGGGTCCGCTGTCTCTGGATCGGTTACTACGCCTGAAGTGACCTAGAAATGTGCCTTGGGCTCGTCCGGTTTTCCTGCGGCGAGCCCAAGCAACCCTGCTACGCCTGCAAAGGCAATCGGGAACATGGTGAAAACGCCGAAGCCAAAGGCATAGTACATCCCAGCCGCAGAAATCAGCAGCAATAAACCCGCAATCAGCGCTCGAGAATGGGCCATCGCCCCGCCAACGATTGCCAACAAAGGCGCCACGATCGAAGCCGTCTGGATCAACTCGGGGTTCTCTACCTGCTCGGCAATGCCTTCGATCTCACCAAACTGGTCGATCAGTTCCACAAAGCCGTAGCCAAAAAAACCGACGATCATCCCGATCAGCCCGGCAATGACGCCTAAAATCATGGCAGCGTTTCGCATTCACAGGTCTCCGCTTGTTGCCCGTGTCACATAAGCAGTTCTTCAGGCAACACCAAGGGCCTGACGGGTTTCAGGCGTCCAGCCCAGATACATCTGACCATTGGATACTATCAGTGGGCGTTTCATCAGGGTCGGATGATCAGCCAACAGCGCGAGCACCGGTCGATTGCGTGTGTCATCATCCAATCCCCGCCAGGTTGTTGATCGCGTATTGAGCAAGGCTTTGCCGAAAGTCTCGTACGCCTCGGACAGCACATTTTCGGGAACCCCTTGTGCGCGGACATCAACGAAAACCGCATCTGGAAGCAGTTTCAATGCCTTACGGCACGTATCGCAAGTTTTTAACCCATATAGCTGCATTATCTAACTAATCCTGTAATCGCTGCAAATTTAGACAAACCCATCAGGCTGCCCCAGTTATTCTTGATTTTTTACTTCACCGTGTAATGTTGAAAAAGGCGAAACACGCGACCCGGGCTGTATCGTGAGGGCGAACAGTGACGTGTGGCGGTTTTGCCAGCCAAGGCCCCCACCAATTTGTGGGACAACTTGTAAGTAGAAGGAGACACGGGAAATGCCAACCGGCACCGTGAAATGGTTTAATACAACCAAAGGCTATGGTTTTATTGCGCCCGACGAAGGGGGCAAAGATGTGTTTGTTCATATCTCGGCCGTAGAACGATCCGGTCTGACCGGACTCGCTGACAATCAGAAAGTCTCGTACGAGTTGCAGGACGGACGTGACGGCCGCCAAATGGCTGCTGATTTGAAGCCGCTGTAAGGCACAGCCCGCCCCGGCGGGAAAGATAAAAGAAGGTTGACGGCCAATTTCAGGCCGTTAACCGCAAACCCTAGTGAACGCGCCCACCTTGGGACGTGCTCGGTTTTCTGTTGAATCAACCCTCTCGGATAACAGCCTCAAACTCACGCCATTCCCGTGCGGTCATGCCTGAGTTTTCCTGAGTGACATCTTCACCGCTGAGCATCCGACGCAAGCAGGTCACCATCTGCGCCGAGAGGTTGACTGCGCCAAGGCGGTAGTCCTCAAACGCGCGGTAGGCAAACGGTACCCAGTCGGCGACAATCTTGCACATGGTATCTGCGTAAACGCGGATTTCGTACTGCGCGTGCGGGTCGGCACGCAGACGCAAGAAGTGGAACAAGTTGTGCAAGTCCACCTTCCAATACCATTGCGTATAAATGTTGGCTGGAAGGTTCATCCGCGCCAGTTCACGCGCAAGCCCTTGCTGGCCGTCCTGACCGATCATCGCCTCGTAGTTGTCATAGCAGCGCGCACTGTCCGCTTTCAGTATCTCCAACACGCGCGCGGCCTCTTCGCCTTGCAATGTGTCTCCACGGCCCTGATTGTTAACCTCGGATTGCGCGGCGACATGTTCGGGTGCCGGGATATAGAACTCTCGATCCAGGATCGAATACCGCGCCGAATATTCGTTCACATTCGCCGTGCGGTGGCGGATCCACTGGCGGGCTACGAATACGGGCAGTTTGACGTGCAACTTGATCTCGCACATTTCAAACGGGGTCGAATGCCAGTGGCGCATCAGATAGCGGATCAGACCTTCATCATTTTGCACCGACTTGGTGCCTTTGCCGTAGGAAACACGCGCGGCCTGACAGATCGCAGCATCGTCGCCCATATAGTCGATAACGCGGACAAATCCGTGATCCAGAACCTGATGCGCCGTGTACAGATGATCTTCCATACCTTCGGCAACGACGCGGCGGGTCGGGCTCGACTGTGCGCGCTGAGCTTCGATCTCGGCCAGTTGGTCGGCAGACAGAGGCATGAAATTATCCTTTCCAGCAATGAGTCGCCGACCACTATATATCGGCAAGCTTGCCATCGGAACCGCGATATGTGCGGCGCATTGCGCTAAATCGGAATTGTGTCCGGCCAGCCCCTCGACACGGGATGAAGGCGCGCTAAGGTGCTTGGCATCACAACCAATGCAAGGAAAGTCGCGATGGGGCTGACATATCTCCACACCATGGTCCGCGTGAAGGATCTTGAGAAATCCATAGCGTTTTATGAACTATTGGGCCTGAAGGAAACGCGTCGTTATGAAAGCGAGGCTGCGCGGTTCACACTGGTATTCCTCGCCCCACCGGGACAAGAGGACGCGCCCATTGAACTTACATACAACTGGGATGGCGACGACGCACTGCCAAGCGACAGCCGCCATTTCGGGCATCTCGCCTATGGCGTCGACAACATTTACGAGACCTGCCAGCATCTTCAGGACAATGGCGTCGTGATCAACCGCCCGCCACGCGACGGGCGTATGGCGTTCGTTCGCTCGCCCGACAATGTCTCGATCGAGTTGCTGCAAAATGGTGAAGCGTTAGCCCCGGCAGAGCCTTGGTCTAGCATGGAAAGCACCGGCCACTGGTGATCCGCTGGCTGGGAGCATTGGGGCTGGCTGTCGCGGGCAGCCCCCTTTGGGCCGAGACCTGCCGCCTGGCGCTGGCGCTGGCCATGGACATCTCGACCTCGGTGGACGCGACTGAGGATGCGCTGCAACGACAGGGGCTGGCTAACGCATTGATTGCGCCCGAGGTGCAGGAGGCTTTCTTCCTTTCACCTCAACCGGTTGCATTAGCCGTCTATGAATGGTCCGGCAGTTTCAACCAGACATTGCTTTTGGATTGGACGATAATCGATACTCGGGCCAATTTGATCTCCGCCGCGCATCGGATCGGGACATCGAAGCGATCGGAAAACGAGTTTCCAACTGCAATGGGTCACGCGCTGGCGTATGGGGCAACCCTGCTGGCGAGCGCCCCGAATTGTCTGTTCCAAACCATTGATATCTCGGGCGATGGCAAGAATAACGATGGCTACGGGCCACAGATCGCCTACAAGCACTTTCCATTCGAAAACACGACCGTGAATGGTCTGGTGATCAATGCAGCTGATTTCGAAGGAGAAATCGACTTGATCCCGTTCTTTCAGAAAAATGTACTACACGGACCCGGAGCTTTTCTTGAGATCGCCGCCGGGTTCGAAGATTTTGAGCGTGCCATGCGTCGCAAACTGGAACGGGAATTGAAAGGGTTGGAACTTAGTGCGTTGCAACCGGATAATGCGAAATGATCCGCCTGTGTGCGACACTTCTTTGCCTGCTGGCCAACCCGCTTTCAGCGCAATGTCGACAGGCTTTGGCGTTGGGAACGGATGTCTCTGGTTCGGTCGACAGTCGTGAGTACAGGTTGCAACTTAGTGGCCTTGCGGCGGCGTTGCGCCATCCCGAGGTGGTTCAACTGATCCTTTCAAACCCGTCTACCTTTATTCGGATCGCTATCTACGAATGGAGCGAACCTGGCCACCAACGCCTCTTGCTTGGTTGGACAGATGTTCGCTCGACTGCTGATCTGCGTCGAATTCAGCAACATTTAGAAAGCACAACACGCTCATCAGCGCCGCAGGGAACGGCGGTCGGGTCGGCCATGTTGTACGGTGCTGAGATGTTGGAGAGCCAAAGCGATTGCTGGCGGCGAACACTGGATCTGTCCGGTGATGGTAAACACAATCTCGGACATCACCCGCGGGACATAAAAGCCGCTTTGCAAAACACTGATATTACAATCAATGCCCTCGTAATCGGCATCGACGACCCCAATCCAGGAGACACCCGCCAGGTAGAGATTGGGGAGCTATCTGCTTATTACCACGCGTGGGTCATCCGAGGCCCCGATGCTTTCGTCGAAGTCGCCCTTGGCTTCGAAGCCTATGAAGATGCGATGACACGTAAACTGATCCGTGAGCTTGAGGGACTGTCGCTCTCCCAAACTCAGCCATCAAAGCTATCAGTAGATATACCGAATCTGATCGGTCCAATATCGTTCGACCCGACGCAGTGAACCGGTGATCTCTTCAATCCCATCGGTCCCGATCACGCCGCGGTTTTGCAGCCCTTCTGCATGGCGGGCGAACAGGTCTGACACGATATCGCGAATCTCACGCCCACGCGGCGTCAGGCGTACCCGTACCGAGCGGCGGTCAATCTCGCATCGTTGATGGTGCATATAGCCCATCTCGACCAGTTTCTTAAGATTGTAGCTGACATTGCTGCCTTGATAGTAACCACGGCTCTTCAACTCTCCGGCGGTTACTTCATGGTCGCCTATGTTGAACAACAGCAGGGCCTGCACCGCGTTGATCTCAAGTACGCCGACACGCTCGAATTCATCCTTGATAACGTCCAGAAGCAAGCGATGAAGACGCTCGACCAGCGCCAACGCCTCAAGATAGCTCGTCATGAACCCCTTGGTCCCGGGCGCGGTGACCTGTAACTCCATACTCATTCAATCCTCCGATTCATCGCGCTGTTTCTGAAAACATGACGCGAATTCCCGAAAAATCGGTTAAGCCTGATGATTGCTTATTTTTGAAAGGTTTGCGCGATATCCGCGATCAATTCGGCCAGCGGTTCCGGCGGGCTGGCCTGACCAGTGACCCATTGATACAGGTCCTGGTCATTTTCATGCAACAAGGCATCGTATGTGTCCAATCCCGCCTCGTCCATAGAAGACAGATTGCGATCGGCATATGCCGTCAGGATCAAATCCATCTCTTTGATGCCCCGCCGCATCGAACGCATTTTCATGCGCTTGATCCGGGTCTCGCGCGGCTCGGTCATTGATTGCGTTCCAATTTCAGACGCAGCGCTTTTTCGACGCGGGCCAGCCGCTCGGAGTTGGCTCGCATCTCACCTCGGATCGTGCGTAGCTCTGCAACGAGATCGCGCAATTCCGAGTCCGTATCGCCATGCAGGCTTGTTTCGTCCATGCCGTCGCCCTCGCCCGTCAGAAGCCACATGATCGAGACATTCAGTAGCCCCGCCATCATCGACAGCTTGTTCGCGCGGGGTTCGGACAAATCATCTTCCCACGAAGTGATCGTGGCTTTTTTGACACCAAGCCTGCGGGCCAATTGGGTCTGCGTCATGCCTGCGGCTTCGCGTGCGCCAGCAACGCGATCCCCGAAGGTTGCGGTGTCCGGTCCGAACCAGTCTGTTTCGTCGTTCATCGGGGTCTCCAAAGGGTAAAACTCAATTGGCTTGATCGTTATTTCGGCGCACCCTATGACAGTCGGGCTGAACATACAAACCGAGGCCGACCATGAGTTTCCTGTCTGCGACACTGTCACGCGTAAAACCCTCGCCCACCATCGCGATGACGTCCAAAGCAGCCGAGCTGAAGGCCGCCGGGCGCGATGTGATCGGGCTGAGCGCAGGCGAGCCCGATTTCGACACGCCGCAGAACATCAAGGACGCCGCCGTGGCCGCCATCGCTGCGGGCAAGACCAAATACACTGCTCCGGACGGCATCCCCGAGCTGAAACAGGCGGTTTGCGCCAAGATGAAGCGTGACCACGGATTGGACTATACGCCCGCTCAGGTCTCGGTCGGGACCGGGGGTAAGCAGACGCTTTACAACGCGCTGATGGCTACGCTGAACGAGGGCGATGAGGTCCTCATCCCCGCGCCCTATTGGGTCAGCTACCCGGACATGGTGTTGCTGGCCGGTGGCACACCAGTGATCGTCGAAACTTCGCTGCAGACCAATTTCAAACTGACAGCGGATCAACTGGAAGCCGCAATCACACCTAAAACGAAATGGTTCATCTTCAACTCACCCTCGAATCCCACCGGAGCGGGCTATAGCCGGGCTGAACTGAAAGAACTGACAGATGTCCTGATGCGGCATCCGCATGTTTGGGTGATGACCGATGATATGTATGAGCACCTGGCCTATGACGGGTTCGAGTTCTGCACGCCCGCACAGGTGGAACCGAGACTTTATGATCGGACGCTGACCTGCAATGGCGTCTCCAAAGCCTATGCCATGACCGGTTGGCGTATTGGCTATGCGGCAGGCCCGGTCGAGTTGATCGCCGCGATGCGCAAGGTGCAATCTCAATCAACTTCGAATCCCAGTTCGGTCAGCCAATGGGCAGCAGTCGAGGCTCTGAATGGAACTCAAGCATTCCTTGCGCCGAATAATGAGATCTTCAAACGCCGTCGCGATCTGGTCGTCGACATGCTCAGCCAAATCGACGGTATCTCGTGCCCGACACCCGAAGGCGCGTTCTACGTCTATCCATCAATTGCAGGCTTGATCGGGAAAACCACACCCGCGGGCACCGTGATAGATTCGGACGAAACCTTCGCAATCGCCCTGCTGGAAGAGGCCGACGTGGCGGTGGTGTTTGGCGCAGCTTTTGGTCTGTCGCCCAATTTCCGCGTCAGCTATGCGACCTCTGATGAAGCCCTGACTGAAGCCTGCACACGCATCCAACGTTTTTGCGCCGCGCTCACCTGATACCGGAGTTTGTTATGTCCACAGCCCTGCCTGAATACTATTTCCGCGTGCGCGAAAATGGGGCAGCGGTGTTCAGGATCGACACGGAAAATCGCCATCGCCGGATCGAGATGGAACAGATCGCGGTCATCAACATCCGCAATGGCGAGGTCAAACCGCAGGGCCAGCGTGTACTAAGCGACGCCGACAACGATGAAATCGCGCGCTGGATGGAAGAGCGCAAAGCCCTGCTATCCCGCCGCGATATGGATGATATACACCGTGCGGTTGACTACCTGAATCTGACCACGCAATGGGCCCAGTCTAAAGCAACGGATGCGCAATTAGAGGACGTGACCGACCCATTGCTGATGGCAATGCACGACTTGCGGTCGGTACTTGTTCGAAAGAAATCCGACCGGATGAGCAAAGAATGATCCCCTAGGCGGAAACTTCTCCTACATCGCGCACCGACCTTAGCCAGAAGCGCGCCATCAACAATACGGCAGCACAAGCAAGGCCAATCACGAGGCCAAGCCAGACTCCGATCCCCTCCATACCTTGAACAAAGCCGAAATAGTACGAAGCGGGGATACCGATCACCCAATAGCTGAGTGCGGCCATCACCATCGGTATTTTTGCATCCTGCAAACCTCGCAACAGGCCTAGTGCGATGACCTGCGCCCCATCGACCAGCTGGAACAAAGCAGCCATCGCCAGCAGGCCAGTGCCGATTAGCAGGATCTGTGGCCGCTGCGGATCATCGGCCTCCATAAACAGCGAGATCAGGGGCTCAGCGCATGTCAGGAATAGAACAACCGTCAAGACCGACACGATCAACGACATCCCGGTCACCGTAATCGCGCCTTTCTCAAGATGCGCCCGATCCCGTCGACCCAACGCGTTGCCCGCCCGAATAGTCGCCACATTAGACAGGCCCAAATGAACCATGAACGTCGCCGAGGCGAGGTTTAACGCAATCCCGTGAGCTGCCAGCGGCACTGGACCCAACCAGCCCATCATGACAGCAGAGATCGCGAACAACGACACCTCCGCCAGTGTCGTCAGACCGATGGGAACGCCCAAACGCAGCACGCTCATGAACATCTCCCAATCCGGGCGCCAAAACCGCTGAAACAAGCTGTGTTCCGGCAACGCACGCACCGCATAGATCACGACCGCCACCAATGATACGATCTGCGTCACCACTGACGCGATAGCCGCACCAATCACCCCAAGTTCGGGCGCGCCCCAGTTTCCGAAGATCAACGCATAGTTAGTCACGCCATTGACCACAGCTGCAACAATCGTGATCCACAGCACAATCTGCGTCCGCTCAAGCGCGGCCAAATAGGACTTCAGGACCATCACCAACAGCGCCGGGAACAAGCCCCACCCCGCGACCCGCAGATATACTGACGCAGTTTCAGCAACTTGCGGCTCTTGCTTCAAAGCAATCAGGATCGGATGGGACCACCACAAAAGAGGCATCATCACCGTCGCATAGATCAGAGATAGCCACAGACCCATGCGAGTGGAGCGGCGAATGCTGGTCTCATTCTCCTCGGCGGCAGCGGTCGCCACCATCGGCATTACAGCCCACCCAAAACCGGCACCAAACAGGAACAGGACGAAGTAATAGCTGTTGGCCAGCGTCACGGCAGCCAACGCCTCGACCCCGTACCAGCCCAGCATGACTGTATCGGTCAAACCAATCGCATACTGTGCCAGATGCCCGCCAATCAATGGCAGGCCAAGCACCGCGATTGCGCGCAAATGGCCGGGATATGTCATCACCTTGTTCATTCCGCCAGCCTTAGGCTTGCGCGCTGCCCGAGACAAGAGCGGAACAAACTTATTTCACAATGAGACTAACGAGAACAAAGCGACGCAAGCCATCACCTTTGGTGCAACGGCTTTACAGTTTATCGATTTTCAGCCGATCTTCGCGTCAGGATGCAGCGCTGTCCCCAGAATGTGGTCCGAGTTATGAATTACATGATGCGCCTGCCCAACTATCAACGGATCAGGCTCACCAACGATCCTGAGGTCTTTGTCCGGGTAGTCCAGCGTCGACAGGAAATGCCGCATGCAGTTCAGACGCGCGCGTTTCTTGTCGTTGGATTTGACAATCGTCCAGGGCGCATCAGCGGTGTCGGTGTAGAAGAACATCGCCTCTTTCGCCTCGGTATAGTCATCCCATTTGCTCAGGCTAGCCTTGTCAATCGGTGACAGTTTCCATTGCTTCAACGGATCAGTTTCACGACTCCCAAAGCGCCGCTGCTGCTCTTCCTGCGTGACCGAGAACCAGTACTTATAAAGTTGAATGCCCGAGCGCACCAGCATCCGCTCCAACTCGGGCGTCTGCCGCATGAATTCCAGATACTCATTGGGTGAGCAGAAGCCCATCACCCGCTCGACGCCCGCACGGTTGTACCAGGACCGATCATAAAACACCATCTCGCCCACGGTGGGCAGCTGCTGCACATAACGCTGGTAATACCACTGCCCCTTCTCCTCATCCGTCGGCTTGTTCAATGCGACCACACGCGCCTGGCGCGGGTTCAGATGCTCCATGAACCGCTTGATGGTCCCACCCTTGCCGGCGGCGTCGCGGCCCTCGAACAACAGCACAAACCGCTGCCCGGTCTCCTGCGCCCACAATTGAACCTTCAGCAACTCTGCCTGCAGCTCGGCCTTTTGCGCCTCGTAATCCTTGCGTGCCATCTTGCGGCCATAGGGATACTTGCCGCTCTCAAAAGCTTGCCGGATTTTCTCGGATGTTGGTGCCGAGGCATCCGCCTTCAGGTCAGTTACAGCTTTGATCTGAGATGATTTTTGTTTGATCTGGGGTGCCGCATCCATACATGTTCTCCTCGGTTTCACTGTCGAGGAGATGCTTAGCCGATTGTCACACGGCGCGCTTTGATTGGTGTCAAATTGACATAGGTTTTGTCGGGGCGTCAAAGAACAAGCCTATGCCCGTTCTTTACATGACCCCAAAATACATAGGGGGGGGGAGCGGCCAGCCCCGCACTTACCGATGTCCCCAATCATCAGGATTGTCCGAGTTGTTCGGCGACAAGCCCAAAACGTCTCCGTCAGTCGAACACCCCAACCCCAAAACGGTTCTGTTCGCATAGGAGAAATACGAACACACCTGATTGATCTCCAGAATCTCGCCATCTTCCCACCCCGCCTCACGCAGGGCAACTACATCCGCCTCTGACAGATCACCCGGCGCCTCGGTCAGCTTGCGCGCATATTTCATCGCTTCGACCTGTGCCGCGTCCAAAGGCGCTGAGGCCGGATCACCCGCCTCAATCGCCGCACGGATCGCATTGCCGCGCGCCTCATCCTGCAGCAACCGCTGCAATCCGGAAAAGTGATGTTCCACGCAATACCCGCATCGGTTCAGAGCGCTGACCCACACGCCCAGCACCTCAAGAAACCACTTCGGTATCTTGTTGCTCGAGTGATGTAGCACCGCCTTGTACATCGCCATATGGCCTTCCATCGAATGCGGCCGCAGGCTGTGCGCCATCATGATATTGTCCACATTGTTGTCCGGCCCGGTGACCCGTTCATAAAGCTTCCTCAGCTTTCCCGTCGCCTCTTCGAATGGAATGGTTCTGATCCAGCTCAATTCTTCTGCTCCCTAATTTCTGCTTCCGGAACAAAGCCTAAACGGGATTTCGAAACATGACGAGACCTTGGAAAGCTCGCGGTTTAATATCAATCTGTTTTGCATCACTGATATATGCTGGGCAGCCACCCCTACTGTCTGCTACGTCCCTATTGAAACAACTTTCTGACCAAAGACTTTTCAACTGTGCGCCCTCTCATCTGTATTTTTGCCCTGTCTTGTTTTGGCTCTGCTATAGCTATGTTCAATCCAGCGTTCTCAGATTGGTTATTGCTGACAGGACCGTGCGCATTGGCAAGTTTGCTGCTGCTGTTCGGAAAAAGGCTACGCCGGCTCAAAACTTCGAAAAACTGGGCTGTCGTCGATGGATCAAATGTTTTGCACTGGAAAGGCGGTGTTCCTAATATCGCCACAGTGCGCGAGGTTGTCGACGAGTTGAAGACAAAGGGGCGGACACCGGGCGTCGTCTTTGATGCCAATGTAGGATACAAAATCTCAGATCGCTATATGAACGACAGTTACCTTGCGGCTTTGCTTGGGTTGCCATCCAGCCACGTGATGGTTGCGCCAAAGGGTACTCCTGCCGACCCGCTGGTCCTTCAGGTAGCGCGGGATCTCGGCGCTGCTATCGTCACAAATGACCGGTTCCGTGATTGGGATGACGAATATTCGGATGTGCTTGAGAAAAGTTCTCTTGTTCGAGGTGGCTTTAAAGACAAAACTCTCTGGCTGTCATTGTAGTCTGTCATTGTAAACGCGCTGCAATACAGCGCTGAAATTCGCTCCGGTTCCGGTGACCCCGACAAACCGGATACAACACCTCGCGTCCCTCTTCCCCCGGACCACATCACCTGCCATAATGGGGGAAACTCAAAAACAAGAGCAGCACCCATGCCCGACGATCTGTTGACGCCAGAAGCGACCTCCACCTATGACGCCTCGTCCATCGAGGTGCTGGAAGGTCTGGAACCGGTCCGCAAACGCCCCGGCATGTATATTGGCGGCACCGATGAGCGTGCATTGCACCACATGGTGGCCGAAATCCTCGACAACTCGATGGACGAAGCGGTCGCGGGCCATGCCAACCGGATCGAGGTCGAGCTGCACGCAGATTACGCCCTGACCGTTCGTGACAACGGGCGCGGCATTCCGATCGACCCGCATCCCAAGTTCCCCGACAAGTCGGCACTTGAAGTGATCCTCTGTACCCTGCACGCAGGCGGCAAGTTCTCGGGCAAAGCGTATCAGACTTCGGGCGGTCTGCACGGTGTGGGTGCATCGGTGGTGAATGCCCTGTCGGATTCGATGGTCGTGCAGGTGGCACGCGACAAGCAGCTATTCGAACAACGCTTCTCGCGCGGTATCCCTCTAGGACCGGTGGAAAAAGTAGGCGCAGCGCCCAACCGGCGCGGTACAACCGTCACGTTCCACGCCGACGCGGACATCTTCGGCCACCACAAATTCAAACCCGCGCGCCTATTCAAATCCATCCGTTCAAAGGCCTACCTGTTCTCTGGCGTGGAAATCCGCTGGAAATCCGCCATCGACGACGGTGAAACCCCGACCGAGGCCACCTTCCACTTCCCCGGCGGCCTGTCGGACTATCTGAAGGAGACGATGAACGGCTCGTCGACCTATGCCGAGCAGCCCTTTGCTGGCACCGTGGACTTTAACGAGAAGTTCGGCACCCCCGGCAAAGTCGAATGGGCGATCAACTGGACGCCTTCACGCGACGGGTTCATCCAGTCCTACTGTAACACTGTCCCCACCCCCGAAGGCGGCACCCATGTGGCGGGATTCTGGGCTGCGGTCCTCAAGGGGATCAAGGCCTATGGCGAGCTGATCAACAACAAGAAAGCAGGTCAGATCACCCGTGACGACCTGATCACCGGCGGCTGCGCGCTGGTGTCCTGCTTTATCTCGGAACCGGAATTCGTCGGCCAAACCAAAGACCGTCTGGCCACGGTCGAGGCGCAACGGCTGGTCGAAAACTCCGTCCGCGACCATTTCGATAACTGGCTGGCGGCTGATACGAAATCCGCCGGGGCGATCCTCGACTTCCTCATCCTGAGGGCCGAAGAACGCCTGCGCCGACGGGCCGAGAAGGAAACACAACGCAAGTCCGCCACTAAGAAACTTCGTCTCCCCGGCAAGTTGGTGGACTGTAGTAGTTCAACACGGGACGGCACGGAATTATTCATCGTCGAGGGCGACTCGGCAGGTGGCTCTGCCAAAATGGGCCGCGACCGAAAGACCCAAGCCCTACTGCCGCTGCGCGGCAAAATCCTGAACGTGTTGGGCGCGGCCAGTTCGAAACTGGGCACCAATGCCGAAATCAACGACCTGACCCAAGCGCTGGGTGTTGGCCTTGGCACCAAATTCAACGTCGACGACCTGCGCTATGACAAGATCATCATCATGACCGACGCGGATGTGGACGGAGCGCATATCGCCTCGTTGCTGATGACGTTCTTCTTTACCCAGATGCGCCCGATGATCGACGCGGGGCATTTGTACCTCGCCTGCCCGCCATTGTACCGCCTGACCCAAGGCGCCAAGCGCGTTTACTGCCTGGACGAGGCCGAGCGGGACGAGTGGCTTGAGAAAGGTCTGGGCGGCAAAGGCAAGATCGACGTATCCCGCTTCAAGGGTCTGGGCGAAATGGACGCCAAGGACCTGAAAGAGACCACGATGGACCCGAAATCCCGGAAATTGATCCGGGTCACTATCGACGAGGACGAACCCGGCGAGACAGGCGACCTTGTCGAGCGCCTGATGGGCAAGAAACCCGAACTGCGGTTCCAGTACATTCAGGAGAACGCGCGGTTTGTGGAGGAGTTGGATGTTTAAGGCTATTTAATAAGGCTTTTTTTATGCATTTCTTTTATCTTGATGAAGCTGGGTGTACAGGCGCCCAGTTAAACAATCCGCAGCAACCAATTTTTGTATTGGGAGGCATTTCCGTCAAGGATGTAGGTTGGACCAGAACCGTTGAATCCATGCGAAAGATACTTGTCGATTTCTTCCAACACGATTTGCCTGAAAGATTCGAACTTCATGCACACGAGCTAGTGAACCAGCAAGGCGCTTTTGAAGGCTTTTCACGAGAAGATTGTTCTGAGCTCGTTTTCGAGTTGCTGGGATTGCTAGAAAACCGCAAACATCCTGTTCACCTAGTTGGCGTTGACAAGTACAAGCTCGCCGAAGCAGAGAATGGCCAAATGCACCCCAAAATTGACCCGAGTATTCCTTACCAACTCTGCTTCAATTATTTCGTCAACTATGCAGAGAAATACACCGGTGAAAAGCTGGGTCGCACCGCCCGTTCGATGATTATCATTGATGAGAAAGAAATCTATCAATCGTCAATTGACGAATTAGTAGAATACCGGCGATTTCACGTCGCTGCGGCACGCAGAATCAAGCAAGTTGTTGAATTTAGCTACCCGATAGACTCGGTTAGGCACCCTATGATTCAGTTTGCTGACTTAGTCGTGTTTTTGTCGAAGAAGTTCTTTGAAATTGAAGGTGGGTACAAAGTTGATTGGCCTCAAGAGGCAAAAGACTTCTACGCGACTTGTTTCTCAAAAATCGCGTCGCGTATGCCATGGCGCGGATTAATTGACATTACCGGTGTCGAAGAAAGACCTTCGAAACAGCTTTTGCAACTAGCCTCGGCTTTCCCTACACGTCGATGGAGAAATCACTACAACATCGGCTGAGATATCCGTTCAGCGCGTGTATAAAGAAACTGGGCGCACGTGCATGAGACCGTCCGACAATCCATAGGCCTGGCTTCAGCCCGGCCCTCCGCAATCCCTCTTGCCTAACCCGTTGATCCCGTTCACACTTACACTCAATCCGTCATCCAAGAGCGACATTTGAGGTTCCGAGCGTCCAAGACCTAATTTAACCACGAACAATATTCCGAACGGGAGGACGACATGAAAACATTAACCCTCGGGCTGGCCCTGACCCTGCTGGCCTCGGCAGCCCCCGCGCAGCAGATGCTCAGCACTGCATCACCCATTCCGGACGGGGCCGAGACGCGGTTTTGCTACTATGGCGGGATGGCCTATTCGCCAGACGCGTTCATCCTGCTGACCGGTGACAACACCGTAACCTCAACCATCAGCACGCGCGAGGAACGGCTGCTGCGGTGTCATCGCAATGACGATGGCTCTCTGGTCTGGAAACCGCAGAGCACGTTTCAAACCAACAACTGACGTAGGATGGGTTTCCAACCCATCAAAGCGGAATGGGAGCGATGGGGTGAAACCCCATCCTACCCAACATTCCGATCCAACCAGTTGGCAATCTGTTCGGCTGGCCCTTCCCATCCCGGCTCCATGAACAGAAAATGCGCGTGGTTGTCGACGGGCAGGAAAGTCGCACGGTCTCCGTAAAGCTTCGCCAGAGCGCGGCAGGTGTTGGGGTTCACGGCCCGGTCCTCGGTGCCTGAAACAATCAGCACCGGGCAATCGACCTTGTCGGTGTCCACCTTCATCGCGTGGTGATCGTCGAACATCCAGAAGAACATCTCGAACATCACCCGCCCGCTTTCGGGGCCGAGTTGGTCATACACCTCATGCTGCTGCACCTCGGGCATCTTGTTGAGCGCAAAAGGGGCCATCAGGTCGAAATCAACGCGCATGGGCTGTTTCCAGAACGCCCCACCCTCCATCAACGCGCGCGGCACAGCGCGTTCGTCGTCGGTTTCCGGCAATGTGCCCCAAGCCGCGTTTGGGTTGATCAGGACAATTGCGCTGGCCAACCCCCGAGACGCCACCTTCTGCGCCACTACCCCCGCAATCGCATGGCCCAGTAGCACGGGTTCGCTATCCAACCCCTGCACGAAGTCCGAAATGTCATTGGCGTAATCTAGGACGCTTGTGTCGGTGAGGCCGGGATCGGGATCTGCCTTGGGGTCGCCACCATGGTAGCGTAGCGCTGGCGTATGCACCGTCCAGCCACGTGCACGAAAGAAGCCTGCATAATCCTCCATACACCACGGTCCGGCAAAAGCACCGTGGGTCAGAACAATCTCTTTCGTCATGAAAATCTCCCTCACCTCCGACCAGTATGAGAGGTGAGGGATGGGTTCGGCAAGCCTGTTAGTGTGCTGCGTTGAAGAGCGTTGTCAGGTTTTCTTCGGTCAATTCGATCGGATTCCCTCCGCATGAGGGGTCGATGATTGCGCCTTGGACCAGTTCGGGGATGGCGGCTTTGGTGACGCCCAGGTCAGAGAGTTTGCGGGGGATGG